>CAYNHQ010000001.1:0-549155 GCA_964397255.1 uncultured bacterium
GAGCCCGATTCACCCCCGGACTGACGTCCGGGGATCTTCTAAGGTGCATTAGAAAACGGTCTACTTCATTTTTAGGAACTCCATCCTACGATTTGTACCAAATAGAGAGTTAAAAAATTTGCACGGGATTTTTGCGAAATAGCCATAGATCAAGTATCGAGTCGACGTTTGAAAAAGTTGATCCAGGGAATCGTCGAGTTTCGGCAAAAAGCGTTGCCGGGGTATCGAGAAACATTTGCGAAGTTGGCCCTCGGGCAGGCGCCGAATGCTCTATTTATTGCGTGTTCAGACAGCCGCGTGGCCGTCAATGTATTCGCTTCAACGAACCCGGGCGATCTCTTTGTCGTCCGAAATGTAGGAAACATGATTCCACCGGCCGACGAGAAGGGGATTTCAACGGCGGACGAATCGGAAGCCGCGGCACTTGAATTTGCACTGGGCAGACTCGAAGTGCACGATATTATCGTCTGCGGACATTCGGAGTGCGGGGCCATTGGGGCACTCGTGGAGGGGAGGGAAAAAATCGCCTCACCTAATTTGCGGGCTTGGTTACGCCATGGAGAAGATAGCCTGCTGGAGGACAGGAGCCCGCTACTTGTGGAAGGCCCCGGTGAACGGCACAACCGAATTTCACAACGAAATGTGCTCACGCAAATGGACCATCTTAGGACCTATCCCACCGTTCAAAGACAAATCAGCGAACGGAAGCTAAATTTACATGGCTGGTGGTTCGAACTAAAAACAGCCAGTGTCTACGCCTATGAAAATGAGGCAAGGCGTTTTGTGCTAATTGACGAAGCCAAGGCTGAGAAGATGTTACACACATTACAACAGGATAATTTATGAAAAATGGACCCGTCTTGCAGTTGATTTTTCTTTTACTTTCACTCACCCGCGTCGCGTTCGGAATGGAAGGAATGTTTGTGCCCGTGAAGGAACGCCTTCCGGCCATGGAAATGAACAAATTAGGTATTGCACCTGCGATGGTGGAATCGCTTACAAACGGTGCGGTCGTTCGGATCAACAATGGAGGATGTACCGCGACACTCCTCTCCCCACAGGGGCTGATCGGTACGAATTGGCACTGTGTGACCACCTGTGTGAACCTCATTCAGTCGGAAGCGCAACAGCACAAGGGGGATCCGCTTGCCACGATGATGAAAGATGGTTATGTGGCCACTTCACCTGAAAAGGAACTCACCTGTAAAGCCACAACCGTCGATGTGCCGATTGGAATTGAAAATGTGTCGGCTCGATTCGATGAATTTGAAAAAGTAGTCCTGGAGCCCAAAGAGAGATCAGAACTGATTCGAAGACGAAAGGAGTTGGTGCGTGAAGAGTGCATGAAAGGAAAGACAGACGTCGTTTGTGACGTTAGTTTCATGAACAACGATCCAAAGCCTTATTATCTTCATCGATTTAAACGGCTGCGCGACATCCGTTTGGTGTGGGTTCCTTCACACATCATTGGTGAGTTTGGGGGGTTGACAGATAATTGGGAATATCCACGACACACGGGTGATTTCGCGTTCATACGTGCCTACGAAAATGGAAAGCCGTTTGCTCCAGCCGCGTTCGCCAAAGTCTCGTCGGCGGGTGTAAAACCCAATGACCCGACGTTTATTCTTGGATTTCCTGGAATGACCGAACGAAATATTACGTCGAGTGCCGCCAAATTCCTCCAAATGTATCACTACCCCTATGCTCACGAAGTTTACCTGGAACTCGCCAAAACGATCGAGGCGGTATCTCCCAATCCGATGGCTGGGCCGTATGGAGCTTCTTGGTTCTACCTTGAAAACTATATCGAGAATTTTGAACGAAAAGCGAAACTGATGGGAGATCTAAATGTCGTCGCGAAGAAAAAGGATGCGGAATCGAAGCTGAAGAACAAAGGGGCCCTCGGATCGATCGAACAAATCTATGCCGATCTCCCCCACTATTTCCGGAACCTTTACTTCCTGGAATTTCTCGTGAACCGCCGGACACCCCTTAAAAGTTTACTTGCGGCGGCAGACATTTGGAGAATCAGCATCCAGCCTCGCGATGATAAGGAACGCCAGGAAGAAAGATTCAAATCATGGAATCGGGACGCCTTGGAAAGCCAGATTCGAACGGTCGACAACGTTGGAACCAATAACGGCGAACGGGCTCTTTTGGCCAAAGCCTTTCAAATGGCGAATACATTTGAGATGCCAATTCGCGCGTTTACGCCGCTCCGTATGAAGGCCCAGCTGGCCATGTCGCAATGTGCGGCCACGAAATCATGCGATCAAATGAAAACAAAAAGCCTCTTTCGAGTGATGGCGGATTTGGTTTATGACCAGACCAATCTCGTCGCAAAAAATGACTCCGTAGGTGAGAAGAAGAGAGCGGAGGCAAAAAGAATGGATCTTTTGAAATGGAATCCTCATGCCTTGGTCGACACAAAGGATTCACTTCTTCTTCTTGCGAAAAATATCGTCGAAGAGTTGGACTATATGAAATCCAATTGGGAATACGGGGCTCCGTATACCTATGAACTGGATCGACTGAATTATTCGAACAACCTGGCGATGGGGTTTGAAACACCCGACGCCAACAGCACCCTGCGTTTCACAATGAGTACGGTTCAGAAGGAATATCTTCCCATCGCGGGAGGCGGTCCATATCCCTTTATTACGACTCTTGCTTCGATGGTTCTTAAAGATGGTTTCATCAAAGACCCTAAAAACGACGATTATGAATTATTTCAGGTTCCACAGGCGATCAAGGACGCGTCCAAAAACATGAAGAATTTCGAATCTTCGTTTTACTACGACAAAAATATGTCAAACGTCCCCGTTGATTTCATCACGGCGCACGTGATCACCGGCGGAAATTCTGGGAGTTCAGTGTTCAATGCAAAGGGCGAGGTAGTGGGATTTGCCTTCGATGGCACTCCCGAATCGATTGTGACAGACCTCTGGTACCACCCTCACGCACGAACGATCAGTGTGGATATGCGATTCATTGGGTTCCTTGGAAATGTCATCGTGCCTACGGCAAAACGGGTCATAGAAGAACTCGGCCTACCCGTCGATTCTCCTTCGGGGAACCGTTCCTAGGTGGCACGCAGCTTGCGTTCATGGATATGAATGAAGCTTAAAAATAGTCTTATCGCCTTAGGGCTCAATTTAGCTCTTTTTCCCTCCTGGGTTTGGGGCATTCCCACCTCACCTGATAAACAAACGAAGCCAAGCCTTGTTCCATTTTCCGGGACTCAAAATCCGGCGCCCACAAATCATCTCGAGATTCCATACCATGAGTCTGCTATGGCCAACCAACTTATCCGTACCGGGCGAGTGGGAAATTTTAGAAGCCTATTTGATTCTGCAATTAGTATTGTGGGTCTCTACGCTCCGAAGAACAAACCAAATGTCTTTAATTCAAGTGGCCTGACGTTTCCTCGATTTGAATTCTTCGTAGCCACCACCACGGAGCTTAAGGATGTTTTTGGAAAGGAAAAATTCGAACAAAATATCGCGTCATTTATCGATACCCCCATGTTCTTAAATCTCTCTAGAGATCCAAATGAAGCAAAGCGAGTGAATATTTTTGTTTTTCTCGATTTGATCTATTGGTCGGCACCTATGAGCGATGTGGCAACTGTTGAGTTTCGAGATGATGGGGTAGAGGTCCTGATTATGACTCTTGGGCGTGCTATTCTTGGATCCATAGGATTTTTAGCCGGTAGAAACATCGATACCTACAAGGACGCAGAAAGCTCTCAGCTTCGCCTGAAATTTGAAACAAGTGCAACCATTGGTCTATTACAAAATCTTGCCGATCATTACGTCATAGAGCCTGGAGCAAAGGAACTCGACGGCACACTCATGTCGCTTGAAAGGCGCGAAGCCCACCAAACCATCATGAGAGCACGATTTCAAAAGCTCCTTCGCGATGAAGAAGAACGCGAAGCCACGCTTAAATAGCCGAATTTCGACCTAGAGGTTTTTCACAATCGCTTGGGCGAATTCGGAGCACTTCACTTCCCTCGCGCCTTCCGTCTGCCGGGCAAGATCATACGTAACGGTCTTCTGAAGAATCGTTTTTTCGAGCGCTTTGGTAATCATGGAAGCAATTTCGTTCCAGCCCATGAATTCAAACATCATGACACCCGAGAGAATGACCGATCCTGGATTAATCTTGTCGAGATTGGTGTACTTCGGTGCGCTTCCATGTGTGGCTTCGAACACAGCCGCCTGATCTCCGATGTTCGCGCCGGGCCCAAGACCCAGACCACCCACTTGGGCAACAAGTGCGTCTGACAGGTAGTCGCCATTCAAATTCGTCGTAGCGAGAACGGAATATTCGTTGGGGCGCAAAAGAGCCTGTTGAAACATGGAATCGGCAATTCGATCTTTAATGAGAACTTTCCCTGCGGGAACTTTCCCGTTGTGATTTTTAGTAACTTCATCTTCCGTCACGGTAACGGATCCATACGATTCTTTCGCCAGCTCGTATCCCCAATCTCGGAAAGCGCCTTCGGTGAACTTCTGAATATTTCCTTTGTGAACAAGGGTCACGGAAGGAAGCTTTCTTTCAATGGCGTAATCGATAGCTCTTTTAATCAGGCGCTTCGAACCAAAGGGAGATACTGGTTTGATGCCGATGCCGCTGTCATCCCTAAGGTTCGCTTTCATTTCATTTTTGAGAAATTGAATCAGCTTTTTGACTTCGGGTGTTCCCGATTTCCATTCGATCCCGGCATAAACATCTTCCGTGTTTTCACGAAAGATCGTCATATTGATTTTTCCCGGGTCTTTGATCGGCGATGGAACACCTTGGAACCAACGAACCGGTCGGACACAGGCATATAGATCAAACACCTGACGCAGGGTTACGTTGAGACTTCGAAACCCGCCTCCCACTGGCGTCGTAAGAGGGCCCTTAATCGCCACATGATAGGTTTCGATGGCTTTCAGCGTATCTTTGGGGATCAGCTCGTCATAAATCTTCTGGGCTTTTTCTCCCGCCATGATTTCAAACCACTGAATTTTTCGTTTCCCCTTGAACCCTTTTTCCACGGCCGCATCGAAAACGAGCTGACTGGCTCGCCAAATATCCGGACCAACCCCATCTCCTTCAATGTAAGGGATGATCGGTTGATCTGGAACATCGCATTTTCCGTCTTTCTTAATTTGAATGATCCCACCTGTATTGGGGGATGTAATTTTATCGAAGGCCACAATGACTCCTGACGTAGGGTTTCCGAGCTGAGCGAGGCTTTCTATACCAGCCTTGAGTCGTGATGACAAAAGAGGAGAAAAATCTCTCTTGCGTTGTAGGGGGTGACGTATTATGGGGAAAGTACGACGTTGGCGGGACTCGAATTACGAAATGTAGAAAAGACCTTTGGGCCGAATCGGGTCCTAAAGGGAATTAACTTAACCATTGCCCCGGGGGAATTCTTTGCTCTCCTCGGCCCTTCCGGTTGCGGAAAAACAACGATTCTTCGAATTATTGCCGGGTTTGAACAACCAACATCCGGAGCCCTTTATTTCGACGACCAAGAAATTACGCGTGTGGCTCCTCACCATCGGCCGGTCAATACTGTTTTTCAGAGCTATGCTCTCTTTCCCCACTTATCTGTCTTTGAAAATGTTGGCTTTGGGCTCACGCTTCGAAAGCGGCCAAAAAATGAAATCGCTTCCCGCGTGGGGGACATGCTCGAACTGGTGAACCTTCCGGGATACGAAAAGCGCTCGATCCCATCCCTAAGCGGCGGCGAAAAACAACGGGTTGCTTTGGCGAGAGCGCTGATTAATCGCCCCGCAATCCTCCTTTTGGATGAGCCTCTTGCCGCGCTTGATCTCCAGCTCCGCCGCAAAGTCCAATTTGAAATTAAAGAAATCCACCGAAAAATAGGGACGACTTTCGTTTACGTTACACATGACCAGGAAGAAGCTCTCGCCATGTCTGACCGAATCGCTGTCATGGTCGATGGCCAAATCGAACAGCTCGGCACACCTCAGTCGATTTACGACCAACCTGACACCCGTTTCGTGGCGAAGTTTATCGGCGCATCGAATCTTTTTGAGGGGACGGTAAAGGAACGTGATTCAAATATTGCCGAAGTGGAAGTCGATGGCTTTGGCGCCTTTCGCGCCCCCCTTCGAAATGGATCGATCCCGGGAGATCGAGTTGGCCTCATTCTCCGTCCCGAAAAAATTGAGATCGTTCATGACAATGGCCGGGCGCAGGGCTTCGCCGCGACAATTGAGGAGGCGCTTTATTTGGGGGCCTTCGTTCAATACCGTTTGCGCCTCGGCGAAACCTCCCTTGTCGCCGTTCAGCATGTTACCTCCCACCGAACTCCCATCCGCCCGGGAGAAAAAGTTCGTATTCGTTGGGCGCCAGAGGATTTGGTCGTCGTCGAGCGATGAATTCCGCCCGCCGGGGGGAACTCCTTTTTCCCGTCACTTTTTGGGCCCTCCTTTTCATTGTCATCCCCTTCATCATTGTTGTGGCTTACAGTTTCGCCACGCGAGGGCTTCACGGCGAAATCATCTGGTCGTTACAGCTCGACAACTACAAAAATCTTTTTTCCATTTCTTACGCCCGAGTCACATGGATCTCCACACAGCTCGCTGCTTGGAATACAGCGCTATGCCTGGGAGTCGGCTATCCCCTAGCCTACTACATTGCCGGTCGTCCTACGGCCAAGAAGAGAAACTTTCTATTACTTTTGATCCTCATTCCTTTTTGGACGAATTTTTTAATCCGAACTTATGCTTTGGCGAATATCTTAGGCGACGAAGGCCTGATCAATCATCTTTTACTTTCTATCGGCCTGATTTCTGAACCGCTCGATCTCATTTACAGCAAAAAAGCGATCGTGATCGGGCTGCTCTCCAATTACCTCCCTTTTATGGTCCTGCCACTCTATGTTTCACTCGAAAAACAAGACCGGCATCTCCTCGAAGCGGCGACGGATTTAGGGGCCTCTCCATTTCGGGCATTTGCGCGAGTAACTTGGCCCCTCTCCCTTCCGGGCGTTGCCACGGGATGTCTCATGGTTTTTATTCCTTCTCTGGGCGAATTTATCGTTCCCGATCTTCTCGGGGGTGGAAAATACCTCCTCCTTGGAAATCTGCTTCAACAGAAGTTTCTCGTAACTCGCGACTGGCCTCTGGGTGCTGCGCTCTCAGTGGGTCTTGCTGTAGTTCTAATGTTGGCGCTGCTTCTTTTCTATCAATGGCGGGAAAAAGATGAAGCGGCGATCTAATATTTTTTGGATCTGGGCGGTAGCGGTTTACACCCTTCTCTATCTTCCGATTTTGGTCATGGCAGCGAATTCATTTAATCAGTCTCGATATCCCTATCATTGGGAGGGTTTTACATTTCACTGGTACCACGAACTTCTTCAGAACGAAGAAGTACTGGGCGCCTTCTGGAGTTCGCTCTGGATCGGCGGCGTGAGTACTTTGATCGCCGTCATTCTGGGTACCTCGGCGGCTGTCGCGCTTCGCTCCGGCCCAAAGTCTTTCTTCGGTAAGTGGATAGAACCTCTTTTAATGTTGCCAGTAATTCTCCCCGACATTGTTTTGGGAATTTCGCTTCTTCTTTTTTTCGTTTTTATCCACGCGGCGTTAGGTATCACAACGATCATTTTGGCGCATGTGACTTTTTCCATGGTTTACGTTTTTTTGGTGGTGCGTGTCCGGCTTAAAGGCCTCGACCCAGCCCTTGAGGAAGCGGCTCAAGATTTGGGGGCGAATCCTGTAACGACATTCCGGCGTGTCACATTTCCTCTTATATTTCCAGGTGTTTTAGCCGGTGCCCTTTTGGCTTTTTCACTTTCGTTCGAAGATTTCCTGATTACCTTTTTTACGGCGGGCGTCGGCACGACGACGTTGCCCCTTCAAATTTATTCCATGATGAAGTTCGGCGTCTCTCCCATCATCAGCGCCCTTTCAACCGCATTTCTTGTTTTGACCGTGGCCGCTACGCTCGTGGTTCAGCGGAGGTGGATGGAATGAAGCGTCTTGTCGCATTTGCGCTCTTCTTTTTTTCTTTCATCGCTTGGGGGGAGGAAAAAGTCATTCATCTCTACAACTGGGCCGACTACATGTCCGATGAGGTTCTCGAACAGTTTAAAAAGGAGACCGGGATCACCGTCAAGCAGGACTACTTCGCATCGAACGAAGAATTGATCGCAAAGTTACAAGTCGGCGCGTTTGAGTATGACGTGATTGTTCCGTCTGACTATTACATCAAGCTTCTCATCGCTCAGGATCTTGTTCGGCCGCTCGATCTGGCTCTCCTTCCCAATCGAAAACACTTGGAAGAGCGATTTCAAAATCCTCCCTACGACCCGAATAATGCCCATTCTGTTCCTTACTTTTGGGGAACGGTCGGAATCGGTTACAACTCGGAAAAAGTGAAAGTGCCAATAAATTCTTGGTCGGCTCTTTTCGACCCTACGTGGAAGCGAAAGATTAATCTCTTGGACGATATGCGGGAGGTCATCGGCGCGGCACTCCGACTTCAGGGAGATTCAATCAACATGACCGATCACGAAAGGATTGAGAAAACAAAGAAGGCGCTTCTGGATCAAAAGAGAATTGTCCGGACATATAATTCGGGAACATATCGTGAAATTTTAGGGGCGGGAGATGTTTGGCTGACCCAGGCCTTTTCGGGAGACATCGGCCAGCTTCATCATGAACAACCGAATATTCATTTCGTCATCCCAAAAGAAGGGGGATCGATCTTTACTGACAACTTGGCGATACCCAAAGCCTGCAAACACCCAAACGAAGCGCATCAATTTATCAATTTCATCTTGCGGCCGGAAATCGCGGCGAAGCTGGCGAGCAAAGTCTTTTTCGCGACACCGAACAAAGACGGATGGGCTCTTCTTCCCGAAGAGATCCGCAATGACCGATCGATGTACCCTCCTCCCGAAGTGATTTCCAAGTTGGAATATGTCGAAGATGTCGGCCCCGTCCTCAAAACCTACGAATCCCTCTGGATCGACCTCAAAACCGAATAATCTCAAGCACTAAATTTGGTTGTATTATGGTTAAATTTACATGCAATTTAACCACATAATTGTCGTTCTCTGGTCTTTAACGAAATTTGCTCTTTGTTGTTTTTCGCAACATGTTGCGGATTTTATAGAAATTCAGCACGAAAACTGCGGCGCGGGGGCGCGAATCTTCTTGGAGGCCGAGCCTGGGAAGCCCAACTTTTTCCTCTTACTTGGGTAGAGCTTGGAAATCATTTCGAGCTCACCACATACAAAATTTTACTTTTTTGATGTCGGCGTCACAGGTGCAATGACCAAGAGAGGTAGGATTTCTGAAGGATCGGAGCTTTTTGGTCGCGCGTTCGAGCATTTTATGGTTCAGGAAATCTGATGCGCGGCCTTCAAGCCTTGAGCGAAGAGAAGAAAGTAAAGACCTTGGCGATTGTTTCGCGGGATCCAATTCGACGACGTGCGGGGGGAATAGAAATTTACCCATGGAAAGAATTTCTAGAGCACCTTTGGAAGGAATCCGATTTTTTTAGTTAGCTTCCCACTCTCAAAATCTATGAAGCGCTTTCGATCGCGGAACTTACTTAGTGCGCCGAGGAAGCAATCAGAATTTCAGCCTTTTCAAAATCCTTTCGCTTTCGAAGGTCATCTATTTTCGCTCGCAACATTGTAAAGCATTGCTCAAATGCCCCACCTTTTGGATCGACAACAACAGGAGTCGCCTGATTGAGTGCAACGTCGAGTGCCTGGACCTTAGGCCCCGCCGCCACCGGGATGGCAAAAAAACTCGCGCACGCTAAACGGGGAAGGGGAAATTCTTCGCGTGTTCCACCCTGGAAAATAGCCCGAAGCCCAATCGTTACGTCGTCGAGGAGTTCGTCCCCTACAACGGTCAAAACGACATCGCGTACCATGTTCTCCCCGTCGCTTAAATCCCCGAAGACCGTGAGAATGCGATTATCAAAAAATGTATCGATCACCGTCGTGGCGGCCGAAGCAAGGGGAGTTGTTACTCGGCGGTAAGCTCCTGTAGCCCATTTTGCGGCCGTCGTTTCACTCAACTCTTGTCCAAAATACCTTAAGTCCAGGCGCGAAATGGTGGTTTCCACGGCAGGGTAAAGCATTCGCGTGTAGACCCATTTCCCAGCCGGCGCCAAAACCCAACGATAGGTTCGGGTAAGTATCGGCGCGGCATAGCGAAGCGCTAAGACATCGACCGCGGCCCGAGTTGCAAATTTTGCCTGTGTGGCAAACGCTGCCTTCATTTCCTGTGAGACCGTTTCGTATTTCACCAGATCTGAATAAGCGCTGGCGATCACCACGTCGGATTTCGCTTTTGCGATCCGCATCTCGTTCGCAGAAACAGGCACCTCCAGTGGCCAACCATTGGAGTCGCGCAGCATGCCTGCCGATTGCGGAATTCGCTTTGTGCCGAGTTTCGTCATACGAGACTGCAAGTAACCCGCATTTGTAATTTCCGTCAGTTTCTCGTCGTAAACAGAATATCGATCGTCCGTATAGTCACCATTAGTCATAAAGAGGGCTCCCAACGACCACAGGTAAACATATCGGGCAGCCCGGTGGTCGTTCTTTGCGCTCGACTCGAAGCGGGCTTGCTCCTCGACGATCGAATTTTCAGCCTCAGCAATGAGTTCTCTCTGTTCATCGGCGGGAATGGCAGCGAGTTCCTCAGCGGTGACTTGGGAAACAAAGGATTGATTTCCTAGCCGATCGACAATGCGTTTTACGAGGTCTCTCTGTTCATGGACGAGAGGTATTTGACGTGAATACCAAGCGAATTCGACCGTATTCCGCTGTCTCCAGCCATGTTCGAAACGGTCCACGATGAACTGGTGCTTTCTTTCGAGTTCTTGGTACCAAACGTAATGGAGGTATTGTCGTTGGAACGCTAGCCGTACTTCCGGTCGGGAGAGAGACTCAGAGGATAAAGCCGAACCTGTGCAGACGAGTAACAACACAAGGCCGGTCTGCAGGCGCCGAATGCCTACGGCCAGCACGTCCTAATCCTTCCCGCCCTATATTTGCATTTCGATTGAAACTTTGATGATCCGTCAGGCTCTTCGATCATTTCCCCGTTTGTCAGTCCTTCAATTTTCATTCAATGCTTTGTGTGAGCTGCGTCAAGAAAAAATTGCTGCCATTTTGATTTTTTTTTCTGATATAAGCCGGCGCTTCGAAACCGATGACCAAAAAGCGAACCAAAAAACCCTGGGTCGGAGTCGTCATGGGGAGCGAGAGCGACTACAAAACGCTCAAACTCACATGTAAACTTCTCGACGAGTTTCATATTCCCTACGAGGCGAAAGTGGTCTCCGCCCACCGGACACCGAAGTGGATGTTCGACTACGCCATGTCGGCAGAAAAACGGGGCCTCAAAGTGATCATCGCGGCGGCCGGCGGTGCAGCCCATTTGCCAGGGATGGTCGCTTCGCTGACCCTCCTGCCTGTGCTCGGTGTTCCGATCAAGTCGAAATCGCTCGACGGTCTCGACTCGCTCCTTTCAATCGCCCAAATGCCCAAAGGAATTCCCGTCGGGACCCTCGCCATCGGTAATTCGGGCGCCGCCAATGCCGCTCTCTTAGCGGCGGCGATCATATCGGACCAGCACCCGAAAGTTCGCGATCGCCTCCGAAAGTGGCGCGCTCGGCAGACGTCAAAGGTTCTCAAGCAGAAATTGAAATGAAACCGATTCTCCCCGGCGCTACGATCGGAATTTTGGGAGGGGGACAATTGGGTCGGATGACTGCGCTCGCCGCTCGGCCCCTCGGCTACCGAATCGCTGTTCTTGACCCCGATGCCCATTGCGCTGCTCGATCCGTCGCGGACGAAGTTATTGAAGCCCCATTTTCGGATGCAGACGCCATCGGAAAGCTCGCCAAAGTGTCGAATGTACTCACGATTGAAATTGAAAAGGTCTCGTCGGAGGGGATGAATCGGGCCGCGAAGCTTATTCCCACCCGCCCTTCGGATGAGGTTCTTCATATTGTTCAAGAGAAAACAAGGCAGAAGGAATGGCTTGTCAAAAATGGCTTTCCCGTGGGTCCCTTCCGGACAGTTTCAACCGAAAAGGAGTTAGGAGAGGCGGTCGAAGCTCTTGGCGAGAAATGCTTCGTCAAATCATCCCACGGGGGCTACGACGGAAGAGGCCAAATTGAAACCACATCGTCAGCCGATGCCAAAGCAGCATGGGAGAGTCTCGGGAAAAAACCCTGTGTCGTTGAAAAAACGCTGAGGTTGGAAAAAGAGATTTCGGTCTGTGTCGCCCGACACCCCGACGGGACATCGGCGACGTATGCCCCCGCGCTCAACCACCACGAGAATCGGATCCTCGCCTATTCGGTCATTCCTGCGCCCATCCCTACCCGACTCGCGTCCGAGGCGCGTGACTTGGTTGAAGGAATTGCCTCTGCCATGAACGTGGAGGGACTCTTGGTCGCCGAGCTCTTTGTTTGCGAGGGCGACAAGTTGCTCGTCAACGAACTGGCTCCCCGGCCCCACAACAGTTTTCACTCAACGATTGAAGCCTGTGCCACAAGCCAGTTCGAACAATTGGTCCGAACCATTTGTGATCTCCCCTTCGGAAATTGCGAGGTCATTCGACCCACGGCCATTTTCAATCTGTTGGGTGATCTTTGGGGGAAAAAAGAGCCCCCATTCGAGAAACTTTTCGCCCTGAAAAACGTCCATCTTCATTTATATGGAAAAACAGGCGCTAGGCCGGGCAGAAAAATGGGACATCTTTCGGCGACGGGTGCCACACCAGACGAAGCCCTTGCGATAGCAAAATCGGCCTACGCGTTGGTAGCGGGCTAACGGTCTAGGTGAATGCGGACACTGGTCACTACGACGTTCCGCATATTGCGTAAACCGGCCTGAAGCAAAATGGCACTTTGGTTGTGAAGAAAGTTGTGCCACCAGCGGGCAGGCACGAAAGAGGGAATGACCACGGTGATCAAATCGTTGGGATCCTGGTCGTCCACCTTCTTAATGTATTCAATGAGCGGTTCATTGAGGGATCGGTAGGGGCTTTCAAGGACCACGAGGGGAACATCGGGCGCCCATTGGCTCCACTGTTGCTTGAGCGACTCGGTCGCTTTTTCATCGAGCTCCACGGTAACCGCCTTCACGTTTTTGGAAAGCGACCGTGCGTACTCCAGCGCTGCCACGACCCCTCGATGGAGCTGGGCGACTGGAACGATGACCGTATGAGTAAAGTGACGAAGTGGAATAGCCAGATCCGATGCCAGTTGGCGTGAGGAGGCCTGATAGTGTTCCCAAACGGCATAGAGCCAGGTCACCAAGAGAGGAAGAATCAAACAGATGATCCAGGCCCCATGCGAGAACTTGGTAATAAGAACCGCCATCAAAACGACTGCGGTCGATATCGCGCCAACCAAGTTGATCGTCAGGTGGATCCTCCATTCCGGCTCTTTGAGTCGGTAGTGGTGCATGACCATTCCAAATTGAGAAAGCGTGAAAGAGAGGAAGACTCCCACCGCATAAAGTGGAATCAGCCGATGTGTGCTCGCGCCGAATAGATAGAGAAGCAAACCCGCGAATGTCGCCAAGAGAAGAATTCCATTCGAAAAGACGAGCCGGTCGCCGAGATTCTGAAGCTGCCGAGGAAGAAACCGGTCTCTTGCCATAACCGAGGCTAGGCGGGGAAAATCGGCAAAGCTAGTGTTTGCGGCAAGGATTAAGACTGCGCAGGTGGCCGCTTGAATAAAGTAATAAAAAAACCCTGCCCCAAAAATGCTTCTCGCTAATTGAGAAACGATTGTTTCATGAGAAATCGGCACGGCCTGGTAGAGATAGGCCAGCCCCGATACTCCTAGAAAAAGGGCTCCCAGAATCATCGCGAGCCAACGAAGGACCCGAGCGGCGTTTTCCGATTCCGGTTTTTGAAACGCCCGAACGCCGTTCGATATCGCTTCCACACCCGTGAGCGCCGTACAGCCGGAGGAGAATGCACGAAGAAGGAGAAAGAGCGTAAAGGCCTCATTTATCTTTGGCTCTTGAAGCTGATGGAGAACTTCGGGTGGAGGAACCTGATCGAGAAGCGCGTGGGCGTATTTCCAAAGACCCACGATGATCATGGTTCCGATTCCAAAAATGAAAGCGTACGCCGGAGCCGAAAAGAGCCTTCCCGATTCTTTCACTCCCCGAAGATTGCCGATCGTGATGACCGCCACCGCCAGGAGGGCAAGTGACACTCGATACGTGAAAAGCTCCGGGAGAGCTGAAGTGATCGCGGCGATCCCCGCCGCGACCGACACCGCTACCGTCAACACATAATCAATGAGAAGCGCCGACCCGGCGACGAGTCCCATCAGTGTTCCCAGGTTTTCTTTCGCTACAGTGTAGGCCCCTCCTCCTGAGGGATAGGCTCGAATGGTTTGGCGATACGACATCGTGACAATTAAAAGAAGAGCGACAATGGCCAAAGAGAGATAGGGGCCGAGATGCAAATAAAAAGGCCCAGCCAGAATAAGGACGAGAAGCATCTCTTCCGTCGCATAAGCCACAGAGGAAAGAGCATCGGAGGCGAACACCGCAAGAGCCGCAAAATTTCCCAGTCGATGGTATGACGCGGCGTCCGTCGGAAGCGGCTTTCCAATCAATATCTTACGGAGTAGTCCTGGCATGAACGGCGTTTGAGAATTCCCTTTTACCTTCTCCGGAAGGGGAAGTCATTTTCGGGACACATCTGTCACAACCACTTCCTATAGCCCTTTGCGGCGTAGATGCCCCCCTTTTTCCACTGGCTTTACCGTGTAAAAACGCTATGCTTTTTTCAGTTCATTCTTCAGGGGGAAAAATGAAGAAGGAGATGCTTGGTGGAGCCGTGGGGGTCGGCTTGGTACTACTAGTGCCTTCGACTCCGGCTCAAATAGGAAGTAGCCAAAAAATTTCTTCGGTTCTCGAGCACTCCATGCTCGCCAAACCTGAGAATCGGCAGCTGGCCTGGGTTTTTTTCAGCGACAAACCGCAAACCTTTGATCGGACCCATTTTGTTTCGAATGAAGCTCGCCAGCGTAGAGCGTTGCGGGGTACATACAACAACCCCCTGCTGGACTATCCGGTAGCCGAGGATTACATCCGCGCGCTCAAACAGGCGGGAGCCGAAATTCGGGCGACTTCACGCTGGTTCAATAGTGCGACGATCGAAGCGAATAGCAATGTCATCACGGCGATTTCTCAAATGCCCTTTGTTATACATCTGGAGCAAATTCGAACGGGCAAACGTCCGGCCGAGAGGATTCTGCCTCTCCCTCCATATTCCTCTCGCTCCTTTAAAAGTGGCACGGCGCCTTCTGGCCTGGATTATGGTCTTTCGAGATCACAATTGGAACAGATCGGAGTCCCAGAACTTCACGCAAGGGGCTTAGCCGGAGACAACATCATCATCGCGCTATTAGATGATGGATTTCACAAAAACCATAAGGCTCTTGAGAATATCGACATTATTGGCGAGTACGACTTTGTCTTTCAAGACAGGAATGTCGAGCGCGATCCGAACAATCCGGAGGATTATGACGATGAGCATGGTCTGATGACTCTCTCGACGATTGGCGGTTATGCTCCAGGGAGCCTCGTAGGCCCTGCGTACAATGCGAAATACCTTCTCGCCAAGACCGAAGATGGTAGGAGCGAAACTCCGCTAGAGGAAGATTATTGGGTTTCCGGTCTCGAATGGGCGGAAGCAAATGGCGCCGACGTCGTTTCGAGCTCACTCGGATATATGAAGTTTGATGATTCGGCTCAATCGCATGACTACCCTGCTCTTAACGGGCAAACCATCATCACGTCCCGAGCGGCCAATACCGCGGCGGAATTAGGAGTGGTCGTCGTGAATTCGATAGGGAACGAGGGCCCCTCTTCTAAATCCATTGCCTCACCGGCCGATGCTCTGGGCGCCATTGCTGTGGGAGCCATTGACGCGAAAGGGATGCTCGCCCTTTTTAGCTCTCGGGGACCTGTGGCCGATTTTGACAGTTCTCATCGATACAAACCCGATGTCGTGGCACGAGGAGTTTCAAATTATGTGGCCACGAAATGGAATTACAAGAGCTACGGCCGCGCGGATGGAACATCGTTTTCCTGTCCACTCACAGCCGGTGTCGCAGCTCTGCTCTTGGAAGCCCACCATGAATGGAGACCGGAAGACATTCGGCAGGCCCTCACGTCCACCGCATGGCGGGCGCCAAACACTCCCCCCGACAACAATTACGGATATGGGATTGTTCAGGGAAATTTGGCCGTCGATGCTTCTCCCGCTCTTTCCGTCGCGTCAATTGCATCGACGATCCGCTGACGGAACTCCATCGCTTCCTGCTTATACGGCGGCAGAGATTTTCCTTTCATTTCATCCCATTTCAGATCGGCGATGGAATCGAGAAGCACCTTCTTCGCAAACTGAAGAAAAGCGGCCGCAGGCTCGAAGAGCGGATTCCGATCGTCCGCCACTAAGTACTTGTGAAAAGGTGCGATGGCTCCGGTCGAAAGCCCCAGCACCCAAACCATATTGGGTGAAAACGGCGCGATGGGAAGATTGTCAGGATCAAACGGCGTGGCCGCCACAAAGTGCTCCACAAAGGGAAGAATCATTGGTGGAATTTTTTTCTCCACCCAGATTCTAAAATCGTGGAGGCCCTGCACGATTTGACCTCGTATGCCGACCATCTTAAACGTGCAAACATCGCCGTAGGCGTTTCCCGCCCGCTCGCGGCACATTTGAAACAAGCTGGTTACACGCGCATACCAGCGAGCATCGGGGTGCTTAATGAGAAGCTCCCAAACCGCGCGAGCAGAGGCCACTCGATAACGGCTTTCAAAAGTAATGTCGTTTACTACCGAACCAAGGGTCTGAATGGTTTGGAGGATCGCCGCATCTTCTCCCTCTTTGATCTTTTCCAACGTTTGTTTTGAATTCTCCAAGATTTTTTCGCTGGCTGTACGCGTGCGACGAACTTCAATGAGATTCGAGGCGATCTCTGATTTCACATCCCCCGTCAAATCCCCAATTTTTTGAGAGAGGGTCGCGAGTTGATCCATTTTTGCGAGTGAAGCTTCCACTGCCTTTACACTGGCTTCCAATTGGGATCTGGTGGAATCGCCCTGAGTGACAAGTTTATTCATTTGGGTGAGAGAGCTTTGGACGGCCTTAATGCTTTCTCGCAACAGCGTGACCACGATCGCGCCCTGATCGATCAAAGCCCCCATATTTTTGTTGCTCTTTTTTACTTCGGAAATGTTTTGATCTAGTTTTTTTCCAACGACGTCTCCCTGTTCAACGAGACGGGCTATATTCGCATTGCTTTTTTTGACTTCGTTTTTCGTTTCCGAAATGGAATCCAGCGCGCCGCAGGCGCATAAAACTACCGCCCAGGCGCAAATGAGCGCACGCTCCCCCTTCATCTTCCCCCCTTCAGAGAATCAGGAGGAGTATATCGGGAAGAAAAAAAAAGAGGAGCGGGAAACCGCTCCTCTTTTACACAAAACTAACGCTTTGCAGCTTAGAAGTAGTAGTGAACTCCCAAGCCAAGCGCACCGCCAACGGTGCCACCCACGCTATGGAATCCCCACGACTTCCCGGCCTTCGCATAATCGAGCATAATGCCCGCTTCAGCGCTAAAGCCAATTTCGGGCAGCGAAGCAAAGCTGAATTCATACCCGAGAGGGATGTTAATTTGCAGAACTCGGTTATCCACGGGCTTCTTATCTTGTGCCCAGCCTACGCCGAGACCCGTATAGAAGTTCGAGTTTTCCTTTTGAATGAGGTCATAAAGGAATCGGCCGCCAAAATCGATGCTCTTATCTCCACTCTTTGTGACTGAATCAAAGCCCAGGGTGAATTGGCCCATCATTTTTGGCGCAAGTCCATACTTCACTGACCAGGAACCCAGTGTTGAAGTTCCAAATAAAGCATTGTTCGTAATACCTTCCTGAAATCCAAGGCCGACCTTACCGGTACGATCCATCGCCGATGCCGAGCTTACGGCTCCCGCAACCGCGATTACAGAAAGAACTGTTAATAACTTCTTCATTCTATCCTCCACTTTGAATGTTGATTTCACTTGTAGGTTCTAACCATACGGGAGCTTAATTCCCGAACTTATTGAATTAATAGTTCCATGAATTTCTAATTTGTCCAGAAATTAGCTACTTACCTCGTTTGGGGGTTTATCGCAGCGTGTAATTTTAGATGGCTCGCTCTTCCTCCCAAGAGAAATCAGCGGGGAGAGGTCCCGAAAGATACGACCGCAAACCCTCTTCCAATGGGGTTAGCGTAAGTTTTAGCAATTGCAGCAATGCCGAGTTGTCGACCGATTCCTCCATCGTGATGAAGTCGACCCCCCCTGGCGTTAGAAAACGAAGCTTCCCCGGCAAAAATTGAACAAAGGCCGCAATGAACTTCATCATCGACTTAGGTTGAGGGAAGATAATCCGTCTTTTTCCCATTACTTTTAAGAGTGTCGCCACAATATCGTGCATGGAAAGCGATTCGGGCCCACCGATATCTAAGATTTTTCCAAATGTTTTAGAGTTGTTAAGCGCCAACGATACGGCTTTAGCCATATCCATTATGTAAAGGGGTTGAATTTTTTCTTTTCCCATTCCGATGAGCGGCACAATGGGCCCCAATCGAGCGAACATAGCGAATTTATTCAGACTACGGTCCCCAGGTCCATAGATCCAGGAGGGGCGGAAAATCGTCCACTGAAGACCACTCTCTTGAACCGCTTTCTCGGCGCGGAGTTTGGCCCGGAACCAGGGCTCCCTTCTCCCTTCGCGCGTTCCCGCTCCACTTATATAGATGAAGCGCTTTACTCCTGCTTTTTTGGCTGCTTCAACTTGTCGCTCGGTACCCTCGCCATCGACCCGCTCATATGTGAGCCCCCTTCTTGGATTTTCAAAGGGGGCGTTTTCAAATTGAACGGCATTAATCATCGCATCGGAACCAGCAAGGGCAGCTTCAAGCGTAGGAGGATTAAATACGTCCCCTTGAAAGAATTCTGTGCCGGGTATTCGCTGACTCCGGAGCAGCTTCTTAGGGCTCCGGCTCAGGACACGCACGCTTTCAGAACCTCGAACGAGATAGCGAACAATCTCCGAGCCCACAAACCCTGTACCGCCGGTAACCAGTGTCTGAACCATAAGTGAATGGAATAATTATCCCATTTTGTAGATAGGTGCCATGATTAGCCATATTGACGCTTCGCGTAAAACTTGATAGATACCGGCCCCTTAGGCCTATGGACATTCGAACCAAATGGATCCCCATGATTGTCGGGGCACTGCTCTTTTCGGGTTGTGGTGGCGGCTCAAAGCCTGCGGAAAAATCTTCAGAATCGAACGGACAGCCGAAGATTGCGACTAAACCATTTTCACTTGAAGTGCTCGCCTATTGCCAACAATTTGGAGCGCTCGTAACTGCATCATTAAAAGAGAGCCTCATTCATTCCGAAGAAGATCGCACGACTCTCCTCAATCAAGCATACGCGAATCTGGTGAAAAACGCTGACAAGGATTACGGCCTTAAGACTCCTGCATTCGATAAAGTTTCACCCAAATTCATCGATTTACCCACTACGTGCGCAACCATTGGTGAACTCGGAAAATTGTTGGAAACAACGGAAGACGCGAAAAAAGAAAATGCCAACGCGATCGATATTTTTGGTTGGGCCACTCGATGGTTTCTTCGCTATTTTGTGAAGACTCTCGATCTGAATTCCAGTTATATCAGCCCCTCTTCCCTTGCCCTAAGCGACTGGGAACATGGGCATGGTGCAGGACTCATTTTAATGGAACGCACCGACTATTTTTTTGGGCGTGTTCCCAATTATCTGGTGGTGCGTGGATATTATCCCCTCTCGAAAAACAAAGGACTCTTGAAGTCTGGGACAAAGATTTTCAAGATCAATGGAAAATCCATCAAAGCGTTCAAAGAGTTTCAAGACGCGGACGAAGAACTGAACATCAAGCGTTCACTGAAACCAAACGAAATACTGCCGAAAAAGATTACGGTTACCATCGACGGGGTTGAGGGTAGCGACGTAGATTTGGAGTTAGGAGAGTTCGATCGCGTGGAAACCTATTCCTATACGCTCGACCCCGCAAAACAGTTCCTCTACATAAAACTGAAATGGTTTGAAAATTCCGCCCCCCTAGACATTCTGGGTTCTTGGTTTGATGCGGTTCAAGAAAATATTGAGCAGGGAGGAAGGGGTCTTAAAGGCTTGGTCATTGATTTTCGAGGAAATGGAGGGGGTTACTTAGAGCATGCGCGAGCCATTTTGACGAAACTCCTACCCAAGAGAGCAACGATTTGCTGGAAGGTCCCCAAAGGTGAGGCCCCCATTCCCATAGAGATTGATCCCCAGGGAAACGCAAGAGGAGTTCCAGCGCTGGTGATTCTAGTCGATCGACGATCCGCGAGTTCTACGGAGATCGTGACAGCGGCCGTCCGAGATTATGGAAGAGGTCTTATCGTGGGCGAGCCCACATTTGGTAAGGGTGTTGGACAAAGAGTCCACCCGGTAAATGACCCCATTGGAGGAGAACTGGCAACCACAAACTTCTACTTTTTTTCCCCTGCAGGAATATCGAATCAAGTCTCAAGCATTCAACCCGATATTGAAAGATCCGATCCCGTTCTTGATTGGTTAAAGAATCAGCCCGATTCGAAACCCATGCGGATGTCGGATTATGCCTCCCTTCCGGAGTTCCATGATCGCGTGATTCCGCGTCCCGACGATTCCGTCAAAGTGAATCCTGATTTTGAGCGCGATCCGGAACTTGAATACGTCACTCCCGACGACTTGTCCGCGACGAAGGAAGCAGTAAAGAAGTACCCCGTTCCCACAACGTGCGAAAAGATGACCGATCCTTCCAAAATCGAAGAAGAAAAAGATTGCCTGATCGATACCGCCTACAACGTTGTTCGTGCCCTCGCCAACGTAAAGGGATCTAAGGACTAACGTAACTACCGAAAAATAAATTGATCGCTATGATGCCAGCGATGCGTAAGACGCTATTCGCCCTGCTTCTCCTTTTCTCTTTCCTACTCTTGGGTGGTTTCGTTCTCTACCGCCATTTTCCTGCGGGTTGGCTCGGAAACATCGTGGCTCGCCAGTTGAGTCAGAAAAGTGGCTGGAAATTCGATGTGGGAAGCATCGCTCCCTTTCCGCTCGGTCATTTTTCAATGGGTCCGATTCGAATTTCTTCTCCCCAAGGAAGGGAGGCCTTCTCGCTCGATCAGGTCATGATCGACTACGAAGTCGATCCTCTTTTTGAAAAAAAGGCCGTGGTTCGATCGCTTGTGATTGATTCTCCCCGTTTCATTCTTTGGAAAGAAAAAGCGAAATGGAATCTTCAGGTCCTCTCTGAGACTTTCGTTCCACCCACAACCTCTTCTTCCTCCGGCCCCTTCCCTTTTGTCCAAGTCGATCAGTTTGAGATCCGACGACTCAACGCCACCATGGAACCGGGTGGAGGGTTTTCATTTTCCATTCCCCCCACCAATCTTTCCGCGCGATTTTCCACGGCGCCGGAAAAAGATTTTCGTGGAGAACTTCGTGTCGCGGCGGACGACGAAAAAACGAAGGAACACATTAAGGGAGCGATCGCTTTTGATCTTTCGAAAGGAAATGTGCGTGTGGACGATTTGCTTTTAGATCTTCCTCCGAAAATCAATGCGAATCTTTCATTCTCCATGGAAGCGTTCAAACATCTCTTCATTCGTTCCATGGTGTTGAAGTCTTCCTTTTTCGGCCTCTCCTCGAGTTTTTCTGGCTCAATTGAATCGGCCAGGCCGTTCCTTTCTCTATACGAGGAGTGGAAAAAAAACCCTTCCAATGGCATCTCTCTCTTTCGAAAAAACGTGAATGCCAATCTTCTTGGATCTCTCTCGTTAACGCTCACGAAAGTAAAACAACTTCTTCCTCAGGCAACTTACAGTGGAAATTTTTTGGGATCCCTCCATCTAGAAAAAGTGCGGGCAGATCAAATGGAAATCGCTCTATCGGCTGAAACAAAGAACTTTTCGGCAAAGATGGGGGAGAACGAAGTGGAAAATCTCACACTCCGAATTCCGATTACGAAACGAATTTATCTCGGTTCCGTTCCGCGAGAAGCTCGATACGTGCGTGGCAACTCTCCTTGGTCGAAGAGTCTTTTCACAAACCTCCGTCCTCTTTCATCGTTTAATCATACGATTCGAGCGAAACGGATTACATCTTCCAATTACACCCTTCGAGATGTCGATATGGACGCCGGTCTGGATGAAAGCAATCTCATTATCGATCGACTCTCCGCATCTTTTTTGGGAGGTTCGATTTGGGGCAGAATGACGCTTGTTCCCGAACCGGATGCCATACGCCTCTCCCTTGCATTTGAAGGAAGTGATCTGGATATGGCCAAACTTTCGGGAGGGAAAAAAATAAAAAATGCGAAGATCTCCGCCGATTTTCAAGCCGATCTCCTGGCCAATATCGGAGAGAAACTGACCACCGATCGAATTCTCGATGAATTAGAGGCGCGCTTTCATCTCACGAAAGTGGGCGACGACACGCTGACGCAACTCATCGCTTTTTTAGATCCCAAAGGCGAAAACCCGTCGATGGTTCAGGCCAGGGGATTGATGGCCAACCCGACGATTGCGTCGGCGATTCGAAACCCTCGAGTAGAAGCTTCCATATCCCATGGCATTCTCGATGCCGATCTAAAGTTGCCCGGCGTGCAAATTGTCGATCTCGACATTCCCATTCGCGGGCTTTCAGTGAAAAAGCTTCTGACATTTGAGTCCCTTCGAAGTTCCGTAGAAGGTTTGATCCCACTTCTCAACCAAGCGCGCTATCTGGAAGTGATCGGAATCGATGATCGTGGAAATCCGATCTTTCCGGAAGTGCAGGCGACCGAAAGAAATTAGATGGATGTTCTTTCTCATGCCGGCTGGGGATACGCGAGCCTCCGATGGCGCGGGAAAAAACAGGCTTGGCTCGGGGCGTTTGCCGGCGCAGCCCCCGACTTATTAACGTTTACTCCTTCAACCATTTCCAGGTGGATCTATCAGGGACGCCCTTTTTCCTCCGCTCAACAAAGCCCAACATTCTGGAGAGAGCCGGGGCCATTGCCTCCCGAACTACAATCGATTTACGATCATTATTATGTTTTCACACATAGCCTCGTGATTTTACTCGGCGTTATCGGACTTTTTTGGCTATTTCGAAAACGTGATTGGATGTGGCTAGGTATTCCTTACGGCCTTCATATTATACTGGATATTCCGACCCATGTTCGTTTTCAGACTCCCTTTCTCTATCCTATTTCCCGTTGGACTTTTCAAGGAGCGAGCTGGGGAGAGCCTTGGATCTTTTGGCCGAACTGGATTCTTCTGATTGTGACCCTATGTTGGCTTCGCCGGCGATATGGAAAGAGGGCGATTTATCCAACGATCTCGCAGGGTCGCGCCACCTGAGGCCCCTTCGCCACAGGCTAAGCGCCTGGGCAAGTTATCTAGCAAGGTGGATTCTTCAGGACTCGATTGATAGCAATTTGAAGACGAAAGTATCTCAGCAAGCGAAAGAAGAAATCCAAAAGACGCTTCGATTAGCGGGGCAATATGGTGCCATGCATGCCGTGATCGATAACGTTGCTTCAATCGTTCCGAACGGGCGTCTCGCACTTTCGATCATTCGAATTGCACCGAATGATGTCGAATTGCAAGCCATCCACGGACATTGGTACAGCCCCAAAGTCAGTGATAAGGAGAGGAAACGGTGATGGTCAAAGTCCAAAAAAGGGAATGAGGTTCCTGAAAAAGTCGCCCAAGAGCTTTTTGTCTTCGATATCGCCGGGGATGAGGTGGCGTCGGGTTATACGACCTACAAGGGGAAAACGATCGTGGATTTTGTGCAAAGCGAGGCCGAGAAAGAGGGGTTAAGCCTCTCCGCGTACCAAAAGAAACTCGTGTACGAGGATCTGGAACGAAAGTATGGGATGAAGTTTTTGACCGAAATGCTTAATCAACAGTACGAGCACTGGGAAATGCACGACGAATTGCTGAAACGAATGCTCGAGACGAGACCGAGCGGGAATTCGAACAGCTCATCGCCGAAAAACCCGATCGGGGACCCATGGTTTCCGGAACGGGCGGCATCTGAAAGGGCGAAAGCGAGAATATTTCGCAGAGCGGAAGAAAGACGCTCCGAGATTTAGCCAAAGAGCTTGCAGCGGAGGTGAGAGATGCCACGAGGCGATTTGGAAATTGGACTCATTAAGAGCATGAAGGCGGCGATCGCCTTCACGAAAGGCAAACGAGCGGCCCGCACTCGAACCGTCGTGTTGGCGCCACCGGCGCCGAAATGGACGAAGCAGCAAATTGCGAGACTTCGCAAGGCCATGCAGGTCAGTCAGAATGTCTTTGCTTCGTATCTCAATGTATCGGACAAGACCATCAAAGCCTGGGAACAAGGGGTTCGAGAGCCGGAGGCTTCCGCCTGCCGCCTCCTTCAGCTTTTCAATCTGGCTCCACAACAGATGATAGGCGCGATCTTAGAGCAGAAACGAAGAAAGCTGACGCCCGGAAATCATGAGTCGAGAATTCGCTGAATATTATTTGCTCTCGCCGCCTTGAAGGCCGCGGGACGCTTGCGTCGTGTCGGCCCTGCCAAAGGCGGGCATTGGGAAGTCCATCGCAGATGAAAGATTACGACAAACAAAAGGATTCCGTGTGGCCTACGTTTAAGGACCTTCTTGACGCTTATCGGGCCTGCCGGCTGGGAAAACAAGCGAGTGTTCATCAGGCGGCGTTTGAAAAGAAACTCGGATACAACCTTCTCAAGCTTTACGAAGAGATCCATTCCGGCTGTTATTCGCCCAGTCCCGTGGTCTGTTTCATCGTCACCCGGCCCAAACCGCGCGAGATTTTCGCCGCCCACTTCCGGGATCGGATCGTTCACCATCTGGTCGTGAGTCAACTAACTCCAAACTGGGAGCGAAAGTTTATTCATTCCAGCTTCGCTTGCCGGAGGGGAAAAGGAACTCACGGAGCGATCCGGTATCTTCAGGCCAAGGTGAAATCGTTAAGCCGTGGGGGAAGGCTTCAAGTATGGGCTCTTCAGCTCGATATCGCCTCGTTTTTCGTCACGATTCACCGCCCCACCCTTCGGGAACTTTTACGCAAAGATATCCGTCACTCCAAGTTGCTTGAACTCATCGACATCATCTATTCCCACGACAATCGAATCGGGGCCATCCGAAGAGGACCGAGTGCCCTCTTTGCTCTCATTCCACATGAAAAGACCTGGTTTGAGCGCCAACCCGACCAGGGAATTCCAATCGGAAATTTAACCAGTCAATTTGGAGCCAATGTCTACCTGACGCACCTCGATCATTGGATTTGCCGCACCCTCAAGCCAAGCGCCTATCTTCGATACATGGATGATCTCGTCCTTTTGGATCTCAATCCTGAGAAATTGCGTCGCATGATCGCACCGATTGACTCCTGGCTCCGCGAACATCGGTTTCAATCGCTCAATTCGTCAAAAACAAAGGTGACCGTGCTTACAGATGGGATCGAATACCTCGGATATCGCGCGCGACAGGGAAAAAATCCAGCGGAACCCCTTGAGCTTTTTCCATTGCCGAAAAAGAAATGGGAATGGATCTCAAAAGTACGCCAAAGCGAGAAGAATCTCTTCTCGGATCGGCTATATCCACACCCGCTCGCGTTTCCGCAAAGGCCGGAAATAACCAACCACCAATTGGCGAAACTCAATTCTCGCCTCGGAAATCTGATTCATGCCCGAAGTTACCGGATACGAAAAGAATCTCTGGATCGCCTGGTGGACAAAACGACGGAATTCCGGGAAATTCCCGAAGAATTCTGTAGTCATCGCAAGCGAATCAAAATTAAAGGGAGCTATCGATCCATTACGGACGGATAGCCCCCTTTCAAGCTGACACTTCCACGCCTAGCGGCCCGCGCAACGTACGGAGTTGTCGTTGTTGCGGTTGTCGTTGTCGACATTGCCGTTGTTCCCGTTGAGTCCCCACGCATTGTTGTTACCGGCACTCGACGAGGACCCAAGGTGTCCTGTTCCACACCCTCCAAGAGGCCCAAACGGGGATCTCGGATTCGCAGCTTCTCGCCAAACCGCAATAAAACGACTTGGCCGGACTCCCGTGGGAAGTTGTACGCACGCTTTCAACGTCCGTGAACGTTAAAACTCCGGCAGTCAACTCGGAACGGAACGTACCGTTCCCGCTACAAGGATTCAACCGATTCTTTCTTTTTCTGTTTTCTCTCCCACGTGATCCATGCCTGGGTTTGGGATGCGATTTCCGTTAACCGAGCCGACAAAACTTTAAATTCACCGGCGCTGATCCCGCGAAGTTCATACAAAAGGCGGGAATAGGCCCACAAACATTCGATTTCCAGCGCCAGTGAACGAAGCGTCGGCTCTTTTTTCGCTTCGCCGTTCGCGACAATCACGAAACGTAAACAGGAAAGAGCAGACTCAAACGCCATCCGTCCCAAATCGTGTTTGAGCAATTTTGGAAGTTTGAGGCGAAGGCGGTAGATCTCGCGCGTTAAACCAAAGCAGGACTGATAAAGCGGAAGATGTTGATAGCGTGCCACATGAAAAAAAGAACGTCGTCGGGCCATTCGGCCCGACAATCATCCAATCTTCAAATCATGATACCCACGCCTAGCGGCCCGCGCATCGTACGGACGCGCCGTAGTTGCGGAAGCCGAAGTCGACATAGCCGAAGCTCCCGACGAGTCCCCACGCAAAGTCGTCACCGGCACTCGACGAGGACCAAAAGAAGTGGTCCGAGATATTCGGCAATTTAGCAAAAAGGCCGTTTCCCGTGATGCTTTTCTTCTCGTATTTGTTGTAATAGCTCTGATCCGCTCGGCCGATGTGGGCAAGCTCGTCACCGGTCGGAAGATGCCAATTCACGCCAGGAAGAAAAGCTTCGGTTTCCGTCGCTTTTCCGCAAGCGACTTTGGCGTCGGACCAATTCATCGAATCGTTTCGACGATCGCCAATCAAGAGACCCGTGTCATCCATCCAAACTTCTTTTCCGGAATCGGTTCGAGCGACCAATGTGATCACCGCACTTGAAGTATCGGACTTTCGCGTTGTGTTCCCACAATCTCGAATCCGCTGATTGAGATCTCGCAACTCGCCAGGAAAACCGCATCGATGACTGGCAATGGATCGAACGGTCCCCGGCATAGAATTAAGCTTACTGGCGGGGCAAATGGTGTAGCTCACAACGTCGCGGTCTGGATCTGCGAGCGAAGCGACCCCACGAGAATCTTTCGCTGCCGAAACGGTCTTTTCCACGAGCAGATCTTTTTTGGAATTCATTCGGAAAAACTGGACCACCCCTTTTCCATTCTCTTGAGACGTTCCGATCAACAGACCGTCACGTGTGAATGTGAGCGGATTGACGGCGGCAGTTCCTGAATTGGATACGAGGGCCGCTTCTTTGACAGAAGATCCCTTCGCGGTACCGGCTCGCGCGGACTTGCTCGAAAATTTATAACTCGGCTGGTTCTCCCCAACCGCATCGCCCGAGTCGGCGTAATATTCGGAGCAGATCCATTGTTTGTCGAGCTGAAGGTGATCCGCCGAAGTCGGGGTTTTGGCGCTTTCGAACATCTCACTTAATACTTCAATGATCGTCGGCGTCTGGGAGCCAGCCTGCGCCGACGCGGTCGCCAGAGCAGCGATCGTTATTGCCATCCACTTTGTTCTCATCTCACACCTCGTTCGAAAAAGTGACGCATATTGCCAAAGTCGTTTCCAGCATGCAATATGCCAAATCTAACGGCCTGAAATCACATCGTTTACGTCGTTCGTCTGAGGGAGTAGCATGTCTCAACTGCGACAACGTGACTCGTCATCTGCCCTTATGGTAAAGGCGCCTAACCATTATATGGAGCGGTGCTTTGGACCTCATTGTCAATCGTGAATCAAAAACTGGAAGAAACGACCTTTGTCCCTGTGGAAGCGGTCTCAAATACAAGAAGTGCTGCCTACGCAAAGATGAGGATCGGAACGCTGCCGCTCAAAATATCGATCCGGTAAGCATGCGGCGGGATATGGAAAAATTGATGGGTCAAATCCGCAAAATTGCCGAATCCAAGGACATGTCGATGGAAGAATTGAACAACTACTTCACGGGTCGGAAGTTTGAAGACATCGAGGGGGAATACGCGAGTCTCGGGCATGCCCCCAGCCCAAAAGAGAAAGCCCAGGACATGCTTTACGATGCGATGGACTTGCCGTCTGGAGACGAGCGAAAACGGATGGCGGAGAAGGCACTATCTATTTACCCGAACCTTCCCGATGCTTGGACCATTCTTGCCGAAGAAACAGCGACGTCGGCCGAGGACTCACTTTCATTTTACGAACGTGCGGTCAAATGTGGCGAAGAAGATCTCGGTAAAAAATATTTCACTGAAAACGAAGGACATTTCTGGGGATTGATTGAAACACGTCCCTACATGAGGGCGAAGTGCGGTTTGGCTCAGGTGCTCTGGAATCTGGGACGCGAAGATGAGGCGATCGCTCATTACCAAGACTGCATCCGCCTGAATTCTAGCGACAACCAAGGGGTGCGCTTTCTTTTGCTTCCCTGCCTGTTAAAAAGAGGCGACTTGGAAGAGGCTGACAAGCTTCTCAAAAAATACAAAACCGATGGCGGCGCCCAACATGCGTACAACAAGGCTCTCTTTCTTTTCAAGAAGCATGGCCCCGAATCGAAAATGACAGAGAAACAAATAGATTGCGCCATTCGCGAAAATCCGGTCATTCCCAAATATCTCCTGGGGAAGTTGAAAATGCCGAAGGAAATGCCGGGCTCCTATTCTCTCGGCAGCAGGGAAGAAGCCATTATTTATGCCAACGAGGCGCTTTGCGCATGGAAGGAAACGCCGGGCGCGCTTGTGTGGCTTGCCGGTCTATGAAATTACCGAAGATCCATCGACACCAGGTTTTTGCGACGTTCCGTGGTAACACCGTGGTAACATCGCTGATGAAAACAGGTGAACTGGCGTGATCTCCCACGTACTCGAAAAGTAGTTATCGGTTTGTTTTTATTGAATTGCCTTGTCGCTATCACCTGTTACAAAGGCCTTCTTCCGGCCCCTCCGTGGATACAGCAATTATCGTTCGTTCGAAAGCGGATCATGCATTCATTATTTCATAACGATCTCCTCCGAACCCATCGAGAAATGACTTCCCTGGCGGTCTCAGCGTAACGTTTCATTTCAGGTTCTGGTACTAAAACTTCCGTCATGCTAGATCGTCTATCCATGAAATCAGCGGCGCCGCTTCTTCTGTTGTTGGTAGGATGTTCAGGGCCGCTCGTCGGTGTGAATGTCGAAGTCGTCGACGAAAAAACACTTCTCGAGCGACAAATTTTGGGAACGTACGACGAACTTTCCAAAGAAATGGTCATGTTGGCGTCCGTTCGAGGAGTCGATGAAGGAGGGAAAATTAAACCCCTTCCGTATCTCCCCCCCGGAAAAGAAAAAGCGGTTCGAGCGGCCCAATCGAGAGAATTTAATCGCGATGATGTCGACGCTTTTAAAAAAGAGGGTTGCGCCGGCGAAAACAAGAGCGGCCTTTTAAGTCCCCTTGGCTGCGCCAAACTGAAAAAGAATCCCGCCTACGCCAAGTTCGTCAAAGAAGTGATGGAAGAAGAAAACCGTGATCGCCTTGTTTTATTATCGCGCGTGATTGAAACAAGTGAATCGATGACATCCAAAGATTTACCGAAATTGCAGCGGGTCTTCGCCCAGATGAATCGCGACGCAGCCAAACCAGGAGAAAGAATCGAGCTCGACGACGGCCGTTGGGTTGAGAAAGCGAAGTAATGCCTTTTTTCGGGGTCATCACACTCGCCGCGACCCTTCTTCTTACGGATCAAGTTCGTTGGCCCCAGGCCATCACCACCGGTACCGCTGACGATTATTCTCCCTCCGCAACTCCCGACGGGAAAAGCGTCGTTTATGTTTCCACGCGACGAGGAAATCCGGACCTTTTCATCCGCTATCTTCCCGGAAGCGGTTCGGTCGGCGATTATCCCCTCACCTTTCACACCGCGCGTGATTTTTCCCCCGCCGTATCCCCCACTGGGGAACAGGTTGTATTTGTATCAACTCGCGACGACAGCCGGGGAGATCTCTATCTCGTCAATCTCCGTCTTGCCGAAAAAATTCCGGAACTGATTCGTGAACGACTGTATCAGCAATATGGATCCATCCTTTCCAAACCGGATTCGGAAGTAGCCTCAGCGGGGACTTCGGCTCGAATTACGAAATATCTCCTCTCTCAAGGTCAGCTGGTTCGATTAACCAATGGAGGCCAGAGTGAAAGTGAGCCGGCCTGGGCCCCCTCTGGGGACAAAATTTATTTCGGTCGGATGGAAGGAAAAGAAAGTGGAATTTACGTCCTCACGCTTCCGTCGCGGGAGACTTCGTTTCTCACGCAAGGAAGCATGCCGGCCCCCTCACCGGATGGTACTTCCCTCGCCTACGTAAAAGACGGATCGATTTACGTATTCTCCTTCGCCACAAAGAATTCCCGCAAACTAACTTCCGGCCCCTTCGATGCCAGCCCTTCGTGGAATCAAAAGGGAGATGCGCTCTTCTTTTCTCGATTTGCGGACGACACCAACAAAGACGGCCGCGTGACGTTGGCCGACAACGCGGCCATTTTTTCCATTTCAACATCAGGCAAGGAGATGGATCAGAACCTTCATCGACTCACGGCGGGGAATCGATCCGATCTTTTTCCGACATTTTCAAACGGCCGGATTATTTTTTCATCCACGCGTAGTTCTGGGGCGGGGCTGAGCCATCTGATGTCGTTTGATGCCAAGGGATGGTTTCCGGAAACCCTTTCGATCAAAGATCTTTTTTCGCTTTCCCATCAATTGGAGAATTCCGATCCCCGAACCGCGGCATTAGTTCTTTCTGAAATTTCTTGGCGGTCCCCCTCCGATAAAGCAGAAGCACAATTTTATAGGGGAAAAATTTTCGAAGGTCTGGGCGACAAGATGCAAGCCACTCAGGCGTGGCTGACTTCCGAAAAAGCGAGTGAAGGCAGATGGAGAGACCGGTCAAAAATTGAACGGATTCGGCTTGAACTGGAAGGAAATTATTCCAACGCGACGGTTTCTCGCGCTGTGGAAAAATGGCGCGCAATCGCGGTGGGATCGAAGAACGATGATGTTCGAGCGACGGCGCTTTTGGCGGAGGGAAGAGCCTGGCTGCGAATTCATGACGAGGCGAACGGGATTCGCGCTTTAGATACCGTCGTTCAGAAATATCCAAATGAGGTGGATGCCGCAGCTCCCGCCATGCTCGAAAAAGTGGTCCTCTACCGAAAATTCGGTGAGACCGAAAAACTTTTGCGCGGTTACTCCGATCTCTTGCGAAAATATCCGAATGCCGATCCCTGGAGCGATCAGGCGGCGGAGGAGGCCGTCAACGCAACTCTCTTGTCTATTAAAAATGAGAGTGATCGAGATGCCCGACTCCGAATGTTGGCGACCATGGAATCGAAAACTCCGGTACTACCGGCTCATGCTCTTAACCGTTTAGGGGAGCGACAGCTGGCAAAAAACGAGAAAAACGAAGCCGAAACCACGCTTCGATCGGTTCTGGCCCAATTTCCGAATGAAAAGAGGGAAGGCGCCCGAGCCAAGCTCACACTCTCCCGAATTTTGGTCGAGCGGGGAGACTATGATGAAGCCCTCGCGCTTTACCGAGAAGCGGAAGCCGTCGTACCTGTGAGTGACCCCTGGCGGACAGAGGCAAAGCGGCGGTTTGTCGGAAATCTTCTGGCCAAGGGAAGAGGCGCTTTGGCCGGAAAAGATCCCCGCCTCGCCATTCGGACATTTCGAGATCTGATTGCCTTTGATCCCTCGATCGTTCAGGCTCACCGGGGACTCATCGCATCTTATGCCTCCGTTGGAGAAACAGACCAGGCGATTTCGATTTATCGCGACGAGGTAAAGAAAAACCCCGATTACTACCTTCCCCGATACTGTCTGGGCCTCGCGTATACCTATGTCGAACCGCCCTCCAAGGGATTCGACCTCGCTCAGCCGCATTTGGAGCAAGCCGTTGCCATGAACGGCCAGGCCCTTTTTCCGCATCAGACGCTCGGGTTCGTGCTGGAAAAACGGGAAGAATTATTGAAAGAATCCGATCAATTGGAACGAGCGATCGATGAATATTCCATCGCTCGAACACTGAACGATCCGAATGAGGATTTTCAAAATTATTCCGACTTAACGCTCAATCTGGGCAATGGTTATTTTTTACTGAAAGATTATTCAAAAGCGTTGGATTATTACGCTGAGAGAGAAAAGCTCGATTCTCCCTTCGACCCTGCTGCACAGAAGCTCGTTTTTCTGGAACGCTATGCCCGAAGCGCATTTCACATGGGGGATTTTCCCCGTGCGGAAAAATTGCTGGCGGCGGCGGGAAAACTTCTCGTTCAATTAGAACGGGACCTGGAGATCAAAGGAAGAGAGCTTCTTTCCCACCGAGCCGAGCAAACTGATCTGCGAGCCCTCACACTTGCCGAGGGGGGAAAACATGCGGAAGCAGCTGAGGCATTTGGAAAAGCGGCGGAGCTCAACCGAGCCCTGGGTGAGCCCTCCAACGAAGCGAAGGCGCTTCGAAATATGGCCATTCATCTCTTCGATTCCCCGACCACTGACCCAAACGAGAGAGAAAAGGCTCTCGCCAATTCCCGAGATACCTTTGATGAAAGTCTGGCGTTGCTTGGAGAGCACGGCGCTCGAACCACGAAGACCAAAAAGACGGGCTCTCTTTACAATCTGGATATGGAAGTGGCCCTCGACGGAGACACTTCCGAAGCGGCAAAGGGATTTACAACTCAGGGTGAGAAGGACCTCATTTATACGTTTGTCGGCCGCATCGATCGAGAGCGGGGAGATGATCGTTCCGCCCTGGAATCTCTCGATCGCAAGGTGGCCATGTTACCCGCGGAATCATCGATCGAAGAAACGAAACGTCCGGCCTTTCTTTTAAAACGCTCGATTCTTCAAAATCAGAGAGGCGTTTCACTTTTTCGCCTCGGTCAATTCCCTCTCGCCGCTACGGCTTTCCGTTCATCCATAGCGGATGCCCGGACGATCCGACACGAATCGGGCCTGACACTCAACGCCCTATCCATGGCGAGACTGCATTTCATTTCACCCGAAACGGTTCCCGCTAATGAAGCGGCCTCTCTGCTGGATGAAGCCTGGAGCTTGGCTCGAAATCGAAATGATGATGAGGCGAATCAATTGGCCGCACGTATTGCCTTGGAGCGCTTACGACTCGGAGATTGGATAGGAGCTGCGGAAGCTACACCCTCGCCACTGACAAAAATTCTTCAGCGTCTCCGTGAATCCAGACCCACACAAGATGAAGGTCTGGCGCTTGAGGTGGATCTCGCCCACTTTGAATGGTCCGGGCATCGGGCGATTCGCATTCCGGGCCGAGATTCGTTGGCGGCCATCATCGAAGAGGCGAAGAAAATCAACCGACCCGATCTTGCTCTTCAGGCAAATATTTTAAATGTTCGCATGGGGGGGAATTCACTCGACAATCTTCTCTCCTCACTTTCTGGAACTTCGGTTCGAGGTCTTGAGAAGCCATTCGCCGATCTCCTCCCCCTTCTTCAAAATCAAATCCGAGAGAATCTTCAAAAGAAGGAAGCTGAAAAAGTCTATATCGCTTCCGAGTGGTCCGATCGCATTAGACTCGCTCTTGCTCTAGCACCCATCCCCATTCCCATGGGCGAAAATCTTTCACGGGGTGTCGCCTCTCTTTCAGCAGCAGACATTATTGACGCCGCCGAACTTCAAGAAATGTTGGGACCGAATCGAGTTTTTCTCCATTCTCTATCGACCGATGGAAAATCCACTTGGCTACTCCTTAAAAATGATGGAATCGAACTTCTTGAACCCAATGCCTCTCTTCCGGCAGGCAAAGACACTTACGTAACCGATCGTTCGCTTTGTCCAAAAAAAGATCCCTGCGGCGTGGTTCGCTCGGGAGCCCATTTATTTTATTCCCTCTCCGCTCAGCCTATTTCTCAACGTCGTTGGCTATCCTTGACCAACCCATCTAAAGCCAAAGAATGGTTGACGTGGTCAGATCGAAAAGATTTTGAATCGAAGATTCGCCTGGCCGATGTTTTTGTGGCGCCGAAAGATTTTATACTTTCTCCTTCTGATTCTCCCTTTCGTCTGCTTTTTGTGGATCCGAATGAAGGAAAAAGTTCATACGATCGGATTCTTCCAGCTCGCCTTCTTTTGGGAAGCGGCGTAACGACTCTTTTTCTTCCGCCTGAACTCCATCAAGATTTGCTCTTAGCGGAAGGCTTCGCTCGTGGCGGTGTGGCGACTGTACGAACCGGGGATTCAAATGCGAACTCTGTCGAAATCGTTGGCGCGCTGGGCTGGAAACCTGAAGAGCGAAAGGAAATCGCAAAAGAGAGATTAAACGACCTCCTTCAACAAGGAGCTGTGCTCTATAAGGAGGGGCGATTTAATGAATCGGTTCGCATTTTTGAACAGGCGATCGACATTTTAGACGCCGAGCAAAGTGATGCGTCGCGAGAAGCCATTCTGGATGCCGCTTCCACCGCTTCTTGGAAGGGCGACGATATTCCCCGCGCCATCGGCCTTGCAGAGAAACTGGTTCAATTTCGGAAAAAAAATAATTCTCCCACGCTGGCCGATTCGTTGCAGTTTCTCGGAATTCTCTATTCCCGCGCCGAACGATACCCCGAGTCGGTAAAAGCTCTCGAGGAAGCAACGACTCTTTATCGAAAGGGGGGAGCGACGGAAAAAGTGGCTTCTACACTCGCCACACGGGGGATCATCCTTGAAAATGCCAGTCGTTATAAAGAAGCGCTTTCGTCCTTCGATCAATCATTGTCGATTTATTCGAAAAAGGGAGGTAGTGAAACCGCCGAGCAATGGCGGCGTATCGGCCGAATTTATTACCTTCGCCTCAATGATTACAGCCAGGCGAAAAAAGCGTTTCGCCAGGCGGCTGATCTCTTTGCCAAAGCAAAAGACGAAACCAACCGAGATGAAGCGGAACTGGAGTTGGGTCTCGTGGAAGAACGGCGAGCTCTTTTTGATCATGCGCGCGAAATCGATCAGGCTGTTTTCGTCCGCGCAGAGAAAAGAAAAGATCGCGCGGTTTCCGGGAAGGCGGCCCTTTTTACAGCCAATACTTACTGGTATCAGGGGAGTTACTTTGAAGCTTTCCAATGGCAGCGAAAAGCTCTCGAGATCGCGGAAGAAACCAAGAACGAACGCCTTGAAATGCTCGCACACTCCACAAAGGGACTGATTGACTGGACAGTGAATCGTTATGACTCGGCACTGCGCGAACAAGAAAAATCAAAGGCCCTTTCGGCGAAACTCGTCTCCCCCATCGATGCCGCGGCGGCCGAAAACAACATCGGCTTGATTCTTCGTGATCGCGGCGACCTCGAGGGTTCGATCGCTGCATTTGATCGAGCCATTGCCATTGACCAAAAGCTGCAGACCAGTTGGGGGCTTTCGTACGATTTCCGGAACAAAGGAATCAGTGAAACCAAGCTCCGTCGATTTGCCGCCGCTGAAAAAAATCTCTCGGAAGCCATCCACCTGGCTCATAAAATCGGTGCACTTGAAAACGAGGCGAAGGCCCGCCTAAGCCTTTCCGACCTTCAGTCACTTCAATCCAAATGGAGTGATGCGATCGTCGGATATCAAGAGGCATTGCGCCTGGCTCGGCTGAGCCGTCTCCGTGAAGTGGAATGGCGGGCTCTCCATGGTTTGGGAAAAGCCGCCATGGTTCGGCATGAAACCGACGAGGCGCTTATTCAATATAAGAGCGCGATCGACGTCGTGGAAAAGCTCTCCGCCGCTATCAAGATTGAAGAGTTCCGAAACGGTTTCATGACAAATAAGTCGTCTCTCTACGAAGACACAATTTTGGCTCTTCTCCAAAAAGGAAAAGCGGGCATCGCTGAAGCATGGACGTATGCCGAACGGGCTCGATCCAGGAACTTTATCGATCTCCTTGGCAATCGATCGATTGGAGCAAGTCAGCCTTCCGATCAAAAGCTTCTCGCCCGCGATCAGGAAAATCGCCGAAAAATCGACGACCTCGAAGATCAGTTGGCCAAAGCTCCAAACGATTCCGAACGCACTCGTTTAGTGAATGAATTGCGAACGGCACGAAAGGAGCGTGAAGAGTTGCTGATTGATTTGCGCGCATCGAATCCACAACTTTCGTCCTTCATTTCCGTGGATGTCATTACATTGGATGAAGTTCAGAGGCTGATCGGTTTAGATACGGCGCTGGTTGAATATTTTCTCGCTGAAAAAGAAGTTCTTGCCTGGGTGATCACGTCCGAAGGAATTTCAGTGGCGCGCAAACCGATCCCAAAGTCGGAACTGGAAGTAAAGATCGTTGAATACTCCCGTCTCATGCAGGAACAAAAGCCCCTAATGAAACTTTCCGAGGAGTTTTATTCCATTTTGATTGAGCCGATTGAAAAAGACATCGCTCAAAAAAAATATGTGGGTATCTCCCCCTATGGTTCGCTTCATTACCTCGCGTTCGCCTCACTTTTTGATGGAAAAAATTATGTGATCGATCGCCATCCACTTTTTTACACGCCCAGTGCCAGTGTGTTGAAATTCACGCTTCAGAAAAAAGCGATCGATAAACAAAACGCCCGTGTTTTGGCTGTGGGAAACCCGGATCTCGGGAATCATGCCCTCGACCTTCCTTTTGCTGAAAAAGAAGTGGGAGCGATCGCCCGACAATTTCCAAATATCGACTTACTCACTCGAAAAGAAGCGACGGAGAAGTGGGTAGTGGGAAATATCGGCAAGTATCAGGTTCTCCATTTCGCTTCGCACGGAGAATTCGATTCCATCAATCCTCTTTTTTCGGCCCTCCGCCTGGCTCCTTCCAAGGGAGACAATGGTGAGTTGCGCGTGGAAGATATTTTCAATCTCAAACTAAATGCGGACCTTGTAACGTTGTCCGCCTGCCAGACTGGATTGGCGAAAATCGAGGGAGGAGATGAGTTGGTCGGCCTCAATCGGTCGTTTCTTTACGCGGGCACACATTCCATTCTTTCAAGCCTCTGGCGAATCAGCGATGTCGCCACGGCTGTCTTAGTAAAAAGGTTTTACCGGAATTATATTTCGAACTCGAAGGCCGAAAGCCTCCGCGAAGCGGAAATTCTCGTCCGCAATTACTATCCCCACCCTGCCTACTGGGCCTCCCTCGCCCTAACTGGAGATTATCGTTGATTTTCCACTCACCGGTTGCCTCAGTGAAGAGGTTCGGTTAGGTTAGCTCGCGTGAAATCCACGTTCTACTTCTTGGTGACTTTTCTTTTTGCGGTGACGGCTCACGCGGCGACGATGTATGTGAAGTCGCCAACGGCGGATTTGAAATCGTCGACCGACGCATCCGCCACTGTCGTCACACAACTCAAAAGTGGAACCAAAGTCGAAACACTCGAAAAGCAGGGAAAGTGGTACCGCGTATCCGCTGTAGGCAAGCAGGGATGGATATATGAATTTAAACTTTCTGCAACCGCACCTTCCGGTGGTAGCGATTTCTTAGTCGCTTTGGGAGGCGGCGGAGCCACTGCACAAGAAGGTTCTTCCGCGGCTAGCATCCGAGGACTTAGCCCGACATCCGAAAAATACGCGGGCAGAGCCAAGATCACGAAAAAAGAAGTTGCGATGATCAAGCATATGGAATCGATTCATGTTCCTCCGGCGGAAGTCGAAACCTTCTTGAGGGAAGGGAAGCTGGGCGAATATGGGGGAACGCCATGAAACGATTTCACATACTTCTCTGGGTTCTTTTTTTACTTGCGCCGATTGTAGCCAACGCTGGCCTTGACGATTTAATGAAAAAATTGGCTTCTCCTCCACAGAATCAAAAAGGAGAAAAGCCCAACAAAACCGAAAATTTGATCTTTAGCGGGATCAAAGTCCTTCAGTCGATGGCTCCGATTGGATACAAGGAAGAAATGGCCATCGGCGGTGCGGTCGCACTAGAGGCTGTCGCTCGATTTGGTGGCCTTTGGGAAAACCCGGAGATGGAAAAATATTTGGCAAGGGTGGGAAGTGCCGTGGTTCTCACTTCCGATCGATCGAATATTCCCTACTATTTCGGAATATTAAATGCGGAAGAGCCCAATGCTTTTGCGGCGCCCGGCGGATATATTTTTGTCAGCAAGGGCCTTTTGAAACTAGTCAAAAACGAGGCCGAATTGGGTGGAATTCTTGGACATGAAATTGCGCATGTCTCAAAAAAGCATGTTCTCAATGCGATTCGTCGGTCAAAAACGCTGGAGGGATTGTCTGAAGTGACTTTATCGGCCCTCGATCAAAATCCAAAAATGTTCGACTCTCTTGTGAAAGAAGTCGTCAATACAATTTTTGTGAAAGGATTGAGCAAGGAGGATGAGCAAGACGCCGACGCGACCGGAACAGATTTTGCTTTTCGAGTCGGTTATCAGCCGAAAGGCCTTCAAGATTTTCTTCGCGTCCTTGAAACTGTTTCTGGAAAACAAAAGGGTGGCATTTTTCAAACCCATCCCAAACCCGAGGAGCGGATATCATTTTTGGCTAATGTTCTGAAAGGCTCTGAATATAAGGGTAGTCAATCGCTTCCACTACTCGCCGAGCGCTGGACTACGGCGCGAACGGCTTCCTCTCTGTAGGAATTTTTTATGCCAAGAAGATTCCGAGATCCTTTTGAAGAGCGAGAGCGACAGCCCCGCCGAGAGGACCCAGAAGATCGTGAAAAATTAAGCTGGCGCGAGCGGGATAACATGCGGAACCGCTCGACGCATGTGACGCAAGATCGCCCCGATTCCCGTCCACCACCGATGATTCAGCGAGATCAGTCGGTTGCGAAAAAGGCTCTTGAAGCCTTTTTCTCAGGAAAGAAATCAAAAGAAGTCGATAAAGAGTGGAAGGAAGTTTGCGAAGCCACCGGAAAGCTTTTTTCCAAACGCGCCACCACCTTCATTGAAAAATACGGCTTTCCCCGCAACTGGGACGATCTTCTACGCTTGATCGATCACGACGACACTGTTTTTGTGCGAAAAGTTCTGGCCACACTGCTGGAGCTGGCGCCTCACGAAACCCCCACCCGCCGCGACCTATTGATCGGGAAGCTCCGCGTCCTCAAAATGACCGCCGAAGACCCCACTCTCATCTGCGAAATTGAAAACGCTCTCTCGAGCCTATTGGCAATGAACTGATTATTTTGTTCCCGACTAACTTGCTTTGGGAATCAATTGCAGACGTTCCGCGATCCAATACTTCACTAAAGCTTGTCGGGTTAATCCCAGCTGACGAGCCTTCAAATCCAGGCGCTGCAAAACGGACGCGGGAAAATCAATATTGACCCGACGTGTCTTGGTATCCAACAATTCGGCAATGTCGTGCTTCTCAAAATAGCTATCGAACTCCTCGGCGGTCTTAGGTTTTGAAGACACTTTTTTCATACAGATTTGCCTCCTTCCTTCGCGAACAGCGACAACTGATGATGCGAATGCGTTCATCCCGAATAGTATAAATGCACGTATACAGCTTTCCTCTGAGCATCCCGATCAAAGCAAAACGATTCTCAAATTGGCTCATCGCGGAGAACTCCACGTGCGGACTATCCCAAAGCGCTTGCGCCTCGAGAAAGTCGATTCCGTGCTTTGCGCGATTTGAACGACTTTTCTCCTCATTATATTCAAATTCCACATCATTTCTATACCTTAAATATACAACTATTCAATTCCCGGAGTCAACGCACGGAAGTCTCTGAAAATACACGTCCAATCGAGGTGTGTTTTTTTGGATAGATGCTTAATTATTTTGCTTGAGACGTTTTTCGGCTGCCGCTTTTTCGGCTAATACAAATGTTTCTAAATCCTCACTGCAAGCCTTCTCCCCACCTTCTCGTGCCAAACCTATGTATTTCAGAGAGACATCTTGTATCAGCATATCTGCTTCAGTTTGGTATCGGACCCAAGTTTTGACCTGTGAGGCACCCTCCTTAGCATCTTTATAAGCATGGAGCATTCCAATGAGTGGGGCCACTCGAAATTGAGGGTCAAGTTCAAAAAGCATTCGGTGTGTAGCGGTTATCGCATATCCATATGCCAGAAAAAGATTCGATAACGGCGCAAGGTCCTTTTCTGTTCGTGCCTTATTCAATTGCTTTAGTGCCGTATTGATCACGTCGCCCGCCTTAGCTTCTTCCGATTTTTTGATGGTCTCAAAATAATCAATTAGCAACTTATTAGCTGGCGATTGAATTGGTTTCGGCGCTTTTTCCACACTTCGACTAAGACAACTGTGAAGTTTTGCGGCTGTTAAGTGTTTAACATACTTTTCGCGAATCAATTGAATGCACTTCTCTTCGTCCTTTAAACACATTTCTGCTTCCGAATGTGTCAGAAGGAGGCCCTCACTCGCCGGTGCAGGAGATTCTTGAGCAGCGTGAATGCGCAATGGTAGCAACAATGGACAGAGACAAATTAAGAAGAACCTCGTGTTAAAATTACCACTTTGCATCGGAGTCAACCTATTTCAACAGTCTACACGTAGGTGCAATTTACCGGCTTTCGAGAAAAGCGCGGAGCATCCAGGCCATTTTTTCGTGCTCTTCCATGAGGCCTGTTAAAAAATCGCTCGTGCCGGCGTCACTATATTTGTTCGTGCAGGCATCGACATCATTCCGGAGCGTCTGAATGATCGATTCATGATCGGTAAGCAAGTTCGTCAGCATCTGCTTCGCCTCCGGAAATTTAGCCGGATGTTCTTCCAGTCGAGTTGTTTTTGTATATTCGGCCAACGTAGCCACAGACATTCCACCCAACTGGCGAACCCGTTCCGCCACTTGGTCAATAAAATCATTCAGGGCGATGTATTGGGCTTCAAAAAATTTATGGAGGTCGTTAAACTGCATCCCCTGAACATTCCAGTGATAATTCCTGGTTTTGGTCGAGAGCGTGAACTCATCCGCCAAAAGCAGGTTGAGAAGATTCACTTCTGCTTCACGATTTTCCGCCGAAATTCCGATATTTGCTTTCATATTTAAGCTCCTTTCCCGCCTCCATAGCCTACCCCATACTTGAATGCAATCGCCGACCGGGATATTTCTTCCTCCGTGAATTTCCTCCATTATGGAACGTTTTCGAAAGAGTTTGAGGAGGATTTTCTTGCCACTCTTGCTTCCGACCTCCAAACCGATCCACTTCAGGCCCGAATCGTTTTGGTGGGTTCTAACTTTCTTGGTCTACACCTTCGACATGCGCTCGCTGAAAAAACGGGAGGAGAAGCGAATGTTCATTTTGTCACGTTTGTCGACCTGGCTTTCCGACTTTTGGAAAAGAGCTGGATCGATCAGGGGAGATCTCTTTTTCCTCCAGATGGGGAGGAATTCCTTCTCGCCGATTTATCGTCTGCTCTGCCTACCGGCAGCAGGTTTTATGAAGTTCGAGATCAGGAAGGATTTCATCAGGCACTGCGATCCACATTTCATGATTTGATCAATGGCGGCATTACGTCCCTTGGCAAACATGAGGGAAAGTTAGGTGAAATTTCGCGCCTCTTTTCCGAGCACCGGAAAAAATATCTCACCCGATTTGCCACGACCGCCGATCTGATTCTCGAAGCCGCTTCCGAATCGAAGCAATTTGTCGAACGTTTAGCCGCCCAACGACTCTATATTTATGGCTTTTACGATTTCACACATATTCAACGTCAACTGATCGATGCCATAGGCCGACATGTTCCCCTTCAGGCCTGGGTTCCCCTTGAATCTTCCCAGGCGATTTTTTCTAGCTGGAAATCGACAAAAATTTCATCCGATCAAAAACCCTCGTTTCAATTTTTCTCATCTGCATCGGTCGATGTAGAGGCGGAAGATCTGACTCGTTATCTTCTCGAATCAATCGAAAAAAATAAACTCTCCCTCCATCGTATTGCCATTCTTCTCCGATCGACCGATCTTTATCTGCCTATTTTTTCCGACATCCTTCACCGAGCCGGAATTCCTTTTTATCGTGAAGGCGGAAAACCTTTAGCCACGACACAAATCGGAAGAGCACTTTTGCTTTTGCTTGATTTTCTGGGAACCGACTGGAAGCGAACTGATTTGCTCTCTCTTCTTTCTGTTTTTCCTTTCGACGCTAAGCATCTACAAGGGCTCGGCCATCGCGCCGACTGGGATCGCTGGACACGCGATGCGGGTGTCACACGTGGACTGGGAAATTTTCTCTCGCGTCTTTCGAGTTGGCGCACTCCCACACCTCTTCCTGAAAAAGAAAAATTCATTCCATTAATGCGAGATTGGTTTTCGACTTTTGATCGCCTTTGGGAACATGCGTCCGATCCCAGTCGTTTTTCATCTGAGCTTTCGGGCTTCATCAAAAAATATGCTCTCCCGAACGAAGAGGCGGTGGCCACCGTCGAAACCATTGAAGGAATTCGTGACCTTCTTTCATTTCCGATGGAGAAGGAGTCTCATCTCATTCAAGCCATTCGAAAACGAATTCTTTCCAAGGGAATTTCATCGGGCGGGTTTGAGCGAAATGGGCTTTTCTTAGGAAGTCTCGAGAGTGCCCGGTCAATCGCCTTTGATACGATTCTTATTCCGGGCCTAAATGAACGAGTTTTTCCCGCCCCTCCACAGACGGATCCACTTCTTTTGGATCATGAACGGCGTGAACTCAATCAGGAACTGCATGGCGGAATGGTCCTTAAGGAAAGGCGACTTTTTGAAGAGCGCCTCTTATTCAATGTCACATGCGCGCAAGCTTCGCGAGAATTGATCCTTTCTTATCCGCGAATGGACCGGGCAAATGGAAAAGAACTTCTTCCCTCTCCTTTTTATAGCCGTCGACGCGAAGAGGTTTCGCAGGAAGTTCGGTCTTTTCCGATGGTTCGATGGGCCAAAAGAAGTGAAACAATTCTGGATCGGAGCGACTGGCTCGTGGGGCACCTAGGAGCATGGTCGCTTCAGGAAGGCTCCGATGCGATTCAAGATTGGAGTCCCATCTCATCTGCCGTTCATCGTTGGGTTTCGCATCGCCTCGGTGAAAATCTTTGGACGGAGTTTGAAGGGCGTATCGATCTCGGCGGAAAAACATTCCCGATGGTTTTTTCGCCCTCTCGCCTTGAAACCTATGCCACATGTCCCTATCGCTACTTTCTCCGAGAGCTTCTGGAATTGGAACCCTCGCTGGCTCCGGACGAAGCCGAAAAAATCCGGCCGACGGATAGAGGCTCGATCGTTCACGACATTCTCTTTCGCCTTTTTTCGGAGCTTCGCCAAGACAAACTTCTTCCGCTAAGGATGGAGAATCGCTCGACCATTATCAAACGGCTGAATACAATCGCGCATGAAGTTTTTCGAAAAGCGGAAGCCACGGTTCCCCTCGGTCATCGTTTGATTTGGGAGACCGATCAAGCCTTCCTCCTTTCCGATCTCCAGGCCTTTATTGATTTTGAAATGCGGGAAATCACTCCCTATCTTCCGGATGATTTCGAGGTTTCTTTTGGTGAAGAAAAACCTCTCACTTTTTCTCTCGGGCGTAGAACGGTTCAAATCCGCGGCGTGATCGACCGAATTGATCTCACATCCGATCGAAAAAAAGCCCGAGTGATCGATTACAAAACCGGCTCTCTCCGCCGGTACAAAGATGATCGTTTCGACGGGGGAACAACATTACAACTTCCTCTTTATTTATCGGCTCTTCCTCTTCTCTATCCGGGCATCGATATTCATCAGACGGAAGCTCTGCTCTGGAACACGGGCTATTCCTCCGGATTTGAGCGTGTCTCCTTTTCCGGAGCAATGCTTGAAGCCAGACGAAAAGATTTAATCAAACTTCTTTCGACAATGGTTGAAGGGATGGCGACCGGTCTTTTCATTCCTCGACCTGGAAAAGATCGAAAAAATTGCGCGACCTGTGATTTCACATCGATTTGCGGGAAGAATATCGATTCCGTCTATCTTCGTAAAATGGAAGATGCCTCCGCTTCGGCGATTGTGGCCATGGAGGAGATCGAATGATCGACGCCGCCATACGAGCGCGGATTCGTGAGAATCATGATTCGGTGCTCTCGGTCGAGGCAGGGGCCGGTACAGGAAAAACATCTCTTTTGACCGAGAAGTACATCGACCTTCTTCGAAAAAAGAAAGCCAGACCTCATGAAATCGTCGCCGTTACATTTACGGAAAAAGCGGCTTCGGAGCTTCGTGACCGAATTCGTCGTGAATTAGAGTCAAAGGGAGAAAGAGAATGGGTGGATGATCTGGACCGCGCTCCAATCACGACGATCCATTCGTTCGCTGCTTCCCTCCTTCGTGAACGCCCGCTTGAAGCGGGAATCGAGCCGAACTTTGAACAACTCGATGCCGTCGGCGCGACGCTTTTTCTGCGAAAAAAATATGAAGACTGGTTGCCCGAGGCTCTTGAAAAAGATCGGACGCCGCTGACAAGGGCGATGTCCGTCGGATTTTCACTCGATATGATCCGAAACATCGCGATGGAGCTTTATGACCATCGCGATCTTTTAACCGCTCTTCCCTCTCCACGCCCCGTGGAGGGAAATTGGGAAAGTTTCGAAAATGAAATGATCGATCTCTATCAGTTCGCCGAGAAACACTGCGTTCAAACAGAAGATGAAGGTTTCAAATCGATTTTACGACTTTCGAATGAACTCGAATTAGTCCGAAATTCACCCCCTGCCATTTCCGAAAGAGCGATACTGACACGTTTTGAAGTCAAAGCGGGAAAGGGAGCACAAAAAAATTGGGACTCCCCCGATCACGCCAAGGAATTCAAAACAAGAATGGCTGAACTCAAAGCCAAACTGGAGCCCTTCATCAAATCGCACCGAGAAGCCCTGTTTTTTGATCTTTTGACATGGGCTTCTACGTTCGTGACATACGTCGAAGAGGCGAAACGAAGAGAGGGAAAGCTTGATTTCGACGACCTTCTCCTTCTCTCGCGAAAACTTCTGGCCTCCAATGAAGAGGTTTGCCGATATTTTCAAAAAAGATTTCATTATATTTTGGTCGACGAATTTCAAGATACAGATCCGATTCAGGCGGAATTAATGTGGCGTATCTCCGCTCAAGAAACCGGAGCTTCGTGGCGTGAGTTAAAACTTAAACCAGGAAAACTTGTTTTAGTTGGGGATCCAAAACAATCGATTTATCGATTCCGCCGGGCGGAGATTGATCTCTATCGCGCTACCACCGACCAGCTCACCCGACAGGGCGAACGTGTGATCATCTCTCAAAACTTTCGATCCAGCGAACCTCTCATTGGATGGATCAATACTCTTTTCTCCTCGCTCCTGGGTGATTCGTACAAACCCTTAGCGGCCAATACAGACCATCCGGTGGGCCAGCGAAAACCGATTCTCTTTATTGAGTCACCAGAAGTTCCCAAAAAACTCGATGCGGGAGAAACGAGGCGCCTCGAATCAGAAGCCATTGCCTCTATTTTGCGCGAGCTTCTGAGTTCGAAGAATTACTTCATTACAGATCGAAAAAATAAAGAGCTTCGACCGATTCGACCCGGAGACATCGCTATTCTTTTTCCGGTAACTACGGGAGTCGATATTTATGAAGAGGCTCTCCGGGATTATTCGATTCCTTTCTCACTCGAGGGAGGGCATCTCTTCTTTCAACGTCAGGAGGTTCATGGTTTTTTGGCAACTCTGGAGGCAATTGACCGTCCGACCGATCCCGTCGCTGTTGTAGCGGCGCTTCATTCCATTTTCTTCGGCCTTTCCGATCAAGATCTTCTCACCCTCCATTCGATGGAACCAGCGTTTGATTATCGAAAAATCACGACAAGGAACTTGGCTCCTCATATCGGCGCAGCGATTTCCCTGCTGCAAAAGTTTCACGACCTAGCGCCAACACTTCTTCCTTCCAAGTTGATCTTTGATTTGATGGAAGAAAGTGCACTCATTCCGATCACGCTTGCCCGAAAGCATGGAGAGCAGGCGACGGCGAATATTGAAAAACTTTACTCCATGGCACGCGCTCTGGAGCAGGCGGGCGAAAGTTCACTCGGAATGTTTGTACGTTGGGCGCGCGAACGGGCGCGGGAAGGGGACGAACAATCCGAGTCTCCTCTCTCCACGCCGGAAGAGAACGATCGCGTTCGATTGCTCACGATTCACAAGTCGAAGGGTCTGGAGTTTCCCGTTGTGGTTTGGGCGAACTTTGGGGGGACGAGAGATCGATCGGAGAATGTGATCGCCGACCGCCTGAACGCTTCACTCGAATTCCGGCGAAAAGCTTCCGGCGTTTATTTTCAAACGAAAACATTTGAAGAAGCGGCGGAGAGGGAAAAGGCAAGGCGGGATGAAGAGCGAAAGAGGCTTCTCTACGTTGCTGGAACAAGGGCGCGCGACTTGCTGATCATTCCTAAATTTATTGGTGACCATCAGTCGGCGGCTCTTTGGAAAATTCTCGACCCTCATTGGGAAATGGCAAAGGAACAAATTGAAATTCGATCGTTCGATTCGCTTACTCTTATCGACCGGAAGAAAAAGAAAGATGAAACCTCAAAGCCTTCGATTTCGCTTCATCAGTGGGAAAAAGAAGCTCTGTCTCCACTTGCCGATCGATCCGCTCGATTAATTCCCGGCCTTTCCCTTCGAACGGCGACGGAATTGGTTCATGAGTCGAAGTCATTTTCTTTCGGCGGCTCCGGACCTCTTTTCGGCTCTCTTTTTCACCGTGCCATGGAGCTATCTGATTTCAATCCGATTCACGTGAAAAAATACGCGGCCGCGGCGATACGCGAAATGGGAGGCGAAGAGTTTCTTGAAGACCTCGAAAAAATGCTTGATGAGACGTTAAAAAATTCGTTGATCGACAGAGTTCGAAAATCGAAGCGATACTTTCGTGAACTCCCCTTTTCTTTTAAAGAGAACAACTATCTCTACGAGGGATCGATCGATTTACTCTTTGAAGAACCCGAAGGTCTCGTCCTCGTCGACTACAAAACCGATCGAATCAAAAAGGAAGATCTCCCCTCCCGCGCCGAGCACTACGCCCCGCAAATTCAGCTTTACGCCCGCGCTATTATTTCGATTTCAAAACTCCCGCTTAAGGAATCGATTCTCTTCTTTCCCCGCCTGGGAGAAGCGACCTCAATTAAAATTCAAGATCGTTAGCGCGCTAGTTCGTCGATTTTATCCAGAAGTCCGGCTTGAAATACGAATTTCCCACTGCCTTGTTCCGTCAGGAGATTGGGTTTGACGGAGTTGGCTGAAAACGAAAGATTTGAAAAAGGTACCCATAGGCAGCTCTCTCCCTCATCCGTTGATGGACAAATGATCATCTGCGAAGTGATTGTGTTTCGTCGAATCGGTGGCCGATGAGGAACCGATTCTCCCCTGATAAAACTCAATATTTGTGAAGTTCTTATTTCGAGACAAACGAGACCTGGATCTCTCCCCCACTCATGGCCGACCGGACATATCGCTCCGTCATTATCGCCTTCATCCTCCTTCACCTTTTCGGATGCTAAAATTTTTTCCATTTCGTCCGGTGAAAGATGGGAACGATAGGATAACCAAAACTCCTTCGACAGCCCCTGAAGGGCTGCGTTTACATCGGGGAGAAGCAAATGAACAAGCGCATTTTTCCGCGCCTCAATCTGATTTCCTTTTGAGTGATCCTCTGCACGGGCAGAAAAAGAGCTTAGGAACAACCCAACTGAAACAAGAATGGATCCAATAATCTTCTTATTCATCGACATGGCCATTTCTCCCAAAGCCTCTTGAGTAGCAAGAAAAAAGCCACAAAAAGACCCCAAATATCAATCGGTTAAAAATTCTCGGATTTCAAATTGCGGCCTCCAAGCCCCATGCTTGAAGGAGATCATCACGCCGCAGAATTAGCTCTTGATTCGGCCTTGATCAGGAGTGGTGTTTGGCAAGCGAGGGTAACGCTGCCACGGGTCTGAGGAAGAGGGCTGGCAGGAATCAAACGAAACGTGTGGATAAGGTACGACACGTATGTTTCCAAGGCTACCATGGCAAAGCGGAGGCCCAGACAGGAGAATCCTCCTATCCCAAATGGCGCGTAGGCTAGGCATGACCTCGGCTCCGGATGAATAAATCGATCTGGATCAAAGGAATCAGGGTTTTTCCAGAAGTGGGGATGGCGATGCAATACAGTGAGAGGTGCCACGAATCGGGTGCCGGAGGGTAATGAACACTCCAAAAGATCGATGGCCGTGATCGCATTTCTAGTGATGGACCAGACTGACGGATAAAGTCTCAGCGACTCAGAAGCAATGGCGGAGATGATTTTGGGATCATCGCTATCCATCCATTGTGGATGCTGAGCAAGGAGACCCGCGGACCAAGTAAATGCCGAACTCAACGTATCCACACCCGCCAGCATCAAACTCGTCGCATGATCGAGTTTTTCTTCTTTGGAAGTATTTTCTGGAAGGAATTGAAAAAGAGGTGGGGTTTCATCAAGCTGTTCTAGAAATTTTGCAACGGCGTCTCTGATCACTTCAGCTTTTTTAGAGAATTTCAATTGGAAAATTGCTGGGCGTGTAAAAAGAAGAAGAAGTCCTTCAATCACATCCTGAATCATTCGAAGGTGAGTCATGTTCTTCACGCCAAAAAATGTTTGAAGAACTACTTCTGCTATTTCGACCCGGGGTTTCCTGGAAAGACCAATGGGGTTTTCGGTGGAATGAATCCAAATTGTGGATCGGTTGGTTTTTCATAAGTTTTGGGTTTGAATTTTTAGCTTTCTTTCTGTGTATGGAACAGGTGGGCATAAACGCAACCGCTGGCTCAGCTTTAACACTCTTCTCCATCGTTCATTTATTGGCCCGAATTCCCTTACTCCCTCAGGGCCTTATCGTCGTGGAAGCCGTCGGGTTACCCTTTGCGTATAAGCTTTTCCCCCATGAAGAAAGGACAATGTTGTTTTTTGCTTGCTGGGCGCTGGTTCGTTTCCTATCCCCATTGTTGGCAGGTGGTGTGTCCGCCTATGTCGCCAGCCGCCAAACATTATTCTCCTTCCTTCCTCGTTCCATCAAGTGTCCAATATCCGGAAACGCTATAGTATGCTTTTATGCCGATGACCGTCCATTTCCTAACTCTTGAGCGATTTTGCTATATGTAATAGATGAAAGTGAGTCGTTGATTTGAAAAATTCGTACTGGCCAGTACTCGCCATTATTCCGGCTGCGGCCTTTGCATCAAATTGTGATGACTGGTTTAAATCACTTCATCTGTCGCCCGATGATCCGCAATGTGAAATGAGATGTGCTACAGCCGAAACCGATATGGGAACATTTACCTGCCCAGACACAGTTTGTGTTAGCCGTTGTAAGAAGACCTCGACATCAACGGATCCGATCAAATACATACCTCCATTTTCCGAGTTGTGTGACGACGAAATTTCTTTGATCAAAAAATTCCCTGCTGAAGCTCTACTTGTCAGAAAAGCCCAACAGACAGCCCTAGAAGAAACACATGCTCGTTTTGGCGGAAATTTTCGTGACGACGAAAGTGACGCTTTTCGGCATTGTATCTGGGCTGCCCTCCTCGTATCGAATCTCAAAAGCAAGGATGCTACTGTGTCCACTGCAAACACCTGGTTGAATGCACATGAATCGTGTTCGAATGACCCGAAAGGAACCGCGATGGACTTGTTTAACAATCAAATTGGTGTCCAGATTGCACATGATCATCCTGGCGATACAGGTGTGTCCGTGAAAACTTATGGAGATTCATGTGAACGTGCGCTTTCCGAAAATCGCTTACGAGTGATCCATCCATCTAAGAGGCATCCATGAAAATAATATTTAGCTTACTTACATCTCTATGCATTCTTGAATCTATTGTATTTTCCGCTGAGTCCGAAGCTGATTGGAAGGGAAAAACTTTGTCTGTTATCGAATGTGAAAAGCGTTGGGGCGTAGAGTTGTTTGACGCAAAAAAATTTAGGATCGGAGATGCCACCATTCGATCCCATATGGTGGGGAGCCTCCTTAGGGGTGAGAGATATTTGCACGCACCTGCACCCTTAGTTGAGAAAGAGCTTGGCCGTCCAGATGGTTTTTTCGGCTCAGAACGAATTCCCGCATATATCGTGGAAGATGGACGATCCTTTAAGAAGCCTTCTTGGCAACTGGTTTTTTACCTGGATAAAAAGGGACATGTATCCGAAATTTTCGTTCAGGAAAATGGTTCGGATCTTCCCTATCGCCGATCACGGGTTGAAAAGTAGGTTTGGATTTACGGATACTTCAGCAAATCCTCTTCCCACCCATACACTGCCCAATGAGCGGAGGCGGTCGTGCTCGATTCGATCCAGACTGTCGCACCATCGGTTGCTGGTACAAATCCGAATGATCGAGTTAGGGCACCATTTGGAGCCCACGTTACCACCAATGAAGCCTCAGAAGTATCCTTGCTCCCCTTTACAGAAGCATTTTCTGCTACCGCGCCACCGATGATCTCGAGAGCACCCCAGTGGCGTGTAACGGTAACGGGATAAGGGGTTATTTTTCTTGCTGTCCAATCAACACTTGAAACATCTCCATTCGTACCCCCGGCAAAAACGCCCTGCTCGATCGTCGCAAATCCATTCAACGAAAAAATGGGACGAACTCCAGTCAAAGAGTCAGAAAGAAATGCCCCTAAATAGCTCCAGTCTGGAAATCCGTTGGGCCCAGATGTGGGTGGATTTTTAGATATCACAAGATCAAACGTATCCTCTGTCTCGTCAGGAATCGCGTAAAGGTAGTAAGCTGTCATAGCTTCCAAGGGCCCTTGATCGACTCCTCCTCGCCCACTTTCTTGTAAATCTCCTACGACATTACCTTTGTTCGTGTAGAGTTTTCCATTGATATAAGCTCTCGCCGGACTCGCCTCCGAGGCTGGCACAATGACTTGTGTCGTACCGCTTATGCTCGTGTAGAAAGAGGGGCGCTGGGCTAGATAAATAAGATCGCCAACTCCATTATCCGAACATGCTGCGCATAAAAGGAAAATTCCGATGAGTCCGAATCGAAAAAACATTTTTCCTCTTCTAAACATGAGATGTTTATTTTTTACGGATACCTTAGCAAATCTTCCTCCCACCCATACACTGCCCAATAAGCGAAGAGTGTGGAACTTGAAACTTGCATCCAGACTGTTGCGCCGTCGGTAGCCGGAACAAACCCGTAAACCTCGTCGCCGCTATCTCCTCCGGTGTAAGCAGCAATTAGTGCGTTGGTTGGAGTATCCTTGCTTCCCTTGATTTCGGCTTCACCGTTCGTCGCGCCACCTGTAACCACAAGCGAGCCCCAATGGCGGGTTACAGTTACAGGATACGGTGAAATCGTTTTTGATGTCCAAGTGGTACTCGAAACACTTGAACTAGAGCCGCCCGCACTGTACCGTTCCTCAATTGTCGCAAAACCATTTTGTGAATAGATTGGGAGCACTCTTCCCCCTATTGTTGAGTCTGTGACGAACGCACCTAAATAACTCCAGTCGGGAAATCCAGAAGGTCCGGCAGAAGGAGGATTCGCTGAAATGACAAGATCGAACGACGTTTCCGTTTCATCTGGAATTGCGTAGAGGTAATAGGCCGTCGACGCCTTAGCGTTGCCGCGATCCAGGCCTCCTCTACCACTGACATGAATATCCCCTGCAACATCAATTTTGTTCGTAAATAGACTTCCATTGATAAAAACTCTTGAGGGACTCGCTTCTGAAGCTGGCACAATCACTTGGGTAGTATCGTCGGCAATTGTATAAAAAAGCGGGCGCCGTGCAGACCACATTGCATCAGGAGGACCGGGAGGGCCTTTAATATCATCCACGCAGCCAATTAGATGCAGGCTCCCGATGAGTAATGTAACTAACGGAAACCGATGCTTTTTTTGATTCATGGATAATCCCTGTTGACAGTTTGCGACATCAGGCATACCTGAGGCAACGGAGGAAGACAATATGAAATTAACTGGGGCTTCTGTTTTTGCCAGCTTAATCATTCTCCTAATTCTTAGCTGTGGAGATCCCACCCCGAATCCCGATACCCTTGGCAAGAATCCTTTGACTCAGTCGCAAGGTTCCACTAATCGATTTCTCAAAATTCTTGACGGTGAGGGACAGAGCGGAAGAGTAGGCGAATTCCTCGCCAAGGATCTCAAGGTCATTGCTGAAACTAGAGATGGAGGCCCTTTGGTGGGAGCGAATATTCGTTTCTCCATCACGCATGGCTCTGGTGTCCTTTCGACAGCGACTTCAATCACTGATTCCAAAGGAATGATGTCAACCGCATTTCGATTAGGAATTTATTCGGGGGATGTTTTCGTTCGAGCGGAGCTTCTACCAAACGACACAGGTAATTTTAGTCAGATTGTCGGTTTTAAAATTACGGCAGAGCCAGGTCCGCCAACAAATATCTCGGTAGTATCGGGAAACAATCAATGCACCATCGAAAACACAACTTTTGCCCAACCACTGGCTGTTACTGCCCTAGATTTATACGGCAATCCTATTTCTTCAATATCAATAGAAGCACAATCCTCGAATGGCTACTTGTTGAATGGTACTAGTACATCAGTTACATATTTATCGGACGAGTACGGATCAATTTTAGTACCGGTTCGAGCTGGATCAGCCGATAACCCTATGGATCCAAACGGCAGCCAAGTAATGGTGGATTTTGGTATCGGGTCAATTCTAACGACACGTGCATCACTGCGAACAACTAGAGATTATTATTTTGTACCTTCGGGGTCTCGTACGGTTCACATGTTTGCCTGCTGTCCTAGATGTTTCTGTATGCCCTATGGAGTAAAGGTGCAGATTCTCCATGAATGTAATCGCCCCTGGCAAGGAGAGGTGGTTGAATTCAGGTATCCTCCGCTCAACCCAGACGAACCGCCTCCGCTAATTGCAAGTGTTCCAACAGATAGCGATGGTTACGCCACATATACATTTATGGATAACCCATGCCCTGCCAACGCGTCGTCTTGCACAATCAATGCGTTTCATCCTATCCGCGATACCGATCGGAAGCTTCCAATTGCGTTTACCATCTACCCACCAAACTAGAGGCAAGGACTCGGTTGCCTCAGGTGAGGAAGCGCCGCCTAGTAGGCCTCGTGGGGAGAGAACCTAAATCTCCTTTTCTATCAACCAGTTGTGGCAAAAAGTCTCGTGGAAATTTGGCACGGAAGATGTTTATATTGGCCTAAACCATGACTTCGGGCTCGGCTGAACAAAGACGGTTTCCACGTAGAGAGGCGCACGGCACTCTTTCGGGAACACTTACGCTGTCGGGTCGCCCCTATTCCGCCGTACTCATTGATCATAGTTTTGATGGCATGGCTGTTCGAGTCCCTAAAAGTTTTGTTTCGCGAATGGAAAAAGATGGAAAGGAAATCGAACTCCTTTTCGACCAGCAACAAATCAACGGTGAAGTCGCGCATTCCCGGCTTGACCCGGCTGAGGGCGCCGTGGTGGGAATTTCTCTCGGTGGGCGAGGCGGTGACGGCTCCCCCTCTTTCGCCACGCATGACCCGGGATGGGACTTGATTGAAAATGTCGAGACGCTCAACAATATTTTTACCGATCTCGCGTTTAAGGGACCCGAAGCGCCAATACATGTCCATACGTTAGGTGGAGAATTCTCTCTCTTCGTTAAAGAGGTTCGAGAGGACCGAATTTTGGCGGAACTTTCGATTCCTTCGAAGCGACTGGTTCCCAAGGGACGCGGGTCATTTCGGTTTGAGATTTTTCAAACCTGTCATTCGTTCGAATCGAACATTCGCGATGTCGACGGAACATCGATTGAAATTGATCGACCGAAACAGGTAGCGCGCCTTCTTCGGCGTGAAACTTTTCGCGTTCGAAACGGGAGCAACAGCATTCACGTTCGAGTGCGATGCCTCGGGTTTTTTCTCGGATCGAAAGAGTATGAGTTTGATGCTTATGACTTGTGCGAACACGGCGTCGGAATCGCCGACGTAAACGGCATGCTGGCCTTTCCTCGAGGATTTAAGATTGATCGAATTGAGCTTGATTCATCGACGGGAGAAAGGATTACGGCCAAAGGTTCAATACGCGCATCTCGTTGGGATCTCCATACCAATTCCTACATTGTCGGCCTACACATCGAGACCAACAGCGATACCGAACGCACCGCCTGGCACAACACGATTTTAAGCGCCCGCTACCCCTCGCTTTCCTTCCAATACCAACCCTCTGACCACCCTGAAATTTGGAATCTCTTTGATCGAAGCGGATATCTCGACCTGAAACCCCGAGAAGCATTTACGCATGTCGTGGATGTGACAAAAAAAACCTGGCAACAGCTCTCAGACGCAGGAACTAAAATTTCAAAAAGAATTTTGATCCGTAGAGCGGCTGAAGTTATTGGCCACCTTCAAATGGATCGAATCTATCCTGAAACATGGTGTGTTCATCACTTGGCCATCGATCCAAAATCTTCAAAAATTGCAGCCAAGGATATTTATGCAGTTCTCACGGACGTAATTGCAGCCGAAGGAGGAAAATACATATTTAGTCTTACACAGGCATCTAAGCCGTGGAATCAAAGAAACTACTACGATTTTGTGAAAGACTACCGGTTTCCTGAACATCATCAATTGCGAACCATGCAAGTCTACGAAGCGGACCTGACGAAGGGCTGGAAGCTTCCAAAACACTCTAAGATTAAAATTGATGTCGCCAATCGTTATGATCGATCACGAATTCTCCGATATTTTGAGGTTCAGGGAACCGAACTTGAACGCGAAGCTTTTGGGCTTACCGATGAGCATCTCGATCTTTCAAAACTCGATCATGAACTTAAACCTCATGGTCTTCGACGGGAAAGACGCTTTTTAGTTGCTCGCCTAAACGGCGAAATGGCTGGTTTTGCACAGCTTGAACTTGGCTCGTCGGGAGTGAATATTTTCGGTCTTCTCGACATGTTATATCTTCATGTCCTTCCTCATTTCTCCAAGCAGGGAAATGAATTGAGGGAATCTCTCTTGGATGCAGCTCTTACCGAATATAAATCGGCAGGTAAAAATGACGTGATTGTTGCTCTGGAAGATGGGCGATCTGAATTCTACTCTAGTTGTGGCCTTACCTATATTTGGGACGGAATTCGCTGGATCGCTTTGAACGTTTCCGCAAAAAGATATCATGCTTTTACGCAAATGCTTTACGGTAGCCTCCTCTTGCAACGCGAACGAATTCGAAAGCGCCACTCGACAAACTAAGCTATTGTCTTTGCTCCTTGCGAGCACGAGCTCTCAAATATCTTTTCTTACTATCTTTGACAGCAATTTTCGTCCCGCTGTTTGCACTCTATTACTTCGACGCAAAGTTGCGAAGTGCTGTTATGGATGGAACATATAGCAATGGATGGACGCTTTCATCGCCTTCCGGAGAAGTACTGGAATCCAACTTTTCACTACCTAACGACCTGCGACCACTAAAAAAATACAATGAATTTCAACATTGGATATTTTCCACCACCATTCCATTAGAACGAATCAGTGCCCTCAAGCATCCAGTCTTTTTGCTTGGCCGCATGGGAGATTCCGACATTGTGCGGGTAAACGGTTGTGAAATTGGATCCACAGGTCTGAGGAACGAACATCAGCAATCCGGTTGGTGGTGGGGCGCGCTTCGAAATTACCCTCTCTCTGACAGCTGCCGAAACGTCATAGGCACGTCTCCTATTCACCTTGAAATTGAAATCTTTAAATGGGGTGGTCCCGGGTACGGAATCTTCGGCGGACCGATCGGGATTGGGGAAGGGTTTGTCGTTAACCGACTTGCTCGGATTGTTGAGTGGCTTCGGTTTAACACCCTTGCCATTTATGGATTCACAATGCTTGCCATTGGAATTTATTACCTCTTCGTTTACCTCTTAGTACCAGGCCGCTCGTACAACGGAGTGTTCGCTCTTTGCGCTGTGAGCTTTGGCGTTTTCGAACTTGTCACTAGTTCAATGCTTTACCGTGCGGCTGAAACGGGATTGAATGTGATGCGTCTTAACCTTTTTAGCGCGGCAATGACAACAATCAGTTTTATCTGGTTTCTGTATGCGCGACTACGTGCGACACGTTTGTGGAATGTGCGAGCGACTTTTATTGGATCGGCAATTGCAATGCTCGTAGGGCTTCCCCGTCAAACTCTTAACGGCGTTTATGAAGTGTATGAAGTATGGTTTGGTTTTTTTCTGCTTACGATGTTTCTTGCCTTTGGCCAGTATCTTCGCTTTGCCTACAAAAATCGCGGGCAGGATTTATGGCGATATACAATCGGCTTTTCAGCTTTCATTTTTTCTTGTGCATATGACATCGTCATTACTCTTCTGGGAGCTGACAAACCTTATATCATTCCATATGGTTTCTTACTCTTCTGTTCTGCGGTAGCAATGGCACTGGCGAAGGAGTATGCGGATGCGTTTCTTTATGTAGAGGCGCAGGTGGCGGAGCGGACGAAGGATTTGGGGAGTGCGCTGGAGCAGCTTCGGGGCATGGAGAAAATGAAGTCGCGCTTTTTTGCGAATGTGTCGCATGATTTTAAAACTCCTGTCGCTGTGGCATTGGGAAATTTGGAAGAAGCTCGACAGAAAATTTCTGGAGCGGCGGCGACGGCGATCGACGCGGCGGAGGGGAGCCTACAAAAACTCATTGGAATGATCTCGGATCTCCTCGATACCGTTCGGTCGGAATCGGGGACACTTAAAATGGAGTGGGAGCGGGCGCCGATTGCCGAGCTTCTGGCTCGCTGGGCTGAACCCTGCCAAATTCTTTGCCGGCGAAAGGGAATCGCGCTGACGACACACCTTACGGGCCTCGAGGCTTTTCGTGTGCCGATGGATACAGCGAAAATTGAGCGGGTGGTTGCCAATCTTTTATCCAATGCCATTAAATTTACAGACCGTGGGGAAATATCGGTCAGTCTTCGCACAGACCAGGCCCGCGCTTACATTGAAATTGACGACAGCGGGATTGGAATTCCCGCCGAAGAACGGAAAAAGGTATTTGACCGCTATTTTCAGTCGTCAAGGACATCCCTTCGAGAGCATGGAGGATCCGGAATCGGGCTTTCATTCGCAAAGGAAATGATCGATCTTCATAACGGCGAGATTTGGGTAGAAGAGGGAAAGCGAGGGGGATCGAAATTTGTCGTGGCTCTCCCTCTTTCCCAAAGTGTGGATGTGGCTGAAAAGACAGAAAACAAAGAATTGCCCGAAACAGCCCAGGTGCTTCGAGGTTCGCTCGATGTGACGTACCCCCCGGCGGTTCCTACAGGGGGTGATCCCGGCCGCCCGACAGTTTTAGTAGTGGAAGATAATCCCGAGGTGGCACAGGTAGTTGTAAAGGCGTTGGAGGGAACGTACAACGTTCACTTTGCTCCAAATGGAAGTGACGGACTGAAGCGAATTCGATCGACTCCCTACGACTGCGTGATAAGCGACATCATGATGCCCGTCATGAGCGGGACGGAGTTTCTTCGGGCGATTCGCGAGGATGTCGCTTTCCGAGCCATGCCGGTGATTATGCTGACGTCACGGGGAGACGTGGCTGACGTAGTCGAACATTTGAATCTCGGTGCGAATGATTTCGTTCAAAAACCCTTTCGGCGCGAAATTTTGCTTGCGCGCGTTCGTGCTCAAATCGACACGCGGAAGCTCAGAGATCGATTGGTCGCTTCAGATAAAATGGTGACCTTAGGCCTACTTTCCTCAGGGATTGCCCATGAAATCAAAAATCCACTTTTGTCGGCACTAAACAATTTGACTGGAATTGAAAATATTTTGGATGCGGTCAAAAAGCTGGCTTCGACCGATCCAAAAGTGGCTGAAGATGCAAAAGCCTACCTCGCAAAAAAAACCGATCGAATCACAAAGTCGTTTGGAGCGGCGTCGAACTCGATTCAGCGAATTCAGATCATTGTCGACAGCATGCGTGGATATACGACCGGCTCCAACCAACGAACCGAGGTGAGTTTGCCGGAAGCAATTGAAGGGGCACTGACGATTTTGGCCGGAAAAATCAAAGACCGCCAGCTGGTGATTGATCGGGCAGATGAAGGGAATGCGAAAATACTAGGATATGCGTCGATCAACCAGGTCCTTGTGAATTTGATCGATAACGCGGTGGATGCCGTGGAACCCGTCATTGGAAAAATAAAAATTTCCTCGAGGCAAGATGGCGGCCGGGCAATCGTCGCCGTTGAAGACAACGGCGTGGGGATTCCGCCTGAATTGCTTCCAAAAATTTTTGATCCCTTTTTGACCACCAAGCCCACGGATCAGGGAACGGGGCTCGGCCTCTTTATTGCCCGCGATATCGTTCAGCTTCAGCATGGAGGAGAGATCCTTGTTCATTCGACCGTAGGCAAAGGAACCACGTTTACGTTACACTTACCCCTTGTGGCGCCCGAGCAAATGAGCCAAGGATCGATTCCCTTTCATGGAGTGGATTTGACTGTAGTTTAATCTCTAGATCACCTATCGGTTTCGGCGAAGGAGAGTGCCAAGATTTAGTTGCCAGAAGGCTGATTTTTTTGCGCGGCTTCCATCTGCTTCATCAGTTGCATCGCTTTCCGCATTTCCTCTTGCTGCTCTTTTTCTGAAGGTTGTGCAGAGGCTTCGCTTTCTGATGCTGAAGATGGTTTTTCTTGGGTTGGTTGCGCGAGTTGACCGGCCTTCATCATTTCTTGCACGGCCTTTGTATCTTCAGAATTCATCATTTGATGGGCAAGATAATTCCCTCCGATTCTGCCGGTAAGGTAGGGCCCTATGGTAAGAATGGCCAAAATCGCGGCGAGGATCTGCGCTTTTTTGGTGGTCCAACCTCCGGCTTCCTGGACGTAATAATAAAGTACGTAGATCCATGCCAGAAAAGGAACAAGGCCAACAATCGGATGGATAATGTTGAGGAGGTAGCTAACCGGGCCCAATATACCCATGGTGGTGGCAAACACGGCTGTACGATAAAAGCCCGGATCTTTTCCAAAAAAACCGATAATCCAATTGAATATAAATATACTGACGGGGAAAATAATAGCGCCGGCAATTAATGTTGTAAGGAGCCCTCGAAATGCATATTCCATCGAGTAGCGCGCCACAGTAACGAATGTAATGAGCGACATCGTCACGAGCACCGTGCCCGCCTGAATGGCGGGCAGGTCCCACTTTCCGCTCGAAGGGAGTGTTGCGATGGTGGTTTTCGGACTGCGAACCAGATCGACAAAATGTTGGGGCCAACCCTTTATGGTTTCGATTATTTTTTGTGTGATCGGCAAGTCTTCATTCATATGGGACCTCCTATTTTTTACAACTCATAGGCATCAAACAGGCCAATGTCTAGCTTTTCCGTACAACTACGACTAGGGAGAAAGTCAGTGGGTTTCTAAATCTCGTAGGGGTGTTCTGCAAACCACTTGTCGGCTCCAACCACTTCCAAATACAGATCGTTCGTCCGATACAACTTAATCAATCCCTCTGCTTCCAACTCGTTGAGTACTTCCTGAATTTCTGGATCATCGACCTCGTTTCTCTTCGCCCCACGCGGACGGATGATTCCCTCTAGAGTGTGCCGGTCCCAACGTCGAAGACCTTCGTAGTAATATCGAATAAATCCCCGAGCTAGCATTTCTTTCATGTAGGGTGGGTCTAACATAATAATCCTTTGCAGATTATTTCTTACTCGCGTGATCGTGAATAAACAACCGATTTGGTCTTAAGGTCAATAATCCTATCAAACTGGATGGGTTGCTTTGTGATCGCCTGCGTAGCACCACCTTCTCCATATTCCGGGTAATCTTTTGTGATGGGCTCAAGATAGTCCGCTTTGCCAAATTTTCCTCGAGGAATGCTGAGATCCTTTTCAACTTGAAGCGTGTCAAACTCGCCCCGATACCGAATATTGTTGGGTGATTGAATTAATTTTTGTGCTGTAGCGGCGTCATCTATTTTATTGAAGGATACGTACGTTCCTCCAGGAATACTTGGTAATGTACCAGAGTCTAATACTTGATTGATATCCTGTGCATCAGCCCGAATATAACGGAAGCCTTCCGCAGGAATTATATCGCCATTGGGTCGAACGTAGAAATCCGCTTTCGTGAAATTCGGATCGTGAAATATTTGATTTAGCGTTGGGGAGGCTTCAATTTTGGGGATGTCTTCGGCGACCTGGTTAAGAACGGATTCGAGCCCTTTCGTTTCACTACTCAGTCCGGTTTCCAAGACTGTCGATTTGATGTCAGTTAAAGCTTCGCGCCAGGCGAGGCCAGATCCCGCAATGAGACCCAGAGCTGTTACAAGGCGGGCACCGGTTCCTAATTCTTCCCCGGTAAGAAAAGCCTTTCCAGAAACCAACTCATATAAATCCACGGCATCATTGACAACCGGTATGAATCCAACCGCAACGCGGCTGAGGGTTCCCAAAAGATTCTGAATTGAGCTCGCAATTTCGGAATCGCCTAGTCCCCATAAAGGAAACGGTTGCTCGACCCGCTCCTCCATAAACTTTCGATGTGGAGGGTGCTTTTGTTCCTGCCGATACCGGCTGCGTGAAAGATCCTTCGCTGTGAGATGATATTTCCGCGTGAGTTCGGAAATTCGGCTCATGATAGACATGAACCGGGAAAGCGGGATCGCCTGTTTTCTGTTTCGGTAGCTCTCGACTTCCTTTGAAAATGAAGTGAGTTCGGATAGGTCTTTTTGTCGGAGGTCCTTCTTATTAGAGACTATTTTACTTTTGTCAGTGCTTCCCTCATTCCAAGAGAGTAAGTCAACCATCGCGGCTCGATATTCACTCTCTTTCCGAACGCCTTTATCTTTCGAGTAACCTTTTTCAGATAAGAACTTGCGCAAGTGCGCAGCTCGATTCGACAACGCTTTGTGCGAACCCTGAATTTTATTTAAGCGATAGAGAGGATTCTCGAAAACCTTTGTAGAGAGGCGATCAAACAAATCCGCAAAGGCATATGGATTGTAACCCGCCTTTGCTATCAAAACCGCACCGAACTCGTCGGCTTTTTCTTCTTTTGCCTGACTCCAATGGGCTACTTGAATTCTGGTCGCTGTTACAAATTTAGATGTCGTAGAAGATATTTTCGTGCTTGTAATGGCTTTATCGACGGCTTGAGCTGCATCACCGGATATTTCCTGACTTTTCTTTGAGCCCATTTCCTTCGAAGCGAACCCGGACAGATGCCCCATTTCGTGGCCGAGCAATCCCGCGAGCTCGGCTTCGGACGAAATTATGTTGAGCATTCCACGCGTGACAAAGATATCGCCCAACCAAGTCGACATGCCTTGAATCACTTCTGTTGAAAGTGGGTGTACCGTCCAAGAGACATTGTCGTTTCCCCGACCCAGCTGTACTTCGATTTGATTTAGATAGTTTTCAATTTTATCGTTCTTGAGACGATCCCCAGGTAAGTCTTTATCGTCGCTTGCGTACGTAACCTTTTCTTTAGCTTTGCGAGTTAAATTTTCCTCAAGTTGGCTCTTCTCAGAATTCGCTAGATTGTTGATCTCACTAGGAAGAGGAATGCTTGAACAGGCGAGCGTTGTAGCTAGAGCGGAAGCTACAAACGCCCGGAGGAGACGAATCAAAAGATTTTCCATCCCATGGCCATACCATTCCCCCTATAGCTAATTTTCTTTAGTGTCCAAAAATATAGTGCTATTCGAATACATGGGGTGGATTTGACCATTGTCTGACGAAGCAAAAACGCTGACGGTTCTCTATGTGGATGACGAGCCCGACAATGTGGAAGGCTTCGTCATTAATGTGGAGGATTTTTGGAACGTGAAAACCTTCACCGCCGCCGACCGGATATTGGCGGGAGAGGTGGATGTTTCCTCCGTTCAAGTCGCTTTCATCGATTTGGTCCTTTATTCGATGGGGGATCGGCCTTCGAGCCCCCTTTCTCGAGTTCCTCAACCCACAGAGGGTTTTAAACTTCTACATTGGTTCCGAGAACATCATCCGAAAATAAAATTGGTCGTCGTCAGCGCCCTTCTAGATCAGGCGTTGACCGACACGATTACAAAGCTTTTCCCCGGCGTGGTATGCATCGCAAAGCCGTACAACTTTGCTCAACCAGAATTTCGAAAGCAAATCGAAGCGCTCGTGCGTACGTAAAAAGTTATTGGCAGGTCGGATCGATCAGGCCACAGAAGACATTTTCCGCCGGCGGTGGGGGCAGCGGAAGAGCTTTGATGGGATCGGATGGAGTCATGACGATGGCGACGGACAGCGCATTGGGGGATACCCGCGTCGTCGTGATCTCGATTTTTCCTATGGAGTCATAAAAGGTTTGCCCGAGACCCAGCGGCGCATCATCAAAAATGTCGCGGCTCAGTCCTAATGTCGTATCGACCAAATGACTGTCGCCACCATTTAAATACATCGGGGCGAGGCGAATCGAAACGCCCGACGTTGCGGGCGACGCGGCTGTCAATTCGGAATCGAATCCGGTCGGTTGCCGAAATTCCAGGTAATACCAAGAGTTCCCATTCCGCGGAATCTTGATGACTTGCGGTGCCGTGGAGGCGGATTCCAGAGGGGCGAGTGCGTATGTACCACTCTGAGTGGCGATGGTGATGTTCTTTTTGGCGAACCAGCCGAGTGCCTCTTTATGATATGAATTCATTTGCCGAGGCTTTTCAAAGGTATGAACAAATCCCATGATGTCGAAAGGGTCCACATACTCGAGTGATTTACATCCTGTGGCCGTCGGCTGATCGTCGCATCCATTGGCATGATGAACTCCTAAATTGTGTCCCATTTCATGAATGGCGACCGATTCAAAAGTTTGTCCTCCATTGACCCAGGCCACAGATGTGGAGGAAGTTTGCTGAAAGTGGTTCACTCCTGGAAGTGCAATTCCACCCACCGTACCGAAACCGTCCCAGTCTTCACAGATGCGGGGGAGACCGATGAGAATGTTGGTATAGCGGTTGAAATTCACCTGTGGAAGAGCGGAAATGATCTGCGCTAAAAGGCCGTCCATATCGTTGCATCCCGCCGGTCGGTTAAAGGGGAGCTGATACCAACCGAGCACTTCCCCTGTCACCTTAAGGCGACCATAGGAGACTTCGTGATAATACGCGGCAAGGGATTCGCTTCCGGAAAAAAGATCGTTTTTAATGTTCGATGCCGTCCAGGGTTGGCTCGGGTCGTCTCGAAAATTGAGTAGGAGCGCTCCGATATGAACCGACGTAATGGGCGCGGGAGCAGAAAGTGCCTCATAAGACGACCCATCGAGCGCGCGAAGAAGAGATAGATCCGATTCTGAAATAAATGTCCGGGAGCCATCCGGTGCGCGCAAATAGTGAAGTGCCTGATGCGAACCCGTTCGAAAATTGTCTCCAATAAGGGTTTCCAAATTGCTTCCTACTTTTTTTGCGCCGGAAGGGGGAGCGATCTCGCCCGAGCAGGCCGCGATGCAAACTGAGAAAAGAACAAGGAACTCTGACCCCCGTTTCGCCATGAGATGCCGGTATCTATAGTCCAAAACGGCACCCTGCGTCAATCGGATACCCTCCCTGATCTGTCCTGTCCTGCGACATGGATAACCCGCTGCAGCTGACGGTATTGACTTCGACCCCAGAGCCTCATAAAAGCGACCTGAGGCAGCTTGATCCCCCCCCTCCAAAAAATGGCTTTTCTAGTGTTCGGGTTTGTCTATTTAAGCTCTCCATCCGCCACCGCGAGTTCAGAGCAGGAAAGTCCACCCGTAAGAGTGAAGATGCGCTTCACGGTTCCCGTCCAGACCTTTATTCCTGAAGCGAAATGCCTCATTGATATGGGAAGCCAGCTCACTGTACAAAAAGAAATTTCGGATACGCTGGTAAGAGTCAGCTACACACGCGATGGTCTTGAACGGTTGCGTGAGAAAATAAACAAAGTGAATCCTATTCACGTCCCGTCTGCATTTTGTCACACGGGAAAAGAATTCAACATTTCGAAACAGGAATTAAATAACGGCCAGGAGCGCTATCTTTCCATTTTAGAGGCAAAAAAAGGATTGGAAAGGCGCGAATTCAGTCGGGATCATGTCGAAAAACTTTTTCTTCCCAATAAGCTGGTGAAACGAACCGTTACGATCGACGGTGAAAATTTCGGAATTAATCAACGTCTGACGTTGGTATCACCGCTCGATGCCTTTGTACTCAACGAAGTTCCCCAAGAAAATGAAGACAATGATCTCTTTGTGCGCGGATCCAAATGTATCGTAACTCCTCCTCGGGGGGATATTGTCACCGCAGGGTATACGGAAGATTTGCGTTACGCTCTTGTGACCTACGAGCATCCTGCCGCGGATCTTGTTCTAGGATGTCCCGAAAAAGCTCTCCTTTCGGTACCCACCGAGACACTCTTGGAGAGCGCACGGGCCACGCCAAAGATAAGCAGAAATTTATCCGGACGAAACTCTTACACCTTTCGTTCATCCGGCTACTAAATTACTTTTTTAAGCGTTTGAAAAAGCCCTCGCCCGGAGGCTTCACCTGTTCCCCTGACTCTTGTGCGAAGGCGCGAAGGAGCTCTTCCTGCTTTTTTGAAATTCGCCGGGGAATAACGACTTGAACTTCTAGAATATGATTTCCCCTTCCCTCTTTTCGGAGACGGGGAACCCCTTTTCCTTTCAGCAAAATTGTATCTCCCGTTTGCGTGCCCTTTGGAATTTCGGCCTTTTCCCGGCCATCCACCGTAAGAACTTCAATCTCCGCTCCAAGAATCGCCTGAACCACACCCACTTCAATTCGGCTGAAAAGGTTTTCGCCGTCGCGGCGAAACGCGGGATCGGTATTCACACGGAGAACAACGAAGAGATCCCCAGGATTTCCACCTCGTAGCCCTCCTTCCCCCTCTCCGGAAAGGCGGATTTGCATTCCATCATCCACACCCGGCGGAACTTTCACTTCAACTTTCTTTTTCTCCGCTATAAGCGCTTCGCCCCGACAGGTTTTACAGGGATGTGAAATAAATCTCCCTGTTCCGCGGCATTTTGGGCAGGTGGTCGCCACAGAAAAAAATCCCTGGACGTGTTGGACTCGCCCCGCTCCGCGACAAGTCGGACAAGTCTCCACCGATGCTCCAGGCTCTATTCCGGTGGCATTGCAGGTTTTGCATGAAACGGCGCGGTTGACAGTGATTTCCTTTTCCGTTCCAAAGACCGCTTCGCGAAACGAGATTTCTAGTCCGATCTGAAGATCATTTCCAGGCATGGGGCCATCTCGTCGCCGCCCGCGCGACGATCCCATTCCGAAGAACGTTTCAAAGACATCGCTGAAGTTTGAGAAGATATCTTCGACATTGGAAAATCCCTGAAATCCTCTTCCCCGTAAACCTTCATGGCCGAATTGATCGTAAATTCTCCGCTTCTCGGAATCGCGGAGGACATCATAGGCTTCGGAAACTTCTTTGAAGCGCCCTTCTGCTTCAGAGTCGCTCGGGTTTAAATCGGGATGATATTTTTTGGCGAGTTGACGGTATGCCCGCTTCACCTCGTCATCTGAGGCGGAGCGGGAGACCTCCAAAATTTCGTAGTAGTCGCGCTTCGTCACGGGTCATTTCAAGGATAGGCCCGCAATTTCCACGTTCAAGACAGAGTTAAATCTTGCTTTGAAGTAAGTACGCAATCGCCAAAGTAAAAAGAACTAACGATTCGATGAGCGCCAAACCAATAATCAAGGTCGGCGCAAATATTTTCCCCGCTGCTCCCGGATTCCGGGCGACTCCATCGACCGCTGTTGAAATGGCACGCGCCTGGCCGATAGCGCCACCGAACGAGGCGATTGACATCCCTATTCCAGCGGCAATGGCTAGAGCCATCTTCGCATGATCGCTCCCACCAGCGGCTGCAGCACTTTCTTCTGCCAAGGCCACAGAATTGACGAGCGCGATGATTCCAAAAGAGACCCAACCCAACCACTTTTTCATACTACTCTCCTTTCAAAAGTTAATGTGCCGCTGGCCCTGGTTCCTCATGATGCACCGCCAGCGAGATGTATACCATGGTTAAGAGTGTAAAAATAAACGCCTGAAGAAATGCCACCAAGAGACCCAAAATAAGAAACGGTATTGGAATGATATACGGCAAAAGGCCGGAGAAAATTCCCGCCACAAGATGATCGGCAAAAAGATTTACCGTAAGTCGGATGGTTAATGTAACGGGTCGAATCAAGAGGCTCACCAGTTCAATCGTGGCGAAAAAAATCTGGAAACCAATTAGAGCGATCAAAACAACGAAATAGAGTATCCGGTTTGACAAGCCCTCGAGCGATACAGGTGCCAAAAAGTGCTTTAGGTATCCTGCTCCGCTTTCCTTAAACCCAAAATAGTTAAACGCGATTAAAACGATTGTGGCGATGGCTGCTCCAGTTGCATAATTTTCCGTTGGCGGAAGAAAACCGGGAATGAGACCAATTAAATTACAGCTAAAAAGAAAAATGAAAATCGTTCCGACAAAGGGGAGATATTTTTTTCCCTGGTGATGACCGATGATGTCGTCGCAAAGCGAGGCTAGCATTTCGATTGGAATTTCATACAGCGTCCGAAGTGTAAATTTCTTGGAAGGAATAAACGTGCCTCGGATGTCGCGAAGACTCGGATAAATCAATCCCACGCCGATTAAGAGCAGGGTCATGACGAACAATGCCGTTGCCACATGCATCATTTCAGAATCGACATGAAGGAGATTTCCGAAAAATGTGTAGGGAAGATGTTCCATGGATTATGCCGTGGAAAGTTGCTCTTGAAGACCGATCCAGGAGGCGGCGATCGAAGTGGAAGCGACCACCGCCGTGACACCGACTCCCATTGCGAGACTATCGGCGCCTAGATAGCGGAGCGAAAGAAGGGCGAGTGCGAAAAAGGCGACAAACTTACAGCAGAGAACTGCCGCGAGAACGAGCGATTTCCAGGCACTTGGACCCAGCATTCGTTCCACCAGCGTCCGAACGAGATAAAAGTTTCCCGCCATCAGAGCCGTTCCGATGGTCAACCCCAAGGTCACTTCCGGCGAAAACCAAAGTTTTCCCGCAAGAAAACTCACGAAAATCGTCAGAACATTGGCCTGGTCGATCTTTTTTAAATGCACCATGAAATCGCGAAGGGTGCGTTTTTACAGAAGAAATGGCTCAAGTCAAGAATCGTCAGAGGCTTTTGAGGACTTTTTCGTGGGCTTGAATGGTCCGTTCAATGTCCTCTTCGGAGTGGGCTGTGGAGAGAAACCAGGCTTCAAACTGGGAAGGAGGGAGATAAATGCCTTCGTTCACCATCGCATGGAAATACTTGGCGAAAAGATGGGTATTGGAAAGCTTCGCTTCGTCGTAGTTTCGAATAGGCCCCTTTCGGAAAAAGAGCGTGAACATCGACCCGACACGATTAATGGTAAAAGGAATGTCGGCCAATTCCGCCTTTTTTTTCATTTCATCGGTTAAGTATTTGGTTCGATAGTCGAGCGTTTCATGGGTTTCGGCCTCGCGGAGGAGTTTGATGGTCTTGATTCCCGCCGCCATAGCAATGGGATTCCCTGAAAGTGTCCCCGCCTGATAGACCGGGCCGATTGGCGCCACACGTTCCATAAGATCGCGCCTTCCTCCATACGCCCCAACCGGTAAACCGCCTCCAATAATTTTGCCGAGGCAGGTGAGGTCGGCTGCCACATGAAATTTTTCCTGTGCCCCTCCCATGGCGACACGAAAACCGGTCATCACTTCATCAAAAATAAGAATTGTTCCATTTTCCTTCGTCATTTCCTTTAGACCTTCGAGGAATCCTTTTTCGGGTGGAATAACTCCCATATTTCCGGCGACCGGTTCGACGATGAGCGCCGCGATACCTTTTGGATGTGCGGCAAAGGCGCGTTTCACGGCTTCCAGATCATTATAGGGAACACTCAGCGTCTGTTCGGCAACCTCCGCTGTCACTCCCGGAGATCCCGGAATCGCAAGCGTTGCTACGCCAGAGCCAGCCGCGACTAAAAGAGAATCGGAATGGCCATGATAGCAGCCGTCGAATTTGATAATTTTTTTTCGATTTGTCGCTGCACGCGCCAAACGAATGGCCGACATCGTTGCCTCGGTTCCGGAATTACAAAATCGAACCATGTCGATCGACGGAAAAGCGTCAGTGACGAGCTTGGCCAATTCAACTTCAAAACCGATCGGCGCACCAAAACTCAAACCCCGCTCAATGACTTTTTTTAGTTTGCCGAGAACTTCCGGATTGGCGTGGCCGACAATCAGCGGGCCCCAGCTCATGACATAATCGATGTATTCCTTCCCATCGGCATCCCAAATTCGTGAGCCCTTTCCTTTTTCAAAAAAAATCGGCTCGCCCCCGACGGAAGAGAAGGAACGGACCGGAGAATTCACGCCCCCAGGAATTAACTTAAGAGCTGCTTGATAGAGCTCCTTCGAAAGCGATCCGGCGCCCATATAAAAATTATACTCCGGTTTACACGAAGAGCCACTCTCCTTTTAGCCCCCGTCGGTGGGAGTTTCCTCCGCCTCTTCGGGAGTTTCAGTAGGCGTGGCTGTCGGTTTGGGCGTGGCTTTGGGTCGCGGAGGAGCGATATTGAGTTTTGCCCCTGGAGCGATTCCTCCCTTTTTCTTTTGCCGTTCCGCCAGTTTGGCCAGGCGAATTTCTAAAACGCGCGGCGTGGGATGCGACTTGAGGATCGACTGATAAATCTTCCGCGCTTCATCAAATCGATCTTCTTCTTCATATGTGGATCCGATCCCGAAGATCGCTTGAACCCGGAATGATGAATTCGGAAAACGATCGCTGACCATCTGATATGATTTTCTCGCTTCATCATAGTGACCAGCGATGTAATCGTTGTTTCCCATTTGAAAGTAGACTTCGTCGAGGCGCTCAAATTTCGGATAATGTTCCACCAATTTTTTATATTCGATCGCCGCCTGATCGTAGTTATGAAGAAGCGTGTAACACTGCGCGATTTCAAATTGAAAACTCGCCGCCTGTATATGGTCGGGATCGGCACGAATTAAATTTTCATATTCGATGATCGCCTGGCGGAAGTTTTCAAAATGATTTTTTTGGATTTCGGCAATTCGTTGCTGGGCCGTAATTGTGTAGGAATTGACCGGATAACTCGCAACTAATTTTCGATAGCTTTTAATGGCTTTGTCCTGTTCGTTGAGCATCAATTGCTGAAGGTTCCCGACTTCCAAGAGCGCTTCTGGCGCACGGCGATGCCCGGGGTGCTCGCGGACAAAAGAAAGATACAGTTCAATGGCATTATAAAATTTTTGCTGGCGAACCATTTCCTCCGCCTCACGGAATTCTCGATCGGCACAGGCGATGAGAAAAAGGAGAGAGAGCACAAGAGAGCACCTCATTTTTTCACCCATGTTTTCCAAAGTCGAAACCCAAGCAAGATGGCGACAATCGTACCGTAAATGATCGGCTCGCGTGTATCGGCTTTGACAAGCCAATAAAAATGGGCGACGCCAGCGATTGCGCTGAAGTAGACTAGGCGATGGAGCGCCTGCCATTTTTTCCCGCCTAAACGCTTCACCCAACCGTTCGTAGATGTGACCGCCAGAGGCGCCATCAGGAAAAAGGAGGTCACCCCGAGTGTAATGAAGGGGCGCTTGGCAATATCTTTAGGAATCTCCTGCCAATCAAACGATTGATCCAGCCAGAGATACGTCAAATAATGGCAAAAGCCGTAAAAGAAAGCGAAGAGGCCAATCATTCGCCTATAACGAACCAGCTCATTCCATTTTGTAAGTGTCCGAAGCGGTGTGATGGCCAGTGTGATCACAAGAAAACGAAGCGTCCAGATTCCAGTCTGATGCGTAATTTTTGCCACCGGGTTGGCGCCCAAACGATCCGTAAAAAATCCGGCGACCAGCATCAAAAAAGGAATGAGCGCCAAAAGAAAGAGAATCGGTTTTCGAAATTTCATTTTAGAAATATTTCTTTAAATCCATTTCCGCGTAAAGCTTCGCCACTTGATCGCCATAACCATTAAAGGGAAGTGTCTTTCGCTTCAAAAATTCTCCGATTCTTCGTTCGGTTTTTTGGCTCCAGCGGGGGTGGTCGACGTCGGGATTGACGTTAGAATAAAAACCATATTCGTTGGGAGCGGCGAGATTCCACGTCGTTTTAGGTTCTTTTTCCACAAATCGGATCCGAACAAGTGACTTCCCACTTTTAAATCCATATTTCCAGGGAACGACCAAGCGAATCGGTGCCCCGTCTTGGTTGGGAAGTGTTTTTCCATAGAGGCCTGTCGCCAAAATAGTGAGGGGATGCATCGCCTCGTCCATACGCAGACCTTCCACGTAGGGCCACCGTAAAACATCCCGCTTTTGCCCCGGCATTTGTGATGGGTCCAGTAGTGTGGTGAATTCTACGTATTTGGCCTTGGATGTCGGCTCGACCTTTTTAATGACATCGGCCAGTGGAAAACCCAGCCAGGGAATTACCATCGACCAACCTTCCACACATCGAAGTCGGTAGATTCGATCCTCTAATTTATAGGGCTTCACGAAATCTTCGAGGGCATACGTGGCGGGTTTCTTCACTTCGCCTTCGATCGCAATGTGCCACGGTTTTGTCTTAAATTTTGTCGCATTCTTGGAAGGATCTTCTTTGTCAGTCCCGAATTCATAAAAATTGTTGTATGTCGTAATTTTTTCGTAGGGAGTTTTTTCATCTCCCTCTCCCCTACTCACTTTCGGCCAAATCGTGAGTGCTGCTGTGACAAGCCCCAGGGTCTTTAAAAACTCCCGCCGATTTTTGTATTGAGACTCGGATGTAATTTCCGACGAGAGGATATCTAGAGGCCGACGAATCAACATGATGATGCTAGCTTGAGCAATTGATTAACATATTTTGGAACCGAGACTGAAGCTTTGCCGTAGATTCCTTCATCCATTTGATGGCTGATGGAGGAACGCTCCAAATTGAATTCGATGGTTTTGGCTCGGCCGATTTTTTTGACCTGTTGTGCGAAGCCCGCCGCAGGAAAAACTTGGCCAGAGGTTCCGATCGACAAAAAGAGATCGCAGTTCCATAAAAGATGATCAATCCGATCCATTTCCATCGGTATTTCGCCAAACCAAACGATGTTGGGCCGAAGCGTTCCTGGTTTTTCACAGCAGGGGGAGATCGTTTTTATATCGACATCTTTTTTCCAGCGATGGACGGCTCCGCAGTGAAGGCAGCGAACTTGTAGGAGTTCGCCATGCATATGAAGGACATTCTTGCTTCCCGCCCGCTCATGAAGATCGTCGACATTTTGCGTGATGATTATCACTTCTCCCGGCCATTCTTTTTCAAGATATGCAAGCGCCACATGTGCTTCATTCGGCTTTACGCTTTGCAATTTCTTTCGACGCTCATTGTAAAAGCGATGGACCAATTCCGGATCCCGTGCAAATCCCTCAGGAGAAGCGACATCTTCAATTTTATGATCTTCCCAGAGACCATCGACCCCGCGAAATGTGGAGATTCCCGACTCAGCTGAAATACCCGCCCCCGTCAAAATGACGATGGAGCGCATGATGGTTCACGCCTCGCCGGCTGGAGCCGCTTCGTCGTCGTCTTCGGGAACAATTTTCGCGAGGGCGACCAATTTTTCTCCCGCTCCGATATGAATTAATCGAACTCCCTGTGTGGCCCGGCCGAAGACCGAAATTTCTTTGGCGCGCGTCCGAATCAGTTGACCCTGATCCGAGATCAGCATGACATCGTCATCGTCGGTCACCTGCGCCACGCCTACGACGGGTCCAGTTTTGTCGGTTACTTTCACTGTCATAACCCCTTTCCCGCCACGAGACTGTTTTCGATATTCCGTCGTCTCCGTTCGTTTGCCGTAGCCATGTTCGGTGGCTGTCAGGATAAGCCCCTCGTTCGTGATGACTTCCATTCCCACCAATTGGTCGCTCTCGGCCAAATCAATTCCCCAAACACCGGTCGCTTGACGGCCCATGGCGCGTACTTCCTCTTCACTGAACCGAATTGCCTGGCCTTCTTTCGTGGCGAGGAAAATATCTGCTTTACCGTTCGTCAACGCCGCAGAGATCATACGATCGCCATCTTCGACATTGATGGCGATGATTCCACTGGGTCGAGGATTGGAAAAAGCCATGAGATCGGTTTTTTTAATGACGCCATTTCTCGTCGTCATGACAATGTACTGACCCTCTTTGAATTCTTTGACGGGCAATATCGCTGTGACTGTTTCCCCATGGGAGAGTTTCACGAGATTGACGATGGGTTTCCCTTTTGCCGTTCTTCCCGCCATCGGGAGTTCATGAACTTTGACCCAGTAGAGACGTCCTCGGTCGGAAAAGATCAGCATGTAGGAGTGCGTGGAAGCCACAAAGAGCGACCGAACAAAATCTTCCTCTCGGACACCCGTCCCCACCTTTCCTTTTCCGCCCCTGCGTTGCGCGCGGTAGAGCGACGTCGGATTTCGCTTGATGTAGCCGGCGTGCGTGACCGTAACGACCATTTCTTCTTCGGCGATCAAATCTTCTTCCGAAAATTCTTCCAGCTGGCCACGGATTTCCGTTTTTCGTTTATCACCGAAAGCGGTTTTCACTTCTTCAAGTTCTTTGACAATGATTTCGTAAACCAATTTTTCGTTCGCTAAAATTGCACGATACTCGTCGATGAGGGCCAGCGTGGCTTTATACTCTTCGAGAATTTTTTCCCGTTCGAGGCCGGTGAGGCGCTGCAAACGCATTTCCAAAATGGCGTTGGATTGAATTTCGGTCAGTTTGAATTTTTTGCAGAGACCCTCACGCGCGGTCGGGCCGTCTTTCGCCTTTCGTATAAGCGCGATGACTTCATCCAAATTATCGAGAGCGATTTTAAGGCCTTCTAAAATGTGGGCTCGTTCTTCGGCTTTACGAAGATCGAAAATCGTTCGTCGAGTGACAACTTCTTTCCGATGAATGATAAATAGATCGAGGGCTTCGCGGAGGCCGACCACTTTCGGGCGATTGTTGACGAGCGCCAGCATGATCGTCCCGAATGAAACCTGCAGCTGCGTATTGGCATAAAGTTGATTGAGAACCACTTCCGCCATGGCGTCACGCTTGAGTTCAATGACGACGCGCATCCCATCACGATCCGATTCGTCACGAAGGTCGCTGATTCCGTCGACTTTCTTGTCGCGAACAAGGTCAGCGATCGATTCAATGAGGCGGGCTTTGTTCACCTGATAGGGTAGCTCGGTGACCACAATCTGCTGCCGATCTCCCTTTTTCATTTCCTCGATATCGGCGCGGGCCCGAATCGTAAATTTTCCTCGGCCGGTATCAAAGGCTTCTTTGATCCCCGATTTCCCGAAAATAATTCCAGCCGTCGGGAAATCGGGGCCTTTGACCGTTTGATAAAGCTCTTTATTTTCCAGTTTCGGATTTTTAATGATCTTGATAAGACCGTCGCAAATTTCCGTCAGGTTGTGCGGAGGAATGTTCGTGGCCATACCAACGGCGATACCGGCCGAGCCATTGATCAGGAGATTTGGAATTCGTGTCGGGAGAACAAGGGGTTCGTCGAGAGAATCGTCGTAGTTTCGACCAAAGAGGACCGTTTCTTTTTCAATGTCGGCTAAAAACTCTTCGGCGATTTTGGCCAGCCGAATTTCTGTGTATCGCATCGCTGCCGCTGCATCTCCATCCACAGATCCGAAATTTCCTTGGCCGTCGACTAGGGGATAGCGGAGGGAAAAGTCCTGCGCCATTCGGACAATCGTGTCGTAAATCGCCGAGTCGCCATGGGGGTGATATTTTCCCATGACATCTCCGACGACTCTGGCTGATTTTTTGTGGGGCTTGTTATGTAAATTCCCCATCTCGTACATGCCGTAGAGAACACGGCGATGGACAGGCTTTAAGCCGTCGCGAATGTCGGGCAGTGCACGGCCAACGATGACGCTCATGGCGTAATCGAGATAGGCCGAACGCATCTCGTCTTCGATGGGCCTCGCTACCTCACGTGTATTAGTTTCCGTCTCCGCCATTTACACCCTAAATTTGAGGGGCCTAATCTACCATGCCCCACATCGCAGGGCCAAGATTCTCTAGGCTTTGCGCTTACTCAAGTCGCAGATCAAAGAGCTCCTGGTAGGGGTCAAAATCCGAGTCGGTCGTGAGCAAAATGGCCTGGTGATGGAGGGCCGCAAGGCCAATCATGAGGTCGGCAACGAAGGGCGTATAACCCGACCGACGCAATTTGAATCCCATTTCCCCGACCTGGCGGTGCCAATTACGTGGCAATTCCAAAAAGGGGATGGCCGAAAATAACGTTTCGTATTTCTGGAGCTGTTTTGCATTGTCGGCTCCGAAACAGAGTTCGGCATAAACAATTTCGCAAACATGTGCGTCTCCTTCCTCTAGGAGCCGCTCGAGAAAATCGACTTTTTTCGACTCACGGCCTCTAAGGAAGTCGATCCAGACGGACGTGTCGACCAAGTACACGCTTAGCGTTTCTTGCGAAACGGCCGGTAATCGTAGTTGCCGCTCATCGAGCCTTTGAGTTCAAGAATTTTTCGGCTCTTGCGCTTTTGCACCATTTCGTTAAGCGCCAAAATGAGGGTTTGAGTCTTCGTCCGCGTTCCGGCCTCTTTTCTCGCCTCCTCAAGAAGAGCCTCGGGCAAATCAAATGATGTACGCATATATGCCTTTTATACTCCTACCTATATGCTAAAACAACATAACTGCATATGTCAAATATTTAATATTTTCAGTGGCTTGTAGGTTGCTTCTGGTTGTCTATTTTTTAAAATGTGTATCTTGAATAGTTTTTGCCATTTCTAGATATCCAAATTCTTTACCGAGAGGGCGTTTTGTTCAATGAAGTCGCGGCGGGGTTCAACAGCGTCCCCCATGAGTAGTGTAAACATTTCATCCGCATCCACAGCGTCGTCGATCGTGACTTTGAGTAACGTCCGCTTATCGGGGTCCATTGTCGTTCCCCAGAGTTGTTCTGGATTCATTTCTCCCAAACCTTTGTAACGCTGGATCGTCGTCCCTTTCTTCCCATGATCCAGGATATAACCCACCCATTTTTCTCGATTCGAAACTTCGATCTTTTTCCCTTCATCCGTCAACGTAAGTGGGGGCGCCGAGAGGGCGGCGATCGCTTCGGCTCGACGGCGGAGTTCTTGGTATTCGGCCGAGCTCAAAAAGGGAACATTGAAATAGGTCTCTTTTGTCATTCCCCTCTCTTTCGAAAAAACGGTTAACTTGAAGCCGCCATGTTCACGGTCTTCGTCGATTTGATAAATGAGAGGATGGATTTCGGGATACGTGACCCGGATCTGCTCTGAAATAGCCTTGCGCGCTGCTTCGAGACCGGTTTTCTTTTTTAAATCTTCAGCGGCAAGATTCGTCGTCATCATAAAGGCGTCTACCACCCTTCGGTCTTTCTTTTCATTCACCAGGCCAAGTGCTTTTTGATAAGTCATCACTTTTTTCACGAGGGCTTTGAGATGATTCGCGGAAAGTTTCCCCTCTTTGCCGGCATCGAATTCAAGATCAGAAACACCGGATTCCAGAAGCATGTTTTCGAGCGCCGCTTCATCTTTTAAATATTTTTCAGCATTTCCTTTTTTTACTCGGTAGAGCGGGGGTTGAGCGATGTAGAGATAGCCCCGCTCGATGACTTGCGGCATTTGACGATAAAAGAACGTGAGAAGAAGGGTTCGAATATGCGCCCCGTCCACATCGGCGTCGGTCATCAGAATAATTTTGTGATAGCGGAGCTTTTCCACGTCCAGCTCTTCTCTCCCGATTCCAGCGCCGAGAACCTGAACTAATATCTGAATGTCGGCCGATTGAAGCATTTTGTCGAACCGCGCTTTTTCGACATTGAGAATTTTTCCCTTGAGGGGAAGGATCGCCTGATTCGCTCGATTTCTCCCCTGCTTGGCGGAGCCACCGGCCGAATCTCCTTCGACGATATAGAGTTCGCTTTTGGCCGGATCGCGCTCTTGGCAATCGGCGAGTTTTCCCGGAAGAGATGAAAACTCCAGGGCACTCTTTCGCCGAGTGAGGTCGCGAGCCTTTCGAGCCGCTTCACGCGCGCGAGCCGCGTCGATGATTTTCATGACGATGTTCTTCGCTTCGCGCGGATGTTCGATCAAAAACGCAGAGAGTCGTTCATTGACGATTCCTTCGACGAGGCCTTTGACATCGGAATTCCCCAGTTTCGTTTTCGTTTGGCCTTCAAATTGGGGATCGGGGATTTTAGCGGAAATGATCGCCGTCAAACCCTCCCGCGTATCTTCGCCGCTTAACCCTTCCACAAGATTTTTCGTAAGGTTCGCGCCAGTCGCATATTGGTTGATCGACCGCGTGAGCGCCGCACGAAAGCCGATGAGGTGCGTTCCCCCTTCGATCGTGTTGACGTTGTTCACAAATGAAAAAATGTTTTCGCTGTAGCTGTCGTTGTATTGAAGGGCGACTTCGATCTCGATCTCTCCCTTTTTTCCCGAAATAAAGATGGGGTCATGGAGTGCCGATTTCGCTTTGTTGAGATGTTTGACGAAGGCGACAATTCCACCTTCGTAAGCGAAATCCTGTTTCTTTCCGCTTCGTTTATCTTCAATCGAAATCGCGACGCCCGAATTGAGAAATGAGAGTTCGCGAAGGCGTGTGGAAAGAGTTTCAAACGAAAATTCGACGGTTTCAAAAACCTCCGTGTCGGGTTTAAACGTGACATTCGTTCCCGTCTTGTCGGTTTGACCGATCACTTTCAAATCAGTCGTTGGTTTTCCCCGCTTATACTTTTGTTGATAAACTTTTCCGCCCCGATGAATTTCGAGTTCAAGGTTTTCAGAAAGGGCATTAACGACGGAAACACCAACACCATGGAGACCTCCGGATACTTTGTACGAGGCATGGTCAAATTTGCCGCCCGCATGGAGCATCGTCATGACAACTTCGGCAGCTGACTTTTTTTCCGTCTTGTGCATTTCCGTCGGAATGCCTCGGCCGTTGTCTTTCACGGTGACAGAATTATCGACATGGATGACGACAGAAATCTTGTTGCAGAATCCTGCGAGCGCCTCATCGATCGAATTGTCGACGACTTCGTACACCATATGATGAAGTCCCCGGGTGTTCGTATCACCGATGTACATTCCGGGGCGTTTGCGAACCCCTTCCAGGCCCTCTAAAACCTTAATACTTTCAGCGGTATAGTCTCCTCCGGCAGGAAGAGCGGTTTCTTTCTTTTTCACGGTTTTCTCAACGGAAGACATATCCATACAACGTCAAAAACGAACCAAGAGAAGTATCATGCCCCTTCGGTGCTGACAACGAGAATCGGGCTAGACCAAGCTACGGATATTCAGTCCTGCCGCCGGTGGGAGGGCTCTATTAGAGCCAATGGCTGACAGAGCGTTCATCGCTCCGGCGCAAAATTTTTGCCCCTTTTTCGGCCGCCGCTTCGGCAATGGCCGGGTCAGGTGTAGTAAATATTGCCTGGTGGGTACGGGTGATTCGCTCGAAAAGCCGCTCGCGCCGCGGGGGGTCGAGCGTGGCGCCAATATCATCGAAGAGCAGGATGGGCGGTGTTTCCCGGTTGATTCGCTCGATCTCAGCCATTTTAAGGGCCAATAAAATCGACGCTCCTTCCCCCTGACTTGCTACCTCGCTTACCGGTCGACCATTTAGTTGAATCAAGAGCTGGTCTCGGTGAGGGCCCACAAGCGTTCTGCCGATCGAATGCTCGAGTTTCCCCTTTTCTTTTAATGCCTCGTTTAAATCTTCTTCATTCCAATGATACGAAAGTGCCGAGGTCAATTCGGACGAAGCGATTTCCTGGTGCCAATGGGCAACCAAACGCTGAAGTTCTGAGGCCAATTCGCTTCGACGACGACGAATTTCTTCCCCAGCCCGCACGAGCGCCTCATTCCAGGGCGCAACATGATCAAAGTACACCTCGCTCGGCAGATCGCTATGCAGGATGGCCTGTTTGTGGGAAAGGGCCCGCCGATAACTCTGCGCAATCGATAGATAAGTAGGATCGATGGAAAACAGAATCCGGTCCAAGTAGTCGCGGCGGCTTTGAGGCCGGCCAAATAGAAGTTCGCGATGTTCGGGCGCCAAAGCGACGACCGAAACCCCTTGGGTAAACGCCTGGGTTGTGGCCTGTTTCCCATCTCGCTCCAGGGTTCTTTTACGAGGATGGATTTCCACGCGAGATTCATGTTCGCTGAAAGTTCCCTCAATTTTTGCAACTGACTCATTGGCTTTAATGAGTTCTCGCGGCTGCGCCGTCCGAAACGATTTGAGCGTAACCAGGTAATGAATCGCTTCGACAATCGTCGTTTTTCCCTCGCCATTTCGTCCCAGTAAGAGGGATGTGCCAGGCGAAAAATCGACCTCGGAGCGTTCATACGAACGAACGTGGAAGAGGCGAAGAGACTGGATTCTGGAAACGGCTGTCGAGACGACCTAGATCCTCATCGGCATGATCACATTGAAGACCCCAGGTTCATTCGGCATTTTGAGAACACCGGGGCTCTGTTCATGATCGAACTCGATAATGACCTTCTCCGAATCAAAGACGGTGACGGCGTCTAGAAGATAACGGGCATTGAAGCCGATTTGAAGCGGTTCTCCCTCCAGCTCCGCACGAACGTTTTCTTCCGCCTCCCCTAATTCTGGGCTGTTCGCCGCCAAATGTAGTCCTTCTTTGCCGACATTGAGCCGGATACATTTGGTTTTTCCCTCTGAAAGGAGCGAAACCCGGCGTAGCGATCGAGTGAAAATATCGCGATCCACCATCATCTTTCGTTTCGTGGCCTTGGGAAGGACCATGTTGTAATCGGGGAATTCCCCCACGACCAGGCGCATATAAATCAACGTGCCCTCCGCTCGTACGGCCGCGTTGGTGTCATTCACGGCCATCTCGATTGTCTCGTCCGTCACTTCCGAAAGTAGACGCCTAAGCTCCATAATTCCTTTACGCGGAAGAATGACTCCCTTTTTGAGTTGAAGCGCTTCTCCTTCTCCCAGCGTCTTTCCAAAAAGAGCGAGACGATGACCATCGGTGGCTACGACTCGTAGCAGGGTCTGCCCTCTCTCTTTGATGATTTCGAAAAAAGCTCCGTTTAAATTGTAGCGCATTTCATCGGTCGAGATCGCAAACGACGTTTTCTCAATCGCCGACCGAAGGGTGTGGGTCTTCAGTTTGTTAAACGTAAAGGATGTGGGCGAAAGCATTTGCGGAAATTCTTCGGCCTTCATTCCCACGATTCGAAATTGCGCTTTTCCGCTTTCAATCACCAACCAGTCGTTTTCACCTTTGCGAAGCTTTCCCGTCTTTTCCGGCAGCTCTTTTACAATATCGAGGAAACTGCGGGCCGGAACACAGACTCTCCCTTCTGTCAGGACCTTCACTGGGCACTCGCTTCGGATCCCGATTTCAAGGTCTGTGGCTAATACCGCCAACCGATCCACGGTGGCTTCAATTAAAATGTTTCCCAAGATCGGCATCGTGGATTTCTTTTCAATCACGGATCCAATTTGATGAAGAGTTTTGGAAAGTTGGTCTCGGTCAAATTCAATTTTCATACACACCCCATTGTCATTCTTCTCTTAGATTGTACATATACACCGTAGTCGCCGTAGGTCTTGTGGAAAAATCGGAAAAAACGTCAGATTTAGAGGGACTCGCGAGAGTGGCAACATGAAAGTTGTGGAAAGAGTTGTGGAGGAAAAGTTTGATTTCAAAAAAAGACGCCATAGAAGATTTTGCAGAGGGATTAAAAACATATTTATCCACAGGAAGCCAGCGGAAAACAAGAGGCATTAGGTCGTTAAATTCTGTTCAATGGTTGCGACGGTTTGGCGAAGACGAGGATCTTCGTAGAGGAGACGCTCGATCTTCGATACACCGTGCATAACCGTAGTGTGATCTTTCCCTCCAAATCGATGTCCAATTTCTGGAAAAGATGCGGGGGTCAGCTTTCGGCAAAGATACATAGCAATTTGGCGGGGTTGCGCAATCATGCGGTGGCGCCGCGGTGAACGAATATCGCTTAAATTGAGATTAAAGAACTCGGCTACACGCTTCTGAATCAATTCCATCGTAATGGATGAGTCCTCCGTCCCAAGGCTTTGAAATACTTCACGGGTCAGCTCCAGCGTAATTTCACGGCGGGAAATGGACGCAAAGGCGGCGAGGCGTACCAACGCTCCTTCAAGGACACGAATATTCGACTTAATATGTGTGGCGAGAAAAAGCGCGACATCGTCCGGAAGAAAAACACCTTGAGCTTCCGCTTTTTTCGTCAATATTGCGACCCTTGTTTCCACATCAGGGGGTTGAATGTCGCAAAGAAGCCCCAATTGAAAGCGAGATCGAAGTCGATCATCAAGATCGGGTATTTCATCCGGTGTTTGATCGGACGTCAGAACAATCTGCTTGTTGTCTTCGTATAGGGCGTTGAAGGTATGGAAGAATTCTTCCTGTGTTCGTTCCTTTCCCCCGATGAATTGCACGTCATCAATAAGCAGGATGTCACAGGCCTTACGATAGCGGGCCCGGAATTCCGTCGTCTTTTCGTAGCGGATTGCCGCGATCAATTCATTGGTGAACTGTTCAGCTGTCCGAAAGACGATCTTTCGCGCCGTCTGCTCGCTGGCGACCATGTTTCCAATGGCACACAGGAGATGTGTCTTGCCGAGTCCCACTCCACCATAAATGAAAAGGGGGTTGTATGTTCTTCCGGGTGTCTGTGCTACTGCGCGGGTAGCGGCATGCGCGAATTCTGTGCTCGAACCCACCACAAACGACTCAAACGTATAACGGGGATTAAGCCCCTCAATGGCGACAGCAGCTTTCTCCTGTCTGTTGAACTCTTTCTTGGCCCGCGAGATGTCGCGCAAAAGAGAAACAGATTCATCCGTTTTTTGTGAAACTACAAAGGAGACATCCAGTGATTCCTGTTGGGAGAGCTGTCGGAGTCGCTTTCGAAGGAGTTCCGCGTAATCTTGTTGAAGGCGATCGCGATAAAAAACGTTGGGAACTTCCACACGCACTTCATTTTCAGTTGCGGATTGGTATTGGAGGGGCTTGAGCCAGGTGTTGTACGTGTGTTGCGGAAGTTCGCTCCGAAGAGCTTCTAACGTTTGTGTCCAAACTTCCCTCATTGACCAAAACCCACTCTTTCCCCTTTCAACGAAAAAACGCGTACTACTTGCCGGCAAGTGACGGGGTCAAGCATTCTCTTTCGTTATTTGACACTCGTGCGTGAGTGAAACGAATTTTTCGAGCAATGCGAAACGAAAACAAACGGAAGTTTTTCGCAACAATCGTGACGATGCGCACTTACGCCAATCATGAGTTTCAAAGCGCGGTGAATCGACGCTCTGCGCAGGCCCGCTATTGAAATATGCGAACCATAATTGTTTGCAACGTACGTGCGGATATGGCCCACGCGGGGCGAGGAGTTCCGATCTGAGTTTTCGCCGGAGCCCGATTCAAGAACGAAAATGTTTTTTCATTTATCGCGCGGCTTGACAGTGACGAGTGGGTATGTTTGAAACGTCCCTCTTTTTTCAAAGGTAGCTATGAAACGGACTTATCAACCAAGCAACGTACATCGAAAGCGAACCCACGGTTTTCGCACACGCATGGCCACGAAATCAGGACGAGCTGTTTTAAGTCGGCGTCGACGAAAGGGCCGAAAGCGCCTTTCGGTCAGCATTTCAACCAAGTGACGAAGAGGACCCTGCGACTTCGTCGCGACGATCGTTTACGGAAACGAAGCGAGTTTCTTTTGTGTCAATCCAAAGGCAAACGATTTTTCAGCCGGCAGTTTGTGATTCATTTTCTCGGTAAAAGCGAAGGACGAAATCGCCTTGGACTGATTGTCACACGTGAAACAGGAGGAGCAGTGGTCCGAAATCGGTGGAAACGGTTGATTCGCGATTCATTTCGAACGGATGGAATGGAAAGCCTTCCGTTAGGCGACCATGTGATCATGGTACGAAGGAATGTGAAAGGACTTCCCACGCCCGAAGCGAAAAAAGAACTGGGCTCCCTGTTCCTACGTATAAGGAAGGGATGAAGACCGCCTTCGCATTTTACCGCGCGGCCATTTCCCCGTATTTGGGGAACCGCTGTCGATTTTATCCTTCTTGCTCGCACTATGCCGAAGAAGCATTGGAAAAGCACGGATGTTTTTGGGGAATCTTCCTTGCGATCCTTCGGATTCTTCGCTGCCACCCGTTTCATCCGGGGGGAGTCGATTTGGTACCGGAGTCGGAATAATGGAAAATGAAAAACGTTCGATTCTGGCATTCGCGCTGATCTTCGTGTTTCTTTACGTTTGGTTTGAGTATTTTGTTCCCAAACCTCCCCGGCCTATGCCGAATGCGCTTACGGCGGCCTCTCCTACCCCAACTGCGTCGCCCACGGGAATGCAACTGGCCGCATCCACGAATTTAACCTCGTCGGCGAAGATTCAACCCGCCGCCCCCGCGGTGCATGTGAATGGAGAAAACAACCTCTGGAAAGCCCGCTTTGGTTCTGTGGGCGGAACTCTCGAGGAGCTTACGCTAGAGAAATATCATGAAGCGGTAGATCCGAAATCGGCACCCGTTTCGCTTCTCCCTTTTCGAGGCGCGGCGCCAAATCCGCTGCAGTGGTCATTTCAAAGCGCGACGGGGACATTGGAGGACGCCGGAGCCTCGTACAAAGTGGTGGAAGAAAGCGCTCAAAAGATTGCCTTCGAACGTGAAGCCGAAGGACTTCGAATTCGAAAGGTCTTTGAGTGGGAAGTCGACAGCTATCTCATCGAAGAGACGGTCATCGTGACTAATGTCAGCGGAGGGCCTTTAAAGATTAGCCCATCGACGAAAATGTACTCGGGCGCGCATGAAATCAAAGGACGAGGCATGGGTGCGCGAGGAGATGTCATGCGGGTAAGCACACGCCTTAATGACAAGACGGTCTATTTTCCCCCCCCACAGATCCTGAAAGCCAATTCTCCCGAAAAGAAGGTAGAGCTGGTCCCCGGAGGCACAGACATATCCTGGGCGGGATTCGACTCCCACTATTTTCTATTGGCTGCGCTGCCGGTCGAGGGGCGCTGGGAAACACTTCATCTCGACGAGGAACACTCGGTAGATGAGAAAGGCAATCCGATCGTAGATCACGTTGCGGTTTCCCTTCTCTATCCTTCCCTTGACCTGGCGCCGAAGGGCCAACAGCAGTATCGCCTAAAACTTTTTGCCGGGCCCAAAGACATTGGCGTTTTACAGAGTGCGGGAGCGTCGCTGGATCGGGCGATCGACCTGGGAGATTGGCTGGGCCCAATTGCGCGGCCGATCCTCTATTTTCTCCGCTGGCTTTATCACCACACCGTCGCAAACTACGGAGTCGCCATCATTCTACTGACCGTACTTGTCCGCCTCCTCCTTTTTCCCCTGACGCAGATGCAATCCAGGTCGATGATCAAAATGCAAAAACACAAACCGGAACTCGACGCCATCAAAGAGAAGTACAAAGACGACCGAGAAGCCCACTCACGGGAAATGATGAATTACATGCGCAAACACAGGGTCAACCCCATGGGGGGATGCCTCCTTCTCCTGCCGCAGATGCCGGTTCTCTTCGCCCTTTACCGCGTACTTTATAACGCCATTGAAATTCGGCACGCCCCCTTCTTTCTCTGGATACACGATCTATCCGCACATGATCCGTATTTTGTCCTGCCGGCCCTGCTGGGGATTTCGATGTTCCTGCAACAGCAGATGACGCCCAATCCATCGGCCGATCCGGCACAGCAGACGATGATGAAAGTGATGCCTATAATGTTTACCGGCTTTATGATATTTCTTCCGGCAGGACTCAATTTGTACATCTTCGTCAGCACCATTTGGGGTGTTGCCCAGCAGTATTGGATGAAGCGAAAGATGGAAGCCGCCGGCGTGGGGCCCCTCCCCGTTAAGACGGCCTAGAGAAGTTGGAGGTACGAATGTCAGAAGATTGGATCGAGATCGAGGGAAGAAATCGGGATGATGCAATTGAACGGGCGTGCAATGCTCTCAATACCACGCCATCGTATTTAGAGTTCGAGGTTCTGTCGGGGAACGGCTCGAAGATTCGCGCTCGGAAAACGACCGACAAAATTGAAGGCAGAGAGAAAGTCACCGACGACCAGGATGAGGATGAAGAACAACCTTCTGCACGGCCCGAGAGTGAGCAAAGCGATTCTTCGGAGGAACGGACACAGCCTGAAGTGGAGCTGATGCCGATCGACCCGACCGAAGTGGGACTCAAGGCGAAAGAGATGCTGGATGGACTTCTCCATTTTATTGAGGAAGGGACGCAAGTTTCCCTAAAAGAAACGACGGGAACAGTGGTTCTGGATATTCAGAGCAACGGCTCCGGATTGTTAATTGGGAAACATGGTCAAACGCTCGAAGCCATTCAACACCTGGTGGCGAAAATGAGCGGCCTGGACCGGCAAGATTCGAAACGACTCCTGATTGATTCCGAGGGTTATCGTCAGCGGCGGAAAGATTCACTGATCGCCCTGGCGCATAAAGTAGCGGCACGGGTTCGGCGTGAAAGACGTCCGGTGAGCATCGATCCAATGAGTTCGGCGGATCGACGAGTTCTTCATTTGGCTCTTCAAGATGATCCGGACGTGGTGACCAAGAGCGTAGGCGAAGGAAGAAATCGAAAAGTGATGATTTGCCCTCGCGGCGGCAGCCGTCGGGGAGGATCTTCGCGCGGCGGCTATCGAAGTCGGAGCCGGTCAAATGGCGCTGACCGTCGAGAAAGTAGTCTGGGCGAGCGCCCCGCACGTAGACGAAGCGGCCCGCCGGCGCGAAAACATGATTCGTTCGATGTTCCTCCCGACCCAAAAATGGATCTCTTTCCGGAAGATCCTGACGCCCCACGCATAAGCGATGTCGAAGCCTCCGACAACGACGAATAATTTTTCTATTCCCCCTCTCTAGGCTAAAGACGTTCGAGATGGGAAAACTCATTGACACGATTGTCGCCATAGCGACAGCGACCGGCCGGGGCGGCGTCGGTATTGTTCGCCTCTCGGGGCCGCTTGCAGGGCGAATTGGTGAGAGAATCTTTGAACCGCGAAAACCCACTTCTCCCTGGCCGAGTCACCAGCTTCTTTATGGGCGCGCAATAGATTCCAAAAACGGAGAAGGAATTGACGATGGTTTTGCCGTGCGCATGGACGCACCTCACAGCTACACCGGCGAAGAAGTCGTTGAGATCCAAACGCACGGAAGCCCCCCTGCCCTTTCCGAAATCGTTCGCCTTGCAACATTGCACGAGGCACGGCTCGCAGAGCCAGGCGAATTTACCAAGCGAGCTTTTTTAAACGGCAAACTCGATCTCATACAGGCCGAAGCGGTGGCTGAATTAATCGAAGCAACTTCCGAGGCCGAGGCCACGAGCGCCAGACGTCGTTTGGAAGGGAAACTTTCTAGCGCGCTGCATCGTCTTCGTGAGGAAACCCTTTCTTTGTTAGCCGCTACAGAGGCCGATATAGATTTTCCAGAAGAAGAACTTTCACTTCCCGAACGGCTGGCGAAAATCAATAAAATTAAGGAATTTCAATTAGTTACAAACAAATTATTGGAAACCTACGAGTCAAATTCGCGCCTACATGAGGGATACTCCGTGGCCTTTGTGGGTCGACCAAATGTTGGAAAGTCCTCGTTGTTCAACGCCCTTTTGACGTTTGACCGGGCAATCGTGACATCTGTTCCAGGAACGACAAGAGATGTTCTCCGCGAAGAAGTCGTTCTGGATGGCCGCCGCATTCGCTTTCTCGATACGGCGGGCCTTCGTTCAGCTCCGTCCGATGATGTCGAGCGAATTGGTATGGAGCGGACAACGACAACCATCTATTCGGCGGATCTCGTTTGTGTGGTTGCGGAGGCATCAGAAGGTCTCAATGCCGAAGAAAAAGAACTCCTCTCCTCCATTCCTGAGGGGAAGCGATGGTTGATTTGGAACAAAATAGATTTGAGTGAACCAAGGCGTGATGAGAGCCCCCCTGCCCCTTCGTTTGATGTTTCGGCTATTCGAGGAGATGGATTGGAGCACTTTCGGCAGGAATTAATAGAAAGGGTTTCACGTGAAACATTTCTGACGCCCGAAGGCGGAGTTTCGAATGACCGCCAAAAGAATCTCCTGATGGAATACGTCGTGGGATTAAAGAGAGTCGAAGAAGGTTTGGAGCGGAGAGTTTCATCCGAATTTTTAGCCAGCGACCTCCGCCACGCACATCGGGCACTTTCCAGAATTGTGGGAAAGGATGAGGGTGTGGAGGATATTTTGACCGAGATTTTTTCAAAGTTTTGCATTGGGAAATGAAAAATGACAAACGTTTCACGTGAAACATATGGCCCGGGGCACTTTTTTGATTTGGATGGGGTTTGGTTTGCCTCGATCTTTGATACGGTGGAGTTTCCATGGGAAGTATTACGACCCAACTTCAAAGAAGACTGGATTTTGACAAAAATAAAGCGAAATACTGATAAAATTGAACGAAAAGGATCAATTGTCACAGAAGATTCTCGATTTCAAGTCGATGATGGTGAGGTATTTGTGGAGGCAGGTGCCATAATCGTGGGAGATGATATCCAGTTTTGTCCTGGAGTTGTGGTTGAATCTACCGCATATGTTACTGGACCAACTATATTGTGGGATAACACATCCATTCGTCACGGCGCGTACGTAAGGGGCGGGGTCATCACCGGCAAAAAGGCCATCATTGGTCATGCCTCAGAAATAAAGAGTTCCATTCTTTTTAACGGAGCAAGAGCCCCCCACTTTGCCTATGTAGGAGACTCAATTTTGGGAAATAGGGTCAATTTGGGTGCTGGAACAAAGGTTTCAAATCTAAAAATGACGAATGATGAGGTCATTTTAAAGCTTCCAGAAGGGTCAATTAAGTCAGGACTTAGAAAATTTGGAGCAATTGTTGGCGATCATACCGAAACTGGCTGCAATTCTGTCCTAAATCCAGGTGTTTTGCTTGGAAAGAACTGTATGGTTTACCCCGCAACGGCTGTTCGAAAGAACTACTACAAATCCAAGAGTGTCGTGAAATGAAAGTGGATATTTTAGTTATTGGTGCGGGTCATGCTGGGATTGAGGCCAGCCTAATTTCAGCAAAAATGGGGGCGAAAACCTGTCTATTGACATCAAACTTAGATCGAATTGGCCATATGTCGTGTAATCCGGCCATAGGTGGGATAGCAAAGGGTCATCTTGTGAAGGAGATAGATGCTATAGGTGGGGAAATTGGCATTGGCATCGACAAAAGTGGGATACAGTTTCGTCGATTAAACCTCAGTAAAGGGCCAGCAGTTCGGTCGTCGAGGGCTCAGGCGGATAAGATGTTTTATGCCCGTGGGATGAAACATGCGGTCGAATCGGTGCCGAATCTTCTCGTGAAACAGGGAATGGCCGAGTCGCTTCGAATTGAAAATGGGAGTGTCTTGGGTGTGGTAACAGGGATGGGGGAAGTCATTGAGGCTGCTTCCACAGTCATCACAACAGGAACATTTCTAAATGGCCTCATTCATATTGGCCGTTACACCGAGCCGGCAGGGAGGGGAGGGGATGCCCCCTCGATCGGACTGGCGGCTTCACTACTTCAAGCCGGCTTTCGAATGGGCAGAATGAAAACGGGTACCGTTCCACGTCTGGATGAGAAAACGATTCGCTGGGAACTATTGGAAGAACAATGGGGAGATTCCCCCATACCCACGTTCAGTTTTTTCCGTGAGACTTCCCTGCAACGCCAAATTTCTTGTTGGATCACATACACGAACGAGAGAACTCACGAGGTCATACGCAGGAATCTTGATCAGTCGGCGATGTATAGTGGAAAAATTACCGGCGTTGGACCTCGATATTGCCCCTGCATTGAAGACAAAGTTGTTCGATTTGCCGACAAGCCGAAGCATCAGATCTTTCTCGAACCGGAAGGACTTGACACGCGCGAGATTTACCCCAACGGCCTTTCCAACTCCCTTCCTCTTCCGATTCAAGTGGAGTTTCTTCGAACGATCGAAGGGCTCGAAAATGTCGAGGTCATGCGTCCTGGTTATGCAATTGAATATGACTATGTCGACCCGACGGAACTTCTCCCATCGCTTGAAACGAAAAAAATAAAATCTCTCTTTCACGCGGGACAAATCAACGGGACGACCGGCTATGAAGAGGCCGCGGCCCAGGGAATCATGGCGGGGATCAACGCTGTTCTTTCGATTGATCGAAAAGAGCCGTTTATATTGAAGCGATCAGAGGCATACATCGGCGTCCTGATTGATGACCTCGTGACGAAGGGGACGACAGAACCCTATCGAATGTTTACGTCACGAGCGGAACATCGACTTCATCTTCGAGAAGACAACGCCGATCAGCGTCTTTTCTCTTACGGCAAAAAATTTGGTGTTCATACGAGCGACGTCGTCGAGAAATTTGAGTCAAAAATGACCTCCATCGAAGCGACTCAACGAAAAATTGAATCGATTCGTCTGACACCGACGGCCGAAGTAAACAAAAGAATGGTCGCTATGGAAACAACACCTCTTAAGTCTCCCTCGACACTGGCGGAACTTCTTCGTCGCCCCGAGGTCGACTGGTCAAAAATCGTTTCGATAGAACCATCGCTTGCGAATGTTGAACGTCAAGTGGCAGAGCAGGTGGAAATAGCGATGAAGTACGACGGCTATCTGGCTCGCGAGAAAGAAGAAATTGCCCGCGCCGAGAGAGACGAAGGGGAAACGATCCCGGAAAGCTTCGATTTTGGAATGGTTCCGAGCTTGTCAAACGAAGTACGGGAGAAATTGGTTCGAATTCAGCCCCGCACACTCGGCCAAGCCGCCCGCATTTCCGGCGTCACCCCCGCAGCTGTATCTATTCTCTCGATCTTCGTTCGCAAGCATCGTTCTGTGGAGCCTCAAAACGGAAACAGTCTTTAACCACATCGGTCAGCGTGGCACTTTATCGACAACTTGATAAGGCTCAGAAACTGCTAATTGCAAAGCAAGATTATTAGGTAATGGTTCCTTGAATAATTCCCATAATTTTGGGATGAGTTCGTACGACACTGTATACCGCACGGAATCTCCCCAACCATCCAAATACTCCGAAGGATTAACATTACTAAATTCTTCAAGAATTCCATTTCTGACTACTGCGTGGCCAATGCGAAGCCAAAAATTGAAATGGAACTTTAATCCATCCTTTCGGTACGCATTCGGCAATTCCAAAGAAACGCCTGTTTCCTCACCCTTTCCTATAGGCGTCGAACTAAGCCACACATCCTCGGCGAAATCATTTCGTTGATGACCACTATCACATACGCTCATTTCGAGATTCTCCCTTCCCTTCAAATGAATAGGAATGTCGCCGATTTCAGGAATGGCATAGGTAGAATCCGCAGGCTTCACATGAATACGTAACTTACCGGCCATGATGTCAATATCGTTAACACAGAATATGCTGTCGTCTTCGCTGGAACCAACTACACTGGTTGATAGTTTGAACATCGGATTTTGCGATGGGATGAATTCGAAAAAAAACTCATACGACGGAAATAATTTTTTACCTAAGGGCGTTGCGAGCCTTGAAATAAGTGCATCAGGTTGGAGCTTTCTATCTAGCCTTGGACTACCGGTCGGCGGCCCTTTGGTATCCATGAAGGTATTACCCATGATGGTCGATGCATGAAGAATACTAGGTGATCTGGGAACTTCCGGCGCGCTACACTTAAAAATCACAGCCTCCAAGGCCAAAGCGGAAGAGCCGACCGCCAAAGTACTTGATACAAGAAAACCTAGAAGAGTATTCATTTCTCCACCTTAAAACCTACCTAACCGCATGCATCAACCCATTCAAGTTAATTTATTGTTAAGGGGAAGTGGCACTCCTTTCGTGAGAAGCTAACAGTGCTTGTGAAAAGGGAAAATATTTCGATAGCCTTTAAAGAGCTGGTCAGTTATATGGCCAAGTGACCATGAGCTGGGTGTCCATTCGGGAGTATACGGAGAGAACAGGGCTCTCAACATCGACGGTTCGGCGGCAAATCCGGAAAAGAAAGGTGTTTGCGAAGAAATTTGGCCGGGACTGGTATCTCCAGCTTTCGGATGACGCCACTTCACCCTATCTGGAACAAGATGCAGCTCAATCCGCTGGAGGACCGCTCACGTCCCTCCCCGAAACGGGGAATTTAGAGGGGGTCATTGAGTTTTCGAGCAAGGCTCTTCACCATTACCTGATACTGAGCGAGAAATTGATCGCGGAAAAGGATATACGCCTGGCTGAGCGAGATGTACAACTTAATGAAAAGAAACAGGAATGTGCTGAATTGGAAGGATATGTTCAGTTGTTAGAAAAAGAGATCGAACGGCTTAAAGAAAAGCCAGAAGGCTGGATGTAAATGGGGCGAGTAATCGCGATCGCAAACCAGAAGGGGGGAGTAGGAAAGACCACCACGGCTATAAATTTGGGGGCGTCTTTGGGTGCCGCGGAGAAGAAAACACTTCTTATCGATATCGACCCGCAAGCCAACGCGACCAGCGGCTGTGGAATTACAGCCGGAGAGAAGGAAATTTATCATGTCCTTCTTGGCGGAACTTCTCTCGACGAAATTATTCAACAAACCGCCTCTCCTAATTTTTTCGTTGCGTCTGCAACAGTCAACTTGATCGGATATGAAGTCGAAGGGATTGAGCTGGAAAACCGCGAACAGCGATTGAAAAAAGCCATTTCCAATCTTCGCAATTCATACGACTACATTTTGATCGATTGCCCCCCGTCGCTCGGTCTTCTCACGCTCAACGCTCTCTGCGCCGCTGATGGCGTCTTGGTTCCGCTTCAATCGGAATATTATGCCCTCGAAGGTTTGGGGAGATTGGTTGGTACGATCGATCTCATTTCGCAGCAGCTCAATTCGAATCTGAAACTGGATGGAATCGTATTAACGATGTTCGATAAGCGGAACAGCCTCGCGCATCAGGTGGCGGCGGAAGTCGAAAAACATTTCGGCGAAAAAGTTTGGAAAACTCAAATTCCAAGGAATGTCCGCCTTTCCGAAGCTCCCAGTTTCGGTAAACCGATTTTGCTTTACGACATTCGCTCCGTGGGAGCTCAAAGTTATCTTGCTCTGGCCGACGAATTTTTAAACCGCTTTGATGAAAGGAGAAGTCATGAACGAACGGAAAGTCCTCGGGAGGGGGATCGCGTCGCTGATACCCAACCCGCTCCCCAAAGCCATTGAGTCAATGCCGATGGCGGTAGGCGCCGCGACCGCTCGGTCTTTGACGGGAGACGAAACAGTCATCGAGGTCGATCCGGTGCTTGTCCGCGTGAATCCCCGGCAGCCTCGCCGCCATTTCTCGGAAACGGCGATTGCTGAACTGACGAGTTCGGTAAAGCGCCATGGCGTGATCGCACCTCTTCTCGTTCGAAGAACCGATCTTGGCTATGAACTGATTGCCGGCGAGCGTCGACTACGGGCATCTCGAGCGGCGGGGCTGAAGAAAATTCCAGTCATTGTTCAAAAGGCGGCAACTGATCGAGATCAATTGGAATTGGCTCTTGTCGAAAATCTTCAGCGCGAAGACTTAAATCCTATCGAAGAAGCCCGCGGTTATGACCGTCTCGCGAATGAATTCACGCTGACACAGGAAGAAATCGCGGAACGTGTGGGGAAAGACCGGACAACGGTCACAAACCTCATTCGACTTCTCAAACTCGCTCAGCCTGTTCAGGAAATGCTTGCCGCCGGATCGATTTCCATGGGTCACGCGCGGGCGCTGCTAGGCTTGGAAGATCCTCGCCGCCAGCAGGAGCTCGCCACACGAATCGGCGCCGAGGGTCTTTCGGTTCGACAGGCGGAAGAACTCGTTCGGAAATTGGGAAAACCAAAAACCAATCGCCGAGCGGCGGATCAAGCCGAACTGAATGCAAACTTGCGCCATCTTTCGGAAGAACTGCAACGAAAATTGGGGACGCGTGTGGAAATTGTGACGAAAGGGAAGGGGGGAGAAATTCGAATCACATATTTTAGTCCCGACGACCTCTCCCGGCTTTCCGATCGGCTCTTAACCGGCATCAAATAATGCCCCGCTACAAAGAGCCTGGAATTTATCCGATCCGTGTCGAGTACGAAGATGTTGATTCGGCCAAGGTCGTTCATCATCCGAATTATCTTCGCTATTGCGAACGGGCCAGAACGGCGTTTCTTCAGGAGATCGGCTACAGCTATTCGACAATGCTCGAGGATGGTATTGGCGTTGTGATCGCGGAGGCCCAGCAGAAGTTTTTAAAGCCTCTCTTTTTTCACGATGAAGTTCTTCTTGTCACTCGCGTGGCCGGTGCTTCGAGGTCATCCCTCCGTCTCTTTCAATTGATTTTTCCAAAGGCAACTCCGAAAGAGGTTTTCTCCCAATCACTCCCCGAATTTGCGAAAGATCCGAATCGACTTTTCGCCGCTCAAATTCGTCTCGTCGCCGTCAATCGAAAAACGGGAAAGCCCGAAGCTTTCCCCGACCGCTGGCGCGAAGCGTTCGGTTTTCCCCCGGAAGGAAAAGACCCGATTGTTTCAAAGAGCGCTGTTGCGCTTAATTTCGAGGCGATTTAAGCGGATTAATCTTTACTTAGTCTTTGCAAGTTATTTACAGATAATTGACTTGTTCTCCTGACGCAATGTGCGATTACTGCCCGCACGGAGGATAAACCAAGATGAAATCAAAACACCTGTCGATAAAGTATTTATTCCCCTTCGCTATCGCGACGGCGACCATTTCATACAAGGCCTTTCCCGAAGAATCATCCCACGATTTTTGTGATCCAAAAGTGCGAGGTCTCCTCTACACAGACCACGCAAAGACAAGGTTGAGTGATCTCTGTGGTGATCAACTAAGCCCTGAGGAACTTAAGATGCAGTTGGAGAAATGGATCACCGAAAGAAATTTTTCCAGTGCGGCGGTAGCAGCGGGCAAACTCAAAGATCCACGAGAAATTGAACTTTGGAAGGAGGCCGAAAAATTCGATCGCGCCGCTTACGCCGCAGAACAGTATGGTCGTCCAAAGGATGTGATCACATCTCTTTTTCTCGAAGGGGGCCATCTCGATCTAGCCATAGAGGAATTAAAAAAATGGAACACGCCCGAGGCCGAGATAAGAGCGATTCTTTTGAAGGGGTTGGAGGACAATGTCTGCGCGCGAGAGTGGAGACAACACCTTGCCTTGGATTCTACGTATACACTGGCAAAGAAATATGGAGTTCAAAAGCAACTTTTTGCGATTACGGCAGAGCGAGGATGTGCCATGGACATGTTAACTGTCCTGAATGATGATCCTGAAGATAAAAAGAGATTTCTTGAACAGGTCAATCCGCTTTTAAAGGAGAAACTTCGGTCCGAGGACTTTACTGAAAGCACGCATGAACGAGATGAGGAAGAATACTATATCCGACGTCGTCGAGTGAATACGGATCGAATGAATTACATGACCCGAAAGGATCCAATGGGCGCCCTTGAAGACTTAGAACAAGTTGGTGCGTGGGACGCCATTCTGGACCTGCTTCATTCCACGAACGAACCAGAATTGATTGACGCAACGATAAAATGGGTTGTTGCACGATTGTCTACGATTCCAACGGATGAACGTACCGGTTTTGTCTCCGAGGTGAGCAGAGAAGTAAATGAAAAACCAGTAGCGACAGAAACTAAAGCGAGCGCCGCCTCTGCTTTTGAGCGGCTCGGATACAATACAGATGCAGGGAGAATCTACGCGTCACTGGGAAGTCTGAAAAAAGCTGAGGCATTACTTCGGCCAATCATTATCGAAGCTGTTTCTCAGGCTCGGTTTGAGTTCGCAGCCTCACTTGAAAGCCAACTTAGAAATGACGGAGCTGCGCGAATATTGATTGAGAAGCAAATAGTAATTTATGAAGAATCTCAAGATTACCATTCGGCCTGGTTAGCGACGGAATACTACTTGAAAGATCGGGCTAGAGCCGATGCATACAGGGCCTTAGATCATCAACTAAGGGTCGAAAATGCATCAACGGAACCCTCCGACGGCGATTGAGCTGCATTCATAGGGCATGTGATGCGGTAAAGCTATAATAGGGCCTCCGGCTTCTCTGCATAATTGGTAAGGGAGATTGGTATCGTTGCATTAGATTTCGAGGCGATCTGAAAGGATTTCATATGTCGAAAGAAATTCTCGTGCCATTGGCGAATGGGTTTGAAGAGACGGAGGCGGTGACGATCATCGATTTTCTTCGTCGGGCGGGTCTGACGGTTGTTGTAGCCGGCGTGCCGGGATCGGGAATTACCAAGGGCTCACATGGAATCGGGATTCAGACCGACACATCGATTTCACAAGTGGCAGATCGAACTTTTGAAGCGGTGGTTCTTCCCGGAGGAATGCCGGGGGCGACGAATCTCGCCGAGAGCAAAGATCTCGAACGGATATTGAAACGGCAGAAAGATCGCGGGGGACTTCTTGCAGCGATTTGTGCCGCTCCGACCGTTTTGGCCAAATACGGGCTCTTAGAAGGAAAACGGGCAACTGCTTTCCCAGGATTTGAATCAAAATTGACGGGTGCAAAGGTAGAAACGGATCGCGTGGTGACAGATGGGAACATTGTCACCAGTCGGGGCCCCGGAACAGCGATTCCATTTTCTCTCGCGTTGGTTTCACGTCTTGTTGGCGATCAAAAAGCGAAGGAAATTCAGCAAGCTGCGCTCTGGGGCTCTTGAGTCGATTCATCTTGACAGGTGAGGGTGGGTTCTCTAGTAATTCCGGCCGCATGGAGGGGCTTGGCCCCTCCTTAATATATAAGGAGAACACTCATGGGTATTTTAAAAGGTGATCAATTGCCATCTGGCACGGCGCTTCCAACCGGAGGCTTTAACGCCATTTTGGACCGCGGAAGTGAATTTGAAGGGAAACTGACGTTCGAAGGAACGGTCCGAATCGATGGAAAATTTAAGGGAGAAATTAACTCCGAAGCGAATTTGGTAATTGGTGAAACCGGGAAAGTCGATGCCGATATTACCGTTGGATCGATATCGATCAGCGGCGAAGTGAAGGGAAATGTCACGGCGAAGTCCAAAGTTTCCATTCATGCGCCCGCGGTGGTTCGTGGAAATATCAAATCGCCGTCGCTTACGATCGAAGAGGGAGTTCTTTTCGAAGGAAACTGCGTGATGGAGCGTGCGGGGCAGACCTCAACACGAGCCGAAAAACCGAAGCTTGAGTCGATCTCGGCCAAGGCAGCAGCAGCGGCCGCAGAGAGCGCTCAGCGTTGATCAAGCGAATCCTCGATATTGTCATTATTGGGGGCTGCTTTTCGGGGATCGCGTACGGCCTACACGTGGTCGGTTTTTGGAAACGAGCCGGCCTTGCAGAACCCCATGGCTATGTCGTCATGGGATTCCTTTTTCTCGGAATGTTTTTTCTCCTGACCGAATTCCTTTTTCATCCCTACCTTGAAGTGATGGAAGAGCGAGAAGCTCAAACCACTGGAAAACGAAAGCAGGTCGAAAAGACAAGAGCCGAAGCCGATGCCATGATCGCCCAATACCAATCACGAATGGAAGAGGCTTCTCTACGCGCGATTCGTGATCGGGAGCAAGTGGCTCTCGCTGCCGAGGAAGAAGAACGAAAACGTCTGACGAGTGCGAAGGAGTTCGCCAACGAGTCATTTTCTGCGGCTCTGAAAAATGTCGAGCGAGATCGTGACAGCGCTCGGAGAAATCTCAAAGGATCCGTAGATCCATTGGCTCTGGAAATTGTCGAACGGGTCTTAAACCAGCGAAATACTCGTCCCCCGCTTCGTGTGGTCGCCGGTGCACAGGAGACGTAACCGATGGAACATGGGGAAAGTGGTTTGCCGATCGCAACCGTTATCAATTTTCTTTTGCTGGCGGTCGGCCTTTTTTTGGCGAGCCAAAAATCGGTTCGAGATGCTATTTTTAGCCGACATGAAGGGATCAAAAAAGCCGTAGATGAGGCCGAAGCTCTTCGAGCTTCTGTTGCGAAGATGGTAGAAGAGTATCGGGGCAAACTCGCTCATCTCGATCATGAAATCGCCCAAATTTTTGCCCAGGCTCGCGCCGATGGAGACCGAGAGCAAACCAAAATTCTCGCCCGCGCCGAAGAAGCCGCCGAACGGATTCGCGAAGATGCGGCGCTGCGGGCCGAAAAGGAATTAGAGCGGGCGCGAAAAGAATTGGAACGGGAAGTGGTGGAAGACGCGGCCCAGGCTGCGGCCGAAATTCTTCGACGCCGTGTAACGGAAGAAGATCACAAAAGGTTTACAAATGAATTTGTAGCGAAGTTGGAAGAGCATGGCGGAAGATAGAGAACAGCTTGCGAGGCGGTACGCAAAAGCACTGATAGATGTGTTGGCTGAAACGCGCGGTGAAAAAGTCGCCGGAAGTTTCGGAAAAGAACTTGCTTCATTCACGGATTTGGCCATGGGTGCGGCAGGAAATTTTTTCTCCAATCCGATTTTCACCAAGGAAGAAAAACTTTCTGTTCTCGAAAAGATTCTCTCGGAAAAGAAGACCGATCCCTCGCTAATTCGATTTCTCAAACTCATCGTCACGCTCGGCCACATCTGGCTGCTCCCCGATATCGCGGAGCAATACGCGGCACAAGCCCGCGAACGACGGAATGAAGTATTGGCGCAAATTCGAACCGCTTTTCCTCTCTCGAAGACAGACGAAGAAAAGGTCGCGAAGGGATTGTCCAAAGCGACCGGCAAAGAGGTTCTGCTAAACGTCACCGTTGAAAAAGATTTGATCGGTGGCGTTGTGGCGGAAGTTGGAGGCGTCATCTACGACGCCACGATCAAAAACTATTTACAACGACTAGAGCAGGAGTTTTAACCATGGCGATCCGAGCAGAAGAAATCACACAAATGATCCGCACGCAGGTGCGTGACTTCGACAAACGGATGGAGGTTTCCGAAACAGGAACCGTTCTCTCCGTGGGAGACGGAATCGCCCGAATCTTCGGTTTGGAAAATTGCATGGCGGGAGAGCTTTTAAGTTTTCCCCATGACGTGTTCGGCATCGCTCTCAATCTCGAAGAGAGCAACGTGGGCGTGGCCCTTTTCGGTGACGTCGTCCAAATTAAAGAGGGAGACGTCGTCAAACGAACGGGCCGAATTGCCGAGGTTCCTGTCGGACAGGCAATGGTGGGGCGTGTGGTCAATGCGCTAGGCCAGGCGGTGGATGGTCGCGGTGAAATCAAAACTTCTGATCGACGAAAAATCGAAGTCAAAGCTCCCGGCATCGTTCTTCGTAAGCCAGTCAAAGAGCCTCTTCAAACGGGACTCAAAGCCATTGACTCCATGGTGCCCATCGGCCGTGGACAAAGGGAGCTCATCATCGGCGATCGTCAGACAGGAAAAACGGCTGTCGCGATCGACACGATCATCAATCAAAAAGGTCAGGACGTATTTTGCATCTATGTGGCAATCGGACAAAAGCAATCCACTGTCGCCCAAGTGGTCGACAAACTTCAAAAGAGCGGGGCGATGGATTACACAACGATTGTTGTGGCGAGCGCTTCGGAATCTGCGCCGATGCAATTTATCGCTCCGTATTCAGGTGCCACGATCGGCGAATATTTTCGAGATAACGGCCAGCATGCCCTCATCATTTATGATGATCTTTCCAAACACGCTGTCGCCTACCGCCAACTTTCTCTTCTTCTTCGCCGTCCCCCAGGGCGAGAAGCATATCCGGGAGATGTTTTTTATCTTCACTCTCGTCTTCTCGAACGAGCGGCGAAGATGAGCGAGAAAGCGGGGGGAGGATCACTTACCGCTCTTCCGATTATTGAAACGCAGGCGGGCGATGTTTCGGCCTACATTCCGACGAACGTCATTTCGATCACCGACGGCCAGATTTATCTCGAGGCCGATTTGTTTTATGCCGGTGTTCGTCCCGCGATCAACGTCGGCCTCTCGGTTTCGCGCGTGGGTGGATCGGCGCAGATCAAAGCCATGAAGCAGGTGGCCGGTACACTTCGTCTCGAACTCGCCCAATACCGTGAACTGGCCGCCTTCTCGCAGTTCGCCTCCGACCTCGATGCGGCGACACAAAAGCAGCTCGCCCGCGGAGAGCGCCTCGTCGAAATTTTAAAACAAGGACAGTACGTTCCCTATGCCGTTGAGAGGCAGGTAGTTGTGATTTACGCCGCGATCAATGGCTGGGTCGATGGTTATGAAACGTGGGCCCTCAAACAATATGAATTCGAACTCTTGGCGTTTCTTGAAAAACAGCGCCCTGAAGTGTTGCGCCTGATTCGAGAGAAAAAAGAGATGAGCGACGAAGCAAAACGAACTCTCAACGCCGCGCTCGACGAATTCAAGGGAATCTTTAAACCAAAAGCTAAGTAAGACCGTGGCGAGTTTACGACATATCCGAAAGCGGATTAAAAGCGTCCAGTCGACGCAAAAAATCACGAAGGCCATGAAAATGGTCGCCGCCGCCCGCCTTCGCCGGGCACAGACGCGCGTTTCGGAAGCGGCCCCCTACTCGAAAAAGATGGAAGAGCTTCTTTCCACGTTGGTGACGAGCGCTCCGGAAGGAATTCATCCTCTTTTGGTTGCCCGTCCGGTGGAGAAGCGGGCGATCGTTGTACTGAGTTCGGATCGGGGCCTTTGCGGTGCTTTCAACGCGAGCATCATGCGAACTGTGGAGAAAGAAATTCGAGGTGACGTGAAGACCACAATGATTCCCCTTGGCAAGAAGGGAACGTCCTATCTTACGCGCAAAAAGTATGACATTGCACCCCTCGCGCCTACATTTTGGGCAGCCTTCTCCTATGAAAGAGCCTCAGAGTTCGCGGCAATGTTGGCGGAAAAATATATCGACGGGACGTTCGATCAAATCGACGTGGTTTACAACGAGTTCGTTTCCATTATCACGCAACGCCCGAAGGTGTTTACACTTCTTCCGATTCAGCCCCCCGCTGGAAAAGAGGACGAAGTGGATCGTCTCTACGAACCTGGTCGGGATCAGATCATATGGGCTCTGGTGCCCAGAGCAGTGGAAGTTCGCTTTTATCATGCCTGCCTCCATTCTTTGGCGAGCGAATATGGTGCGCGAATGACAGCGATGGATTCAGCCACGCGGAACTCGCGTGAAATGATCGATAAGCTGACGCTGGATATGAACCGTGCGCGGCAGGCGATGATCACAAACGAATTGGTTGAAATTATCAGTGGTGCGGAATCATTGAAATAAGAGGAGATGGGAATGACGGCAAATGCGAAGTTTGAGAATGGAAAAGTAAAACAGGTCATCGGCGCGGTGGTGGATGTGGAATTCCCCAAAGGGGAAATGCCGCCGATTTATACGGCGCTCAGAGTTTCGAATCCCGGCATTGACGATCGGGAATGGAATTTGGTTCTCGAAGTCGCACAACATATCGGCGAAAAATCCGTTCGCACCATTTCAATGGATTCTACGGAAGGTCTGGTTCGGGGAATGCCGGTTCACAATACGGGCGAACCCATTGCCGTTCCTGTCGGCAAGGAAACACTCGGCCGTATTATTAATGTCGTGGGTGAGCCGGTCGACGAAGGCGGTCCGGTCAAGGCTGCGACGAAATTTCCGATTCACCGACATCCTCCCACATACGAAGATCAGGAAACCACGGTTCAGGCGTTTGAAACGGGGATCAAGGTCATCGATCTTTTGGCTCCTTACGCTCGAGGAGGGAAAATCGGCCTCTTCGGCGGCGCCGGCGTCGGTAAAACCGTTCTCATTATGGAACTCATCAATAACGTCGCGACGAAGCACGGAGGTTATTCCGTTTTTGCGGGCGTGGGAGAGAGAACTCGCGAAGGAAATGATCTTTGGCTCGAAATGAAAGAGTCTGGCGTCATTGAAAAAGCGGCACTTGTTTACGGCCAAATGAATGAACCCCCCGGCGCGCGTGCACGCGTGGGCCTGACAGGACTCACCGTTGCCGAGTATTTCCGAGATGAAGAAGGGCAGGACGTTCTTCTCTTTATCGACAACATCTTTCGTTTCACGCAGGCAAACTCGGAAGTTTCGGCTCTTCTCGGCCGAATTCCTTCGGCTGTCGGTTATCAGCCGACGCTGTCCACCGACTTGGGTGAATTGCAGGAGAGAATCACAACGACAAAGAAGGGATCGATCACGTCCGTTCAGGCGATTTATGTTCCGGCGGATGATTTAACCGACCCTGCTCCGGCGACAACGTTTTCGCATTTGGATGCGACAACTGTTTTGTCTCGACAAATTGCCGAGCTTGGAATTTATCCGGCTGTCGATCCCCTGGATTCGACTTCGCGAATTCTCGATCCGCAGGTCGTGGGCCTGGAACATTACAATGTCGCTCGATCGGTTCAGCAGATCTTGCAAAGATACAAGGACCTCCAAGACATCATCGCGATTCTTGGAATGGACGAGCTATCGGAAGACGACAAGCAATTGGTGGGCCGCGCTCGAAGAATTCAAAAATTTCTTTCGCAGCCGTTTTTTGTGGCCGCGCAGTTCACAGGCATGGCGGGAAAATATGTGAAACTCGCCGATACGATTCGGGGTTTCAAAGAAATTGTAGATGGGAAGCATGACAAACTTCCAGAGCAGGCCTTTTATCTCGTTGGAACAATTGAAGAAGCGATCGAAAAGGCGGAGAAGCTGCAAAAGGCGGCTGCATAATTCATGGCGGAACGATTGAAAGTCGAGATCGTCACACCCTCGCGCCGAGTTCTCGCACAGGAGGGGGATGAAATTGTTCTTCCGGCCTCCAAAGGCGAAGCGGGAATACTTCCAGAACATGCGCCGCTGGTTTCAATGCTTTCACCGGGTGTCGTTCGACTCCGAGACGGAAAAGTAGAAACAAAGCTGGCTGTTAAAGGAGGATTTTTTCAAGTCGAGGCGAACCGCGTCATGCTTTTGGCCGACGACGCCCGTGTTCCGACAGAAGTCGACAGAATGTTGGTGGAAAAAGAACTCGAGGCACTTGAATCAAAACTCATCGATCCGAATGTCGGGATCGGCGAGCGAGAGTCGCTTTTTATCCCCATCGCCTGGGCCCGCGCTCGCCTTCAAATCATTTAGATCCCCAAGCGGCCCCAGATGCCGCAGTTTGGGTGAAAGAGAGAATATAACCAATTAAAATTACACATATTTTATCTTGGCTCAATGCCGGAAGAGCGAATAGTTCTTTTGGGTCACATTTCTTTAGCCGATTTCGGACGTGTATTGCGCTACTTTCCGACCCAACGACTGCTGATTCTTCGTAGTGATTTGAACAATGCTTACTACTACGCGACGAATAGCCTCTTAATAAAATAGCGATTTTTTTCGCGAACGCTCGTCTTGTTTGCGTTTAACTTTTTAATGAGCTCTCGATCCAGGAGAGGTAGGGAGCGGAGCCTTCGTCGATTTTGAGGGCGATAAACTCCGGGACTTCGTAGGGGTGAATTTTTCGAATGAGTTTTTCCAGGGCGGGCAATCGCCGGCGAGTGGTTTTTAAGATTAACAGGACTTCAGGGGCTTCCTCAACGGCGCCCTTCCAGTGATAGATCGAGTGAATCTTAGGAATGAGATTCGCACAAGCCGCCAATCTTTTTTTTACCGTCTCGCGCCCCAATTTTCTTGCGACAGCCATTTTGGGGGCTGTGATGAATACGACCCTTTCCATATAAGCTTTTTTCACGACGATATATTAGATGAGTTCAAGTCGAGTGACATATTGATAGATATATATGTACGTAACTAAAGTTACTATTTTTGTATGTTTTATAATTTCAAGAGTAATTTGTTAGTAAGTATTTGATTTATAAAAGTTAAATGTAGTTGATAAATAGTAAACTTTATTAGACAATATCAGAGTAGGGTGGTTATGAAAGCATTCACGGTGACTTCGTGGAAGCAGAGATTACTTCTTCTCTCTCTTATCGTATTCGCGCTTTCCGGTTGCAAGTTTCTTTCGTCGAGCAATTCGAAAACTCAGGTTCCGTCGCAAGAAGACCAGTCGCTTCCTCGCATTCCCTCCCTACATGACGCTGAGCCCGCACCTGCTCCAATCGTCTACCTCAATGGTTTGAAAATATTCGTTGGACCCGAAAGACCTTCACATCAAGTTCTGATTGTCGGCTCGGCGGGTGCGGCGATCGGCGGAGCGACCGTTCATATCCAAAACACACGAACATTGGCACAGGTCGACATTACAGCTCGATCGAACGGTTCGTTTACCACCCAAATCGCCGCGAAAGAGGGTGACGTTCTCAAAATGACCCAATCCATGGGTTCACAGACCAGCGGACCCATCTATAAGAAGGTAATCTCCTCTCTGCCCGGATCACGGCAAGCCAATTCATTCCGATTCATAGTGAAAAACCCGATGGATACGAATCATTGGATTGCTGGATCGGACGGAGGACTGGCGCTCATTGATCCCGGCACCCTGAATTTGACGAATAGTCGAACCCGTGTCGAAGACGGTCTTCGAAACAATGAAGCAGTTGCAATCACTATCCGCCAAAATGATTTCCTTATTGGAAGCAACCACGGACTTTCTCGCTGTACTTTCACCGGAAGTTGCCAACCCTTCGGAAATGGTACGGTTCTCTCTTCGGTTTCGGTCAAAGCTATGGCGACTGATAAAAGGGGGAACACCTATCTTCTTCTCACGATACCCGTTGATTTAAATGGTGGCTCCGGCTGGGTCTTGAAATTCAGAGACGACGGACGGGATGTCTCCATTCCAACGGTTCCCGCTTACTTTCCGTTCCGAGACCTGATCGTCTCCCCATCAGGGGACGTATTAGTCCTTGGGGGCAATAATGGGGTGGTTTCAGGAATCTTCAACCTTTCAACGGGGACCGAAGTAGCTCAGTATCCAGAGCTCGCGAATGCCTGGACGTTCGATATAAACGGAAATCTTCTTTTGGCGGGCGCTAAAGAAGTGAACTATGTCGCAACAAACTGGTTTGCGACAATTAATATCATCACAGGCCAAGTGATTTCTGAATCGAAACACATCCAGTTAAATAACACAGGTTCCATGGCACCTCGGGCGATGGATCTTGTGAATGAAAATAGGCAGGGCCTGAAAGTCGGCGTTACTTTTCCTTGCGCGGAATGGGTGGAAGGAGGCGATATCATTTCCAGTGGACCCACCTCCACGACCGGAGGGGAAGGAGGAGGCACCACTTTTGCGCTTTCAGACTGGGGAGCGGGTTCCGGCAGCCGATACTGTCGCTCGTACGCACTTGCCGTTTATCGATTTGAGACCGGAACGAACGGCTCGCTCGTTCCCCGACTCATTGCTTTCGTTGACATCGGACAAGAAGTCACGCTGGCAAAATTGATTGTTCTCCCGGATGATACCTTCGCCGCCCTGCTGGGAAATAAAGGGATCTATCGTGTCGATGTAGCTTCGGCGGAACCGCTCCCAATGAATGACGAGAATCTCCTGCCTCTACAAGGCACCTGGAACGGGAGCACGTCGAATTCCTATGTGACACATGTGGTGGAGTCTCATGTCTTAATTTCGGAGAATGTCACTGCCATCCGCAGGGAAGATTCGACAGGACGCATCTGGGTAGCAGCCTCCACGGACCGAAATTCTTATACCACCTTAGATGGCACGGTCGCGTTTGCGCCTTTGTATGGTATTCAAGCTCTTTCACCGGACCTCTCGAGTCTCGAGACCATTGTCGATCGCGAGATTCTTCAAAGCTACCTGCGCCAAACAAGCAGAGCAACTGACGCACAACTCATCGCCTTCGCTGATCTTCAGTTCGAACTCGATGACGCAGGATGGACTTATCTTGGTACAAACGAGTTCACGAGAGCTTCCGAATGGAACAAAAACGTTTGCATCGATGAACCCAATGCGCCTTGCCCGGCCATAGATCAGCTTTACAATTATGGATTCCTTTGGGCGATTCATCATGGCTCAAATGGAAGTGTGGATATTCAAAAAAAATCACAAGTTTCTCGCAGGGGAATCTATTCAGTGGCCCGTCAACTCGGGACTGAAAATGTTCTGGCGGATATGGGTCTTTTTTGGCAAGGATCCTGGATGAGCAATGTGAGTTCGATTTACGTCCGAAGGCACCCACTTGTGTTTGAACCTCTGGGGAATGTCTTTTACGCGGACGAAGGATATGTCTACGACCCCAATGGGGGAGAAGATGTCTTTGAACACGCACTTCATTACAGTTCCTTATTATCAACAAACCCGACCGCCACTCGAGTGATTCGTGGCCAGGCGCACTCCATGGAACGCGATTCGTCAACAGGCGAAATCTGGGTCGGAACGACCAATGGGGTGGAAACAACGAAAGGCCGGTTTGCACTCGAAGGGGAGGATGTACTTGCGATTCACTCCACAAAGTTTGGCACGTATGTGGGTACGGCGTCGGGGCATCTTCACCTTTGCCCCCAGCCAAGCCAAGTTCAGTGCACGGCTGTTGATCTTTTTGGAGGATGCTTGCCGATGGAACAGATGTCATGCGACACCCTCGATCTTCCTTTTAATAATGTCGGCCGGATCCAATCGATTTATAACGACTCGAATTCCTGCCGCCTCTTTTTGGGAACTTCGACCGGCCTTTATGTTTTCTCAAACTGCTTGCAGTCCGATGTGGGAGTAAGCGCTTACACTACCCCCCACGAAATCATCGCTAACATTCTTGGCCTATCTGGGACCCTGGTGATCCAAAATGGTGGGGATTCATTTACGGTGAGTGGAAATGGGGCGCTCTCGATGGGAAATCAGTTTGAAGAAGGCGCGAGGTATGATGTTCAGATCGTTTCCCAACCCCAAAATCAAGAATGCCGCGTCACGTATGGTACCGGCATCGTCGGAAAAACTGACGTTCGTGATATTCGAATCGATTGTTTCGATTTAGACAATTTGACGCTTTCAGTGTCTGGCCTCGTAGGATCATTCATCGTCGGGAATAATCTAAACAGCGAACAAATAATAATCACGGCCGATGGTACATATCAATTTGCGACACCATTTCCAATCGATGCAAACGTCTACATTCAAGGAATTTCTTTCTCGACTAGCCAAAATTACACAGTGGTTCTCAATCCAAGCACTGGCCCGATGGTCCTTCGAAAATATCAATATACGTTTAGCTCTCCTTAAAGCTGCTTAATCCGAAGTCGCTTGATGAGATTATCAAGGCCATTTCGGCTTAAACCGAGTCGTCGCGATGCTCTCGACTTGTTCCACTGAGTTTCCCGCAGCGTATTCGAAAGAAGTTCGACCGTCACCTGATCAAGCACCGCCTTAAGTGTCTCCTTTCCGCTGAGAGGAGCGCTACGTACCGAACTCTTCGCGATTCCCTGGAGCATAGATTTAGTGATCGTGGCCGCCTTTGAGCTGAGTTTTGGCAAGAGTACGGTAATCCGTTCAATTTCATTGCGAAGCTGCCGAATATTTCCCGGCCATGGCAGAGACATGAGAAAGGAAAGGGCCTCACTATCCAGCGTTGGCGAGGGAATCCCTTTTTCTTTCGCACTTTCTTTTAAAAAGTGTTCCGCAAGAATCGGAATATCCTCTGTGCGATCGCGAAGTCGGGGAAGCTCGATTCGAATGACATGGATGCGGTAGAAAAGATCTTCACGAAATTTTCCTTCCTGTACCAATTTCTCCAGTGGACGATTCGAAGCCGTAATCAGCCGAACATCGACGGGAATTTCTGCGGTATCTCCCACGCGCCGAACATGCGCGGTCTCCAAGGTCCTCAGTAACTTTGCCTGTTGTTCGAGCGGAAGCTCACTGACTTCATCCAAAAACAGAGTTCCACCGTTAGCGGCGACAAAAAATCCTGACTGATCAGCTTCCGCCCCAGTAAACGATCCTTTCAAATGACCAAAAAAAAGGGATTCAAATAGTTCCGAAGGAACCGAGCTGCAGTTCACGGGAACGAAAGGACCCTTATTTCGTGTGCTTTGAGCATGGAGAGCCCGGGCCATCATCTCTTTTCCCGTACCCGACTCGCCGAACAAATAGACCGATGCATTTGAACTGGCAGATCGGGATACGAGGTCAAGAACCAAGCGCATGGCTTGGCTCTTCCCTAGAATTTCCGGGAAAAGTCGTGACCATTCTTCCGGCCGCCGATGAGTTTCCAACTGTGTTTTTGCCGAAGAAAAGTCCTGCTCCAATCGGCGATAGAGATATTCGATTTGCGCTGTCTTTTCGCGTAAGTCACGCAGCATTCGAGTTCGCTCAAGTGCGATCGCAGCATGTTCGGCCAGGGCCTCCGCGAAAAAAATCTGCAACCGATGAAACCGGCCCATCGAATGGGGGGCATCCAGGTAAAGGGCCCCGACCATACCGGCAGGCAAATGAAAAGGAATACAAACCATCGACCCAAAGCGACTCGCTTGCGCGCCTGAGAGCGAATCACCCGAAAGAACCTCAAGTAGGTTTTCGGAATGGACGACTCTTTGTTGGTCAATCGCTGCTGAAACCACCCTCCGATTGATTGCACTTTCCGAAGCAGCGATCCACTGTCGCGCGATATTTCGCGCAGAGAGTACTCGAAAACCCCCTCCTTCCTGAATGCAAAGGAAACCTCGCTCGGCCCCCGTCAAGCGAACCGCACAATCTGTTAAGAGATCGGCCACTCGATCGTCGTGAGTCTGTTCACTGATATTTCGGATCATTCCCATCAGTTGACCCACAGCCTCCTGGGAAAGGTGTTGAGCCACACGACGAGAGGTCGAGACTTCCCGGATTTCGAAGGAATCAGCGGTTGGCGCGGTGAGAAGTGTGGGGAACTCTGAAATCAGACCTTCGAGCAATTGCATACGTTTCGAAAGATAATTTTGTTGATCGACCTCGCTTTCAAAAGAGGCGCTGCAACCTTCGAAGAGCTTGCGCGCCTCCTCTGCCAGAGCCATGGCTTGAGTCACCTCACCTTTTTGCAAATGTCGCTGCGCTTCGAGTGCTCGCCAGCGGGCAAGCCATTCGGGGTTCGGATGATCGCGAATGATTTCTTCGGCTCGCAGCAACATGTCTGACGGCGGAGAGGGAAGTCCATGGCGAGACTCGGCTTCGAGAAAGCGGATGAGTTCTGGAGCCTCCATCGTATCAAGAGTACGGAGCTCTTTGCCCTTCACCGCCCAACGTTCAAATTCCAGTAGGGCGCAGGCGTGAAGTCCATCCAGATCCTTTTCGTTTTCAAATTGGGCTCGGGTTTCAGATAAAAGCTTGCAGCTCTCATTTTCGTCAGATTCCACACGGGCAAGGAGCAACCGGGCATAAGCCACTAATTTTTCAAGTCCGAGCTTCATGGATAATTGTTCAACTTCTTGAGCGAGAGCAGTGACTTCGGCGTCCGACCAAAGCTCATAAAGGAGGGCGGCTTTACGATAGATAAGATGCGCGCGTTCCTCCTCCAAAAGTAGCTGTTCCTGAAGGCGAACGTTTTCTTCAACAATGGATAGAGCACGGCCATAAGCTCCCGTTCGTTCCAAGAGGGTCGCCAGATTCGTCCGGTGTGTGGAAAGAGCGCGCACGTCGGAGGCTTTCGCGGCAAAATCAATGGCCTTCGTGTACGCATCAATAGCATCCGACCAGCGTCGTTCAACCTGATAACAAAGCCCCAAGCTTCCCCAGGCCGTCGAGCATCCCGACGCATGTTCTTCGCGTTGGCTAAGGTGAAGGAGGGATCGGTAAAGTTCGATCGCCTCGGGCAATCTTCCCGCCTCGCGTTCGAGGTGCCCTCGGAGGTTTAGCGATCGGAGGCGCTCGCGCAAAAGTTCCGACGACGAGCTTTTTTCAATCGTTTCAGCCAGCTGGAGAACTTGTTCTGAATTCCGTGCCAAATACGCCGCATATTGCCGAAGGGATTTTAATTTGATCTTCTCCAGAACCCGCAACGAATCGGCAACCGTGGACAACGCAGACTCCGCTTGGTCCAAAGTCTTTTCAGCTTCGTCGAGCCTTCCCAGACGAAGGAGAGCATCCGCTCTTTTTCGAAGCACTTCCGGAGTATGAGCGCTCTCCCTTTGAACTTTTGAGAGGGTTTCGAGGGATTTGCGATAATTCCCAGTGCGTGAATAGAGGTCCGCCACCATTAGATAAAGTAATTCCGAATCCTCTCGTTGTGAGGAAGAGACTTTATTTGGGTCAAGGGGCACATTTTCAAAGAGGCGTAGCGCTCGGAGATTCGAATGAACTGCTAGGAGCTGTTCGAGCGAAGCTTTCAGCCGTGGGATGGCCAACGGTACTTCACCTAATTCGCCATAGATTTCCGCGAGACGAGAATGAATAGGAAGCAAGTCTGACGGAAAACGTCTTTCCCATTTCAACAAGAGGTCGACAACTTGATGCAAACGCTCCTCGCGCACCTTTCGGGGAAGGAGGGATTTGAGCGCCTCGGCGATAAGTGGGCTGGAAGGAAGAACCCATTCGCCCCGGTCACCCGTCACGCGAAGAATTCCTGAGCTGAAAAGTCGGGGTGCGTCGGACAGCTCTTTCTCCAAAAGGCTTCGCGGTACCGCTGTGCCGGCCAATGCAATGATTTCCGCCAAACTTCGGTTCGTTGTGGAAAGTTCCAATATCGGATGCTCCATGAGTTGAGGCTGAAGTTCACCCAAATGAAATTGAGCGATGTCCTCGGCATAGGCAGGATCACGTAACCGTTGCGGTGCGCCGACGAATTTTTCGGCGGCCAAGCGTAACAAAAGGGGGGAACCTTCGGTCGAGCGAGTCAGTTCCAATACTATTCGGGGGTGCACTTCAGGTTCAAAGATCATGGCGTAATATTCGACTTCACGCTCCGCAAAAGGCTGGAGTTCCACACGAGACCAAAAACGCCACATTTTTTCATCACTAAATGTTCGCTCCGATGTCACGCAGACATGGAAGCGGCTTCCATTGGCCAAGGCACATTTTGTCAGTAAGGGAATTAATTGCTCGCTGTCGTGCGATTCAATCTGGTCCACATCGTCAATCAGGAGATAAAAATCTTTCTTTTTCGTTATCTCTTCGAAGGCCCGGGAAAGTTCGTCCCACGCGATACCGCGACCGGAAGTCATTGGAGCATCTTCACGCAGCAAGTGAAAGAGGCTTTGAAGTAGTGAAAGTGCGCCTGACAGAGCAGCGCCTCCCGACAAGAGAACGACCCGTTTTTTTTCCAACAATAAATTGCGGCGGACTTCCTCAAGCACTCGGCTTTTGCCAATGCCGAGAGGGCCTAAAAGCAGGGAAGTATGAGACTTTTCCAACTGAGAATGGATGTCAGTGAGTGCACCATGGCGCCCTACAAGCCAACCGGCCGCTGCTTCTGCGGGCAGTGTCTCCGGCGTAACAACCGGAATTTGTTTTTGAAGTTTTCTCGCCAATGCATGAATCACTTGGGAGGCCGCCCCAAAACGAGCATCCAAGTTCCATTGAAGCAATCGCGAGACCACTTCATCGAGTCCCAACGGAAGGTCGGGCCGCTCTTTCCGAAGCGACGGGAGGTCAGGGCTCGCGTTGGAAGTGGTTTGAAGCAATTTGCTTTCGTGGGGAAATGCGCCGGTGGCTAACCGGAAGACTGTTGCACCAAGTGCGAAGAGGTCGGTGCGCGGGTCAGCCGGTGCACCTCGAAAAAGTTCGGGCGCCATGTACGCAGGTGTTCCTGACACAAAAGCATCACCTACGTTTCCCTTCGTTCGTGCCAGGCCGAAATCAGCGAGAACAAATTCGCCTGTCTTCGGGTTTCGCAAAATATTACCGGGCTTCACATCCCCATGGACAATTCCCCGAGAATGAATGAACCGAAGAGCGCGACAAATTTGAACCAAGAGTTGAACAAGATCGTCAGCCGACAGCTTTGTGTTCTGCTGGGCCAAGGATTGCCCTTCCAGAAATTCCGATGTGTAGAATGTCCTTCCACTTTCTGGATCGGAGCTAAAGTCATAGACGCGAACAAGATTGGGATGCGAAAGGGTGGAAAGAATAGAAAATTCATATTCAAAACGGGATTTCCAATCTTCGGCGACTTCATGAAGAATTTTAAGCGCTACGACCGCTCCAGAGGAATGAAGATCTTCGGCGAGGTAAACTTCGCCCATTCCTCCCGCCCCAAGGAGTCGTTTGAGGACGTACCGTTCTACAAACGTTTCTCCAACTCGCTCTTTTTCCCGGCTTCTCACACGCTAATGAGATAAAGATATACTATAAAATTAAGGAGGTAGACACGCTTTTGCTCATGTCGTGAGCAATGTGAATTCAGGTTTGCGTTACGTCTTGTAAGACTAATTTTCTTGGCGAAGGCGTCGTACGCGGTGGATCAAAAGCGCGCAAGTGACTAAAAGGAGATAGATGAGCGAAGAGTTTTTCGTTTCTCCACACCCGCCACTTGTGACCGAATACATTCCAGAAGATTGCGGCTGAGACTGAGACCCCGTTGCATCGATAAAGAATGTGCTGGGATCACCATCAATAAGAGTGATCGAACCGTTTTGCTCCGGACGAAATGACCAAGATTCACTGTAATCGCTAGCAGCCAGGGAGAGGCGATAGACCTGGTTAAATGTAAGACAGGTAGAAAGCGACGCCGCCGATGAGCTCTGCCCAGGAACAGATAGAAAGACTCGCTGAGCCAAAGAGGAGTTCAGAGGTACAAATCCATTATTGACGGCTTCCCCAGCGACAAAATCTTCCTCGACGTCACAAACCTGAATCGAAGATGAAGCGGCGTTTTGTCCACCCCTCCTGTGCCCGTTCACTGCGAAGTTCACCACCTGGACCACAGCTGATTTCTGCGTCTGATTTTTCGAATCTCTGACCGTCACTAATACGGTGTAAGTTCCGCGGCCCGAGAATGTATGCACTTCTTGAGATGCTCCGGCGAGTTTTCGCACACCATCGCCAAAGTCCCAATCGTACGAAAGGCTGGCTCCTTCCGGGTCGGAGGCCGTAGCAACGCAGGTTGATGCGAGAGGCGCTTTTCCTAAATCGGGTGTGCAAACCAATGATGAAACCACCGGAGGTTGGTTGACCGTACAGGCCGACGTATTGAATGTGCAGGCCGAGGAACAAGAAAGAGTTCCTCCATCAAATCCCTGCCCGAGCGTCGCACAGGTTTTTCCGTTCAAGTTAGAACCATCACACGACTCTCCCGAATCGATCATCCCGTTACCGCAGTTATTCGGCGGCGGCGGCGAGGCTACGGAGAACGTAATAAGGTAATCACTCTGATCCGCATTTCCCGAGGCGTCTTGGCAACGGACGTAATAATTATATGTCATTCCATCCTGAACGCTGACGTTCGAGGAGTGCGACGTTCCTCCTGTAGAAGCAAATGTGGATGGCATGGAAGCAAAGGCCAATCCTGAATTCGCAGCGTACTTGCATGTGGCATTTTCATTTGTTGTCACGCGAAGAGTCGCCGTGGTTGTTCCCGCGGCAAGTGTTCCGGACGGCAAGCCGCCAGAAAGGGTCGGTGGTGTGATGTCAGGAGGCGCCGAAGTATTCGCACAGGCGCTGTTGGAAGGAGCTGAATCCGCAGCGGAGTTTCGTGTGGCGACGACTTGATAGCAATATCGCGTAGAGGCGCTTAAACCGGTATTTTGGTATGTGGTGGGGTTAGAAGTACTTGCGGCGCGTGTGGCAACCTGAGCGAAGTTCGTGCAGTCCGAAGTCAAACTCGAACTGGTACAACGATTGATTTTGAATCCGCTTTCATTGCTCGCATTATCGGTAAAAGAAAGATTGATTTGTGACGATGACGCCGCTACCGCACTAAGACCGCTGGGAGCATTTGCAGGATTATACGTGCAGGAAGACGTGACGAGCATACAGCTCGAAGAACAGGAAAGCGACCCTCCATCGAATCCCTGAGAACTACAAGTGTTCCCATTGAGATTCGAACCGTCGCATTGTTCACCCGAATCGATGGTTCCGTTTCCGCATGGATTGGTCGCCACAAAAGTAAGTTCGGTGATCGTTGTACTTCCCTGAATCGTGCCGTACGCGGATAAATTTCCGGCGACATCTTGCGCCTTCACTGCCACGTAATATTGAGTGCCTGCTATAAGGTTTGTAAGAGTGTATTCAATCGACGATGTGAATGCGCTTTGGGTATACGTAGATGGCGCGGTTCCCCAATAGACGTCGTAACCGGCAAGCGTTTCTGGATTGCCGTTGACATCTAACGACACCGGATCCCAAGTCACGGTCACATTGACGGCTTGCGCAGAAAGGGGAAGAGCTACGAGAGCCAGAATAATAGAGGATGAAAAGCGGAAAAAAAAACGAGCGACGCCACCCATATGGGGTTATCACGCAAGCCCCGTGCCCTACAAAATTATATAATATTATTAGATAGATAGATCATAATCATTCGCGCCCGACTCCGCAAAATTTGCGCACGTGTGCGCTTTCTGCGCAACATTTACTGCAGTCTCAGGTTTGTAGGCGCTGTGGGGGGAGTCGTATCCGAAGGGGCTCCACCCGATGAATATTCATCGGCACCGATATCCCAAGCGGAGCCCCGGACGACCCCATCCATATCGACGCCGCAACTGATGGAACCACTTGCAAACGAACAACGATTCGCCCCTTGATCAATCGGATTCGACATTGCCGTACCGATACATGCCGTTGACGAGGAAGTAAGATGATGCGAGCTATCCAAGGAACAGTCGGAAGCAATATTGGTAGAGAGCCCCAAGGGCAGATTGAATGACCCTGTGTTGTTAAGCAACGTACCGGTATACGCATTGTTACGAACGTCAGATGTGTCGCCTGATGTGCCTATTCCGCCCGTATCGCAGCCCGTACCTCCACACGGCCTAAGCTCAACGGCTGTGCCGCACTTAAAAATGTTGTTCCGAAAATGTGCCTGGTAGCTGTTCGCGTACCAGTAGACACCCAGGACGCAATTCTCGAGCGTATTGTTAAATGCATAAAGGGTCTCATTTTGCGGGTCGTCGGCATCTTGCAAATAGAATCCTACATCCATCCCTGACGCCCAATTGTTCCAAAAATACATTCGTCCCTCGGAGTCGCGCGGGTAGGCAAATCTGCTTCCGGCAGACCGGTCGGTGATGCACGAATTGTCATGAACAAGAGCGGTTCCGCCAAAATGCTCGAAAATGACACATGTCGCAGCATTACTAGTGCGGGTGGAATGCATGGAGTTGTGGTGAATATTTAAGATTGTCGAGCTGTCGTGCATGTCCATTGTGATAAATCCTGTACCGAATGTTCCGGAGATAGAATTGCTGAAGATTGAACTGTTCCCCTTCATTTCTATTCGAAATCCGACCAGTCCAGAGAGATCAGACGACGTGCTCGACATTACGTTGGAAGAATTTTTTAGAGTGGAGTTATTTGATGCAGCCCCATCGCTGCCATGAACGAACGTCACGCAACCGATTCGATGAATGGCTATACCAGCCAGCTGATTGATGCATTTGGCACCATCGACAGTCACGCCATCCGCATCGATCCAAAGTCCGATCTCGCGCGTAGAGGCGAGGTCCATTGTATAGGATTCGTTTGCCGCCTTCTGAATTGTGAGATTGTTCTTGGTAATATGGGCGCCCATATTGATGATTTCCGTGTAGAACGCGCTGATCTTTCCTGAATAGCCGGTCGACGTGTACGTTCCCGCATGAATTTCGAGTGTGTCTCCCGCGAGAGTCGCTGTGGAATCGTGCCCCTGTTGAATTTCACAACAGGCATTGTCGAAAGAAGTTCCGCAATTCGACGCCGTCGAACAGGTTTTCCCGATCATGTGCGAGCAGCCTCCCGATTTAGCGACGTATCGGGTGGCCGCGTTTGCGAATCCCGAAATAAGAAAGAAGAAAAGTACAGTTCCGATGTACTTCGTTATCACAGTTCCGACCCCCCGATCGACTTCAATTGTTCGAGAATTGCAGACTTCGCGCCGCTTTAGAAAAATATTTAAGATATTGAAATCAATTGATTTTAATTAGTAAGCGGCGATTTAAGGGTGCCAACAAGTTGAGCAACTACGCAACGTTTAATGAATATCTTTCGAAGGCCCGATTATGCTCAAGACTTGAGCATTTTTGGGAACCCGAGTTTTCGGTGCTTATTGGTAGCCCAAGTTCCTCCGCCAAACCATTGAAATTAATCGATTTGTATTTGCATCGATTTGGCACTGCCATTGCGAAATAGGCTTTGCAAGAGGAGATGTCTGCTGGGTAGTCGGCACACCCCACATACCCCACAGCATACTGGCATCCAGCAGACACTCCCAAAAATTTGGTTCTAAAAAAGGGAGGGTTTTTCAATGCGGAGTAAAAGTTTCACAGTTCAGGCGATTCTCGGGGCCGTAATTCTGTTCGTAGGCTGCGCAGGGTCATCTTCAAATGACAGCGGACAGAAAAAGGATTCTTCTTCTTTATTCTCTGGTCAAAACTTTCTAACGATGGGGGCAGGGGGAAGCGATGGTTTAGACAATGGCGCTTACACACCTCCCACTTGCACGAATGGCGTTTGCGGCGGAAACCTGGGTGGACCAAGATTCCTGCCTGGTGCAACAAATCTTGCGGCCGCAAGATTCGATCCTGTTAATCCGGCCGATTGCGAAATGCGATCGAGCAGCGTCTATCTAAATGACGGCAGTGGCGCGAGCGGCCTCAATATTCCCGTGGTTTCCATTGCCGCGGGTGGAGCTTCGGCCAACAGCGCAAAAGGCGTTTTCATTCTGAATCGCGCGATAGACATCCCGGCGAATTATAAACTTCAACGGCAGGGCGATCTCGGCCCTTCCAATTTACTGGATTCCTGGACGGTTCTGAGTTGTCAAAAGGGGGCACCCATTGCCAGCCAAACGAAATGCAGTGTGGTCGAGAGAACCTATGATTATTCTGGCACAGGAGGAGCGGTGAACGTGAACCGCGATCAGCCCGTCCTGGTTGAGAATTGCGACACCGCCGGTTTTAATCCTCTCAATATCTACGGCACAGGATTTCCCCAGGCCGATTCCGGTATTTATTTGGCGATTGAACTCTCGGATGCATCATCCACATGCAAACTCTTTAAGCTGGATGGCTCCAGATATCGATATATCAATCAAACCAATGGTCAGTGGAATGTTCCCCCCTATCAGGATCCCTGGGCCTACTACGGCGACCCCAGCGACGATGTGCATCAGTGGAATGAAAATGGTCAGGTGAATCCTTTCTTTGGCGGTTGCACGGGAAACATTACGGGGAAATCGGCGAAGATCACGATTGCCAGCGATATTCGCCCCCAATCCGCTTGGGCCGATAAAGCGTTTGTCTATGGCGTTCAGCCACCTTCGCCTGCCGCCCCACGGATCGATCAAGTGTGCGCAACTTCCGCATCCCAATGGTCGATCGGAAAAACAGATAAAGGTTGCATTCTCAAAGGTACGTCAGGAAATGGTGCCGACGGATCCTTAAAAGTTGCAACCGGTGATTATTTAACCATCACAGGGCAGAATTTTCAGCGCAAAAACGAAACCGCTGTGAACTGTACGGACCCCGGTTCCTGCAACGTCAGTGGGAGACAGAAGTACTCAATCGCTGCGGATGTTTACATCGGCGGAATCAAAGTGATCGACGACATCAATTATAAATTTGCTTTGACCGATTCGACATCAAGCAATACCGATGTCTCGACGAGAAACGGTGGATGCAATTCATTTACTGGTTCTAGTTCGGACAATTCAGGAGGTGTCTGTCAGAGAATCACGGTTCGCGTTCCGCAAATTCCGGTTCAGAGAATCCCGGCGTTTGTCAGCGTCGCGGTGCAAAATGCGGATAGTCGACGTGACGAGCATGGTGGACAGGCCTCGCTCCACCTGGGTGATCCCGGCGACCGGAAGGTTCGCTATTATGGCGGATCCATCACTGTCACGGCCACACCTACGCCAGTTCCAGTCATCATTACGTCCGTAGCTTCAAACGGCACGCATTCACTTAAAGTGTCTTTCACTGAAGTCGCGGATGATCCGGCCGGTTATCCAAAGGCCGGAATGCCTGTGGATCATTATGACTTGAGGGAGAGTACGAGCGCCATCTCGAGCGCGAGCTTTGCGAGCGCCTATATGTATCCCAATGCTCTTCCCGGAGGTCTCCCGGGTTCGACGAGAGATGTCATTGTAGATTCGATCTCCGGAAGTCCACTGGCGGCAAATACATCCTATTGCTTCTCTGCAAAAGCGATTGATGCCAATGTGGACGCATACGGTAACACGACCTACGGGTTATCTTCATTCGGGAATAGTCTCTGCGGATCCACGGATCCTCTTCCGATCAATAATCCTCCCTGTCCGATTGTTCTGCAGGGCGAACCGCTCTCCGATACTTCGCTTCGACTTCATTGGCTCGAGCCTTCGGGCGAGGGATGCGGAACCACGATCACGGTGGCCGCTGAAGAATTGCGATATCGATCGGGTGCCACCGATTTCACCGATGCCGAATTTTCGAGTATGAGCCAGCTACCCGTAGGCTACATCGGGGCGCCGGGGGCCACACACACGATGACCATGAGCAACTTGGCTCCCTCGACCACGTATATGTTCGGTATTCGATCGCAGGATCCTGTGGCGCAGGGAAGTGATTGGTCGGTTATCTCCAACCACCTTCCGATCACCACCATGGCCGCACCTACGCCGACCGCTACGCCTGTGGGAACCGGCGAGTTCGTCAATCTATCGGTCAACCTTCCCAATGTGACGAACGCGGGAAACAGTATTGATATTCTTCCCAGTATCGATCCGGCCGGACATCCGTGGGTTTTGATGGCCGATCAGTCCAACGGCATCCGAGTTTTTAAGGTAGCCGATTCATACAACGTGAGCGCCGTACCTGAAAATACAATGGACGGTGTGCCCCATTATGTGGATGAACTACCCTCTTCACCCACGTGGAGAGGTGACGGAATGCCTGATTTGATTGAACGGGATCGACATAGCCTTAGATTCGGCGCGGGAAAAGATTGCGATGGCGTGGATGTCGGAACGCTTCCAAACGATTCCTACGCCCTGTGCAATTTCCCTCAAATTACCAGGTACAACAAAGCCAGCCAGATCGCCGTCGGCAGAATAAACGCCGATAGTTTCAAAGACGTACTCATTGCAAACCCCGGCGCACTTTCGGGTGACCGCGACGGACTTTACATCAACAGCGGCCAAGATCTCTGCAATCAACCGGGTCGGACGGACGTCGTCGACGGAATTCCCTGCTTTTTAAATCCCGTGGATCTTCCTCCGCAGAACCTCAACGGTCAGCGAGATCTTTCGACAAGGATCAAACTCTACGACAAATCGGACGATGGCGTGGACGATCCGGCGGATCTTATCGCCGTCACTACGGACGTTCGAAGTCTGTCGGGTCTCACGTTCTACTCGAACGGATGCAAGTCGCGGAGTGGAAATTGTTCGCCAAACGACTTCACTGTCGTCACGCGGGAAGTGATTGATTCCAATGTCGCACTTCCGCTTTACTGCGAAGACGTGGTCTTCACGGATCTAAACCGTGATGGAATGCGAGATCTTGTCTGCGTTCGAACGAACAACATGACGACCGCCAATCAAAACGGCGTGAACCTGACATTTGTGGCTTCCATGGGCGCCAATGGTCTTCCCTATTTCACGCGGATTCAGGGAATTCTGCCAAGCTCCGCATATAATGACTGCAACCATTCGTTTGGCGCGGTCAACAAGCTCAACCTTGGCGCTGCCGCAAAAGACTACCTATTGATCGGTTATTCGATGATCGGAGACCCTGCAGGTCGGGGCTCAAATTGCGGGACGGAACTTTATTCTGCGGAAGTAGGCAGATTATTCTCCGAAAAGACTCTGCCAGGCCTTGGCAGTACCATCAGCTGTCACAGCGGTCTTATCACAGACAGCCGTTCGACGCAGCGTCCTGACATAGCGCTTGCCTGTGGATTGCCTTCCGATATGGAATCAGACGGAGCGTTCCGCGGACCGAAGTTGTTTCTCAACGACGGAAACGACGCGTTTGCCAACTTTGAGCCGGGCCCCCACGGACCGCAATCCATCTTTGCGCCATCGGCCTCTACTCTGGGTCAGCCGATTTGTAGCGCGCCGAATTATGCCAGTCCGCTCATTTATAGCGGCGATCCGTTTGCGGATCCATACGTTCCTGGCGCGGTCAATGTGGTGGGTGCGGGGGATCTGGATCTTGACGGAGTGCCCGACCTCTACTTCGGTAACGGAAGCATCTCCACGGGCAGCTCAAACCTCGACTGGGTATTTAAGCAGATGAAACAGTGAGGAGAATTGTTGAGAGGAAGATGCATAGGGAGTCCCCCCTGGTTGGATCTAAAATCCAACCAGGGGTTGGCGTTAATTCCGTCCCTTATCATTTTAGTGGTTCTCACTCTTGTAGTGTTTGTGGCTCTCAAAGAGTCCATCTGGGGACTGACCTCCGCCTTTCACCGAAAAGAAAAAGTGAGTCTGGATCTCGTTGCGAAATCGGCGCTCGAAATCGTTCAATCCCGGCTCAAAGATCGAATGAACCCACCCAGACTCAAGCCCAATGGCTCTGACTGGACGATCGATGATCTAAAATATCAAGTTCCCGTGGGTTTGGATGAGACTCGTTGCCCGACGCAATGCTGGTGCAACGGCCCCACTTGCTATCACGGGTATCGGTTTCAGCAGGCTACGAATGTGGAAGCCCGCCTGACACAATATAATGATGACTTTCTCTACGAAGAGCAGAAACAGATCGGCATCTTCGAACCTTGCACGCTCACCAACGGCAAATGTCCTGAAAGTGCGCAGTGGAAAGTCAGTCTCGTCCGATCCAATCAAATCCCCATGGGTTCGGTGGATCTTCGGTCGGACCAGATTGCGGATACTGGCTATCAATACGATCTGGAGGTCATCGCCACCGATGCCAAAAAGGGGAATCGCGCGGTGATACGGAGCGACCTCCTGTTACTCTCCTTGAAACCGAGCACGGACAGCGTGTTTGCATTTCACGCGAACGTCATCTCGAGGATGAGTCTCTTTTCAGGCTACATCAAGGGAGCCATTGCTCAATATCTCGACCCCGATCTTTTGCCTAAAAGTGCTTCAGGAACTCCGATCACGACTCCCTATTGGAACTTTGGCGAAATGGGAATGCTTCATTACAGCTGTAAGTCTTACGGAGGGTTCGTAGCCATGGCCCCCTGTTCAGTGGCGTTGGCAAGCAATGAAAAGCCGGATTACGAACGAAAAGAATATTTTACAAATATGAAAGCCAAGGGACTCATCACTGATATCGGTGGTGGATCGCTCCTTGCGCCCCATAGCGATGCATCGCCTGCGGCCCAACCCGTGGGTTTGACGATTGATGACAATGATTCCACCACAGGAGATACAAACAAAACTCCTCCCGACGCGCTGACCGATCAGGATCCCATCGCGATGATTTTCAACTCCACCGTCATGGGGAGAGACCGATATGGCGGTATACCCGATAGCTCTGTGGATCCACTTTCGAGCGTTCTAAATCCAACCGCCGATGCGCAGCTTAGAGCCACAGGCAACTGCATTTATGAAAGCAATGGAGCGACAAACGGCGGCCTCCAAATCGGCATAGATGGAATAAACGCTCTTGCTGACAAACACTCTACAAAGAGTGTGGTCCTGGCACCAAACGCAGGCTGCAATATCACGGCAAAGGGGACATACATCGTTCATGGCGACTTGATTATTGCCGGCGATGGTGCGGGCCTTTTCCAGGCCCCCGGCGGCGGCACGATGAAAGCGACTCTTTTCGCCACGGGAAATGTCTACATTCTCAACAATGTCAAAACATTAAATGGCCCCGTAGAGACGGATTACCAAAATCCCACATGGAAAGCGTCGGTGGCCAATGCCGTTACGCCCTTTGATCAATTGGGGATTTTGGCCAACGGTCACATCATCATTGGCAATCTTGCGAACAGCAACAACTACGCGCATGCGATGACGTATGCGAACAGTGAAATTCCATATTTCAACTTGGACTTCAATGGGGACAACCATATGGATCTCTTGGTCCCCGATGGATTGCGTCCTACGACCGTCAGCCCTCGACCAGCAGGAATCACCAATTTTCAAGTCCGGCGAGATAGTTGCGCCAATCAACTCACTTATTTCGCTCCGGATTTGAGTTGTGACTCTCAGTTACCCGGTCTTCTGCCAGAGGGCTCCACTCAAATTGACGACACCCATAAATACAAGTTCGCATTCACCGAATCCACGGCGGGAAGCACGAAGCCGGGATATGGATATGTTCCCAATGGAGGAGCGGGCAACTACTCGTGGGATGGCACGACGGTACGAACAGGGGTTAGCGAGGCCGCTTATCAAAGTAATCCCGTCGTAGGCTCGGTAAACAGTGATTTATTTGAAGGCGGTTGGATTTCAACCAGTCGATTCCGCGATTTCGCAAATGCCCCGATTCTGGCGGACAACGGACATAAACATGATTCGTTGGATCCACAGTATATCAATCAAGCGCACTATATCGGCGCAAAACTTTATGCGGGAGGAGTCATCATTGGCCTCACAAGCTTTGATGATAAGTTCACTCTCCCTTCAGCAGCCGTCGCTAATCCCGACAATCCATTCCGCGCCCAACAGAATTTCACCGGCTATAACAGCGCGGGTTGGAGTTTTCATCTCCTCAAGGACGTGAACAACACGACCCGGTATCCTCGGCGCTGCCTTTCTTCCGCCGCCAATATTCCCTATGTACCAAACAATCTTTATACGAATCCGGGTGCTTCTTCCCCTCCATATATCGTCGGAGTGAGCAGTCCTCCACGACCCACCGGCATTGATATTTTTGGTGGCGTGTTTGCCCGGTACGTGAATATCACGTCTACGAATGGTCTCTGTATTTATGGCGATGACCGCGCGATGGATTTGGGGCATGAACCCATTCTCGTTATTCCAGGGCCTTCTTCTCATGAGGATCCCATCAATGCGGGCCTCTAAATGCGAACGAGGAATGGGACTAACCGAATTGCTCATCTCGATGTTGGCCGGAGCCATTTTGATGGCCGGCACGTATCGGTTCATGATCAAAACCGCACGAGTTACCTCTTTTTCCTCCAGTCAGGCACGCGTGAGTCGCAGCACTGCGGCTCTCCGCGAGACATTGGCCAGAGATCTTCGAAACATCGGCTACAACCCGAAACTCGTGGAATTCAGTACGAATCTTTCCGATCCCGACCGCGACAAAAAGCGAATGGGAGTAATTCTAATTAAACCGAACGAAGTTCGGTTTAATTCCGATGACAATCTCCTGTTTGATCCGCTCAATCCCTATTCGAGCAGCTCGACGGGGGAAATTCAGGAGTCGGAAAAATATGGCTATTGGGTAGAAGATGCATCTGGAAACCACATCTCTTTTGATGCGCTCACACTTCAAAGTGCGGCGGAGCCCTGCACGAACGGGAATGATGGTTTGACTCCCCCGACCCCATTTCGGTTCTCGTCTACTTACAAACTCATGGGTTTGGTAAAACCTTCCTTGGTTTCAAGTGCAACCATTCCCACCGTCCTGTCGAGCGATATTGTCTGCTTTGAAGTGAGGTACTACTCCGATGGAGATCCCATGTTATTGGAACCGCGTTGGGTCAGAGTCGGTTGGGATGCTTCGATTCCTTCGCAATACCATCCTCCTCCTGGACCTGGAGATGCGGGATATTCTGTCGGCACGACCAGCGAAAAAAATTACTTTCAGTTCCTACGCGACCATGTTCGTAAAATTGAAATCGGAATTGTGGTGGCGGGAAAGAATGATCTCAGTGGTCTCATTAACCCCGTTACCGGGGATACTCGTACAACGGAAAAAATCATTCTTGAATCAAGGGTCATGAATACCCCCTGGCTCCGCGCGGCCACCACCGGCAATCTGCCGGGAGGGTAAGTTCATTATTTCTTGCTTTGTAATGGCACGGCTTTAATTTTTGATTTTCCACCCTCAATGGCGACGGCGAGGCGTACATTGCCCGCGTTGGTCTGCTTTTTCACCGCTTCAATTTGAGCCTCGATCGCCTTTCGAAATTTTTCAGGTGTGAGTCCTGCGATGCTCTCTTTGCACTTTTCTCGCGCGGCGACATATTGGTCAAAAAGAATCAAAATCGGATCCTTCGCGGATTCTTTCTTCGCATTCTGAGCGGGAGTTGGTGCCTTACCATCCGTTTGATGGTCGGCATTGTATTTAAATACATCACGCTCATAGCTTCCCTCCTCGATTTCACGTAGCACCCGATCCCAATAGGTGGTGTACGTGTTGTAGCGGGCCACTGTCTGTTGATATCGAAATTTAATTCGAGCATTCTTAATTTGGAGTCCGGAGTATTTTCGGATCAAGTTAACCACTTTTTCTCGAAGATTCGACGGTTCTTTCCTCTCCAAACCCAAAAAATATTGTTCATACGATTTGCGCAGATTCTCCAGCTCGTTGACGAGAAGCTCGACATCTTTCCCAATCTCTTCCGTGTTCTGAAATTGCGTGAGCGCCATGGAGTCTCTATTTTAGCACGACTCCAGCCGGGGATTCGCCCAAAGGCTCGACATGGGTGCCGGGATAATAGGCGCCGAGTATTTCGCGAAAAGACTGCCCGGCTTCGGCCCGGCCGATCGCTCCCATCTGGCAAAGCCCTACGCCGTGGCCATACGCACCCCCTCGAATCGTCACTTCTTGGGGACCTGTCGCGTCATGCGAAATCTCCAAGATAAAAAGACTGGAGAGAAGACCGCCGAGCTTTTTTCGAATTTCCAATTCGCCATGAATTTTCCTTCTTCCCCTTTGTGCGATTAACTCCATCTCAAGAACACGTCCGGAAACTCCTCGGCGCGTGACACGGATATCTCGCGGAGAGGAGAGGCCCGATTCCCGAAAGAGCTGCTCAATTTGAGGCCGATCGAGTTTCGATTCCCATCGCCAACGGTCGGGACGCAGATTTGCAGCCACTTTGCCACAATAGGAAAGGGGAGGGGAACGAAGCCACCGAGCCACCGCCTCATCCGAAGAGAGATTTTTCCACTGGGTCTCTAGCGGCTGATCGACGACACCATGAAGATAAGATGCCTCCGGCGGCCCCCAAATGAGGCGCTTCGGCTCGGTATGCCCTCCGCAAATGGCATGATAGAAGGTTTCTGCGAGTGTTTTTTCGTTCGTTTGAAGAATAAGGCCGTTACTTTCGTCCACGGCCCGTGACGTCTCGTCTTTTTTGAACCCTTCTCCCCGGTACACCTGGCAATGGGTACTGGCACAAATGAAAAATGGATTTTGTGTATTGGGGGTCGCGGTGCGAAGCGTGTATGTTCGAGCGACGACCGCCTGCGCTTTGAGAGCCTCCATCGGCGCGGTCGGATAGATCTCGGCGGGAACCACTCCTTTTAAATAATTTCCGAACGATGTCGATTGTACCATGGAAAGCGTTCCGTTGATTTCAGGCGCCACAAAAAGACGCGGTCCGTAAAGCTCCACGGAGCGTTCTCCTGTCCGTTCTTCCAACACCATATCGAAAACGGCCACGGGTCCTCGCGGAGAAAGGAGTTCGAGAAGTCCTGAAAAGGGTCTTTCAAACGTACTGTTTTCCGCCCGCAAAATTCCTCGTGCCATCGGCGGCAATTCCACGCGTGTAATGACGGTACATTCTTTTTCAGTTCGCTCACGGGCTCCTTTGCAGATGGAAGCTGCCGTTTTTTCCCCGGTGGGAGGAGTAAGAGAAAGAAACCACCGTTGAAACGTCTCTTTTTCCGATGAAACGTCATTGTTGGGAGGGCCGATCCAACGAACCGACGGATATCCTCGGGCGGCCCAGTAATGAAGTGCTTCGTTCTTCGGGTGTTCGTCGAAATGAAGCAAGAGGGAATCCACTGTCGCGAAATACGAAATATGAGGAGGACGATCCTGGCCGGTCGATTCCACACTCCAAAGTACACCCGCCGGAGAGGCTACCTCCCAGGAGCCGCTTTCGGAGTAGGCTCGAATTTTCATTGCTTGTTTCGCCTGAAATCGAAGACTCTTCTTCTCGATCAAGAGGCCGATACGAATCGTAGATCGGTCGCTCGCAGGAAAGTCCCAAGCGCTTCGGTAAAGATCGCGCAATATTCTTCCTCCTTCCCCAATGGGGGTATCTGGCAGAAGAATAAGTGTCGGCTGCGGAGGAGAGCATGCAGCAATGAGGAGAAGAAAAGGAAGGAGCCGTCTCTTCATAATACTTCTAACACTTGCGCGAGTTTGTCCGGAAGGGGAGAGGAAAAAAGCATTTTTTTCCCCAGACCCGGATGAAAAATTTCGATCGATGACGCGTGTAGAAACAATCGCTTTAAATGAAATAGTTTTGCAAACTCTTTGTTCCGCCGAAAATCACCGTACATGCGATCTCCCAAGATCGGGTGATGGTGCCGCTGGCTCTGAATCCGAAGTTGGTGCGTTTTCCCCGTTCGCGGATGAAATCGCACCAGTGTAGCGGGAGCGTCCGGGTAGCCCCTGGTCACTTCATAATGGGTCTCGGCATTTCCCCCCTTTTCAAGTTGATCCTTCCACTCCCCTTTTTTTGGATGGAGGGTTCCCAAAAGAAGCGCGACATATTCCTTTCGAACTTTACGATTCTCAAAATGGTCTTTAATGATCTTTGCGACGTTTTCATTTTTTGCGCAGAGAATTACGCCGCTCGTATCGCGATCAAGGCGGTGCAAGAGATAGAGAGGCTCGGGCAATAAGAAGGCCTCTTGCTTAAAGTCGTAGGGGGCTCGGAAGACAGCCTTTTCTTCCTTGGGCGTTTTAGCCTGAGGGTTGGGATGACTCAAAACACCGTCCGGTTTGCTTAGAACAAGAAGGTCATCATCTTCATACAGAATGGAAACGGAGGGTCGCAAAGAGTCGTACATAGAAAGGGGCTTCAATATAGCGCGAAGTTGCGTATCCTCGAACGGAACAATGCAACGCCTGATTTGGCTCGTTCTTGGACTTACCCTCGGCCTTTTTCTTTTACACGCGGGGAGTTTTCCGATCGCGTATGGGGACCTCTTCTGGCAAATCAAAGTGGGAGAACTCTTTTGGACGACGAAATCATTTCCACGCATCGATCCGTTCGCTTTCACAAGTGTTGGAAAAGATTGGATCGAACATGAGTGGCTCATTGAGCTTTTTTATTATGCCCTCCATTCTCTGGGAGGCCTCTTGGCCATACGAATATTTTTTGGCCTTCTCTGGACGGTAGGCACGGTTTTCCTCTTTTTAGGTCTCACCCGATCATGGAAAGATCGGCCTCTTGCCTATTTGGCCATTTTGGCTTGGCTGATATTGATTCCCAGACAATTTGCGCCCGCACCCAGCACAATTTCGATTTGGATGGCCATTGGTTTTGCATTTCTCGTAGCGCCCTGGAAGGAGTTGTCGTTGTTCCGGTGGGGAGTCGCCATTCTCTATTATTGGGTTTGGTGCAACATGCACGCTGTGGCCCTTCTTGCACTTCCATTTGTATTTGTTTTTGTTTTGGCTCCTGGGATTTCAAAATTAGAGAGAAAGCGGCGGATTTTACTCTTTATCGGGACGACGGCGGTTTCGTTTCTTAATCCTTACGGATATCACATTCACATTTATGGTCTGGTAGGCAGAGATATCAGCGAGACCGTAGATGAATGGAAACCTCTTTTAACCGGCACGTACGTCAATAATTTGGTCAAATGTGCGTTTCTCGCGCTTTCTTTCACATGCATTGGTCTTTTCATCCATCGAGTTCGTGAGCAAGGCCGAAATTTTCTTTCATCCTTTGAAGCTCCATATGTTGTAGTTTCCCTCTTATCCATCGCATTTGCATTTCATCATAGTCGCCTAACTTGGCTCGGGATTATACCAATTACGTACCTTGCCTCGCATATCCCACTGCAGAGACTGAAGTGGGAGAAATTAGGAAGTGGCATGTTCCTTCTATTTTTTCTTTGCTGGAGTTACGGCTGGAACCCGGCCATGGCCAGAACTCTTTTCCAGCGCGAATACTATGAAAACAATCTTCGGGGAATCACTTTGCCTATCGGCGCGGCCGACTATTTATTGACTCACCCGCTCCCCCAACCGATCTTTAATCATTATATATGGGGAGGGTATCTCATCTATCGCCTTCATCCTCATTATAAGGTTTTTGTGGACGGCCGAGCCGTGCTCCATGGAAAGAAACTTCTTCAAGACGAGCTTCACATTACAAATGGCGGGCCCGACACGCCGGAGCTTTTGAAGCGCTATGGTTTTCGGACGCTTGTAGTTGGTCCGCATTTCTTTTCTCCCGAAACGGCCGCGAACCTGGGCTGGAAGCTTGTCTATCAAGACGCCGCTAGCGCCGTTTATGTTCGTAGCCTCCCGTAGAGGAGTGACGTAACATCCGATCTGAATGCAGCCGATTCGAAAGGCGGTCCTCGTTTTTTTCTTTTTTGGCCTCTTTTTTACGCTCTCGAATTCATATCGAACGGGTTTTCAACTTCCCGACGAGGAATATGTTCTTCAAGTCACTTCGCATCTGGCGGCCGGAGAGTCACCCGCGCTTCCCGAAAACCTTCCCAAGATTGCGGGCGCCTTTGATATCGGCAAAGATGGAAAGAGCTATGCTTCGTATCAAATTGGGCAGTCGCTTCTTTATCTCCCCTTCTTTTTTGTAGCGAAGCAACTCATCGCTTTTTCGGAGCCTTATTCAGCGAGTCGATTTGGGACCGAGAGCAATTATCAATCCTGGCTCGAAAATGAAACGCGGCGCTATCTCTTCCTCTCTCCCGCATTCTTCTCGGCGCTTTCCTGTGCTCTCTTTTTTCTTTTTGCCATCGGGCTTGGCTATGGAGAACGTGCGGCATTCATTACTACACTTTTTTATGGTTTTGGAACCATGGTTTGGCCCTATTCAAAATCGCTCTTGACGGAAGCGACACAAAACGCCCTGCTCCTGGGCACGGTCTATCTTCTCTTTCTCCAGCGTCGTGAAGGCAAAGTGATTCCAAAATGGATGATTTTAGCAGGAGCTTCCTTCGGTCTTCTTCTTTCGATTCGGGCGATCTTTATAGCATTGGCTCCCATACTCGCGGTTTATTGGTATTATAAGAATCAGGAAAAGCGACTTCTTCTACCCCTTCTTCTCTTTGGCGTTCCAGCAGGCGTGTGGATGATTCCTCAACTCATTTACGATTCCGTTCGGTTCGGAAATATTTTCGCTCTTGGCTACCGGGCCGCGGGGTTTACGACCCCACTTTGGATAGGTCTTTACGGTTATATTCTCAGTCCGGGAAAAAGCTTTTTTCTTTATGCGCCCCTGACTCTCCTTGGGATTTTAGGCGCTCGTTCTTTCTTTCGACGCTCACCCGTAGAGGCCCTGCTCTTCCTCTCCATTGTATTATTAGTTCCTCTCAAATATGGGAGCTGGTGGATTTGGACGGGGGATCCAGCCTGGGGGCCTCGTTATCTTCTCGTCCTTACTCCCTTTCTCCTTCTTCCTGCTACAGAAATGGTAGAGGCATCACTTCGTTCAACTTCGCTTAGGTGGCGAGCTGCGATAGGAAGTCTAGCAACCATTTCCTTTTTTATTTCTTTTCTCGGCGTGGCGATCCACTACCTTAGTTATTTTTCGTATGTCGAACGCAATGTTTCGTTTGTGCATTCCAGCCCGAGGGCCATTGGCGGAAGTGCCGACTCTCATTTTGAAACATCGTTTGTTCCTCAATTCTCTCCCATTCTCGGACATGCTTGGATGGTGAAATCAATTTTGACCGGCGACGAGAAGCCATTTTCAAGCGGCCCGTGGAAATCGCTAGGCCTTACTCCACCGGCGCACGAGGGGAAACTTCAGGTGGAATGGGACATTTGGCTTTTTCAGCTCATTCGCTATGGCTTGGAATGGATCAACATTAAACTTATTCTCGGCACGATTGCCCTCATCATTCTTTGGACCATCTTCGCCCAGGAACTCTTTCGTTCCATTTTCGTTCGTGAAAATTAAAGTTTCCTCATGATTTTGCTGATTCTTAAGGGGCTGATAAGTACATTTTCCATCTATTTTCTGCCGGGCTCGATTCTGGCTTACCGAATGGGGCGCTCGCGTTTCACCATGGGCTTAGTTGGGCGTGTTCTCGTTCTCTCCATTCTGTCACTTCCGGTGCTCATGGGAATATTCGCTTTTACATCGATTTCTATGACATTTGTATATTGTGCTTCATGTGCAGCGCTTCTTTTTATACCGATTGTAGGCCTGCCACCTGGAGAAACGGACGGAAAAGATTTCAGAGAACGTAGTTTCTGGCTCAGTTTCTTTATTGTACTGGTACTCCTCGGCTGTTTAGACAATTTCCAGGCATTTTTGGGTCGTTGGCCCCACAACTTCGATTACTTAAAACAACACGACATTGTTCATGCGTTTGCCCATTACGGCTTTCCACTTCGACACTTTGCCGCGCCCGACATCGTGTTTGGCAGTTACTTTTTCTATTATCTACAGCCGGCTCTTTGGGTTCGATGGGTGGGAGAAGGGCAACAAACTCTCTTAACCGGGATTGCCCTCCACAACTTGATCATGGCGGGCGCTGCATTTTTTCTCCTGTGGAAAGAAGCATCCTGGTGGCTTCCAAAAATCTGGGCGCGCGTGGGCACGATACTGTTATGTTTTCTTGGGGCTGGGGGTGGCCGCGCGTTCTACCTTTTCACGAGAATGATTTTTCCTGGGATGTTAGATTCATTCCTAACTTCTATTTCCCCGGATGGGCTCGCATTTCAAAGGAACACGGTTCTTATTCATGGTATTCAGAGCAATTGTCCTCCACAATTTGCACAGCTCTTGTTCGCGCCCCAACACTTCTTCGCGAGCGTTGTGTGCGCTGCTATGTTGTTTCGGGTTCATAGGTACCTTGCGCTTAAAGAAAATCGTCAGGATACGAGGGGTTCACTTCTCATTGGTTTATTGTTCACGGGGCTTTATTCCGCTGGGATGTCTATTTTCGCTTTCGCGAGTTACGTCCTTACTCTAATTTCCTATTTTATCTTCCAACATCGACGCCTAAATTTTCAACTTCAGGCGATGCTTGGAAAAACACCACGTCTTGCGATTGGTTTTGCGGTCATTTGTTTTATGGGAGTTGCTCTTTTACTTTTTCTATATGGGAGTGGTAAGGGCGGCATCCCGATTCTTTTTCTCCCCACCATCGATTTAAAAGATCCAATTCATAGCGTGGGCATACTTTGTGGCTATGTTTTGTTCGTATCCATTTCGCTGGCGAACTGGTTTCTCCCCTACTTATTTGATCATAAGTTGAAAAACGATCGATCTCCATATTTGCTTTTTCGAGCTTCGTTACCATGCGTTCTTTTGCCGATGTTCTTCGCGATCGGAATTTACAATGACTTACTCCTGCGTCTTCCTCTCCTTTTCTTCTTTTTTAGTGCATTTTCTCTGCCATTAACGATTCAAGGATTGTGGGCGAGGGGAAGCAAAGGTTTATCTTTGGTTCTCGCAACGCTCTGCCTTTCAAGCGGAATGCTTGAGACTTTCCTGCGCGTGGTCCATTCCATGAAATCAAAGTCGGAACGCTCAGAGAATCTTGTGCCGGGATTTTTCCCCGAGTCCACGCTCATGCTGGTGTCGAGTGCGGCGGGTGCGGGTCTCTTTGAAAATTATCTCCGATGGAAGAGTGTGGATCATCTGAATTCCATAGAACAGCAATACCAAAGTAAATTTCACCTGTTTGAGAAAGAGTCATTCGCATTTCCCGGAGACCATCTGAGGCCCACTGAGCTACGTCAGGAATTAGCGAACATTTCAGCGCATTTCTCTCATTTTCTTTTGGCCGTACCCAAAGGTGAAAGTGTCAAAGGGCTCGATGGCTGTGCAGTTCTTAAGGCACAAACGCTGTCCTCATCCATCTATGATGTTGGTGCATGTAAATAAAAAAGCCTGGTCGCATCCTTCATACTTCATACGAAACGAGGTTCTTGGGTGCGCTCTAGACTTTCCAATTTGTGAACTCGTTCGTCGTATGAAATTTGTCGGAATAAATCCGCCAGCGATGCAAACGTACCAAATTCTTTCTGAAATTCGCTTTCAAAGGATACTTTTTCCAACTCTGGGTGCGCCACCACAAACATTGCATATTCATGCTGGGAATGCATATGTGTAATCGCCATATAAGCGACATTTTCCCAAGCTTAATAAGGCATACGGGCGATAATTTCCAACACCTTGAACTTCCGTAGCTCGCCTTTTTTTCCATAAAAGAGATCCATCCCCCAAAAAAGGAGGCGCGCGAATAAGCCATATTTTCTTCGGGGAGAGGCAAGTGTCTTTTCGTGTTCTTCGCGGAGTCGAGAAGAGGGAAGTCTTTCCGTGCCAGCCACAAATACAATCGGCAACCGCTGTTGCGAAGGGAGGGACACGCCGCTCTCATACACCTAGCTTCGCTTCCTTTCCAGGCTTCGGTTTCTTGTCCTGAGAGTTCGATCTAGTTTGGAAACAAATTCATCGGCCCTAGACAGTATTACTCATGTTGGGATCGATATCTGCAATTTCACTCGATCCGTTGGAACCACAGCGAACTCGGAGAAATTTTCCCTTGGTTAATCTGTTGTCTAGAACAGCCTTCAATATGCTACGGTCAACAACATGAATGATTTCACATCGGTCAGCATTTAGGTGATCTTTAAATCGGACTTCTACTTGGGCAGAGTGCCCGGACATGCCTGTACCGGTGAAACCTCTGAATGTTCTTTTTTGAACCCATACGTTCGAAACGATAGCAACATAAAGAGGCGATTGTCTTAGAAGAGCCAGTTGACGGACCATTTTTATTAACCATATTGCGGCGATGATTGTTCCAAGCCCGGAAGTACAAAAGGCGATGAGTAAAAGGTTCTTGGCATCGGGAACCTGCGTCCCGTGAATTAAAGTATACAGAGACCAAGAAGCGATTCCTCCTAAGACAAGCGTCAACGGGACAAGAAATCGTAAAGCAAGCCGCGGCGAAACGGGAATAAAGGCGCCGGGATTTAGCTCTCTTGCCATCAAAACCCAATTAGCCGAAAATTCGCTTCCATGGAAGCAAGCTATTCTTGTAAGAAGAAATCCTGGGGGGATTTTTTCTTTTTCACTTCTTCGGTGGTTTCGCTCGGGGCGCTGCCTTCGCGAAAAGCTTCAAAAACCGGTTCCTTGGTTTTCGGAGTGGCGAGTGTGCCTGTTTTTGAATCGATCTGGGCAAAAATCACTCCGTCGGGAACGGGGAAATCGACCTGAGGCATTTCTTTGGTCGCTTCTTTCATAAACTCCAACCAAACGGGCGTCGCCGCATGTCCTCCCGCCTCTCGTGGACCCAGGGTGGCCGCTTCGTCGAAGCCGAGCCATACGCCTGAAACAAGATTCGGCGTGTAGCCAATGAACCACACATCGTGATTGTCATTCGTAGTTCCCGTTTTTCCCGCCGCGGGACGGTTAATGGCCGCGGCGCGCCGGCCCGTTCCGGATCGAATTACCTGCTTTAACAAATGAGTCATTAGATAAGAAGTCTGAGGGCTCAGCACATAGCCATTGGCAAGAGGGGCCGAAGGGTTTTTCCCCGTGTCGATGGCGGTTCGATCGTTTGCGCGAGAGGTAAACTGCGCACGGGCCACGGCGGTTTGTTCCGTTAAATCGAGACCCGGGTCATCGAGAAGATTTCTTTCCAAAACATGACCGTCGCGGTCGACGACTTTACGTACTGCCACAGGCGCCATCCTTTTTCCCCCCGAGGCAAAAGTAGTATAGGCCGAAATAAGTTCTATCGGCGTCACGGCCGAAGAGCCAAGCGCGAGAGAGAAATCTCGCGCTAGAGGTGCGGTGATTCCGAATCGGCGCGCAGTTTCAATGACCGCATCGATTCCGATATCTTGAACCAAACGAATCGTCGGAAGGTTGAGCGATTCGATCAGGCACTCTCGAAAAATCGTTGGTCCACGAAACTTTCCCTCGTAATTTTTTGGTCGCCAGGTCAGGTCTGTGGTGGGGTCGTCGTAGGTCATAGGAGCATCGATTAACAAGCTGGCGGCGGTGTACCCACGGTCGAGGGCCGCGGAATAAATGATCGGTTTGAAAGCCGAACCGGGTTGGCGCTTCGCTTGAACAACACGATTGAATTCACTTTTCTCGAAATCATATCCCCCCACCATTTGTCGAATGGCGCCGTTTCGCGGGTCAAGGGCGAGAAGCGCGCCCTGAACGAGCGGTTCTTGGGCGAGTGAAATCAGGAGCGCGTTTGCGGGGGTCTTCCTTTTTTCCGGCTTGGGTTCACGCAATGTGCGAATCCAAACCACATCTCCCACCTTAAGAGCCTTGGACGGATGTTCAATCAGATCATTTTCCCAAAACTTTTCAGGATCAGGCTTTCTCGCCCAATTCATGTCGTCGATCGTGATGATCGCGCTTCGGGAACCAAGACTGACAAATACCAAGCCTTCACCGTCACGAACCTCCGTTACCATCGCGTGATAGCGTTTCGTTGGAACGAGAGGCTCTTCTCCATTTTCCTCTTTCAATTTTGCGAGCATGGCGGGGCGATTTTGGGGAGCGACTTGCTCGATCGCACCGCGATACCCTTGATGCCGATCCAGATCTTCGATCCCTTCACGAAGAGATTGCTGAGCGATTTTGGCGTTTCCTGCATCGAGCGTTGTATAAATTTGAAGCCCTCCTTCCAAAACGGCATCGTTGCCGTAGCGGTCGGTGACGTACCGGCGTATGTGCTCGACAAAGTATGGGGAATATCGGAGATTAAGATCTTCCTCACTGGCTAATCGGAGAGCTTGGTTTTCCGCGTTCTCTTTTTCCTCCGGGGTTATGTATTTTTCTTCCATCATTCGTTTCAATACATAGTGTTCCTTATCGGTGGCGCGATTTAAATCGGTGAACGGATTATCTCGGCTAGGAGCGCGAGGTAGTCCGGCGAGAACGGCCATTTCGCCCAACGAGAGGTCGACGACATCCTTTTCAAAATACGTTTGGGCCGCCGCCTGAACGCCATAGGCCCCATGACCCAAGTAGACTTGGTTTAAATAAATTTCGAGTATCCGTTCTTTCGAGAGAAATTGCTCCATCTTGTGGGCGAGGATTACTTCGCGAATCTTCCGCGTGATGCTTCGTTCGGGAGTGAGGAGAATTCCCTTTGCTACTTGTTGTGTGATGGTACTGCCACCCTGTTTTACTTCTCCCGCTACGAGGTTCTTGATCATTGCTCGAAGAATGCCGGTGAGAGAAAATCCGCGATGCCGAAAAAACTCATCGTCTTCCGCCGCCACAAATGCTTTCGCCAACAGAGGAGGAATTTGAGAGTAAGGAACATAAATTCTCCTCTCTCGCGCGAATTCACCAATCTTCACGTAATCTTCGCTAAAAATTTCCGATGCGACGGGCGGGCGATAATTTTGAAGCGCCGAAACCGATGGGAGTTTCCACGATACGATCGCAACCACCGCCGCAATGAACAGTATCGGCAGAGCGAATAAGAAAGCCTTTGTCATTTCCACATTAATATACCTGAACAAAAGATCACCGAATTAAACGCGTTGCATCAATGCGCCGTTGAAACGTTTTGGATTTCTCTCATTCGTTCTAAAAGTGGCAAAAAGATCAAACCCACACTCCCGCCGGAAAGCCGCATCCATAGGGGCTTTTCGTCGCCATATAAGAAGAGCGCTTGACAATGAAAACCGCGTTTCATATAGATCGGCCCGGCCATAGGGGCAAATGTTCTAAGTGCATAGGAATAAAAGGTTTTTTTCAACAAACGGAAACGAAGTCAGTATGGGCAAAGAGACTAACGGAGCGCGCGCTACGGGCTGGAGGGACACGATGGTTGCAACAAGCCGAAACCAAGAACCAGAAGGAGCGAAAGTCCTTCGGCTGTCAGTAACGGGCCAATGTAATTTGAGTTGCTTTTATTGTCGGCCGCTGGGTCGTTCCACGGATTTGTTTGAGGCCAAGACTCTTATTCAACCTTCGGATGTGACGAAACTAGTCCGCATTGTGGGGGAACTGGGTGTTACAAAAGTAATTATCGGTGGAGGGGAACCGCTGTTGCGAAAAGATGCGGCGGGTTTTGTGAAATCTGCGATGGCGCATCGGGGAATCTCGGAAGTTCGTTTGGTGACGAACGGAGTTTACCTTAAAGCTTTCGGTGATGAACTTCGTAAAAACGGCCTACGAAAAGTCGACATCAATGTCGATACCCTCAATTACGAAAAATTTCATCGAGTCATTACAAAACGAGACGATCTTTTCCGTGTCTTGGACGGCATCGATAAGGTGGAAAAACTCAATTTCCCCGATGTTCGAATCAATATTCTTCTGATGAATGGACTCAACCATGATGAATTGGTCGATTTCGCCCGCCTGACGAAGAATCGGAAACTACATCTTCGTATGATGGAATATCATCCGGAAACCACGAACGGTGATCCCCTCGCGGAGCGCAGGAAACTTTCGGTGTTGGATGCCAAGCGGTCGATTGATAATTTTCAAAAGCTTCATCAGATTCATGATTTGGAAGCGGAATTTCCCCACCCCACATTTAAATTCGCCGACGGAATCGGAAAAATTTCATTTTTGAGTGAAATTGAGATTGCTGCGGAGGCCGCTGTTCCGAGCGTTCTCTTCAATGCGGATGGAGTTTTTTCCAACGAGCTTGTTCCAGGGAAAACCGCCGCTGTACTGGAAGAGCTGCGACGGGATGCCAAGCAAGACCAACTTCGGAGAACGATCGAAAAAATCCTCCACGCCCATGTGGACGGCAAGCGGAAGCCCCAGCCGGCCACAAGAAAGCCTGCATCGGTTTCATCGATGCGGGGACGCGCTGGAACCACCGCTCGACACGCCGCTGCCCGCAGATAATGCTATTATAAAAGCACCCATGTTTGGTGTCGGCAGCGGAGAACTACTTGTTATTCTAATCGTTGTCTTTCTACTTTTTGGTCCCGAAAAATTGCCGGAGCTGGCAAAGACACTCGGGAAAATCGCGCGAGACATTCGCAAAGCTTCTGATGATGTAAAGAGTGCCGTGCTGAAAGACACGGAAGAAGTTCGAAAGACCGTCGTTGACGAACCCAAACAGAAAATTCTTGAGGACTTCAGTCGGAAACCGACCGATGAGCCGAAATCATAAAAATGATGAAGTGAACATGCCGTTCATGGCTCATCTAACTGAGCTGCGTTTTCGACTCGTCCGCTGTTTGATTGGTGTAGGTATAGGCTTCGCTTTGGCAGCCACATTCGCGGAGAAGGTTTTTTTGTGGCTCATGGTTCCCCTTGACGAAGCTTTTCAATTTGTTTTCCACAAGAACTCAGAACTTCACTTCATTAGTGTCCCTGAACCCTTTGTCATCTATTTCAAGACCGCCATTGTTGCGGGACTTTTTATTTCAAGCCCGTACGTCTTTTTTCAGCTCTGGAGATTCATCAGCCCTGGATTAAAACCCTCGGAAAGGAGACATGGAATTCAATTTGTCGTTGGAGCTACCGCCATGTTCGTGACGGGCGCCTTCTTTGCGTATTCGCTAGTGCTACCCATGGGTTTTCGCTACTTCCTTCAATTGGCATCGCCGGCGAATATTCAACCCACAATTACGATGCGTGAATATTTCGATTTTACATCCTGGACATTGATCCTTTTTGGCTTTGTTTTCGAAGCTCCGCTCCTTGTTCTTTATTTGGTCTATGCTGGCCTCATTCGCGCTGCGCATTTGGTTCGATTCTGGCGTTTTATAGTCGTGGGGCTGGCCGTTGCATCAGCGGTTCTCACGCCAGGACCAGATCCAGGGACGATGCTCCTCATGCTTTGCCCGCTTCTTGTTCTCTACGGTGTTACGATTCTCTTGGCGTTTGTTGTGCAACGTCCGACGAAAGTTTAATATCCCCACCCCTAGTCATTTCGCGGTAATGCGAAAGTAACCTTTTTAAGGAGAAATGAATGGAATCAAGAAAAGCAAAGTTGGTAAATGCGGCTATCGCAGGTTTACTTGCGGTTGGCCCGGCGGTTCTCATCTCTTCCAGCGCTTTTGCGGCCGATAAAGGCTTTAAGTGCGAAGGCGGAAATATGTGCAATGGAAAAGGCGAATGTGGCGGAACAGGCCACAGCTGCTCTGGAAAGGCTGAAGAAGGCAAGGGATGGATCACGACGAAAGATGCCAAAGCCTGTGATGCCGCCAAGGCTCAAGTAGCTGCCGATTTAGCGAGTAAGGCGAAGCATTAAGTTGGAAACTCGCTGTTTGGGATGTGGGGGGGGCCTACGCCCTCCTCACTATCCCTACATTCTCTCGGAACGACCTGCTGTCGATTTCTTCGAAGTCATTTCCGAGAATTACATGGATACGAGCGGGAACCCGCTCCATAAGCTTGACCAAATTCGCGAGAATTATCCTATTATTTGCCACGGCGTTTCGCTTTCCATCGGCTCGGTTGATCCGATCAATGTCGAATATTTAAGGTCCCTCAAAAAGCTCATCGAGCGGATCGAACCTGCCATAGTGTCCGATCACCTTTGTTGGACCGGCTCGGGAGGATGGAATACGCACGATCTTCTCCCCCTTCCTTTTACGAAAGAATCTGTCGATCACATTGTCCCGCGAGTAGAGGAAGTACAAAATTATTTGGGAAGAAAAATTCTTCTCGAGAACGCGTCCACGTACGTTTCTGTGAAGAACCCTGAAATGAAAGAGTGGGAATTCTTGACAGAGATTGTGAAGCGATCGGGCTGTGGAATTCTTCTCGATATTAATAATATTTATGTCAACGCCCACAACCATTCCTTCAGTGCGAGGGAATACATCGATTCGATTTCCATTGAAGATGTGGGTCAGTTTCACCTCGCGGGACACATGGCGCGAGGCGATTATCTTTTTGATACCCACGACGGACCCGTGATCGACCCCGTCTGGGACCTTTATCGACATGCTCTTGGACGATTTGGAAGAATGACGACATTAATTGAGTGGGATGGAAAGATTCCAGAATTTCCGGTCCTTCAGGACGAGATTGATCAGGCCAGAACAATTCAGGAGGAGATCTGTGGACGCCCACAAAAAGTCGCTAGCGCTTTCTGAATTTCAAGATCGATTCCGCCAAGCCATTGTGACCGGAGCTGAGGACCAGAAACTCTCGACTTTTCTTGTCCACGCCGAGCGAATGGATGCCTACCTCGGAGGCTATCCCGCACGCTTTGAGGAAGTTCTACGAGAGATGTACGAAGCGGTCTATGAGATTGTAGGACATCACACCGGCCATGAACTATCACATGCATATGCGAGGCGGTATCCGTCCACTTCATACAACATCAATAAGATCGGTGCGCATATGAGTGATTTTCTTGCCAATGAATTTGCTCCTGCCATTAAGTGGCCTTTTCTTCCCGATCTTGCACATTTCGAATTTTGTCAGACAGAATCGTTTCACGCGGAGCTCCTTCCCTCCGTTTTACAGAAAGATCTGGCAGATTGTTTTCCGACAGATTTGGCGAACGCGATGTTTCAATTCCAACCCTCGGTCTTCGTGATTTCTTCCCCATACGCCCTTCTCGACATATGGAAGAGCAAAAAGAAAAAACGCGACCGGCCGACAACTGTTCTTATCTATCGTGTGGAATTCGATGTGCGTGTCGCCGAAATTGCGAAAGAGGAGGGGAACCTCATTAAGCTACTGCAGGAAGGCGTGACTCTCTCTAGTGCGATCGAAAAAGTTTCAGAGTTGACGGAAGAAAAATTGTCCCAATCCGTCGCCAATTGGATGGCGTTAGGATTGATTGTCGCCATAAAGATGGCGAACACGAAGTAGTCTTGCGATGTGCGGGCCCAACGGATCGGCATCGGTGAACATAAATTTTTCTCCGCCAAAACGTTGAATATTTTTCGATTGAACCTCGAGAATGGCGCAGTCCTGTTCCAAAATCCGCCGTCCAATCCACTGGCCGAATGTCCAGCCGATCCAATTCCAGTGGCCCAGTTTAAATGCGACTACCGAAAACAAATCGAGATCGTCACCGGATGTGGGCGTTAATGCATTGGTAATAAGAAGGTGCCGATCTTCAAGTCGGTACTCCACCTGCGCAAGATTGGGTGCGATAAAGCGATCCAAATGCTTTACCTCTCCCCCCTTTGGGGCAAGAAGGCGGGCCAACCAACCCGATGGCCGAGGCTCTCCAATATATTCGACTTCCACTTGATCATCCGTTGCGTGTATTTCATGACGAAGATTTTGGGGAGTGTTTCGAAAAAGACGACGGTGCACAAACGCAGTGTGCGTAACATCCAGAATATTCTCTGCGGCTGTAAAAAGTGTGGCCTTTAATGTCATGCGTGAACGCGTAAACGAATATTTCTCTTCATTCATATGGAAAAAGGTGAAGGGCCCAGCGGAGGGTTTGTTTGTGGGGTCGAGCCAGACCCATATCCATCCCTGCTGTTCGATGACAGGAAACGATTCCACGGAAGCTCGATCGTTTACTTGCTCCGATCCCGGAATCGCAGTCACCTTTCCTTCAAAATTAAACTCCCATCCGTGATAAGCGCATCGAAGTCTGTCCCGACAGTTTTCGCCGATGGAAAGTGGAGCATTTCGATGTGGGCAACGATCCAGAAGTGCGAAAGGTCTTCCCCCAGAATCGCGGGAAAAAACCAATGGAATTCCTAAGATAATGCGCGATGTCAATTGAAAAGAAAGTTCGTGGGATTCGAAAGCCACAAACCAGGCACGGGTCCATTTCACCGACTACATTTTAGCCTCTTGCGAAAGAAGGGGGAGTTCTGTTTAATCATGGCGTTCTCTGAAGGGGGGAATCATGAAAAATATTGTGGCGAGTTTTCTGCTTATGGCATCTGCAGGGGCAATACCGGCAGGTGCAGAGGAAATTCGAACGTTGCGCGAGGGACGTGTATTTTTTCAGATGATGCCAACAACGTGAATGACTCTCTTTGTTATGTCGTCCGTGAAGTTCGACAAGATCCAGTCAAGGGGGCTTTTGGTGATACGGGGTTCATTCCCGGAGGACCTCCGCCCCTACCCAAACCCAATGACAATCCTCCTCCTCCTTTGCCTGGAGGTTCCATCCCTCCGATTCCATTTCCCGGGCCTGGTGGAGTTGGCATCGACCTCAATACGATCCTCAATTATTTCGAGCGTATTTGGAATATCCTTGAACGCGCCAGACCCGTGGTAACCGTCGATCGACCTCCGTATGCCACAGCTCTTCCGCAGGGAGTTCAGTGGTGGACGGATATGGAGTGGCCTTCTGAGCCACGCGCAGTCCTTTATCGATTTTCCGCGAAAAACTATTTTGGAATAGAGGTGGGAAGATTCAATTACGTCATTTCGTACGTGTACAACGGTCGATACCAAGGCATCGGTCGATATCTGTTCAATATTACGGTGTATGCCTCAGAAGGTTCCGCCAAACCGGGTTTTACCCTGGATGCCAGAGCGGAAGTGCCCAACGTCTATAACGCGGGGACCAAAGAGAACCCGATAGCGGCGGCGCAGATCTTTGTTACAGCACATCTCAAATCGATCATGAGCGACTTAACTCAAACTCGGTCGTACGTGATCAAGGGAGACGGTCAGTATAGTGAAACGGTCCCCATCGGCCTTTTGAATTTTAGTCCGCAAAATTGGAAGTAAATAAAGAGAGCCTAGGCCAGTGGCTCGCGTGGCTGGTACTCGCCGAAGAGAGCACGGAAAAGATTCGAGATTTCTCCTAGTGTAGCCTGCGATTCAACCGCGGCCAAAATCGCAGGGACCACATTTTCCTTACCCTCGGCAACACTTCGCAGTTCTTGAAGGGCCCGATTTACTTTTGATGGATCTCTTTTCTTTTTAAAGCTTTTCACACGCTCCCGCTGTTTTTCTTCGAGGGCGGGGTCGACGCGTAAAATGGGGGCGGAAAGTTTCTTCTCTTTCACGCCATAGGCATTAACGCCGACGATTCTTCTCTCGCGCCGTTCAATCTCCTGCTGATACTTGTACGCTCGCTCGGCGATCGACCGCTGAAAATAGCCCTTCTCAATGGCTGCTACGCTTCCACCCAGTTGATCAACTTCACCCAGCATTTTTTCAGCCGCTTGGCAGAGGCGTTCGGTTTCCTTTTCAATCGTGTACGAGCCCCCCAGAGGGTCAATCGTGGATGCGATTCCCATTTCTTCGGCGAGTATTTGTTGCGTTCGAAGCGCCAATGTGGCCGATTCCTCTGTGGGTAAAGCCAGTGCTTCATCACGGGAGTTGGTGTGAAGACTTTGGCAACCTCCCAAAATAGCGGCAAGTGCCTGAAGAGTGACACGGACCAAATTATTGTTCGGTTGCTGCGCGGTCAACGTGCTGCCTGCGGTCTGCGCGTGAAAACGAAACAGCATCGACGAACTTTTCTTCGCGCCAAACCGCTCTTTTGCCAACTTCGCCCAAAGCCGCCGCGCGGCGCGAAACTTGGCTGATTCTTCGATGAAATCGTTGTGTGAGGCAAGAAAAAAAGAAAGTTGGCCCGCAAATTGATCGAAGTCGAGTCCTCGTGTAACCGCTGCTTTGGCGTAGGCACAAGCATTGGAAAGTGTGAAAGCAATTTCCTGAGCGGCATCGGATCCAGCCTCACGAATATGGTAGCCGGAGATGGATATCGGATTCCAGCCCGGAAGTTCTTTGGCCGCATAGGCGATCAGATCGGTCACAATTCGAAGGGAAGGCTTGGGAGGAAAAATGAACGTACCGCGCGCGATGTACTCCTTCAAAATATCGTTTTGCGTCGTCCCGCGAATGTTTTGAAGCGGAACCCCCTGCTTTCGGGCGACGGCCATATACAAACAAAGCAAAATAGCGGCTGTCGAGTTGATGGTCATGGACGTCGAAACACGATTCAATGGAATTCCGTCAAATAGTTTCTCCATATCCTCGAGCGTCGAAATCGATACGCCGACACGACCCACCTCTCCCACACTCATGGAATGATCGGCGTCAAACCCCATCTGTGTGGGAAGATCGAAGGCGGTGGAAAGACCCGTTTGTCCTTTGTCGAGTAAATGATGGAAGCGGCGATTGGTCTCTTCGGCCGTGCCGAAACCGGCATACTGTCGCATCGTCCAGAGTTGGCCTCGGTACATCGTTGGGCGAATTCCGCGTGTAAATGGGTGCTCTCCTGGAAACTCAATGTTTTCATCTAGCTTCTTATCTTTTTTGGGGAGATCGATTGGCGAAATCGGCGAACCGTCGCTCCGCTTTGTGAAGAGAGAATCAGGCATGGCCCCCATCCGATTCAAATCGAAGGAGAAGCCCATTTGTTTCCACCGAACTCCCCTCCCTTACTTCCACCGATTGGATTGTGCCAGTACGAGGCGACTGAATTTCATTTTCCATCTTCATGGCCTCCAGAACCAAAAGGGGCTGGTTCATTGAAACGGAATCTCCCGGCTTCACAAATATTCGCGCTACACGCCCCGGCATCACCGCTCGAATCTCGTGAAGCTTTTTCCCAGAGCTTCCTTCATTCAGAAATTCGGCGTTCCTACGATTTGTCCAAGAAAAAAGATAGGCCTCTCCATTTAGAAACAGTTCAACCTGATCCCGGTTTTTTGAACCTAAAGAGACATTCCAGAATTTGCCCTGAACCGAAAGAATAATCTCATGTTCCTTCCGTTCGAGTTGTAACGTTCGAAATTTTCCATCCCGATGAACACGTAGTTCAGACTCGGCACGATCTACCGAAACCTCCCCCGATCGTTTGCCAATGGTGTAGCGCGCTTTCACCGGACCACCTTTTCTCGAGGGAGACCCGACCGCCACCAGGGTGAAGGATCGTATTCTCTCCGTGGGGATATCCATTCATCTGCCGTAAGTTCCGCCGCAGAGGCTAGGAGAATATCAAGCGTCAGCTCGTCAGGCGTTCGTTGCAGAAAAGGCCCTTCAGTTGCAATAAATGTGGTCGAGAGCTCCCCTTTTTCGAATTTTGGATGGCGGATGATTCGTTGAAGAAAGCCGAGATTGGTTTTGACTCCAGAGACACGTATTTCGCACAAGGTTCGCTGGAGCCGTCGGACCGCTTCTTTGCGGGAGGATCCCCACACGGAGATTTTTGCGATCATAGGATCGTAAAAGAGGGAAATTTCAGAACCTTCTTCAACTCCACTATCAATTCGAATTCCCGGCCCGGAAGCCCACGCCAAATGTTGAATGATTCCAGGGGATGGGAAAAAGTGATTGTCGGGGTCCTCGGCGTATAGACGGACCTCGATCGCATGCCCTTTTAACTCAGGTGTGTCTTGCGGCAGTTTTTTCCCTTCTGCCACCGCTATTTGCCAGGCGACGAGGTCAAGCCCTGTGACCCACTCGGTGACCGGATGTTCCACTTGGAGGCGTGTGTTCATCTCCAGAAAATAAAATCGCTCACGTCCGTCGACGAGAAACTCAACCGTTCCGGCACCCTCATACTTAACCGCCTTGGCAATCGCGCATGCGGCTTCGGCCATGGACTTTTTTGTTTTTTGAGAAAGATGGGGAGAGGGAGCTTCCTCAATGATCTTTTGGTGTCTTCGCTGAATGGAGCATTCGCGGTCTCCGATGGCGATCGTATTTCCCTTTGAATCGGCGAAGACTTGAACTTCGATATGCCGTGGGCGCTCCAGAAATTTTTCCAAATAGAGCGAGTCACTTTTGAACGCCTTTCGTGCCTCCGATTGTGCGAGGCGGAATGCTTCATCCATTCCTTTGCGTTCATTTACCCGCCGCATGCCTTTTCCGCCGCCGCCGGCACGCGCTTTTAAGAGGACGGGGTAACCGATTTTAGCCGCCCATTTTTTCGCATCATCTGCATCCGTGAGCGTTTCGCTGGCAGGGGTCATGGGGAGGCCCGCCTTCTTGGCTCTTTCTCGAGCCTCCAATTTGTCGCCCATGGCGGAAATGGCTCGTGAGGAGGGGCCGATAAATTTCAGCTTCGCCCTTTCGACTTTTCGGGCAAACTCCGCATTTTCCGAAAGAAAGCCGTACCCCGGATGAATCGCATGCGCGCGAACTGACTTTGCCGCCGCGATGAGTTTGTCGGCATTCAAGTAGCTTTCAGTTGCGGGAGAGGCGCCAATAGAAATCGCTTCATCCGCTATTCGGGTATGAAGAGCTGTACGGTCCGCTTCGGAATAAACCGCCACCGAGCGATATCCCATCTCACGAAGAGTGCGGATCACTCGAACCGCAATCTCCCCTCGATTCGCTACAAGTACCTTCTTGCCGCCTGCCATTTCGGCGGATCATGCCTGAAAAGGTCATAATATTTCCACTTTATATTTGTATTCGAATCGAATACACTATGTTTATGCGTACTGAACTTAAGACGATTCGCCTTCGGTCCGACGAAGCTCGCTGGGTGAAAGCATTTCTTCAGAACAATCGGATATTCAATGGTTTTTCCGATTTGGGGCGATTGGCGGTTCTTGATTTTATACAACGACGTTCATTTCTTCCGACCCACCCCATTTCTCTGGGGTTTCAAAAGAAAAAACGCCCTTCTTTTCTATGGGATTACGACTTAGACGTATCGGAAGTAAAGGCAATGCTTGTGGAGCTTCCGTTACCAAAAAAAATGTGGTTGATCGCGCGAATTTTAGAACATGCGCGCTTCTCGGAAGTCTGGAAATTTCTCACGCCGGAAGAAATCAAAAAGGCTCTGCCACAAATACGAATGAATTCAAAAAGAAAGAAGCATTGGGAATATGCGCTCGAAGTATGGTCTAATCAATAACCCGATACTGACTCCTTTGCATGTGGAGGTCTGTAAAACTCTTTTTTCAAATCCGGAGATTGCGGGATCCTATTTTTTAACGGGAGGAACGGCATTATCCGCCTTTTACCTTCAACATAGAGACTCCGAAGACTTAGATTTCTTCACACATGAGGAAATCCATCGTGGTTTCGTTGAAACGGTTCAAGGGCTCTTCACAAAGGCCGGCCTTGTTCATAAGGTGATGACGCGCGCGCCGGGATTTATTCGGTTCCAAGTGGCGGATGAGCTAAAGGTGGACTTTGCTCTCGACTCGGCGTTTCGATTTGGGATACCACAGGAGATCGACGGTATTCGAATCGATACGGAAGAAAACATTGCCATCAATAAAGTTTGCACGATCCTGGGACGATTAGATGCGAAAGATTATGTCGACCTACTCTTTCTGATTCGAGACAGCAAATATGACATCTTTGATTTGTTAAAAAAGGGAGAGAAAAAAGATGGAGGGCTCGAGCCATTTATTTGGTCTCAACTGATTGGAGATTGTGAAACCTTTTCAAAGTTGCCCAGAATGAGAAAAGAATTATCGCTTGAGGAATTGAAGCAATTTTATCGAGACTTGAGAAAAAACATTGTCATCTCGCTCAAGCCAAATTAATTAGAGCGGGATGTTGCCGTGTTTTCGTGGAGGGTTTTGATCTTTCTTGTTCTGTAAAAGCTCCAGGCCGCGGATAATTTTAATGCGCGTCTCGGCGGGAACGATTACTTCATCTACGTAACCGAGCTCTGCGGCTTTGTAGGGGTTTGCAAATTTCGCGCGATAATCATCCACTAATTCCTTCCGGCGCTTTTCGGGGTTCTTCGCCTTCTCAAGCTCCTCACGAAAAATAATATTCACCGCGCCATCCGGACCCATGACAGCAATTTCAGCCGTGGGATAGGCAAAATTCAAATCGGCCCGAATATGTTTGGAAGCCATAACATCATAGGCACCGCCGTACGCCTTGCGAGTAATGATCGTAATTTTCGGCACCGTGGCTTCGGCATAGGCATATAACAATTTTGCCCCGTGTTTAATGATTCCGCCGAATTCCTGTGCCGTTCCGGGGAGAAATCCGGGAACGTCCACTAAGGTGACGAGAGGTATATTGAAACAGTCGCAAAACCGAACAAAGCGCGCGGCCTTAATAGAGGCGTTGATATCGAGACACCCTGCTAAAACTGCAGGCTGGTTCGCTACAAATCCGACCGATCTTCCTCCCATACGCGCGAAACCCACCACGATGTTTGTCGCGAACTGCTTTTGAACCTCGAAGAAACGGCCATCATCCACAATTCGTTTTAAAATTTCTCGAATGTCATATGGCTTGATTGAATCCAGGGGGACCAGTTGATTGAGCGCTTCATCTTTTCGGTCGATCGGGTCTTTTGAAGTTTGATGCTGAGGTCGCTCCATATTATTCAATGGGAGATACGAGAGAAGCTCGCGGACGCCAGCAAGACAGGCTTCGTCCGAGTCGAATGCGAAATGGGCGACACCGCTTCGCTGGTTATGGGTCTCCGAACCCCCCAGTTCCTCCTTTGTTACAATTTCGTGAGTGACAGTTCGAATGACATCGGGTCCCGTAATAAAAAGATAGCTCGACTCACGAACCATCAGAACAAAGTCGGTGATCGCCGGTGAGTACACGGCACCGCCCGCACAGGGGCCCATAATGGCTGAGATCTGAGGTACAACTCCGGAGGCCAAAGTATTGCGAAGAAAAATGTCGGCATAGCCGCCGAGACTTTCCACTCCTTCTTGAATCCGCGCTCCGCCCGAATCATTGATACCAATGACAGGAACACCGATCTTCATCGCGAGATCCATAATTTTGCAAATCTTCTTTGCATTTGTCCGCGAAAGAGATCCACCGAAAATCGTAAAATCCTGAGCGAATACCGTCACGGATCTACCATCGATTTTTCCTGTTCCTGCCACAACGCCATCGCCCAGGTATTTCTTCTTCTCCATCCCGAAATCAGTCGTAGAATGGGTCACAAATCGGTCAATTTCTTCGAAAGACCCGTCATCTAATAAAAGATCGATCCGTTCGCGCGCCGTTAATTTTTTCTGAGCGTGTTGTTTTTCAATGCGTTCTTTTCCTCCTCCCATCAGGGCTTCTTCATTGCGTTTATCCAGTTCATCCAAGAGAGGAGTGGAAGACGTTCGGACGAGAGAGGGTTTGGATCGGGTCGGCACCTTTTTCATGGCGGTGAAGATAGAGCTTCGGAGAAAGGTTGTCTAATGGGGAGGGAGGACGAACATTCGGCGGGGGTCGAGCGAAAAATGCAGTGTTTGGCCCACTCGGCATTCCTCATCGGTGGTTTCGGATGGGCGCTCGGAAAGGATTCGTTTATCCCCCATTTCCAGTTCCATGACCGTGGTGTTTCCCAGGAAATTCGCTACGGATAGTTTAGCCTCAAATTCTTTCGAGCCCGCGCCGAAGCGAAATGCTTCCGGTCGAATCATCACCTCGCACGGTCCAGCAATTCCTTCCACGCCGTCCACCAGCCCAACCTCTTTTTGCCACAGTTTGATGAGATATCCGCGCATAGAACGAGTGGCTTCTGCCGGAACAAAGTTCGCCTTTCCAATGAAATCGGCGATAAATCGATTCCTGGGGCGGAAATAAATATCTTCCGGGGAGCCCATCTGCTCAATCCGTCCGCTATTCATCACAATGACGACATCCGAAAGAGCCATTGCTTCTTCCTGATCGTGTGTGACGTAGAGCGCGGTCAACCCCGCCTGTTGTTGAAGGCGTTTAAGTTCCAAGCGCATCTGTATCCGAAGTTTTGCATCGAGATTGGACAGGGGCTCGTCGAAGAGAACGATTTTCTCACCACCCGAAAGGGCACGGGCCAATGCAACACGTTGCTGCTGGCCTCCGGAAAGTTCCTCGGGTCTGCGCTGAGCCAGGCGCTTCAAATTCATCATCTCGAGGGTCTCCTCGACGCGTTTAAGGATGGCTGCGTGCTTCCATTTTCGAATCCGAAGGGGATAGGCGACATTTTCGAACACATTCATATGTGGGAATAAAGCGTAATGCTGAAAGACCACAGGAAGCCCTCGCTTCTCGGCGGCCACTCGCGTGATCTCTTTGCCATGCACTAAAATCGCGCCGGCGTTGGGGGCCTCAAATCCAGCAATCATCCGTAGAATCGTTGTCTTTCCACACCCCGATGGGCCCAGCAATGTTACGAAGGATCGGTCTGCAATCGAAAAGGAAACATCATCTACCGCACGAAAGGGTTCCCCCGTTACGCGATCGACAAATATTTTGGATAGATTCCGAATTTCAATGGCCATGGTTAGATCGTTCCAAATTTACGTTGGGATTTTGAAGGAAAAAGTTTCCTCATGAGCGAAATAGCAACAATCACAATCGCAATCAAGATTACACACAGCGCGGCAGCCAGAGAGAGGCGGCCATTTTCGACGTCATTCATGAGCGAAACGGTGATCAAGTGCCATCGCCCAGAGACGACAAAAATCACAGCGGAAATCGAATTAAGACATCGAATAAAGGCGAAGGCGAGGCCCGAAACAAAGACCGGCGCGAGAAGGGGCATCACAATTTTACAAATGGTCTTCATGCGTGACGCTCCTAAATTTGTAGAGGCGTCTTCGATCGATCGATCCAATTGCATGAGCGCTGCCACACCCGCACGTATTCCAAGAGGAGCGTTTCGAAAAACAAAAAGAAGGACGATCGCGTATGCGGTTCCTTGCAGGAGGAGCGGTGGTCGATTAAAGGCGAGAATGTAACCAATTCCCACGACCGTCCCCGGTACGGCAAAAGTTAGAAGACTCGCCCACTCGATTGCATGTCGAACCCTAAGTCCCGTTCGTGTAGCAATGTAGGCTACGGCGATTCCGAAGATTCCTGAAAGAGGTGTCGCCAGAAGTGCCAACAGCAACGAATCGATCAAAGTGCCACCGTCTGTCGAAAAAGCGTTTCGATAGTGATCCAACGTAAAGGAGAAATCGACCCCAAAGACTCGAACGAGAGACCCGAAAAAAACCGTGATGTAAAGAACGTAAATAAGAAGGGAATTCGCGCTTAATGCAACCCACCAGGGAAAACGTTCCCATGGGCGAAGCCGTTTGAGAGAAGCGGAGGAGGGCTTCCCAGTGACCGTGACAAATGACTTGCGTGAGAGCCAAAACTGCTGAATGAGAAACGCAATGAGCGCCGGTATTAAGAGAATGAGTGCCAGCGCCGAACCGCCGTTGAGATCGAGTTCCGAGCCGACAATTCGAAGGTAAGCTTCCACGGAAAGAACTTTAAAATTTCCTGAAAGGATCAAGGGATTGGCAAAATCGGCGAGTGACTCAATGAAGATCAATAAAAAGGAATTCAGGAGGCCGGGAATCGAAAGGGGGAAGGTCACCTGCCAAAACGTTTTCAGCCGGCCGGCCCCGGCATTAAGGGACGCTTCTTCTAATGAGGGATCAATGGACTGAAGGAGAGCCGAGCATATGAGGAAGGAAGTGGAAAAGAAACCCACTGTCTGAACCAAAAGCAGACCCCAAAAACCGTAAATCGAAAAACCGGGAATTCCTCCGAACATTCGCTTTGTCAACAAACCGTTGTTTCCAAAGAGAATAATCGCTGAGAGGGCAACCAAGAAAGCCGGGCTGATCATGGGAAAGGTCGCTGTAAATCTCCAAAATCCCTTCCAGCCGATATCAGTGCGTGTGGTCGCATAAGCAAACAGATATCCGATGGCGGTTCCGATGAACCCCACCGATGAGGCAAGAAGAAGCGTGTTAGAAATAGGCTTTCGATATTCCGGAGAGGAAAGAATCCGGGCAAAATGATTCAACGTAAAATGGCCAGCTTCATCTCGGAACGATTCAAGAAGAACCATCCCCAAAGGATAGAGGACGAAAAGAGATACCAGCCCGAGTAATACCCAGGCCACGATTTGCAGCAGAGGCTCTCGCCCGATTACTTCCCGGTGACTTTGCGCCAACGTTCCACCAATCGATGTTGATTCTCCGATGCCTTTGGAATGTCGAGTTTTGCTAATTTCACCTGACCCATCCGAAGCGTGGGCGGGTGAATCGCCACTTTTGGATTAAAAGGAGTCTGGTGCCATTGTTCAAAGAACGTTTGTCCATCTGCCGACAGCACCCAATCGATGAACTTCTTTCCTTTTTCCGGCGTCGTCCCGTTTTTAAGAAGAGCTACACCGCTAATTTCATAGCCCGTTCCTTCCTGTGGGAAGGAAAGCTCAATGGGATATCCCTTATCGATTCCTTTCGAAATAATGTCCTGGGCGAACGCAATTCCGACCGAAATTTCTCCCAGCCCGACTTGTGAAACGCTTGCCGAACCTGACTTTGTATAGGACTGAACCTGTCCATCAAGCGCCTTAAAGAAATTCAATCCCGCTTCTTCTCCCATAACGGTTGTCACGCCCATTAAAATCATAAGCGCAGTTCCCGATGTATACGGATAGGCGTAACTCACCTTTCCTTTAAAAGCGGGTTGAAGAAGGTCTTTCCACGATGTTGGGGGTTTTAATTTGTTTTTCTCCAAATAAGGCTTGTAGGAAGCGAACCCGATCGCGCCGAAATAGACACCCGTCCATGACCAATCGGGGGCATGCGCATCTGCGGACAACTCAAAATCGAGCTTGGGGTGATAGGGCTCAAATAGATGATAGGAAGCGGCGGTAGCGAATTCCACGGCAGGCCCCACAAGCCATAATGCCGCCTGTGGGTGTGCGGCTTCCGACCGCACCCGTGTCAGGACTTCTCCCGTGGACATACGAACAAATTCAAAATGTTCCCCCATTTGCTTTTCATAGGCTGTTTGCATCTTGGAGACGAGTTCTGGATCCGCAGACGTGTACATTCGAAGAGGTTCATCACCTTTTTTGCACGCGAAAAAAGTGACAAGAATCATGGGAAAAATGAGGGGGGAAAGGAAACGCATCGTGCCCTTATAGGGGGAGGCAGCCTAGTCGCCAAAACATTTTTTATCGACCAAAACGGTCCATCTTTAACGTTTTTTAATAGTTGTTTGATAAAGCTTTGTGTTAGAGATGGGTAAGGAAATGGGGTTTTTCACTCTGAAGGAAGGTTCAGAGGGCTGGGGAAGGAGGATTTTCCTGGTAGTCGTCTTCTTTTCCCTTTTTTCCACTCCTAGTTATTCGGAAGATTTGCAAACGGCTCTACTTCGAAGCGTTGCTCCTCTTTCCGACAGCCTCGATAATTTTACGCTTGCCATGCGAGGTCGAATTCTCCGTGTGGTAGCCAATATGTCGACAGGAAGGGAGCCAATTCTCTCGGCCAATTGGGCGGAGCGTTTTGAAACCTACTTAGACTCGGGTGGATTGCGACCCCTTCGAAGCAATGCAGCTTATCTTCACTTGCGAAGGGCGGGTGCGCAAAACCAGATCAATATTGAGCTGCCTCCAGCCTATTTCGGGAATTGGAAATGTGAGAGGGAGGAAACCGGCATTGCGCACGAGATTCTTCATGTAGTTCAGACTGAGAATCATGAGGTAGGCAAACAACCGTTGGAAAACGTCACCTGGGTAGAGCCTCTGGAAAGTGCCGCATCCCTTGCCGAAGTGCGGTATTTCTCAAATACGTGTGTGGAGCCTTCCACCGATACAGAACTCGCGAGTTTGGCGGCCACCTATCAGGCTAATCAAACAGATCGGCTTCATCGCTTGTTGCAGGCAAGAGTACCCAATCGCGCCTTGGCCGGGAAACTTACTGCGCTCTCATTGACTGATGGACATGTCGTTCTTCAAAATTTTCAAACCATCATCGCGCTTATGAACCACACGCTTGAAATGGCTTCCCGAGCGAGGACGAGAGCGCAAGAGGTAGAAACTTTCCAGGAAATTCGTGCATTTCAGCGTTATCTCCCGACAAGAATTGACTCCTATCTCGAAACAGGAATTCGTTCTCGCGCCGATCTAGAGGAACAGGGTTTGATGAAAGCCGGAGGGGTCGACGCAATTCAGAGCGATTTACGTCCGAAATATAATGAGGCGGTCAGAGGCATTTGGAAGACCCGAAAAGACCTCTGGGACAAAATCGACAGTTCCATTTAGTTTCAATGTGTTAGCCCCGCGATTCCCGGGATCTTCTTCTTGACGAAAAATTAATCAAAAAACCAAAAACGTTGATTGAGTTTTTTGACGGCGTGTGTCAGAAGAAGCCCGCCTCTTGTAGGGGTTTTGTTGATGGCGCGAAAAGCTGTACCCATTCTTTCCCGATCAGGACTCCGCAAAGGGTGGTTTCCTTTTATTCTCCTTTTTGTTTTTCACAACGGTCTCGCCCAGGAACACAGCTACTACGACGACGGTCGATTGACGGACTCGACACGCATTGAATCGGTCAACGGAAAGGTGCGATTTATTTTTTCGCCCCACGTGGAAAATGCATTTGGAAATTCTCCCCACGGACAAAGCCTAAAAAGGGCATTGGGCGAACTTCTCATTTATCGAAAGTTTCTGATCGAACTTCTTCTCCAGGAACTTGATGTGGCCAAGCTGCTCTCCGAAATACATGGAGAAAAAATTCCTTTAGAAGAACTTTTTCCTCCGGAACTTCGGCAGGCTCTGGGTTCCAGTTTCAACCGGGCCAATTTTCCGGATTTTCAACGTTTGGTAGAGCCTCTTCAAACCACTTCAAATCTCCCACCCATGAGTCCGGAAGCGGAAAAGGAATTTTTTCTCGCTCTCTTTGAGCAATCACTGTCGGTTCTCCGGAATGAACGAATGATTGAATTGACAATGAAAGACGATGTTCGCGTGGCGAGATCTTCCACCATCCCTGTCGAAGAAGAGGAATCTCCGCCTCCGCAGTATCCGGAGAGGATCGTCCAAGAAAAAAAGGCGCTCCGATTTGCTCAAAACGACACGCTTCGACGGTTGCTTAGCGTGGCCACCGATCAAGCGACCGAAGGAAACCGTGTCCTTCTGCATCCGCTGGAAGATCCCTACCCACTGATTCAATTCAAACATCGCGAAATTTTTCAAACCCTGGGAGATATCAATCGGAAACTTAGGCATCCCGAGCATCCCACGACGCTGGCGATGACACTCGTTGCGATCGCTCTCGACAAAATATCGGAAATAAAAACTGCGGAGGGCCAGCTTTTCGATCCCGCCTGGTTAGAGCGGGACAGCAAGGAGAATCCTTTCGATCGTATCAATTGGGATCGGCTTCCCCGCGATAAAATCATGGAGCTGTCGCTCCAAGACATGAAACAAGCTTACCGATTGGCGCTTCGGCAATCGATTCAGACAAAAATCAGTTATCTTCTCGAGCTTTGTGAGTTGAGCCCGCGGTCGATCGTTGAAAATCTGACGGACGGAAAGTCCAAGACCTGGGCAGGGATAGAAGAAGAGCCGCTCGATCCGGAAAAAATGCTCTATAAATTTATCGATCTTGCCCCTTTCTTTAATAATACAAAAATTCAAGAGAAAATTCGAAAAATATTTCAATTGGAGAATCTGGAACAGACCGATCTCGTAAAAACCCTTTCCGAAATTTCGGCGAAGAAACAAGCGGACATCGAGAGGCGAAATGACCGCATTTGGTACTTTAACATCGGTGCGGCTCTAATTGGAATCGGCGCTGGTATGGGCGCCGCCACCACCGAGATGGCTGCCACCACGGGGTTTATTAGGGGAAGAAAATTTCTTTGGGCCGTGGCTGTCTGCGACGCCATTGTGACCGCGACTAACGTGATCCCCCTTCGGGGAGAAATACGAGCTTATACGAGGCTTCTCGACTCGCTCTATTTTCTCGTCAAACAAAAGGAACCTTTCAATGTGAATAGCCAGAGTTATCAACATCAAATCTTCATCGAACGAGAATCGTATGAAAACTATGTTTTTTCGATGATCACCGTGGGTCTCAATGGAGCCGTCGCACTTTCCGCCCCGGCACTTTTCCGTATGGTTCGGGGACTTCGTGCTTCGCCCGATGCTGCTTATGTTGCTCTCGGCACCACGAACGTGGCCGACCAACATCACCAGGCCGTCGAAGTGATGGAATATATCGAACGAGAGTTTCCAAAAGCGTGGGCCCGGATACGAAATCATCCGGACTGGATCACCGCACAGCGTTTCCCAAACCCCGGAGTTCGGGTTCGACAGGGCCCGGATATCGGGCAAATCATCACATCGCAGGCGGCGGGGGAAGCTCCGGCGTTTCTAGCTGCCGAGACACGGTCAGCTCTTCGTCAATATGAACTCCAGGTAAGCGAAATGGGAAGGCAGTTCGAGCGAGACATGGGTATAAAACTAAATCAGTTACGAGAAGCGAAAGATGAGGATCAAAAAGCTCTTTTGATCGCCCAATACAATGAATTAGACAAGCAGCGAAAACACCTTCGGAACCTTAAACATACGTTTTCCGATGCGAACGATGCGCTCAAACAGGAATACAAATATGATCACCACGATAGTCCAGGAGTAAGGCGCGTTACACGCGTTTTGGTGGGGACCAAAGAGCTAACGGGAAAGGCAGCCGAACTGGTCGACGATGGTGCCGCGCGTGTCGCTGCGACGCTGCGGGCGAGAATGCCCGGCACAGTCGATGCTATCGCGGCCATTTATCGCGGCAGCCGAACTATACTGGCACGCACCGCAACCGTGCCGTGGGATGTCATCATGAAGACTCCTGCGGGAGCAAGACTCGACGCCTTTCTTCGAACTTATTTTAAAGAGGCCTTCGCTCCCTTCGAAGACCCCCGTCTGTTGGATACGAAACTGGCTGAGGAACTCGATCTTCCTCCGCCGGACTGGAAGCTTCCCCCTAAGCCGGACGCGGATTTCGCGACAAGGGCGGGCCATGCCACTCGTCGAACGCTTCAAGGTGAAACGTTATGGACCAAAGGAGAGGGAAAACTCCCCCAACCGCTTTTTAACGCCATGAAACGGGTTCACGGCGAAAAATTCGCAAACTGGCTCGAAAATAAAAACTGGGATGAAGACTTTTATGACTGGTTGATGAGGAAGACCAAAGGAAAACGTGAAATCGACAGGGCGACCGTCACTAAATTTTGGAATCAAGGCGTGGTCATCGGCCTTCCCGTGACAGCGGTCACCGATCGAGCGTTTAACGGCGGTCACAACGCGAAATCGATCTTGCCCTGGAATTTTGACACGGAAGGTTTTTGGGAAGGTGTCAAACATGGAAATTGGGACAAAACGATCATCAACCTTTTCGTCGGAGTTCCACAAATCGGTTACCAAACCGTGATCAATGTTGCCAGCATGTCGTTTGGTCGGAAGATGGCCATGACTATTCCGGCAAGTTACACCCTTCAGGGGGTCGTTTCTCTCTTCGTCAATGGTGTCGATCTCAAATGGCAGCCGACGGAACTTAACTTTGTTGATTTCAACCCGCGGGTACTTTCTCCCGATTGCTGGCGAGAAGTGGTCATGCGTCAAAACATAGGTTCTGTTTACAACGCGACTCTCAGCCAGGGGAAAGCATGGTTTTTCTGGCTGCTCCGAGATGCGGTAGAAAACGCTTTCGGAAAAGGTCCCAAAACAGCGAGCGCGGTTTTTCTCATTTCCATAGTGGACAAAGCGGCCGGAAACGTAATGTGGAATTATTTCTTAACGACCCCTCACAACCCCGCGCATTGGTTTAATACCAATTCCCCTACCCGCCTTCCTCTCTATGCGCAGGGACAATGTGGCGAACTTCCCGACTACTTCGGTTCACTCATGCTGGGCGACCCGAGCCTCGCGGCTCAATGGGCAAAATCAGCTGCGTCATCCATTGGAATTCAATGGCCGCCAGTCATTTTGGATGATTCTCCCCTGCTCGCCAGAATCTCAAAGGAAGAAGAGGACGAGCCGCTCCCCATCATGATCGGTCCAAGGAGAAAGCATTGAAGCGTGTCGTCGCACTCTTTGTTGCCCTTCTTTTAACTTCTCCCAATGTTCGTGGGGCGGAAGCCAGTTCTCCAAGGGTTCAGGAGGAAAATCTAACGGCCTGGCAGTTGGGGCTTTATCCCATTGGGGAAACGCTTGGACAGCAAATTGAAGACCTAATAACCATCGCTCAATTCGGTATTCATTTTGAAAATTACCGGATTGAAAATGAAGAATGGTCGAAACGCCCCGAGTATTATTCCTTTCTTCTACATCTCGCTCTTCAGATGCGGCCCGCGGTACGAGTTCTAAACTATGTCGGAGATCCCGAGCTATTTTCTGCTCCGGAAGAGAAATTTTTGAAGGAAGAATGGGATGTCATTCATTCCGCACTTACTTCGCAAGAGCGATTCGATCTCCTAGAGAAAACTGCATCGTATCGGGGTCTTCGCACCTGGGAAAAGCAGGGAGTCGCATTATCCCTTCAGGCCGAGTCGGAATTCCAAAGATTTTCACAAGAAGGGCTTCTCACGATGAAAATCTCGGATGTTCCCTGCGGCGACATTTGTGATGAAACAAAAGCAGATATTCAACAAAAACTTCCTAAAGGCGATGTCTATACTGTCGAATCCGTTTCCGGTCATGTTCGCGTCTGGGTCCATCTTCCTAAAACGGACTCTGATGTAGTTGGATTTTCTCAGCCCCTGGAAAATACGCCCCCCGAATTTCAGAAATGGGGTCCGGCGATCTATGCCAAAGCATCGGATCTTTTCTACAAATGGCCCATGGGGCAGTCCATTGCCTCTCTGGGTCAATGGGGAGGAGATCGATTGGATGGATACCTCAGCGACGAGGAATATCGATCCATTCTAGCGCTTATTGTGGCTCCCACGGGGAGGGCATTGCAGGGCCAACTGGCCAAGACTCAACGGACAAAAACAATCGCAAGGCTTTTTCATCAACGTGAAATGGCGAAGGGTTGGATAGAGGCGCGCCATCAGGCGGAGGAAATTGAAGAAGCACAGCTGCGCCTACGTGAGATGGTCAATACTCTTCGAGGAAAACCCAAAATCGTAAATATTCTACGTCGGCTCTGGCCCTTTTCGCGTGAACCGGGCGTGTCGCGCCAAATGGATAGAGTGATGTCAACATACAAAGCGGGAAAATTTGCAAGGGTATCCAACTTAAGCGGTCGAATACTCTCGATCATAGGAAAATCGCTTCTGATTATGCTGGTGGCTGCAGATACGGCCTCCGCGTTTATTGCGCGGGGGGAGCCTCGAGATGTGGTGATCAAAAAAGTGGTGCGTATCTTCGCGGATGGGGGACTGGGAGGAGGGGCCCTGTTTATTTCAGCCTCACTTCCGGTGTTGGGTCTGGTTCTCGCCGGGGTCGCGATTGCAGGCGAGTTGGGGCATGCCTTTATCCATCCCGATATTCCTACGACAGAAGATTTTACAGAAGCTATAACGGGAGTTTTGTCGGATGGCTATCGACTGAGTTCTGACTTATTTCACGAGAAAATTCTGGGGAGAAACGCGATTGCAGAAGATTGGATGAAATTTCGCGACAAGCCGATCCGTTTTCGGGTTGCATCGAGCGACGAGATTCGCGAGTCTTCTTTGCGCGTCATTGATTTGTCGGACATCCAGTATGATTCCACCGATTCAGATGAAAATGTCATGCGCTACCGACGCAATCGCCAAATCTATGAAATGTCACCGGAAGGATTTCGTCACGCTGTTACTGAGTTGGGGGGTGAACCGGAGGTAGCCGATCGAATTCTTCGATCATATGCCAAGCGATATTTGGAGACTATCTTTAGCGCGCTCACTTTCCTGGGACAGATCGCACCCAATCGGGCTCTTGCTTCGTTTTTGGAAACAGCTCTGCCGGGTACGGGTTTAGCGCAGGTTGCGGTGGGAAGGGAATGCATATATCAATTGGCTCGAAGAGATGAAGCTCTCTATTCTCTTTCGAGAGAACTGAGCGAGTATCTAGAGTTGGTAAGACGAACGACGTACGCCACAAATGAGCTAAGTACGAAAATGATGTGATACGCTCAGCCATATGCATATTCGAGCCCTTGTTTTCCTACTTGCAACACATTTCATTTTTCTCTCTTTTCTACCCGCCATGGCAGCTTCACCTGTTCCCCGAACCAGTCACACCCCCACGTATCTCGAAGAACCCTACCAAGTCGATGATCCTCGACTCGAAACCATCATCGACCGTTTAATTCAGGCGATTCGAGATCTTCTTCATGGAGATTTCAGCGCGATTCGACGGATTTGGCATGCGATTCATGATCTCTTTCGAATCCTGTGGGAGTATCTCTTTGCCATCGATCAACAGGTCAAGTCCTCGCAATGCAGGGACCGGGCTTGCACACAGACGGGAGGCCCCTAATCAACATCCGTCTCACTTTTTTGCGAGGCGAACGTTGATCACTTTTTTCTGATCGGCTTCTACGTTGAAAAAGTTAACGTACGATTCATATCGATTTTTCGACACTTTTAGTTCGTACACGTTTTGATTGCTTTGGTTCTCCAAAACAACGGGTGATTTTTTCCCCACCAGTTTTCCGTTAAGAAAGACTTTCGCATCACGGGGCTCGGTCTCGATGACAATCGTTCCAAAGCCCAGAGGAATGGGCGTAGCGGCAGCTCCAATATCATCAGATGTGGGAGATGCTACATCGACGACCGCCATGGCTTCTTCTTGGGGTGCTGTGGGAGTCGGAGCCTCTTTTTCGAAAATTTTCGCGAATTTCTTAAAAATGGAAATTTGTCCCGCACGGGGATCCATGGGATCTGGCTGCGCCGCTTCCACATCTCTGGCGGCCCTCCGCATTTCTTTCGTCACCTGAAGTGTCGAAACATAGATAAAAATGAGAGCCATGCCCCCACCCATAAGGAGAGTGAGGAGCTTCCACGGGACATATCGAAGCCAATTCATTCCGGAATGTTTCATTTCAATCATGACCACGGGGGGTGTATTCCCGGTTCGGGAAGGCCGGGCTACAAAATCGATAACGGGCAGGGCCCATCCCATATTCTGAGTGGTGGGAGCAATCAGATGGGTTTGAACGCTTAGCCCTCCTTCAAGCGCAATCGTGGGTCCAAGTGTGAGATCGATCGGTTCAGCGGCGACCATGTGGGCGGCATTTTGAGTGACCAGTATGGATCCCCCCGGAAGAGAAAAGCCAAGGACCGGCAGCCTTTTGGGGTCGTACGCAAGATCGACGACGATCGCCGGTGAAACGCCGAAAATGGATTCCCAATTAATTTCTCCCTGAAGCCGAAGCGCGGCTCGAAGAGCATCGGCCGTTTTTGTAAATCGAAATAGAAGGCCGGGAACATAGATTTGCTCGACAAATTGACCCTGATGAGCGGCGACGATGGTGCCTCCAGCGGATCTCGCCCAACGGGCCTTGTCCGTATCTCGAAAAAAGAGCCAAACGGAGGATGGTAGGGCCACCATTAGAATGAAAGATGCGCGACCCAATGAAAAAGGTCGACGAAAAAGAAACGGGCCTGCTTCCAGGCCCGTTTCCTCTGGGGAGATTCCAAACCAAGGAAATCGCTCCCCCTGGCCCCGCCTCCTGAAATCTCCCCGCGAGGTATAAATAATAGTAACAAAAGGTACTTATTAACGTCAAATCTTTAATATACTATTAATTACAATAAGTTAGTAAATATAAAAATATTTACGTTAGAAGCGAAAATGGCTAGCTAGATAGATCTCGTGCACGTTGACCCCTTGATCCTGGTTAGTGGCATCGTTCTCGAAATAGAGGGCGTAGTTCAGCATCCACGTTACTTTTGCGGAGGGGTTGTAGAAGCCATTGAGTCGCATCGCATATTCTTTTTCCGTTTGCCGAATTAAAGGGTTCATAGGGACATTATTGAAATAAACATCTCGTTCGTTCGAATAAAAGGTCCCTCCTCCCTCCAATCGAAAAAGACCCTGTGAAAAATCATGGCCGATCAAACCATCAAAACCGGTGTAAAAGCCTCGGTAACCTTCAAATACATCCATCTGTATTCGAATGTCAGTGGGGGTTCCAAAGAGCGCGGGATCGCGATAACCGGCCGTGTATTTGAGTCGATCTAGGTCATCAAAAGTTTCACGAGAATACTCGACGCTTCCAAAAATATAATTTCGGGCAAAAATTCGGACCTGGCTCTCTCCTCGAACGGTGTTGACCGTACTCTCGCTGACCTGTGTCCCTCCGACGAGAGTAGCGTCCACTCCCGGAATGACAGGAATCGCCGAGGCATCGGAAGCTTTGTAGATGAGGGCCATGTAACGGTCGAATGAAAGGGTGTTGGTTACGCGAGACGTCGGCCGGGCGGAAATATTCGCCTGAAACCAGCGAAACCCCATTTGGCCCGAGGCCAGATCCGCAAGCATCGATCCCGAAAAATTCCAGACACTATTGAGTTGATAAATCGCCTGTGAATAAAGAAGAAACTGATCAAGGTGTTGCTTGTAAATATTTCCATTGATCGATGAATCGATCTTGAACGTTCCTGCGCGATAACTGCTGTAAAGACCCATGGTTTGAAAATCTAAAGTGAATGGATTTTGCCGGTACATCGGCCCGATGTATCCGGTGAGGTTTCTCGGATCGGCTCCCAAGCCTCCGAAGAGTCCGAGGTCCCATTTCTCACTGTAGTGATACACGCCACGCAGGCCATCGAATGTCACTCCCCCTGCCTCGAAAATCTGCTGGCGCCCAAACCATATGCTTGCATCGCCGCCCAGGATCAACGCTTCTAAATTAAGTTCGTCGAGTTCCTGTCGGGTTCGATCCCCGGGCGCCAGCGTGTATTGAGTGTCTTCAAGCGCAAAAAGGCCGCGCCCTTTAATGTGCGTGTTCCACTTGGTTTCGCCTTGGGAATCAAAAATATCCTTTCCATCGAGCTTTAAGCCGACATTGAGAAGCGAATACCGGCTATTGACATAGGACTTGCCTACGCGATCGTCCGCCTGAAAAAGGGGATTGTCGGAAAGGTTGTTAAAAACGCCCCAAATTCCTATGTCTCCGTACCCTGAGACATCTGATGCGCGTGCGGTGAGAAAAGGAAAGGAGGCGATCAGAAGAAAGAGCAGAAAATTCTTCCCCCTCATCTTGTGGGCCTCCACCCAAACGTGAAGTGGCAATTGTCACAGGAGATTGGTGCAGGCGGGTGCTGAGGCACGGCCGGGGGCGGACGGAAATCCTTGGAATGGCAGAACGTACATTCCTGAGGGAGGCCGCCGAAGACACGATTGAAATGGCAGCGATCGCAGGAGAGGAATCGGTGGGCACCGGAAAGTTCAAAGCCCGTTTGATTGTGTCGGAAGGTGCTGGGGAGGAAGAAATTCTGCCCATGGCAATTTTGACAGCTCGGCCCCAGCGAACCCATATGCGGATCCACATGACAGGATTTGCACTGTGTGGGTCTCGCCCGGACCGCCGCTTTGGGTCCGTGGCAAACCACGCAATCAATGCGATCATGCGCGCCACCAAGCGTGAATTCACCGAAATCGTGGAAACCGGATTTGGTCGAAAATCCCTCCGTCGTGTGGCAACGCTCGCAGGTCGTTCCGAACGTACCTTTATGAGCATCGTAATGACATGCGGAACACTCCTGTTTCGGAATTTTGTACCGGTAATTGACGTGGCACTGATTGCAGGGCACCCGAACATGCTTTCCATCCAGGCGGAAGCGAGACTCCCGGTTGTGGTCAAATTCGATATCGTTGTAAGCGGTCGGCGCGTGGCAACGATTGCATTCCTGTCCCAACTCTCCTTTGTGAAAATCGTTGTGGCATCCCTGGCACCTTCTCTCGAGGGGTTTGTATCGCCCTTCCACGTGGCATGAACTGCAGGCGACCAACTTGTGTTTCCCTACGAGAGGGAAGGGAGAATCGCGATCATGGTCGAACGTCAATTGGTTAAACCCGTCCGTTTTATGGCAACTCGCGCAAGTTCGTTCGAATTGGCCACGATGGACATCTTTGTGACAGGCGACACAATCCGGAGCCTTGGGAAGCCAGCGATATTTCGCATCGACATGGCACTGCTGGCAGGGAACGAGAGTGTGTTTCCCTTCCAGTTTGTAGCGTGAATCATCATTGTGCTTGAATTTGAGGAGATTCCAGCCGTCGGTCAGATGGCAGTCCGTGCAGACTTTCTTGACGTTCCAAAGAACCTCGAATTGATTTCCATGCGGGTTGTTGTGGCAGCCACTGCATTGCTCAAAGCCAGGCATCTTTCCGATTTTAGGTCCATGGCAACGCAGGCAGGTAACATCTCTGTGGGCTCCCGTTAGAGGAAAGGCCGTCTTGTCATGATCAAATCCCTTTTCTCCTTGAGCAGCCGGTTTTCCGGTGGGAGAAGCCCCCTTCCAACCCTTCGTGCTATGGCATGATTCGCATTTCGGTCCGAATGATCCCTTGTGAGGATCCGCGTGGCAGTTCGTACAACTTTCAAATGCAAGGGGAGCCCATTTCTTCTGTTTGTGGCACCCGTAACAGGCGACGCGCTGATGCTGACCGGTTAGGGGATAACGGCTTTCCCTCTGGTGGTCGAACTGAAGGCGGGTCTTGGGTTTCTTCCAAAGGTCCGTGGTGTGGCATCGAGCACACTGTTCGAGTTCGGGTTTTCCGCTCTTATGAACATCCTCATGGCAAGCTGAGCATTCTGGATTGGCTCCCAAATAGGTTCGTCGACGGGTCGGTTGATGGGTTTGAACGTTGGTTCTCACTTCTTTGTGACAGTTTTCGCATTTCACACGAGCATGTCCGCCGGTCAGCGGCCAACCCGTATCGGCATGATCAAACTTGGTTCGGGATAACCCCGTAACATCAAATTCCCTTCCCTTGTGCTCGTCGTGGCATGTTCGGCACTCTTCGGTCTGGCGGGCGTGAAAGCCTTTTTTGGCTGCCAACCGGTCCGAGATCTCCTTGTGGCAATCTAGACATTTTCGGTCGGGTACTCCCTTGGCCGTGGCATGGCAGGTGGTGCAGTTCTTGACCCCTTCCAGGCCTTCGTGAGGCTGGGATAGGGGGCCAGGGTTCAGCCACTGCGTAAAATCAAGCTGAGCCCAGCTCGCACAGGGCAGGGCCAAAATGGCGCAAAAAAGGATTGGAGCAAGTCTTCGAATCAAAGGAGAAAAGTTATCACGATCCCAAAAAATTCCTTCTTTTTGTTCACTTTTTGACCCCCCTAAAAAATCTTTACCAATTCTTAATTTTTCGCTTGACCCCACTGCTCGCAATGCGTTATCGAAAAGGAGAATGGTTGGGGGATTCTTATGGCAACTCACGGGGGAGCTAGGAATGAAAAATAGATGGTGGGCTTTTTGGGCGGCAATCGGAACATTATGTCTTGGGTCGCAAGTGTCCCGGGCGATGACAGATCGTGATGATTCTGAAGCCATTCGTGTTACGGCAGTGCGGGCGGCAGAGCAAATCGAACCGACGCTGAAAGAGTACAGTCAATTTGTCAGTGAATTTGAAAACGACATGATCCAGTCATTTAATCGAAAAATCAATGTGGACGATGCGGTCGTGCAAGAAGCTTGTGATACCAAGAAACTGTTTAATGCTTCGACAATTTCTTTCGTATTAGCAGCTCCTGAGAGATGTAATTATCTGGTAAGTGGGGCAGAGATCGCGTTGCAGGAATTTGCCGATGAACTCAAAAATTCCGATAGCCACTATTCCGATAAAAGGCTTTTTGCTGCCAATGTGGTCGAAATTATTTTTGAAGAGCCCGGTTGGTTTAGCAGCCCATCGCGACTTGAGCGTGTAAACCCTAAAGATGTTGCGAGTCGGAAACTTTCCATTGTGATTGTTCTCAATGGAGAGGCGACGAAAGGGGCGATTGATACCGCATTTAGCAGAAACCCCTATAAGCCTTCCTCAGAGGGAATCGGAATGCGGCTTTCGATGCACGGCAAATAAGAAATAAGATGGGAGATCAAGAGATGAAAATACATCGGTTAGCAATTACGTTGACCCTGACGGGGTTAATTGGATCCGCTTGGGCCGTCGGCCCCGGAGATGCAAATTTGTCACAGAGCGCGACGACGCCCGCGTCATTTGAAAATGCTCAAGAAATGAAAAATCTCATGGGCAAATTCGGTAAGTTTGTCCTGGAATTTCGCGATCACATGAAGGAACTCTCCCACGACTTCCAAGTGGATGCCTCGTTTGTCACGGAAGCTTGCAATCCCTACAAAAGTGGGAGCGTATCAAATTGTCGCAACATAGCTAAAGGTGCGGCCGAGGCGTTGCAGATGTTGGCCTATGAGATCGAGAACATCGATAATGAGCAGAAAAGCTATTCTGAAGGACGCCTTCCAAAGAAGGCCCTATATGCGAGAAATGTCGTCAGCGTGCGTTTTGAACCGGCCGGCAGTTCTTCGGCAAACTTGAAACCTCAAGATGGCGGGAGGCTGTGGTCTCTTTCGGTGGTCGTGTTTCTTGATGGAAAAACCCCTGTTCAAAACATGGATGAAGTTTTTGACAAAAATCCATACCCTTCGTCCTATGATGGCGTCGCGGTACGAATGATCCAGCGTAGAGACGTATTGACGGCATACTGATCAGAAAACATTGCGTTTGTTTTGAAGGGCGGAAGAATCTTCCGCCTTTCTATTTTCCGGCGAAGAAGATCAGGTTGTAAACCACATGTCCGATAGCTACCGCCCCCATGACATAGGCAAAGGGGCGATGAATATATTGCCACCGGGCGAAAAGTCGCGACGAAACTGCTAGAAAGGCCACATTTCGTTGCAAACGGACTTTTTCATCCAGGAGATTTCGAAAGACGCCGATCTGGCGTTGATTAATTTTGACCTCCGCTGGAAACTGAAATCGAAGTCTCCATAACAGCCATCGACTTTTTACGACCGATCGAACCAGAGACCATAAATTCGGGTTTTTCGAACCTTCGGAGGTTAGCTCCGAGAGAATTCGATTTACAATCTCGCGATATTTGGTTTCTCCTCCTAAAAGAGCACTCATTTTTTTCGTGATCCCGGCATCCTCTTCTTCGATGTCGCGCAACTTTAATTCCGTTCCCGCCACGCCTCTGGGGATCATTTGATAGAGAAAACGCCCAAAGACCCCGCTCAGCATAACCGCCACGAGCGCTAGGTAACCAAACGTACTGGGCTGAAGGGGGAAGACAAAACCGGTGTGAAAAGTCACAAAGACCGTTCCAAGAAGACCGCAAAAATTATGCAGATCCAGCCAATAGGGTTTTTTCCCCAAATATTTAAAGAGTTTTGGAAACGCTTTTCGAAGGGGATAAACAAGGGAAATCAAAATTAATGTGAAGCCGACATTCCCGATGAAGTAGCAATAGTCGGATCCCCTTTCGAAGGAAAGTCCGAATTTCGATGGAATGATTCCCTTTGCTTGAAGGTACAAAAGAAAAGAAAGAGCCGGGAATCGTTTCAGAGCCGCCGCCTCCCAAAAGAGACCGAGCGTTACACATAGACCCACGGCCACATAAACTATTTGCAGAAATCGCTCGAGCCAGTTTCTCTCGATAAGACTCGGTAGTTCATGCCATCCCGCCTCTGCGGCTCCAAAAATACGGGGATTCTCCAAAAGCTCTGTCGACTCCACTTCAATGATCGCACCGGTCGGGCAGTTCGTGATGCAAACCATATCGTCATAACCCGCACAGTGATTGCACTTGTCGGCGATTTGTTTCGGCTTGATTTTCTTTCCTGGGGCAAAAAACCGTGCGTATAGGTTGTCTTCCGGGTTGGCTCGGTACATCTTAATGGCACCGTACTGGCAGGCTGTGGCACAGGCGGAGCAGCCGATGCAGCTATCGAGAATCTCCACTTCCCCCTTTGCGGAGTTGTAAATCACGCTGTCGACGGGGCAGGCGGGAATGCAAGTGGGATAAAAACAGGTGATACAACTCTGGGCAAAATCAAGGATTCCGAAGCGGGCGTATCCGCGCTCCAGTCGTTGAAACCCATGCCGCTCTTCGCAGGAGTCATAGCAGGTGTTGCATTCGATACATTTATCCATCTGCGTGATTTTCACGCGGGAGGCTTGGGTTAACTCCTTATCAATCAGAAATTCCAAAACCGATCGGGCGTAACGATCTTCGCTATATGTTCGGTTTCGATAATCAATTCTTTCTGTGAGCGCCTTGATTTTTTCATTAAATGGTTTGTAGGCGTTTGAAAGTTCTCGAACCGATTCCCACGGAACCACGAGGATTTCAACATGAGAAATCGCCACGACCTTTGTCGCGACCTGGCCCCCCCAATGAAGTGATTTATCGACAAAAAATTCTCCTTTTCGCAGAAAGTTGAGCGGCTTGACCCTTGCTTCTTCGTCGTAACCGGACACTTTCACTTGGCCGCTTAAAATAAAGAAGAAGTAACGAAACGGCTCATCACTGGGATAAAGCTCTAGAATCGTTTCGGAATCATTGGCGACCGCGCGGCGGACTCTTCCCTCAAGGTTTCCCAGAACCATGTGGGGGACCTCTCGAAACAGGTGAATTCTCTTAAGTTCCGATGATTTCGCCAACGGCAGTGCGGAGAGGTCCGAAGAAGCCTCGCGACGTTTTTTTTTCCGGGGAAGGGGCATGAAATTTCGCCGCCCAGTTTACATGAAAACCTCTGCAACTTGACAGCTTGCCAATCTGTTCTCATCTTACGGCCCGAATTAGGGTAAGAAGCGCTTTTGAAAGAGGTTGTGGAAGATGATCGAGGCAAAAGAGCTAACGAAGGAATATGGGGATTTGGTGGCCGTTCGGGCTATTTCATTTCGCGTCGACAAAGGGGAAATTCTCGGATTCTTAGGTCCCAACGGCGCAGGTAAAACCACCACGATGAGGATGATTACCGGGTATCTCCCCCCCACCACCGGCACGGCGGTTGTAGCCGGCTTTGATGTTTTGGAAGATCCCATCGAAGTAAAACGAAGAATCGGCTACCTCCCCGAGACCCCGCCTCTCTATATGGATATGAATGTCACGTCCTATCTCCACTTCGTTGCCCAGATCAAGGGCATACCAAAGTCTGAGAGAAACGAACGAATGGAATGGGTGCTTCAACGCTGTGGTCTGACCGAAGTTCGAAAGCGGCTCATTCAGAATCTTTCAAAAGGGTTCAAGCAGCGGGTCGGTTTGGCTCAAGCGATCATTCACCGGCCAGATGTCTTAGTGCTGGATGAACCGACGGTCGGTCTCGATCCTAAGCAAATCCGTGAAATCCGAAGTCTCATTGTTGAGCTTTCCAAAGAACACACCATCATCCTTTCGACTCACATCCTTCCGGAAGTTACGATGATCTGTAATCGCGCGGTGATTATTCATCGGGGGAAAATCGTTTTGGAGGGTACCGTGAACGAGTTGACCCGTGATCGCTCTCTCGAAGAAGTTTTTGTCGAATTGATTTCCAAGGAAGAGGAAGAAACGCCGAAACGGGTTTCTCTCGCCGCGGCGTCGAACGAGTAGGGGGTAGAAGATGTCGACATCGATTCAAAATACGGTTGCGATCGTTCAAAAGGAACTCAAACACTACTTTGTTTCTCCGATCGCCTATGTGGTCATGATGATTTTTTTAACGGTCTCCGGTTATTTTTTCTATGCCGGAATGGTTCGCTTCAGCCAGCAATATCAATATTTCAAGTCGATGATGCAGTTCTACCAAAACCCGGAAATGTTGGCGCGCCTTAATTTAAACGAAATGGTCATCGCGCCGGCGCTGTTCAATATGGTGTTCGTCCTTCTTTTTATTCTTCCCCTCATCATGATGCGGACCTTTGCCGAGGAAAAACGGCAACGCACGGAAGAGCTATTGATGACCTCTCCATTGACAATTAATCAAATCGTGGCGGGAAAATTTATCGGCTCGCTTCTTTTTATGATGGTCTTAATGCTTCCCACACTGGCGTATCAAGTACTGCTATTCAAATTTTCCAAACCTGAGTTTGGCCCTGTTTTTACGGGCTATTTGGGAGTTCTCCTTTTTTCCGCGGCGGGAGTTGCGATTGGTCTTTTTGCGTCGTCGCTCACGGAAAATCAGATCATTGCCGCTGTGGTCACGTTTGTCGTTCTTCTCTTCATGTTCATTATTTCGTTTCTGGGGGACAAAGAAGGAACGTTTATTTTTGATGTCATCAAATATCTATCGATCCAAGAGCACATTAAGAATTTGCTTCAGGGGCTGATCGATACGCGGGATCTCATTTACTTTTTTAGCATCATTGTTCTTTTTCTCTTTCTCACCAAACGTTCGGTGGAATCGGTTCGCTGGAGGTAAATCGGATGATTTTCTATCAATGTTTAGGAATTAGCGGTGTCATATTGATGTTTTATGGTCTTTTGGCCTTCGCGGTCACGCAGGCTTCGAGCCCCGTCTTTTGGGGTCTCATGGTGGGTGGCGCCATTCTTTCGGCCGTGGCGGTTTTAAAGACGCTTTCGCGTAACTGGCAGTATGCGATCCTGGGGTTCGTAGCCCTCAACATTCCGTGGATTCTTCTTCTTGCGGGTAAGGAATGGTCGATATTTTCAGTGGTCGAAGGAAAGAGCTGGACCGGCTATTTTATTTTGGGCCTTGCGCTTCTATTCAACGGCATCGCCTTTTATGTGGCGCGTATGTTTCTCCGTGAGTTTCTGCAAAGCCGTTCCCTCCGATATGGCACGAACGCGGTGGTCTATAGCCTCATTGTGGTGGCCATTGTCGCGATCGTGAACGTCGCCGGCCAGGATTTTTACCATCGCTTTGATTTGACCGAGGAGAAGGTCAACACCCTCACCGATCAATCGATTAAGTTGATTCAGGGTCTAAAAGCCCCGGTGAAAATCACCGCTTTTCTGGATGATCGAAATCAGCAAAAAGCAGGGCTCAAAGATCTTCTTGCGACGTACCAATCACAATCGAAAAAGGTGGAAGTGACGTACGCCGATCCCGACAAGGATCGTGCCGCCGCCATGAAACATCAGGCGAAGGATGGCGATATTGTCGTCGAATATGGGGAGCAGTCTCATATCACGCGGGACGTGACGGAAGAAGCGATCACACAGGCCATCGTAAAGGTCACTCGAACCAGCAAACCCACCGTTTGTTTCACGAAAGGACACGGTGAACTCGCGCTGGATGCCCCTGAATCGAAGGAAGATCCCCGGAGCTTAAACGCCGTTAAGGGGGGGATCGAAAACGAAGGATATGTTTCAAAAGGAATCGAGCTTCATGCGGAAGTTCCGGCCGAGTGTGGACTGCTCGTTGTTGCGGGCCCCACACAGAGATTTACAGAAGGGGAGGCCAATGCCATCGACCAATATCTTGCCGGTGGAGGTAAATCCCTCTGGATGCTCGATCCAAATGTTCCAGATCCTCGTCTTGGCGCCACCAATTTTAGCGTCATCGATACGGGGTTGGAAGCTGTTGCGAAAAAATGGGGAGTGGAACTTGGTAAAAATTTTATTTTGGAAAAACACCTTCAGCTCTTTAGAGGAATGCAAATCGGGATGACCGTATTTGCTCAAACGTATGGGAACCATCCGATTGTGGATCCCCTCAAAGGGAGAAACACTGTTTTCCAAAATGTTCGGTCTGTGACGAAAGCGGCCGGATTTGGCGGAACCGTTGTGGACCTTATTTCTTCGGCTCCGGAAGGAAATAGCTGGGCCGAAAACGATGTAAATACATTATTTAAGCAGCAGAAAGCCACGCCGGATCCTTCCGATCTTCAGGGACCCGTAACGATTGCGGTGGCTGTGGAAAAGGAAGCGGCGAAAAAAGAAGGCGAATCCAAAGCCGCAACGACACGGTTAGTTGTAATGGGCGATTCCGATTTTGTCTCCGACGGCATGGTCCGGTCGTACGAGTTTAATTTCGATCTCTTTCTCAATACGCTCAATTGGCTTCAAGGGGAGACGGAAAACATTTCCATTCGGCCGAAAAAAATTCGGACCTCCGTGATCGAGCTGACTCCACAGCAATCGAATATGATCTTTTACGTCGCTATTATCGGCATTCCGATGCTGGTTCTGATATTTGGCATGGATCTCTGGTGGATCCGTCGTCGCCGAGGATAATCTCGTGAAAAGCAAGGACCGCGAGTGGGTTCGAATTGTTGTGGCTCTCCTCATTTTGGTAGGGTTGGTCACGCTCGTTTCATTAAAACGAAAGCGGACTTTTCAAGAGAATGAAAAAGAAGAAACGTCCAAGAAACTGTTTACGCTCAACTTTGAGTCGTATGACAAAATCGAGATCACCAATTCGCTGGGAAACATCATGTTTCAGCGCCGATCAAAGGAAGCATCTGGAAAATTCAACGACCGGTGGGCGAGATTCAGTAATGAGTTTGATTCTCTCTCCGACTGGGCGGTGACAGCTCCCTATCAGGCGTTAACGGATTTGAGTTCGATCAACACGCTCATAGAAAATATCAAAGATCTCAAATCAGAAAGGATGATTGATGACAAAGGAGCCAATCCTTCCCAGTTCGGTCTCGATCCAGCGACCGTGTCGATTTCCCTTTTTGAAAAGGGAAAGGCCGATCCAACCTTTTTGATCAAGGTCGGCGAACAGAACTCCTCACATTCCGGTCTTTATCTTCAAACATCGGCATCCAAAGCGATTCTTCTTGGAACGAACTCATTGGAGTACCTCAAAAATCGCAAATTGAATGACTGGCGGAAGAAAGAAATTTTTGGAATTAAAGACCTTTCCAAAATTTCACGTTTAAACGTCACATATAATGATAAAGGGAAACGATCGCTTCTCTTGGAGCAAACCAATGGAAAATGGTTCGTAAAAACGAATGAAACCCTCCCCGGAGATCGAAAAGAAATTGAAGACTTGTTAGGACAGCTTAAGGGACTCAGTGCCATTGATGTGATGAGCGAAGACGGGAAAGATCAAAAGAAATATGGTTTTGATCGTCCATACGCGCGCTTTGATTTGATGATGGGGGAAGGGGGACAGTCGGAACGATCGATCGAAATCGGGAGCGTCTTCGAAAAAGATAAGAATATTTATCTCCGACGTATGGACGAGCCAACCATCTTCACCGTCCGAAAAGAACTTAAAGCCTCGCTTACAAAAGAAGCGAAACAATTGGTGAATCGAAAGCCCTTTTCCATTGGCAAAGAAGAAATCACCTCATTTCTGGTTGAACGTGAAGCCGGGACAACCCTGCTCTCAAAGAAAAATGACAAATGGTGGCTGGAAAAACCCGTGGCCGATCGGGCCGATGATGGAAAAGTCTCCACACTTCTCAATGCTCTGATGGATCTGAAGGCTGACGAGTTTTTGGGAACGACTCGTCCCCCGAATCTTACCCATTCCTCAAAATGGAAAATCAGCAAAAACGGAGCGACTGAAGAGTTAAGCCTTTATGACGTTAAAGACAAAGATCCCATCGGTGAGCAGGGAAAACTATATTATCGTTACGCGCGCAAGACATTTGAAAATTTGGTGACACAAGTGGGTGACCTGCGGGATCGGGCGATCCGTCCATCCTCCGTCACCGATTTTTCATCCCTCACGCTCAAAAAAGGAAATATAAAAGCGCGATTTACGCGAACACATGATGAAAAATGGTCGCTGGGAACTTTGGAAGGGGGCGATGCGGCCTTGCGCGCCCAGCTCCGGGACGGAACGCCTGCCGACAAGATCCTTCAACTGACGGATGGCCTCTTAATTTCGAAATTTGTCGATTCTCCGACTGTGGTGGATGAGAAAGCCGCCGATTCATTGGTGATCGAATTTCAGCCAAAAACCGGTGAGTTGTTCTCTTGGGTATTTGGAAAAAAGGATAATGACCAACGTTTTACCCGATCTCTGCAGCGAAATATTGTCGGAATGGTACCTGCCTCCCCCATCGATGCATTGGAAGCTCTTCTGACGCCGGAGAAGAAAGAGAAGGCGAAAGGATAATGACAGAAGAAGAAAAACCCTCGTTTCGTGTTCGAGACCTTCGGGGACAAGAAAAAGAGGAAAAGAAAGACGAACCGAAACCTTCTCCGCCGGCACCTGAAGAAACCCATGCCCACGAAGGACCGATTACATTCTCGACGTTTGTTCTTTCCATGTGTACTTCCACACTGATCCATCTCGGATTAGTTGAAAATCCGACCACGAAAAAAAAAGAGAAAAACCTTCCCCTCGCCAAGGAGGAAATCGATATCATCGGAATGCTGGCTGAAAAGACAAAGGGAAATCTGGACAAGAATGAACAGCAGCTTATGGATCAGGCTCTCTACGACCTCCGCGTGGCTTTCGTCCAAGCTTCCAAAAAGCCCTAGAGTTGAGTTGACAGGGCGCGTTTTGCGCTTTTATTTAGCCTCATGCGGCTCGACAAATTGACGCTTAAAAGCCAGGAGGCGCTCCAGGAAGCGCAGAGGCTTGCAGACGAGGCGCGAAACCCGGAAATCGGGGGAGAGCATCTCCTTTCGGCTCTTTTATCTCAAGAAGAGGGGGTTGTTCACCCAATCCTCGAAAAATTAGGGGTTCGTATCGAAGATTTAGAGCGTGATCTCACGGAAGCCCTGGCGAAACTACCCAAAGTCTCTGGAGCCTCAGGCGAAATGGGGATTGGCCAGGCTCTAAAGAAGGTCCTGGATGCAGCTTATGATGAAGCGAGTCACCTCCATGACGAATATATTTCGGGCGAACATCTGCTGATAGGCCTTGCCGCCATTGACCGGCAAGGCGCTCATAGCATCTTAAGTCGGCATGGAGTTACAAAAGACCGAGTTCTTTCCGTATTACGAGATGTCCGAGGAGATATGCGCGTGACCGACCAAAATCCGGAAGGAAAATTCCAGGCGCTTAAAAAATATAGCCGCGATCTAACCGAAGCGGCGCGAAAGAAGAAGCTCGATCCGGTCATTGGTCGGGATACAGAAATTCGGCGAGTGATTCAGGTGCTTTCCCGTCGGACAAAAAATAATCCTGTTCTCATCGGCGAACCGGGCGTTGGAAAAACTGCGATCGCCGAAGGCCTTGCTCAACGGATTGTCAACGGCGATGTTCCCGAGACATTGCGCGATAAACAAGTCGTGGCCCTTGATCTCGGCGCATTGATCGCCGGAACAAAATATCGCGGCGAGTTTGAAGATCGTCTCAAAGCTCTTCTCAACGAAATCACGCGAGCCGAGGGAAGAATCATTCTTTTTATTGACGAGCTTCATACGCTCATGGGCGCCGGCGCGGCCGAGGGAGCCGTCGACGCCTCGAATCTTTTAAAGCCCCCACTTGCTCGAGGCGAACTTCGCTGTGTGGGAGCCACGACACTCAAAGAATATAAGAAGCATATTGAGAAGGACGCGGCGTTTGAACGCCGATTTCAACCCGTCTACGTTGGCGAGCCAAGTGTGGAAGATACAGTCGCGATTCTGCGAGGGCTCAAAGAACGATATGAAGTTCATCATGGTGTTCGAATTCAAGATGCGGCTATTGTCGCAGCCGCGACACTTTCGAACCGCTATATCTCCGATCGATTTCTTCCCGACAAAGCGATCGATTTGATTGATGAAGCGGCAAGCCGGCTTCGAATTGAAATTGATTCTGTTCCTTCCGAAGTGGACCAACTCCAGCGAAAAATCGTTCAACTCGAAATCGAACGAGAGGCGTTAAAGAAGGAAAAAGACAGAGCCTCCCAAGAACGCTTAAAAACGATTGAGAAAGACCTCGCAAATCAGAAAGAGAGCGAAACAAAACTCAAAGCCCAGTGGCAAAACGAAAAGAGCGCCATCGCAAAAATTCGGGAGATCATGACAAAGATTGAAGCCGCCCGCTCCGCAATTGAGATTGCGGAGCGGCAGGGGGATTTGGAAAAAGCGGCTAAATTAAAGTTTGGTGATCTTCCCGCCCTTGAAAAGGATTTGGCTGCGGCGAATAAAGAAATGGCGCGACTCCAGCAGACTTCCAAAATGCTGAAAGAAGAAGTCGATGAAGAGGATATTGCCGAAGTTGTCTCTCTTTGGACGGGGATTCCCGTATCACGAATGCTGGAAGGAGAGAAAGAGAAACTTCGTCATATGGAAAAGCGTCTAGGCGAACGCGTCATCGGCCAAGATGCCGCGCTGAAGGTCGTTGCCAATGCGGTTCGTCGGTCTCGCGCGGGCCTGAGTGATCCTTCCAAACCGATCGGCTCCTTTATCTTTTTGGGCCCTACCGGTGTCGGAAAAACAGAAACGGCGCGGGCACTCGCAGAATTTCTATTTAATGACGAGAATGCCGTGGTTCGCCTCGATATGTCGGAATTTATGGAAAAGCATTCCGTGGCTCGAATCATCGGTGCCCCTCCCGGATATGTGGGATACGAAGAGGGAGGTTACTTAACGGAAGCTGTCCGCCGCCGGCCCTACGCCGTCATTCTTTTCGATGAGATTGAAAAGGCCCACCCGGATGTCTTCAACGTTCTTCTTCAGGTCTTGGATGACGGGCGACTGACCGATGGCCAGGGGAGGACAGTCGACTTTCGAAATACGGTTTTAATCATGACATCGAACTTGGGAAGCCAGATGATTCTGGAATCCGATCCTCGCGACAGAAAGGTTTTAGAGGCGAGCATACAGAGGATTCTTCGCGAAGCGTTCAAGCCGGAATTTCTAAATCGTGTGGACGATGTCGTAATCTTTAATAATCTGGAAAAGAGCCAGATTGAAAAAATCGTCGACATTCAGATTCAGCGTTTGCAGAAACGTCTCAAGGGAAATGGCCTATCAATTACATTGACCGAAGCGGCGAGAAATCAGCTGGCAAAAGTCGGTTACGATCCCCACTTTGGCGCGCGGCCACTCAAGCGAGCGATTCAAAAGTCAGTTGAGGATCCAATGGCTGACAAAATTCTCGACGGCGAAATTTCCGACGGCTCGAAAATCGTCATCGACGCCGAAAAAGGAAATTTCATCTTCCGAAATATGAACTAACGGAACGTTTGCATTCCCTTGGCAGTGGCAGGGTCCCATTCGAGGGTCATGGGAACATCCGGAAGGAGATACTTGATGATGGCAGGAGGCGCAGCGTTCGGAAATTTCGCTTTGACCCAATCCACAAGAGTGGCGTCCTCCACCTCTGGATAAGACAGTGAATCGACAACAAAGACCTTGCCACTTCGCATCGTAATTTGTGTGACATAGTGATGTGGCCATCCTGAAGGCTCTAAGGATCCAACTTCCCCGAGCGGATAGATGTACACCACGTCCGCTTTTCTCACATAGGACGAGATTTTTGTCGCAGCCTTGTAAATCTCGGCCGCACGATATCCACATGGAGCCGATTCCCCGGCTCCCGAAGGTATTCTTGCCAGTTTGTTATGCAATTCGGCCACAATGGCCTCAAGGACATCAACATCGGTTGGAGCAAAAAAATAAGTTTGATTTCCAACTTTTCGAATTCCTTTAGCCAGTCGCTGAACAGGGCCTTCATACGATGAAAGATAACCCTTCAGATCGACTTCGCCATCTCGAACGCATATAAGAAAATCAAGACATTTCTGTGGCAACCGATCGTTCAAAAGAACGAGCTGATTTTTTTCGAGTCGAGGAAAAACAACCTTTCCCAAGAAAGCACTCTGAATGGATCGATCTCCGTCCTTGTAGTTGTAAAGGTCGTCGAAAAAGGTCTTTAAAATACCTCCGTCGCAGATTGGAGCATAGGAGCATTGATCCGACGCAAGTGTTGGGCTAGATGCCCATTGAAAACCAAGGACGACTAAAAGATAGGAAATTCGTCTCATTAGGTGCATTTTACGCAATGAGTATACCATCTGAAGGTATTGAAATCAAAGGCTAAAATAATAGCGGCGGCTGGAAGTCAGCCACCGTCGCGAATCTATTGTCGCAGGGGTTTCCCCCGCTAAACTTACTTCAAATGCTTGCTGACGTATTTGGTCAGCTCAAACATGTTGGCCGATTTTTTGCCGCCGAATAGAGCGCGCAATTTCGCATCGGCGTTAATCATAATCCGGCGAGTCTTATCTTGGAGCTTATGCTTTTTAATATAGGTCCAAATCTTTTTGGTCACCTGAGTTCGGGGAATCGATTTCGGACCGATGATCGCCGCCAACACTGCGCTGGGGGACATCGGTTTCATGAACGCTGAATTTCCTTTTCGTTTCCCCTTTTTCTTTGCCTTTTTCTTTTTGGCCATCATTTCTCCTTGGAAAGGTAACTTACACGGTATTTTTGCGAACCCCTACAGTTTCTTGAGTCTTGCTTGCCGAAATCGCTCGTTTTTTGAAAGCCTTCGAGAGGCCCCTTTTTTCCTTGGGTGGTTCTCGTTTTCATTGTCGCTTCGCCCTTCCTCCCAGGGAGGTGACAAACTTTCCCCGCGTAGGGCGCCGCGCAGCTTTCGGGAAAATTCAGCCGACTCTACGTAAGTGGAACCCGCGCGAAGCGCGGCGGACTGAACGCGGCGATCTGAGCTTACGACGATCGATTCACGATAAAGATCTCTTAAATAAAGGTCCTCAATGGTCTCATCCGCCGTCACGGTGAGTGGCGAAAAAATCACCTCCACATGGCTCGAATGATAACGATCTCCCGATCCTGTACCCCGATGAGTTCCGTCGAAGACAATCGTAATTTCGTGCCCTTTTCGATTTCGGTATTCGATCAGATCGACGATGAGTTGTTCACGGTTTTTGTGCCCCGAGACGGCAAGAAAGTTATACCCGTCAATCAAAAGCCGGACCATCGGCCTTAGATCTCGAAGTCGATTCCTGTGGGCTTCAGGAGGCGGAGGAAACTTGTAAGTGTATTTCGAATATCTTGAACCGTTTCAGGATTTTTCGGTTCGTACGTAACGCCTTCTTCTTCAGAGATTTCGCCGTTCTTATCGTATTTCACGTTAATCGCGCCGATAAACTTGTCCTTCACCTTCTTTTCAATTCGGAGGGGTTTCCCGAATGAGGTATATGTAAACCGAATCACATTTTCCCGTTGGTCGGTCATTTGGTCGATTTTACCGTGCGCCTCATAAATCAGTTTGATCGACTGTTCCTTGCTCTTGGCAAACGTCAGATTGCCATTTTTATCGTATACAAATCGCATGCTTGTTCCATCCGATTCCGTAATTTCCTCGGGTAAATGAAAGCGGGGTTCATATTTGATTTTTGTTTTTCGTTTAAGTGAATCGGTTCGCTCCGTCAGGTTACCGTTGACATCGTACCGAAACTCTTCGCCAATCCCTTTTTCATCTTTGATCGAAACCGGCTTGCCGCAGCAGGCATTGACGGTCGTTACCGTCTTTTTTCCGCTCTTATCTGTAAAAGTGATTTGGTTGTCAGGATCATTGTAATCGTAGCGATTCTTTAACCCTTCATTGTCTTCGATCAAGGCCCAGGTTTTTTTCCCCTCTTTTCCATACTTATACGTTGTCACTTTCGTCCCAGGCCCGCTCTGTTTACTTACGTAACCGGTCTTGGGATCGTACGTAATTTCTGTCTTGGTGCCGTCGTTAAATGTCACGGTGGCCATCCGGTCGAGTTTGTCATACGTGAACTTGGTTGTTTCCTTATCGAGACCAAGTGCCGAAGTAAGAAGATCACGGTCGTCATATGTATACGAGAGCTTTCGCCCGACGGAATCGGTGATTTCCGTGATCTTTCCGCGGTTATTGAAGTTGAATTTCAGCCATTGATTGCACCCATCCGCCACGCGGTCGAGGTGACTTTGCAGATCGTATGAGAAATTGAGTTCGTTAGAATTTCGGTCGACCAAGCGAACCAAGAGCCCTTTCCCGTTGTACTCCTCACGTCTACCCGACTCCGTGGTCCGAATATATCCGGAGGCTGTTTTTTCCAGCGTGCTCATTCCCCGTGACCGGGAGATATATTTTCCGCTCTTTGATGTCTTGGCGCCCTTTTTTTTCGCGCCCTCCGCCTCGACCGGCGTGTACAAATTTAAGAATCCATCCGCCTCCACGACCTCCATTCCGTTTTTTTCTCCCACGGCGATTTGAAGGTCATAGTTAAATGTCCAACCATGGCCGAAGGGGCCGTTGCGTGTCGAAAGGGAATTGTAAGAGCGATAGACTTCGAGAGGAAACCCGAAACAGGAAAGGTAATAATCTTGAATGGGCAGATAGAAATTTCCGTTTCGAACATTTACGGGATCGGGAGGAATGTGAACATGGAGAACATCCCCCATTCTTCCTCTCCCTAAGTCCGGCGGGGCCGAAAATCCCACAAGGAAAAGACTCAATAGACCTGCGACTGCTGTTCGGTACACGGCCTACAATTATTGACTGCGCCGAAATAAAGTCAACGGAGTTACCAATGTTTAATCGTTTCTCTCGCTTTGGCGAAATCGAAAGGACGAAGCATCGGAGAGCGAATATTGGCGTGACAATCTTGGCACCGTTTTTCATTTGCCGGCTCGAGTCCACCCGGTTTTTCATTGGATGTTCCCTTTTGGGAAGCCAGTTGCACATGCTTTTCTCCCGCGCCGTGGCAGGCCTCACATTGAACGTTGGAAAGGCGAAAATCCTTTAAATTCGCGGCCGCATCTGTCGCATGACAGAAGAGGCAACGAAGCTCTCCCTTCTTGTCATCGGAAAGGTGCATTTGCGCCATCGCATGTCCTGATCCAGCCCAAATCTCATAGGCCTTCTCATGGCAGGGTTTGCAAGCTTCCGCACCGACAAAACGCCGGTCGCGGGCCAAACTAGGTGAAGAAGAAACAACCCAAAAGAGAAGGGTAAAAAAATAAATCTTCATGCAGCTCGATGCTCTTTGACCGTACCGGGGACATGAAAAGGAACATACTCGAGTGGCCGAACCGCTGATGCATCAACCCAATGAATCGTGGTCGAAGGCTCGAACTTGGCCTGTCGCATCGACTCAATCAAGGTCCGTTCCGTATCATCCGGCGCGCGGCCATCCATGGCTTGAGGGACGCAAAGTGCGACCTCTATAGAATGCAGTTTCGAAATGGAAGTTCCCAGCTTAAATCCGAGATTAAGCGCACGTGCAAGTGTAAAGTCCTCTTTTTTTCCTAATCCGACGAGAAGCCACCGGCGCGCCGAAACTCTTCCCTCCACCGGAATCAATGTTCGTTCATCGAGCGAACCACGAATCGTTTGATCAATTAATTTTCGAGAGAGGAAGCCATTGAGCCGCCAATCGATCAGGCCGGAAAGTCCTTTTGGGGGACGCTCGTTTTCAAAGATCGTCGAAATCACAAGATCGACGGTTAGGTCATCCAGCATTTTTCCTCGTTCCACTCTCATGCCGTTCGCACTTTCTTTGAAATCCGGTCCAATATGCCGTTGACAAACAACCCCGTATCGCTTTCCCCGTACTTTTTCCCCAGTTCAATCGCTTCGTCAATGGCTACGGCTGAGGGAACCTCAGGGGTGTGGCAAATTTCATAGGTGCCTAGACGTAAAATATTTCTATCGATCCGAGGCATTCGCGAAGGTTTCCAATGATCGGAAAACTCGGAAATCAATGCATCGAGATTCCCGCAGTTTTTCTCCACCCCTTCCACTAAATTACGGACAAACGGAAAATCGCCCGGATCATTCTTAAAATTCTCCGTAAAAAGGGAAAGAGCTTGGTCGGAGTTTGTTTTGCTCATATCCATAAAGAAGAGAATCTGAAGCGCCTGTTCACGTGCATTCGTTCGGCTCGGCATGGCTTACTCTTTTTCCGTTAAGAGGGCGAGTTCCACAGCTGCGCGAGCGGCATCCTCACCCTTGTTTCCCTGATCCCCCCCCGACCGGGCCAGCGCCTGTTCGAGGGTATCCACAGTCAAGACTCCAAATGACACGGCTACACCCGTCTCTCTACCTACAGCGTCTAAGGCAACTGCCACCATTCGAGCAATGACGTCAAAATGGACCGTTTCTCCCCGGATCAAGCAGCCCAAGGGTACAATCGCACGATATTTTTTGGTTTTTGCCAGGCGGCTCGCAGCCTGTGAAAGCTCATAGGAGCCGCTCACCCAGTAAAGATCGATGGCCTCTTCGGCTACTCCCGCGGAAAGGAGAGTTTTTGACGCTCCTTCCACCAAACGCTTTGTCACCACTTCATTCCAGCGGCTGGCGATAATCGCCACGTTTCCAAAGCGAGAAGAGACTTTGATCTCCCCCAATCCTCTGGTCTTATTCATTTTTGGATCCCGACCAAAAGATGGCCCAGACGCTCTTTTTTGGTCCGAAGATAGTGAACGTTAGAAGCATTCGGAGGAATTTCAATCGGCAGGCGCTCCACAACGTCGAGGCCGAACCCTTCGAGGCCGACAATTTTTCGGGGGTTATTTGTCAGGAGTTTCATCTTGCGCACTCCGACTGCCTTTAAAATCTGGGCTCCGACACCGTACTCCCGAAGATCGGCTTTGAAACCCAGTTTTTCATTCGCCGTAATCGTGTCATGGCCCTTGTCTTGTAGGTCGTAGGCTCGGATTTTATTGACCAGGCCGATCCCTCTTCCTTCCTGGCGGATGTAAAGAAGGACACCTGAGCGCGCCATTGAAATCAACGTCATCGCCTTGTGGAGTTGGTCGCGGCAATCACATCGGAGCGATCCCAAAACATCTCCCGTAAAACATTCAGAGTGCACCCGTACGAGGGTGGGTCGATCGGGCCTAATTTTCCCCCGAATGAGAGCGACATGGAGGAATTTATTCAATCGATCTTCAAAGAGGCGAACCTGAAAATCTTTCGCGAACGTGCTTGGAAGCTTCGCCGCGGCAACTTCCTCGATAAGGGATTCGCTCGCAAGGCGATAGGCGATAATGTCGGCGATGGTGACGATCGGAATCTTATGCCGACGGGAAAATCGTTTAAGGTCGGGCATTCGTGCCATCGTTCCATCCGATCGCATGACCTCACAAATCACGGCCGCCGGCTTTAAGCCCGCCAGGCGAGCTAGATCGACAGAACCCTCGGTCTGCCCTGTGCGGACCAGAACTCCCCCTGTTCGCGCGCGCAGAGGAAACACATGCCCCGGTCGCGCCAAGTCCTCCGCGGTCGTCCTTTCCGAAATGGCGGTTCGGATCGTATGGGCTCGATCCTTGGCGGAAATTCCGGTCGTTACTCCTTTTTTCGCTTCAATCGAAACGGTAAACGCCGTCCGAAAATTCGACGTATTTTGTTCCACCATCAGTGGAAGATTCAATTTTTCGCAGCGTTCTTCCGTCATCGCGAGGCAAATGAGTCCTCTGCCATGTTTCGCCATAAAATTGATGGCTGTCGGCGTTACTTTCTCGGCCGCAATAGCGAGATCCCCTTCATTTTCGCGATCTCTGTCGTCGACAATGATCACCATCTTTCCATTGCGGAAAACGCGGAGCGCCTCTTCGACTCGATTCCGGCTCATGGGGTTCGCTCCAAAAGGGCGCGTTCCACGTATTTTGCTAGCAAATCAAACTCAAGATTCACTTCATCCCCTTTTCTCTTTTCACCTATCGTGGTGACTTTGGAAGTGTGTGGGATCACCGTAAAGGAAAAACCGTTCGAATCGACATCATTAATGGTGAAGCTGATGCCGTCCAAAGCCACCGATCCCTTTTCGGCGGTCCATCGGCGAGTGGTGGAAGGAGCATCGATCCAAAAGAAGCGATTTCCATTCTCCATTTCCTGGAAGGATCGAACAGCGCCTATCCCATCAATATGACCGGAGACAAAGTGCCCATCCACCCTCTCGCCCATCTGAAGGCTACGTTCGAGATTAACCCGATCTCCCACTCTTTTATTCTGAAATGTTGTTCGGGAAAGAGTTTCCGGGGAAAGTTCAAAGGTTGCTAGGTTCCCTTCCAGAAAGGCAATGGTGAGGCAACAGCCATTGACTGAAATGCTTTGACCTAAATTTAGCTCCTTTGGATTCCAAGGGAGCTCGAGAGCCAGGCGACCCCGATCGATGGACCGGATCACCCCAATCTTTTCAATAATTCCAGTAAACATTCAAAGATCTCCCGTAAGTCGCGGCCTTATAACAGATGGAGGGAGAGGAAGGAAGGAGGCTGAAATTCTTGCGACGAAGCCATTTTTTGCGTAACACGTTCTTTATAGAATCTTTACAAACGGACACCACGTAGGGGGATAAGATGAGGGGATTTTTTGCTGCCTTTTTTGGGGGGTTAGCCTTTTTAGTCTCAGCGCAGGGAGGGGAGAAGTACGAAATTCAGAACCACTCATTCGCCACCTCAGATGCCGTTGTAAAGGATATTGACCTCAATCTAACTGTTGATTTTGATGCCAAGAAAATCATCGGTGTTGCCCACCTAACAATCGACGCGAAAGAAGATGCCAAGGCGCTTTATCTGGATACCAGCGAAATGGCGATTAAAGAGGTTACGCTTGGGAAATCGGGAAAGCCGACCCCCTGGAAATTGGGCGACGAAGTTGAGTTTGTTGGAAAGCCCCTGGTTATAACCCTCGAACCCAAAACAACCGAAGTGAACGTTTCGTACGAGACCTTACCGAAAGCGACCGGACTTCAATGGCTCGAGCCCTCTCAGACGGCGGGGAAAAAACTTCCTTATTTATTCACTCAGTCCGAACCGACCCACGCGAGAACATGGATTCCCTGCCAAGATACGCCTTCCGTTCGTGTCACCTATTCCGCTTCCGTGCGCGTACCGAAAGGAATGTTGGCGATCATGAGTGCCGAAAACCCGACGAAGAAAACTAAAGTCGGAATCTATCAATTCAAAATGAAAGAGCCGATCCCTTCGTATCTCTTGGCCCTGGCAGTGGGCGACATCGCATTTGAGCCGATCGGTAAAAGAGCGGGAGTTTATTCCGAGCCTTCGGTTGTGAAAGCTGCGGCGAAAGAATTTCGAGATCTTCCCGCCATGATGGATTCAGTGGAAAGGCTTTATGGCCCTTATCGCTGGGATCGTTACGATGTTCTCGTTCTTCCGCCCAGTTTTCCCTGGGGAGGGATGGAAAATCCGCGCCTGACTTTCTTGAATCCCACGGTCATCGCAGGGGACCGATCATTGGTGGCGACGGCAGCGCACGAGCTGGCGCATTCTTGGTCCGGAAATTTAGTGACAAATGCCTCCTGGGACGATGTTTGGCTCAACGAAGGGGTCACTACGTACGTTCAAGGGCGAATCGTAGAGGCGGTTTATGGCAAAGAGCGGGCTGACATGGAGGCTCTCATTGGCCTTCACGATCTTACCGAGGCTTATGGAGATAAAGAGCTGAAAGACACCGATCGGTCACTAAAACTTAACCTCAAGGGCCGAGATGCGGAAGATGCTTTTACAAATGTTCCCTATGAGAAGGGAGCCATCTTTCTGCGAATGTTAGAAGAAACCTATGGCCGCGCGGAGTGGGACGGTTATTTGCGAAATTATTTTGATCGACATGTTTTTCAACCGATGACCACCGAGGAATTTCTTTCCGATCTCGATACGAATCTCATTTCCAAGCATCCTGAAAAGAAAGACCAGCTTCAGTTAAAGGCTTGGGTTTATGGTCCGACTCTTCCGTCCAATGTTCCGACGATTACTTCGAAAGCCTTTGTCACGGTAGACGCCGAAAATGAGCGATGGAAAAGTGGGACAAAAGCAAGAGAACTCAATACAAAAGGGTGGGTTACCGCCCAATGGCTCCGATTCATTTCAAACCTTCCGTCGGAAATCTCCCATGAACGGATGGCCGATTTGGATCGCGCTTTCGGATTCACCAAGGGCGGAAATGCCGAAATTTTGACGGTTTGGTTTACGAGCGCCATTCGAAATCGATATGAACCCGCGTATGAATCCATTGAAAATTTCCTCACTCATATTGGAAGGCAAAAATTCCTTCGACCACTTTACAAGGAATTCGCCAAGACGCCGGAGGGAACCGAACTCGCCAAAAAAATTTATACGAAGGCTCGTCCCGGATATCACGCCATTGCTCAGACCACCGTCGATAAGATTCTAAAATGGTCAGGCTCGTAAGAGACTAAGCCCAGCTTGACATTCTTACCCCCTAAGCATAATATTGGAGAATGAAGAAGAGCTTTTTTGAGGAATCCGGCCGCCGGGGTGGGCGCTTGCGTGCTCGAAATCTATCTCCCGGGCGACGATCGGAGATCGCATCAAAAGCTGCCCGTGCACGCTGGAACATTGCGACTGGTTGGATGAAAAGCGTACGTTTTGAAACGGCTGATTTTACGAACCCGGCCTATTTGGAGGAATTATTGCAAGAAGGTTCGCTTCATGACTGGCGGTCGCTTTATGAGGAGATCGCTGACCGTCCCTTTGGCGATGTGGCCCGGACTCTTGAAAAAGTACTTTCATCATCCGACTATTATGGAGTTACTCCCCTATGGAAGGGCCTTCTTTCGACGGTTCAGCACGCATTCCGGTGAAGAAATCGCAAAAAGGAACTTACAAGCATTTACCCGACTGGGAACGGCTTCTCTCCGCCCTAATACTCAGTGAAGTGGAAAAAGAAGCGGGTTGGCAAACAAAAAGGTTGGAAGTCCCTGTGATGATTCTTGGAAATTTCAAAGGCATACGCACGGGGATTCGGCAATTAATACGCTCGGCACCACTCGAAACGACAACCGTGCGGGGTTTAAAGATTCCAACTATTGAGGAAATGATCCGAATCAAAGCTTATTTGATTGTTCGGCGTAACACGGCTCGAGATTTCATTGATTTTGTCGCACTCTTCGATCATCTAGGAGTTAAAAAGGCGCAAGAAACTCTCGCCTCGCTCGATCATCTTTATCCCCAGAAAGGGGGAAATTCAATTACGCAGCAACTTGCCATCCAATTAGCCGAACCCAAACCATGGGATCTTTCCAAAACAAATCTAGTCGATTACAAAGCGTTAAAAGACCCCTATAAGAATTGGAGCGAGATTAAGCATCGTGCCAGCGTTGCCGGTCAGAAGATCATACTGAATAAATTTTCGAGCTAAGGTTTGAAATGCCTCAAACTTGCCTTAACCAAACTTCGATATCTCTTCCTCGTCGAGTAGCGGCGAGGGTGCGTAGGTCGTCAAGTGCAATCATCCCAATCGTTTTTCGTCCAGCCACTTTTTCGCCGAGAAAAGTAGGAGTGATGAGAAAACACCATCGGTCGATATGAGATGAAAAACGACGAAGCGTCTCCGCGCCGCCTTCAATCAAGACAGAAGTACAACCCATATTAAAAAGCGACTGAAGAATTTTTTCTGGTGGAAACGATTTGGAAGGGATCGGTAAAATTTCGGCCCCCTTTTTCGAAAGTACGGAAGCTTTCTTTTTTCCTAAAGAAGTTTTCAGCGCTGAACTGGAACAAAAAATTCCCACGGGGCCTGGAATTGAAAATAACTTCGCGCGAGGAGGGGTTCGGAGGCGAGGATCAAGAATGGCTCGTATCGGCCGTCGATCGGAATACTTTCCTCGAACATTTAAACGAGGATTGTCGGAAAGAATGGTGTGGATGCCTACTAGAATGGCTCCTGCTTCCGCTCGGAGGCGCATCGTTGTCTTTTCCGCCTCTTTTCCCGTGAGATGAATTCTTTTCCTCTGTACGCCGATTTTCCCATCGAGGGACATCGCCATTTTTGCCGTAACAAAGGGGCGCTTTTTTTCCATTGAAGACTCGAATCCCCGATTCAGTTCCCGCGATTCGATTTCTAGGAGGCCTACATCCACATGAATTCCAGCTAGGCGAATTTCTTCAATCCCCTTTCCATTGACAAGAGGATTGGGGTCTGTGGCTGCGACAAAAACATGTTTCACGCCACTTGCAATAACGCGCTCGGTACAGGGAGGAGTTCTCCCCTGATGTGCGCACGGCTCGAGCGTCACATAAAGCGCTCCTTCTTTGGCTCGGCCCCCCGCTTGATCCAAAGCCAGAACCTCAGCATGAGGTTCCCCCGCTTTTTTGTGAAATCCCTGTCCGACACATTTTCCATTCGAATCCAAGACGATCGCCCCGACCATGGGATTGGGCTGCGTGGTTCCAAGTCCACGGCGCGCAAGAACCAGCGCCCGCTTCATCCAATAGGCGTCACTCCATTCCATAGATGTCACTCGCGATTCTCACTTAACCACTTTCGAAACCCTGGAGTAAATGTTTCATGTGGTGCCTCTTGAATTTTTCGCAAACCACTTTCCTTACGACCTAGAGTCAGGTCTAAGACAATGGAAGCCTGCCAGTAATCTAGATTTGCAGGGTCTTGCGCAAGCAGTATTTCGTATTGATCGGCAGCTTGAACCGGTCTTCCAAGTTCCAAGAGATACTTAGCATAGGCCTCTCGTCCTAAAGTAAAGCGAGGGTTAAGGTGAATTACTTTTTCTATTGTTTCGAGCGCAGAATCACGCTGATTCAATTTTCGGTAGACATGAAAGATGTTGAAATACACTTCAGATTCCTCCTCTGGTCGGACATTAGAAGTTGCCCGTATATACCAACGTAGGGCTTCATCAAAATGGCCGCTGTCAAATTCAATTTTTCCCAGACCAAGGCATGGCTCTATGGCATTCGGACGGAGGTTCAATGCCTTTTGAAATTGAGAACGAGCTTCTCCTATATTCCCACGCTCCATTAACTTCGTGCCCAGGTTAAGCTGCAGGTAAAAGTTCGTGGGAGAGTCTGCAACTCCTTGACGGAAGAGAGTTAGGCTGTCTTTCCACATTTGAGAACGATTCATTGAAACACCTAAAAACACGCTGATTATTCCGATGGATAGGAGGGAAATCGCGTGCAAAGCACGTATTCCACGTTTATTGATCAACCAAGATATTAGGTCGCCAGCGCTAAGAATTAGAAAAATCGACGGATAATAAAGGAATCGCTCAGCAAATGGGCTGCCGATTGTTATGATCAAATTAGAGACGGGCAAGATGGCAACAAGGAACAGGAGAGCAGAAAAGATAAACAGCGGCGGCCATATTTTTCGCAAAAGAAAGTAGTAGAGCGAAATGAACGTCGCGGCTGACAAAACCAAGAGGCTAAATCCGATTCGTAGGTAATATCCGACGGAACTCGATTCGAAGGCTCCCGAGGAATAATCCGGAAGCAATGGGAAAGGAAAAAAGAATTTCTGAAAATAGAAAGAGAAATAAGCTAGCGCATTCCAGGTTCGATTCCAAAACGTAGTCCCTAAGTCTGTCATTCCTTTATCTGGAACGGTCAGATGATGTAAGACCATATAGCGAAGACAAAGATAGGTGAAGGTAGCTGCAAACATGGCTACCACTTGAACGTAAAATGTTCGACGATTGATTTTCGAATGGTCTTTAAACATAAATAAGACCGGCCCCAAAATACAAATCGTGACGGCTGTTTCCTTCGACAAAAGCGCGAAAAACGGAAATACGAATAAAGCGATTGTTTTTAGCCAGAGTCTTATAGGTTTCGCAAGGATCACACAGTACGCAGCAAGGGAAAAAAGCGCGGCTAGGAGATCCGCTCGCCCTACAAGAGATGATACGACTTCCGTATGAATCGGATGCGCGAGATAGAGCGAAGTCAAAAGCCAAGCCACAAAAACGTGAATTTTAAAATAGAGCAGGAAATAAAAAAGAAGGATTCCAACTCCTCCGTGAAGGAGCACATTTAAAGTATGGTCCACGACAAAACGGGATTCATTAAGTTTCTGCGTGAAGGTGTATGTCCAAAGAGGAAGAGGACGATAAAGACCCCCTCCTGGAAATTGCTTGGAACTCCAATATGGAGATGTCCAGATGGATAGTGGCGTGAGGTTGTTGCCGGTGAGCCTCGGGTTGTGGACAACGATGTACTCATCATCGTAAGCGAATTTGTTCGAGAGAGCTGGATGAAAAGCCAAAAAGGCAATCGCCATCAACAAGAGTGCGGGAACAACTTTCAATTGTGAGTAAGAACTTTTGCGTTCAGTCAGATTACGATTGAATAAGATCGGCATAGAGGGGGAAGCGTTGGCAAAGGGCACGAACTTCCCCAAAGACTTTTTTCTCAACGGTCGAATCATCGGGTTTGGAGGCGACTTCGCCGATCCAATCGGCGATGGTTTCCATTTCCTTCTCTTTCATCCCTCGAGTCGTGAGTGCCGGCGTACCGATTCGAACTCCGCTTGTCACAAATGGAGATTTATCGTCGTAGGGAACCATATTCTTGTTCACAGTGATACCGGCTCTACCGAGTGACGCCTCAAATTGTTTTCCCGTCAGATTTTTGCTCCGCAGATCAACCAAAACGAGATGATTATCCGTTCCTCCGGAAGAGAGAGTAAAACCGTTTTTCATGAGCCCCTTCGCCAATGCTTTCGCGTTCGCGATGATTTGGGCGGCATATTCTTTGAAGGTAGGCTGAAGTACCTCGCCGAGTGCCACCGCCTTTGCCGCGATAATGTGCATGAGAGGCCCCCCCTGTATTCCGGGAAAAATTTCGCTGGCGATCTTTTTTGCGCTCTCCTCGTGGGCGAGAATCATTCCTCCTCGCGGGCCCCGCAGCGTTTTATGCGTGGTCGTCGTCACGAACTGGCAATGGGGCATGGGATCGGGATGAAGTTTCGCCGCGATCAATCCCGCGGGATGGGCGATATCCGCCATTACTACAGCGCCAACTGCATCGGCAATTTTTCGGATTCGTTCGAAATCGATGAAGCGCGGGTAAGCGCTCGCTCCACAAACGATCATTTTGGGTTTCTTTTCTTCCGCCAGTTTTTCGAGCTCTTCGTAATCAATCCGACCGTCATCTCGTCGAACGCCATATGGAATGACTTCAAAAAACTTTCCCGAAAAATTAACCGGGCTTCCATGTGTGAGATGTCCCCCATGGGCCAAGTTCATGGCAAGAATCTGGTCTCCAGGTTTGAGAACCGAAAAATAAACTCCCATGTTGGCTTGTGAACCGGAGTGGGGCTGGACGTTGGCATATTCGGCGCCGAAAATTTTCTTCGCTCGGGCAATCGCCAACTCTTCCGCCTGATCCACAAACTCACAGCCCCCGTAATAGCGCTTACCCGGATATCCTTCGGCGTACTTGTTGGTGAGGACCGATCCCGCCGCTTCCAGTACGGCCGGGCTGACAAAATTTTCCGAAGCGATCATCTCAAGCGTTTCGGCCTGGCGGTGGGTCTCCGATTGAATGATTTTGAAAATCTCTGGATCGGCTTTGGGTAAGGAAGTCATCGGTTGTTTTCCTCACTTGCCGGACGGGGTGGAATGATTCCTTTATCGAGAAGCTTTATTTTATCCACGCGCCTCGCATGTCTTCCGCCTTCAAAGGGCTCGGAAAGCCAAATGTCGACGATTTTAAGCGCGACGGGAATATCCACGACGCGCGCGCCGAGACAGAGAATATTGGCATCGTTATGAGCCCGCGACATTTTCGCCATGAATTCCGTCGGAGCGACGGCCGCTCGAACCCCAGGATATTTATTCGCCGTGATCGACATGCCGATCCCGGTGCCACAGGCGAGAATCCCTTCCCCCACTTTTCCGTCCGAAATCATTCCCGCCACTTTTTCGGCGAAGTCGGGGTAGTCGACCGAGTCGGTGGTATGCGTTCCAACATCAATCGCGTCGATCCCTTTGGACTGAAGATGTTTTTTAATCGCTTCTTTTAATTCAAATGCCGCATGATCGCTTCCGATGGCGATTCTCCGAATCGATTTCTCCCAACCGCTCACGCGAAACGTCCGAAGGCAATGCAGGCGTTTGTTCCGCCAAAGCCGAACGAGTTCGACATTGCCACATTCACGCGAATCTCTTGTGGCTGGTTGGGAACATAATCCAGATCACATTCGGGATCGGGTGTGTCGTAATTGATTGTCGGGGGAAGGGTATTCCGGTGAATTGCAAGAACAGAATAAACCCCTTCCACGCCCCCTGCGCCACCCAAGAGATGGCCGGTCATGGATTTCGTCGAACTCATTTTCAACTTTTTTGCGTGCGGCCCGAACATTTTTTTCACGGCTTCGGTTTCCGCCTTGTCGCCGATCGGTGTGGATGTGCCATGAGCATTGATATAACCCACTTCGTCCGATGCGATTCCCGCGTCTTTGATCGTATTGATCATGCAACGCTGGGCTCCTTCGCCCCCGGGCGCCGGTGCAGACACATGGAAAGCATCGCCCGACATTCCATACCCGATCACTTCGGCGTAAATGTTAGCTCCCCGTTTTTTGGCGAACTCGAGTTCTTCGAGAATCACCACGCCGGCACCCTCCCCGACGACAAAGCCATCGCGACCTTTGTCAAAGGGGCGACTGGCCTTGGTCGGATCATCTGAACGTTTCGAAAGTGCTCGCATGGCCGCAAAACCACCGACACACATCGGCGTAATGGTCGCTTCCGTCCCACCGGCGATCATGACATCGGCTTCATCTCGTTCGATGATCCGAAACGCATCACCGATCGCATGTGTGCCCGTGGCGCAAGCCGTGACAGTACAGGAGTTTGGGCCTTTGGCGCCCAGAGCAATCGAAATTTGACCTGGGGCAAGGTTCGCAATGAGACGTGGAATAAAAAAAGGAGAAATTCTTCGTGGTCCCTTTTCAAGAACGATTTTATGCATTTCTTCAATAGCGGGGAGTCCCCCCAGACCCGCTCCCACCAAGACCCCGACTCGGGTTGCATTTCCGCTTGTGATTTCAAGGCCCGAGTCTTTGTGGGCCATCTTTGCAGCCGCAAGGGCGTATTGAATAAAGAGGTCCATTTCTTTGATCTCTTTTTTGTCGATAAATGCTTCGGCGTTAAAGCCTTTCACCTCCGCGGCAATGGAGACAGGAAAATCGGTCGTGTCGAAGCGTGTGATTTTTCCGACGCCCGATGTTCCGGCCATCAGGGCGGACCAATTCTCTTCTACGCCGATACCGATTGGTGTGACCAGACCCAGGCCGGTGACGACCACTCGTCTTTGCCGCTTCTTCATGACCCCACGAGAAAAGCTTACGTATGTTCGGTGATGTATTTGATCGCGTCGCCGACGGTTTGAATTTTTTCGGCATCCTCATCGGGAATTTCGATGTCGAACGCCTCTTCCATCGCCATCACCAGTTCCACCACGTCGAGCGAATCGGCGCCGAGGTCGTTGATGAATGATTTCGTGGGCTCAAGATCTCCCACTTCGACATTCAGTTGTTCTGCGATGATTTCCTTTACCTTCGTATCAATTGCCATTTGGCCTCCCTATTAGTTACAAATACATCCCGCCATTTACGGAAATCACTTGCCCCGTAATATACGAGGCTTTTTCCGAAGCGAGAAATCGAACGACATCCGCAATTTCCTTCGGCTCCGCCCAGCGTCCCAGCGGCACGGCTTTGAGCAAAGCCTCCTTCTGGGCGGGAGTCAAGTTGTCTGTCATCTCGGTCTTCACAAAGCCGGGGGCGACGACATTCGCCGTAATTCCTCGTGAGGCTACCTCACGTGCGATCGACTTGGCCAGGCCATGGAGCCCCGCCTTGGTCGTGGCATAAATCGCCTGACCCGCATTTCCCATTTGTCCGACAACCGACGACAAATAAATGATTCGTCCCCCATTTTTTCGTCGGAGCATTGTTTTTAGAGCAGCACGCGTACACGCGAATGCGCCGTAAAGATTGGTATCGATGGTTGACTTCCAAGCCTCGTCTTTGGCTCGAAGAATCAGACTGTCGATCGAAATGCCGGCATTGTTGATCAAAATGTCGACTCCCCCCATTTCGTTTTCAATTGTCTCAAATCCCTTGGTGATGGCTTCGCCGTTTGCGACATCGAAGGCGATGGCCTTTGCTTTACCCCCCTTGGACGTGATGGCCTGGGCAACGCTTTCGGCCTCTCCCGCCCGGCTACGATAATTGACACAGACAAAGCAACCCTCGGCGCCAAGGGCGAGGGCGATTTCACGCCCGATACCTCGTGAGCCGCCCGTAACAACGGCAATGCGCTGCGTGGATTCAGCCAACTTATTCCAGTGGGATCCCGATGACTTCTTTCCCCTTGTAATACCGGAAACTTGAGCAGACCACGTGTAACTGCATCGGTTCCGCACACTGGGGGCAGGAACGAATATTCCCAGGGGGGGTCAATTTATGTTGAGCTCGGCGCCGTGCGGCACGAGCGACTGAAACTTTTCTCTTTGGAACGGGCATAACAAACTCCTCTTAAAGCGCTCTATTTCGTTTTGGGAGGGGGCACCTTACAGTGATGGGCCCCGAGATTCAAGTTGGCGCCGCAATGCTCGCACAGCCCCAAACAGTCCTCCTTACAGAGGTAACGCATCGGTAATGAAAGAAGAATTTGCTCTCTCACCACTTCTCCCAAATCGATTTCCTCGTTTCGGAAGAAGACAATTCCTTCGTCGGCTTCCTGATAGGTGTCTCCGCCTCTTTTTTCATTTTTAGTCTCGGGAGTGAGGGTGAGGGAGAGGTCTACGTCAAAAGATTGATCAAACTCCTCGCCGCAGCGGTCACAAACAGCGTGGAGTTTCGTTTGGGCAGCTCCTTCGAGGTAGACATCCTTATTCATCGGTCGCAGATGAAATTCACATTCCGTCGGGTGATCGAATAGCTTCGCCGTCACATCCCCCTTTTTCATACCTTGACGGAGGACTGAGGGGGGAAGGGTAAACTGAACATCGATTCCGTCCGGGGAGAGATTTCGAAGCCGAACTAACATAAAGCGGCGCCGTATAACGGGGAGGTGACGGTGATGTCAAGAATTGGTGGGCCTATTTTCCGTCTTTGGGCTTGTCGGCTACCGTGGCGATAGCGCCTACCGAAACGGCGGTTTCAATGATGAGGGAGCCCTTTTTGTCCGGCATAGGAGTCGTCATTCGATAAACGCGGCTGACCATGGCGAAATATTCCCCTGGCTTAATCTTATCGGTCGGGACGGAAATCGCACCACCGCTTGAGGGATCCTCGGAGATACAAGTCTGAAGCGAGGTTGGGTTAGAGCTTTTCTCAAAGAGTTTTACGACAATTTTTGAATCGGTATCGGCCGGGCGCTTATTGTCGTCCGGCGCGATGGCTACTGAAATCGGGTCACCTACCTTTTCATTTTTGAGGGGACTGTCGGCATAGCCTTTCCCCTCTTCCGAAGGCTCCGGATCGCTTGGAAGCATGACCGCAGAAGCACCTGCTCCGCGTGCCTCAATGACCATGGAGCGATAGCGGCCAATTCCTCCCAGTAGCTGGTTTGTCTTTTTTATGCTTGAAAGCGTGGAGAGGGGAATGGAAGGAGGATTAACGGAATCGGAGAGATAAAGACCCGGCACCTCCGGAACTTGCTGCAAGACGAGGACGGGAGATGAATCTTCCTTTGTATCATCTAGGCCGGCGGCCGTTCGAAGACCTCTGATATCACTTTTATCGAGCGGAGTTGCACCCTGTGATTCCGATGGAACCGCGGATCCAAGGCTCACTTCAAGTGAGGGAGAAATATTCGCTCCTTTCATTTTGCCGAGCACTTTTCGAGATCGCTGGGAGCGCGTTACAAAACCGAGAAGACTAGAGACACTCTTTCCCTGTGCAATATCCTCACTACTTATGAAAGCTTTCCCTCTGAACTCCAAGCGTCCCTTGGTGTAGTTCTTAATCGCATCTAGGCGAACGATACCTCTCGATCCGGATTCGGAAGGAGGTGGGGCCGAACAGTCTCCCCCCCTGATAACGGACGCAGAAAGTTTTCCTGCTTTGGGGAGGTTCTTCGTTTCGGCGCACGCCACGATCAATACGATGGCCGAAAGCGACAACCATTTTGAATAATCCACCCTCATCATCTCTCCTTAAAACTTGAAAGTTACCCCTGTATAAAACCAATGCCGATATTCGGGATTTGCGTAGTCGTCTTCATTCTTGCCCGAAACCTGAAATCGATAGAAAGCCTCGACCCCGAAATAGTTATTGATGGCTTGGCTGGCTTGAAAATTCAGACGATTCCGAAAATCCTTTTTTGTGGAGCCGGCAGTGGTCGTCGCGTAGTCAAATCTTCGAATACGAAGTTCATCGCTGAGAGACAGGGTCCCACCCTTCCAGGGCATATCCTGGCTGATTTTGGGGACAATATAATGCCCCTTCCAAATTTGTTCGTCGGTATTGCTGAAACCTGCGAAGGCAAATTTGTAATCTAACGCGATCGAAGTTCCCGCCATCGGCTTGTACACTGCACCCAATACAACTGTCGAGTTTGAAAACCAGAGCGCTTCTTTTGAGTCGGTCGGAACCCCAGTTCCTGTTGAAGTATTGAAGAAACTCGGCCCGAAACTGTCGATACCCGATGCATCTGTAGAGTAGCTTCCCGTTCGAAGATCTTCAATATCGGAGGGGGCATTGCTCGGGTCAATGGGGCTATCAAATAAGTTCACGTATCGCAGCCAGTAACCGATTTTGAACGTGAATTGATCGTTCGCTTTGATATTCAAAGCTGGAGTGAGGTCTAGCAAAAGGGCATTGTCGTTTTCCGTGTCAGCTCCCGCTTTATAAAAATAGTCGAACGAAGCAGGGATCGTCGCCGAAAGAATCGGCGTAATTTCCATGCTCACGCTTCCTTCGATGGCATTATCAAAGTCACGTTTTGTGGTTTCTTTGTTGTAATACTCACGCCAGTCGAGTGAATAGGCTGCACTGAAATTGACGGTCTTTCCCGAGTCGGTCTTAAAGGCGCTCGAAATACCTACGCCGGGAAGGAGACGAAAAAACATTCGCCCGCCCTCAGGGCTTCCCGCTGATTCGCCGATATTGATTCGGTCGTAGCCGATGGGATAAAGGCCAATCGACGGAGAAACCGTTACTCCCTTTACCGTTTTATCTTCTGGCGCGGTTGCAGCGGCTACCGGTTTTGGCTCCACCACTGGGATTTTTGCCGCGGCTGGTTTCTGTGCCGCGGGTGGGGCGGGAGCGACAGTTACTTCTCCGGCTTCCGTGGCATCGGGAGGCGGGGGAGGCACTTCTTCTGGGGGCTGTGCGCTCACATGCAGGGGAAGCGCGATTGCTAGAAAGAGGGCAAAAAGAGTTTGTTTTTTCATACGCTTTTTATCCGTTCCGGTCGCCAATAACACATCGCATCAATTTCTGTCAACCGACAGTAATGCGTGTCGTCATTACCGACGAACCATGTTTAAACCCTATTTTTGCAGCTTTTGTACCAGCGAGATCGAAGTTAACACATTGAAATCACACACAATTATTTTGAACCCACTAATTCTTTTGACCCATTTTATTCCCAGATCGAGGCACTCACTCCCCGCCTGGACCAATACTTAAGAAGGGGGGAGCTTCTTCTTGATCTCAATGGAAATCCCGTAGATCTTGGTGAAATCCATCGCCAATTCATTGGTCCGTTTTTCAACGCGTGATTTGAGTTCTGGACTTAAAAGATCTTGGCGTACGTTGTTTTTCACCTCTTCGAGAATCTTGTTTCGGTCATCTGGGGTTAAACGTCGCAGGAATGAGTCTTCTTCATGGAGGAAGTGAAAATCAAGGTCGAGGGAAAGTATCGCCGGATCTGGAAGACGAACCTCCATTATTTTTTTCGTCCGATCCGAGATGATTTCAGCCTGTTCCAAATTGAAGCCAATTTGAGCCGAGCCCTTCACGGCGACAATACTTTTTTGTCCGGTCCATGGAACGGGAACTTCTTGAATTTTCAAGTTGTCTCGTCGGACGTCATAAATTTGCGAAATCTGAGTTTCAATGACACCTAGTTTGAGCACATTCTTGATCTGCTCCACGGCATCCAGCCGAATAACCTCTGATTGGGGTGATGATTTGTGTGAAAAAAATCGAACGTAAAAGAGGAACCCACTTGCCACGAACAGCCCCAGAGCAAAAAATAGGGCATGCGTAGAAAACGAGCCGTTCGTAAACATTTTGGGTGGTTGATTCGAATTTGGAAGGCGCATTGGGTCTTTTCTCTTCTTCTACTCGTGATCGCATTTTTCTCAATCAATTGGATTGTGCAATCGTTTCACAAACCTTCAGAAGTGATTGGATTAGCCGACAAGGCATTTTTCAAGACTCCGGAAGATACATGGAAGGCGTATGGGACACTCTTCCGGGAACATTCCACATCCATTTGCACGCCTGAATTTTTAGCTGGTTTGGCCCAGGCGGAAACATCGGGCAATCCGATTGCGCGAACGTATTGGGTTTGGCGATGGAGTTGGAATCCTTTCAAAATCTATCAGCCAGCCTCAAGTTCCACGGGGCTCTACCAAATTACAGATGGAAATTTCGAAGTCACCAGGGAGCTGTGCATCCATAATGGCAAAGTCGCCCATACGGGGCGTTGGATGGATCCCAGCTCGTGTTGGTTCAATGGCCTCTATAATCGGCTTATTCCCAGTCACGCGATTGAAATGACATCCGCGTATTTGCATCAAGAAACAGAATCTGCGGCGTCAGCCGTTCGTAAACCGCCCCTTACACTCCCAGAAAAGAGAAACCTCGCCGCGATGATTCATCTTTGCGGACCTAATTTTGCGCGTGCAAAAGCAAGAAGTAGATTTCGGGTTCGATCCAACGAAACCTGCGCCGGAACTCGGATCGAGCCCTATCTTCGAAGGGTCGATCACCTGAGTCGACTTTTTCAAAACCTATCCGGCAATCATTTGGAAAAATAGGGAAACAGATGGTCGAATGCCGATTTCTTGCACACCGCCGTCTACTGGAGCAGAAATTAACTGCTGAGGCGACTGGCACAAATGTTGCTGAATGAGAATGATTCTATGAAGCTTTCAATAGGCATATTCGCTTTCTTCACCCTTTTTGCTGTTAGTATTGTGAGTGCGCGAGCAACAGAAGTGGAAGAAGTTCCAGGTTGTTGGACGTTAAGCCGAGAGGAAATCTCCGATCCTTCTCTAACATACAATAAGCCTCCTGTTCCCCAGGAATTCTGCATTCAAGAAATCAAGCTTATTCGGTCACCGAATGGCGCATACACTCTTCGTTTGGATGGAGATCGATTCGTGCAATCACGCGTTTTTGACCCACAAGTTCCAAACGAAGGCGGAAGAAAGCTAAAGTTTTCAGTAAAAATTGCCACCATCGACAATGTGCCAAGTTTTAGCGAAACAGGTGGATACAAAAATCGCCGGCCTGGAGTGGTTCTGTACGGATCGCCATCTGAGAGATCCGCTACCTACTTGGAAGTTCAGTTGGAAAAAAACGATCGTGACCAAATTGCTTCCGTAAATTTCTTTTTGCATGTCGCGGGAACAAAATTCCCTGCGGAAAATGATCATCGTTTGAATCCATTACCGTATGGATTCAAGAAATACTTTCACTACATTCGGAAGTAAGCTTGACGAATCAAATTTAGTGATACTTATCAGTTGGGACTTCGTGGAAGTTTCATAAATACTGGAAACAGACGGTCGAAGGATTCTTCGAGGGATTCGGGGAGGACTTTGACTTCACCCAATACTGGCATGAAGTTGGTGTCGCCATTCCAGCGAGGGACCAAATGATAATGGAGATGTTCTCGAATTCCGGCACCACCCGCTTCTCCCAAGTTCATTCCGACGTTAAACCCGGCGGGCTTGTACGCTTTTTTGAGAACCTCGAGACCGTCGCGAATCAATTTGTGAATGGAAAGGAGTGTGGCGTCGTCTAAATCTGTCAGTAAAGCCGTGTGCTTTCGGGGCACCACCATTAGATGCCCGGAGTTATAAGGGTATTTATTCATCACTACGTAAGCATATTCGCCGCGATAAAGAAGAAGGTTCTCGCGCGAGGGAGTGGAATTCGCCAATTCACAAAGAACACATCCCGTCGACGCGTGATGATCGAGCAAGAATTTCATTCGCCAGGGAGCCCAGAGTCGTTTCACGGGGCTAGACGATACTCAATTTTAAGCCCGGGGGCTTCGAATTTTCCTTCAGCGAGTCGACGAAGCCAGCCAAACTTCTCTTCCTCTTCCTCGATCACCTCAGGTTTTCCCTCGATCTTCCCTAATTTCGCGGCGATTTCGATGGCATGCTCCAGACCGCCGAGTTCATCCACGAGGCCTACCTCTTTGGCCTGGCGGCCGCTAAACACACGGCCTGTCGCGAGAGCCCTCACTTTATCTATAGGAAGTTTTCTTCCTTTCGCTACCGCCTCCATAAATTGAGCATGCATATCATCGGTTAACGACTGCATGAGTTTTCTTTCTTCCGGTGTCATAGGGCGAAGGGGGGACCCGATATCCTTTACGGAGCCGGACTTGATTACTTCCCAGCGAAGATGAGTTTTTTTTAAAAGATCCTCCGCGTTTACAAAATGAGCAATCACTCCAATGGATCCGGTAATCGTTCCAGGATTGGCTACAATTTTGGTTGCGCCAGCGGCGGCGTAGTAGCCACCCGAAGCAGCGAGATCCCCCATGGAAACAACAACCGGTTTCTTTTTAGCTGTCGTGACGACGGAGTCGTGAATTTCCTGCGACGCGCCGACGGTGCCCCCGGGAGAATCGATTCGAAGAACCATCGCTTTGACATGTTCACTATCGGCATAGGTCTTTATTTGATCCACGACATCACGCGAATCTTCGATGGGGCCTTTGAGTGTTACGATCGCTAGATTCCCGTTCTCTCCATGTTTGACGCCGGTCAGAATGGAAATGATTGAAGCGAGCTCAAGGAATATTCCGAGTAAAAGAAGGAAGATGAGGACCCGAAAAAAACGCCCCGGTTTGGCCATTAATCCTCGTCGTCGCGGTCTTCTTTTTCTTTATCCGCTTTCTTCGTTTTTCGGCGGCTCTTTTTCTTGAGATTCTCACCCATGATGTCGCCGAGAGTAGGGCGGGAAACGGTCGCCTGCTTTCGGGGCCGAGCGCTTTCAGTTTCAGTTCCGGCGTTGAGAGATGCCTTAATCGATAGACTCATCTTCTTCTCCGCGGGATCGATAGAAAGTACCAGCGCCTTGATTTTGTCCCCTACTTTAAAGAGTGTGTTCGGGTCTTCCACCCGTTCATTCGCCAACTCGGATACATGCACGAGGGCCTCGACATTCTCTTCTACACGGACAAAGAGGCCGAAGTCGGTGATTTTTACGATTTCACCTTCTACTTCTGTCCCGATCGGGTAACGATCTACAGCCAGTTGCCAGGGATCATCGGAAAGCTGTTTGATTCCGAGCGAAAATCGTTCCGCGGTTGGATCGACGTTGAGAACCACCGCTTCCACCATCTCGCCTTTCTTGTAGGCGTCATGGGGATTCTTGATCTTATTCGACCAAGAGAGATCGGAAACGTGAACGAGACCGTCAATTCCCTCTTCAACTTCCACAAAGATTCCGAAGTCGGTCACATGTCTGACTTCGCCCTTGATTCGGGTGCCTGGAGGATATTTGGTCACCAATTCATCCCAGGGATTTGCCTGAGTTTGCTTGAGTCCCAAAGACATCCGTCGATTTTCTTTGTCGATTTCCAAAACAATGGCTTCAATTTCCTGCGCGACCTGAAGTACCGCCGAAGGGTGTTTGATTCGCTTCGTCCAAGACATCTCTGAGACGTGAATGAGACCCTCGACACCTTCTTCGACTTCGATGAATGCACCGTAATCCGTAAGGCTCACCACCTTGCCTTTGATTCGGGCATTTTTCGGATAGCGAAGATCGGCTTCGGCCCAGGGGTCGTCGGTGATCTGCTTAAGACCCAAAGATACTCGCTCTTTTTCTCGGTCATACTTGAGAACCTTTACGTCGACCGCTTCTCCCACCTTTAATACCTCTGAAGGATGGCTGATTCGCTTCCACGAAATGTCCGTAATATGTAAGAGGCCGTCGATTCCACCGAGATCCACGAATGCACCGTAGTCCGTGATGTTTTTGACCGTCCCTTTGAGAACCGCGCCCTCCTCGAGGACACCCAAAGTCTTCTCTCGCTGACTCATCCTCTCCCGCTCAAGAAGCAGCCGGCGCGAAAGAACGATATTCCCCCGGGTCTTATTGAACTTTAGGATCTTAAACTGAAACGTTTTTCCAATGAGCGTATCAAGATCCCGAACAGGTGCGAGATCAATCTGTGAGCCAGGCAGGAAGGCCTTTACGCCGATATCGACCGACATTCCGCCTTTGACTCGGCCGATGACACGGCCTTCCAGAATTTCCTCTTTTTCAAAGGCTTCGGCAATTTCGTCCCAAATTTTTAGCTTATCGGCCTTTTCCTTCGAAAGGATAATCAGCCCTTCTTCGTCCTCGGTGCTTTCCAAGAAGACGTCGATTCGATCCCCCACCTTGTAGGGAACCGAGCCATCCGGCTCTTGGAACTCCGCGAGAGAAATCTGTCCTTCTGATTTGTATCCGATGTCGACCGTGACCACGTCGGTGCCGATCTTCATGATCGTTCCACCTACGACGGAACCTTCGCGGATTTCCTTTTGTTTTTCGATACTTTCCAAAAAGAGCTTTTCAAAGCTTTCGTCGTCGCCGCCATTGGGCAGAGGTTTAGTTGTGCGAGGTTCCTTCATTTTCTTTTTCGTCGCCGCTTCTGTATGCATTCACTTTCCTTTCCTGTCGGGGAGAGTCTGCTCTCCGCGACTTAGAGGCGGCCTTCTTACTGAAGAAACCCTCCTATTGTCAAAGCCTTTCGCTTGACAACCGGCGCTTCAATTGGTTTAACCTCCGCCCTTCAAATGGCTACGCACATTTCAGCCGAAAAACGGTTTCGAGAGAGCCTCCGGAAGCAGACCCACAACCGTTGGTGGAAAAGCCGGATCCGAACAGCCGCCAAATTGGTTGAAGACGCCGTTGGCAAGAAGGATAAGAAACTTGCCGGGGAAAAGCTTCGCGCGGCGGTCAAGGAAATCGGTAAGGCCAGGGCCAAAGGAGTCATTCACGCCAACACTGCTTCCCGTAAGGTTTCCCGTCTCTCTCTCCTAGTCTCAAAACTTTAATTTACTGACAACCTAGCGCAATCGTTCGAGTCGATCTTTCTAAAAGCAGGTGAGGGGGATGTCCCGTTGATTTCAAGTCATGATCAAGGCGGGAGAGCTCATCGAGGGTTCGGCGGAGTGTTTGGGCTTTGAGTCGTTTGGCCTGAGTTAAGTAGCGCTCGACCAAAAAGGGCGGGACACCGAGACGTGGTGCGAGGTTCGAAGAACCTCGGGTCGAAGTGTGAGGGTGGGCTTTCATGAGAATTCGAAGGTGCCGAGCCAGCATAGAAGCTAAAACGAGCGGAGGCTGTCCTTCTTCCAGCAAATGGTGGAGTGTGGTGAGAGCGTCGCGAAGGTTTCCCTCAAAAATTTGATCGGTCCAGGCAAAAACATTGTCGCCGCTTACGTTGAGTACAAGCTCGGAAACCGCTTTCTCCGTAATTACTTTCTCCGGATGTACATAAAGAGAAAGTTTTTCGATTTCTTGGTTGAGTCTTCCGAGATCTGTTCCCACCGCCTCACTGAGTACCGCCGAAGCTCTCGGCTGAACCGAAACTCCATGGCGGGCGGAAAGACGCCGAATCCAATCCGGGAGATCATGTGGCTTGGGAGTTTGAACCTCCTTCAGATAACCCAACTTTTCAAGCGTCTTGGCAAACTTAAGCCTCTTATCGATTTTTTCAGAAGTCGCGACGAGGTGAGTGTGAGGAGATGGATTTTCCAAATATGCGAGCCACTTGGCCAGCTCCGCTTCATTGGGAGTCCCCGCATTGCGTACAACTATCAACCGTTCGCTCGCGAACATGGGGAGCGTGTTTGCCATGTCGAAGAGTTCCGCTAGACTCCGCTCATTGGCATCAAAAATGTCATCATTCATTCCTCCCGAACCATTGGGAAAAATTTCCTTTCGTTTTTCGTCGATCAGGAGGTCGATTTGAAAATGGTCGGTACCAACTAAGAAGAGAAAAGGCTGCTTCATCCGACAACCAAGTTTACCAGCTTATCTGGAACAACGATTGTTTTTCGAAGTTCTTTTCCCTCCAGAAACCTCCGGACATTTTCCTCTTGCTGCGCGAGTTGAACCAGAGCCTCGTCCTTTTCCCCCCGGGGTACGTCCAATTTACCGCGCACTTTGCCATTGACCTGAATTACGAGCGTTACACGCTCATCGGTAATCCATTGCGGATCGAAAGTAGGCCACGGTTGCCGGGCCAAAACCCCTTTGTGCCCCGTTTTTTTCCACAGCTCTTCGCTCAAATGCGGTGCAAAAGGAGAGGCCAAGCGAATGGCCGTTTCGGCTCCGAAACGAAGAGCGAAGGCCACTTCGGGTGTGAGGGAAATTTTCTTCGGATCGAGGGCGAAATCCCAAATTTCAGGAATTTCGTTTGCTACTTTGTTGACGTACTCCATCAACCCGCTGATCCCCACATTGAAATGAAAGCGATCAAGGCTCTCACCCACAGCTTTAATCAATTTGTGCGTCAGTCGGGTGATGGTTTCGGCTTTTGGATCGGAATGGCCATTGGAGGCTAGTGAAATCTTCTTTCCTGTGGCGAACTCAATATTGAGAACAAAACGCCAGAGGCGGTCGAGGAAACGGGAAGCTCCTTCCACCCCCTGGTCGCTCCAATCCAGATCCTTTTCAGCGGGAGCGGCAAATAGGGAAAAGAGGCGAACCGTGTCCGCGCCGTATTTGTCGATCAGGTAGTCGGGGTCGACGACATTTCCCTTCGACTTCGACATTTTCTCACCGTCTTTAATCACCATTCCCTGTGTGAGGAGCCGGGCAAACGGCTCGCTTCGATTCACGAGCTTAAAATCACGCAGGACACGCGTGACGAAACGCGAATAAAGAAGATGAAGAATGGCGTGTTCGATTCCGCCGATATACTGATCGACCGGCGTCCAATACTCCGCTTCCTTCTTCTCGAAAATCACCTTTCGTTCGTGGGGGGAGCAGTAACGGAAGAAATACCAAGACGATTCCATGAATGTGTCCATCGTGTCGGTTTCACGTCGGGCCGTCTTTTTGCATTTGGGGCATTTGACTTTTACGAAGCTGGGAACCTGTGCCAGCGGTGATCCACCTTTCCCTGTGAGAGGCACGCGCTCGGGAAGTTTAATCGGTAGATCCTTTTTCGGTACGGGAACGACACCGCACGAATCGCAATAAATCATAGGGATCGGGGCTCCCCAATAGCGTTGTCGCGAAATTCCCCAGTCACGCAGGCGATAGGTGACGGTCGGTCCTCCCATCTTCTGTTCAGCCAGTGTTCGGACAATTAACGCGCCCCCTTCGACATTTCCAACTCCTTCGAAGGGACCCGAGTGCACTAGCGTTCCACCGCCCTGGTAAGCTTCCTCCAGTTCTTCGTCGACCAACTGTTTGTTTTCCGGCTGAATCACGACCCGACAGGGGAGGTCATATTTGTCAGCGAATTCGAAATCTCGCTGATCATGGGCCGGAACGGCCATAACGGCTCCCGTGCCGTAATCCATGACGACGAAATTTGCGAGGTAAATCGGCACCGTCCTCTGCGTAAGAGGATGAAGTGCCATAAAGCCTGTAGCGACTCCTTCCTTTTCATTTCCTTCCGCGATCCGCTCGGCGGGGTCCATCCTCCGAACTTTTTCGACGAACGATGTAATTTCCGCCCGTTTGGCCGAGGTCGAATGTTTTAAGATGCGCTCCACAAGGGGATGTTCCGGAGCGAGGGAAAGGAAGGTAACACCAAACAATGTGTCTGGGCGTGTCGTAAAGACACGCAACTTTTCATTTCCAAGCCCCTCTATGGCGAAATCAATGAAAGCTCCTTCACTTCGGCCGATCCAATTGCGTTGCATCGTCAATACTCGATCTGGCCAGCCCCCTTCCAACTCTTTCAGCCCCGCTAAAAGCTCTTCGGCATAGTGGGTGATTTTGAGAAACCATTGATCGAGATCTTTTTTCTCAACGATAGACGAGCAACGCCAGCAGGTTCCTCCCTCTACCTGTTCATTGGCAAGCACGGTTTGGCAACTCGGGCACCAATGCACGACCGACCGCTTTCGATACACGAGCCCCTTCTCGAACATGTCGATAAACAGCATTTGCTCCCATTTGTAATAAGAGGGGTCGCATGTAATGACCCGCCGCGACCAGTCGATGGATAGGCCGAGGCGTTGCATTTGTTTTTCCATGAAACGAATGTTGTCGTACGTCCATTTTTTCGGGTGCACTTTGTTTTGAATCGCGGCATTTTCCGCCGGAAGGCCGAAAGCATCGAAGCCCATCGGGTGGAGAACATTCTTTCCTTTGTGGAATTGGTAGCGGGCGACGACATCGCCGATACAATAGTTTCGGACATGCCCCATATGAATTCGGCCGGAAGGGTAGGGGAACATTTCCAAAACATAGTATTTCCCTCCCTTTCCTGATTTAGCCCGAAACGACTTCGATCGCTCCCAGGTTTTTTGCCATTTCTTCTCGATCTTTTGGGGTTGGTACCGTTCTATTCCGCGGGCTGCCATTGGGCGCATCTTATCTTGCTTCTCCCTAGGCGCAAAGGCGCCTCTTTCCTTGGCCTGGCAATCGGGTAGAAAGGAATGAAGTGGCCAAATTTTACATCACGACCGCAATTGATTATTCCAACTCCGCCCCTCACCTGGGGACAGCGTTTGAGAAAATCGGTGCCGATGTCATTGCCCGATACCGACGGATGTGCGGGGACGATGTTTATTTTGTCATGGGAAATGACGAACATTCACAAAATGTCCGGAAACGGGCGGAGGAATTACATCTCGACCCAAAAGTGTATTGCGATCAAATGGCGGCGGAATTCCGTGCCACTTGGAAAGAACTTTTGATCTCCAACGACTTCTTTATTCAGACGACATCGCCCGAACATCATGCCACGGTTCGTGATTTGGCCACTCGAATTTTCGCGGCAAAAAGCGCCAAGGGCGAACCGATTATTTTTAAGAAACCCTATGAGGGTCACTACTGTGTTTCTTGCGAAGCGTTTTACACGGAAAAAGATTTGGTCGACGGCCTTTGCCCGAACCACAAGACCAAACCCCAGTGGATCAAAGAAGAAAATTATTTTTTTCGACTCAGCTCGTTTGCAGAGCCTCTCAAAAAATTGATTCAAACGGATGGATTTGTTCGCCCGCTTTCCCGGCGTAATGAACTTCTTCAAGTTCTCGATCAGGGTTTGGAAGATGTATCCATTTCCCGCGCGAACAAGGATTGGGGAGTCAAACTCCCATTTGATGAAAATGCGGTTGCGTACGTTTGGTTCGACGCGCTCATCAATTACGTCTCGGCCATCGGACCGCTGGATGGGAAAAAATTCAAGCAATACTGGCCGGCTGATCTCCATGTCATTGGAAAGGACATCACGCGCTTTCATTGTCTCATTTGGCCTGCGATGCTCTTGGCGGCGGGCTTACCACCGCCGAAATCTGTTTGGGCCCATGGATTTGTTTCAATCAGTGGAGAGAAGATGTCGAAGAGTAGAGGGAACGTCGCCGACCCAAAGGCCTTAGCGGCAGCATATGGAGCAGATGCGCTTCGCTATCATTTAATGCGCGAAGTTCCCTGGGATAAGGACGGCGACTTTTCGGAAGAACGTTTGGCCGCACGATACAATGCCGACTTAGCGAACAATCTGGGAAATCTCGTCAGTCGGACGATCACCATGGTGAAAAAGTATTTTGGCGATGAATTTGTGCGTCCGGCCAAGAGTGACATCGCGGATATTTCGAAACGAATCGATCGATATAGGGCCTTTATGAATGCCTATGCCCTTGATCAGGCGCTTTTGGAAGTTTGGGAGCTTGTGAGTGCAACGAATGGCCTCATTGCGAAGCACCAACCATGGACCATGGCGAAAGATCCATCAAAAAAAGTTTCAATGGCGGAACTCTTTTATACTTTGTTGGAGCGGATTCGATGGAGTGCGTTTCTTCTTCTTCCAGTCATGCCTGAAAAGATGAACGAACTTCTTGCTCTTTTGGGTCTCCAAAGTACGAAAACGACGTTTTCAGCCTTTCCCTCTCCTGGCGATCAGCTCTCCTACAAACTGATGGATCCCACGCCACTCTTTCCTCGACTAACTAAGTAGATCTTTACATTTTCTTATTGACCGGCGCGCGCTCCCGCTGATATGCGAACCCCTTTTGATGGCTTAACGAGGAGAGAAGCATGCACGAACCAGCGCAGAAGAGAGTACAGACCCCATCCGAACACTTCACTCCCTACATTCCAGCCAATCAAAACGTTTTAGAATTTAGTCCAAAAGCAATCATCCTAGGCTTGTTTTTTGGCATGCTCTTTGGCGCTGTGACCGTGTATTTGGGTTTAAAATTGGGTCTGACTGTCAACGCGTCCATTCCCATTGCCGTTCTTTCCATCATGATTCTAAAAAATCTTGGGCACTCGACGATTTTGGAAAACAATCTCGTTCAGACCATCGGAAGCGCTGGAGAGGCGATAGCGGGAGGTGTGATCTTCACGGTCCCTGCAGTGATTTTTCTCGGCTACAACCTTGAATATTGGAAGATTACCCTCTTTGCTCTCTGTGGTGGGTGGTTGGGAGTTCTTTTCATGATTCCTCTTCGTCGCGCTCTGATCGTCAAAGAGCATGGCGTTCTGCCCTATCCGGAAGGCACCGCCTGCGCCGATATTTTGGTGGCAGGAGAGAAAAAAGGGGAGATGGCGAAGCGCGTTTTCCAAGGGGTGGGTTTCGGCATCGTTTATAAAATTCTCAATTCCGTTTTTGTCTTTTGGAAGGACACCATCACGTGGACGTCCAAAACCGTTTTTCCTGGAATGACAGCGACAGCGGAGATTTCACCCGAACTCATGGGTGTGGGTTACATCATCGGCCCCCGCTCTGGATCCATCATGGTGGCGGGCGGTGTAATGGCTTGGATGTGTCTTATTCCACTCATTCAATTCTTTGGTTCCACAAGTACGGCAATCATTCCCCCAGCATTAATCCCGATCAGCCAAATGAAACCGAGCCAGATTTGGAGCAATTACGTTCGATACATCGGCGCAGGTGCCGTTGTCGTCGGGGGATTCTATAACCTCATGAAAGCCCTGCCGATGATCATCGAATCGTTTATGGGGGGGATAAAAAGTATGGGAGCCAGCCGACAAAGTGCCGCAGCTGAAATGGCCAGCCGTCCTCGTACCGAGCGTGATATGCCCGATTGGCTCGTCATTGGCGGTGCGGTCACGATTATTGGCATTCTTTGGATTATGCTCAATTTCGCCATCAACCCTCTTCACCCTTTTTCTAATTTCATCGCCTCGGTCTTGATGGTGATTTTGGGATTCTTCTTCGTAACGGTCTCCTGTCGAATGGTGGGAATGATCGGTACGACGAATAACCCGGTTTCAGGGGACACCATTGCTACGCTCATGATCACGTGCCTCCTCTTTTTCCTCGCGGGATGGACAGGGGGTTCGTTTGCCGTCGTTGCGCTTTCTGTCGGCGCTGTAATCTGCATTGCCTCTGCGAATGCTGGAACGACCTCGCAAGACCTTAAAACTGGTTTCATCGTAGGGGGAACACCAAAATTTCAGCAAGTCGGCCTTATGTTGGGCGTGACGTTTAGCGCGCTCGTCATTGGTGGAACGTTGATCTTTATGAACAACACCTACCGAAAATTCACCCCGCTTCCCTCAGCGGTTTCTGTTCCGGCTACTTACATTACGGCTGAAACGGTGAATTACGACGGTCAGGGGTATCGAAAAGCGATTGTGAAAGAAGATAGCGCTGGACTTCCCGCAGGAAGATACTTGGTCGATCCGAGCGGCCAATCACGTATTTCTATGACCGAAGGAATTGGCGGCGAGAAAATGCCGGCACCGCAGGCGAAACTCATGTCAGTGGTTATTGATGGAATTCTGACACAAAAGTTGCCGTGGGCCTTCATTATTGCCGGCGGCGTGATTGCCCTTACGATGATTCTCTGTGGTTTGACGGCGGTTCTCGCGTTTGCCGTCGGTCTTTATTTACCGCTTTCCACGACAGCACCAGTGTTTTGTGGCGCTATGGTTCGGGCCGTTGTGGATTGGGTGCGCTCACGAAGAGCTCAAAAATCAGGGGGCAAGTTCAAAGAAGAAGATGATTCAGGCCCTGGCGCTCTTTTCTCATCGGGTCTGGTAGCAGGTGGAGCCTTGGGCGGAATTGCCGTCGCGATATCAGCAAATTTCCAAGATTTTCAAAAGATGGCCGAAAAAGTCGGTACCAATACGCTTGGCTCATTCGCCGAAGGTGATTTTCTCGCCGTCCTGATGTTCGGAATTATGGGCTATCTCATCTTCCGCATCGGCTCCAAACATACCACGACGAACTAGAGTCTTTTTAGTGCTTCTCTAAACTCGCTCATCACGTTTGGGCGATCGACGAGATAAACTCCAGTGAAAGGTGGAGCTATTGGGTAGGTCTCTTCTTTTCCGGGCAGCAGGTCAGGGCGGGTTTCGGGAAAGATTCTCCAATCTCCTGAGCGATAGGCGTAAATATCTGTGGCTCTTGCTCCGGCCTCCTGGGCCGCTCGGATGATAGAGACGAGTTCCGATCCAGTCGGATGGTCTTTTAGGTTTTTGTTGAAATCGGTATTTCCCCAGAATGTGAAAAATGGATACGGCTTTCCATCAAAACTCTGTTGAACATTTTTAATTATTTCCTTCGTTCTTTTTAAATAAGTTGGAAATTCTTTTTCCGATGTCCACATGAATGTGGCATAGACAGAAATCGCATCCCAATATTTCGCTACTTTTTGAATATCAAGCCCACGCTGATCAATATAGAGTTCGGCGGTCTCCGCGCCGATAGCCGCGCGCGCTTTTACAGCATCGCTCTGCAGGTCCACTTGGGTTTGCAAAAGCCATTCATCATCCACTAAAACCAAAATATGAGATGGGTTTGGGTCAGTGGTTTTCAATATTCTTCTGGTTATCTTTGCCCAGTATTCGAGCCATTCACCACGGGCAGAAATCCAGTCTGACCAGGCTGCACGGGTTTTTTTGTCACGAGGAGGAGGAATTGATTCCCACGAGGTCGATTCTTCTCCTTTCCAGCTATCGTGAAGGAGTTTGAGAGTCCCATATTTTTTCTTAAGCCACTTTTGGAATCGAGCCTGATCTAACGCAGAATAACTGGCGTATTTCCCCTGTTTCGCCTTTGAATCTTCAGGGCGACCAATTTGAAACGTGTCGTCGAAATAATATCCAAGAAAATTGGAAAAGCCCTTCGTGATTTCTCCAATATTTTTAAGATAGGGAACCCAAACTTCATCCACCCATTTTCGTTCGTAGATATTCGGTCCAAAACGAACATTCCCAAGTTCATCGACCGTTTCCATCCCCGCTGGAATCGGAAGGGAGTTCCAAGAGGGGCTCCAAATACTTAGATAAACGCCCAGTCCCGTCTCTTTCGCGGTAGTAAGAAAGGCTCGAACGTCCTTCTTTCGGTGTTGCAGAGCTGTCGCATCGTAACCAAAGGCTCCGACCACATAGGTAAAGCCTCCTCGTCTCATATTTTTTAAATCAGTCTGCCACTGCGTCGGCCGTACCGCATTGATCCAATACCACGCCCCTACCGGATAAGGAGTTGCCTCCTTCGCGTTGGTGGCAGAATGAATTCCTACTACGACCATCGCAACCAAAATCTGGACCTTCAGCCTCATGACGAACAAGTCTTACCATCCATGTCCTCTTACGCAATGATGATCCTCGCCTCACTGGGTTCTTGGAACCAGTTTCTCCGGCGGATTTTCTGCAATATCTTGGGATAGGGAGAAAACCTCAAATGCGAGAACTCTTGGGCTTTGACGAGCATTCGGATGAGAGGATCGGGGCGGTTCCGGCGTGTCATGGCCCTGAGCGTCCCCATGTAATCCTCCCGATAAACCGTTGGGATGATGATGGTCGAAAGACCCATACCGGAGAGTTCGGCGTTCATGAAGATGCGGGCGATCCGGCCATTTCCGTCCCGGAACGGATGAACGTCCGCGATGAGAAACATCATGAATATCGCCCGAGCCATTCCACCAGGCAGGTCTCTATACAATCGCAGGCCTTGCTCGAGCGTTCCGATCACATATCCCGGGTCGACGAAAACCGTACTTCCGGCTCGATTGGGTCGATTTTTGAAAACCCCCGGCATCGCTTCCGGCCGATCTTTCATGAGAGTGGTATGCCGTTCCTTCAAGACGCGCTCAAAGCTTTTGTAACTGTCCGGCCGGCGGTGCATTTCGTCCGAATCTGAAACGATCTGGAATGTTCCCAAAATGTCATGGGCATCCTTCGGCCGGTTTTTTGGGATTTTTCCCTCGAAGACGATTTCTTCCGCTTCTTCGATTTCAAACGTGGTTCCCTCAATGTAGTTGGAAAAATAAGCTTCAAAAAAGGCCTTGTTTCTGAAGTGCTCGGGAGCCGAATATTCGTCTGAAAGAGACCGGAAGGGCTGGTGCCGGAGGTCAGCAAATAAAATGTGGCATCGTTCGAGGCAATGCTCGTCGTAAGGAATATGTTTAGAGCGAGCGCGGGCGATGTTCGAACGCAAGATGCCGGCAGGTCGGCTCCGAAGCATCGCACCCACGATTTGATCAAGGCGCTTGAACTCCCGCTTCCAACCGAACTGTCGAGCAATGACGCGCGCGCGGTCGCGCAAATCATTCAGTTCCTTTACCCCTTTTGCGCGGAGAATTTCCTCGAGGCGGCGTTCCAAGTCCTCCCGAGGGAGTGTGCGTTCCTCGTTTCCTCCTCGCGTGATGGATAAATTTTCGAGCAGAGCACGGGGCATGGAAGAAACTCTTGCATTGATGAAGGGAGGATCGTCTTTCAGGGGTTTCGGTCCGCTCATGAACTTGAGGGTTAAGCCCGGATATCGGAGCCGTCGCCTTGCTGATCCAGTCAAATAAACAACTCCTTTGGGACTCGGCTTGTACTCCAGTGCGGTTCGATGCGTAAGTAAGGCATTTGGGAATAAGTTCGACACGATTTGCGCCCACCCTCTTCGCACCGCTTCCGCCTGGTGCCCTATGGGAACACTGGTATACAGGCGTGGGCCGGCGGCTCGGATCTTTTTCTCTCGCTTAAGTCTTGCCATCCATTGCCGGCTCCTGGAGTCCGGGGCCGGGAACAGGAGCGGCGGGAGGAGGATTGGGGCCATAGCAATTTTTAATCATATAATTGAATATATGTCAATATTTGTGCATATAATTATCAAAGTGTCGATATTTATGCAAATGAACGCACATTCTCCAACTACGGGTCTTGAACTTTCACATGTCTCGTATGGTGGCAGCCCAATCTCCGCTTGTTGTGTAATACCGGCAAAGGACGTAAAAAGTTGAGGTGGGGCAAACGATCAAAATCGGATTGATCGGAGATAGGAGTGAAGCCGTTCTCGCGCATCGGGCAATTCCCAAGGCAATCGAATTGCTGCTGCCAAAGTTTCAGGCTGACTTCAAGATGGAATGGATTCCGACGATGGAGCTTGAGCGAAATTTTGCGGGCGTCGTAAAAGACATTTCTGGTTTTTGGTGCACGCCGGGAAGCCCCTATGAAAGTATGGATGGAGTCCTCAGGGCCATTCGATATACGCGCGAAAGCAAAATTCCACTTCTGGGGACATGCGGGGGTTTCCAGCACATGCTTATTGAGTATGCGAGGAATGTTCTAGGAGTTGCCAATGCCGATCATCAGGAAAGTTCGCCTGCAGCTGAGATAAAATTTATTTCAAAACTTTCGTGCTCATTGGTCGGAATGAAAGAGAAAATCTTTTTCTCTCCTCGATCACGTTTAGCGAAAATTCATTCCGAAAAAGAATTCGAGGGTGAGTTTTATTGCAGCTATGGTTTGAATCCTAAGTTTGAAGAAAGATTTGAGGGTACGGCGCTCAGAATTACAGGGCGAGATAGAATGGGATCCGCACGAGGCGTTGAACTGGAAGATCACCCTTTCTTCATTGGAACCCTTTTTCAGCCGGAATTGGCCGCTCTTCGGGGAGAAGAATCCCCTCTCGTCGCTGAATTTTTAAAAACGATGGGGCCTCTCGAATGAAGCGAGCTTTCGCATTCGGCCTACTTTTCCTCGCGCTTTCTTGTCAAAAAGATCCTGAAGAAACCGCCATTCGGCAAATTGTGGATGAAATGAAAATCGCGATGGAAGCCAAGGATTTTGAGAAGGCGTTGGCGCCTGTCTCCTCCGATTATCAGGACAATGTCGGCTCAAATCGGCGAAATTTGTCTCGTCGATTTAAACAGGCTTTTCAATCCTACGATCACTTGGCCATTCATTCGCCGATAGAAAAAATGGAGCGGAGCGGTTGGTCGGCCACCGTTCACATGCAGATTCGGGTCGATGGTATTCAGGGTTCGAAAAAGGAAATGGTTTTTGGATCTCCGCTTGGCGGGAAAAAGGTCGAACTCTATTTTCAAAAGCGGCTGGATCGTTGGTGGATTACCGGCACCACTCTCATGAAATAGCTTTCGTGAGCTGGGTAGGGGGGGAACCGAGAGGAGGAATTCAGGTTCCCACTGCTCGATTTCAGCACACCGGAAATCGGCCTCCAGCGCGTGTTTGCGCGACGCATCAAGCCAAAAATGACGTCAAATCAATGGGTTCCAAAACAGGCCTATCGGGGACCACTTGGAATAGCTGTTGCTGTAGCAAAGGGGTGAGGAAAAACGATGCTCATCCCACCCGATAGATTGAGAGACCCAAAAGGGCAATCGCGACGGGACGAGCCACAGCCTCTTCCGCTTGAACTCCCGATCCCTCTTCTTCCTCCTCTTCCCCTTCACAAAGAAGAGAAAGAGCCCAGCGAGAATCGCGGGGTCTGGATCATCGAGATTTAGTTTCATCCCCAGCATAAGTCGACTATTCTTTTCCAGATGTTTCGGGCACTTGTATTGGTTGGTTTGCTCGCCACGTCGGCTGCGGTAGCGGGGCCAGGCGATTATAGCCTCCGAGTGAAGGGAGGACCTGCCTTTAATCTTCAAGATTGGGAAAATCAGTTTCGCCTAGGAGGCGAGTTTGATTACGACTTTGGCTTTCACCTCGGATTTAACCTTGCCGCACTCATGGGATTTAGCGATACGTTTCGTTTCGATCTCATTCCTTCAGTGCGATACGACTATCTTTACATTGGTCCCGCGTCCCTTTACGGCCTTTTCGGTATTGGTTACGCGGCTCTTGATGGGCAAAATGCCCTCGATATGCGGTTTGGTACGGGATTGACACTCCCTTTGGGCGACCGGTTTGAATTCAACACCGACATTGACCTGTTTCTAACTCCGGCGGGAACACCAGGGACCCCCACGACATTGGAATGGCTAATCGGCTTCGGGACCCGTTCTCATTAACTATGAATGATGTTGGGCGCGCAGGACCTTGCGCTCTTTGTGGCGCGCTTCCCCTTCTTTGAATCGTTCTTTCTCTTCGGCGGTTTCAGGATGAACCGGAATGACGAGGGCCGGTCTTCCATTGCGGTCAATCGCCACATACGTGATCAGCGCCTGCGTGGTTAACACTCGATCGCCGGTCAAAATATTCTCCGCTCGGACATCCACACTCACTTCAATCGACGTTCGGCCCGTGTAATTCACCCAGCTGGAAAGAACCATAATGTCGCCGTTTCGAGCCGGCGCATGGAAATCCACACGATCAAAGGAAGCGGTGACTACGGTCGTTCGAGCATGCCGCATCGCCGCCACTGCGCCGGCGATGTCGATCCATTCCATGACACGGCCGCCAAAGACCGAACCCAGGGGGTTCGTATCTCCCGGCTGAACCTGCTGAACCATTTCCACATACGACTCTTTGGGTGATTTCCCTTTCATTTTTTCGCTCCTTGCAGCCGCCAACGCCCACAGATAGAAAGGGGAGCCTAACCCAATGGACCTCTTTTCAACAACTCTTGCCCAAAAGCGGGATTCTCGTGTCACCACCCCACTCGCCGAACGGATTCGTCCCACTCGGTTGGATGAAGTCACAGGACAAGAAAAGCTCGTGGGGCCCACAGGGCCGATTCGATCCATGGTCGAGTCGAAACAGTTTCAATCTTTTATACTTTGGGGTCCTCCCGGCTGCGGAAAAACAACAATCGCCCGAATCGTGGCCGGGCAGAGTGGGTATCAATTTATGCCTTTCTCGGCTGTTCTTTCGGGAATTAAAGAAGTTCGCGACGTTATGGCCCAGGCGGAGAGGGCGAGAACCCGTGGCGGAGAGCCGACGGTCGTTTTTGTTGACGAAATCCATCGATTCAACAAAGCACAGCAAGACGCATTTCTTCCCTATGTGGAGCGTGGGGACATCATACTCATCGGGGCGACGACAGAGAATCCTTCCTTTGAAGTGATCGGAGCGCTTCTCTCCCGTATGCGTGTCTTCGTGGTCGACCCGCTCGAACCGAAAGATCTCATCGGCCTTCTTCAGCGTGCGGCCCACATGGATTCAGTTCTACTCTCTCGAAGAGTCACCATTTCGGATGAGGTTCTGGACTATCTTGTCTCACGAGTGCCGGGAGATGCCCGCGCGGCACTCAATCTATTGGAAGCCGCCATTCAATTGGCGCCCGAACAGGGAATTCTCGATCGAGGCACGGTCGATCGCGCGATTCAGCGAGTCACACTTCTTTACGATAAAGCGGGAGAAGAACATTACAATACCATCTCGGCTCTTCATAAGAGTCTTCGAAACGGAGATGCCGATGCCGGTCTTTACTGGCTCGCAAGAATGCTAGAGGCGGGAGAAGATCCGCTTTATGTCGCCCGTCGCTTGATACGCTTTGTGAGCGAGGATATCGGGAATGCGGATCCTCAGGCGCTCACGCTTGCAATTGCCGCGAAGGATGCCATCCACTTTTTGGGGATCCCCGAAGGAAAACTCGCGCTCGCGCAGTTGACGGTCTATTTGGCCGCCGCGCCGAAGTCGAATGCAACGTATATTGCCTACGGTCGTGTCGAAGCGGATTTAAAAGATGGAAAAGTGTATCCCGTTCCGCTTGCCATTCGAAATGCGCCGACAAAACTCATGAAGGAATTGGAATATGGCAGAGGCTATGAATATTCACACGACTCTCCCGACCAAACGACGTCCCTTGAATGTCTTCCCCAAGAGCTCAAAGGCAGACAATATTATGAGCCGAAAAATGTCGGTCAGGAGAAGTTGATTCGTGAACGATTGAATTGGTGGCGCGATGTTCGGCAGAAACTACGAGCGGAGAAAAAGAAAGGAATGGAATGAAGGAGTTTTGGAGTCGATCCCCGCAGGGGCAACCGAAGATATTTGCCCACCGGGGGGGTGCGGAAGCGCCTGAAAATACATTGCCCGCGTTTGACCATGCTTTGGAGCTGGGGGTGGACGGATTTGAGTTGGATGTACGCCTTACCTCAGACGGCGTTCCCGTTGTACTTCATGACGAAACGCTGGACCGAACGACCAACGCGCGCGGACCTCTATCCAGATTTACATGGAAAGACCTTGAACAGGTCGATGCGGGCTACCGTTTTTCCGGGCCAAAGCGGACGCAAATTCCAACGCTGGAAATCATTTTAGAGCGCTATCGTTCAATTCCTTTAATCTTGGAAATTAAAGAGAACTCCGTCCGATTGACCCAAGAGGTGATGCGCCTTGTGGAAGCGGCAGGAGCTTTCGATCATGTGATGATTTCCGGTAGGCATTCGGCCCCGGCGCGATTTGCACGGCAATATTGGCATCCCATTGCGACCGGCGCCACGGAGTGGGAGGGGTGGAAATCTTGGGTACAGAGTCATTTTACTCGTTCAAAGATGAAATGTTCTTTTGATGCCCTTCAGATTCCGAAGGCCGTAGGCCGCATAAAACCTGTCACTCCTCGTTTTTTGAATTGGGCTCATGAACGGGGAAAAGCTTTTCACGTTTGGACCGTCAATGCTCCGAGCGAAATCGAAAGTTATTCAAAATTGGGGGTCGATGTCATCATGACCGACCAACCCAGTCTCGCACGAAAAGTGTTGGGAAAGGCGGCGTAATTAGTGCTTCACTCGGCGTTTTGCCACTTCATACGCGGCGGCCGCTTTGACAAATGTGGGATTCAAATTAACGGCCTGAGCAAAGAGGCGAGCCGCCTTATTCCAATCTTTACGATACGAAAAAATTTCTCCGAGATAAAAATGCGTCTGCGCATCGGTTGGATCGCGCTTTACTGCCTCCACCAACATTTGTGTCGCCTTTTCCAAATGGGTGACTCTGTCTTTTTGAAAGAGAGCCCAACCCAAATATCCGTTGATGGAAATATCATTGGGGAGAATTTTGTGCGCCGCCTCCAAGCTCTCAATGGCCCGATCGATTTGATTTCGGTCCAAGTCTCGTAAGGCGCTCACAATGAGGCGCTCCCCATCGACATTAATGCCGCTGGCTTTTTTCCCTTTCTCCTTTTTTCGGTAAACACGGCGCAAATCGGGATCACGTAACGTATCGTAGGCGAGATTCAACCACGAGCGAATTTGAACAATTTTACTTTTCACCGTTTCATCGTTGATGGTTTCGATATCCTGTGCTTCGTATCTCGCGATTCGTTCCATGTATGCCCTTGTGATCTCTCGCTCCGGAGCATTTTCATCCACGCCGAGGAGATCAAAAAAATCAAGACTACGGAGTCGCTCCAGGTCTTCATCCACCCAGCGGCGAACCACATCGTGCTTTTGACGTTCGGCCAATTCAGTTTCAGGGTCCTTTTGAGCGATAAATTCTGCGGGGAGAACATCTACCCGTGCGGAAAAGTCGAGAACCGTCCATCCCGCGATGATCAGACAATAGGCGGCCTGAATCACTTGCTCCAACGGTACATTGAGTTTGACCGCGATTTGTCCCAAAGTTTGAGGAGTGGCGACATGGGTGAGAATCCTAAAAATAAGCGGAGGAACAATGGCATCAGGACCTGGCATTCGGATACGGCGAATGGCCGTTTCTTCCTCCAATCCCATCCAGGAGCTGAGAACCGACGGATCGTACCAGCGAAGAATTCCCTGAAAGATGGTTTGATACGTTCGGATCGGTGTGATTAAGATTGTGCTCGGCCAATCGGTTCCCGGTACGAATTCAAAACTCCCGTCAAACCAGGGAAAGGTATTGAGTAATTTTTCCTCTTGATGTTCGACCAGATTCAAGGCCATGCGGGGTGCATCCATCATTCCCCCGGCCACCATGATTTCGCCATGATGAATTTCACTCTTGGCCAAATCGGCGAGCGACTGCTCCAAATCTTCACTGGTGATGACGCCTCGCTGCACCAGAAAATTTCCTAAGCTTTCACTGCGAAGATTCGATTCTATAAAGACCGGCTGTCCGGACCTTATGTAAACGAGCTTATGGACATTTTCACGATCCAGAAGAAGAGTCCCGGTCGCTTTCTTTTCAAGAAGGCCGAGCAAGAGTTCGGGAACGAGAACTTGAGTAAGGGATCCTCGCTGGGGAATGTCATTGCCCAACCGGCGCTCGGGACGTGATCGGTGAACCTCGAGCCGCTGAATATAGTGATGAAGGCGCGCCTTGGTCTCCGCCGTTAAATTCACGAATTGAATCCCAACTCCAGAGCGTCGACCGGCGCTTTGGGCTTCCTTTTCTCCCAGCTTGTAGGCTACGCGACCCTCGACTTCTAATGGCTCGGGTATTCCTGGGATTTCCAAATGAGCTTTGATCGATTCCCCCTGTTTAAGCGGCTCTTTGGTCGCCAGAAACATACCGCCGCGGCTTAAGTTTTCAGTGTACTGGGTAAGAAAATCTTCTCCGGAAGCGAAACGAACACGGTGATAAACTTCAAAACGTTCTTCAATGCCACGAGGTAATTTCCTGATTTGCTCTCGCATCTGCGCAATAAAGCGAATGTATTCCTCGGGAGCCGCGAAAAGTTCGATGCCCATTCCCGTATGCGCGGAAACGCTCGTGGTTTTTGAAATTCCAAATTGAGGCCATGCGACGCGTCCACGCAATTCCACTACACGATCCGTTCCAATTCGAATGGGAACAGTGATCGTGCTGTCTACCGCGAACATGTGTTCGGTTTGAATGAAAAGACCGATTTCAGAAAAATTTAGAACCACACCATAACAACTTTTTCCATTCGCAATAAAATGCACCGCCGCGCGTCGATTTATTCGTGTGGCTCTTCGTTTTTCAGTCGGGGACATCTTCGAAAGTTAAAGTATGAAGAAGTCTGTAGCTGGTTTAAAGTTCTTTGATTCGGTAACGAATGGTTGTTGAGACGAAATTAACGTTGGAGAATAAGAGAGGTTAGGGCGACAAGCCCTTCTTTACGGCCGAATGTTCCAAGCTTTTCAGGGCGAGTCGCTTTGATGCTAACTTGATGGATGGCCAGTCCCATCGTTTCGGCAAGAGCCCCCCGCATGGGTTCGATGTAAGGTGCAAGTATGGGTTCTTCAGTCACGACGGTCGTATCCACATTCGAAACCGTCCACCCTCCTTCACGGACAAGCTCCATGACTTTTGAAAGAAAATAATTGCTCGAACGTCCCTTATATTGAGGATCTTTGTCGGAAAAATGTTTTCCCATGTCACCCAAAGCAAGCGCTCCCAAAAGCGCATCGCAAATCGAATGAATCAACGCATCGGCATCGGAATGTCCGGCGAGACCGCGTGGCGAGGGAATTTCAATTCCACCCAGTATCAATTTTCGTCTCTCGGCAAAGGGATGAATGTCAATTCCCTGACCGATTCGAATTTGATTCGCGCCGGGCGCAGAAAGAAATTTTTCAGCGAGATCAAAATCCTCGGGGCGGGTTACTTTGAAATTTCGAAGGCTCCCTTCCACCACGCGAATTTTTCCACCCGCCCGCTCGGCCACGGCAGCGTCATCGGTAGCGGTGAATCGCTCTGTTTTCGCTTTCTGATAAGCGTTTCGAATAAAGGGGAAGGTGAAAACCTGAGGAGTCTGCATTCCCCAAAGCGAGTCGCGTGAAATCGTATCCAGGATTTGTTCGCCATCGACGCGCTTGACCGTATCCGGGATGGGAAGTGCCATAATCGCTCCGTCCCATGGAGAAACGCTGGCACCTACAGTTCTGTCAATTAACTCAGGCGTGATCAGGCAGCGTGCAGCATCATGAATCGCCACCTGCGTGGTCTTAGGTGCTACCGCCTCCAATCCGCAAAAAACGGACTCTTGCCGTGTATCGCCTCCGGCCACCACAGAGCGTAATTTCCGTAGTCCCATTTTCTTTTTTTCATAAGATGAAAAACGATCGAGCTCTTCCCGGGGGAGAACCACGATGATTTCGTAAATACTCCCGGCTCTCTCAAATGCTTCGAGCGTATGTTGGATCAAGGGTTTCTCGAGCAGCGGCAGAAATTGTTTCGGCGTGGAGCCTCCGAATCGGCGACCAGAACCTCCCGCCGCAATAATGGCGACGGCGCTCACGCCTGAAACATCTGACCGATCTCTTGTTCGATCACCGTTTCATCGACGGATTTTGCGATCGCCAGTTCCTTTACGAGCAATGTTCGGGCCGTATCCAACATCTTTCGCTCTCCGAACGAGAGCGTTTTGGATCCTCGGAGAACGTAAAGATCGCGCATGACCTCGGCAATTTCAAAAAGAGATCCGGTTTTAATTTTTTCGAGATATTCCCGTTGTCGCCGATTCCAAGTGGTGGTGTCGATCACCACGTCCTGTTTTTCAAAAACCTTATAAACCTGGCGCACTTTTTCTTTTTGAATGAGCCGACGAAGTTTGTCGTTGTTGGTCGGCACCATGACGGTAATGTCGCTATCGAGAATCCGCATGACATAAAAAGAAACGATGTTTCCAGCGATTTCCTTATGTTCAATTCGGTCGATAATTCCAACCCCATGCGCGGGGTAAACGGCCTTATCTCCGATCTTAAACTCCGGGGATTTCGGAGCGCTTTTTGCTACACCAGCCATTGGAAGCAGCCCTATATATCAGAAATTCAATTTTCTTTCAATCTATTGAAATTATTATAGAATTTACAACACGCCGAATCAATTTGATAACTGCATGAGCTCCTCAATTTCATCCAGGATGGCCTCAATTTGATCCATACCGATCTCTTTAAACTGGATTCCCATCCCTGAGGGATGGTCAGGAAAGGAGGAAGCTTGCGAACTTTCCCCTCTTCGGCGTGTCCAGACCACCGTGCCGGTAGCCTGAATCGACTTCGCAGAATTCGGGAGCGTGAAGACAAGATCAACTTCTGTTCCAAGCGGAAGAGGAAGATCGGCTTTGATAAAGATTCCCCCTTTGGAGAGGTTCATAATCTCACTATCGAGAAACGTGTCGATCGTGGTCAGGCTCACCGCAATTTGAACCGGAAATCGTCGGGTTTTCCGATGTTCACTTTTCGGCGTCATGATGATTGAAAAGTAGAGAGCGACCGAATCACATGTGTGAGACCAACGTTTTTATCGGCAAGATAGGTTTCCATTTCTTCGAGAATAGTAATGGCCGCATTAGACCGGACAAAATTCTGTGTACCCACCTGTATGGCGGATGCTCCTGCGACCAAAAACTCCAGGGCATCTCTTCCGCTTGCAATTCCTCCAATGCCGACGATCGGGATATCAAATGTTCGGGCCACTTCATACACCTTGGCCAACGCGATCGGCTTGATGGCCGGGCCCGAAAGCCCCCCCGTGACAGAAGATAGATGAGGCATTCGCCGATCCAGGTCTACACTCATTCCTCGGATGGTATTGATAAGAGAAAGTCCATCTGTACCTCCGTTAATTGCTCCTCGGGCAATATCGCGGATATCAGTCACATTCGGTGTTAACTTGGCTAAAAGGGGCAACTGGGTGAGTGCGCGGATACGAGATACGAGTTTTTCTACCTCCTGGGCGTCGGTGCCAAGATCGAGCCCTCCCTTGGCGACATTCGGGCATGAGACGTTGATTTCAAGCGCGGCCAGTCCCTCGGCTTCACAAAGGCGCTTTGCCACGGCGACAAAATCATCCGGCGTCTCCCCATAAATGTTGGCGATGATGGCGGTATCGTATTTCCGAAGTTGGGGAAGCTTCTCTCGGATGAATTCTTCGACACCTATGTTGTGAAGGCCGATGGAATTGAGCATTCCCGACGCTGTTTCGTGGATTCGGGGTGGAGCGTTCCCTGCGCGGGGACGAAGAGAAAGGCCCTTAGTGACAAAGCCCCCGAGACGATTGAGATCGATCAGGTCTGAAAATTCCAATCCATATCCAAATGTGCCGGACGCTGTGAGGACGGGATTCTTGAGTTTCAAAGGCCCCACATTGGTGGAGAGATCGACTTTCTTTCGTTTTCCCATAGAGGGCGGGCGCAAATTAACGCACGTTCCTCGAACCAGCAAGAATGCTCCTCCCTTTGACACCCAGGTGAGCCGCCGGATCCCACCTGTCCGCTTGATCGAAAAAGTCCTCCGCGCACTTCCAGTCCTTTTGATACATGGCCGCCAGTCCCAAATGATAATCTCCTCGCGCCTTCCAATAGGGGGCATGCCCAAGGAGAAATTGGAACTCGTTCTTTGCTTCTTCCAACTTTCCCATTCGGCCCAAAAGAATTCCGAGTGCAAGGCGAGCTTTGTCGAATTCGGGAAGAATTCGGAGGGCCATTTGATATTCGATTTCCGCTGTCTCCCATTCTCGCCGACCATCAGCGATCCATCCCAGTTGATAATGGGCACGCGGGGAGTTCGGCTCAATCTCCAATGTTTTTTTCCAGAGGATTTCTTCAGAACTCCAACGGCTTGATTCCATCCAATTTGCAGCGACGAGAAGAATCAAAAGAATGGTGCCCGCCCCGCGATAAAATGTAGAGCGAAGCTCGGGGAGCTCACAAAAGAGAGCGATGAGGGCAAATCCGATCGAAAGGTAAAGCCTCGTTTCATCATACAGGAGCGAAAGAGGATGAAAGGAAGAAGTGGAAAGTAGAAAAAAAGCCGCCATTAGAAGGGCAATCGAACTCTTTGATTTTCGCCGATAGATAAGAATTAGAAAAAAGAAAATGAGAATAAGAGAACCGAGGATTGGAAAATTCAGTGGCATTACAAAAGTTCGTTCGAGGGTGATTTGAGATGGATTAACGAGTGCAAGAAAATAAAAGGGGAGAGCATGAAGTTGAGATTTAAAATAATCCAAAGGTCCCAATGAATCTCCGCTTGAGGGAATGCCATGCGGGAGCAAAGGCAGGAGAAATTCGTAGAAGATAATCGAAATGGATACAGCCAGGCCCGTAAGGAGGAATCTTTTTTTTCGTTCCTTCTCCGAGAGAATCCGTTCAAATCCCAGCCAGACGAGGGGTATCGCGAGGGCACTCTCCTTTGTCAAAGGCGAAATAAGAAAAAGGAGAAAGCTTGCAAGAGGGAAATCTTGGAGAAAGAGGAGTGAAGACAGAGCAAAAAATGCGATCCAGAGATCACTCTGCTTCCAGACCAGTGCAAGAGCCGTCGATTGAATGGGGTGAAGAAGGAAAAGAAGAGAAACCATAAATGCCCAAGGCACAGGCAATCGGAAATACCGGTGGGCCAGGAAAAGAAGGAGGAGTCCGTTGGCCAGATGCAGAAGGATCGAAAAAAGACGAAACCCGAAAGGATGAAAGCCGACGAATCTTCCTTCCAATGAAAGAAGAGTGAGAAAAAGGGGCCGGTACGCTCCATTCATTTCGCCGGTGGGCTCGATTTCTCCCTTCCAAATATGTGAAAGACCGTCGGCGGATCTCAAAAACGAATTTTTTTCGACGCAGACCGTGTCATCGTAAACAAAGGGCGAGGCGAGCCGAATACTATGCGCGGCAAATGTGAGAAGAAGAATTATAAGAATCCGTCGAGACGTACGCTCGACGTTACACTACGATTTCAAGGTGTGAAGAACGGAGAAGATATTTTCGAGCGTCGAATCGTTTTGAGCCCGATGCTGAACAAACCGAATCCCCATGCCGTTGGGGCCGATTCTTTTTTTTCCATTTTTCTGTTTTCGAGACCAAACGACTTCGCCCTCCAAATGAAATTGCATAGGAAGAGCATCCTTTCGGAATCGGAAGAAGAGGCGCGAACCCTCTGGAAGAGGTGAGGAGGTCTCCACAAACATCCCTCCACGGCTAACATTTAACGTGTTTCCGATCATCTGGCCCTGTGGACCCTTAAATTCAACGGGGAGAGATAGAGTTAGGCGATTGGATAATCGTTCGACGTGGATGGAACTGGGAGCGGCGTGGTTCTCCACAAGTGATTCCTAATTTTCAGTATAGACCTTCATCTCGCCCCATTCCAGATGGAACCTGTGGATTATTTGGAACCTTTTTTTGTTAAAAACAGTCAACTAGTTAAAATTGCTTGAATTTTAATTTCCACAGCCAGGGATAAATTACCATATATTGTAATGTAATTCGATGGTAATTAGCTGCCTGAAAGGCTTGAATTCCCCTCCGCATAATGCTCAAAAAGTGATGTTACGGTAGGATTCGCGAAACACGCGAACGTGGCGGAATTGGCAGACGCACCAGATTCAGGGTCTGGCGGGAGCAATCTCGTGGGGGTTCAAGTCCCCCCGTTCGCACCAAGTCGGGATATTGGCAAATAGGCGAGAGCACCTTAGAGTTTCTCTACTCCATGGATAAAAACATCGTCTTGGGAATTGATTTGGGAACCACCTACTCCTGCGCCGCATACCTCCACGCCGGGAAGCCAAAAATCATCCCATCTGAAAAGGGATATGCCACGGTGCCATCAGTGGTGGGTCTTACGCGGAAAGGGGAAGTGGTTGTCGGCCAGCCCGCGCTAGATCAGATGGTCACGAAACCTGAGGACACGATTTACAGCTCCAAACGTTTGATCGGACGAAAATTCAATTCGCTGATTGTTCAACGAATGAAACAGCTCATGACGTACTCGATTGTCGAGGGGCCTAACATGGAGACGGCCGTTATGCTGGGAATGACCCGCTACACGCTCCCCCAAATTTCCGCGCTGATCTTGGGAGAAATTCGCGAAGTCGCCCAACGGATGTTGGAAACAGAGATCAATCGAGCCGTGATCACCGTTCCGGCATACTACAGCGACAATCAACGACAGGCGGTTCGTGAAGCCGGAAGACTCGCAGGTCTTACCGTTGAAAGAATTATCAATGAGCCGACTGCCGCCGCCCTGGCCTATGGATACAACAAAGGGCTCAATCAGAAAATTCTCATTTTTGATCTCGGAGGCGGAACGTTTGACGTCTCCATTCTCCATCTTCAAGCCAATGAATTTCGTGTGCTTGCCACAGGAGGCGATACGTTTTTGGGAGGTGTGGATTTTGACCAGCGGATCGTGACGTACGTCATCGATAAATTTAAGGAGGCCACGGGAAAAGATCTTCGCGGCGAGAAGGTACCGATCGAACGTGTTCGCGCAGCGGCCGAACGAGTGAAACGGGAACTCTCCAGTGAGAAGAACGCGAAAATTCAGCTTCCTTTCATCACGCAAATCAAAGGCGATCCAGTCGACCTCGACTTGGTTCTTACGCGAGACCAACTCAATCAACTGACGGGGGATTTGGTCGACCGAACCATGACCCTTTGTGATCGCGTCATGACCTCTGGAAACTTAAAGGTAAAGGACATTGATGAAGTTCTTCTTGTCGGCGGACAGACTCGAATGCCTCTGGTTCAAGACAAAATCGAAAAACATTTCGGGAAAACTCCGCGGAAAGGAGTTCATCCAGATGAAGTCGTGGCTTGCGGCGCAGCGATCCTAGGTGGCTTCCTCGCCCAGGGAACAAAAATAAAGTTGAAAGACGTACTTTCCATTCCCATAGGAATCGCCCTGCCAAATGGAAAATTCAAACCCGTCTTGGAGCAAAACACACCGATACCTGCAGCCAAAGCTTATAAGGTTTCCGTCCCGCCGGGTGCTCCACTTGAGGTGGATGTTTATCAGGGAGACAAGGCAACCGTAGTAGACAACGAATATATAGGCTCATTTAAATTCCCCGCCCCCCGTGAAGGAGAGAAGAAATCGGCCCTGTTGGAACTTCGGTTTCAGCTCTCGGAGGAATGTCTCTTGACGGTGGAGGCTCGAAACGCTGAAACCGGTGCGGTAACATCGCAAAAGATGACGACCCTTCAAACACCGAAAAGTCTCCGCGATGGATTGGCGACAGCCATGGGCGAAAAGGATGCGAAGAACGACTCATCGCTTCGCTCTTTCGCGAAAAAAGTATTGGGAGACGACACTTGACGACAAGGGATTGGGATCAGCCCGACGTTTGGTTGGTTGCGCTCGTCCTTTTTCTTGCCGGGGCCTTGGCGTTCGTGGAATATTGTTGCTCTATCTGATGGATGCAATGACAGCAGAACCTCTTCAAATCGCTGAACGGCGAATTTCGCCCCGAGTCGAAACAAGGGTAAAGATTCGTTATAGCGAAATAAGTGAGCTGTTCTTCGGAAACTTGAGTAAAAGCGGGGTTTTTTTGGAAACCGCCCACCCGTTTGCTGCTGTTGGTGAAAAACTTCAGTTGGAAATGACGCTCCCGGGTGCCGAAGACGCCGTAAAGGTTACGGGGAAGGTCATTCGAATCGTAGGGCCCCACAAAGTGGGACCCGCGCCGGGAATGGGAATCGAGTTTCTTCGAATCGAAACGCGACAGGTAAAGACTTTCGAGCGCATGATCGACCGTCTGTTGGATGCGCGGGGCATCGGTAGCCGGAAACATCCACGCCTCAATATGCAGTTGGTCGTTAAGCTGAGTTCCAGGGCGGATATCCGCGATGCGATTTCTGAAAATCTAAGCCGTGGGGGCATTTTCGTAAAAACGCCGATCAATGGTTATGTACTTGGCGATTCCGTTCGGGTTCTTCTGGTTCATCCGGCATCCAAGCGAAAATTCGAGGTCGACGCGAAGGTTGTTCACCTCCGAAAGGGAGAATCACGGATTCGGTCGGATTTCATTGAGGGTCTCGGGATTCAGTTCATCAATTTGTCGGCATCACGACGAACCGACATGTCGGATTTCTTACGAAGCATTCTTGCCGGTAAGCGCCGCTAATATTTCCGAGTTACAGGCCGAATTTGATGAAGACTCAGTTCGTGAAGAGTCTTCATGTTTTGAAGTGTGAAAGAGAGTTCAACACCGAACAGCACAATGATCCAACTGATGTAGACCCAAACCATTAGAACCGGCAACAGCCCCAATGATCCATATACTTTACTGTAAGGAATGACTTTCAATACATAAAGGTTGAAACCGATCTTCGCACACTCGAAGAGAATGGTGGAGACCATGGCTCCCGCGAGCGCAGGTTTCGTTTTGACTTTAGTATTGGGAAGGTACTTGTAGAGGAAGAAAATGGAGAGAAAGGTCATTACGATCGGCGCTACGACATACATCATTCGGACAATTCTGGTGAGAGTGCTCCAGCCGCCCAGGATTTTCAGCTCTTGTAATTTTCCGGAAAGATAAAGGGAGGATACAAGAAAAATGGGAACCATAATTAAAAGAGCGGCGAGAATTTGAAACCGGGCTGCAATCGTTCGATGTGATCGAATGTTCCATATATTGTTGAACGATTTTTCAACCGTTTTAAACAGAGAATAGGTTGTAAAAACCATTCCAATTACACCCACTATGCCCAGTGCACGCGTGTGAAGTGTATCCACGAATTTATCGATATATTGAATGACCCCGCCCGCGGCATCGGCGACGAACGAACGGAGTATCCACTCCTGTGCCTTTAGGCTGAATGTCTCCATTTTTCCGGCCATTTTAAAATAGATCATAAAAAGGGCTGTGACCGGTACGAGAGAAAGAATCGTGGTATACGAAAGTGCTGCCGCACGTAGTAGGCAATCATTTCGCGTTAATTCGCGGGCAACATGAAAGGAAAGGCGGAGAAGATAAATAGCAGTTCGTTTCAGCCGCTTGGCGCTGGGAGCCTCTTCAAATATGAGATTCATCGCGCGTGCGCGAAGTTTGTGAAGCGTTTCTTCTCGGCCCATTTGAGGCTATTATATAGAAAATGGCGGTACGAACGATTTTAACTTATCCCGATCCGAAACTGACGCGGGTGTCTGAACCGGTGGAGCGATTTGATAGTAAATTAAGCGACCTCGTGTCCGATATGGTGGAAACTATGCGCCTTGCACCCGGAATTGGGTTGGCCGCACCACAGGTTGGGGTTCCCATTCGGTTAATCGTGGTCGAAGTTCCACCTGAACGGGAGGGGAAAGAAGTGGAGGGTGAGAAACCGATTCTCTACACGGTCTGTAATCCGGTCATTACCCAGCGATCGGGAGAAGCAAAAATGGAAGAGGGGTGTCTCAGCGTCCCGGGACTGTATGTGGAGGTGGATCGGTCAGCCGAGGTGACCATCGAAGGAAAGCTTCCCAGCGGCGCTCCATTCTCACTCGACGCCAATGGTCTCCTCGCGATTTGCTTCCAGCATGAAATTGATCACTTGCAGGGAAAACTTCTGGTCAATTATGTCAGCTCCGTGAAGCGGGAACTTTACAAACAGGAAGTAAAGAAACGAAAAGCGGAGACCGTGGACGCCCGCAAAGCCCTTTAACGTCTCCATGAAAACGTCGCCGATTGTTTTTTTTGGTACGCCTTCCTTTGCGGTGGCGAGTCTCGAAGCGCTACTCAAGAGTGGGCGAAAAGTTCCTCTGGTGATCACACAGCCCGATCGTCCCTCCGGGCGTGGCAGAAAACTCTCTCCGCCACCAGTAAAACTTTTTTGTGAGGCACATGGAATTCCTTTTCAGCAGCCATCCAAGATGAAGGCTCTTTCATTCCATGATGAGCTTCGTTCCGTGGGCGCTCCTCTCTTTGTCGTGGCCGCTTATGGAAGAATCCTTCCCCCGGCAATTCTCTCCATCCCCACACTCACGTTAAATGTTCACGCGTCACTTCTTCCTCGCTGGAGAGGGGCCGGCCCAATCGAGCACGCCATTCTAGCCGGCGATGCCACGACGGGAATTTCAATCATGCGCTTGGTGGAAGAAATGGATGCCGGGGACATTTTACTCCGGAAAGAAACCCCCATAGGAGAAAATGAAACCGCCGGCGAGCTTTCCGAGCGTCTTGCGGTCCTGGGCGGAAAGGCATTGATCGAGGCTCTCGATGTAATGGATCATGGGACGGAACATTTTGAAGCCCAAGATATGTCGCAGGTGACGTTCTCACCCCCGATTGAAGTGAATGAAGCGAAACTAGACTGGAATCGACCCGCTCTCGAAGTGCATCATCGCGTCTCCGCCATGAATCCTCGTCCGGGGGCCCATACGTCCGATGGAAAATGGCGCATTAAAATATGGCGGACCACACTTACCGACCAAGATGTTGGAAAGTCGCGGCCGGGAGAAATTCGGGCACACTCGGGAAAACTGGAAATAGCGACCCAGGATCGCTGGATTGAAATCGTAGAAATTCAACGTGAGGGAAAGAGCCGGCAACAAACTACCCAATTCTTGGCCGGTTATTCGGTCGGCGAAGGCCAGAGATGGAGCTAATTTCTCTTCGAAAGAGAGAGTGGGTTTCCTACGCACTCCTTTTTTTTATTGCCGTGGCCAGTTCCGCCGCTTGGACCATTTCATTTCTGGTACGAAGCGTGGGTGACGAAGAGGTACCTACCCTTTTGGGCATGACCTTAATCGAAGCGAAACATTTGCTGGAGACTAAAAAATTATCGTTGGAAGTCACGGGGGGACAATTTTCGGAAGATATTCCGACGAGCAACATTATCTCTCAATCCATTTCATCGGGAGAACGCGTAAGGCAGGGAAGAACCATTGGCGTCGAAATATCCAAAGGAGCGCGCGAGCAAATCGCTCCTCGCATCGTGGGGCTTCGTCGCTCCGCTGCCGATGCGGTTCTAAAAGCTTCCGATCTCGGAAGTTTAGACTCGGGAAAGAGTTGTTCGGACCACCTCCCGGAGGAAAATATTTTGGCCCAGTCCCCCGAGGCAGGAGAAGTTGTCCGAGGAGGAAAAGTTCTTTTATTGACCTCCTCCGGAACATGTTCCAATCGCTTTGTGATGCCGCGAGTGGTGGGATCTTCGGCCGATCGAATGGTGCGCGAATTTGGACGACTCAAATTTCAAAATCGAACGGAAAAAAAAGAGGTTCGAGAGGGCGCGACGCCGGGAACGATTGTCATGTCGAATATGGAACAGGGCTCGATTGTTCATCCTTCTGATTTGTTTTCATGGGTCATTGCCGCGGCTCCTAGCCCCACCCCGGTGCCCTCTATTCTCGCGTCGCCTGAATCGAATGAGGAGATTCTGGTGGCCCCAACGGCAGAATCGACGCCGAATTAATTTGGCGTAAAATGCGCGCTCCTATGGCCGTAATCGCTCCATCCATTCTTTCTGCCGATTTTGCCCGACTCAAGGAAGAGATAGCTGCTGTAGAGGAGGCGGGGGCCGATTGGATTCATCTCGACATCATGGATGGCCGATTTGTTCCCAATATCACGATTGGGCCCCCCGTTGTGGCGGCCATCCGTAAAACGACCAAACTACCGCTCGATGTTCATCTCATGATCGAAGAGCCGGAACGGTATGTGAAAGCCTTTCGGGAGGCGGGAGCCGACTGGATATCCATTCATGTGGAATCGACGCGGCATCTTCAGCGTACATTGGTTCAGGTCAAAGAGGCCGGAGCCAAACCTTCGGTAGCTCTGAATCCGGCCACGCCTCTCTACTCTCTTGATCATGTTTGGGCGGACATGGAGATGGTTTTAGTCATGACTGTAAATCCCGGCTTTGGGGGTCAAAAATTTATTCCCGACATGCTCGACAAAGTGCGAAATCTAAAGAAAAAGGCCGAACGAATGGGGCCTCAGCTCAAAATTGAGGTCGATGGAGGGGTCGACGCAAAAAACATAAAAGCTTTGTCTGAAGCGGGAGCTTCCGTCTTTGTCGCTGGAAACGCTATTTTCGGTTCGGGCAACTACAGAGCGACCATCGCCGAAATGAGAAAAGCGACAACTTCCTAGGAGTGAGATGGAATCCCCGCTTTCGGAAGTGGTTCGTGATCAGCGGATCAACACGATTCTTGAGAACATCAGCCGCGCTGTCCGAGAAGGCGTGCGAATAGAAATCTCACCTAAAGACGTACGACTCGTGCAGCGGAGTTTCGCCAAAGCTTTGGTTTTAGGAGAGCGTCGCCTTTATGATCTTGCGGAAATTCTCACTCACCATTTTGCCCCAAATCAGGTCATTCGAACCACGCTGATTGTCCTGGGTCGCTGCCCCGACCCCGACCATTCGACTGAAGTCATTGATCATCCCGTGCCACTGACGCAGGAGGAGCTGCGGCAAACCACCGATTCCATCTTGGCGACCCAACACACGCCAATTTGCCCACGCTGTGGGAAACTGGCGGAAATGATCGCTTCTTACGTTCGCCACGAACCTGCGGAGATGACAGATCAGGGCATTCTTCTCTTCCTCCTGACGAGAATCAAAATGACGTACAACATCGCGTACAAAGTCACCGACATGGTGTTCGGCATTGACCACCTCTTCCGAAGGGACAAAATTTACAGCCAGTACGGTCAGGTCATGACGGATGTATACGGCATCAAACTCATCGTTCGCAATGAGCCGGATATTCAATCGAGCCTCAAATTTCTTTGGGAGCTTCCGAGTACGGAAATTCTAGAGGAGAAAGACTATACCGGGCATCGACAAAAAAAGAGCGGATTTGAAGCTTACAAAGTTGTGCTTCGACGAGAAAAACAAGTCTTTGAAATTCAGATTCAGTCGGAGCGGATGTACAGCAAGGAACTTAAGAGCCAGATGGCGAGCCATCAAACCTATAAAGAGCGACTTCGAAATGACCGGAAGAAATTGGGGAAGGAATATCAGCTCGTCTATGAAGCGCTCAACCGTCTTCTCGCTTTTCCGGGAAAAGACGCTTCTGAAATTGAGCCGATCGCGCTCGGATCGAGCGGAAAAGGTCTAGATGACGACTTCTAGACTTTTTTAACGTTGGCGGCTTGGGGCCCTTTAGGACCTTGAGTGATATCGAATTCTACGGCATCCCCTTCGTGAAGAGTCTTAAAACCATCCCCCGAGATGGCCGTATAGTGAACAAACACATCTGAGCCATCCTCTTTGGTAATAAAGCCGAACCCCTTTTTTTCATTGAACCACTTCACTTGACCTTTACTCATGATGACCGAGGCCTCCTAGCGAATGAATACCGAATCAGCGCTGTTGGGTGATAAAAGATGAGACAAGAACACTTCCTGTGGCTAATTATAAGAAAACTGGGGAAGAGGTACAAGGGGGATGTCATTTTGAATCGAGGGGAGAGTCGTGGTTCGAATTATCGGTCTTTTTAGCCTTCTTACGCTAGGGTGGGTGACCCCTTTGATCGCGGCTGGGGAACGCGATTCCTCTGCAAATCGCCTCATGGCCCTACAGGGGAAAACACTTAAAAGTGTTTCAAAAATTCATCCCCATTTGCAAGAGGCCCGAGACAGGATGCTTGGCGTGATTCCTCCGGGTCCACATGAGGGCTCGACTTCACTTGTTCATGTGAAGAATGGGGCAATTCAAACTTACATTCATGTGGAACGCTTTGGATCAAGCGATAACGACTCCCTTCGAGCCCTTGGAGTCCACATTGAACACTACAATCCGAAAACAAACATTGTTCAGGCTTGGATTCCAGCCGATCGTCTCGAATCCGTTTCCAATCTTTCATTTGTAACCAGGCTCACGCCTCCGCAGTACGCCCACCCCCGGACTGGAAGCAAACTGACACAGGGAGATGAAATTCTCGGGGGTCCGACGATGCGCGCGGCGGGCTTTACGGGGTCCGGCGTGAAAGTAGGGATCATCTCGGATGGGGCGGACCACCTCTCCGATTCGGTTGCGACAAACGATCTCCCCGCGTCCGTGAGCTTCTATTGTTCTACACCTCCATGTACAACCGGCTGGGGTGATGAAGGAACGGCGATGATGGAGATTGTTCATGACATCGCCCCGAACGCGGACCTTGCCATAGGAGCCACCGCCACTTCCGACGATTTCAAATTCAATTTGGATAAATTGCAAAATGACTTTGGTGCCCATGTGATTGTGGATGATCTGGGTTTTCCGGCTCAGCCTTATTTTGAGGATGGCGACGTCGCTCAGGCTGTTGCGAACGCAGTTACAGCTGGAGTGATCTATGCTTCCGCGGCCGGCAATGATTCGAGCGATCTCGGAAGTTCACACTACGATGCCGCTTACACCGATAACGGTGGATTTCATGATTTTGGCGCGGCAAATGGAGGGTCATCTGATTTAACAATGAACATTCTGATTGCAAGCGGCGGATCCATTGAAATTGATCTCCAATGGAATGATCGTTTCGGCCATGCGGCCGATGATTATGATCTTTATTTATATAATCAGGCGACCAATGTAATTCTTGCAAGCAGTACGGATCTACAAAATGGAACGCAGGATCCATACGAGAGCCTTGTTTATGACAACCCTGTGGACCCCATGGGAAATCCATCGGTCGTCAAAGTGGTCGTTGCTAAAGCGAGTGGATCAAACAAGAGAATTAAAATGTTCTTTTACGGAGACATTCTCGTCGAGGAATATCATACGGTAGCTAGGTCAATATATGGTCATCCGGCGATACCGGGAGTGATTGCGGTGGGCGCTATAGAAGCGGGAACAGGGACGATCGAAGATTATAGCTCGCAAGGCCCGGTAAAAATTTATTTTGATACTTTGGGAAATCCGGTTACGGAAACGCGTCAAAAACCGGACGTGGCCAGTAGCGATTGTGTGAATGTGACGGGTGCCGGGAACTTTTATACGAACTTTTGTGGAACATCTGCCGCCGCTCCGCACGTAGCTGGAATCGCCGCACTTTTACGCAGTGGCCTTTCCATTGATGCGACCGACATCGTTAATGCGATTAAGAATGGAGCAACGGATTTGGGGGCGAAGGGATACGACAATGTCTATGGTTATGGTATCGCTTCTGCGCTTGGAGCCGCCCAAGATTTTGATGCCGCGCCCAATTCTACCATCACGTCTCCAACTTCCAATGTAACGATCAAAACAGGTGGGAGCCTAACACTTAAGGGCAAATGTACGGATGCGACGACCACATCTGGGATGACATATCAATGGGAATTTGGAACAGGTTCAGGCGTCGCTGATACGACCGAACTCAACCCAGGGAAGGTGGTGTTCCCCAACGCAGGAAAATACACGGTTAAATTCACTTGTTACGATCGTTTCTTAACTCCCGACCCGTCTCCACCTTCGATCAACGTTACGGTAAGTGGCCCAACCTCCACAAGCGGCGGAAGTGGAGGCTGCCGAACGACATCAAATGGAAGTCTTTTTATTATTTTTTCGTTTTTATTGGCGAAGAAACGAAAATACGTAACTTTTCTAAAACGAGACGCGTAAACCAAAATAATAAAGCGACCGGCGGAATTCATTCTGCTGATTTTGTGATTCTTCGGAAAACTCGTTTGAGTAACGGGTATATTTCGCTTCCATAGCGGTTCGTTTCCATGGGTGAGCGGTTAATTTCACGACCATTGAGTTGAAGTTGTCATCTTCAGCGCCTGTTAAGAGAAAACGTTGGCCTTCCTGCGTGAAATCAAAGACCTCGGGAAAGCGTTTGATCTGAATATTACCCAGGAGATGAAAGGCGAATAAAGCGGCAGGTTCGCCGTCATCGGTGGGTTCGAGGTTTTCTTTTTCACCGATGGGAAAAGATACAAGCAAGGTAATGCGATGATTAGAGTAATCGTAAATACTCTGATTGGAGTTGCTCTTTTCGTATTGATAGCGTAACGAAACAAAGGGAGTGCCGAGATATTGAAAAAAACCGGCCACCGCATGCTCTTTGTCTTCCCGCGAGCTTTCTCGAAATTGCTGTGCGGTGAAACCATATTCCAGCCCCCCGGCGAATGATTCCCCGAGATGACGTTGGATCGAAACACCCCCATTTTCCCGATAGAAACTGTAATCGGGGATGGGACCGAAATTGTAATAAGTAAATTCGCCGAAAGGATTGAGGTAAAAGTCTCCCGGGAGCGAAATTCTCCCGGTAAGGCGCGACGTTGTTGACCAGTAATCTTCATTTACGTCGAGGGGTGGGGTCGCCTGATCGAGTTCATTCCGTTCGTTTTGGTACTTCAAATCCGGCACCCATCCGATGGAAACATAGCGACCGATTCGCCACAGCATCGGAAGGTCAAAATATTGAATCAGCGTATTTTGCGGACTCTCCTGGAAGAAAATTTTCCCTCCTCCTTCATATCTCCAACCGAGTGAAAAATGTTCGGTCGAAGGAATATCCCCGCTGCTTTTTAAGAGAAGGCGCGTGAGGCCATCGCCCACATTCTGATTAAAAGTCTTGTAGACATTGGAATCATATTCCAGACCCGCTTGAACCGAATTTCGAATGTGATAGCGGTTGATGAAGGAGTCGCTCTTGATTTCTTCTTCGGCGCTCCCCGTCTCTGGGCGAGCGAAAAGGATAACTATGATCAAAAAAAGAAGGAACTCCTTAGCGAGAGTGCTTTTCTTCAATTTTCCGAGCCTTCTCCTCGAGAAGGGTCAAGATCTGTTTCGTCGCCTTCAGGCGCCGTTGAAGCCAGTGAATCTGATCTCCCATATCACCACTGGCGCGGGCTGATAAATCTCTGGTTTGCTCGGAAGAGATTCCAAACTCCGTTGCGAGCTGAGCCAATGGATCGCGCGTTTTGACGTCGGTCGTTGGAAATAAGAGAGATGAGCCCGGGTCTAGTTTTGACCGCGCGGTTGCAGGGGCCTCGTTTCCTACGTTTGTGTCGGGTGGATTGGCGGTCGTTCCACCTAACGTAGGATCAGTATTGGCGGGACTGGGGGTGGAGCCAGTGCTCGCCCGTGTGAGGGAGGGCACGCTGCTTTTGTCTGAACGAGGGGGTCCGCCGCTGACAAATCCGCGCTCGCCGAAGAAATCTTCTTCATCCATCAGATGGTTCACTTCCGCCCGGATGAATCGTTGTCGCCGCATTTGTTTTAATTCATCCTCGATGGAAGCGATTTCGCGTTTCAATCGTCCCTCAAAATCGCGTATGGCGACAATTCTTTCATGGGCCTCTTCGGGTGAGTCTCCATTTCCCATCAATGCTTTGGCACTAGAGGGAAGAGGATTCTCCACTTCCGAAGTAGAGAGTTGCATTCGTTCCCAGTTGAGTCGTTCCACGTCCCGTGCTGCGGATTTTCGCTGATCGGTCGGCGTGCTTCGGGAGGCCGCTACTTCACGTAATCGGTCGATCTCCCTGTCCAGATTGTCGGACAGAGCCTTCATTTCGATGCGAAGCGAAGCCTCCGTCTCAGAGCGTTCTTTGGCCATATCTTGGAGCTGATCGGATAGGCGTTGAGCTTCCTGCATCGAAGATTGAAGGCGGTAGTCATGAAGAAGGGTTCTCTTCTTGGCCTTGAGCGAGCGGATCGATGCAGAAAGTTGATCGAGGTGCTCGGACGCGGAGGCAATTTTCGCATTTTGGGCGCGAAGTTTTTCGGCGAGTTCATTGTAATGCGCACGCGACGAAGCAAGCGAATCATTTTGGGCGAGGGCCGACACGGCGGGGATGAGCAACCACACTCCCAGCGAAAGGGCGAGGCTATTCCGTCGGAATTTCCTCATCTTTTTCTCGCTTGTAAATTCCATATTTCTCCAACTTGTAATAAAGCGCGCTCGTTTTTACGCCTAGCAGTTGAGCCGTCTTTGTCTTTACTCCGCCCGCCTCCTGGTAGGCGCGTAAGATCAATTTTCGCTCCATCTCTTCCAAGGCCGCGTCGAGGGGCACTCCTAGAGCCGGAAGATCTAAGTTAACATTTTGATTGGGTTTTTTCAATGTGTCGGGGAGATGCTCGGGCAAAATGTCGGCTCCGGGAGTCAGAATAAAGATCCGTTCGATTAAATTCTCTAATTCTCGAATGTTACCGGGCCAGGAATACTCTTTGAGTAAGGTCATCGATTCCGGCATAACGCGCTTCGTCTTTCCTTGTCGGCGAGACATGCGCGTTAGAAAATGTTCGATGAGCGTAGGGATATCTTCCGATCGCTTTCGCAAAGATGGGAGCTCAATGGGCACGATGTGAAGCCGATAATAAAGATCCTCTCGAAATCTCCCTTTTTTCACTTCTTCCTTAAGATTCTTGTTCGTTGCGCTGACCACACGGACGTCCACTTTGAGTGTTTGCGTTCCCCCCACGCGCTCAAAGGTTCGGTCTTGGAGTACGCGCAAGAGTTTGAGTTGAACGTTATTGGGAATTTCCCCCACTTCATCCAGAAAAATCGTCCCCTCATCGGCCAATTCGAACCGGCCCTGTTTTCTTCCCACCGCGCCCGTAAAGGCTCCGCGTTCGTGACCGAACAGTTCACTTTCAAGCACTCCTTCCGCGAGCGCGGCACAATCCACCTTAATGAATGGCTTTTGCGCTCTGCGACTGCCGGAGTGAATCGCGCGGGCCACTAATTCTTTTCCCGTTCCGCTTTCTCCCATGATTAATACCGACGAATCGGTAGGCGCCACACGCTGAACTTGCTCCATGATTTCACGAAGCGATTTCGAGGTGCCGATCATCGCTTCGGGAAGATGTTGTCGTGATTCTTGTCGGAGAAATAAGTTCTCCGCTCTCATGCGGGCCACGTCCAAGGCATGTCCCACTTTCACGCGAAGGAGATCAGCAGGAAAAGGTTTTGTAATGAAATCGAACGCCCCCAGCTTCATGGCTTCGACGGCGGTTTCAATTGTTCCGAAAGCGGTGACAATCATGACCAAAGCATCGGACGAATGGGCGCGAATTTGTCGGACCACTTCCACTCCGTCGAGATCCTCCATTTTAAGATCGGTAATGACGAAATCGGGAGAGAATTGTTTGAATAACTCCACACCCTCCCTTCCCCCGCGCGCGCCTTTAACTTCATAGCCTGCGCGGTTGAGGGTCTGAATCATTCCCTCGCGCATCGTAACGTTATCTTCAATGACAAGCAGTTGAGCCATGATTAAGCCGATAGTACGATCGTGAACGTTGTTCCTTTTCCAACGTTCGATTCCGCCCGGACCTCACCTCCATGCGCATTAACAATTTTGCGCACGAATGACAAACCTAGGCCCGTTCCTCCTTCTTTGTTCGTAAAGAAGGGATCGAAAATCCGTGGAAGATCCTCCGCGGAGATTCCGGCTCCCGTGTCCCGAACCGAGATTTCGACCGTTCCCCCGTGCATAGCACGGGCGACAATGTGGATCTCCCCCCCATTCGGCATTGCCTGAATCGAATTGCGAATCAAATTGAGAAATACCCGGCGCATTTGATCGGGATCGAACTCCACTTCCGTAACTCCTTCGACGGTCGTATGAAATCGGATCGAATGAATCTCGAAGTCCCTATGAAATGCAACTCGCAGGTCCTCCAGAAAAGGTTCCAGCTTGACTTGGGTGAGTTGCATGGCCGGGCCCCTGGCGAAATCAAGAAATTCCTCCACAAGATTTTTTAGCGTCTTTATTTCGCGTTGAATTCTTCGCACCGCTTCCTTGGAAGCCTCGTCTTTGACCTCTTCGTCGAGGACTCCCGCAAAGAGTTCCATCCCCCCCAGAGGATTTCTCACTTCGTGCGCAATTCCGCGCAGCATCACTTGAAGCTCCCGATCGCGGGCCACGATATTTCGGCGCATTTCATCTAGGACGAACCCTAAAAATCCGATTTCATTTTGCGACTCGATGGTAACCGGTTGCTCCAGATGGCCTTCTCCGATTCGTTCGGCTGCCTCCACCAGAATTTGAACCGGTGTAACGATCTTTCTCGAAATCGTCACGCTCACCAGAACAATAATGACGATACAAATGATCGCGAAAAGAAGAAGCTGGCGGCCCAATAAATGAAGGCTCCGGAAAAAAGTGGCGCTTCCGTCGACACCGAATACGGCCACGACATTCGTTCCTTCCAGAACCGGGGCAAAAGCGCTTTTGTAAAAGGATCCATCTTCTCCGCGGTAGAGGAATGACGAGGACTGAATTCCCTTCCAAGCCAGATCGATTTCCGCCTGTTGAAGTCGATTTCTCTCAATCACCGAACCTGGTGAAATGGAAGGATCTGTATTGAGAAGGCTTTCGTTGGCATGGTTGAACAAGTAAACACGCGCTACATTATTTTCATTTCGAAGCCTCTCAAAACGGGGAAGAAGGGATTGAAATGTCCGATTATCCGCATCTTGGAGCTCAAGAGCGGCTATATGAAAACCACGAACATGCGAAGCTCCCGCCAATGCGATCGACGTGAGGCGTTGCCCCAATTCCTCATTTAATGCTCGCTGAGCGGAAAAGTAGAAGAAGGCCCCCGAGGCAAGCAGGACCAATAAAATGGGCGTTAAATAGTAGGCTAAAAGAATATTCTGAATTCGTTGCCGAAAACGAATATTCGCCCAACGCTTTTTCGCCGGTTTCATCTTTTAACCGCACTCATGATAAGGCAAGGCAGTAACATGGCTACGATACAATTTGGAGTTTTCTTAGTGATTTTGATGACGATGACTTCGCCTTCCTACGCGAAGAGCATCCATGTCTTCATGGATTTGGATGGGAATGGAAAGGCTGATCGATGCCCGAACCCTGCGCATCGTGCACATACTCCTTCGGACGACTTTGTGACATGCGGGGGCTCATATGATGTGGATGGCGATGGTGTGGAGGAAAAGATCTATTGCACGCCCCAAGCAGCAGTTTGGAATATGGCGAAGTCAGATACGGTAGAGGTCCATGCCGGAACGTATCATGCTGCTGGGGCCTATGCGGACGCTGATGCACTAGACCACAGCATGGGAGGGGGTTCCGGCTGCGATAAACAAAATTGTTGGTTTGCCACCGTAGTTGCCTATGGCTATGGCCCCCACCTCGACGGAACAGGATATGGGACATCAGACGCTCCCGGAATTTTACGAGGCGCGAGGATGAATAATTCCTCCGATACCTGGGATAGTAATGGGAATAAAATTCCCGATGCCGATGAAGGGGTGACCAGCTATCCGGCAATTTTTTCGGGGGATCTCAATAATAATGGAACATTCGATCCGACAACGGGCGATGATTCCTCAGTCGATGGCGACGCCTTTTATGCGATTCAAGTCGGCTGCAATAACGAAACCTACGATTTCTGTTCGTCGCAACATACGGATGGTGTGCATGTGGACACGAGCGGCGATGGCACTTTTGAAACCATTCCCAAAAGTGGCCAGAAGGCCGTCGATTATTTTCATATCGAAGATCCCGAATTCACCAAGTACAACGGTGAAAATGGATCGATTTCGGGCGGCGTGCGCGCACGGGAAGGAACAATATCTCTCGAAGGGATTGGAAACACCGACGGGTTAGTTGTGAATCACGTGTACATTCATGGAAACGATTATTCGCTCTCGGCCTCGGCGGAAAATGATTGGGCCTATTTCTCAGATTCTCATAACGGCGGTTGCTCGCTCTTTACAGAAATAAAGAACAGTTTCATCGAACAGAATAACGAAAAGGTCATGGATGACGATTGCGGTGTAGGTAATGCTTGCGGCTGCCCGAAAAATTTTCACGGAAATCGAGTGTAGGTCAACGTCACTTCTGCGCGTGCTAGAGAATTCACTGCATTTGCCTACTTAAAATCGATTGATGTTTTTGCGGATGGAACAAAGCCCAAGGCGCATCGGATTTGGAATAATGAATTTATTTATCGTGCGATGGATGGCGGAGGTTCATTCGTCGATTTGCAGGCATTTGGAAATTCTTTAGGAAAAGGGAAAGGCGAACTTTGGGTGTATGGAAATCTCTTCCGGAATGATTTATCGGCACCTTCAACTCTCCCCAGATTTTGGAACAACTTCTGCGGGACCGGCACGGGGGACTATCATGTTTACTTTTTCAACAACACCTTCGATCTTTCGTTTACAGGCGATGGAATCTACCAAGTGTGCAATGACTCGGGTGCGCTGATCGTGGAGCAGAACAACGCGTATTGGAATGGTTCGACGAGCGCGAATCCACATGCGTCAATCGCTACGGAAACAATACGCGAGCATGAATATTGTAGCGCCTCATCGGCCGACTGTACGGTTCCCTCCAAGACGGGACGAAAGGATTGGTGGGATTACTCCACGCCTTCTTCCGATGATGGAACCAAGGTATATGCAGCTAAAGAAGGCGGCCCCCTCGACGGTGCTGGCAATTGCGATCCGGACGGGGACGGAACCAATGGGGTCGACTACAACGGAGATGGTTCAAACGATTTGCAGTGGTGCGACGCCGCGGGAAAATTAGTGGATTGTTCGTCCGCGGGAAAGATTGACGTCGGCGCACTCCAGAGTAGCGACACAGCCGACGGAGATTGCGAAAAGCTGTTGGAGAACAACCCTGGAGGGGTGAGTGTCGCCGACTCCGGCTGTTTCGGCTGCCGGGCTACGCACGTAACCCTGATGGCCTTCGTACTATTTTTTCTAACCGGCCTTCGAATTATTTCTTACGCTTCAGCATCACGACGGTCGGATTCCGCTCACTTATTGCTTGGCGAATTGGAGACCGTTTAAGAGCCGTCCGATTTCCTCGGGGCTCTTATGCTCGTTGTGGGCGCTACAGGCTCGGTGATCGAGCTGTGCGATAAATTCATCGAATTCTTTCGGCGTGATACTCATCGATTTTGGATGGACGCGATAGGACATTAGATTTCGCTGAGAACTTTCCGGCATGTGCTTGGCCCATGAATCGGGGATCAGCATTAAATTGGTGCCCAAACGGATATTCCTGGCGTGAATCGTAAAATTCGGATTCCAGACGCCTTTTTCCTTCAAACGTTTCTCCGCTTCTCCAATGGCAAAGGTTTGAAACGCTTCATCGGTGAAGTTCGCCCCATTGATAGACTCATAAGAATAGCCCGCCCAAGGAACTTCGAGCCTGACACTGGGAAGCCAAATTTGCCGTTCGGACGAACTTCCATCATCAACCATTTCAAGCCTTTCGAGATCCGCTTTGGCCTGCTTGAGGCGTTCGGCAACACTTCTGCTGCGTTCACCGTTGGAATCAACTCGCATAACCCCGTTCGTAAAATCATATAAATTGCGCCAATGAAACGCGATTTCCGACGGATCTTTTTCCCAAAAGAAATGGACATTTGCATCCGGTGCAAGGGCGTCCAGATCGCTGGCCAACTGCCTTTCCCAACTTCCGTATTCGGTCAGAAAAGTTCTTGTTTTCGGGTCATCTAAAAGATCGGAAACCGCCGATACGATTTGGTCGATATATTGACCGTAGGGAACAATACGGGCGACATCTTCTTTTTTGAGTGCGATCGAATCAAGCGTTTCGCGCATAGCCTCGATGCGATCATCAAATTCGTGCGCTGCTTGTCGTGTCCCATCGGTCACCGATAAAACAGGGCGAAAATAAATGATGATCGAATCTTCTCCTCCAACCACCTGGATCGCGGCTTCGACTCGATCCGCCGTTCCATATCCGGCGGCGACGACCGCATTTCGAATGATTGTGTCAAGCGCGGGGAGGCAGCTTGCGTCGAATGTCGTGGATGCCTTGAGAACATACCCGGATTCATTATCGTAACGAAAACGCAGATCGTTAAGTGCGTGGATATTGAGAGCTATGGCGTACCATCGATCGTGGTATTCGGTCGCGGCGGAAGGATTCTCAAATTTACGGGCATACGTCGCCTTTAATTTTCCTGTTTCGGTCTCGAGTGGAACGAGCTTCGGAAGAAATTCCTTTTTCAGATGAGCGAGATATCTCGCGTTCAACTCGGAAAGAGGCGGAGCTTTCTCCCGAATTTGTTTGACAATGTCTTCGATGATGATGTCAGTCGTCGGAGGTCGTTTAGGTCTCGCCTCCGCATGTGTGGAAAGAATAAAAACAAATATAAAAAAAGGAATAAGAAATGGGTTTATTTTCATAGGCAGGGCTTTTAGCGCAACGCGTTGGCACATGTCTACAGTTTTTTTAATCAGTGTAAGTAACTGGTATCAATAGCCAATCACGTCAGATTCTTGAAGAACGTCTTCGTAGTGGTCGATGGTGAAGCGGCCCTTTTGATGGGTGATGGCGATCAAATCAAATCGAACGGGCGGAGGGGAACGAAATTGCGTGAGATAGGTTTTCCCTAAAAGAAGAAGCTTTTCCTGTTTTCGCTTATCGAAGTGATCTTCAGCCGCAAACCCACTCATGGCATTTAACGTCTTCACTTCCACAATGACGTACGTCTCTCCGTCCAGAGCGACGAGATCAATTTCGCCGTTGGAAAAGCGGAGATTTCGTTCGAGTATTTGATAGCCCTTTTTCAAGAGAAATTTGGCCGCCACATCTTCTCCTGAATTTCCGAGTGCCTTTGAGGGAATCATGGCGAGAGGTGAACAAATGTTTTTCGGTGAATGGGCGAAAGCCCCTCTTTTCGAAGAGCATCGTAATGGGGGGAAGTCCCATACCCCTTGTTTTCATCAAAACGATAATCGGGAAATTGTTTTGCAAGATCGACCATCATCCTATCCCGCGTCACCTTTGCGATAATGGATGCCGCGCCGATGGATAATACACGGTCATCTCCTTTAACGATGCAAAGTTGTGATACGGCAAGTGGAGCGCGCTGCGTACCATCCACCAGACAGAGATCGGGCGCAGGCGAAAGTTTCCCAACGGCCACGAGCATCGCTTGGAATGTCGCCTGTAAAATATTGATCCGATCGATTTCATCCGCTTCCACGATTCCAATTCCCACCGACAGAGCCGTATCGCAAATCTCGGGATAAAGTCCTTCTCTCTTTTCGGGGGTTAATTTCTTTGAATCGCGGACACGGCCGATAAGCTTTTTGGACTTGTCCGAAAGAATCACCGCGGCGGCGACAACCGGACCGGCCAAGGCCCCACGCCCCACTTCATCGATTCCTGCGATATATCGAAATCCATCTTTTATTAAACGTCGTTCGAGTGAAAAAGGTTCGTCATCCGTGGCAAAGAGGCGGCTCATGATTCCGTTTTTGTGATTTTGATCGACAGCTCACGAAGTTGTTTGGCATCGGCGTCGTTGGGGGCGTTTGTCATCAAGTCCATCGCACTTTGCGTTTTGGGAAAGGCGATGACATCTCGAATCGCGTCTGTTTTTGAAAGAAGCATCGCGATTCTGTCGACGCCCAGAGCAATTCCCCCATGAGGTGGCGCGCCGTACTCAAAGGCTTCGAGCAAAAATCCAAATTTTTTTTCTGCTTCCTTCGCTGAAATTCCAAGTCTCTCAAAGGCGAGGCGCTGAAGCTCTGAGCGATGAATACGAATCGACCCTCCGCCGATCTCGAAGCCGTTGAGAACCAAGTCATAAGCCTGCGCCCGAACTTTATCGAGATGTTTCCCCTCTTTAAGAAGCGAGATGTCTTCAAAATGGGGATGTGTGAACGGATGATGTCGAGCGACATAGCGTTTTTCCTCTTCGTCATATTCAAAGAGGGGGAAATCCACGATCCACGTAAAAGCATAATCGGTCGACGGAGGAAGATTCATCTTTTCGGCGCAATGAAGACGCAGAGCGGAGAGAGCCGTGCGTGCAATGCTTGCGCGGTCGGCAACGATCAATGCGAGATCGCCGCTTTTCATCTGAAGCGCCGACTGAATATTAGCCATTTCCGCATCGGTTAGATTTTTCCCGGCGGATGAAGTAACTTTCGACCCTTCTGGTTTCACCCAAACCAGTCCCTTTGCCCCGAATGATTTCGCCTTTTCCACCAATTGATCGATTTGGCTTCGGGAGAACGAGCCCCCGCTCGGAAGAGAGAGGCCTCTGACCTCTCCGCCGGATGAAATCGTATCGGCGAAAACACGAAACGAAGTTCTCTTAAGCGCCGAAGAGAGATCGCGCATTTCAATCGACCAACGCAGGTCTGGTTTGTCGCTTCCGAATCGTTCATCGGCTTCCTCAAAAGAAAGCCGTGGGAAGGGGGTTTTAAGTTCTCGTCCCAGAACTTCTTTAAAGATCGCGACAAAAAGCCCCTCCATCAGGCCAAAAATCTTTTCCTGCGTCGGAAAAGAAATTTCCAAATCGAGCTGTGTAAATTCCGGCTGCCTGTCGGCGCGCAGGTCCTCATCGCGGAAGCATTTCACGAGTTGGTAGTAACGATCGAAGCCTGAAACCATTAATAGTTGCTTGAACAGTTGCGGCGATTGCGGAAGGGCAAAAAATTTCCCCGGATGGACGCGGCTTGGAACCAAGTAATCGCGCGCACCTTCCGGTGTGGAGCGTGTGAGAAAGGGAGTTTCAATATCGACAAAGTTTTGGTTGTCGAGATAGCGACGGATCGTTCGCGTAAGCGCAAATCGAGTCAGTATTTTCTTTTGAAGTTCCGGCCGCCGAAGATCCAGATAACGGTATTTAAGTCGAACCGTTTCGGAAACCTCGCTTTCGCCATCCAGAGAAAAGGGAGGGGCCTTGGCTTCGGAAAGAATTTCGATGTCGTTGGCGACAATTTCAATTTCGCCCGTCGGAAGTTGAGAATTAATCATCCCACTCGGCCGTTCCGTTACACGGCCGGCAATCGAAATGACAAACTCCACACGGATCTGCTCGGCTCGTTTGTGAATTTCCTTTGCCTCTTCGGGGCGAAACACAACTTGCGTCAGGCCATATCGATCACGAAGATCGATGAAGATCACTCCTCCGTGGTCACGACGACGGTGGACCCATCCCTTGAGAACGGCGCTGGATCCCACATCGCTTTTTCGGAGCTGGCCGCAGGTGGCCGTTCGTTCGTCAGATGCTTTCATGGAAATCGGGTCAGAAGGTTATCGATCAGCATGGAGAAGGGAACTTCTTCTTGCGCCCGGGCCGGAAGGTTTTTAACCATGGCCTTTTTCTTTTGTAGTTCTTCGGTTCCAATAAGAATCGCGTACATGGTTTCATTTTTATCCGCCCGCCGCAGGGCGCTTTTAAGGCTCGAAGCATTCGGCTGAACGTCGACCACTGCTCCCTTGCCTTCTCGTGTCACTGCTTCCCGGAGGCGAGTCGCCAGTTTCAAGGCCTCGATTTCAGCCGAGGGATCCAGGGGAATAAATTCCGTTCGAGGAACCGTCTTGGTTTCCACCTTTCGGGCTGAAAGAAGCAGTCGTTCTAAACCCAGCGCAAATCCGATCGAAGGTGTAGCTTCTCCCCCCAGCTCTTCGGAAAGCTTGTCGTAGCGCCCTCCACCCACCACGGCATTTTGCGCTCCCAGGCCGCCTGCCGTGACTTCAAAGGCGGTTCGTCTGTAGTAATCCAAACCCCGAACGATTCGTGGATTGACCTCAAAGGGGAGGTCGAGCGCCTTGAGCCCCGCGACCACCGCGTCATGGTGCGCCCGGCACGGGGAGCAAAGATGATCGAAGAGAAGGGGCGCCGTGGAAGTTACTTTTTTGCAGGACTCGCTCTTGCAATCAAGGACGCGAAGAGGATTGGTGGTGATTCGTCGCCGGCAATTTTCACAAAGTTCCGACTCATGTTTCTTCAAAAATGCCGTCAGTTTTTCCATGTAGGCCGGCCGGCAAGTTTCGTCACCGATGGAATTGATCTCGAGTCGCACATCGGGGACATCAAAGGCCCGAAGGATCGCGAGGACGAGTGCCATCATTTCGACATCGATCAGAGGATGTTCGCTTCCCATCGCTTCGGCTCCCACCTGATGGAATTGTCGGAGTCTTCCCTTCTGCGGGCGCTCATGGCGAAACATCGGCCCCAGGTACCAAACTTTTAACAACGGTTCGCCGTGCGAAAGATGATGTTCGATGTAGGCCCGTACGACCGAAGCCGTTCCTTCCGGGCGCAAAGAGAGGTTGGTTCCCCCCTTGTCCGTAAATGAAAACATCTCTTTTTCAACAATGTCGGAAGTGGTTCCCACAGAACGGGCGAAGAGATCCGTTTCTTCTAAAATCGGCGTTCGAATTTCGCTGTAGGCATAGCTGTTAAGAATCGTCCGGAGGCGCCCCTCCATTTCCTGCCACTTGCCGCTTTCCTGCGGCAAGAGATCATTCATTCCTTTGGGAGCTTGGATACCGGCCACATCGGGACATTACCTGATTGGCCAGCGAAGAAAATTTCTTCAAATGTGGAAATGAACCGGGGAAACACTTCTTCCATTGAAGCAGAGACCCCTTCTTTTTCCATGGATGTCATTTGAACGCCGGGGATGCCGCAGGGGGTGATGACATCGAAGTGAGAGAGGTCGGGATGTACATTGAGGGCGAGGCCATGAATGGAAATATGTCTTCGAACATGAATGCCGATCGATCCGATTTTCTTTCCATTCACCCAGGCTCCCGGTGCGTCACAGCGCCTTTCGGTGCTGATCCCATAGGAAGCGAGCAAACGAATCATGACTTCTTCGAGGTCGAAAACGAACTTCTTTACCCCTCCGAATTTTTGTATGTCGACAATGGGATAAACGACCAATTGTCCCGGCCCATGATACGTCACTTTCCCGCCGCGATTGGTTTCAATGACATCGAAACCTTTTGAACGTAAGAGGTCGCGGTTAAAAAGGAGGTTCATTCCTTTTTCCCCCCGCCCGAGTGAGATCGTTGGCGGATGTTCCACCAGAAAAAGTTGTTCACCCCCATTGCCTGAAAGAATTTCCGCGCGGGTCTCTTCCTGAAGTTTCCAAGCCGGCGCATAGGCCATACGGCCCAGGTATGTGGCGGGTAACATCGCTTTCACCGCGCACCATAGCCACAATGCCGCTTTTGGCAAGTGGGTTTCGCGGGCTTTCCCCGCGTGCTATCACGTGGGCATGCTCAACTGGCTTTTTGTAGATCTCAACTCCTATTTCGCTTCAGTCGAGCAGCAGCGCCGGCCCGAATTGCGGGGAAAGCCGGTGGGAGTGGTTCCCATGTTGGCCGACACCACCTGTTGCATTGCCGCGAGCTACGAGGCGAAGCGTTTCGGTGTGAAAACCGGAACCTTGGTGGGCGATGCGAAAAAACTTTGCCCCGGCATCCGCCTCATTGAAGCCGACCACACGGCATATGTGGAATACCATGAGAAAATTGTCGATGCGGTGGAATCCTGTCTGCCGGTGACATCGGTTTTGTCAATTGACGAAATGGCCTGCAGGCTAACCGGCAGAGACCGAAAAACGGAAAATGCCGTGACGCTGGCGCGGGAAGTAAAAAACAAAATTCTTCGTGTCGGAAAACAACTTACGAGTTCCGTGGGGCTTGCGCCGAATCGTTTTCTTTCAAAAGTCGCTTCCGACATGCAAAAACCCGACGGGCTTGTGGTGATTGAGCAGGAAGATCTTCCCGAAAAACTTCTTTCCCTTCAGCCGCACGATCTTCCTGGAATCGGCCCTCGAATGGAACAACGTCTTTTGCGCCGAGGAATCAAAACCATGGAACAGTTGTACGCTCTTGATTCCGATCAGATGCGCCGGATTTGGGGAGGTGTGGGAGGAAATCGTTTTTATCGGTGGATGCGAGGAGAGGATTTTGAAATTGAAACCGGTAAGCATAAATCGATCGGTCACCAACATGTTCTTCCCCCGGCGTTACGTACACCAGCGGGGGGATATGCGATCGCGCAAAAGCTTTTGAGCAAGGCGGCGGTGAGGCTTCGGAAAATCGATCATTGGGCCACAGGGCTTTCGCTCTATGTTCGCTACACCGACCGGACGAGGTGGCGGGAGGAAATTCAAATGCTGGAATGTCAGGATACGCTTTCGTTACTTGAAGCCCTGGCCAAGCTTTGGGAAAAAAGCCCGAAAGGGTTTCCGATGAAAATCGCCGTAACCCTTTTTCATCTCATTCCGGAAACAGAGCGAACCTTTTCCTTTTTTGAAGACAAAAAACGGCTCAATCTTTCCAGAGCCATGGACGCCCTCAATTCAAAATATGGCCGGAACACCGTTTACTTCGGTGGAATTCATAATGTTAGAACCTCCGCTCCCACACGCATCGCCTTTTCCAGCATCCCCGACCTGCACATTTAGCAGAGCAATTCTTTTAGCATTTGACTCAGTTGGCGAAGTGGACAGGCGTCAATTTGACACGATGTGCCATTTGGCGTATGCAGCGCGGGCTGTGCTTAAAAGGCCATCCTTTTTTCTATTGGTTCTTATAACGGGAACCTCTTCTAATCTTTTTGCAAAAACTGCAATTGAGATGAAAGCAGAGCGCGCTCTGAGTAGCGCGCACGCCTTACTCAAACAAGAACAATTTCGTTTGCAATCTGATGAAGAGAGAATTTTACGCGATATTATGGGACGCGTGGAGGCAGAGTGCGGTGTTGGTTTTTTTCGACAAGCCAAACTTTTTGGGAATGGGATAACCAAAGGAATTCAATTAGGCGTCGACGTGATGGCTGAAGTTTGTCCCGTGGGAGGAACTTGCATGGTTGGAATTCAAACCTTTTTAGATAAAGTTACAGGCGATCATTGTAGAATTGATTCAATAATTTCAACTTCAATTGATCCCAAGTTTTCGGACCAACCCGAAGAAACGAAGAAAATTGAACGAACACGCTATAGAAAACAGCTAGCAATACTTTAATGGTTCCGCCGCGTTCGCAATTGAAACTAACATGAGCAATGAACGAGAAGAACAACAGCGACTGAATCATTGCGATGAAGTGAGGCAAGACTTAAACCGTTTTGTGGCGTCGATTCTCTCGCAAAGTCGTCATCCCTGAAAAAATAAAATTCGGTATTCAAAGTAAACTGTCATTTTGACAAGCGTAGGCTTGGACACATTGGAAACGTCCTGCTCGAGGGCTTTTATGTCACGATGTATTTCCCTGGGAGAGCAACCCAAAACATACTTTCGAACCGATCGTTCTCAATTTTGCTTCGCAACAACCAACGGCAATTTTGTGACCTTGTACTGTCCTTGTGACCCAGGAACTTATTCGAGACGGAGATGATTTTGCTTTATCCATGCGCGAACTTTCTCTCTAAGATCAATGACAAATGCGATCAATTCTTTTGCGTCTTCTTTCGTCACCCCTCCTACAGAATCGTATTCTACTTCGTTCCTTTTTGTTCGACATGTTTGCAGATAATCGGCATCGGCTTGAAGGTCTTTTCCAAGAATAAGCGGCAAGGCTTCAAGCGTTCGGTAATGCGCAAGATTCTTCTCGGGGCGGTAACCCTCCGCATACAAGAGGATCGTGCAAAGCTTTAACGCTGCGTTGTAGGCAATGCCGAACTGCCAATCAGCCGAAATATTCCCTTTCGCATCGTTTAAATCTCTCTCGACGATTTCGAGGAGGGATGTGATTTCTTGCTTGCTCGTTTTGTGGGAACGAAGCCAACGATTATCGGCCCATTGTTTTAAGCTCATTTTCAGTACTCACAATAAACAGTTTCGATGACTCTAATACACTTTTAATAAAATGGTCTTTTTCCGTTATCCTTCGAACGAATTCCTTTCGACTATAAACATGTGGGTTGATCTCTCGGCCTAGGCTTTTTGAATGTTCTGAAAGTAATCCAGTAAGTTTTCGAAGCCCAATATCTCCCACCACAACTAAATCAATATCGCTTTCCGCCCCCTCTTCCCCTTTAGCAAAGGAACCAAAAATAAACGCCAGTTGAACATCTGATCGCCCTGCTAGAGTTTCGGAAAGAAGTGGTACGATTCCTGTTGTTTTGAGAACCAATGCCCGAATATCTACATAAGCGGGGTGGATCCTATTGGCACGAAAGTAAAGCCGGTTTCCATCCCGCCGCGCTTTGATTAAATCCAGATCCTGCAAATTCTTGATGTCTTGTTGAATGGTTCGAATAGCCAAGCCTGTTCGGCGTGCGAGATCTCTAAGATGGTATTCCTTATTCTCATGTCCATATAGCAATGCAAAGATTCCCGCCCTAACTTTCGAGGATAAAATTCGAGGTAGCAGCTCCATTATGAATGTTTATACCATACATTCGTATGTTTTTACCAGTCATTTTTAATCCCCCATATTATTGTAGCCATAGACAAGACTGCGTTTCTAACGTTGTCCACTTCGGGAAGCATTTTTCATCCCATTACGTATTTCCCTGACTTACGGGTGCCGATTCGGCGAATCAGTTCGGCGTGAAGTAAGGGTTTTATGATCTTCATTGCGCCTTGTTTGGTTATTTTTAGCTGCGACCAAATCTCGCTAGGCGTAAGACCACCTGCGTCTCGAAGCAGATGAAGGAGTCGTTCCTGTTTTGCCGTCAGAACAATTTTAGCTCCCGTCCCGCGTGCCCTCAAACGGCCGACACGGTCTAGAACGCGCTCCAATGTTAAATGGATCGCTTCTGCGGAAAACTCCAACCAGCCGGTTAGGTCTCCTTTTGCTTTTCGAACCGCGTCCAATTGCGAATAATAGCGGGGTCGATCTTCCCAATAAACCTCGTCCACGGAAAAAATGTGGTGTGTATCAAATCCACGTCGATACAGTTCCCAAAGTGCCAGGGCTCGGCCCATTCGACCATTGCCATCGCCAAACGGATGAATCTCCTCAAAATGGTAGTGCAGAATTGCGGATGAAATCACCGGAGACCATTCCGTCGCTTTCTGATTCCACCATTGGAGATAATCTTGCATGAGCCGCGGAACGTCCTTGGCCGGAGGGGGAACGTAAGAACCGACACGGACACTAAAAGTGCGATATTGCCCCGCCTTTCCTTGGTCCATCACATTCGATGTGATGATTTTATGAAGGCGAAACAGATCCGCGCGAGTCATTGTTTTTTTGCTTTGATTTTTTTCAACAAATCGCAATCCCGCCAATTGATTCAGAATCTCTCTTTGCGCCCTTTCTGCGGCCAAGACGGGTCGGCCTTCTTCAAGAGCTCTCACCTCTTCCAAGGTAAGGGGGTTTCCTTCTATGGCTGTGGAACTATGAGTCGTTCGAGCGCGGGCGTCTTTCTGCAAAATGGGAATCCAGGGGACTTGAATCGTGCCCGCAAGAATCTTCTGCCGGTAAGAGGAAATTTCCTCAATCAAATGTAAGAGATGGGGGGTGACGTGGAATGGAGGAAGATACGGCATTAATATAAGTCAACTATAAGACAACTTATGAGTCAACCCATTGACCTGTCATGCCTGCTTAAACTATATCCTCCATAGAAAGATGGAGTGTGGATGTCGCTCATTGCACAGTGCAGAGGTTATTTTTCCAACACCACCCGTGAAAAGGGCTTTCAGTACTATCAATCGAAATGTGTAGACATTGAATCGCTCACCGACAGTTCCCTTGAAGCTCATGTCGAAGGTTCGCGTCTATATGATGTCACTTTAGATTGGCATACACAGACCAACAAGACGGTTGAACTCTCTGTCTACTGTTCATGTCCTCACTTCGAGGACGGAAATTTCTGCAAACATCTTTGGGCCACAATAATAGCCGCCGACCGAGATAAACGGATCGATCGCTTTATTTCTCCCGGGGCCAAGATAAAAATGTGGGACAGACTTGAAGATGTTGACTTCGACGATGAAGATGAATGGGGTGACGAACAAATCGATGAGCGAACCACGCCCAAAAAACCGAGTCGAAAAACCAAAGCGTCCTGGCACGAATATCTGCGCTCGGTCAAATCGGCGATCTCAACCCATACGTTGGATGAGGAGAGGCGCCGTACTTTCTCAAAACCCAGAGCTCGGCGGGCTTGGTTTCGTCTGAACCTGGATGGCACGGAACGCGCCAGTCATTTGGATATCGATCTTCTCCAGCAGGAGATGAAGGTTTCCGGCAATTGGGGAAAACTCAAGCCATTACGAATCGCCTATAGAGAAATTTCGTCATTCCAGGATCCAGCAGATCAAAAGGCTCTTTCCTTCCTCCTCGGATGTCAACCACAAGAATACCAATACAGATATTCCCCCTGGTACGATGAAAGGGGATACACGCATTTTACGGTCGCGGTCTCTTTTTTAGACACTCTCCTCCCTCTTTTAACCGCCACGAACCGCTTTGGCCTTCTTCCCGGAGGTGACAACGCCGGAGAAAGCGCGTTTAGACCGCTGGATTGGAAAAACGACGAACCATGGCGTTTCGAATTGGAGATTCAACCGGATCAGGACCCGAATTTCTGGAAATTGTGGGGCCATATCTTAAAAAACGGGGATGCGATCGATTTGTCCGAGCCCCAATGCATATGGAGAGACGGAATTCTGCTGCGTAAAAATCAACTTTCAAAGATCGACTTCGGCTCTCCACATGAATTCCAGTGGCTCGCGCATTTGACTGAACATGGACCCCTTTCCATTCCAAAAAAAGAGGAGGACCAATTGGTCCGCGCTCTTTTGGAAATCCCTTCACCCCCTAAGATCTCCTTTCCCGAAGAGTTGAAGTGGAATCAAGTCGCGCCCCAACCCCGTCCAAGGCTTTCGATTCTCCCACAGAAGGTTTTGCCACAAATTTTACGAGCGAATCTTTCTTTTGATTACCAAGGAAATCTCGTACGTTGGAATGAAACCTCTCCTCCCTGGATCATACCGGAAGAGAAAACCGTTATCGTACGCAGCGCCGGGAAAGAACAGGAGGCCATTGCCCTTCTCAAAGCCTTGAAAGTGGATTTTGCCATCGATGGATATGATCTCTCTTTTCAAAGAAACGATCTGGCCACGCTCGTTAAAACATTAGAGGGAAATGGATGGTACGTGGAAGCCGAAGGAGCCAGAATCAAAACAGCAGGGTCGTTTAAAGCCGTAGTATCGTCGGGAGTCGATTGGTTCGACCTGAACGCCGAATGCGCCTATGACGGGGGTTCGGTTTGCCTGCCACGTCTTTTGGCTGCCGTGGAGCGAGGTGAGCTGTTTATAAAACTTGGAGACGGAACATTCGGAATGTTGCCTGAAACCTGGCTCAAAAAATTCGGATCGCTCGCGAATCTGGGCCAAAAGGAGGGGGAAAATATCCGATTCCAACACGCCCAAGTGGCGATTTTAGACCTCTTGATCTCGGACCAACCCGCGGTCGAATTGGATGAAAAATACGAGAAGGCGAGAGAGCAGCTCAAATCGTTTTCAGGCATTGAACCGATCGACGCATTATCGGAGTTTCAGGGGGTTTTACGTCATTATCAAAAAGAAGGTCTCGGCTGGCTTCATTTTCTTCAAGAGTTCGGCTTTGGAGGGTGCCTGGCGGACGATATGGGCCTGGGAAAAACGGTTCAGGTTTTGGCGTTCCTCCAGCGCCGCGTTAAAACGAAAAGCAGCCGTGCCCCTTCGCTTGTCGTCTGTCCTAAAAGCGTGGTTTACAATTGGATCGCTGAAGCAAAGCGTTTCACGCCGGAGCTGCATGTGGCCGAATATGCCGGCCTGGAACGGGATGGATTGTTCTCTAAACCTGACGATTACGATCTTATCATCATGACCTATGGGGTCTTTCGAAGGGATATCCTGAAGATCCGCGAAATTCATTTCGATTATGCCATCTTAGATGAAGCCCAGAACATCAAAAATGAAAACGCGCATGTCGCGAAATCTTCCCGCTTGATTCAGGCGGATCACCGTCTCGCTCTTTCGGGGACGCCGGTGGAAAACCATCTGGGAGAACTGGCTTCGATTTTCGAGTTTTTGAATCCTGGCATGCTTACATCCTCCTCGAGGCTCAAACCGTTTATGCAGAAAGGAGGGGATCTCGATTTCTCTGGAATCGAACTTTTAGGGAAGGCACTGCGCCCATTTATTCTCCGTCGAACAAAAGAGAAGGTGTTGACCGAACTCCCGGAAAAAACGGAGCAGACGATCTACTGTGATTTAAATCCAAAGCAGAAAATAGAATACGTCGAACTGCGCGATCATTACCGGGAGAGATTAAACGACACGATTAAGCGTGAGGGAATGGCTCGATCTAAGATCCATGTCCTGGAAGCGCTCTTACGACTCAGGCAGGCGGCGTGTCACCCAGGTTTACTGGATAAGTCCCGAGTTGAAGAGGAAAGCGCCAAGCTTGAAACGCTCATCGGGCAAGTCCGAGAAGTTGTGGAAAGCGGGCACAAAGCTCTGATCTTCAGTCAATTTACGACGCTTCTTTCCATTCTCCGACACAGATTGGATCGCGAAGGGTTTATTTATGAATATCTGGACGGCAAGACAAGAGACCGGAAAGAGAAAGTCGAGCGCTTCCAGTCGGATAAGAATTGTCCGCTTTTTCTGGTAAGCCTGAAGGCGGGCGGGTTGGGCTTAAATTTAACGGCCGCTGACTATTGTTTCATCTTGGATCCATGGTGGAACCCGTTCGTGGAAGCTCAAGCCATTGACCGCGCCCATCGCATCGGGCAGACCAAGCGGGTGTTTGCCTATCGCCTCATCGCTCGAAACACCGTGGAGGAAAAAATTATTGAACTTCAAAGTCAAAAACGGAAACTTGCCGATGCTATCGTTTCAGCAGATACCGGTTTTTTAAAGAGCCTTCAGATGGAAGACCTGCAGGTTCTGTTTTCATAAGAGAAGCACAAGCTGACTCCATACCCGTTTGACCGCCACTAATGATTTTCATTTAAAGAGTTTGCCGGCGGCCAAAGAATGTGCAAATTCCAAAGCAGGCCGTACTTCGATTCCATCTTGGGTTTTGATATGTTCGCCACCCATATAAACAAGTATTCGTCTTTTAAGTCCTCTTAATTCTTTAATTGCACGGAGGCCCTTAAAATGGTCATCTCGAATACGATTCGACGCCTTTGCTTCGACGGCAATAAAGTCGCGGCCATTTTTCAGCAGAAAATCAATCTCCGTGGTTCGAGCCTGTGCGGGAGACCAATAATACATTTCTTCGAAAAGTCCTCGATGAACTTGGTAAGCTCGCAAGAGTTGAGCGACCCAGCCCTCAAATAACGAGCCTTTTTCTTCGGGAGCTACCTGTCCAAGAACACCTTTTGCTGCACGGGCTACACCCGAATCTAGCCAGTATAATTTGGCGTGTTTGCGCTCACGCACTCGGAGTTTGGCTTCATAGGCCGGTAACCGAAATGTAAGCAACGTGTCTTCTAAAATATCCAAATATCCCGCTACGGTTGTTCTCTCCACCCCGCACTCTCTGGCAATGTTTGAAACGTTGACCACTTGTCCATGAAAAATCCCCGCGATGGGAAGAAACCTGGCAAAACCCTGCAGGTTACGTACGATGGCTTCGGCCTGAATTTCTTCTTTTAGGTAGGTCTGAACGTAGCTTCTTAAGCGGTCTTCCGGAGAATCCGCTGATGATAAAATCAATGCCAGAGATCCATAGGCCAAGGTACGGTTAAGATCAAAATCGCCCCCCATTTCCTCGGGTAAAAGAGGAAGCATTTCCTTGATCAGTGCTCTACCTCCCAATAAGTTCGCTCCGCCACGTTTCAGTTTCCTGGCACTCGATCCAGTGAGAATGAACTTAAGTTTCTTTTCTTCGATAAGCCGATGGACTTCATTCAAAAGGGAGGGGATTCGTTGAATCTCGTCGACAAAAATCCACTCTCCGGATTTTGCCATTTCAAGTTGACCAGAAAATACAATGGGGTTTGCCAGTATCCGCTGATAGAGGTCCTCTCGAAGTAGATTGACTACTTTAGAAGCCAGCCGCAGAGATTCGACCCATGTACTCTTTCCGCTTCCCCGCATTCCGAACAGAAAGAAGCTTCCCTTCGGGGGCGTAAGAATCCTTGGATAAAAGTTGCGCATATCTACCCCACTTTACTTAGAAATATGGGATCTGTCTATGCGATTAAATGGGGCCGAAACGTTCACTTCGGATTGAAAGGGAACAGTGGTGGGGAAGAAACAACTTTTGGCGTCGCAGGCTTGGTAACGGAGAGTTCCTTTGAGCTGAAACGTTCCCACCGATTTCGGTGTGACGGGGAGGATGAAATCGACTACTCCTTCATAGGCTGAAAGTTCTTTGCCGCTCTGAAGTTTGTAGGGCTTTCCGGCCGGATATATCGGGGAACCGATTTGAAGGCCGGGCACACGCTCGATTTCTATGCTCGTCGGGATCAATGTCGGATCGCTGGTCGGATTGGCCTGAATATGAAATCCCTTTTTCAAAGAGATTCCGATCACAATTTTTGTTTCTTCACCTACTTTCGTCTCGATAGTTTTTGAAGGCCGAATTTCAACCAAATCCTTTGGCATACCCCCATAGGCACCCAAGAGGAGCGCTAGGGACAGTCCAACTATTGAATGATTTTCCACTCATTCTTCTCTTGAATGAACTGAAGTACCTGGCTGTCACCGTTCATCTCGAGCTGCCATTTGATTTCAAGCATGGCCCGATCCCCCTGATAGAACGGCTCGGCAGGAACGAAATCCGTTCGAGCGGTCGTCTCTCGCATTTTCTCCCGATCTTCTTTCTTCAGCGATTTGAGTTGTTTCTTTACGTCGGACTGTTTGAACGATGCGTAACAGTCGGCCATGGCGTCCACTTCTCCCGCAATCGCTGCTTTTCTCCAGGTTTCGAAAGTGGCTAACGGCGATCCATACTTCGATGTCGATTTGGAAAGAGCGAGAAAATTAGTGGAAGATTTCTTCTCCTCTGGAGCCTTTGTCACCTCGCTCGGGAGAGATTCAAATTCGATCGCAATGATTTCATTGCGGCCGACGGTTTTTGTCGAACCATCCGGCATGAGGATGGAAACAATTCCACCATAGTAGTGGCTCACCGTACCGTTTATGGTTTCCCCACCTTTGAGGCGAATCGTTTCCGCGTGAGCGGAAAGCATGGTTACCAATACCCAAAATCCGACTTTTCTGAGATTTGTCACAATATCTTACTCTAACGTACGATAGCGACGTTTCAAGGGAGCCCGATGAAACTCAATCGAAACGCGATCTTGGTCGCCTTTTTCCTTCTCCCCCTCAGTCTGTCAGGGGAGACAAAAACGGCCTCTGACAAAGGGGGGGAGCCCTATCGAAATGGGACCTCGGCTCTCGCCAAGGGGGACTTTGAGGAGGCTCGCCGATGGTTTGGGATTACCCATCATGACTTTCCTAAGAGTGACGAGGGAAAAAGATCGCTCCTCCAAGAAAGCTTTTTATTGGTTGCCAATGAACTGGCCAACCTCCGGCTTTCTTCCCTTTGGAAAGAAGCGGCGGATCTAACGCGCGTGGAAAGCGGCCAGGCCACGACACAGAAGAAGAAAAGCGAGGAGTATGAAAAGCAGGCGAAAGAATTTTCCGATCATTTGAAGAAACTCACGCCCGATCTTTTGGCGATGGAAAGTTTGACTCTTCCTCTTTCGTTTGAAGTCGATTCGTCAGGTTGGGAGGTCGATGATCTCCGCGCCCGAGTCAAAAAAGGGGAGATACTGGACGCCAAAGAAATCAAACGCCTTGAGAAAGGAGAATTCCTGACAAATTATCTCGGGTTTGTCACCACTGTTCTCCACCTTCCAGAAGATCGGCTATTCGTAAATCCATACGAAGGATCCGTTACGTCCACTTCTTTTTTCAATGCGATTGGAAGCCGACTGGCGATTGCCAACCGAGCGGCGCCCGATCCAGAAAAAGTTCGTTTGGCGAAGGAATGTTTTAATCGGGTCATTACGCTCACCGACTCCACGCCATATGATAAGGAGCGTTTGGAAGCGAAAGATTTCTTAGAAAAACTGGGGAATCCTTCTTCCCCCGCCAAAATGTTGATTTGCCCTTTTTGCAAAAGAAGCTTCAGCGCCGATTTCAAATTTTGCCCGTATGACGGGCGAAAATTGGGTCCCTCAAAATGAAGCGCCTTCTGGCGATCACCCTCCTTCTTCTGGGCGTCGCATATCTCCCGGGATGTCTCCCGAAAACCGATCGTTCGGGGAAAAAAACCATCGGATTTCCTCTCGACGCCGATGTCAAAGGGTTTGATCCCGCTCAAGTGACGGATGCCTATGCCCATGTGGCTGTGGCTCAAATCTTTCAACCGCTCCTTCAATATAAGCATCTCGTTCGCCCTTTCGAGTTGGAACCTTGTCTGGCCGAATCCATGCCGACCATTTCGAGCGATCAGCTTGTTTTCACCATTAAGATTCGTCCAAAAGTTTATTTTCACAATGATGCGGTTTTCGGCGGGAAAAAGCGGCCTTTAAAAGCAAGTGATGTGGTGTTTACCTTTCAACGCATCGCGGATCCTCATAGCCGCTCGCCCAACTGGTGGATGTTCGAAGAAAAGATTGAAGGCCTCGATGACTTTCGGAAAAAGGCGGAAAAGCTTTCGGCCCCGATCGATTATTCAAAATATCCCGTCTCCGGATTATCAGCCCCCGACGATCAAACCGTAGTGATTCGCCTCAAGAAACCGTATCGCCAGCTTCTTTATATTCTCGCTATGTCGCAAACATCGATCGTTGCACCGGAGGTAGTGTCACATTACGGCGAGGAATTTCTCAATCATCCGGTGGGTACCGGCCCGTTTATTTTGAAGGAGTGGATCAGAGGTCAGAAAATTCGATTCGCTCGAAATCCCAATTATTGGGATGAACGCTACCCTTCGGAGGGAGAAGAATCAGACCGAAAGGAAGGGCGTTTAGACGAAGCGGGAAAGAAACTTCCCTTTGCCGACGAAGTCACGCTTTGGATTTATGTCGAACCGCAGACCCGGTGGCTTAATTTCCTTAAAGGGAATCTCGATCTCACATCCATACCCAAAGAGGGTTGGAGCGATATTTTTGATGCCCATCGCAACGTAAAGACGGAGATCACGGCCAAGGGCATCAAAATTATTCCTTCGCAGGAAGCGAGCACGGTGTTCTGGGCGTTCAACATGGAAGATCCGCTCGTGGGAAAAAACGTCTATTTGAGAAAAGCGATCAGCGCCGCGATCGATCGCCCCGGAAAGATTGAGCTATTTTACAATGGCCGCGCAATTGAAGCGAAAGGTCCCGTTCCTCCCGGGTTGTTTGGTTACGATCCGGATCTCAAAAATCCCGACGGATATAATCTCCAAAAAGCCAAAGAACTCATGAGTAAAGCCCGTGAGCAATATCGGAGCAACGGAGGAAAAGGAGAAATTCCTCCCATCGTCTTTGAGTCCAGCAACTCAACGGTAGATCGCCAGATCGCGGAGTTGGTCACCCATGAATTCGCCAAGATCGGTCTCACCCTGGACGCGCGGGTGAATAACTGGCCACAACTTCAGGAAAAACTGTCGAAAAAACAGGTCATGTTTTTCTCGCAGGCCTGGAACGCGGATTATCCGGATCCGGAGAATTTTTTTCAGCTCTTTTATAGCAAGAATGTTTCGCCCGGACCGAACAAAACCAATTTCAGCAATCCTGAATTTGATCGACTCTACGAAAAAATGCGCGATCTTCCTGACGGCCCGGAACGAAAAAAGGCCATTGATGACATGGTAAAAATTCTGCATGCCGATACTCCATGGATCTACTTCGCCCATCGGATCGCCTACTCCACAATGCATGGGTGGGCTCGAAACTTTAAGCGAAACCCCTTTTTTTTAGGACAGTTGAAATACATCGATATCGATCTTGAAGAAAAAGCGAAGCTCCTGCCGAAACTCCGATGATTCGTTACGCGATCCGCCGAACGCTCTACATGATTCCGATTCTTTTCGGTGTTGCGCTAATTACATTTCTACTCTTTCACGTCGCCGGAGGAGATCCCATTCTTGCACTCGCTGGGAAAAATGCGAGCGCGGCAGAAATTGCGCGCCTTCGCGCTCAATATGGCTTTGATCGCCCGCTCTGGCAGCAGTTCATTCGCTATCTTGGCGAGCTCGCCACGTTTAATTTTGAACGTTCGTTTGATACACACCAAACCGTCCGCCAGATGATTGCCGATGGGATTGGCGTTTCATTGGCACTGGCACTGCCCGCTTTTTTAATGAGCCAGGTGCTCGCCATTATCTTTGCTTTGGTAGCGGCGGCCACCCGCGGAACGTGGATCGACCGCACGATCGTCGTTGCGAGCCTACTTGGAATGAGCCTGAGCATTTTGGCTTACATTCTCTTCGGTCAATATATTTTGGCCTATCGGTTGGCTCTTTTCCCGATTTCCGGTTTTGAGTTTTCTTTTCCCGATGCCATTTCGTATCTGGCTCTTCCGTGGTTGATTTGGATTGCTCTATCGGTCGGCGCAGATGTGCGATTTTTTCGGACGATCTTTCTGGAAGAGTTGAGCCAAGATTACGTTCGTACGGCGCGCGCGAAGGGAGCGGGTTCCATTCGGATCCTTTTTGTCCATGTTCTTCGAAACGCTCTCATTCCGATCATTACGCGCTCCGTGGTGGAAATCCCGTTTCTTCTGACCGGTTCCCTCCTCCTCGAAAGTTTTTTTGGAATTCCAGGTTTGGGACATTTGATGGTGAATGCTTTTTATAACGCCGACTGGCCGGTGATTAAGGCGATCACCTTTTTCGGAGCCGCACTCTATGTGTTGGCCAATCTTCTTTCCGACCTGCTGTATGCCAGAGCGGATCCGAGGGTGATCCTCCCATGAGCCGTTCTCCCTCGCTTTGGGCCGATGCCTTTCGTCGGTTTCGAAAAGATCGATGGGCTTTTCTTTGTCTGATCGTGATTTTTTTGTATGCCGTCGTGGCGATAGCGTCGTTTCTGCGCTGGTTGCCCATTGACTATGTTCATCCTCGAGGTGGGCAGTATCAGCCGCCCAGTGGCGACTTTTGGCTGGGAACCGATCTTTTGGGCCGCGATGTGTGGGCCAAGATGATTCATGGTGCCGAAGTCGCCTTTTCCGTCGGGCTGGTCGCGTCTTTAATCGCCATGCCGATCGGGGCTGTTCTGGGAGCGCTCGCCGGTTTCTTCGGTGGCAAGCTCGACGAAGGTGTGGTTTGGATTTACTCCACTGTAGCCTCCATCCCCCAAATTCTCCTTCTCACGTCACTCAGCTTTATTTTGGGAAGGGGGCTCACGTCTATTTATGTGGCGGTAGGATTGACTTCGTGGGTGGGTATATGTCGCTTGATTCGTGCCGAAGTACTCAAGCTCAAGGAGAGAGAATATGTGACGGCGGCTCGGGCGCTCGGGGTGGAAAATCGCCGGCTCCTGTTTCGTCATATCTTTCCAAATGTCACTCACCTTTTAATCATCGATTTTTCCCTTCGTTTTATTTATGCCATTAAGTCGGAGGCCATTCTTTCGTACTTGGGACTGGGCGTAGTGGGAGAACCGAGCTGGGGAAAAATGATTGCGGACGCTCGGGAAGAGCTTCTGCAGGGGATTTGGTGGGAATTGACCGCTGCCACGGGGGCGATGTTCTTTCTTGTGTTGGCGTTTAATTTGGTTGGTGACGCTCTGCGCGATGTCCTTGACCCAAGGATGGGGCATTAAAAGTACTTGACCTGGCGCGACATTTAGGCATCGTAACATATGTGACCACACATTTTCCCTCCCGCAACCGTCAAGGTGGGGGTCTCAAGTGAGTCCGGACGATCCCTTCCTCCGCCCTGATACAAGTGAACTTCAACCTTCATCCGATTCGTCGCTTCCGAATGACTTGATCGATGAGCTCGATCAAGCACTCGAAAATATCACGATTGATACGGCTCCAGACGCGGAAATCATTTCTATAGAGCCACCGGCACCGGACGGCCTCTCGGTCGATCCTGGAATTCGCGAAATGCAGGAGACTTTTCTAGGAATGGTTCGAAATTTTCTGCGTCCCGTCGATCGCTACATGAAAGCGATCGCTCACGGGGATAATTCTCGCGAGCTGCTCGAAATCGCAGAGCATATCGTGGCGCCTCTCGTGGCAAAGACTGATGCTGTGGGGCTCCGCGAGCATACGGAAGATTTAATTCTCTTTCGCTCGCTGCTTCAGTTTGCATTGGGGGAGCGAGACTCCACTTCGTTTGAATCGATGAAAGGCGTGGTGGTTCGAGGGTTTGAAAAGCTTCAACAGCGATTTGCCCTGGAGCGATTTCGAGGTTCTCGTCCCGCCGTTCGAAATGTTGTCGCGTTTTATCGAGCCCTCAAGGAGGAGGGAAAGGTAGCGCCCGAAGATCTCGCCCGATTCTTTGCCATCGGTCTCCCTTCGGTGACTTGGCTGCGGAGAACCCCGATTCCGGAGATGGTGAGTCTTTCCGGAATAACGACGGACGTCATTCGAACTATTCAACGCAAAGCGTTCGATTCACGATTCTCCCAGGGATCCAAGGAACAGACCCAAGATCTCCTCGCTCCCCCGCCATTGGTGACTCCGGAAGAGGTCGCCCCCGAGGTCGCTCCCATTGAGACGGTGGACATTGATCTCTTGGATAGCTGGGAAGATATCAGCTTCGGTCCGGCTTCGAACAAGAGCCATTAGTCTACACGGCCGAATGGCCTTTTTGTCCGGGATTTGCTGTTTTTTTGAACCCGAGTAGAGTTTTCGAATGAATAACCGGCGCCAAGTGCAGGAGCGCTGGCTTCTCAAAGGGGTCCTGCACATTTTATCGAGGAGAGTTTCACTATGAAGAAGTTAGCAATTGCTGCGGTGGCGTTCACGTTCTTGGGAGTTTCCATCGCTCGAGCAGACGATGCCGCTACAACCGCTGCGCCCGCTGCAACAACGGACGCAACTAAGGCAGCCGCACCTGCTGCAACACCGGCAAAGAAGAGCAACAAGAGCCATAAGTCGGCAAAGAAACATGAGTCGAAGCCGGCCGAAACAAAGAAGGCCGATGATGCAGGCTCGATGGGAACAACCACAACGCCTGCTCAGTAAGCGTTGTATTGTTTTTTCAAAAGAGGCGGCGTTTACGCCGCCTCTTTTTTTTCTCTCCTCTTTTTTTCAATTCCTCTTTTTGCGGACGATTTCGATTCCGACCCGATGGATATGGGAAGCGGCTTTGTCGCCATTGAAGCGGGCTATCTCTCGATGATCGGGGCAGGGCGAGATCAGTTAAGTGATACCTTTGTGGGATACCTCAATATCGGGATGAGTGTATCGAAGGAATTTGGAGGAGACGATGACTACGAACCTCTTCGATTGGGACCGAAAATTGGGTTTGGATATGGAGAAGTAAAAAGTAAAAACGAAGATCGAGGTCTTCTCGATCTTCTTTTAAAACTCCGTTACACCTTTCGAGCGGGGAACATGGTTCAACCCTATGTCGACGTCGGCCCGGGGTATATGAACTATGGAGGTCGAACCGCCGAGATTGAAGCCGGATCGGGAATTGATTTTCGTTTCGGCGAAGGCTCCTGCGGCTTCAACGCCCAATACAAAGAAGTATTTGGCTCCGATTATTTCAACCGCGCCGCCACGTTTTTAGCGACGCTGGGTTACCACTTTTGAGCCGAATTCCTTGGAAGCCCGATCGCCGTCGGCATCGTCCTGGCCGGAGCCGTCGGATATAGACGTGGAGACCGTGGAAACCTTCGCGAATCAAATCATTCACCTTCTGGGAAAGACTCCTTCAGGCGGCAACGAAGGAATTCGTCAAAATCGTAAGCGGCGGGGGAATTCCGCCTGCACCCGGATGACGTTTATTAAGCAGCAAATCGAAGGATCGCTCTTTTCTCAGAGGAGATGGCCTCCAGAATCTGACCCAGTTTTTCGATGCTGGGCGTAACTTTCCCTTGTTCATACCGGGCGTAGGCCGTCTTGGATGTGAATCCCATTCTTTTCGCAACCTTCGCGATCGATAAGCCTTCTTTCATTCGAAGCTGTTGGAGAAAAAAACCAGTCCATTGTCTTTGGTTGTTGGCGCCTACAAGAAAATGATTCCCTTTCTCAAAGGCAATCTCCGCCCTAAATCCCCTTTTGTGAACTACGGCTTCAATGGCATCCTTCAACATATTCAGGGCATTGATTCTGGACGATCCCTGCGTAGAAAAATCGATTTCCGGAATATGAGCGATCCAAAAGCGACTTTTCGATGATTTCCATACTCTTCCTTCCAGTTCCATGTTCTACCCCTTTCTCGGATACTTCGACGCCTTTCTCAAAATGCCTTTGGCGGTGAATTCGTCGATTTCCACATGCCGGGGGACCGGTACTGTTTCCGTTTCATTCGTCCAAACCTCATGTTTCCCTTGGCGTAGAACATACCAGCCCATTTCGGTCAGTTTTCGTCTCAGCTCGCGCGATTTCACGGTCCGTCTATTAAATTATAGTACACAAATATGTGTACCTCCGTCAAGTTCTCCGCCTTCAGGCGGATGACAAGTGATTTGGAAAGGTCCCATGTATGAATTCCTCCAGATCAGGGGGCGATAAATTTATGTAGTGCGGGTATAGCGAGTCCGAGCCTTTGACCGCCGCCACGTTCTTAGCGACGCTCGGCTACCACTTTTGAACAGAGGAACGGGTCAATTTTGTCGGTCTATGATTTCAGCGGGAGTCGCGGGGACCCAGGCGACGGATCTCCGAAGCAATGGCTTTCTTTACATTTCGATCCGGCACAAGATTGTAGGTGAGAAGCAAGATTCGTCGCCAGCCTGCGGTTGCCTGAGGGCAGCGATCCGGAAGATGCGAAAGAAAAGATATGTTTTCGGCTGTGGGTTGGCGGATAAATAGGAACGTCGCGGATCTGACCGCGTCAGCTATGTTTTCATCCCATCCACAAGCGGGAGTAGTCTCCGACAGCTCTCGATCGATTTCTGAAAAAATTCGCAATTCGCGAATGCTGCGGGATTCAAGATCGCGAACTCGACCCTTCGAGATTGGATGTTTCTCCAGCGTATGCGCCAGATAGAATGGAAATCGGTTTAATGCCAACCCCGCAAGCTCGGTACGATAAGATGTACCCCCGCCGATCGTTACTTTTTCATCGGTCGCCATTGAGATTCGGCGACTCGGATCGACAATCTCGTTGAGAACCGCGACGGGCCGCGCGGCGCAGTTGTTGTTGAGACCATAGCGATGCCCTTTTGCGAAATCCTTGCTTTCGAAATCACCCTCAACCCCTTTCTCGAACGCATCAATTTCGCTTTGGGATAGATTGAGCTGATAGAGATAAACCGAACGATCTTCCATTTCGGTATAGTAAAAATAGAGTTCGAAAAACACGGTTTTTGAGACGTGCAGCCCGAGGTCCAAATCGGCTTTGGGATCCGTCGATACGATCACGTTGTACTGGTAGGTTTTTGAGGCGAATAGACTTTGATTTTCCTCCTGAATCACGGTGATCACATGGCCGAATGATCCTCGTCCGGCCCCGGCGCCGACAACACCCAAATACGCGGTTCGAGATTGAGCGGTGGCAGATGAGGAGAGCGCCAAGAGAAAAAATATCGACAAGAATTTCCATCGCGTTGTCATAAATCCGGCCCAGCGAATAAGAATATGCAACAAACGAGCTAGCTCGGACGGGGGAAGCTTGGCGCACACATTCGACCCATACAGGCCCCAATTCCGAACCGAAACGGATTGTAACTATCTGTAACTATGGACTGAATTCAAAGACCCCCTGGCTCTGTTCTTGCTCAACCATTAGTTCGGATGCACGATCCTCGTCCCACATCTTTGCCCAACGATGCCTCAAAGGGGGCTCCGAGAGGGCAACTATGTATCCTCGCGCGATGTGTTCTTTCCATCTTCATTTTCTTGTCGATTCGTGAGGTGTCAGCGTTACCCGCGGATCAACTCCCCGAGATGGATCGTCACATCGTCGCGATTCATCAACTGCAAGAGACGTTTCTTCAAGCCAAAGTGATTCGAAAAAAGGAGATGATGATCGCCACGACCAATCAGATCCGAATTCTTGAGGAATCACTAACGGACACGAGGTTACTTGAATCCAGTTTCGGAACCGCTGACGCCATCCGAAAGGAAATTCAAGCCGAAAAAGCATATCTCGATTCGCTCAAAGCTGAATTGACAAGAGCCGGAGATCAGCTCGCTGATTCAAAAGAGCAATTATTTGAGGCGACTTATCTTCGAAATCACTGCTCTGATTCCCTCTGCAATGGAATCTCAGAGCATCTTCGAAAAGCGGAAACCGCTCTACAATTTCAACAGGGGCCCGGCTCCGAAATTTACTACGATTCCAAGGATCGGGTTCGGCAGGCTTACGATAAAAGTATTTCGAATTTGAATCGGGCGGCGACGGCGGCCAAAGTCACACGCAATGCTTCTGTCATGATCGTCGCGGGAGGTGCGGCAGGAATGGCGGCGGCCCCTCTTACGGCGGCGGGTTACTCGACGGGTTCCGTCATTGTCGGTTCAAGCCTCTCGGGCACCGCCGGGGGAACAGCCGCCGGCCTACTTTCAAACGCGGCGAAAGCTACTGAAGAGGTGTGGATCGGGCAAAAAAGCCCGAGCAAAGCGGCGCTTTCGGCCGCCATCGCTACGCTGGAAGACTCGAAACTGGCGGCTTCAACGGCCGCAGTTTCGGCGGTCGGTGCTGGAATGGGCTTTCGCGTGCTTAGGGGTGTGGAGGAAGTTTCTGACGCGAGAAAAGTTGTGGCCATTGCAACCGGAGGCGCAACCGCAGGGGCGACAGATTCGATTCTCACCACGACGAAGAAATGGATCGACAGGGAAAAAAATGGAAAAGCGCCAACGATTCGGGAAGCTGCAAAAGACTTGGCGATTCGAAGCTCCACGGGTGCGCTTACGGCAGGAATCGGCTCGGGTGCTACCCTCTTGCGCGGCGGTATGACCTCCATGGCGGGAAAAGCGCTTGTTTACGCGGGTGAGGTGTCGGCGAGCGCTAGTGTTGGTATTGGAGCAAACGCTCTTGAACATGGAAGTCCTGGGCAAGATGCTGTCTTAAACAATGCGGGTACCGCAGTGGTTACAAGCCTTGTTGGCGGTGTGATCACGGAGCCCACATCAAAAACGCTTTTCGGCACTCGATATTCCCGGGGTGCAAACCTCATTGGGGTGATCGAGTCGACGGCAGCTCGGGTTTCATCGGAGGAATACCTATCGAATCTTTTGACGAAAGGAAATCCGGTTACATTTGAGGAAGCGGCGACACTTGCCTATCTCTCCATCCCCGAAGGAGAGGCACGACAACAATTCATGGCCAAAATGGCTTCCAGTTTGGGGGCACGGAACTATGCCATTGTGGAGCGCCCTGCGACTCCGGGCATACCGAAAGTCGCCGCTGTTAACGAAGTCTCTCTCCTGAATCAACCGAAGCAAATTCAGGAAAGGCGCGAGGTCCAATGGACCCTGCGGAAAGTGGAAAACGAAGAGGATGCGATTCGTGCCGCCCTGGACGCCACCCGCGTGGTGGTGGAGGCCGATGTTCAGGGACTTCGAAGATTCGGGGCATTGATGAAAGGCACGAACGATTATGTGGAAGAGTTCGTGGATGCCGCTGCTTCGATAGTGGAGCTGCAGACACAAGTGTTGACGACCTATGAAGGTAGGGCGTCGATTTTGGGAGCCAATCGTTCGGCCCGCGCATTTCCGTTTTTATATAGTCTTGTGAGAGAAAAGTTGGGCCCTTACTTTCAAAAATTGCCTGGTTCCGATCTCAATGAGCGGATGTTCGATCTCGTTTCAAGCGGCGAAGACCCCCAAGTCATTCGCGCGGCGATTGCGAAGGAAATCGGCCCGGCAATGCGCATTCGATGGACTTGGGCCCAGATCAGGGCTGTTCGAAATGCGGCCGTCACATGTGTAGGGGCAGCACTGGCGTATGAATTTATGACGACTTACCGTGAGAACCGAAAGGTCGAGAGAAAGCTCTTGGACGACATGACCGAATCGGAGATCGAGGCATTGAAGGCGCGTCTGGGAAAGCCGGTCCATGTCCTAAACGTGGAAACAAAACAGCAAATTGAAGCCTTGTTGAAATCGGGGAGAGTCAGAGCGGAAGATCGGAATCTTCTTCTCGAAATTGGGCGCCTCTTGGATCAGTCGGAAGAACAAACAGTCCTTGTTGACAAGGAGGATTGAAAAATGATAATGCGATGCGTAATGAAAGGAAAATATGCAATCCCACATTGAGAGGTTGGCCAAACCAAAGAAACCACTGCAGGTTTTGGTCGCAATTCTGATCATATCGCTTTGTATGAGCGGCACTTTAATGGCTTCACATTTTGAAGATACTGTTGACAGAGGTTATGCCCAAGAGATTGGACTAACAATTGCGCCAACTGCAATTTCGGGAGCTGTAATGACGGGAAGCTTTTTGTACGATCGCTCCAAAGGAAGATTGGCAGGATTCGCAGCCGCCGAATTTCTTGTTGCTCTCGCCGCTGTCGGTTGTGTAACCGCAGCAGCGCCTATCACCATCAAAGCCGCAGGAGTTTCGCCCGACGCGGTAGTTAAATTTTTCGAATCAAAATCGATAGGTAACGAATTTTCACAGGCCATTCCTCTGAAAGATCTTCTTGAATCCATCGGAGAAGAGGTGGAGTACTTCACCGCGTTCTCGGGTATGCGGAGATCCCTTATAAAAGATTCGTTTCTGAACGACGTGGCTAAGGCCACCGGAATTGAAATGGGACGTTTGCTTGAAGTTCTCAAGCGAGCGGGTTCATTCGGCGATCATGCTCTGAACGGAGAGTTGATTGCCGAACAAGTTACACACGCATCGCCTGTAGATTTGGTCCGACTCACAACAGGCCTCTCAGACAAAGAGCGAACGCTGAGCATCAATTATTTGAAGATGAGAAACCTGGTTTGAGGAAAAGTAAACTAAATCTAATGGTTGCGGTGGCCAGTATTTTTATCTTTGCGGCGGATTCTAACTTATGCCGAGCGATGGATGGCATGGAAGAGATCGAGGAAACATGTAAAGGCAAGCCAAATTGCCCTCCGCCTTGGTTCTTTTTAGTCGCCTTTGGGGGTCAGCTAACTCTCGGAGGAGCATTTATAACGAGCAGTGTGAAAGAAGAGTTACTAAAGGGGGACAGAAAAGAAGCAGCCATATTACTCCTCATTTACTTAGTCGGGGGAGGCGCGGTGGTAAGTGGCACTTATCCGGTGGTCTCTCAGCTTTGGAATTCGCCCGAGCAAAAAATTCAATTCTTAAAATGGGCTACCGACGACAATACGTCTACTTCAGCGCGGAATATGGTTCAAGTGCCGATTGCAGACATCATGCAGGACATAAGCGAAGAGGTTGCCTACTTTGATGCGTTTGCGGGCAGACGTACTTCTTTGACAAAAGAATCATTTCTTTATGATGCGGCCAAGGCCACCGGAATTGAAGTGGGGCGATTGCATGAAATTCTCAAGCGAGCGGGTTCATTCGGCGATCATGCTCTGAACGGAGAGTTGATTGCCGAACAAGTTACACACGCATCGCCTGTAGATTTGGTCCGACTCACCGCCAACCTCTCCGAGAAAGAGAGAACACTTGCGATCAATTACCTGAAAATGAGAAACTTGGTGTGAAAAAAATTTAAATTAGCCAGTTCTTATTCAAGCGGATCGACGACTCTGAGTCCGGGAGGGGCTCTGAAATCGCGATCATGCGTCCAAATTTGAGTGGCGCCATTTTCGAATGCGATGAGTCCGATCTGCAGATCAAATATTCGAGCGCCGGAAACGCTGAGGTCCTCCGCCAATTGCGCAAGTCGTTCCCCAAAGCCGATTCCAGGGAACCAAATTTCGACACCCGCGAGACTCAACTCCTCTAAAAACTTGCGCGCAGTCACATGACGCTTCGGCGAGCGCTCTACACTGGTATGCGTCACTATTCCCCAGAATTCTGCGACACAGGGAAGCGAATAACCACAACCCCCATTGTTCAGGGCCCTTTCAATCGCGTTACGCGCAGACGCATGTTCCGGAGTCTCGGAGCGGTGAGCATATATGAGGAGGTTCGTATCAATCGCGGTCACGACGAGCGCTTAAGAAGATCAGTCATTTTCTCACGGCTGCTGAGTGCAAGAGACTCGGGAAGGCCTCCAGGAATCGTGACCCATCGAATGGTCTTTTTTTTCGATCGGGTAGCTTCCTTAGCACTGAGCACCCATCTAAGACCTTGTTCAACCAGCGCTTTCAATGGCTTTCGCCTCTCCGCGGCCCGCTTCTTTGCCGAGATGAGGAGTTGGTCTGGAAGCTCCAGGGTTGTCTTCATATATGGGTAACTGTATTCCCATATTTATGGGTCTGTCAAGGGCTCAACGTAAAATAGCCTACGGCCTTATTCTGAAAAATATTCCAGAATTTTTTCAGCGTGCCCGTCGACTTTCACATTCCGATAGATCTTCTCAATCTTTCCGGTTTCGTCGATTACGTAGGTTGAGCGGATGATGCCCATGGTTTTCTTGCCATACATGTTCTTCTCCCCCCATGCGCCATATGCTTCGGCAAGTTGGGTATCGCTGTCGACTAAAAGGGGAAAGGGAAGGTCATATTTTTTCTTAAATTTTTGATGAGATTCCACGTTGTCGCGACTGACGCCGTAGATCACCGCGTTTTCTTTGGCAAATTTCGAGTAGTAGTCGCGGAAATCGCAGGCTTCCCGGGTGCAGCCGGGGGTGTCATCTTTGGGGTAAAAGTAGAGGACTACCTTCTTTCCTTTAAGAGTTCGAAGAGAAACCTCCTTTCCTGTATCGTCGGAAAGAGTGAAATCGGGGGCTTTATCGCCTTCCTGAAGCATAGAGTCTCCTTATAAGAAAAGTTGAACGATTTTGCGGCTGGGGTTATACGCCCCTCCTTTTTGAAGGGGAAGGAGTTCGAGATGAAAAAGGGGTTGTCACGACGAAGTCCGGTCGGTATGAAAACAGGTTCGGCCCAAAAGGCCCCCCGTAAACCGGTGGTCCGGGAGGAGAACATGAATAAGAAAAAGCTCGAACAATTTCGAAAGCTTCTCAATGATCGCGTGGACGAACTGATCGCCGATGCTCGTAAATCCGTCGGGGATCTCCAGGAAACCCAGGAGAATTACGCCGATATGACGGATCAGGCCTCAGCCGAACTCGATCGTAATTTTCTCCTGCGCATTAAAGACCGCGAACGGAAATTGATACTCAAGTACAAAGAGGCATTGGCTCGAGTCGACAATGGAAGTTATGGAATCTGTGAGATCTGCGGCGATCCGATTGGCGAAGAGCGTCTTAAGGCCCGCCCAGTCACCACTCAATGCATCGAGTGCAAGACCGACATGGAGGAGCAGGAACGGCGGATGGAAGCATGATCCGCCGGGCGGTCATTCCGGCCGCCGGCTTTGGGACCCGATTTCTTCCGGCCACAAAGGTGGTTCCCAAAGAGCTTCTTCCTATCGTCGATCGGCCGGCTCTTCAACTGATTGTCGAAGAACTCGTTGAGTCGGGAATTGAAGAAATTATTTTTGTCATCAGCCCCGGAAAAGAGGCGGTGGCCAACTATTTCACTTCCGGGGGAATTTTAGAGGAGACGCTAAAAACGCGAGGCCAACTCGATCTCATCCAGAGCGTTCGGAATCTTATTGAAAAATCGCGCTTTCGAGCTGTCTACCAAGAATCGCCTCAAGGATTAGGCCATGCGGTGGCCTGCGCCCGCGACGCCGTGGGGGATGAACCCTTCGCGGTCGTTTTACCGGACGACTTGGTTCGTTCCACCGTTCCCTGCCTGAAGCAACTCATCGAAGTCTTTGATCGCGACCAACTCTCGGTGGTGGCACTTCAAGATGTACCTGCGGAAGAGGTACATCGCTATGGTATCGTCGGAGGAGCCTCCAAGAAAGGGAGGGTCCCGTTTCGCGTGACCCGTGTCGTTGAAAAGCCTAAAAAAGAAGAAGCTCCCAGCCACTGGGCGATTATTGGTCGATATATTCTCGACCCCGCGATCTTTTCGTACCTGGACCAAATGAGGCCGGGGGCGATCGGTGAAATCCAATTAACGGATGGTCTGGCGATGCTCGCGGAGAAAAAAGGATTGATGGGACTTCCTTTTGAAGGGCTTCGAATCGATGCGGGGCGTCCTCCCGGTTTTCTCGAAGCCAATTTGCGGTATGCTTTCGACGATCCCATGACGGCCGAGGCACTTCGGCCCGTTCTCAAGGAGCTTTTAAAGTCGTGAAACGCATTTTTCTTTTTTTGATCGTCTTTTTCTTTACTCAGCCCCTCGCCGCTTTTGTGCCTTCCTCGTCGTATGTGATCTCAAAATGGTTGGAACACACCAAGGGCGTGCAGACTCTGCGCATTCATCAACAGCTGACGCTGTTTGATCGAATTTCGGGAACTGCCACGTCCACTTATGAAGAAGAAATTCGGGTGAAACGGGGAGGGCGATATCGGCGAACCGGGACTTTTTCGAATGGTACGATTGAAACCATCATTGGTCCCCAGAAGGCCGTGCGTATCGTCAACGGCAAATCAACGGTGATATCGCCTGCCGAAGCGTATGGGCCCACGGGTCTCTTCTTTTCTCTTGTGGACTCCAAAGGGTTTTCACTTCTTTCTCGTCAGGCGGGGATTTCCCTCGATAACACACAATTCATTTTAAAGGAGGGTTCGGTCGGAATTCAATTCGGCACAGCCCCTTCTCTAGCCGTCGCCAAGGAAAATTTCTTTCCCCTGGCCGCCAATTGGGGGAATCGAGACTATCACTTTACGCCGGCTCCGGTTTCGCGATTCCCCGTTCCCTATCCATCCCAAATTGAAATCGTTGAGCAGGGAAAAGTCGTGGAAAGAATCGATGTCCGTCGCGTGGAAGCAAATATATCTCTAGGTGACGACCTATTCGATCTCCGAACCATTGTTCCGAGCACTTCGAAGAAGAAGTGAAACATGCCGATGTTGGTTGAAGTCGCTTTTCCTCTTCCGATCGATACGACCTTTACCTACGACCTTCCGGAAGGAGTCCAAAACGTAACTGTCGGGCAACGTGTTTTGGCTCCGTTTCAGCGAAGGAAGATGACAGGATATGTGGTGGGCCGTCCCGCAGCGGCGGTTGATTTTGATGTAAAGCGAATCGAAACGGTCTTCGACGAAGTTCCTCTTTTAACCGATGATTTGATTGAACTCGCCCGGGGGATGGCTCAACATTATGGAACTTCTTTCGGCAAAGCGCTGCAGACACTCCTTCCTCCCGGTCTTTCGCGTGTTTCAAAGAAGCCCAGGAAAAAAAATGAAAAAAAGAATCAGGATCAAAACCCTTTCGAGAACGCTCCTTCCGTATACCTTACGGAAGCGCAAACGAATGTCGCACGCGCTATTTTTTCGGCCCTAGATCAAAGCTCATTTTGCTCTTTTCTCCTACATGGGATTACCGGAAGCGGAAAAACCGAAATTTATCTTCAGGCGGCTGCAAGAACATTGGGTACCGGCCGGACGGTTCTAGCGCTCGTTCCCGAAATTTCCTTGACCCCCCAATTTGTCGGCCGTTTTCGCGCGAGATTTGGCGAACAAATCGCTGTTTTGCATAGCGCGAGGAGTGAGGGCGAGAGAGTTTCAGAATGGAAGCGAATCCGATCAGGAGAAGCGAAGGTCGTGATCGGCGCGCGGAGTGCTGTGTTTGCGCCTTTGGAGAAGATCGGATTGGTCGTCGTGGATGAAGAACATGACGGCTCGTACAAACAGGACGAAGGCTTTCCCTATAACGGGCGGGAACTGGCGCGGGTGCGTGCAAGACGTTGGGGAGCGACCCTCCTTCTAGGTTCGGCGACACCTTCGCTGGAAAGTTACGAAGCGACTTCACGGGGGGAAATTCAACTTCTTGAGCTTTCAATGCGCGCGACGGAGCATGATCTTCCTCGAGTGGAGATCGTGGATCTTCGAAGCGAAATCTCAAAGTTTGGAGAAAAGGGAATTTTTTCGAATCGTTTACGCGATGCAATTGCCGAACGACTCGAGCAAAATGAACAGGTAGTTCTCTTTTTGAATCGCAGGGGATTTGCTCCACTTGTGTTTTGCCCCAAATGCGGAGGGACACTTCGTTGTGCAAATTGCAGTGTGGCTCTTACGTTTCATGCGGAGGAAAAGGAACATCTTTGTCATTATTGCGGGATCGGACTTCCCAACGACAGCCCGTGTTCCGCATGCGGCCAGGCGGGACTCCTTCGGCTTGGAGTGGGGACCGAACGAGTGGAAATGGAACTCCGTTATCTTTTCCCCGATGCACGAATCGAGCGGATGGATCGGGATACGGTTCGACGGAGGGGAAGCCACGAAGCCCTGCTTCGAAAATTGGCCAAACGAGAGATCGATATTTTGATCGGCACGCAGATGATTACAAAGGGATTAGATCTTCCACATGTGTCGCTTGTGGGTGTATTGCTGGCCGATCAATCCCTTCATTTTCCAGACTTTCGTGCAGCGGAACGGACATTTCAACTTCTTACCCAAGTGGTCGGAAGGTCGGGAAGAGGAGCGGAAAAGGGCTCGGCGATTATTCAAACGTTTCAACCGGGACACTATGCGATTGCCACGGCAGCCACACAGAATTTTAAGTCGTTTTATTCGAAGGAAATCGAATTTCGAAAAGAACTCAATTATCCCCCATTCTCGGAGCTCGCATTACTCGAACTATCTGGAGGCGATCCCGATGCCGTTCGTCGGGCGGCCATTTGGTTGGCTCGGCAATGCGAACGATTAAAGCAAGAAAGAAAAAAGGAGTTAGACTGGCTCGGACCCGCTCCCGCTCCGATTCGGCGGCTTCAAGGAAAAACGCGATATCACCTCATTCTTCGTTCACCCGCCGCTACTCCCCTATCTCCCCTCGCGCGCTGGATCACCGCAACTGCCCGTCCCCTATTGGCAAATCAAAAGGTGGATCTCAAACTCGACATCGATCCCTACCAGTTTCTCTGAGGATCCTCAGTTCCCATACGGGCGGTTTCAGGGTAGTAACCCACCATGTTTGAAGTTCCCAAGTCCATTCGGAACTGGGCCGCTGTCACGATGGTAGGGGCCACGCTCACGATTGGCGCGCTTTCTCTCATTCAAGCGGTTCCAACGATTGGAAAACCTTTTGCCGGCTTTTTTGTGGGTCCGAATTTGCTTGTGGCGATCAGTCAGCGTCAGGCCTGGCCGGGAATTCAGGGAGGGCTTCGGTCGCTCGACCGAATTGTGGCCATCGATGGAAATCCCGTATCGACGATCGACGAATTTACGGATCGAATTAGCGGCCGACAACCGGGAGAATCGCTCATTTATCGCTTTGATCGCAAGGGAGTAGTGAAAGATGTCGCCATTCCTGTCAGTCGTTACTCACTCAATGATTTTCTTCTCGTCTTTCTCGTTCCGTTTTTGATGGGGCTTTTGTTCGTTTCATTCGGATCAATTCTCTATTTCGCACAACCCGACTCGCGCGGCAGCATTGTCTACCTCGGCCTATGTTGCGCTGTGGGTCTTTTCTGTATGGTGCTTTTCGAGTCGTATACTACGTACGCTTTTTTCCGAATCACGCTTATTTATCCGCTCATTGGAGCGCTTGCGACGCATCTATTGTCGCTCTTTCGCCAAAATCTTTCCGGGAGGCCGCTGGCCAGATTTTCTGTATACAGTCTCTATTTTCTGGCTCTAGCCCTCATCTTCGGCCGTGAAATTGTTTTATATGATCCCTCCTATTCCGAATTGTTTAGTCGACTCTCCTCCACATACATTCTCATTGCTCTCGTCGTGGATCTGCTTCTTTTGGTCAGCGCCTACCAGCAGTCTAGGGCTCAGGCGACACGCGATCGAATCAAATTAATTTTGATCGGCACATTCATTGCCGGCTCCTTTTTCGCAGCGTGGTCGCTCAACTTTCTTCTGAAAACAAAATCCTTTTATCTCGATGAACAAATTTTGATCGCATGTGTTTTTCCCATCTTCATGGGCTATGCTATTCTTCGAAAAAATATTTTCAATCTGGATCATGTCATCCGGCTCAGCCTCGGCTATGGCGTGGTGGCGGCACTTGTTCTTGTTTTCTATGTGGTGGTTGTGGGCGCGATTCGCCAAGCCATGCCACCCGAAGCCTACAATCGTCCTTCGGGCTGGCTTCTCATTGTTCTGGCCGGCCTGGGTGCGGTGGCCTTCAATTATCTTCGAAAACCCGTGAATCGTTGGATTCATCGCTCCCTTTTCCGAGGGCATTACGATTTAGCTGAGGCTCTCGCGGAGCTTGATCAGTCTCTCGCACGTGGAATCCCCGCGAAAGAGCTGGCCAATCGGGTTGAAAAGCGCCTCAGCGAGATTTTGGGTGTGGAAAAAGCCGCGGCCGTTTTGCTTCCCTATCACCCTTCCGATGAAATCACAGTTCACTCCTCCCGATGGGCGGATCCTTCCCCGATCGCTAAGTGGATTTCACTTTTTGAAGCGGAGGGTGTTTTAGAACACCTTCGTGGAAAAGCGTCCCCCATTGAAGTAATCGATTTGTCGGAAGATCGGCCCGAAAGCTTCCTTCAATCGATTGCCACATTACGAGCGCAGCAAGTCGAGGCGCTGGTTCCATTTGTGGCTTCTGGAAAACTGTACGGATTCCTTCTGCTCGGCAAAAAACTTTCGCAGGCCCGTTTCGACTCCACGGATTTTTCATTGTTGGAACCTCTCGTATTTCGAACGGGGATGAGTTTGGAAAATGCTCACCTGACCACAGAGGCCGAACGCCAGGCGAGGCTTGCAGCTTTGGGCCAGGTCGCAAGCATCATGGTTCACGATATTAAGAATCCGCTGGGAACTATTAAGATCTCGGCCGGCAGCATCAAGCGCCGTTTCCGCGAAGGAGATCACAGTTATGAACTGGCAGAGATTATCGAAGATGAAGTGGATCGAATGAATCAAACTGTTCAGGAGATTCTACACTTTGTAAAACCGCGCGGACTCTCCCTTTCGCTTCAATCGATGAATCAATTGGTACAAAATGTGGTAACGCGCCTGACACCCGATTTGGACCGGGGAAAAATTCAACTCGCACTGGAATTAACCACGGATGACACGACTCTTTCGTGTGACGAAGGCCGCGTGGAACGAGCGCTTACCAATCTTCTTCTTAATTCAAGGGAAGCCACGCCGGCCGGAGGAACCGTAACGGTTCGAACCATGGTAGAAGGAAGGACCAACGGACATGCCAAGGTGATGGTGGTGATCGAAGATACGGGAGTCGGAATGGAGCCGGACGTGCGCGAGAGGGTTTTTCAGCCCTTCTTTACGACGAAGCCCAACGGCACCGGGTTGGGGTTGGCGATGGTTCGGCAAGTTATTCAGGAGCATGAGGGATCAATCGATGTAGAAAGCTGGCCCGGCAAGGGAACGAGGCTCACCCTCCATTTCCCGATTCAGGTGGTAAAGTAGGCCATGGTCCGTCCTACGATCCTCATTGTCGACGATGAAAAGAGGCTTTGTCGGTCGCTTGAGATCTTGCTCCGGGAAGAGGGGCCTTATCAGACCCAGATCGCCACCGACTATTACGAAGCTATTGAGCGACTTAAAGAGCCCATAGATCTTGTCTTGACCGACCTGACGATGCCGGGGAAAGGGGGACTCGATCTTCTCCGCGCGATTCGGGACGAGCGACCCAATCTTCCTGTCATCCTAATGACGGCCTATTCAACGGTTGAATCGGCCGTGACCGCGATCAAAGAAGGGGCGCAGGAATACATCGTCAAGCCGTTCGAGAACGAGGACCTCCTTCGTTTGATTCGAAAATCGCTTTCTCATATTTTCTCTCAGGTACAGAGTTCGGATGAAACGGTCACGTCGCGATTCGGTGACATTCTAGGATCCAGTCGCCTCATGCAGGATGTGTATTATCGAATCAGCCGAGCGGCGGAAACGGATTCGACGGTTTTGATCACAGGGGAAAGTGGAACGGGAAAAGAACTCGTCGCCCGAGCCATTCACTTCAGCGGGTCGAGGAAATCAAAACCTTTTCTGGCCCTTAATTGCAGCGCACTTCCGGAAGGGCTTTTGGAAAGCGAACTGTTTGGCCATGAAAAAGGGGCATTTACGGGTGCCGTCAAAAGCCGAGAAGGAAAATTTGAATTGGCGGAACACGGCACGCTCTTTCTCGATGAAATCGGCGAAGTCGCTCCTTCAGTGCAAGTGAAGCTTCTCCGAGTTCTTCAAGATCGTGCTTTTGAGCGTGTGGGAGGCCGCGAGACACTCAATGTGGATGTTCGAATCATAGCTGCGACCAATCGAGATTTGGCGACAGCGGTTCGGAATGGAAGTTTTCGTGAGGATCTTTTCTATCGTCTCAATGTCGTGACGATTCACCTTCCGCCACTGCGGGATCGAAAGGAAGATGTTCCCTTGTTGATCGAACACTTTCTCTCCTCCAAATGCCGAAAGGTGGGTGCCGACGTGAAGAAACTCGCTCCTGCTGCGCGAGAGCGTCTTTTGCACTATGATTATCCCGGAAACATTCGGGAGCTTGAGAATTTAATCGAGCGTGCGGTGGTCATTTCACGTGGTGAACAAATCGAGGCTTCCGATCTTCCATTGGGAGGCGCGCTTTCGCAACCGTCGATGGATCAGCTTTCACTCCCAATTGAAGGTGGACTTTCAACCCTTGAGTCGATGCGCGAACGTTTGGAGCGGGACGTGATTGAGCGGGCATTGAAGCTCTATCCTGAGAAATCGAATACAGAACTTGCTGAAACGCTCGGCACCAGCCGCCGCGTCCTCGAAGCCCGCCTCAAACAATATGGACTCTCAAAGTCTTGACCGGGGTGGGAAAGCCCTGATAACGGGGCGCGCTCATGTTGGTTCTGTCGACACATGCGGATACGAACTTTCTCTCTCATCGCTTGGAGCGGAGAGAAGGGGGGTACTACGGGTATCTGGATAATTTTGCGGGGGTTTACGCGACAATGCGTGCCTATTTCTCGGGAGAGATTGTAGGCGATTATGTTCGAATCGTCCTCACCGACGAAGAAGAAACGACATTCGCGGGAGCGATCAAACTTCGCAAGCAAGTCAGCCCAAACGATCTCGTCATTGTGGTCGATGTCACGGGGATCATCGGCGATTGGGATTTCACGATTGAAAAATGCTCCGATCCTGCCAGTCAGGCCTTTGTGCGAAAGGCACTCTCTGGCTTTCGATATAAGCTTTTCGAAGACTCTCCCGATCCAATTGCTTCCGAAGATGAGGTGGACGTTTATCGAGAGAAATGCCCCCACACGTTCTTTTTAGGCCTACCCTGTGAAGGAGGGGACTACAACGTGGAAGCCGTTTTCTGTCGTGAATCCACAATCGACGCCGTTAGTCGTGCAATCATTGCTCTTGCCAAAGCCTACCCCTCTTGGGTATAGCGCTGCATCATGTCGCGGTCTTGCTTCCGCCCCACCACACTCCATAATCACTTGTAATATGGACAATACGTAGGTGGCTTTCGGGGATTGATATATGGTTTACAAACATATATAATTAATTAACATATATCAGGATGAAAGCCGCCTTCTCCTGGTCGATAATCATGAGCCATTTGGTTTTCATATGCACACGCGGCTACCTCATGAGAAAGATCATCGCGTGGTCTTGAATGTAAGCGACTATCGGGAGGCGCTTCGATTGTTTGAACGGGAGGCAGAAAGAATTGTCGAAAATGAAACATAACCACGTTCTAGAAATTCACTTTAAAAATCGCAAGAACTTTTTTAAGGAAGTCTCGCACGCGTTCTCAAAGAGGGAGCCACTCCTTCAACCTAAACACCAGATCTTTTTCGAGTCGGTATCGACTTTCCGAAACTTCATGACTATTCAGAAAATTGAGATCTTAACGACCATTGCGACTCAAAAACCGTCCTCGATTTACGAGCTTGCCAAACTGGTCGATCGCGACTTTGCCGCCGTGCTTCGGGATTGCACAAGCCTAAAGGGAACGGGATTTATCAAATTACAAGCAACGAAAGGGACGAAACGAACCAAGATTCCTAGACTGGCTTTTGATTATGTTGCGATAGCGATTGAATTGCCTCACAGCCCCTATCAAATTGAATTCAAGCATGCGGCTTAAACATTCCCGAAAAGGACTCTTCTCTCGGTCTTGCTTCCCCACCATCACTAATCACCCTATTTAGGTCAAATAGCCCCAGGTGTGGAGGAGATCGCTGTCTTTCGTCCAGCGAAGGCCGATGTCGGTTCGGTAAAACATGTTGGGAATTAAAATGTTTTTAATTCGTTGGTAGGCTTCTTTTCGCGCGGTTTCCATCGTCGTGCCCGAACCGGTGACAACGAGCGCATACCCGCTGCTACCCGCGAGCACCCAGTCACTGCCGACAATCCGTACATCGCCCGGATGAATTCCCTCATTCATCGGTTTTCGAAAAATAATCGGCGCATCTCCCGCATATTTTTCGAACGTATCTTTGTCGGTGAAAGGAAAGGGAGGGACAGCGATAATCACGCCGATTTGAAATCCCTTTTTTACTTTTAATGGATATTGCTGCCCCGAAGCCATGGCGTATAAAAAATCAGACCAGCGGGATTGGATTCCTTCGATCTGAATATTGATGGTGGGATAACCGAAGCGTGTCGTGAATTCGAGTGGATAAATTCCCCGGCCATTAGCCATGCAATTGACGTCGATGTAACCGACATATTTATTTTCTCGCAAGCGGTCCGTCATTTTTGCCAGAGTTGATCGAAAGACCTGGTTGTCCGACGCCCAAAACATCGAGGTTCCCATTTCACCCGTAGAGGGCCCGATTTCATCGTTGAACATTCGTTTATGTTCAAAATTGATACAGGCCGGAAGAATAAAATCATTGCCATTAAAAAAGGCGCCCACAGCAATTTCCACACCCGAAGCGAATTTCTGAAGTTGAAAACTCTTGATCTTTGTCCCCCAGGTTTTTTTGTAATGCTCGAGCATTTGAACAATATCTTCTCCGGCCTCTTCCTGTCCGACGTAGGAGAGAACTTTATCGTTTTGAGCCTTGCCGCTCGGTTTAACGACATAGCGATTCGGATTGACCCGGACATACTCAATGGCCGCATCGAACGTACTGAAGTCGGCGGAGGGGAGAGTCGTCATCCCCACTCGTTTCATCTCATCCTGGCCGAAGTCACGATCGAGTTCGAGTTGATCTCCGTAAGTGGATCCGCCTACCACCCATTTTCCTGCTTTTCGTAATTTATCGGCATGTGATCCGAAACCGACATCGTCAAAAACGATCACATCCGCCCATTCGAATCCCAATTCCAACGTTTCGCACTTTTCAACGAAACCGTCGGCGACAGATCGTTCCCCTTTTGTGTGGATGTAATATTTCACGGCGCTTCCTTCTTTTGCGACCGTCCAAGCAAGGTCATGAATGAGGCCGTCGTGGGAAACGAAAAGGAACTTCCGTGAACTTTCGCCGTTCACAAGTGAAGTGTCTCAAAAAAGGGAGCCGGATGACAAGAGAAGAGTGAATCTATCCCCCCAATTTTCAACGGTTTTTCATGAATTGAACCTCGGAGGCCTTTCTGTTAGTTTCCTCGCCCTCGGAAAATGGCGAGGGAAGGGGTTTGAAAGGATTGAACATGTCTGAATTCAAGGCGGTGCCCAAAGCAAAGGAAGTCATTCGAGGAGTCGGTCGCCCCGAACTTCGTACTCTGGCCAAAGGTGACGAGACCACGACCGAATATGGAAGCGCGTCGTATGTAACCCGAATCAAATCCCGAAGCGCCGCCTTCACACGAAACACGGTGGAGAATCAAGTCACCGATGATGATCGCAAGGTGATCCGCGAAATTCAAGAGTATCTCAAAGGTGAAACTGTTATTGAAGTGGATCGGCAGATGTGCCAGGGCCCTGTTTCTGGCGCCTATGCCTGTCGGCTGTGGGTGACGAAACCGTACGCTCGTTTGGCCCATATGTTTCACGCGAGTCTTGGGCCTCAACAGGGGACCAAAGAGCCCGATATGTTTGTGATCGACGTTCCGGAATTCAAGGGAGAGAAACGGATATTGGTGGATCCCGATGCGGGCGTCACCTATGTCTTGGGGTCGGATTACTACGGCGAAATCAAAAAAGCATTTCTTCGTATGACCATGTATCGAGGGAAAATGCAGGGAGGTCTAGGCCTTCATGCCGGCTCCAAAGAAGTATGGGCAAAGAGTCGGAAGACAGGAAAAATCGAGCGCTCGGGAATGCTCTTTTTCGGGCTTTCCGGCACGGGGAAAACAAGTTTGACCTGCCACGACTACGACATGAATGAGGGAGCGGGGGAATACTGCCGAGTTCGTCAGGATGATGTGGTGATTTTAAAGAAAGATGGTTCAGCACGCGGAACCGAGATCGAAGGTTTTTATATCAAAACCGAAGATCTCAATCCGAAAGATCAAAAAGCGCTCTATTACGCCTGTGTTTCGCCTGATGCCGTTTTTGAAAACGTTTATGTCGAGCCGTCGGGGAAAGTCGATTTTTATAATCCATCGATTTCAAAAAACGGGCGCGCCGTTGTATCAGTTCGAAAGGTCGTAAACACCGACGGCGATATCGACCTTCCTCTAGCGAATAAAATCTTTTTTATTACCCGTAATCCTTTGGTTCCTCCTATCGCCCGCTTGACGCCTGAACAAGCGGCGGTTGCCTTCATGCTGGGTGAATCGATTAAAACTGCTGCCGCTGATCCAAATGCAAAAGGCGAGGCGGTTCGCGAAGTCGGAACGAATCCCTTTATCGTTGGATCGGAAGATGAGGAGGGAAATCGATTTTACGAAATTTTGCGAGCCAATCCTAAAATGGAATGTTTCCTTCTCAATTCAGGAAAAGTAGGAGAAGGGGAAAAAGCTCGGAAAATCGGGATTCTTGAAACCGTGGCGATCCTTCGCGCGGTCGCGCGCGACGCCATTGCTTGGAAAAAAGATGTTCTCCTCCGCTTTGAAGTTCCGACTTCGGTGGAAGGGATCCGAATTGAAGATTTTTCCTTTGGTCAATTTTGGAGCCCTTCAGAACTCCAATCCAGACTTGAGTGGCTTCGAAGCGAACGAAAGAAATGGCTCGACGGATTCCCTAAACTCAATAAGACTCTTCTGGAAGCCCTTTACTAGGAATTCATGGCGGAATCTGTGAGTGGAAAGCGAAGCCTCGAGGGGAGTTCTAAAACAGCTCACACCTCGGCCTTCAAATTGATCAAGGAGTCTCTTCTTCCGAAGACGATTTTTTTAACTGTGGGTTTGCCTAAAGACGCCTTTGGTTCAGTCGATGTGACGAATCGTTGCAATCTCCGATGCAAACATTGTTACTTCTATGAGCAGGATGTGCCCGCTGAATCTACGGACGAAGAATGGCTCGCCCGGTTTGAAGAGATGGGAAAGGGATGGAATCGAACTCGCTCAGTGACGTGGATCGGCGGAGAGCCGTTGCTTCGAAAGCATCTTATCGAGGCCGGTAAAAAATATTTTGATCATAATTTGATTGTCACCAATGGGTTGATCCCTCTTCCCGATTGGAAAGACGTTCATTTTCATGTCTCGATTGACGGGGATGAAGAAGCGCACGAGCGGCAACGAAATCAAAAAGGAATTTATCGGGAGATCATGAAAAATGTGGACCGGCCCGATCTCGATGTTTCGATCGCCTACTGTGTATCTTCGCTGAACGTTCATTGTATTGAGAAAGTGTTGGAAGAGTGGCGGACCATTGGCGTGAAAGGATTCCTTTTTAGTTTCTATACGCCGATTGAGTCGATTCGAGACCCTCTCTTTCCGGGTTGGGAGTCCCGCGATCGGATCATCGATCGCCTAATCGAGCTTAAAGAAACAAAATACGGCGATTACATTCTCAATGAACCCCGTGTCCTGGAATTAATGAAGCAAAAGAACTCAAAGAAAGTCACCGACAACTGCCTTTTTACCACCAAAGGTTTTTCCCTCGATCCGGTAGGGAAACGGAAGGAGAAATGCATGATGGGAGCGAAAGCCGATTGCGATAAATGCGGCTGCATCGTTCCGTTTTATCTTCATTGGCGGAGTGAAAAGCGAAAGATCGTGAGCGAGATGGCGCAAGACCTCGCTTCCTATATGTCCTCCCGCGTCCGACATCTCTTTGGAACTGCCAACGCGAACTGATTTATATACTCTGTGCAGTTGCGATGTGTGGCTTGGGTTCGAATCGAATCACACGATTTCGACCGGAGCGTTTCGCGTCGTAAAGAGCGTCATCGGCGATCTCAAGTAGAATTTTTCCCGCAGGATCATCCATTGATTTAGGGATGTCATGTATCGAAGCGACGCCCGCGCTGAGCGTAACTTTGGTTTCAATGCCCCGATAGGCAAAGGGATGTTTCTCGACCTCTTGGCGAAGGCGTTCGGCGAATTTCATGGCATCGCCCACATTCGTTTGGGTCAAAATAAATGAAAATTCCTCTCCTCCCGTTCGTGCTACATAATCCGTCTCGCGCCGGCTCGCGGCAAAAATTTGGCCGAGCTCGTGGAGAACATAATCGCCGAACAAATGTCCGTGTGTGTCGTTAATTTTCTTAAAAAAATCGATGTCAACCAAGATGACGCAGAGATCGAGGTCGTAACGTCGCGCGCGCTTGAATTCGAGGCTCAAAACCTCATGTAAACGGAAGTAGTTCGCAAGCCCCGTGAGTCGATCCGTAATCGAAAGTCGAGAGAGTTGCCGATTCTTTATGGAGAGGAGACGGCGTTGAACGAGAAGCTTTAGGTTGTGTTCAAAGAGCCGATCATCCCGTAACCCCAGCGCAAATCCGCAAAGCACCAGGCAAACTGCCGCGCCGAGATTCATGTAGGCATAGAGAAACCAATTTCCCAGCAATTCATGCACAAGAGTCGAAAAGATGGAAAAGGGAGAGGTAAAAAAGGGCGGGACCATTCGAACGATGAGCCAACCCAAGGGCGCCGAGAGAGACAAAAGGAGTCCCACCATCGGGTAGAGGTACCGTTTGGGCCGGTTGTGTTTTCTACGTTCCACGATGGCTGGAAAACTACTCTAGCTTCATGGGAAGCGAAAGAGGGAGATTTGGGTTGACTTTTCAAGGGTTAGACATAAAACCGGGAGAGGAAACGGGGCCTTATATTGGTCCCGTTTTTGTTCGAGCTTTGGATGATGATGATGAAATCGAATGCCTTTTATGGGGTGATTTTTCCTCTTTTATTCGCCCTCACTACTTCGGTTTACGGAGAGGTGACGCCCACTCCTTCGCCGACACCGACGAGCCCCGCCCCCGTTCCCTCACCCCCTCCACTGACCATGCAACAAGAAAAACCGGAGGTGCTGGTACTTAATCTTGAAGGTTGTCTGCAGCGGGCGCTCGCATCTTCCCCTGAAATTGAAGCCGCGGAATTTGAAAAAGAAGTGGCTCAATCCAAATATTCACAGGCCTCAAATTCCTATTTTCTTCCCGACGTGAATCTTCGAGTGCTGGGAGGGCCGGTTCCCAACGTTCCCAACGGTTCCGGTCCCGAAGGAAATTTTCCCAGCGTCGATACCAGTTTCACCGATCTGGGTCCCTTTCTGAAGGTTCGAGTCGAGGCGATTCAGCCGCTCTTCGCGTTCGGCAAACTCTCTAATTTGAAAAAAGCCGCAGCGCATGGAGTGGAAGCCAGGCAGGCAGGAGAATCAGCGGCCCGAAATCTATTGGCACGTGAAGTGAAGGTCCTCTATGCGGGGTTGACCTACCTTTATAGCCTTCAGGATTTTGTTCGTGAGCTTCTCGATCGCGCAGGGAAAGCGAGAGAGCAGGCGCAGGAAAAAATAAAACAACATTCAGCTCAGGTGACAGAAATCGACCTGATGCGTTTGGATGTGTTTGATGCAGAAATTCGAAGGCGTTCGGTAGAAGTGGATAACGGCATCGACCAGGCGCTTAAAGCCATGGCTGTATTAACAGGAGTTGGATCAAGCCAACCGATCGACATCGTGGACAAAGAGATGAAATTTCGTGAAGTCCATTTCCAACCTGTAGAAGAATATCTGCATATGGCGGAAGCCACGCGGCCCGAATTGAAGCAATTGTCGGAAGCTGTGGCTGTGCGAAAGGCGCTGTATGAATCACAACGCGCGGATTATTACCCCTTCTTTTTTCTCGGCGGATTTTACGAATATGCGAAAGCGCCCGGCCGGGAGGATGTTGATAATCCATTCCTCGTGGATGAATTCAACAACAATACCGGTGGAGGAGCTATCGGCCTGCAGCAAAAACTGAGCTTTCACATGACCCATTCGCGAGTGGAAGAGGAAAAGGCGGAATATCTCAAAGCGCTTGCCCAACAAAAGGCGGTATGGCGAGGTGTGGAACTCGATATCCGAAATGCCTATTCAAAATTGATCACCGGGCGCGACTCCGTTGAAATTACTCGATCCGGCTTGAAAGCAGGGCGCAGTTGGGTGACCGCCACCACACTTAATTTCGGAATCGGCCTCGTTCCGGTTAAAGACCTCTTAGAAGCGTTTGTAGCTTATACGAAAGTGAAAGCCTCTTTCCTTGAGACAGTAAATGATTATGATGTGGCCCTGGCGGATCTTTCACGGGCAGTAGGAAGAGAAGTAATGGAATTGAGGTTTCGGTGACCGAACCGGCGACGGACGAATCGCAATATAAAATAGAGCAAAACCAAATTCTCCTGAAAGCCGAAATTAAGGAGTGGTGGGTGACACGCGTGATGCGCCCGGTAGAGCATTTTTGTATCAAGCATCAGGTCTCCCCGAATTTTATTACCTATACGGGACTCTTTTTTTGTTTTCTGTGTGGAATTCTGTATGCGAACGGAAAGTTTCTTACGGCCGGGTGGATGGTTCTTCTGGCCGGGAGCTTGGATTTTCTGGATGGGCGTGTGGCACGGGCGACCAACCGGGTGACGGCACAGGGATCGTTTCTTGATACGGTTGCGGATCGCTATCAAGATTTTTTCCTGTTGGCGGGTTTGGCCGTTTATTTCCGAGATAGTCCCATATTGTTGGTGGCGCTTTTGGCAGTGGGGGGCGCCTCGTTTGTCCCTTACGTAAAAGCGGCGGCCGAAATTCGTGGGATTGACCTCTCACGCGTGGGAGCCATGCAGCGTCCGGAGCGAATTTTTACCCTCGGATTCGGATCCATTGTCAGTTCCATTTTTCAGATTTCACTCATGCCGTTTTATGGCAAAGGAAACCCCCCGCCTCAACATCTGTTGATCACGGTGATTTTGCTTTTGGCGGTGGCATCCAATCTTACGGCGATCAGAAGAATTCAATATACGATGAAAGCCTTGGAGGAAAAAAAATGAAGAGGATCATCATTCCAGCCATTTTATTGGTTGTCTGGGCCTGTAGTTCGTCACATCCCACAACTGCTGCAGAAGAGGCTTCGTCAGCCACAGCCACTCCAATGGCGACCGCCACGAGTCTCCCTTCCGAGAAATCGGTTCCTCATTCCGAAGTGGTAAAGGCTGCACCCAATTCACCCACAGAAGTGATTCAGAGGTATACGGAAGAGCTGCGAGGAATAGTCGAGCCGGGCAAACGGAAAGAAAAAGGGTCGCGGGACGTAAAGCAGGAAGAAAAGATCGCTCAAAAGGTACGGGAATTTTTTGATTTTGACGGCTTAGCGCGAATGAGCCTCGGAAAACATTGGTACAAAATCACGCCCAAACAGCAGAAAGAATTTTCCACGGTGTTTATCGATCTCGTAGAGACCTCATATTTGCGTCGCTCGCGTAACATTATCGGTGACTACAACATTGTTTACGGCAAGGAAGAAATAAAGAAGGATCAATCCAAAGTGAAGTGCAGCGTGATTCGAAACGACGCAAATGTGGATATCACATATGAGCTTCACCGAAATCCGAAAAACTGGATGATCTTCAACATTATTCTCGACGACGTCGATCTCGTGAAAAATTATCAGAGCCAGTTCAACCGAATCATCCAAGTCGCCGGTTTCAAAGGCCTGATGAAACGAATGCGCCAGAAACAGCAAGAGGGCGCAACGGAGCCGACCCTCTGATTAAACGTTGTATCTTCGTTCTCATCGATGGGGGACGTCCTGATGCCATCGAGCAAGGAGTCTGCGAGGGGAAACTTCCAAACCTCAAAAAGATTTTTTTTGACGAGGGAGAACTTCGGACGGCGACCACCGTTTTTCCTTCCACCACCGGACCCGCGTACGCTCCGTTTCTAACCGGATGTTTTCCGGGTACCTGTCATTTGCCGGGAATTCGCTGGTTCGATCGGACGCTTTACGTTCAAGATCGTTGGAGCCCCAAGGCGGTTCGCAGTTACGTCGGTCACGAAAGCTATTTTATGAATCGGGATATGGCGCCTCACCTCCGAACCCTTTTTGAAGAACTCCAGCCTTCGGTGAACATTTTTAGCTCGATCAATCGCGGCGTGTCGTTTGCTGGGAACAAAACAAAACTTCTCCGGGCGCTTTATTTTCTTTACGCACATTTCACCGGGGATTGGTCGCGAGTCGACCGCGCGGCGACACGATTTCTTCTTTCCTCGATGAAGGCCCTTCCGAAATTCCTATTTGTGGTCTTTCCTGGTGTGGACGAACACAGCCATCTCTCGGATCCATTTTCAAAGCGCGCGAAAAACGCTTATGCCGATCTGGACCAGGCCATGGGGCGACTGGTCAATCTTTTGAAAGATTTGGGGGAGTACGATCAGACACTGATCGTCGGATCGAGTGACCATGGCTTAAGCCAAACGCACACCCATTTGGAGCTTTGGGAGGAGATGGAAAAGCATGGTTACCCGACGCTTTACCATCCCAGGGTATTTCGAAAGCATATTCGCGCCGCGTGTATGGTTTCCGGAAATGGAATGGCGAATCTCTATTTCCAAAATGGCGATGGGTGGAAGAAGCCGATCACCCATGATGAATTTGTCCGAGTTGGATTGATGAAGAGGCTTTTGAACAGGGACGAAATTGATCATGTCATTACGAGGGAGAGCAAGGAAACCTATATCGTTACAAGCCGAAAAGGGACGGCACGAATTCGTGAAAAGAATGACCAAATTCAATATCAGCCGATAGAAAGCGATCCCTTCGGATTTGACCCCCTCCCTCGAGGAATGTCTTTTGATGATGCTCTCGATCGAACGTACGATACCGATTATCCCGATGCCCTCGTTCAAGTCGTACAGCTTTTTCGAACCCCCCGCTCAGGAGACGTCGTTGTGACGGCGCGACCCGGGTATGATTTGCGTAATCGGCATGAATGGCCGGAGCATTCCGCCTCCCACGGCTCCCTTCATAAGGAACACATGCTAGTTCCTCTCCTGGCAAATCGTAAAATGTTTAAAAAGGGCGGAATTCGGTCCGCGGATCTATTCCCTTCCATTTTGAAGAGGTTGGAAATGCCCGTTCCCAATTATTTCATTGATGGCCGAAGCCGCATCGAAGCTTTTACTGCAATTCGATGATTCGGCCGTCGTCGACGGTGTTCAGAATCTCGTGGTGAACGTTGACTCATATAAAATAGCGAGGGTAGAGTAATGACAATGGAAAACTGCCACCCCAAGTTTTTGTTGTCGGGAATTCTCCTTTTCATTGGGGCATTCACTCTTCAATGTGGAAGCGACTCAACAACCATTCCAGAAATTTCCGCGTGGTCGTTTGTCGACGGCAATGGCAAAAGCGGAATCAATAAAGACCCCGCAGGTCAGGCATACCAACCTGAGCCCGTTATTTTTGATTCCAAGTTTTACGTCACTTGGTACGAGTACGACGGATTCAATAATACTCGTGTTCACGTTGCAGTATTTAATGGCGACGCTGCTTCTCCGGCTTGGATCTTTGTGAGCGGAGCGAACGGTCTCAATAAGGACTCGATGAAGGTCGCGGAATTTCCACAGCTTGCCGTGATGAATTCCAAACTCTACGCCACATGGAGCGAGGATAACGGAACGGCTACCCAGATCCGAATAGCAGTTTATAACGGGGACGATAGCTCTCCCACATGGACTTTTGTCGATGGCAATGGGACGAACGGCATCAATAAAGATTCAGGAAAAGATGGGAGAGTTCCATCACTGATAGCCTTTAACGGGCAATTGTATGCGACCTGGTCCGAAAAAGGCTTATCCTTTGTTGAGCAGGTCCGCGTCGCCGTTTACAATGGCAACGATAGTTCTCCCGCATGGGCATTTGTGGATGGCAACGGTTCCAATGGCATCAACAAGAATTCATTTGCCAGCGCCCCTTTTTCCAAGTTGGTCTGAGGTACAAGACGATACCGGTGGGCCCCATCAGGTTCGAGTCGCAGTTTATAACGGGGATGGCAGCGCGCCCGCGTGGACATTTGTCGACGGCAACAGCACCAAGAATGGCATCAACAAAAATCCTAATGAAGAGGCTGAATCGATCGTTGATCTCGAGGTTTCTAATTCGAAGCTATATGCGACCTGGCAAGAAGCAAGTGCGGATTCTGGAACTGATCAAGTTCGAGTGGCTGTCTACAGCGGGGATGACAGTGCCCCCGCCTGGACATTTGTCGATGGCGATGGGACAAACGGCATCAATAAAGACTCTACGAAAATAGCGAGCGGGCCCATGTTGATTGATTTCAATTCAAAACTCTACGCCACCTGGAGTGAACGCAAAACAGGAACAGGTAACGAGCAAATCCGAGTCGCCGTGGGAAATTGAAGATTTTTGATTTTCCTGGAGCCGAAAGTCAAACTGTAAACGCAGCTGCTCAACCATCCGATTGACGGCCGAAGCCGAATCGAAGCCTTTACTGCAATTCGATGATTCGGCCGTCATCGACGGTGAGTTTGGAGATTGCCGCAAGTTACGCGGCGCGAGACATTTTCAGTCGTTCGATTTTCGTGGCAAGCCCAATAATTTGATCCACATGAACTTCAAATCGATTTCTCCATACAAGAGCCGTTCCAAAGTCATCAATGGATACCGCAGACCAATCTCTGCGTCTCTTGGGATAACAGTAAACGCGAGAAAAGGAACTGAGGTCTGAATAATATCGATAGCTGTCTGATGTATCGATGATAACCCGCCCTTGCTCTGGGGTTGAAACACGCAAAATTACTGAAGTGGTGGAACCCATGGGATTTCCTTTCCCTTTGCGGCTGCCGCCCAAGCTAAACGAAGTTCCTGTCGACGTTCTTTGCACCACTCTGCAATCAATCGGTTGGATCTTGAACCAAGACTTCCCTCTAGACATTTTCCTGAGAGATCAAAAACTGCCTCACGCCCAGAATGCCTTGCATGGAAGTGGGCCTTCTTATGTTTCTGTCGGTCAAACCAATACATATAAATGACTATACCAAAAAACTCTGAAATTCTCGGCATGGATACGCTTAGGCTATTATTTCAATGGGTTACTAGGCAACATTTAATTTACTGCAATTCGATGATTCGGCCGTCGTCGACGGTGAGAACAGTCAATTTCTTTTCAGCATCCCGTTTCGTGTTGAACGAAATTTCTCCCGACACTCCCGGAAATTTTTGGACGGCGGCAAGTGCGGCCGAAAAAGCTGAACGTGAGGACTGATGTTGACTCTGAAGGACCGACAAAACAAGGCTGACGGTATCGTAGGCTTGGGCTTCGAATACGCCGGGCTCCTCTCCATAGAGGGAGTAAAAGCGCTCCATAAATTTGGAGACAGCAGGATCTTTTTTCCCCTTGTAAAAACTATCGAGAAATACAGATCCCTGAAAATAAGCTCCTTTGTCCCCTCCCTTGAGAATCTCCGGCGAATTCCAGAGATTGGTTCCAAGAAGAACCACTCCGCGAATATCGTAGTAGCTCAAGGCTGGTGCAATTTGCGTCGCCTTTTCGGCATTGTCGGGAACAAAGAGGGCTTCAAAGTCGACAAGATTTGGGGAATTATCAGGCCGAAGTCCCGGCGGATCAAGGCCCACGATTTTCTTTAAAGGGGGGCCAAAGTCGTTGGCCTCGGGATCGTAACTTTCCGCCCCGCGAATTTCCCCGCCCCGCTTCACAAACTCCTCCCAAAAAAGGCTCATAAATTCCGTTCCGTAATTGTTGTCAGGATAGAGTAGCGCGACACGGCGAATGCCCAATGTATCGTGAGCCACAGCCGCAAGAGAAGCGGCTTGAGAAGACTTTGTCAGCCCATTTCGAAATATCGTGTCGCCCAGTTCAGTAATCCCCTCGGCCGCGCTCAGCGAAACCATCGGAAGCTCATATCGGCTCGCCGCTAGCGCTGCCATTTGGCTTTGCTTTGCAAAGAGGGGGCCTATGACGGCGATTACCTTTCGTTCGTTCACCAGTTTTTCAAGCGCGGAAACCGCTTTTTCCGGATCATCCCCTGAATCTTCAATATAAAATCTCGCTGCAGAGGTTCCGGCGGCCGGAGAAAACAGATTCATTGCAATGGCCACACCTCGCAACATTTGATTGGCGTAAAAACGGTTGTTCCCGGAAAGAGGAGCCAAAATTCCAATCGCATTGGAATCCACATCGGTCGATTGCTCCAACGCAGCGGAAAGCTCCACGGCCTCGCGGGTATATTCCAGGTCTCGAAATTGATTGAGATACATCGAAATCCACTTTCGAGCCGCAGCACGATCTCCAGCATGATAGGCGAGCTTAGCTAATTTGAAACAAGCGTGGCCTGCCGGGAAAAAAGTTTTTCGAATCGCCAACATCTGCTCTAGATCATCTTGAGTAGCTGATTGATCCAGAAGCTCCACGATTTCGTTTTGGAGGGCGACATTGGGACGCTGTGTGGAGGTTGCATCGTAAAAGGAAATCAAGAAACGTAGCTTCCATTTTGGAACATTTGTCTTGTCGAACGATCCTCGAGCCGCTTCCTCTAATGTTCCGATGCGAGCGAGAGGAACCTTGGTCACATCAATCGTTGCAAAAAGCTCGGCGGCTCCCCGGTAGTCACGGCGCGCGTAGCGGAGTTTAGCCAGCTCCTCTTTCCCTTCGTTGGTCGCGTCTCCCGTGGGATATCGAGTGACCAGCGATTCAAGCAGCTGTTCCGCTTCCGGCAATTTCTTTCGAAGGCGCTGGATTTGGCTGGAACGAAGAAGAGCGTTATCGGCGTACTCGGACATCGGCATTTCAGAAACGATCGTCTGGTATTTCTTAAACGCTTCGTTGTAGTGTTTTTTCTGCAGAAGAATTTCAGCATCGTCATAATCAATTTTTGCGGCTTGATTGACGGGCATTTCGACTCCATTGCGAATGACCATTGGGCCCTTCGCACAATTCGAAACGAGAATCATCAAAAAGCCGGAAAGGGCAAGGTAGCGGCTATTTCGAGACACTGCTGTAAAGAGTTTCCGCAATTTGGTGGGTAATATCATTGAGAAGCGCCAATGCCTCGTTAATAGTATTAAAGTCATCACTTTCGGCTGCCTCTCGCGCCCGTTGAAGCGAATCTTCCAATCGATTTCGATCTTCCTCAGAGAGCTTGGCCGCCAAGTCCTTGAGGGATCGTTCTGTGGAGTAAAGCAGGCCGGCCAGTTCATTCTTAGCGTCGACAACACGCTTCATCTGTTCATCATCGGCCGCATGGGCTTCGGCATCAGAAATGATCTGATTGATTTCATTTTCCGTAAGACCGCTGGTGGGTGTAATTCGCACACTTTGTTCCCGCTGGGTAGCCATGTCTTTGGCCGAAACCGATACAATTCCATTGGAGTCGATATCAAATGTAACTTCAATTTGAGGAACTCCGCGAGGAGCCGGCGGAATTCCAACCAATTCAAAGATCGCGAGGGATTTATTGTCTTTGGCCAGCTCCCGCTCTCCCTGAAGGACATGGACACGGACCATCGGTTGATTGTCAATCGTGGTCGAAAAGATCTCACTCTTTCGTGTAGGAATAGTGGTGTTCTTTTCAATTTGTTTGGTGAACACCCCGCCCTGCGTTTCGATCCCCAGGGAAAGTGGCGTGACATCGAGGAGAAGCACTTCTTCCACATCTCCCTGAAGAATTCCCGCTTGAACCGCTGCGCCGATGGCGACCACTTCATCGGGGTTCACTCCCGACGCGGGCGCTCGTTTAAAAATCTCCTTTGCCTTTTCAATCACGCGGGGCATCCGAGTCATACCACCCACAAGAATCAACTCTTCAATTTGCGCCACATTCAGCCCCGCATCTTTAAGGGCTGTTTCGCAAGGAGGGCCAAGACGATCAATGAGGTCTTCGACCAACACCTCAAGCTGGGCGCGCGTAAGTTTGGTGCTTAGATGCTTGGGTCCACTCGAATCGGCCGAAATAAATGGGAGATTAATGTCGGTTTCCAAAGAGGAGGAGAGTTCATGCTTCGCTTTTTCCGCAGCCTCCTTCAAACGCTGCAACGCCATGCGGTCTTTCCGAAGATCGGTATTGTTCGCCTTTCTAAATTCCTCCACCAGCCAATCCACGATTCGCATGTCAAAATCTTCGCCGCCGAGGAAGGTATCGCCGCAGGTCGCTTTCACGTTGAAAACATCTGTTGCGATTTCAAGAACGGAAATATCGAACGTTCCGCCCCCCAAATCGAACACGGCGACATTTCCAGTTTTTTTCTTATCCAAACCGTACGCAAGTGCAGCTGCTGTCGGCTCATTGAGAATTCGTTTCACATCAAGGCCGGCGATTTTTCCGGCATCTTTTGTCGCTTGTCTCTGGCTGTCATCGAAATACGCCGGCACCGTAATAATCGCTTCGGTCACTTCTTCGCCCAGATATTCTTCAGCCGTCTCTTTCATCTTTTGAAGAACAATCGCCGAGATCTCGGGCGGACTCATCATCTTGTCTCCCAATTGAAGCCAGGCATCCTTGTTCTTGGAAGGAACGATTTTAAACGAACAAAGTTCAATTGATTTTTGAGTCTCCGGAGAATCGTACTTTCGTCCAATGAGTCGTTTGATGGCGTAAAAAGTCCGCTCGGGATTTGTAATTGCCTGTCGCTTTGCAACCTGACCTATCAAGCGTTCGGAACGATCATTAAATGCGACCACCGAAGGGGTGGTTCGAGAGCCTTCGGCATTTGGAATAACCACCGGTTCGCCCACTTCCATGATGGCGACACAGGAGTTTGTCGTTCCCAAGTCAATTCCAATGGTTTTACCCATACGTTAATCCTGCCACAGAGCTCTTTTTGATTCCGCTTATTTTTCGTCAGCGGGCCCGGAATTCCCCTCTGTTTTGGGGGTTTCTTCCATTTTTTGGTCCTCCGGTCCCTTGGAAACCGTCACTACGGCGGGTCGGATCAACCGCTGGTGGAGAAAATAAGCTTTTTGGTGTTCCTCCATGATCGTTTGGGGAGGGTGCTGATTGGAAGAAGCATGGCTGACCGCCTCGTGAATGAGAGGGTCGAATTTCTTTCCCTCTGCACTTTCTGCCCGCACGCCGAAGCGCTCCAACACCGTTTTGAGCTGGGACAGGATCAGCTCCACCCCCTTGCGCATCGCATCGGTGTCCGTTGCTTTCTGCGAGTGCTCGACGGCCCGTTCGAAATTATCCAGAACCGGAAGGATTTCGCGCACCAAATTCTCATTTCCATAAAGCATGAGTTCTGACTTTTCTTTCTGCACGCGTTTGCGGAAATTATCGAAATCGGCCGAAACACGAAGCAGCCGGTCGTACACTTCGTCAGCGGTCATTCCGCCGTATTTTTTTTCTTCCTTTTTTCCCGACTCTCCTTGTTTCTCGGCGGAGGTCTCTCCATTTTTATCGGGAGACGATTCTTTGCGGTGGCGGTCGACACTTTCCACCGCTTCTTCGATCAAAACCGGATCGACTTCCATTTTTGGTTCCTTCATGACTCCTTTTTCTCCTGAAGCACTTCCGTCAGTATTCGGCTCGTGAAATCCACCAACGGAACGATACGAGCATAATCCAGCCGCGTCGGTCCAATCACACCAAGGACACCGCGATTTCCTTCACTATCGCTATAATCCGAAGTGATCATCGTTAGACCATTGATTTCAGGAAACTGATGCTCGCCTCCGATGGCGATCTTCACGCCCGGGCTGGCGAGGGATTGATCCAGCAAACGGATGAGAAACGTTTTTTCTTCCAGCGTTCGTAGAATCTGCTGCATCCGATCAAAATTTGTAAATTCCGGCTCTTGAAGCAAAAGATTGCCCCCTTCAATATGCACGCCCGGAGTGGAATCTGAAAAAGCTTGTTCAGCTAGCGTAAGGGCGCGCCCCAAAATCTGATCGTACTGCCTCTGAATTCGTTTCATCTCCAAAAGAATTTCTTTCCGAACATTGGCGAGAGTAAGTCCTGCGAGTCGTTCGTTAAGATAATTGTGCATTCGGTTCAGTTCTTCTTGCGAAATCGCACGGTCGATTTTTAAAATTTTATTTTCAACAATTCCACTCCCTGAAACAAGAACGGCAAGAACGAGTTTTTCTTTCAAGGCAATAAACTGAACATGTTTCAAACTCCGGTCATCCGGATTGGGCGAAAGAGCGAATCCGGGTTGATGGGAGCGGTTCGAGACCAATCGGCAGGCATCCCGCAGGACTTCATTCATGTCATCGACCCCGGTCTCGACCCTTTTCCGGATCTCCTCTCGTTCCTGGGGAGTAAGGGGTCGAAGGCGCATGAGCTGGTCGACGTAAAATTGATATCCGGACGGAGTGGGAACCCGACCCGACGAGGCATGGGAGCGCTTCAGAAAGCCCCTCTCTTCGAGCTCCGCCATGACTGTCCGCACCGTGGCCGAACTGATCTCAATTCCTTTCTTTCTAGCTACTTGCGCAGATCCGACCGGCTCGGCCGACATGATATAGTCGCACACCACCGCATAAAGGACCTCTTTTTTTCGATCAGATAGTTCCACGAACAGGATAACTGCCTGAATCAACTCGAAAAGTCTAGAGAAGGTCGGTAAAGATTTGATCTGAAACGAGAAGACCCTGGGGGGTGAGTTTCAAGTGATTCCGCTGACGAATGAGATGTCCCGTGGCTTTCCATCGTTCGACTTGCCTTAAAAAGGTGGGGGAAGGAGAAATGTCGAGGTCCTGTGTGAGTTTGTCGAGATGAATTCCTTCCTCCAATCGGAGGCCGGTCATGATTCTCTCTCGCCAATGAGTTTGAGGACTGAGAATTTCGTACTGATTGGCGGCTAGCTCTTTTTCCTCCAGAGAGTTTCGATATTTTGAAAGGTCCCGCGGATTCCAAAATCGTTTTATGCGATTGTTATTTCGTTGAAAGGAATGAGCTGAAGCACCAATTCCCCAATAATTTCCTCCGTGCCAATAATTTAGGTTATGCCGGGACTGAAATCCCGGACGTGAAGAATTGGAAAGTTCATAAGGAAAGAGCCCACGGCCGGATAGTTTCTCCCTCGTGAGGAAAAAAAAATCCGCAAAAATTTCGTCAGAAGGAAGTTTGATCACCCCACGCTTTTGTAGAGTCGCGAAAGGAGTTTTTTCTTCGACTGTCAGGGCGTATGTTGAAAGATGTTCAGGCTCCCACGAAAGACTTCGTAAAAGTGTTTGTTCCCACGATCTGAGTGTCGTTTCCGGAGAACCGAAAATGAGATCCAGACTGATGTTTGAAAAACCTCCTTTCCGTAATTGCTCGAAAGCTTTCTCTGAATCATTGGCTGAATGAGTTCTGCCGAGAATCTTAAGTTCGGCGTCGTCGAGCGACTGCACTCCGAGACTGGCTCGATTGATTCCGATGGTTTGCCAATCACGAGCCCGATCGGTCGTAACCGTTTCCGGATTGATTTCGAGTGTAACTTCAACCTCCTTTTCAAAAGAAAATTTGTTTTGAAGGGCGGAAAAGACTTTCTCCAATTCACTGGGTAACAGGAGGCTGGGAGTTCCCCCACCGAAAAAAATCGAGCTCACTTTGGATTCTCCGCTCCAACCAAATCTCTCGGATTGAGATATTTCACTTATCAGCCAAGTGACGTATTGCGACGGAGATTGCCGCTTGGAGAGTGTGACGACAAAAAAGTCACAATAGGGGCAGTGGACCTGGCAGTAGGGGATATGAACGTAAATTCCTATGCCCGCTTTACACCCCATACCTTCTTCGGTAGCTTGCCGCCCCTTATGGCTACGGACTCCCACCGAGCTCAGAAATGGGCTTTCCCTTCCGGATTGATCCTGGTTCATGAGCGCACGCCTTCGTATCCGGCGGTGGCGTATCACCTCTGGGTTAAGGTGGGAAGCGCCTTTGAAGCGCCGACCGAAGCGGGCGTATCGCATTTTCTCGAACATATGCTCTTTAAGGGGACCGAGTCGCGCGATAGCGTTGCTCTAAACGACGCGATAGAAAATTTTGGGGGAAACATCAACGCGTTCACCACGTTTGATTACACCGCGTATCACATGGTTCTCTCGAGTCGGTTTTGGAAAGAGGGACTTTCGATACTTCTCGATATGGTCTTTCATTCCCTTCTGGATGAGGAAGATATGGAGATTGAACGCCAAGTGATTCTGGAGGAAATTCGAGAATCGGAAGATTCACTCGACTCCGTTTTCGGCGATCGCTTTTTTCACGATCTTTACCCGAACCATGGATATGGGCGTCCTATTTTTGGAACCATGGACGGCATCCGATCCTTTTCTCATCCCCTCATGACCGGCTTTTACAAACGGTGGTACAAACCGGGGAATATTGTTTTGGCGGTGGCGGGTGATGTCGATTGGCCACAATTGATCGAGGCCGTAAACGAGTTCGTACCGGAAGTAGCGACGAAGGAAACATTCGTGGCCTCTCCATTTGAATCGACCCGCCCGCTGGAAGTCCCGACCGTTACCACTCTGTCGCGTGGGCATGAGGAGCGAATGTTGGAGCTTGCCTTCCCGATCCCAAGCATTCGCCACGCCGATATTCCGGCACTCGATTTGCTCTCTATTATATTGGGTGAAGGGGGAATGAGCCGCCTCTATCGTGAAATTCGGCTAAAACGACAGCTGGCGCGCGATGTCGGAAGTAGTCTTTTCGCGCCCTTCCAGGCGGGGCGATTTCTTCTTCGTGCACTCCCATATCGAGAAACGCAAAAGGAGCTTCTCGAAGAATTAATTTTGCAGCTCCGAATTTTAATCAACGAGGGGGTTTCGACCCGGGAATTGAATCAGGCGAAGTTGGAACTCGATAAAGAACTCGTCTTTAACGACGAAACCGTAGAGGGAAGAGCCCGTACGCTGGCATATTACGAATCGACTTTCGGTTCGCTGGAAGAGGAACTTCACTATCGGGATCGCGTGTTTGCCATCAACGAACGACAGATGGGGGAGGTCGCGCGAAAGTATATTGATCTTCGAAAAATGTCGTTAGGGCTGTTGATTCCTGCGTCGGAAACGGCACCCCAAGAAAGTGAGTTAAAAGAAATCATCTCGACCGCTACCCAGCGTCGGTTGCCCGGCAGAGCCCTCGGACGAAAGACGGAAGAAGCCGAACGCTGGCAATTGCCCAACGGATTGAAACTGGTTTACCGCCAAGTGCCTGACATTCGAGTATCGAGTATTTACGCGGCGGCAATTGGCGGGCTGTGGGCGGAGAATGCTACTAGCAACGGAATTTCAAATCTCATTTCAGCGACGCTTGACCGCGGAACCATCAACCGCTCCGATGAGCGAATTGCGGAGGAAATGACGACGCTTCAAGGTGAGTTAAGTGGGGTGGTGGGGCTAAATTCTCTGGGTCTTAAGATGGATTTGGTGGGGGCTAATCTTTTGCCGGCGCTGGAACTTTTTGCGGATGTCTTGCTCAACCCCGAATTCGCTCAGGAAATGATCGATCAGGAGCGAATGGCCACTCTTCGCGATATCGAAGCCCAAAAAGATTATTTTGAATCCACCGGGATTAATTTATTTCTAGCGTCGCTGTTCAAAGGCCATCCATATGGAATGAATATTTTAGGCAGCCGAGAAACCATTGAAAAGCTGACGAGCGAAACACTTTGGAATCATTTTCGATCGGTGATCCGCCCCGAACGGTTGGTCTTGGGAATTGTGGGAGGCGTAGATCCTGGGGAGCTCAAAGAGGAAATCAACGCCATTTTCTCCGAGGTTCGCGGCGAAGGGGAAGCGATTCAAATCGCTCCGGCACTAGCACCTTTGGGGGGAATGCAGGAAATTCGACGGCCCATTCAAGGCGAAAAGGCCTATCTTTATTATGGTTTCCGTGGAGCTTTGCAGACCTCGGCCGATCGGTATGCGCTCGATGTGGTGAGCGCACTCTTGGCCAGCAGTGGGGGAGGGAGACTGTACGTCCGATTGCGTGAGGAATTGGGAATGGTTTACTCGGTTGAGGCGAATGCCGTACATGGAATGGATACCGGATATATCGGAGTCATTCTCAACACGGCCCCCGCACATGTGGACGTGGCGCTTGAGGAGGTAAAAAACCAACTCGATCTTTTGACCCGCGAAACTGTAATGGAGGAAGAAATCGCTCGTGTGAAGAATTATCTAATTGGAAGTTACGATCTTGATCTTCAAAGAAGCGCTTCACAAGCGGCGCAACTATCGCTGGGTGAACTCTTCGGTACCGACCGCAAGCTAGGCGATTACATCAAAGGAATTTCCAACGTCACCACAGAAGACATCCAACTTGTCGCCCGCAAATACTTCCTCCCCAATGAATCCATCTTCGTTCTTTTATCCCCTACGGTGAATTAGTTCGATTCACCCCACTTCGCGACTAGATCGGGGCGGATGAGGATGACGAGGTCTTGGGAACCGGTGACGCTATAGACCTGGCGCGTAAAATAGTAGCGAATATCATTGGCAAGAGATTCTTTCTTCGGATCTGGAACCCACCACTCGCGGAGTTTGCATCGTTCTTCGTGGTAGCCGGGGAAAAGAGGAATTTTCGTTTCGCGACCTGTCCAGTCCACCACAACGATGTCGGGTTTTTTGTCCGGCTCAAGCGTGGGGTAAAACCAGCGGGTGTAGTTTCTCAAATACCAATAAAGTGGCCAGGCGGAATCGCCGTTGACCTGAATTTTCAATTCTTTTCCCTCTTTCGTTTCCTTCGCGAGGCGATCAATCCGATTTACGAGCCGAACGACTTCGGTCGAAGTATGCGTGTAAACGAGGCGTTCCTTTGGATCAGCTGCGTGTGTAACGGCCGCTTGAATCGTAATGTATCCCTGCCAAATAGCGACAACGGTAAACAGTACCCCCATTCGAACTTTCTTTATTTTCGACCAGGTTTGAAATCGGATAGCGAGATGACAAGCGGCATAAAATGAGAATGGGAAAATAATATGGGTTCCCAGCCAGGGGACTTTTTCACCCGCATACGAGTAAGCAAGAAGAGAAGTAAATCCCCAATGGGCAAAAAAGGCGGGCCCATATTCCTCCCGTTTCAAGTGATAGGTGACCACCATTCCCCACGCCAGCACTTCCAGAAGTGCAAGAGGGGCATGCCAGGGTTCAGTAAAATGAAATTTTTGATCCATTATTGTAGAGAGGACAGCCCATTTCGCTTGAAAAACCCAGAGAAGCAAAAAAGCGGCTGCAAGAGTGACTCCCGTAATTCGAGAGCGCTTTACTGTCGAATTCGCGGCATGCAGAACACCAAGCGATAAAACAAAAAGAAGCGGGAGTTCATAAATGGCCAGCATGGGCAGGTAGTAGTCGAATGGCCCTTTAATTCGCTGAATTTTATTTTGTTCTATCCAGTAGGGAATCATTCGGCGGTAAAGAGCGTCGAGAATTCCACCCGGATTTGTGAAAAACGTTGAATACAGTGTGCAAAAAATGAGAGTGAAAAGTAAAAATCCCGGCAGCCAATGCCAACGAAGCGAGCGAAGAGGGCGTTTCAATTCAATCGCGGCGCGCGCCGAGGGTAGGGCGAAAAAAGTGATGACCGAAGCGGACACAAAAATAAAGTTAAGCTTTGTGCAGACCATCAGAGCATAAGCCGCGACAGCCGTATAAAAAAATTTCAGTTTTCCTGAGTCCGAAAAACGAAAGGCGCTCCATAGGAGAAGGGCGGTCAAAAACATCATCGGTGTATCCATGGCCAGGTAGCGATGGTAGAAGGCCAACGTGGGGGAGAATGCAAAGAACCCGAGCCAAATCAACGCCGCGAGTGGGAAGAAAGACAGAAGCGAATATCCGAGGTATGCGGTGCTCATCGCCATGGCCGCCATCGACAAACGGCCGGTAAAATTGTTTACAGGAAGAACTTTAAAGATCGCTGCCTGCACATGATAGAGGAAAGGGCCATGTAGCATCGGATCAAACTTATACGTTCCATGCTCCGCATATTTCCATGATTCAACCGCGTGAATCGATTCGTCGTGGTGATACGGTTTATCGGCAAGACCCCAGAGACGGGAAACGAGAAAAAAGCCGATGAAAAAGAAAAGAAGTTTTCGGCTTATCGCCATTTTTTTAAAATTTCTTCATCGAAATGCTTCCGGTAGAGAATGTCCCATTCCCTACTGCCTTCGACAAGATTCCGCGAATAGGTGCTGAGCTTTTTACGAACAATCGCGTCGACCTCATCTTCAAGGTGGGAGTATTTGGTCAAAATTTCCTTGGCTGTTTTGACCGCCGCGACGTTATCCGCAAATTGAATCCATCCTGCGCGTGAAATTCCATCTGTCAAAAGATGGGAGAGATGAGAAATTTTATCTTCGGAAAGTCTCACAAAATCGCCTTACGCTCTTTGACTAACTGGTTTTTGACCATCAAAAACATCTTTCGTCGGTCCAACGCCCCTTTTTCAAATTCCTTTTCATACTTGGAAAGAATTTTCTCTACTTCGGCATTGATTTCATCCTCCACACGAAGCTCTCGGGAGAATATATCGATCAATTGAGTTCGAATTTGTGATTCGGGCCCTTTAAAGGTCGCTTGTTTTCGAGTTTTCCACTCTGCAAGTAGCCTATCGATAATTCGTTCAATTTCTTCCGGCCGAAGTTTCACACGCTCAGCCTAACCTCGCCCAAACCCCCTGTCCAATGGGTGCAATCTGCCCGCAGAGGACGGGAGCGCGGGCGCCGGTTGCTTTAGGTTCATTGATTGTGCGGCCACGCATCGTTTCAATGGCAAGGAGGGCGAAGGCAATCCCTTCGATTTGGTCGACAGGAAGTCCATAAGCTTCTGAAGTGGTTACCTCGAGCCAAGGTAGCCTTTCGGTAAGCGAACGCATCAGAAATAAATTTTTTGCTCCACCACCTACGACCACAACTTTCTTCAGTCGGGCCGCTGGAAAGATAAATTGTTCATATGCGCGAGCTGTCGCTTCAACCGTGGCATAAGTCACCGTTGCCACAGAGTCGGCAACAGAAAGTTTCTGAAGAGAAGAGCGAAAACGATTTAAAAATTGGCTCCCAAAATTTTCCCAGCCGGCCGATTTGGGCGGAGAGCGTCTAAAGTAAGGATGCGAAAAAAGTTTTTTGGCGATCGCGAGGTTGGGTGATCCGCGGCGGGCCAGTTCGCCACTTCGATCAAATGCCTTCCCTATTCTCCATCGAACAACTTGATCGATCCAGGTGTTCCCGGGGCCCGTATCAAAAGCGAGTAAAACAGAACCGTTTCTAAGAAGTGTGACATTTCCGATTCCCCCCATGTTTTGAATGGCGAGAGTTTCTCCTTTTTTTCCGAAGAGCAGGCGGTGAGCCGCAGGAGCGAGAGGGGCTCCCTCTCCACCCACGGCGATATCGGCTGTTCGGAAATTTCCGACGACAGGAATTCCTGTTCGAACCGAAAGTCGAGAAAGGTCCGCGAGTTGAATCGTGATACCAATGGGGTAACCAAATAGTTTTTTCGGCGTAGGAAGATGAACGACCGTCTGTCCATGCGCGCCGATCACATCCACGTGGTGTGATCCTTGTTTACTTTTTCGAATAAGGTCGCGAACCAATTGCGCCGAAAATTCCGACCAAGAGGCCGCAAAGCGATAACCGTTTCGTAGTTCATCGTGAGTGGCAATCGCTCGAACAAATTCCTTCCAACCCCTTGGAAAGGAGCGAAAGAGATGGCCACGCACTCGAACCTTATATCCGTTTCCTTCCGGCGTCGCATCGATCCATACTCCGTCCAATCCATCGAGTGAACTTCCCGACATGAGGCCAATTGCGGAAATTCGTTTCATCCCAACACCAAGTCGAGCGAAGGTCCGGTAGAAATGGTGAATTCTTTACTGGCTTTAAGCAGGTCGCCATCCAACATGGGTCGCATTGCCTTTTGCAATTTGATGAGTACTTTTTTCGCAGGCAACTGTTCAATTTTCGGATCACTGATCGGTTCTCCCCGATACATTTTGGGCAAATCAAACAAAAGAGAACGGGGCGAAGTATGAAAGACCAGTAAGCCGAATTCATGAGGCGCCCCCTCGGCACCGTAAAAAGGCTTAAATCCGAATCCAATATGACGAACAGTAGATGCCGCGATATTAGTTACATCTCGCTTGGAGTACCAAGGCTGACCATCTCGCCAGAGTGAAACGGGGAAGGGTTGAAACATGGTTTCGGCCAAAGAACCTCTTACCATCGCTGACAAAACGGTTTGTGTCACGAGCGTGAAACCATAACGGGGAGTTGGGTCTGGATGCGAAGTGTAATGTTCGATGAACCGCGAAAACCCACCCACTCCGAAGATAAATCCGTATTGATGATTTACGCGCAATAAATAACGCTGAGTCGTCGCGAGAGGGAGTTTTCGTCGGATCCGATCAAGCAGGACCAGCAAATGCTCAACCGGCGGCCGAATAATACCGACACTCGTGGCCACCGTGTTCATCGTTCCTCCACGAAGAATCGCGATCCGAGGGAGCCTCTTTCGGCCGTAAGCTTCCACGAGTTGTGTGAGCGTTTGACGAAGTGTGCCGTCACCGCCGCAAATAAAAAGAATCTGCGGATTGGCCCGAAGAACATCATCCATGGCCGAAGGAAGTTCACCGGGGCTGTTGCTCATGATGAGAGGGCCGATCTCTCCAAATGCGGATTGGAGCCGGTCCAAGAAGTCAGATTCTTTTCTCGCTTTGCGCGAACGAATGTTGACGAGGAGCGCCAACTTATCTTGTGCTGATTTGCGAGAGCCTCGCACCATCCGTTATCAAATCGTGTTCCCGTGGGGATGACAAGAATTAGGGAAGAGCACCCGATTCCCAGTCCTTGACCGCTTTAGCCATGACGGTTTGCAGTCTGCTTTCCGTCTCTTGAAAGATACGTTTCGGTGTTTCCTCATCCCTATCTTTTTTTCGCTTCTCTTCAATTTCTTTCAGTCGATTGAGATAGGCATTTTCAATTTCAAGTTGCGCGCCCTGCTGTTCGGCTAGGGACATTGGACCGCGAAGAAGATTTCCACGCGCTTTATTTTCAAGATTTTTTTCATTTTCATGAAAATCGCTTTGAGCGATCAATTCATCTTTATAAGCGAGAGCCGCGGTATGCCCTACGACACTCCGAAAAGCAGCCTGAGCTTCCGCAGCTTTGGTTTCAAACTTCGTTGAAGGCTCTTCCGTGGCGAGAGACTCCGCCAAGTCCTCCCATGAATGTGCGAGGCCCGCCTTTATTTTTCGTTCCTGATAGTCTCCCCAGAGCTTTTGCTCCAGTTCTCCGAGATAATGGATGAACGTGAATTCCATTACACCGACCGCGAACATCTCAAAGGGATTGAGGGTCGTCGCCGATTGAATCTTGAGAGCTGAGGAGAAGGATTCCTCTGTGCGAAGTGCTACTCGCGCGATGCGAAATCCTCTGGCAATCCCTTTTGCAGCCGCATGCGAGATCAGAACGTTTGGAACTCCGGCAAGAGCCGCCTTCCATTGAAACCCCTCTCCCATTAAAAAGGGGGCGCCTGCAAGAGCGATCCATAGTGGAACCATACGCGCCGACATTGCTCCGATTCCCGCTCCTGCCGCTTTTGGAATCACGATATTGCTCAGACCCTGGAGTCGCCTGACTCCTTGATATCCACCGACATAGATGAATTCTCCCGCCGTTCCGGCGATTCCAAGAGCCGCCGCCTCTGCAATTAGATGTCGAACCTCATTCCAATCCCTCCAGCTTTTAAGTTTTTCAAAATCCCGATCGATCAACGCAACCAGCACATCGGAGGCCAGTTTGGTTGTCACATATCCAGCTCCAGACTTCGCGATTTCTTTCGTAGCCGGAGAAAGCGATCGAAGAAGCCGGATCGCCTGTACGGGGTCAATGCCGCTGTTGAGTTGAATTCCTATTTTCTTTGGACTTACTTTTGCCTTGGCAAGAAGGGGACGGAACGTATCAAGGATCTGATCGCCCTGTTTGAATTCTAGGGTTTCATCTTCACGAAGGTCTACCCGTATTTTCCCCGTGGGAGCTTTTTTTGAGACAAAACATTTCGCTAAGGGATTTTCAATCCAATTTTGGATGAGTCTTCGCAGAGGTCTGGCACCAAAGAGGGGGTCATATCCTTCGCGGGCCAAGAGAGCGAGAGTTCCCTCCGTTGGCTCGATCTCTATATTTTTCTCGGCTAGACGGCGGTTGACACTTTGAATTTGAAGTTTGGCAATTTGGCGCACCTCCTCTGGAGAGAGTTGATTGAAAGGAACCACTTCGTCGATTCGATTAATGAATTCAGGTTTGAATTTTTCCGCAATCGCATCCGTAATCGCTTTTTGGACGGGGTCTTTGGGCGCATCCTCTGCCGACATCGCCGAATCACGCATTTTTCGAACCAACGCCTGGGCCGATTTTTCTTCTTCGGCCATAGCGAATCCGATTCCTTTTCTACGCTGGGTCACTTCGCGAATCCGGTCACTGCCGATATTCGACGTCATGATGATGATCGTATTTTTGAAATCTACCGTTCGCCCTTTTCCGTCGGTCAGGCGGCCATCCTCAAACAACTGAAGAAAGAGCTGAAAGACATCCGGGTGAGCCTTTTCAATCTCATCCAATAAGATTACTTGGTGAGGTCGTCGACGAACGGCTTCCGTCAATTGCCCTCCCTCTTCATGTCCTATGTAGCCAGGAGGAGAGCCGATCATTCGAGCGACCGAATGTTTCTCCATGAATTCCGACATGTCGAACCGCGACATATTTCGTTCGTTTCCGAAAATGGTTTCGGCGAGCGCTTTCACCAGCTCCGTTTTTCCGACGCCGGTCGGACCGACAAAAAGAAAAACCGGCGGTCGGTTAGGATCTTGGAGACCCGTTCTCATTCGGCGAATCGCATTCGCCACCGCAGAAATTCCTTCGCGCTGGCCGACCACTCTCTTACCCAGCTCCTCCTCTAGGTTCGAAAGTTTCGCGCTTTCTTCATTGCCGATTTGCGTGACAGGTACGCCCGTTTGCCGCGCGATCAGCTCGGCTATTTTTTCTGCGGTAACGGAGCCGGAGAGTTTAGACTGGGAAGAGGGTGTTTTAACGCTTTGCCTGCGTAAGGCCGCACGGCCTGGTTGAAGATGGTGCCGTTCAACCCAGATTGCTCCGCGGGAATCTCCCACTGCTCGAAAAAGTTTCGCGGAATCTTCCAGCACACGAATTTGTGTCGCACGGTCGATTTGGTTCACTACTGCCTGACGTTCATCCAAGGGAGAGAGAGGCTCGGAATCCCCTTCTTGAATCCGCGTTTCTGCCGCCGCTTGATCCAGCAAATCAATCGCTTTGTCGGGAAGTTTCAATTCTTGAACATATCGATGCGAAAGTTTGGCTGCCGCTTCGATCGCCTCCGGTGTAATGCGTACGCCATGATGTTTCTCCATGGTCTTGGCTTGACGTTTTAAGATTTCGACGGTTTCGGCCACAGAGGGTTCTGGAACTTGGACGAATTTGAACCGACGGCGCAGAGCGGGATCTTTTTCGACCTCACGAAGATTAACTAGATCGGTAGCGCCGATCATCCGGATTTCGCCGTTAGCCAAATAAGGCTTGAGGGCGTTGATGAGAGGAGCTCGTGTTCCCGAGGCCTCTCCCGCGCCCATGATTTGATGGAGCTCGTCGACAAAAAGCAAAATATCCGGCCGACTTCGTGCGAACGCGATTAATCCCGCCGCGCGCTCTTCAAATTCTCCCCGGTACATGGTGCCTGCTACCATCGCGTTCACATCGACGTTAAGAACGTGAATATCGTGAAGTGATTTCGGGACTTCTCCCTCCGTGATTTTTCGCGCCAGTTCTTCGACGATGGCGGTTTTCCCCACACCTGGGTCGCCAATTAATAAGGCATTCCGTTTCGTTTTTCGCTGAAGAATAGTGATCAGTTCATTGAGTTCCTTTTCGCGCCCGATTGCAGGTTCATAGGATTTGGTTCCATCCGTCATGTCTGTAACGAAAGAAGCCAGCGCCTGAGGGATGTTTACCCCCCGTTTAGTCGCAGTTACGGGCGGAGCGACTCTTTTGGTCAGCTCTTTGCCGAATTCCGTGAGGGCAGTGTTTTGGGCATGTTGTTGTTGAATTTCGATCAGAAGTTTTTCGATAGGTTCAATGACACTCGCTCGAAATTCGTCCGAACTTCTTTGCAACATCGGACGGATCGAACGCTCTGTTTCGATGGTGTCGTCACCGGGGGTCGTCGCTAATTCATTAAGTGAAAGCCGGTACAAAAGTGCCGATCTCGTGGCTCCTGCAATGGGAAGGACTTTCATCATTTCATTGGCCCGGATCGTCGCACGGGAAAGTGCAACAGCGAGAGTCGGATGAAGTTTCACGGTGGAGGTATCCACCGCCTCTCTTACCCGGAAACGGTCTCCTTTTTTCGTGCCTTGAACAATCAAATTGGAATGACCGTTCAGAAAATCGCCATAGGTCGCCACGGTCGAACTTCGGAGGAACGCCGCACGTTTTGCCTCTTCAATCCACCGGTGCATAAGGAGGTCAATCGGGACATCGGTAATATTGGTCATTCGCCGAGTTAGCTCGGGGCGAGTCTCATTGGTCGTGCGGGGAACGAGGTCGATTTTTGGAAGTGTGAGTCCCCGGTTTTTCGCTTCGGATTCAAGAAAAGCTTTACGACGAAGAAGTGAAACTCTTTGCTGAGGAGCAATCTTTCTTTCTTCAAGAAGCCGACTCGATATCGATCGGTATTCGCTATTAAGATCCTCGTCTTTGATCAGCAGTCGGCGATCCACAGCCGCTTCGGCAATGGTTTTTAACAAACCCTCACGTGGTCTTTCGCTCAAAATTTCGGAAATTCTGGCACCTATAGCCTGGCTTTGGGTTCGTTGTGCGGCATCAATGGCCGAGACCAGCATCGAGAAAGAGACATCTTTCTTGGCTAGTCGCGTGAGGTATGCCGATTCAATTGCGGAGACGAGTCTGGAACTTATGGATTTTCCACGGCCCAGTTCTCGGGTGATTAATTGAAGCGTTCGGTCAGCCGTTTCCTGAGAAATGGTGGAATTTTTGGGTTCAGTTACTTCGAGAACTCTCTCAAGAAGAAAAATTCTTCGACCAGGGCGCAAAATATCGATGACTTCGACAAAATCTCCAAGTTGATTTTGACTCGGAAGCGGAAGATTCCGTTCCTGCCAAAGATCTAACCATTTCCTACCCAACGAAGGATTGAGATCTTCCACGGCCAGATCGGAGAGATACGAAACCCACATTCTTTGTGGCTGGTTTTTCCACCAATGGGTGAGTGTTTCCTCTAAGTCAGGAGCATGAAAAAGATCACTGGAATGAATCAGCGAACGGCCGAGCGCTTCTTCATAGGGAAAACGATATTTAGAAAAGAGTTCAATTAAACGGGGCCCGTCTCCTTTTTCGAGGCCGACATGTTGGATCGTTTCGCGCAAGGCAAAAGGTGCATTTCGTTGGCCAATGTTTTCCCAGCCACTTTCCTGAACAAAAACTAAGAGAGCTTTTGGAAGGTGCTCAACGGTTTCGCTTAAGCCAATGGATGCTCGTTGGTTTTGAGCAAATAGATCTCGACTGATCCCCGCCAAGGCCACCCAGAGGCCCAGGGCGAGAACTCCCCCCTTCGATCCCACGCGATTTCCCCCCTTCACGTAGAGATTTCTTCTCTAATTCCATACAAACCTGTAAGGCTCGGGTCAAGCTAAAATATGCGCGTCGCACGATTTTATGAGCCTCACCTTCCATTTCGGGGAGGGCGGTTGGTGCTGCGTGATGAAAATCGTCGGATAGCAATCTCTGTTTTGCGCTTGTCGGAGGGAGCGCAAATTGAACTTTTTGACGCCAAGGGCCAAATTGCCTCGGCGACCATTCAAGTGGCTTCTAAGAAAGAAATCCGTGTGGAGATTGTGAGCCTACGCCGGGCCGATTTTCCTTCTCCCAGCCTTACATTGATCCAGGGCCTGCCCAAGGGGGAGAAATCGTCGGAAGTGGTTCAAAAGGGTGTGGAATGCGGCATTTCCAAAATCGTTTTTGTGGAAGGAGAACATGCGGTCGCCCGAAAAGGGAAGGGGCAGAAAGAGCGCTGGAATCGTGTCGCGATCGAGGCCATGCGCCAAAGCGGAAATCCAATTCTTCCTGTCATAGAGGGTCCTTTCCCGCTAAAGGAAGTGCTGGATCACTCTTCGGAAGAAGTTCGCCTCCTGCTGGATGAGAAAGAAGAAAAAAGTTCAATTCGAAACCACCTGGAGAAAAAGGCTACGAGCATTGCGATAGCCGTCGGGCCGGAAGGGGGCTGGTCCGACGCGGATCGTGTCCTATTCCGCGCGGCGAAATTTTCGCCGATTTCTGTCGGACCGTATACCCTACGAACGGAAACCGCAGCGGTATTTGCGATGGCGCTCTCGCGTGCGTTTTACCCATGATAGACTCTTTTCCCCATATGATTTCCAAGAAGCTTGCGCTTGTTTCTTGCCTATTGTTGCTGACCGAGTTGGGTTGCGGAAGGGGAAAGCCAAAGGTCATCGTTCCCGGTCATGATGCGGACTGGCCGATTGAGGCTCCCAATTCCAATTTGTACAATGATTACCTAAAAGGAAGTCAGCAGTCCGCTTCGGGGAATAATGCCGCCGCCATAGAACGCTTCAAAGAGTCCATAAAACTCGATCCAAAGTCCCCCTATTTGCGGGTTCGACTCGCTGAGGAGCTTTTTCGACGTGGGGATTTGACGGGGGCGGAGGCGAGCTGTCAGGAGGCTCTCAAGATCGATTCGAAAAATCGAGATGCCTATTTCCTTCTGGGTAAAATTTATGCGGCACGAAAGGAATGGGACAAGAGTGAGGCCGCGCTTAAGAAAGTCATGGATCTTGACCCCGCGGAGTCACGGGATGCCGCATTGGAGCTTTCCAGTATTTATGTTGAAGCAAAAATGCCGGAAAAGGCGATTGCTCTTTTGGGGCAGGTGATTGCGAAGGACGGGGAGGATGTGCAGGCCTATTATGTGTTGGGACGAATTCATGCCGACATGAATCATGTCGACGAGGCGTTGAAAGCTTACGAGAAGGCGGCCGCGCTCAATCCCTCATTCATTCAAGCCCTAACCGCCATGGCACTGTTGTATGAATTTCAAGGGAAAATGGATCTGGCGGTGACGACCTATCGTCGTGTGCTTGAAAATGATCCCGACAACGTCAACGTTCGAAACCGTCTGGGACGAATTTACTTGGAGCAAAAAAATCTGGAGTCGGCTGTGGCGGAATTTGAGTCGGTGGCGCGTTCAAACCCCGAAGACGCGGTGGCCCGCTTGCGTGTAGCTCTCATTTATATTCAGCAGGAAAAAATCGAGGCCGCCGCCAAAGTCTTGCAAGAACTTATTTCTGATGCGCCTGAGTTCGATCAGGCCATTTACTACTACGGCATTGTTTTGGAGAAACAGAAAAAGCCTGATGCGGCCATTCATGAATTTCGAAAAATCAAACCGGATGCGGATTCTTACGAAGATGCTCAGTTGGCCGCTTCATATATTTTCGAAACACAAAAGAAGGATCTAGGCGGCGCGGAAAAAACACTGCGAACGGCAATCGAAAAAAATCCGAAAGCCTCTCGCCTTTACGGTGCACTCGCGGGGGTACTGATGAAGGCGGAGAAAATAAAAGAGGCAGAGGCTCTGATGAAAGATGCCGTGGCCAAATACCCGAAGGATGAAATTCTCTGGTTCTCCTTAGGGGAAGTATATGAAAAAAAGGGAGACTTGGTTGAATTGGAAAAAGCCATGAGGAAAGTGATCGATCTAAACCCTGACAACGCGAACGCGCTTAATTTTCTGGGATATACATTAGCGGAAAAGGGAATCCGTCTTGATGAAGCTGAAACGTTGGTTCAACGGGCTCTCCAGGCAAAACCAAAGGATGGTTACATCACAGACAGTCTGGGCTGGGTATATTACCAGCAAAAGAAATACGACAAGGCGGTCGAAAAACTTGAAGAAGCGGTCAAACTCGTTCCCGATGACCCGACGATTAATGAACATTATGGGGATGCGCTTTTGAAAAAAGGAGACAAGAAGAAAGCACACGAGGTTTATCAGAAAGCTATAGAGCTATTTGAGGAGGAGAAGGATAAGAAGCGTGTTCAGGAAAAATTATAATTTTCTATGGTTTGTGCTTGTCCTGATCAGCTGCGCCTCGGAACCCCCGGTACCCCTTAAAACCCGTGAAGGAGAAGAATGGCTCAAAACTCTTTCCGTGGGTCGGGCCGAATTTCGAACCTTGCGCGCAGAAGCGAAGGTTGAAGTCAAAAGAGGGTTTCGCCGGGCAAAATTCCATGCGTCGATCCTCGCTGCGGCGCCGGATAAACTCTATATCGAAGCGAGTGGTTTTGGATTTCCGGCAGCGCTTCTTTCTGTCGACGGAAATTTCACCCGCGTTTACCTTCCCTCCGAACAACGTGCCTATGAGTCGAAGGATTCAAATGCGGTCGGCGCTCTTTTGGGAGTCCCGCTTGCTTCTCAAGAATGGATCAATTTACTTCTAGGTCGAGTTCCCAAACATGCGGACAAAATGGAACGGTCATCCACTGCAAAAGGCCAACTTTTCATTACTGTCACGGATTCAGACCAGAGTGGCGTTCTGACCCTTGATCGGAGCAGCGGAAAACTTCTTTCTTATGAAGAGAAAAGTCCTCGTTCTCTTCGCTATACATTTGAAGATTCGATCGATACGGTTGCGGGGCGCTATGCTTCCCATGTTCGAGTGGTTTCAGAATCGCTTGCTGTGGATATCCATTTTAAAGAGGTGAGCGCCAATCCTTCCATCGAGGCACGGCTTTTTAAAATCGATTTGCCCCCGGGCATCGAACCCCTTGCTCTTCGGAATGTCGAACTCTGGCCGCATTGATTTCGTTTCGCGCCTCACGAACCAAAAAAACAACCGTGTTATTGTTCAGTTGACTGTGGAATAAATCGGTGTAATCTTCAGTCAAATGAAGATTACATCGATCGCGAAACGCTATCTTGAAGATCCTGTTCACGCCGACTTGCGGGAGAAGATGGTCTTTATTGGTGGGCCGAGACAGGTCGGGAAAACGACATTGGCGAAAAAGCTGCTTTCGAGTTTTAAGGGGCAGTATCTAAATTGGGATGACACGGATGATCGTCAAAGAATTCTTGCTGAGAATTTCAGCAAGGAGACACCGCTTCTTGTTTTTGACGAGATTCATAAGTTCGCGCGTTGGCGAAGATTGGTCAAGGGGATCTATGACAAATACTCTCCAGATACCAAGCTTCTTGTAACGGGCTCCGCTCGCCTCGACATTTTACGCAAGGGGGGAGATTCCCTTGTGGGCCGATACCATTACCATCGATTACACCCCCTTTCAGTCGCCGAACTAAGGATGAAAACGAAGGAGGACGTTCAGTCCCTGCTCAGATTTGGTGGTTTTCCCGAGCCTTTTTTTCGACAGAGCGAAATCGGTTATCGGCGTTGGTCTAACGAGCGAGTAGCGCGCGTGACGACACAGGACCTTCGGGATATTGAAACTGTAAAGGACCTTTCCCTTGTCGAACTGCTCATTTCCATGTTGCCTCCGCGTGTCGGATCACTGCTTTCTGTCCGGGGTTTACAGGAAGACTTGTCTGTTTCTCCCAACACAGTAATCCGCTGGGTCGAAATTCTGGAGCGGCTCTACTACTGTTTTCGAATCCCTCCTTTCGGAGGCGAACGCGCCAAGGCGGTCAAAAAGGCGCAGAAGTTATACCTATGGGATTGGGCGGAAACTCCCGAAGGGGGTGCTCGCTTTGAGAATTTTGTGGCTTCTCACCTGCTCAAATATTGCCACCATCAGGAAGATACCCTCGGCGATAAAATGGAGCTTCGCTTTTATAGGGATAGTGACGGCCGCGAAGTCGACTTCGTCGTGCTCCAAAATCGCCGTCCGTTATTCGCCGTGGAATGTAAAAGTGGGGGCCAAAAACTTTCGCTCGACTTGAATTATCTGCAGACCCACTATCGAGTCGACCGAGTCTTTCAGACCCATTTGGGAAATAGCGATTTCGGTCACGAGGCGAAAGGAGGAAGAGTGATACCTTTCGCCAAACTAAGCGCGACGCTGGGTCTTTCCTAGCCCGGATTGTTCATGTACGGTGACTTTTTATGGCTCAAGACCGAAAACGTCTGGGCAATACTCAATGGCATTAGTTAGGAAGAAATCTTTTCCATGACTACTCCGCTTCTCGACGTGCGCAATCTCTCCATCGCATTTGATGTAAAGGGGAAGAAATATCGGGCTGTGGACCATGTTTCGTTTTCTATGGAGGCCGGGGAAACAGTGGCCATTGTCGGAGAGTCGGGCTGCGGCAAAACGATGACCGCGCTTTCACTGCTGCGATTGATTCCAGATGGAGGGAGCATGGAATCGGGAGAAATTCTTCTGCAGGGGACGAATCTTGTCTCTCTTTCTGCCAGCAAAATGAGAGAGGTTCGTGGCAAGGAAATCGCCATGATTTTTCAGGAACCCATGACATCGCTGAATCCGGTATTTACCGTCGGAGAACAAATCGCCGAAGCGATTCGAATTCATCGAAAACAGAATCGCTCGAGGGCAAAATCCGAGGCCATTGAGGCGATGCGTAGAGTTCAAATTCCTGCGCCTGAGTTGAGATACGACGACTACCCTCACCAGTTGAGCGGAGGAATGCGCCAGCGAATCATGATTGCGATAGCGCTGGCCTGTGATCCCCGGCTCCTTATTGCCGATGAACCGACCACCGCTCTGGATGTGACGATCCAACTTCAGATCCTCGAACTTCTCAGAGAAATTCAACGAGAACGCAAAATGAGCATTCTTCTCATTACGCATGACCTGGGGGTGGTCGCCGAAGTCGCCGACCGAGTCTTGGTGATGTACGCCGGAGAAGTAGTCGAGTCGGCCACCGTTGAGGAGCTTTTTTCGGAACCGCTTCATCCGTATACTCGGGCACTCTACCGGTCACTACCATCGGTGGACACCAAGAAGGATCGCCTTCAGAGTATCCCGGGTAGAGTTCCCACCATCGATGCAATTCCCGCGCATTGCCGCTTTCTGGACCGCTGCCCTGACGCCCAAGACCTTTGCAAAGAACCTTCGCAAGCCCTCCGCGAAATTCGGCCCCACCATTATGTCCGCTGCAGGCGCGCGGCATGAGCCTGTTGGAGGTCAAAGAACTTCGAAAGAGTTACCCCGTTCGAAAAGGATTTTGGCGAAAACTCGTGGGAGAAGTCCAGGCAGTGGATAAGGTTTCGTTTTCCATCGATCCGGGAGAGACGTTTGGTCTCGTCGGAGAGTCCGGCTCCGGGAAAAGTACGTTGGGGCTTTCGCTTCTTCGATTGGTTGAGCCGACTTCGGGGTCCGTTCAATTTGAGGGGGAAGAAGTTACGACCATGTCCTCTGAAGAGCTCCGTCGTTGGCGGAAAAAGGCGCAAATGGTCTTTCAAGATCCATTTGGTTCGCTTAATCCCCGGATGCGTGTCCGAAGCATTATTGGCGAAGCGTTTGTTATTCACCGGCTCGTCCCACGCGATGAAATCCCCTCACGTGTGGAAGCGCTATTAGAAACCGTCGGTCTTGGGCCCGATGCCATGGGAAAATTTCCTCATGAATTCAGTGGCGGGCAAAGGCAACGAATCGGCATCGCCCGGGCACTTGCCGCCGGACCAAAATTTATTGTCGCTGATGAGCCTGTTTCAGCTCTGGATGTTTCTATTCAGGCTCAGATTCTCAATCTCCTTCTTGACCTACAGGAGAAGCTTCGACTCTCTTATCTTTTTATTTCTCACGATCTTCGGGCGGTTGAATTCATCGCGAAGCGGGTGGCGGTCATGTATCTTGGCCGTTTCATGGAAGTTCTCGGCGCCAGCAATCTTTCAAAACAAGCGAAGCATCCGTATACCCAGGCGCTTCTGGCGGCCGTTCCTATCGCCGATCCAACCAAAAAGAGAGCCAGAATCGTGTTGGGAGGAGAAATTCCGAATCCCCTTCATCCTCCTTCCGGCTGCGTCTTTCATACACGCTGCCCGATCGCGGAGGAAAAATGCAAAAGAGAAATCCCCCCACTTCGTGAAATCGAGAAAGACCATTGGGCGGCTTGTCACCTGGTATGAAGTCATCTCTTAAAATTATTCCTCTGGGGGGATTGGGCGAGATCGGTATGAACAATCTTGTCGTGGAATATGATCGAAAAGCGATTTTAGTGGATTGCGGGGTCATGTTCGCTGATGACCATCTTCCCGGAATCGATCTTGTGGTTCCCGATTTTTCGTACCTATTGGAGAACGACATCGATCTTCGCGCTATCGTACTTACCCATGGACATGAAGATCACATTGGAGCCATTCCATTTCTGTTGCGTGAGCGCAATGTTCCCGTTTATGGATCAAAATTTACGCTGGCGTTGGTGCGCGAGAGGCTGAAGGAGCATGGACTTCTCTCTGATGCCGAGATTCACTTGGTCAAAGAGGGGGACCGCACCCAGCTCGACCCGTTTCAGTTGGAATGGATTCAAATGAGCCACTCCATTGCCGATGCTCTGGCTCTATCCATTGATACGCCCGAGGGAAGAATCATTCATACAGGCGATTTCAAGATCGATCCGCAGCCGGTCGACGGTAGAAAAACTGATCTCGAACGGTTTGGTGCTCTTGGAAAAGAGGGAGTTCTTCTTCTCCTTTCCGACAGTACAAATGTGGAGGTGCCGGGCGACGGTCAGTCGGAGCGAGTGGTCTACGATGGTCTTCGGGCCGCCATGAAGAATGCCCCAAGTTGGGTGGTTCTTGCTTTTTTCGCATCGCATGTCCCGCGAATGAAACAGGTTGTGGAATTGGCACAAGAGACCGGGAGAAAGATCCATGTGGCCGGTCGATCGATGATCCAGAATTTCGGTATCGCCCGTGAATTTGGTTACATCAAAGCGCCGGATGAACTCGTAGTCAATCTAGATGAGGCTCTCGAACTTCCGCGAAACCAACTTCTTATTCTTTCTACTGGAACACAGGGCGAACCTCGCTCCGCGCTGGCTCGCATGGCATTTGATCAGCACAAGGAGTTAAAGATCGAGCCTGGAGACCGTGTCATTCTTTCTTCGCGATTTATTCCCGGCAATGAAAAGGCGATTTACGCCATCGTCAATCATCTCTATCGCCGGGGGGCCGAAGTGATCACGGCGATGGGAGCTGATGTCCATGTGTCGGGGCATGCGTATCGAAATGACCTCAAACGAATGGTGGAGGCGGTTCGGCCGAAATATTTCATTCCGGTCCATGGCGAATATCGACATCTGGTAAAACACGTTCAAGTGGCGCGTGAAGGCGGGGTATCGGAGGCCAACACCCTTCTCTTGGAAGATGGAGACATTGCTGAATTTCATGCCGGCAAAGGAAGGAAAAGTGGAAAGCTGGAACTTGGGCGATCCGTGCTCGATGGAAAAGAGTTGGCCGACATTGGAAGTGCCGTTCTGCGCGACCGACGCCACCTGGCCGAAACAGGCCTTCTGGTTATTGTGGTGATCATTGATTCTCACTCTGGCGAAATTCTTCGAGGTCCGGAGCTTTTCGCTCGTGGACTTGTGTTTGAACAAGCGGCCGAAGATCTAATGCCCGACGTACGGGAAATCGTTTGCGACACGATTGAAGATTTTGACTCCGAAGCTCGTACGGACGAGGTGGCGGTGCAAGAGGAAATTCGGGCTTCCGTCCGGCGCTTTTTTAAAAACCGAATCGATCGAAAACCAGTGGTCATACCGATCGTTATGGAGGTTTGATCCGAATCCTTCATGGCGCGACGGATCCTTTTTGCCGGTAGTTTTCTGCTTTTTCCGCTGATCTTTCTTTTTCCCTACCTCTTGGGAAAAAAGCTATTGGGCGGGGCTGACTTTGAAGATTACTACCTTCCCTTGCAGCAGTTCCTTTCCAGTCAAATTAAAACAGGACATTTTCCGTATTGGAATCCACTGGCACTTCTGGGAAAGCCCACATGGGGGGATCCGGAAAATGCTTTCTTTTATCCCCCGCGTTGGATTCTTTTCTGGAATCCGGAATACACCATAACCCTGTATGCTTTTTTTCACTTCGCCTGGGCTCACGTGGGCGGCTATCGAGTTGCCAGAGAACTAAAGCTAGAAAGATTTCCCGCTTGGGTTTCCGGATTTGCTTTCAGCTACTGCGGATGGTCGGCTTCGCACTTTCTTGCCAACCATTCGATGATTCTCGCTGTAGAAAGTTGGGTTCCACACATCCTGGCGACGTTACTTTCGTTCTCCAAAAAAGAACGATGGGCACATTGGGTCATCATTCTCTTTTTTCAGGGACTCATGTTGACTCAGGCGGGAGCCCCGCAAACAGCGTACTACGGAGCGGTTTTTTTAATGCTTTCTCTTGTATCGCTTCGCCCCCAATTTCTCATCGAGCGAAAATTTATTTTTGGAGTTTTGTTGGCGGCTTTTTCAGCAGCGCTCGTCGCCGCTCCGCAGGGAATCGGCACTTCGATTTCGCATGCAGAATCCGTGCGTGCGGGAGACTACCCTTGGGATCGCGCCATTTGGTTTCGTCTCCTTCCAGGACAACTTTCAGAATTTTGGACCGGACTTTCTCTTCAAGAGATCGCGCGAAAAACCGCGGAAGTTTATGAAACCGGAGTGTTTGTGGGACCCGTGGTTCTCCTTTCTGCGCTTTTGGCGCTTCTTCGTAAAGAGCGCGAGGTCTGGATTCTCTGGGGTGTGGCTCTTTTGTTTCTTTTGTTGGGGATGGCCGAACCTCCCTGGCTCCTTCGGCTGTTTCGTCTTTTGCCGGGAGCAGGGTCCTTTCGAAGTCCGGGACGATTTCTTATTCATACGATGTTGGTTTTGAGTCTACTGTCCGGTCTGGGCTGGAAATGTCTGTGCGAAAAATTGCGGCCGTACCTTCGACCCAAGTTTATTCCCTTCCTGGAGGTGGGATGGGCCGCGGCGATTCTTCTTCCTTTGGCCGTTCATTTTTATCGGTATGTGCCGGAAGGGTCGGAGCGCTTTGATGAATTGAGAGGGAAGCTCGCAGCCACGGCCCGAAATTTGACGGGAGAGAAACGTCCCCGAGTGTTCTTGGGGGCAGGACCATTGCGCCCGAATCAGTTTCATCAGGAAGGGATTGAAATGGTTTCCGGCCGAGCGCCCCTACTTTCCTGGCGCTATGTTAACTATGTGAGCGGTCCAACGAGGGATGCGTATTGGATCGAAATGTATCCCAGCCTTTCTCCGCGCCCCCATACTTCCCTTTCGCTTCTGGCGGCTCCCCTTTTCTTTTCAACTGGGAAAGAAGAAGTGGCCGATTCGTTAAAACCCTTGGCAAGAATTTCACCCTACATCATCTATGGCGATCCTTCGGCCTCGCCGCGCGTTCGTTTTTTTCCCAAGGGAATAGCCGTACGAAATCGAATTGAAGCGCGGGATCTTCTTTGGAAAGGAACCAATGCGCTGGAGGAGTTGTGGTACGAGGGTCCCGCGAGAGAGGGTTATTCCCCCGCGTCCAAAGGCAGCTGTCAATACCGTATCCCGTCCACCGATCGATATGAAATTGATTGCGAGACCACAGGACCCGGATTTGTTTGGATTAGTCAGGCTTATTTTCCGGGGTGGCAGGCCACCGTCAACGGAACCCCCGCCCCCCTTTATCCCGCACATCTTCTATTCCAAACCGTCCCCATTCCTTCGGGGAAAAGTTTCATTAACGTGGAATATCATCCCCAATACCTTGGACTCTCTTTACTCCTAGCGCTCATCGGCTTCGCTATTCCCAATTCGCTCCTTCTGTGGAGAAGGAAATAACCAGATAGCGATTTGATGCGATTTGACATATAGTTTCAACTCCACCGCGAGGGTGGTGGAAACCAGACCCATGGCGAAGTCGAAAGAAATGGATGAAGCTACCGAAGGATCGCCGCTTCGCGATTTAATCGGTTTCCTTCTCTTAGCCGTTTCCGTATTTAGTTTTATTTCGATCATCAGCTATCACCCGATGGATCCTTCCTGGAACACCGTGACATCGGGAAGTTTTGTTCAAAACTACGGCGGTATGGTCGGAAGTTATTTGGCCGATGTTTTGATGCAGTTTTTTGGCTATGCGGCCTATCTCCTTCCTCTCGCCCTCTTGGGCGCGACCTGGAGCATTGTTTTCCGCCCGACGTTTCAGGGAGCGGTGATTCGGCTCATCGGATTTCTTTTTATCGTTATCTCCTTTTCACTTTTTCTAGCCCTACTTGGAGGGGACGCTGAAAGACTTGTTCCCTGGGGCGGGGCCACCGGTTATTGGCTTAGAAAGTTTTCCCTTCAGTACACCGGTGTGGGAGGGACCTACCTTGCTGCGCTTACAGCGCTCGCCCTTTCGCTCGTTTTGACGGTGGGTCTTACGTTCTCGGGTTTTGTCTGGTTTGTGTCGGTCTGTGGAGCTGCGGTACATGCGCTAAGCCGGACCCTCTGGAAAACTGCATCAGCCGTTCGTGAAGGCGTGGGCCAGGTGGTGGATGAGGGAGAGAAAGAGATCACCAAGGGGATGAAAGAAATTCGGAAAGTGGAGGGGCCCCGCCTTCCCGAGCGGATCAAAATCGCCGGCGAAGAGATGGGAGAAGATCTTTCCCCGCCTGAAGCGATTCCAGAGATCCCGATTGTTGTTCAGAATCAAAAGAAGAAGCCGGAAAAAACGGCTCTTCCAAAATTTCATAGCCTGGAAGAAGATTCTCCTTCTCCCAAAGAAGAGAAAACAGCGCGGAATTACAAACTACCCGGCCTTCATCTATTAGAAGCTCCTGAAGAGCAAATTCTTCAAATTGACCGAGATGAACTCTTTCAAAATGCCCAAACACTCGAACGGAAATTAAAAGACTTCGGCGTCTTTGGAAAAGTAGTCGAAGTTCAACCGGGACCCGTGGTGACGATGTACGAATTTGAGCCGGCACCGGGCGTGAAAGTGAACCAGATCACACGCCTCAATGACGATCTTGCCCTGGCACTTAAGGCGATCTCCGTCCGCATCGAACCAATTCCTGGGAAAGCGGTCATCGGAATCGAAGTTGCAAATCGAAATCGCCAAATTGTTTATTTGAAAGAAATTCTTGCCAATGAAGCTTTTTCGTCGAGCTCTTCGTTCCTGACACTTGCCACCGGCAAAGACATTTCAGGGACGCCGGTCGTAGCGGACCTTCGGCGTATGCCTCACCTTCTCGTGGCGGGCGCCACAGGCTCGGGAAAATCGGTCGCCGTGAATAGTTTTATTCTTTCGATTCTTTACAAATCGACGCCGGAAGAAGTTCGAATGATTTTGGTGGATCCCAAAATGCTCGAACTTTCTCTCTACGATGGAATTCCGCATCTCATGCTTCCGGTCGTGACCGATCCCCGAAAATCAGCTGCTGCTCTTCGATGGGCTGTAACGGAGATGGAAAGACGCTATCGTTTGATGGCCGATATCGGTGTTCGAAACATTGAAGGATATAACAAAAAAGTCCCAAAAGTTCTAAGCGGCGAGGAAAAAAAGGAACCGGAACCTCTCATTCCGGAGGAGGCGACGCTTGCTCTCGAGCCGTCGGCTGATCCGAATCGGAAAGCGGAAGAACACACGGGAAAACTTCCTTTTATCGTGATCGTCATTGATGAATTGGCGGATCTTATGATGGTTTCCAGCCGCGAGGTGGAAGAATCAATCATTCGTTTGGCTCAAATGGCGCGTGCTGCAGGAATTCACTTGATGCTGGCGACGCAGCGACCTTCGGTTGATGTCATTACTGGAGTCATCAAGGCGAATATGCCGGCGCGCATTTCATTTCAAGTGGCGTCGAAAATCGATTCACGAACCATTCTAGATTCTAATGGTGCAGAGCTTCTTCTTGGTGCAGGAGATATGCTCTTTCTTCCGCCAGGTACTTCCAAGTTGCAAAGAATTCATGGCGCATTTGTGACGGACAATGAAGTGAAGCGTGTAACCGATTTTTGGAAGGAGCAGGGAAAGCCGGAATACTTCCTCGATATTCTCAAGATTCAGGAAGAGCAGGTACAAGCCGATCTCGAGGTGGAAAGCGGCGAGGACGAAGATATTTACCGGCAGGCGCTCAATGTAGTTCGGGCGCATCGTGTGGCCTCGATTTCGATGATTCAGCGCAAGCTTCGAATCGGTTACAACCGCGCCGCGAGAATTGTGGAACGAATGGAAGAAGAGGGGCTTTTAGCACCCGGCGAAGTCGGAAAACCACGCGAAGTGATCATGAGTCGCCTCGAAGGCTTCTAAAAATGCTTTTTCTTATTTTTCTCTTTGCTGCCGATACGGGAGATCTTCTTATAAAACTTCAGAAGAGTTACGAGAGTGTGAAGACGATTCAGGCGGAGTTTGAGCAGGTGTATCGCTCCAAAAGATTTGATGAAAAAAAAGCCAAAGGGATACTGACAATAGCGAAGCCGGGGAAAATGAGATGGGATTACGACGAGCCCAAGGGAAAGGTTCTAGTGTCCGATGGGAAAAAGATGACGCTGTTTGATCCGGAAGATCGTCAGGCGATGGTGAGTGATCAGCCGCCAAAGGAAAAATTGCCTGTGGCGCTTTCCTTTCTGTGGGGGGAAGCAAAACTTTCTGAAACGTTTCGCTGTGAGTTAGTTCCCCAAGCGGAAAAAGAAAAAGTTCTTAAGTGCACGCCGAAAAAGCCCATTCCCAATGTTTCAGAAATTGATCTCACACTTTCTACCGATGAGCCTCTTATGGTGACACGCTCTCGCGTCTTCGATGAAATCGGCGGCGAAAGTGACATTCATTTCAAAAAGATCCGCCGAAATGTCGAAGTCTCCGACAAGAAATTCGCCTTTTCTCCCCCGCCCGGCACCGAAGTCGTTTCCATGGGAAACGAAAAGTTAAAAATTGAATAAAGTCAGCAAGTTAACCCATTGACGGGGAAGGGGTGAATCGACTACACTGCGCGCCCTTATGGATTTGGCCAAGACCAAAGGAATAGTGGGCCTCATTAGCCTGGGTTGTCCCAAGAATCTCGTGGATTCGGAAGTGATGCTCGGGCTTCTCAAAAAAGAAGGCTACTCGCTCACCAAGAAAGAAGACGAAGCCGATGTTTTGATCGTCAACACCTGTGCGTTCATCGATGCTTCGAAAAAAGAATCTGTCGACACCATACTCGATGTTGCGAAACTCAAAGAAGAAGGCTCGCTTAAAAAATTAATCGTTACCGGTTGCCTCGCCCAACGCTACAAAAACGAACTTGAAAAAGAAATGCCCGAAGTCGATCACTTCATCGGCACGGGTGAGTTTCAACGAATTACTGAGTTCACGAAAATCGATTCGACGGCATCGCGCTCTGCTGTCGCCCGACCCGAATATCTTTACGATTATGCGACACCCCGCATTTCGACGCTGCCCAAACATACGGCGTATGTGAAAATCGCGGAAGGTTGTTCACGAACTTGCAGTTTTTGCATCATCCCAAAACTTCGAGGGAAGGGAAGAAGCCGAACGATCGAGTCTATTGTTTTAGAAACCGAGCAATGGGTGGAGGAGGGCGCGCTGGAAATTAATTTAATCGCCCAAGATCTCACGGCTTACGGCCACGATTTAGAAGATGGAACGAATTTAGAAAACCTTCTTCAGCGGTTGATTGGTATCGACGGCCTTCGATGGATTCGTCTTATGTACAACTATCCTCAATATTTTACCGATTCGCTGGTGGATCTCATCGCTTCATCCGAGAAGATCTGTAAATACATCGATATGCCTCTTCAACATATCGACAGTGATCTTCTCGCATCCATGCGACGGAAAGTAGATGAAAATGACACTCGCCGGCTTCTGGAAAAGCTTCGCAATGATATTCCGAACCTCACTCTTCGCACGACACTGATTGTAGGTTTTCCCGGAGAAACCAATGCGCAATTTGAGAAGCTTGTCGATTTTGTGGAGGAAACACAGTTTGATCGCCTGGGTGTTTTTACATATTCGCAAGAAGAAGGAACCGGCGCGGCGATGATGAAAGATCAAATTGCGACGAACGTGAAAGAAGAGCGCAGAAATAAAATCATGAATCTTCAGCAGTCGATTTCAGCGAAGAAAAATCGGGATTGGGTCGGTAGAGATCTTGAGCTTTTGGTGGATAAGACTGTCAATGCCCTGAGAGGTTATCGCTATAGTTCACGAACCGAAGGGCATGCGCTCGACATCGATGGGCAAGTGTATTTACGCGGGGACGATATCCCTGTTGGAAACTTCATACGTGCTCGAATCACCTCATCCGGCCCTTACGACCTATTTGCGGATGCTTTTCCAATTGATAATTGAATTGAAAAGGTGGTATCCGAGGCCCCATGAATGAAATCACCCCCGGACTTTATCGTTGGACCGTAGCCCACCCCGAATGGGCGCCCGAAAAAGACAAACCCGGCGGTTGGGGACAAATGGTCGGTGCCGTTCTCTTCCAGCCGAAGAAGGAAAATGTCGTCGTTCTCATGGATCCGATCGCCCCGGGGGATTCCGAACCCGAAGCTGCAGGTTTTTGGAAACATTTGGACAAGGTTGTGCCCAAGGGGAAGGGACAACTTGTCATCCTTCTGACGAATCATTTTCACAGCCGCACCGCCCAGCGGGTGTTTGACCGCTATGACCAAAGTTGTTCATGTTCGTTGTGGGCCCATGTTTCCGTGAAAGAGAAAGAAAAAGTCCGGCTCACACACACGTTTGAGACGCGAAAGAAGCTACCCGGCGGTATGGAGGCCCTCCCGATCGATGGATACGAGGCGTCTGAAACGGCCTATTGGCTCCCGGAGCCTCGAGCATTGGTGGTCGGGGATGCGATGACCGGAATTGGAGACAACGAAGTCCGAGTAGCGCCCGCGAGCTGGGCCGAGAGCACATCGGAAGGACAGACACGGTATCGGGAGAAATTCCGTTCATCATTGCGAGGATTGCTCAAGCTGAACCCGGAGATGCTCCTCGTATCGCATGGAGAGATCGTCACGAAGGAAGGAAAGCAAGCTCTTTCGAAGGCGCTGAACGCGCCGGCCTGGGGCGAAAGCTAACTCCCCTGTCATCACGGCTGCTGAAAACGGAGTATCTTGTCACGAAGTTCGACGGCCGTCGTTCAGCCAGGCTGACCGAATTCGGTATACTGATCCAAAATGATCTGATTTTCCTGTGCGATGATGTTTTTGAGCGAAGAAGTCATTTCTTTAAGTTCGCTGCGAAGCCAGTCCGATTTGGTCTTTCTTTCCGATTTGGAAAAACTTTCCATCTCATAGGCGAGGTCCGCCACCTTTCCTTCCAGCTGAATGAGCTGCTTCTCCAATTGGTCGAGGCGTGAAGTAAGCCACGGCGCCACTCTCTCCACGTTAGGATGAAGACCGGTTTCCGCACGGATCTCTTCGTCACCGAAACTGGTTAACGCCTCCCAGGCGTATTTGAGATTGAGTACGATAAGGAGCACCTCACACCATCCGAGCTCTTTTGCCGTGTCATTTGCCGCGGTCATCGCTTTAAGCAAGTGCTGTGTGGCCGCAATGAGGGGAGTTTTGTCTAATTCGGGCCGCTTGGCTTTTGATCCGAGCGAGTTGACCCACACCGGGGGGATATCCGCATGCGATTTCCAAAATTCTCCGACAAAGCCGACCATCGCGCGATATTGATCCCAGTTGATCGGCTTAAATATAAAACTGGAAGCGCCGAATACGTGGCACGTCTCGATATCTTCCTCAGATCGCGATCCCGTCATTACAATGATCGGTATCTTTTGAAGGTTTGGATCCTTCCGAAACTCTACAAGCAATCGGCGGCCATCTTTCCCGGGGAGATTTAGATCAAGAAGAATCAAATCGGGATACGATTCTTGCCCGGAAGATGCGCTCTGCATGTAGCTCGTGGCTTCGTTGGCATCACGGGCCAATCGGAATTTCCAGTTTGGTTCGTTCTCACGGAATGCCGAAAGGGTCAGTTCGGCGTCCTCTTTTCGGTCTTCTATGAGAAGCACTGTAGGAGTATTCGCTAGTGCTTCACTTCGCTGCGCCGTAGCCTTTTTAGCCATTTTCCCTCCCTGATTTAAATGGATTTGTGTCGTTGTTTAGTGGCTTGATCGATCCGCCGAGTTGCGTTTCCGTTTCGGAAGAAGGTACGAAAGGTTTCGATCGGCATCGGTTTGCCAATGAAGAATCCCTGAACCTCATGGCAACCGATTCTTTTGAGATATGTCAGTTGTGAATTGTGTTCCACCCCTTCCGCGACGACTGAAACACCAATGCGCCGGCACAATGCAATCATAGAGCGTACAACTTGGGTGTCACTCAAACGCTCCGGTACGTTTTGAATCATTCTCTTATCAAGTTTTAACGTATCAAACGACTGACGGATCAAATAATCGAGAGAAGCGTAACCGCTTCCGAAATCGTCAATAGCGATTCGTACACCGAATCTTCGAAGGCCGCCCAAAATCTCGACAATCTTTTCCCAGTTTGGCACGACCTGACTTTCGGTTAATTCCAGCTCCAGAAGATTGGGCGGGACTCTATATTCCTCGCATAAGCTCATGAATTCTTCGGCGAAGCCGGGACGAAGCACCTCGGCGGGGGATAGATTGACCGAAACCACGAATGAATCGCCCGAATCGAGGCATAGCCGCATGGTTTTCAGGACATGCGTGACCACCCAACGACCAAGTTTTTCCATTTGTCCATGTTTCTCCGCCAAATCGAGAAAATCACCAGGGAACAGGAGCCCCCTCTCGGGTGATCTCCAGCGAAGGAGAGCTTCCGCTCCACTTACGGTTCCCGAGGAAAGCTGCAACCTGGGTTGATAGACGACTTCAAACTCATCTTTGTCCACAGCTTGCTGAAATTGCGCCTCGACATCTGTTCGAGTCTCTTGATGAACCAGAAAAGAGCTGTAGAGCCGGTATTGTCCGGAACCGCCGCGTTTTGCCGCATACATTGCAATGTCGGCCCGTTGGAGGAGAACTTTTGCGTTGCTTCCATCCCGCGGATAAATCCCGATACCGATGCTTGGCGAAATGTGAATTTGCTCATTTCCGAAATGAATCGGTGCTTCAAAAATATGCATCACCTTTTCAGCCACCTGTGCGGCGCTCGCCGCATCGGATACATCGGGAACGAGAAGTGTAAATTCGTCACCTCCAAAACGGGCGACGGTATCCTCTGAGCGAATTGTTTCAGAGATTCTCTTGGCGACTTCTTTAAGCACGTAATCACCGGCTTCATGTCCCAAACGGTCGTTCACCTCTTTGAATCGGTCGAGATCGATAAAAAAGATGGCAAACGAACTCTTTTCCCGATTCGATCGCGTGATCAATTGATAAAACCGGTCGAAAAAAAGCTGGCGGTTGGGAAGTTGGGTCAGCAAATCGAAGTGAGCCAACTTCTGGATTAATCGTTCGGTACTTTTTCTTTGAATCGCGTAAAGAATCGAACGTGTCAGAGGTTGCGCCTCTATTTCCCGTTTCGGGATGAAATCTTGAGCCCCGCATTGAATGGCTTTCAATCCTAGCGATTCATCCTCATGTCCTGTTAACACTACAATGGGCACGCTCGGCTCGATCGCCATCATCCCTCGGACCGTTTCCAGTCCATTGCCATCCGGCAGCGATAAATCGAGCAGAACTACGTTGAAGGTCATTCGATTCATCACATCTCCGACGTCGGCCAAGCGCCCCACGCTCGTGATCTCGAACCTTTCCTCTCCGGGCCCTTTCAAATACTCGCTTACCAGGCGTGCGTCCGCCGGATTATCTTCAACCAGAAGTATCCGAATCGGTTCACTCATCAGTGAGCCATCCCCCAATTGATTGGAAGCTTCGCCGTGTCCAGCCAGAAGTTCTTGATGACTTTGATGACTTCCATGAAGTCATTGAGGTCCACGGGCTTGTTAATGAAGCAGTTTGCGTTAAGTTCATAGCTCATCAGGATGTCCTCTTCGGCCTGGGACATGCTGAATACAATAATCGGGATTCTTTTCAGTCCGATGTCTTGTTTGATTTCCGCCAAAACGGTGCGTCCGTCTTTTTTAGGAAGATTCAAATCCAGTATGATCAAGTCGGGCGTTCGCGAGTTGGCGAAACCGGATTTCTTTTTTAAGTAGTTCATGCAGACGACGCCGTTGTTGGCGATCCGCAGGTGATAGTCAAACCTACTTTCCTTAAACGCTTCCGCCATTAATCGTACATCTGCAGGATTATCCTCCACCAAAAGGATGAAAGGAGGGCGCCGCGTGCGTGTCTGAGTTTTAGGGTGAAAGAACGTGAACTTGTTTGGGACCTCTTCCTCTTGTATTTTAAGTGTCTCTTCTTCCGCTTCTTGTCGGTTGATCATAACTCGAGTCCTCCTTTTCGTAGCGGGATAAAGGTGATCACTCTATTTTACTCGTAATTCTTCATCTCTTTTCGCGCAGCGCCGGGACATGACCTTCGCATCTTCCTGCGGCGCGCAATCCGCGGTGCGATTGCCCCTACTTTTTCGGCTTTCGGCGGCAACCTCCTGAAATGAAAACATTTCATTCAATATTTATCCGAAGCGAAAACGAACGAATGGACCGGCGGAAGCGATTTCGAACGAGCGAAGAGACTAACTAATGAAAAATTCGCCTGCGTTTCAATAATACTTTTGTGCTCCGGAACAAAGGCTTTACGAAAGTCAAGGGGCTGTTGGATTCTTAAATCGAACCTGGCTGGTTTCTTGAGGAAGAAGAAAATGAAAAGTCGTTCCAACCCCCGGCGTTGATTCAACCCAAATTCGGCCCGCATGGCGCTCGACGATTTTTTTGCAGATGGCGAGGCCGGTTCCGGTGCCCGCATAAGTTCCAGGCTCATGCAGGCGGCGGAACATTAGGAAGACCTGTTCCGAATATTGTGGGTCGAACCCAATACCGTTGTCTGAAACGGAGAACACTGTCCCTTCCATCGTTTCTTCTGCCGTGACTTTGATAACCGGTAAAAGGTGTCCGTGAAACTTTAAAGCATTCGAGAATAGATTTTGAAATAGCTGAGTCAGCTGGATTGGATCGGAATAAATTTTGGGAAGCTTGCCGATTTCAATTCTTGCTTTGTTCTCATCAATGGAAACCTTGAGGTTTTGTATCGCGTTTTTTACAGCCGCACGGGAATCGACCAATTTTAGTTCGATGTCATCTCTACCCGCGCGAGAATAATCTCCCAGGGAACGAATCATCTCCTGTAAATGTTTCGATCCGTTAACGATGTAATTGATAAACTCATTTCCTTCCCCCTCAAGCCGATCTTTGTATCTTCGCTCCAAGAGTTGAGTGAAGCTCGCGACTGTGCGCAAAGGCTCTTGAAGATCGTGAGAAGCAATGTAAACAAACTGCTTGAGCTCCTCGTTCTTTCTTTCCAGCTTTTGCGCGTACTTTCTTAAGTCTCGTTCCGCTCTTTTTCTTCCCTCCACATCCCTCAGAAAAAGAGCAAACAGTCTCCTTCCTCCGGAGGGGATTTCAGCGAACGAGTATTCCACGGGAAATTCATAGCCCGTAACTCGAGCGGCTGTTCCTTCGAGCTGCTTCCCAATGTGAGCCTGCGCCCATAGGGAGATGGATCGCCCGCGAAGAGACGTAAGAAATTTTTCTGCGGGATGGTCTTTAGCTTCTTCTCGAGTCGTATGAAAAATTTTTTCTGCGGAAGGATTAAAGTCGACAATAATCCCCTTTTCATCGAGGAGAAGGATCGCATCTAAAGAAGCGTCGAGGACTGCCCGCCATCGGGTCTCGGTGATTCGAGAGCGGGCCTCTTGAAAAGCAAACTTTTGGGCTGTTTCGCGCAATTTGCGGACTTTGGACAAACGATTCTCGGCCCTTGAAAGCCTTTGATTACTCACGAGGGAAGCTTCTCCTGGCAAATTTCACGCGCACTTCGCAGGAGATTGTCGGCTCCAACCGGCTTTTGTAGAAATGATGTGATGCCCAGTCGTTGCGCCGTCTTTTCCTGCACTTTATTGCAGGAGAGAACCATGGTGGGGATCGATCGAAAATTCGGTTCGGTCTGTCGTCTTTCCAGGAACTCAATTCCATTCATTTCGGGCATGAGAATGTCCAGGATGATGAGCTGCGGTTTGACACCGGATTTTTCCAGCACTTCCAGCGCCTCCACTCCATTCGACGCGGTGGTGATTTCATATCCCTCCAGACGAAGGAGTTCGGCCAAACTCTCCCGAATTTCCGGATCGTCTTCCACAATTAATATGTTGCACGACGTACGTCTGACACCAGCTACACTTGATGCCATGAGCCCCTCCCAATTCGTTCCTTTAATGATACCTTCGAAACTGCGCCGGTTTCAAAGTGGGAAAAATGATGTCATTTCAATGTCTTTCGCCCGATCAGGAGCTTTCGCTTGAGATCGATCGAAAGGCCGAAGGGGCGAAATCGCGGAAAATATCGATTGTCAACCTCTAGATTACTTTATCTCCACCCTATGACTTGTCTGTGAATCCATTTTTTTTGCAGCCGCCACACTTTCGGGACGCTGTTTCAGCTGGTAGATGGCGACATTTCGAGCATGCTCTTCATATGTCTTGGCGAACACATGTGTCCCTTTTCCATTGGCGACAAAATATAAGTAATCGGTTTGTGCCGGGTGAATCGCGGCGTTCAATGAGGAAGCACCCGGATTCGCAATCGGCCCCGGCGGGAGCCCCGATATGCGATACGTGTTGTAGAGAGTGGTAGTTTCTAAATCTTTCTTTGTGATGTTCCCGTTGAAATTTTTGATTCCATAAATCACGGTTGGGTCACTTTGAAGCCGCATCTTTTTTTTGAGCCGGTTGTGAAAAACGGACGAAACAGTGGGCTGCTCATCCACCACGCTGGTTTCCTTTTCAACAATGGACGCAAGCGTCACCCATTGCAGTAGAGACAAGTGCAGTGATTTAGCGAGCGCTTCGTTTTGGGGCGTTGCGATGTCACGGAAACGAGCGACCATTGTCTCGATCATGCGGTCAGGATGATCCGTTTTAGCAAAATAGTAAGTCTCAGGGAAAAGAAATCCTTCAAAACTGTCCGCTGGAATTTTCAAATATTGAAGAAAATCTTTCCGAGCGAGGAGATCCGTGAAGGCCTTTGAATCTATCAAATGATTTTCCCAAAGGACTCGAGTGATTTCTGCAACTGTACTTCCTTCCGGAAACGTCACTTTGTGAAGAATCACTTTTCCTTCCAGCAGGATCTTCAACGTCTCCCAAGGGGGAGAAGGAACAGGGAACCGATATTCTCCTGGTTTCAATAGAGATTGTTTCCGCGTGAGGCGAGCCAGGAGTCGAAATTTCCATGGAGAGACGAGTACCCCCGCGTCTCCCAACTCCCTCGCCATCTCTCGCACTGAAATATTGGGCTTAATGAAGAGAACGGTGGAGTCTCGTGCGACCGGTGGAACATTTCGGACAAATGTCAACGCTTCAATCGCTAAGAAGAATGAAACAACGCAAGTAAACACTCCCCAATAAATCCAGAAAAAGAATGTTCGTTTGGGATTCAACGGACCGTCCGATTCGCGAGAAATCCCTGTAGAATTAGGGAGGCCGCAAGACTATCGCGCACCTCCTTTCTTTTTTTTCTTCGAACATTTCCTTGTAAAAGAATGTGCTCCGATTCGGATGAGGAAAGACGTTCATCCCAAAAATGAATCGGCCGATCGGTCTTTGCACGAAGAACCTCGGCAAATCGTTCCACTTCTTGGGCCATCTCCGAAGGTTCTCCTTTCATCGAGCGAGGATATCCGAAGACAATTTCAGAAACTTCGTTTTCTTCAATTAATTTGAGAAGAGCTTCGATTGGCTTTCCCTTGCGCGGGATCATTCCTATAGGCTGTGCGGTAATCCCGAGCGGGTCGCTAAGTGCGAGGCCAATACGCTTGCGGCCGTAGTCGAGAGCAAGAATTCGCATTTTTTCAATGTTACACGTTCAAGATAGCGGCGACTTAATTTTTATTATTCGAAGCGCCGACCACCGTTCCGGTGGGTCGCGGGGAAGCAGCCGGCAGCTTGGGTTGGAAAGCCATGTCAATCGGGCTGCGCCCGTGGAAATCAATCGTTCCACCCAAATTATCGATTTGAACACTAAACCCGTCCAGTTCTCCGATCGTGACTCGATTCAAGACAGGATCGGCGACTCCCACAACTGAAGCATCTTTTCCCTTTGCGCCCCAAGAGCCGGGATCGAGGGCAATGGATGTCGGTGCGCCTCCCAATTCATTCACTTGACCGTACTTTCTAGACTCATATCCACCTGGGTCGAGAGGGTAAGTCAGAAGTTGCGAGCCCTTGATGGCCAGAACAGTGCTGCCATTCGGATGGGCAACGATATCGGTAAAACCACCAAGCGATGGCCGGCCCATTTGTCCTCCCCAAAGTTCCAAATATCCTGAAGGAAGAGTTTGATTTTCAATTTGAGAATGCTCGTCCGTCGTCGGAGTTGGGATTCGGTAGGGTCCCAACTGCATAGAAAGGAAGAACACTCCAAGTTCATTCGCTGCGATCTTCATGGGTACTCCACGAAACGTCTGCGAGCCGAAACCAAACCCAGCGTAAGCTCCCATCGGGTTTCCGGGATAACAACCGCGGCCAAATCCTTGACTATAAAAAGATTCGGCTACATCGATCGGCGCGCCGGCATTTTCGCTCAGGTAACAAACATCGAAGGTGCCGTTCACGCCCGGTAATGCGCCATTTGTAGGATCTCGTCCGATATAAAGCCTTTCTCCGTCGGGACTGAAGGCGATACTTGTCACTCGACCCGTTCCAAAGCCGACTTGCTCTCGAACTTTTCGAACCACCGATGTTCCCGTTCGAATATCGATGGCATCCACGCGAAGAATCGACGCACCGTCATTGGTAGCAATCGCAATCAGCTGACCCAACGGAGTTCTGGCACTGGCTATTTCTGTGGGTCCGGAGATGGTGGGGATGAGGTCCGGGGTTGCAATTCCTCCCGCGCGCAGAATGGGTAAATACAAAACCTTGTTGCATCCTGTAAGCGTGGCCAAGACCACCGTTCCATCGGGCGTAAATGTGATTTGGCTCATATGACCCTGTTCACGGCTGATGCCTCGCAAGCGCGTGGCGAACCCGAGTGGGTAAGCTCGAATTCCGCTACTGGCAAAAGAGCGATTGGTGTATCGGTCCAGAAATGAGGCATCGGCTCCCACAAATTCTCCCTGGAGTTGATAGGCCAAGATGTCGACCGCTCCCTTTTCTCCCGGACAATCTCCCGGAGTCGCAAGCTGGGGAGTTTGAAGTTCTCCTCCGTAGCCTCCGTTCGGATTTCTCTTCTGATTTAATTCTCCGCCGTAAGAACCATAGGCCGGGCCTCCCGGAGTATCGTTATTTTGAATGGAGAGAACGGCGGCAACTCGTCCATTGGAGGCATAAGGAGCATTCAATGCCGAAAGAGGGTGCTGTGCATCAATTCCATGCCCACCGCCAGAACATGCGGACAGAAATATCGGAACTAGGCCCAACCCAATGAAATACGAACGATTCATCGTAGTGGGTCTACTAACACTATGCGTTATTTTATTCAATCTAGACACCATGGTCAGGTTCTCGGCGGGATAGAGATCAAGTTATGTGCCAGAAGCCGCGACTATAGGAAGGCGATTAAATCCAATAATATTAACGCCTTAATATTAATATTAATCGATTAATATTAGTAACTAGCTGCCCCCTATTCGCCCCCATGGGTACTCTCGGTCCCCTTCCTTTTTTCTCTTTCTTTGCGGCTTGGGTCGGCTAAGGTCCCCGCGTGAAATACTCCGTCCCATTTTGGATCTCCACAGCGGGCGGAGTCGGTCTCGCGCCGAAAGCCCCCGGGACCTTCGGCTCGCTTGTCGGCCTTATTCTCTTTTTTGGTATCGGACTGCTTTCTCCTTCCAACCAGTCCATTGTTTTTTTTCTTACGTTAGCCCTTGCATGGTGGGGCGTGACCGCATTCGAACGCGAGACTGGAATTCATGACGATCAACGAATCGTCATCGACGAAGTTCTCGGAATTTGGTTGACGCTCTTTGCTTTTCCTCTCGATGCTCGGTGGCTGGGAATCGGATTTATTCTTTTTCGCCTTTTCGACATTCTCAAGCCCTTTCCTGCCAATTGGATTGATCGAAAACTGAAAGGAGCCGCGGGGATAATTTTGGACGATCTTGTGGCCGGACTTTTTGCGCAAGCGCTTCTTCGAGTGGCCTATCAAATGTGGGGACATGCGTGATTCTTGAACTCCTGACTTTGGGCGATGAACTCCTAGACGGCCGGAGAGTGGACACGAATACTGCGTGGCTGGGTCGAAAATTTACGGCTCTTGGTATTCCTCCTCGCTTTCGTCAAACCACCACCGATCGAATGGAGGATATTGTAGCGGCGTTTCAGCTTGCACTGTCTCGCGCTGATCTTGTCATTTCTACGGGAGGCCTGGGTCCTACTGCCGACGACATTACGTTCGAGGCACTTGCCAAAGCCTTGGGAAGACCGCTGGAGTTTTATCCGGATGTTTTTCGCCGGATTGAAAAACGATTTGAAGAAAAGGGTATTCGATGCCCTTCTTCCAATCGTCGCCAGGCGATGCTTCCTCGTGGAACGGTCGAATTGGTCAACGAATGGGGAACGGCTCCCGGAGGAAAAATCGAAGAAGAAGGGAAGACGGTCTTTGTGCTACCGGGAGTGCCTCTAGAAATGGAGAATCTATTTGAACGTCATGTTCAGCCCAAATTGGAAGAAGCTCTTGAAATAAAGGAGCGTCGCTTCGAGCGAATTTATAAGATCGTGGGTCTTCCCGAATCGCATGTAGAAGAGCGAGTGGATGCTTGTAAGCTTTCGGAGATTAAAGACGCCGACATTCGCATCGCTTACACCGCATCCTTTCCACAAATTGATGTAACTCTGTCCGCCGCCTCGAAGAGTTTGTCGGCGGACAAAATATTTAAGGAAACCGACAAAAGAATCTCGGAATCTTTTGGGGACCATTGGGTCGCCTTAAATCAAGAGACCCTTGAAGAAAGGGTGATCCGTGAGCTTCAGAATCGAAAATGGACCCTTTCCGTTGCGGAGTCACTGACCGGGGGATTGGTTCTTTCCCAGTTGATCAATGTGCCGGGCAGTTCCGAAGTGATCGAAAGTGGAGTAGTGGCCTATAGCAACAAATCGAAGGTTGAACTTTTAGGGGTTGCAGAACAAAACCTTCAAAATAATGGGGCGGTTTCTGAATCGTGTGCCCTAGAAATGGCGAAAGGCATCCAGAAACGGGCCGAAACGACTCTTGCGGTCGCCACAACGGGAATTGCCGGACCCGGGGGGGGTGCAACCCCCGAAAAGCCGGTCGGCCTCCTTTATATTGCTTGGGTAGGTCCTCAAGTGGAGGAGGTCCGGAGATATCAGTTTTCATGGGAGAGGAATCGCAATAGAATGCTCGCCGCAACGGAGGCGTTGCGTGGTCTGTTACGGATTGTCGCGGGCCCCCACCTTCATTCTTAAAAGGAGAACGAGATGTCATTAGATGTAAACCGAGAAAAAGCGATTGATTTAGCGATCACTTCGATTGAAAAGCAATTTGGAAAAGGCTCCATCATGCGATTGGGGGATGACGAGGGTCTTGTAAAAGATGTCCCCGTGATCCCGACAGGGTCTCCCAGTTTGGACATTGCATTAGGGGTGGGAGGAATTCCCCGCGGAAGAATCATTGAAATTTTCGGACCCGAATCCAGCGGCAAAACCACACTGACACTTCATGTGGTGGGAGAGGCACAGAAACGGGGAGGCGTATGTGCTTTCATCGACGCCGAACATGCGCTCGATGTCGTGTATGCGCGCAAACTCGGCGTTCGAACCGATGACCTTCTGATCTCGCAGCCCGATACCGGCGAACAGGCTCTTGAAATTGCCGAAACCTTGGTCCGATCCGGCGCGATCGACGTCATTGTGATTGATTCCGTAGCGGCACTCACTCCTCGCGCGGAAATCGACGGCGAAATGGGCGATGCGCATATGGGGCTTCAGGCCCGATTGATGTCACAGGCCCTCCGGAAACTGACCGCGAGTATTTCGAAATCGCTTACGACCGTCATTTTCATCAACCAGATCCGCATGAAGATCGGTGTCATGTTTGGAAACCCGGAAACTACAACCGGTGGCAATGCGCTTAAATTTTACTCTTCCATTCGCCTGGATATTCGGCGAGTGGGAGCTATTAAAAATGGCGAGGATGTGGTCGGTTCGCGCACGACGGTAAAGGTAGTGAAAAATAAAGTCGCTTCACCCTTTAAAAAAGCGGAATTCGACATTCTTTATGGCGAGGGAATTTCCCGAATTAACGATCTTCTCGAAGTGGGAGCCGCACGGAACATCATTGAAAAAACAGGAAGCTGGTACTCGTACAAAGGAGAACGATTGGGGCAGGGAACCGACAATGCCCGCGTGTTTTTAAAAGAGCACCCTGAACTTCTGACGGCGATTGAAAACGAAGTATATACTTCCGCCGGATTGCCCTCTCCAGGAGTGGCGAAGGGAGCCGCAACCAAGGCCCCGGAGCCCGAAACGGAAAAGACGAAAAAGGGAAATGGGAAAAAATAAAGGGAGCGCATGGAACTCAACGACCTTCTGAAAGTCGCAGTTCAGGGAAACGCATCCGATATACATTTAAAGGCGGGATTGCCGCCGATGTTCCGAATCGACGGCTCTTTGGTTCCGCTCAAAGATGCCCGCCGATTCGCGCCGGAGGATGTCAGCAAGATCGCCTTTGGGATCATGAGTGCGTTTCAAAAGGAGAAATTCAAGGAGTACAACGAAATTGATATGGCCTACGGCGTTCCGGGCGTGGGACGCTTCCGCGTGAATTGTTTCTTGCAGCGGGGGACGATCGGCATCGTGTTTCGCGTCATTCCGTTTAAGATTCAAACGCTCGATGATCTCTATCTTCCCAAGGTCATCGAAAAAGTCGCGATGGAGTCGCGTGGCTTGATCCTCGTTACAGGGACGACGGGTTCCGGAAAATCGACCACCTTGGCCGCGATGATCGATTACATCAACTCCCGCCGGACGGCGCACATCTTAACGATTGAAGATCCGATCGAATTTCTGATTCGTGATAAGCGATGCATCATCAATCAGCGCGAAATTGGTGTGGATACGATTTCGTTTCAGCAGGCCCTTCGCTCGGCCCTTCGTCAGGATCCCGATGTCATTTTGGTGGGTGAAATGAGAGATCTCGAAACGATCGAAACCGCGCTTCAGGCAGCCGAAACCGGTCATTTGGTCATGTCGACCGTACACACGATTGATGCGACGGAAACGGTCACCCGAATTATTTCAGCTTTTCCTCCCTATCAACAAAAGCAAGTCCGATTGCAGCTCGCCGCTGTCGTGAAGGGAGTCATTTCGCAGCGTTTGGTCCCGCGTGTAGATGGAAAAGGGCGTGTACCTGCATGCGAAATTTTGGTTACTACCAGTCGCGTGCGCGAGCTGATTGAGAATGAGGATCGGACGAAGGAAATTCGCGATGCCATTCAACAGGGTTTTACATCCTATGGAATGCAGACCTTTGACCAATCTCTGCTCAATCTTCTCAACAAAAAGCTTATTAGTTATGAAGAGGCGCTTCGTCAGTCGACCAATCCGGATGATTTTGCCCTCCGTGTAAAAGGAATTTCGGGCACTTCGGACACCTCCTGGGATGATTTTGACAAGGGTGGGGGTGGCTCCGGTTCCGGCGGAATGAAGATCGAACGATTCTAGTTGAACTTTCCCCAAGATTTGCGATATAACGCGACTAGACAACCACCGAGGGGGAAGGTTGCGAGGGAAGGGGTTTCTTTCAGTAATATTAGTTTTTGTTCTTGGTTCAATGCCTGCCACAGGTCTGCTCGCGGAACCCGATGACCCCCAGCCTGAAGTAGTCCCCAGTACGCCGGAAGTGGTACCGGAAATTCCACCGGTTGTGATTCCCCCGTACATGCCGCCTCGTAAGGAAAAAAAATATATTAATCGTGAAATGCTTGAGAATACCGGGGTAGTAGTCCTGATAACAGGCCTGAGCGTCGCCATTGTCAGAGGTTTGACGTATCTTATGAAAGGGGGAACAGTCTTGGCTCTCGCCGCACCGATTCCCATCATGGCTGACGATCTCTCGGGTGGGTATTTGCCTCCAATCGCTTGCCATACCGACGATCGTTTAGTTGTCCAACACGTTCTCGAAAAATATCCAAGGCTCGAATCGCGCTTCAACAGATATACGAAACTTGTCGACCGTCTCCGATTTGAAACCTCAACCGGAAACCGAAGAGATTCCGGTTATGTGGAACTCGCCGTTTTAGAGGATTTTCTCCTCCATGAAGATCGAAGTTGGCTTCGGCAGGCCGCTCGCGATCGTATCGAGGGGCTCACTTCGAACGACCACGGATATCTCTATGCACTCGATGAAATATCAAGTCGAGAGGTTCGGAATGAAAGTCTTGCGCCTTACAATTACCAGGTCGCTGATTTTATTCTCTCTCGTGGGGCACAAATGTGCCACGAATACAATCTTGATCGTGGAGACATAGGCGGTTAGTCTCGCCCCATCATGGGGCGTACATTAACTTCCGGTGAAATTCGGGAGAAATTCTTAAAATTCTTCGAGAAAAATGGCCATCAGCGTGTGGCAAGCTCACCCTTGGTCCCGCGATTGGATCCTACACTTCTTTTCGCAAATGCCGGGATGAACCAATTTAAAGGGGTTTTTACCGGAGAAGAAAAACGCAAATACAAGAGGGCTACGTCTTCGCAAAAATGCGTTCGTGCGGGCGGCAAACATAACGATCTTGAAAATGTCGGCCGTACGGCCCGACACCACACTTTTTTTGAAATGCTCGGAAATTTTTCCTTCGGCGACTATTTCAAGAAAGAGGCCATTGGCTTTGCCTGGGAATTTGTAACTAAAGAACTCAAGCTCCCAAAAGATAAACTTTATGTCTCCATCTTTCGTGAAGACGAAGATGCTTTTGAGATTTGGAATAAGAAAATCGGTATCGATGCCAAACGGATCTATCGCTTTGGAGAGAGAGATAATTTTTGGTCTATGGGAGAGGTGGGTCCCTGCGGTCCCTGTTCTGAAATTTTCTATGATCAAGGGAAAGAAGCGGGTTGTGGAAAACCTGATTGCGACGTGGGCTGTTCCTGCGACCGTTATCTCGAGTTTTGGAATCTCGTTTTTATGGAGTTCGAGCAGAAGGCGGATGGCACAAGAGTAAAACTGCCCAAACCTTCGATTGATACGGGTTCCGGCCTCGAGCGGCTGGCCGCCATTGTTCAAGGGGTGAAAAGTAATTATGACACCGATTTGTTTCAACCCCTTTTGACCACGATCGCCGGACGGACCGGTAAAGAATATTCGAAGGAAGATGAAGAAACGCGTATCTCAATGCGAGTCATGGCGGATCACATTCGGGCGATCACGTTTCTCATTGGCGACGGGGCTCGTCCGTCGAATGAAGGAAGGGGATATGTCCTCCGACGTATTGTTCGCCGGGCCATGCGCCACGCGTGGAAACTTGGAATCACCAAGCCCTACCTTCATCAGCTGTCCCATGAAGTGGTGGAACTGATGGGAAAGGCCTATCCCGAATTACAGACGAATGGCCCATCTACCGCCGAAATCATTTGTGCGGAAGAGGAAAAATTCCATGGAACCCTGGACCGGGGACTTGCGATTTTGTCTGAAGAAATGACGAAGCTCCTGGCGTCAGGGAAAAATACATTTCCAGGAGACATTGCCTTTCGTCTTTATGAAACATTTGGGTTTCCTGCGGACATGACAGCGGACATTCTTTCCGAAAAGAAAATTGTAATCGACCAAGCGGCATTTGAGGAAGCTTCGGCCGCGCACCGAGAAAAAGCCCGAGGAAGTTGGAAAGGTTCTGCCCAAAAAGCCATTGATTCGCTCGCGAGGGGCTGGGTGGCCAAGGGATTTCGATCCGAATTTCTCGGGTATCAAACGATCGCCTCCCCCGGCGTGATCAAACATTTGGTTCGAGACGGAAAAGAAGTGAACCAAGCCAAAATGGGGGAAGAAGTAGAGCTCGTGGCAGACCGAACATCATTTTACGGTGAATCGGGCGGCCAGGTGGGCGATATTGGATCGATTACGGGCGATGGATTTTCAATCGAAGTCATCGACACGCAAAAGCCCGTACCCGACATTATTGTTCACCGGGGACATGTCACGGAAGGTTTCATTTCAACAGGGGCAAAGGGGGAATTCAATGTCGATTCCGAAGCCCGATCCGCGACCGCCAAAAATCATACGGCCACTCACATGCTTCATGCCACGCTTAAGGAGATACTTGGGAGCCATGTCAAACAGGAGGGATCGCTTGTTTCGCCCGAGCGACTCCGTTTTGATTTCTCACACCCCGCGGCGCTCACTCCTGCTCAAATCAGCGCCATCGAACAGAAAATGAACGAAAGGATTTGGCTCGATTCGAAGGTGAAAAAGGAAATTCTTCCTCTCGAAACGGCACTAAAGTCGGGAGCAGTGGCCCTCTTTGACGAAAAATACGGCCAACAGGTTCGTGTTCTAACCATCGACGAATACTCCAAAGAGCTTTGCGGAGGCACGCACCTTGATCGAACCGGCGAAATTGGTCTTTTTAAAATCATTCGGGAGAGTTCTGTCTCGGCGGGTGTTCGAAGAATCGATGCGTTTACGGGATACCGGGCGCTTCATTATTTACAAGAAGGAGAATCAAAGTTGCGTGAACTGAGTTCTCTTTTAGGTACTTCCACAGAGGAATTAGGTACGCGAGTCGATAAACTTCTTGCGCGTCAAAAAGAATTGGAGAAAGAAATAAAAAAATTAAAGAGCCAACCGGGTGGAAATGGTTCGGCGAATCAAAAAATTGAAACGCTTAATGGAATTTTCTTCCTTACTTCCGAAATTGAATCAGAAGATCCTCGTGAATTGCGTGAAATGGCGGATCGGCAATTGGAGAAATTGAAAAGTGGAATTGTCGTCATTGGAGCCAAAAGCGCTCAAAAAGCCTCGCTGGTGGTTAAGATTTCGCGCGATCTCACACCTAAATTTGAAGCGAACAAGATGGTGTCCGCCGCAGCGAAGGTGTTAGGTGGATCGGGTGGGGGTCGCCCGGACATGGCTCAAGCCGGCGGGCCGAATGTGGACGCCCTCCAAGCCGCCTTCGAAAACATACGAAAAAGCGTTACATCGATTTGATCTTGGCAAGAAGATCCTTCGCCTCGGCCTGATACTTTCCCGCACTTGTATCACCGGCAAGAGCGCTGAGGACTTTTTTGGCCTGTTCCAAATCCTTTAATTTATAGTAAGCAAATCCAAGCTTATATGTGGCTTCCGAACGAAGATCGCCGAAATCGGGGTTTGCCCTCACGGTTTCCAGGCGGAGTAACGCGGCCTGATAGTCGCTTTGTCGTAAATAAAAATTAGCCACATAAAGCTCGCGTTCCGCCAACATCCTTTTGCACTCAGCCATTTTTTTCTGCGCCTCTTGCACCTGGGGGGCATTCGGATAACTCAACGACAACTCATGAAACGAATCAATCGCCTTTTCCGTATATGTCTGATCGCGGTCGATACTGCTTGGAATACGATTGAATTGAGTCAGGCCAATTTGATAAATGATGTAAGGAATTTTTTCGTGTGTGGGGTGAAGTGTTCGAAAGGTCTGGTAACTCGCCTCCGCCGTGGCCCACTCCCTCTGCTCAAAATAGGCGTCGGCGATTTTTAACTCTGAATCAAGAGCATAGGGACTTTGGGGGAAACGATTTCGAAGGCTTTCAAAAAAAGGAATGGAATCACTAAATTCATGATCGTTAAACAAAGAAAGTGCATGTTCGTAAAGTAGTTTGTCATCTTGAAACTGTTCCGGTGTCTTTGTGGAGCAGTGTATTCCGGAGATGGCCACAAGCAGAAGAACCCATAGTTTACGCATGGCGGCCAACCTACGCGTGGCACTTCTCTTCGTCAAAGATGTTTTTTTGAGTCGATGAGGAATTCAGCCCATAATATGAAACTCATTTATGGCGTCTTCTTCTTCACTTACACGCGCAAAAGAACGTCAGCGCCTTCCCAGCCAATTGGGGGCTATCGTGGAATTCCTCAGCGGAGAGGAGCGCGGTAGGCGTGTTCCCCTTCTTTTTTCACGCACTGTATTCGGCCGGAAATTCGCCGATATTTTGATTCGAGACCCGAATGTTTCAGGTACACATTTTGCGATCGATTATCGCAGGGGAAAATTCAAAGTGACCGATTTGGGAAGCTCCAACGGCACATTCGTGGATGATCAAAAGGTCAAGGAGGTGGTTCTTGAAAAAGAAATGATTCTTCGCGCGGGGGAATCCACACTTCGGATCGTATTTAACCCTGAAGAGGCGGAACAGCTTGTGGCGGCAATGCCTGCAATGACCCGGTGGTCGGAGGGGGGACTGACGGGACTTATTGAGGATGAATTTATTTCGTCAAATGTGCATTCTCAAGATCGGACCATCGCCGTCAGGACTACGGAAGGAGGCAGTTCGATCATTCGGCTGACGGTGACACTTGGCGCCGATCGCGGAAAAACATTCACCTTTACGAAAAAGCAAGTCATCGTTGGAAGAATTGATACCGATCTGGTTCTGGCTGATCGCGACGTTTCGAGAAAGCATCTGCTTATTGAACGACAAGAGGATCAGCAGATCCTTCTGCGCGATCTCGCTTCCAGTAATGGAACCTTTGTAAATGACCAGCGAGTCTCAAATTGTGTACTGGCCAGCGGCGATCGGATTCGAGTGGGAGGAACTACACTCGTTTATGAAGTAGAAAGGTCGACGCAATGAAGGACTCTCCCTTTCGGATCACCGTAACGGTGATGGAGGGACCCGACCGGGGAAAATCGTTCGAATTGACTACTGCTCGGCATGTGATCGGCAGACATGGCGCCGATCTTTTGGTTTCCGACAAAAAAGCTTCGCAAAAGCATGCATCGTTCGAAATCGAAAACGACAAGGTGACGCTTACCGATCTGAATTCAACCAATGGAATCATGGTCAATGGTCAGGAAGTCAAAAGCTGTGTGCTTAAGAATCTCGATGAAATTCAAATGGGTTTGAACCTGTTGCGAATCGTGATCGTGGAAGATTTGGAAGCGTTTCGCGCGCGGAATTCGTCCGCTGTAATAGAAAAGGAAGAAGAGACGGAGGGGCGAGACCTGGGACGTATGATTGACGATGAACTCCGTCGCTTTTCGAAATGGGACCTTTCGCATCCGGCGGATGAAACGATCATGGCCTCGAAACCCCTTCGCTTTGCGATTGGCCTGGAGGTGATTGGAGGACCTGAAACGGGTAGAACGATTCGTATCCAACAAGAGAGAACCACCATTGGTCGCGGAAAAGCGGACATCCATTTCAATGACGCAGACATGTCGCGAGTGCATTCCGAAATTGAGCTCATGGGGGGAAAAGCAGTCATTCGAGATCTGAAATCGACCAATGGGATTTATGTAAATGGCAAGAAAGTAAGCCGCGCTACGCTGGAAACAAATGATCAAATTCAGATCGGCGGCACCGTTTTTCGCTTTGTTGCGCAAGACTAGGCGCTCGGGATAGAACCAGCTATACTTTCAACGGGTTATCTTTGGCCAAAGCAGGAAAAAAAGTCGATCGCGTCGAAATGCAGGTCTCAGAAGTCATTCTCCGGTTTTTGGAAGGCGAGAATGAGGGAGTGGAAATTCGTGTGAATCCACCCCGAGAATTGACGATCGGCCGAAGTGAAGAATGCGACATTTTTTTGGGTGAGAAAAAAATCTCCCGAAAACATTGCCGAATCGTAGTCGAAAAAGATGGAGTAAAATTGGTCGACCTTCAAAGCACGAACGGCACATTTCATAATTCAAAAAAGGTTTCGGGAGAAGTACCGCTCACCAACAATGATAAAGTTCGTGTCGGTACAAGTGTGATTCAGTTGACGATCGAGGAAGAAAAGGCGGTGATCGTCGAGGAACCACCCACAAGATCTGTTGCGGAGCGGGAGGCTCCCTCGATCGATTTCGACTCTTCGGATGAAAGCCTGGATTTTCCTTCGCCCAACGATGCGTCTTCAGGACCGATGTCCACTCCTAAAGAAGATTCTTTTTCTCTCGGATTCGGCGATGTGGAAGAAAACGCGCGGGTTTCTCATGCACCTCGCAATGAGGCGGATGCAGAAGTTCGGGCCAAGCCTCTGGCCGGAAATCTCTCCGCGATGGGGTTGGCGGATTTGCTTCAGAATCTCGCGCAAAATAAGAAGTCCGGCCTTCTGGTTCTCAATGCGGCCACCGAAGGGCGAATCGCCATCATAGATGGAAAAATCGCCAGCGCCCTGGCCGGAAATGCAAGTGGTCCGAAAGCGCTTTATCGAATGCTGAGTTGGAACGATGGCGATTTTGAATTTCTTCCCCTCCCTTCCGATTTCGATCCTCGCCGTGTGGAGACCCCGATGAATGAACAGATGGAGAGTCTTTTAATGGAAGGATTTCGCCAGTTCGATGAACTCGAAAAAATTCGAAAAGCTCTTCCCTCCATGAACGCAAAGTTGTCCGTAAAGCGCCCACTTACCGCGCCCCTCTCTAAGCTTCATCCTCGGGTTCTGGATGTTTTACAAGTCATCATGAACGAAGGAAAGTTTCAGGATGTTCTTGACCAAAGCACGCTCTCGGATTTGGAGACGTCAAAAATTATTTTCTACCTGCTGAAGAAGGAATACATCAGCGCCTCTTAGAGGCGAAGTGACTTACTTATTCGATTTCGTCCTGTCGGAAAATATCGGTTCGGTCGATAACTTTAATAAATACAGAACATTTTCCATCACCATCCTGGTCTCCCACAGCAGTTGCGTAGAACCAGTTGCTCGAGTTCGTGTTGGGTATTCCCAATCCATTTGTACCATTCGCCGAGTACGAAGGCGTTGAAACCGTGCAACCACCATTTCCTAGGCTCTGGACACCTGTGGGAGAAACGAGATAGGGATAGGACGAACCCGTATTCATGACACCGGCCGAGTTGTATTGGCCCGCCCGAATTTCGTATTGAAAGAAAACGTACGATCCATCCGGAATCGCGCGACCCAGCTGGCTCCACCCATAGACACCTGTGGAAAATTGTCGTCGACCCCCGGTATCGCCCGGCTTGGGAACCGTACTTGGGCTGGGGCTAGCCATGACATAGGAATCGTTTTCAGAAAAGTATGTTTCCTCGTACATTCCGATCGAGCCAAGGTTGCTGACTGCCTCAGCCGTCCGCGATTTTTTCACGTATTTCATATATTGCGGAAGCGCGATAGCCGCCAAAATCGAGATAATGGCGACGACGATCAAGAGCTCAACCAGTGTAAACCCAAGAATAGACGACCTTTTTCTGAAATTGGTTTTCATCATGGGATCATCATTATAGCACAATCAACCTCGCGAAGAGGCAGTGAAAATAAACGGGAATTTCACCGGCGTTGTTCCCCCTTTCGGTTTTGGAAAAATCCAGTTCCCAATTCTTGAGACAATACATCGCTCCACGCCAGTATCAGAGAGGCTCGATTCTTCAATTCCGACATTTGTCGCGCGGCCTTCCAAGTTTACCATGAGCTGCACGACCACTTTTCCGGAAAGGGTCGGCTTTCGTGAAAGCCCCCGCTCGTAACAATCGCGCAATTGCGACGCATTTTGGTTAACGACATCCGTGAGCGCTTCGCGATTCATCGTGCCTTCCACTTCGAGCGTGTCGACCGACATGCGTGCTGACGTCGGAGCTGTTGCCTCCCGTTGAATTTCTTTAGAGGCGGCTACACTCCCCTTGGGTAAGCCGATATCCACGGCCTTGGGCACCGAGCCTACGTTTACCGAGCCAAAGCTCTTCGCTCCCTTGGCGATAATAGAATCGAGGCTTTCATTTTTTAGCGCTTTATCCAAATCACCGCTGATGGAGTTGGTTGAAAAGAGCTTTTCAAAAGGAGAGCCTTTTTCGCTCGGCTTTGTTCGCGACACCGCTGCAAGAAATCCGACGGCGGGAGGGGGAATTTTTGCCGGGGTCTGCTCCACTTTGCCTTTCGGAGCACTGTGGCGATTGATTTTGGGTTCCGGCTCCTTCGGTTTGGTAAGAATGATCCCTTCCGGAATGATAAGACGGGCAATCCGTCGATCCATGTCATCCCATGTCTGGGGAGGAGGGGGGGGAAGACTTTTGATCGTGCTGAAAACGGCGATATGAAGCAGGAGCGAAATCAATAGTGCTGTGGCGTAGCTCTGGACCACAAGCCGTACCAACCGAAGATGCAATGGATGTAGAGGAAATTCCGGCTCCTTCGGAGCAGGCGCCTGCCAAAATTGCAGGCGAGATGCCCCAATGGAAATCGTTCCGGTTGTTTTGGGACCGATCACTACATACTGACCATTTCGATCTGTTTTGAGAAAACCCGAATCCGAAAGCGAAGCGATTGAAACCGGCTTGCCATCGATCGAAAGATCTCCCTTGAGATCGGACGTCACACGTAGGCAGAGATCCTGTCCCTTGCGGTGAAAGAGAATTCGTGTCGGCCCGGCACTGGCATCCATTAAGTAAATCGAACAACTGGGAAGAAATCCGGCCGTAATTTCTTTCGCGCCGTCGAATGTCCAAATGCTCTCTTGCTGGCGGGTTTGTGTACGGAGATGAATTCGCATGGCCGCGGTCATTAGAAATGATTTTCCAAAATGGGATCCACAATACGTGAAGAGAAGTGAACATCTTCCTCATGAAATTCCACATCCACCTTGGTTCGGTCGAGGATGTAGATGACTTGTGGTTCGTAAATGCGAGCCCGAATTTCAAGCGCTTCGAGTTCGATGGGCTTCCCCTGCGCCAAGTTTTTGGAGAGAGACTTAAATATCTCTGAGCGTTCGGCAGGACGGGAAGGTTCTTCACCTCGTGCACTTGCGAACAAGAAGAAAAGAGCCCCGACGCTGTACGCGAAACGTCGGATCATTTTGCACCTCGAGTTAGCGGCTCACATAACTTTAGATCTTTCATGATTTGAGGATGATAACTTCCTCCTGACTTCGCAGCGACTTCAAAGAAACGGCAGGCATCATCATATCGGCGAACGTCGAATAGAAGCTTGGCTCGGTTTGCGATCGACTCAGGATGAGTGCTTTGTTCGGCGGACGCGAGCAATGCCGATCGAAGAACCATATCGCGCGGATGCTGAAGGGCTAAGGCCAGATCTCGGACGACCGTCAAATCGTCCGGGGCCATTGTTTTTGCTCTCTCTAAAAGGAGGCGTGCAATGCTGTTATGTCCCTCGCCCCTATAGACATAAGCTAATGCTTGCAGAGCTTTGACAGAGCGCGAATGACTTCGAAGATTGTTATGGGCCAGCGTCATAGCTTCCTTGGTTTTTTTAAGTATCATCTTTACGTTCACGAGTAAGATTGTCCCTTCTTCATCGTCCGGATTTTCACGCAAGAGTGTTTCAAGCAACGTTTCTGCGGCCTTATATTTTCCTCCCACCAATGCGACAATAGCTCGGCCCCGAAGAGAATAAATGGGAAGATCACTCGGAATGGATCCCGCGAGATGATTCGCTTCACTTGCATTTCCATTGATCGCTTCCAGCAGGGCCAAATTGTAAAGCGCGGCCGCGTATTCAGGGTACGCAAAAAGGGCGCGACGATAACCTTCCATGGCTTTGGCTCGATCGGAGGAGGACCAAATAGAATGAAGGGCGAGGTTTGCTTTGGTCACTTCTTCCGCCGCAACTTGAGGATTAACTGTCAATGTGGTTGAAGCATCAGCCAAGAGAACGACTCCTCGAGGGAACCAGACTTGCTGAGAGGAATGAGTAGGCTCCATCGGGCGGAGATCGGGAAGGAGATTTTCCACCCAAAGAGCCGGTTCCTTCGGAGGAAGGATCGGGGGGAGACCCGCCCCGATCATTTCGTCAGCCAAGGAGGACAAATAGGTTTCCGGAAGCTCGTTTTTAGCAAGCTGATCATAGGAACTTTTGAGCGCCTGTTTGGCTTTTTCTTGTAACGGTTTAATGAGGTCTGCCACCGCCTTCGTAAATTCCTCTTTTTGATCTTCGGGGGCCCGTAATTTCTGTAAAGACACAATGAACTCTCGATAGGCGAGACCTAAATCATAGAGAGCCGAAGCATTCGCGCGAACGGACCCCAAACGCAGGGTCTCCACTACACTTTTTTCCAATCCTCCTACAGCGGCCGCCTTTTGTTTAAAGGAGGCAGCGAGCGAAGAAAGCGTATTTGAAACTAGCGCGATCGACGTCGCGTGGACGCGTTCGTGAGCAATGCGGGCCGCTTTTATCGAAGCGATAGCGACTCGACCCGCAATTTGATTCTCCTTATGGAGAGAGCGGTTGAGGCGAGTCGCCAGATTTTCAAGTTCCTGGGCTTTCGAGTTTTCTCCTTTTTGCCAAGACATTCGTGCCGCTTCGGAGGCGGCTTCCACTCTTTTGAGTTCCGGCGCGGAGGTTCGTGAAGCGAGCGCCCTTCGAATGGCGAGCGCATTTTGATCATCTCCCTGATCTTCAGCGATTTCAGCGGCACGTAGTTCAATTTCCGCTCTCCTCTCTCCACTTTTTAAGCGGGAGGCCAGGGACAACATCGATTTTGCTCGCTCTTCTCCGGACGGGTTGACTGATTCAAGCGCCGCAAGATTGAAAAGTGCGGTTTCGTAGTTCTCAGCGGAGGGATTCGAGTCGATCGCCTTGCGATATTCTGCGCTCGCACGGTCGATCTCAAAGGTGGCGTCCAAAAGGATCGCAAGTTCGAAATGTCCGTTTGCCGCCTCGGTGCTCTTCGGATATTGGGCGATTAATTCTTCCAGGGCTTTTTGAGAAGTTTCGAAATCTCCATTCTTTTTTGAAACGGCAAAGGCATTAAATAGTGCCTTCGGGGCTAACGTTGACTCCGGGAATCGTTTTTGAAAAGTCATGTAGGCTTTTGAAGAAGCTTTTGGATCGGGAAGAGCTCCCGCTCCTTTGAAGGCCGTTGACTCACGAAGCTCAACCAATTTCGATTTCATGGAATGATTGAGTTCTGAGTGATGACTCAAAATGTCGTCTGCCGCCGAAGAAGCCTCGTTCCATTTCTTTTCGCCGACATACGTGTCTACGTAAGCCAGGAGCGATTCCGAACTCCATTCGCTCGACGGGTATTTCTCCGCGATGGACCGAAATTCCGCTCGCGCCTCTTCATGGTGACCGGTCTTTTCGAGAATCGTCGCACTCCGATACTTCGCTTTTGGAACTCGTGGGTCAGCGGGCGCACGTTTCGCGAAATTATCGATCGCACGAACCAATTGATTTACATCATTTTCCGAATCCCCGTTGGATTTGGAGAGAGCGGCGTCGATTCCTCCTCGGTCGGTCAAAATCTTCTCTCGCGCTGCAACAATGTTGTAAAGGGCGTTGGAAAAATGGTCCCCATACTTATCGTTTCGAACGACCGAATCATATTCGGATACCGCTTCGCGATATTTCATTTGCGAGAAGAAAATCTCTCCTCGTCGAAATGTGGCATCGTAATCCGAACGCGTGCCTGGATAAAGCTTAGTGATCCTTTGATAAGCTTCCATCGCTTCTGTTTTCTTGCCGGCGACTTCGTATTGGCCTGCGATACTCAGTTGCGCTCGCTCAAGGAGACGATCGGCTGTGGCAATCGCGTGAACGTCGCTTCCATTTTTCTGTCGCCAGGGAGAATCTTGCCCAAGGAGACGAATGACCCGCGCTTTTTCCGACAGTGAAGCCGAGCTGTTCATTTCATCGAGCAATTTCACGCGGGCTTCCAGAAACTCGGGAAGCTCCGGAGAAAGTGAATAACGCTCAATGGCAAGGTCGTAACTTGCAAGGGCATCACGTTTCTCACCCCGATCGACTTGAATCTCCGCCATTCGCTTCACCACTTGCATCGAATACGGTTTCCAGCCGGTCTTATTAAATACATTCTCCGCGGACCACCGTCCGCCGGACCGGTACATGCTAAAGGCCACATATTCGGTCGCTTCCTCCGCGAAATCGACAAATTGTTTTCTCTTTTCCGGTGGAAGTTGTTCGCTGTAATCCAAAAGAATCAAAAAATGGGCTATGGCCGAGTCATATTTTCCCGTCAGATAATTGGCCCAGGCCAGTTTGTAGAGAGCTTTGTCATAAAAATAATTAAACCCTCGCGCCAGAACCGCTTGATAATGGGGTATGGCCTTTGTGAATTGCCGCTCGGCGAAATAAAATTCACCGATTCGTAATTCCACTTCCGGCACCAGCGAGCTTTTCGGAAATTCCAAAACCAATTGCTCAAAAGTTTCTCGAGAACGCCTGTTCTCACCTTGAGCGAGCTCCGCGTGTCCGAGGAGGTAGAGCGCACTGTCACGATAGGGAAAGGCACGGTATTCCTTTTGAATACGCTCCAATGGGGCAATCGCTCGTCCCCGGTCGTACAAGGGGAGTTTCGCCTTTGGATCGATTCCCTCAAACGCCTGTGTTACCGCTTGCTCCCGCTCAAAGTTTAATTGCGCGAGTCGGTAGAGCGCATAAGGGGTTTGAGGACCGGCAGGGTATTTATCCACCAGTTCCCGATACACCAGCGCGGTTTTTTCCCGCTCGGTTTCCCTTCGATCCATGATATCCGTCTCGCGAATTTTGCCGAAACGCTCGTAACGAGAGCGGTCGAGCTCCATTCGAGACTGAATTTCTTGGTCGATTCCATGTTGAAATTCATTGGCGGCGGTTTCAAAATGAGTAGCGTCCTTAAGGCGTTCCAGTACGGCCTCATTCTTCGTGTCGGGCGTTTGGATTGGCGGGATATTTCTTTGCTTTGTTTCCACACTACCAAGCCGCTCTTCCATCGAAACTGTTTCCCTTGATCCTTCCTCCCGAACTGTGGCCATCTCTCGATCAAAACTTCGCAGCCGCTCGTACCTGGCCTCGCCCAGGCGCCAACGGAAACGGCCAAGAATGATCGCCATATCTTTCTGGCTTTGCACCAGGACATGGCGTAGCGCATCTCTTGAATCACGACGAAGCATTTCTCTCGCCTTTTGAAGACTGGACTCGGAAGCCGAAAGCGTGGAAGCGAGTCTCGGCACAGCCGCAGAAAATGAAGCGGTCCGGGCCTTTTCTTTCGCCAATATGGTAGCGCGAAGTTGATCGATGTGCGCAAATGTATCGGTCTTCTCAGGAGCTTTTGCTCGCTGAAGTCGGAGAAGAGATTCTTCCTGCCGTGCAACCTTGGACCGAATTCTTAGTCGAAACGATTCAAGCTGATCCTTCAACGCTTGCAATTCATTCATGCTCTTACGCCCAGCCGCAAGCCGCTTCCGGACGTCGCTTTTAAATTGCAGCGCCTCTTTTTCTCTTTCCCCAAGCAAGGTCTTCCAGTTGATCCAGATGTGTCGATCGACTTCCAGCAACGATTGGTTGATTTCTTCCACATTGCTTTGAAGTTCCTCCGTATCGTGCAAAGCCTTTTCCGTTTGGCGGATCAAAGTGGGAGTCTCGTAAGTTTCGCCCACCAATTTTCGTTCAATTTCGTTGAGCTGCTCTAAGAGGAAGACCCCTTCAATCGTTATGGCATTGGGCTCATCCAACTCACGTTTCAATCCTTCCAAGAGCAACCTTTTTTCGCGAACCTCATCGATGTCTCGATTAATCTCCGTTAACACACCAAGGTAAAAACGAACGGTGGGATTCCTTTCCAAAAAATTTCGACCGAGGGGTGGAAGAATCGCACGGGAGGGCTCCTCTCCCAAATGGGGATCGATCTCGGCAAGAAGTTCTTCTTCCTTTCCACGGTAAGTTTCGAGCGCCCGGCGAGTCGAATCCTCCTCAAAAGCAAATCGATCGGTCAATTGCTCCAGTACCTGAATCCCTCGTTCAAGGCCGTCGCTTTTTTGGCTAAGGCGCGCAAAGAGATAACCTGCTTCCGGCAGACGCCGGCTCTCCGGATATAATGCAAAGAGGAGATCGATATCGGTCGCGGCAAGTTCCGGTCGGCCGAGTTTCACATGTGCCCAAGCAGATTCCTCAAGATTGTCCTCATAGAGCGGGCTTTTCTTCGAAACTTGTGCGTAGTGATCGGCGGCTACCTGATACTCTCCTCGATCAAATGCTAAGCGCGCAAGGGCGGCATGAGCCGCAGAAGCAATCTCGATATGCGTCGTTCCGGCAAGTTGCAACGACGTGGAAAAGGATGTTAGCGCTTCATTTGTTTTTTTCGCCCCAAGGAAAACGACTCCTCGCAGATACTCCCCTTTTGCTCTCCACTCCATCGAAGCATCGTCCTTGGGAATTCGATTGATCCACTCGAGAGATTCATTTTCGAGTCCGAGGAGATAAGCATGTCTCGCCAATCGGAAGGTTGCTTCGGCAGACACATCCGACTCATGTGAAAGTTCTCTATAGGTCGCTAGAGAAATAGCGGGTCGACGAAGTCGCGCCAAGATTTCTCGAGACGCATATGAACCCGGTATCGATAAATTGGTTGAAAGTTTGGAGACGATTTTTTCGACGCGCGCGATGTCCGCATCGGGGAAACCTCCGGCGATGGCCATCGCCGGAAAAAGACATAAAACGAACCCCTTCACTTAGAGTCCTACTGCGCGACCTCGGAACCCCACTCTTTAGTAGTCCGAATATCAAGCGCGAGTCGCTCGGCGACGTCTTTCTTAAAGTATCCTCGATCGAGCGCAGTTAATTTCACTTCCGCCGATTTTCCGTAATCGACAGAAAATTTTTCAACTCCTTTTAAATTGAATTTGTGATCTTTCTCGTAGGAAAGCATCGTGTAAATCGATTTGTCGGATCCGCGATATAGAAGCCAAATCTCCAACGTATGATCTCCCGCCGGTATGTCTCCGTCGAAAATCAGAAAATCCTCATCGACGGGTTTTTTCTTGGCGGCGGCGGAACTTTCTTCGGTATCAATTTTGGAAATTAAATTGCCGTCCAATCGAAATTCAGCCGAAGACAGGGCGAAGAAACCTTCGGCCTGATTTGAGAATCGAATCACCGCTTTCGTCCCCATAATCTTTCCCCGAAGCACCGCCTCTTCCAACTCACGAGCGCGCGCTTTTGACTGAAATACTCCCTCTTTGAGCTGAGTGACCTTTTCTTCCATTTCTCGAAGGGCCTTTTGATCAGAAGCGTCAGCCTGCTCCTGAGTCCAGCCCCGGGATGAAAAAACGACCAAAGATATTAGAAAAATTGCAGTTTTTACCCTCATGGAAGGTTGATCGTAGACGGAATATGAGGGGAGGCAAGCGAAAGAAGGAGGGCCTTGACCGAGATTATCCACAATGACATATTGCGTTACAAAATGGAGAGTCGCTGTTTTCAGTTTGTCCTGCTTGGCCCCTTATTTGTCATTTTTCTTTTTGCCTGTGGTGGTCAATCGAAAAAATCCGAATCTTCTGGCGACACTGGAGGGAATCCAAGTCCACCCGGACCTCCAACGGGTACGGCAAGCATTGAAGGCAAAGCAGTCGTTGAACTTGTTGACACTTTTGCCAAGCCTTCGCCGGAAGCCCTGACCAATAATTGGGAGCCGGGAGAACAAATCCTCGTTGCAAAATCAGGAGTATCAGAAGACCAAGTCAGAAAAGCTGCTGCGGAAAAAGGGTTGGAAGTTCTACTCAAGAGTGGAACTTCGAATATCTATTTGGCCAACTGCAAAAAAACGCGACAGGCCTGGAAGTCAAAATTGACTCAACTTGTTCCCGGACAATCGATCGATAATTTTCGTTCCACTATGCAGGGCCAGAGTTTCGCTCAAATGAGGCAATTGGCGCAAAACGCGAACGTATTTGAACGTGTGACTCCAAACTATCTTCTTACGTATAAACAAGAACAGGTAGATTACATTGAAAATCGCGATCAATGGGCTCTGACACAATGGCAAATGGAGGATATTTGGACCCGCTTTGGTCATGGAAAAGAGGAAGTTCGTGTGGCCGTGATTGACACAGGACTCTTTCGAAATCATCCTAATTTAGATTCACGAATTGATTGGGCGAATGGTTATGACTTTGTTTCCGATGCCAGCCGATCGGGGGATGACGATGGATTTGACAATGATCCCTCGGAAAACTCTTCCATGGGCAGTGGCTTTCATGGAACACATGTTTCAGGAATTATCGCTTCCTATTCAGATGCCAACCAAAAGATTCAAGGAATCGCAGGAGGGATAAAAATTATTCCTCTTCGTGCGCTGGCAGCCGATGGAGGTACGAACTTCGATATTGCTCAGGCGGTTCTTTACGCGGCAGGTTTGAAAAACGCGACGGATCATGTGGCCAATCCGCGGGCAGATATCATTAATATGAGTTTGGGAGGCTCTGGATATAGCCCGGTCCTGGGGGATGCAATTCGGAAAGCAACTGAAGCGGGCCTTATAGTGATTGCAGCGGCAGGAAATGAGCACACGACAACCCCCTCCTATCCCGCGGCACTGCCGGAAGTCATTGGTGTGGGAGCGCTCGATCCGGACGGCGAACGCGCTCCCTACTCGAATGGTGGAACGAATGTCGATGTGATGGCTCCCGGAGGCGCGGAAGATCGAAGAGCCCCTTGGGGCTCCACGGGGATCTTTGGCGGAATTTTGAGCACGTTTGCCGCTCGTGATCGGCCGATGGTGGAGTGGATGAGCGGTACATCGATGGCTTCGCCTCATATCTCTGCATTGGTGGCATTGATGCTGAGCCAAAACAAATCGCTGACGGCGCCCCAAATTCGAAAATTTCTTTTTGACGCTACCGATTCCATGGCTTGTGAAGCCAATCTTTGTGGCCGTGGGAAGGCAAATCCAGCGAAGGCTCTTGAGTCTGCCAAGAATGGTAAACCGGTGGACCGCAAAGATCCCACAGAGGTCTTCATTGTTCTCACAGATACGAAGGGAAGTTTGATCAGCTGGACATCTACTTCCAACGATAAAAACTATGCATTCTCTCTCAGTCATATTCCCACCGGTGAATTCTATGTTCGAATAGGTACCGATCAGGATGGAAATGGAACCGTCTGCGACGAAGCTAAAGATTACTGCGGTTATCTGGGAAGCGGATCATCCCCGGATGTGGTAAGAGTCAGCAGTGGCCAAAAGATTTCCAACCTTGAAATCCACGCTCGAATAAACAGTGCCGGAGGTTGGAAAATGGAGCTCTTAGGAGGTAAACGGTCATGAAAACATTTCTATTCGCTTTCGTTCTACTTGTTCAGAGCACGATGAATGTATATGCACAGCAGTCGGAACCGCCCCATCGCTGTTCTTCAATTGGGAAAAGCGACTGGTGCACCGTCCTCGACCGAGATTCGGAAAGTTTTTCAAAGTTCGGTGATCCCGATAAGGACTATTTCTACGAGGCGAGACATCTACCGGCTTTTGAAAAGATCCACGACACTCTGTTAAATCCACGCTACGACAATGGCTCGGACCATCGGAATTCGATCGACGACTCGAATGGTTTTATTGCTTTGGCTATTGTGGTGAAAAAATGTCAGACTGGCCCATGCAAAATCGAGCTGCGAAATCCGCGGGTAGAGATAAATTCCACGACGCATGAGAAAGAACTGGTCATTCAATATTTTCGGAATGAGCCGAACTCCCAAAATTTGCAGTCGCAGCAGCAACGAAAAGCCCTTTCAGATCGCCAGCTGCTCATTGTCACGACAAAGCCGTTGGGCGCTCTTCCCGGTTATTTGCAACAGAATTTACAGAGTCTAAATATAACGAATTGGAACAGTATCCCCCATGTAGCGATTGAAGTGATGGGGTATGACGGGTCGGTTACGGCTAGACCCTACGCAGTACGCGAAAGCCGATTTCCTGCGCCTTCCGAATAGGCCCGAGTCTGTTATAACGTCGGAAGATTGAAGAGAGTTCTGCTTACCCTATTTGTTCTATTTCTTTCGGCGTGTCATTCCGCGACAAATAGTAATCGCCTGGTTCTTGCCATCGAGCGGACACCGATCACGCTTGATCCTCGCTATGCCAGCGACACCTATTCGGAAAATGCGGTGGAACTCATTTTCAGCGGCCTTCTCAAAGTGGATGAGCATCTCGACGTGGCTCCAGACCTTGCCGAATCGTTCGAATCGCCCGATCCCACAACGTATATTTTTCACCTTCGGCCAAATGTGAAATTTCATGATGGCACCGCACTACGGGCGGAAGACGTCATCTATACTTTTCGATATATGGCCGATGAAGCAAACGCTTCTCCGTTTCGGACTTATTTCAAATTGATCTCGGATGTCACGATTTCCGATCCGCGAACGATTCGCGTGAAGCTACAGGAGCCCAATGCCTTTTTTCCGATTGCGGCCCGACGGCCGATCGTTTCCGAGCGCATCGCCACTGCAGCTGGAAGAGAGGGTTTTTCAAAGGTTCCTGTCGGCGCGGGACCTTTTCGATTGGTGGAGAATCGAGAGCGCTCGGGCATTCTCCTTCAAGCCTTTCACGAATATTACGCGGGCGCTCCTCCGACCAAAAAAATTCAGCTAAAGCCGATTCTGGATCTCAATATTCGCATTCTCGAACTCAAAAAGGGAAGTGTCGACCTTCTTCAAAACTCAGTCGATGGTTTTCCCGCCGGATCCCTGGATCAGCTTCGAAAGGATCCGAATATTCAAGTGGATCACCGACCGGGAAATAATGTTCAATATTTGAACTTCAATCTGCATCATCCGGTTCTTAAGAATCCACTCGTTCGCCGCGCAATCGCAATGGCGATCGATCGAAATTCCATCATCAAATTCAAATTTGGGGGTCTGGCCACCGCGGCCACGGGGTATCTTCCTCCCCATCATTGGGCTTACACGGCAGATGTTCCGACATATTCATTTGATCCCTCACGCGCGAAAAAGCTTCTTCGTCAGGCGGGTGTTCGGAAATTATCACTCACGTATCGGACATCCACCAATCCACAATCCATCGAAATTGCGCAAGTCATTGCAGGCTATCTTTCCGACATTGGAATTGATGTCACCGTCCGTTCGACAGAATTTGGTGTGCTTTTCGACGACATCAAGAAGGGTAATTTTGATCTTTATTCTCTACAGTGGACGTCCATCTTAAGTCCCGATGAACTTTTTGATGTTTTCGATTCGAAACAAATTCCTCCGAATGGGCTCAATCGGAATTTCTATTCCAATCCAAAAGTGGATGAGCTTTTGGAACGGGGGAGAACCATTTCATCCCGAAGCGAACAACTCGAAATTTATCGTCAGGTGCAAAAAATTCTTGCCGAGGATCTTCCCGCTTTCTTTCTTTGGTATCCCGAACAGATTGCCGCCTACCGCAAAAGAGTGGAGGGCTATCAAATTCATCCCAGAGGTACGTATGAATCCCTGTCTCACGTAGTATTGACTTCCCCATGAGCCGCACTCTTTTTCCACGTCTTTACGAAAAGATAGCCGGTAGGTCGTCTTACGGGTTTGGAAGGCGCTTCAGATAAAGAAATGGTTTCAATTCCGCGATGGGGCTAAAATCATGTCATGGCTCTTGATGACATTGAAATTCAGGGGGGACCGGCGCCCTTTTCGCTTGAGGAGCTTAAGAGCCGGATCCGGTTACATTTGTGCTCAACTTCGGCGGAAAAAGCGCTGCTTTTCGGATCATATGCGAGAGGAGTGGCGGACGCATATAGCGACATAGATCTGGTGGTGATAGAAGAGACGAATCGTCCGTTTGTCGAAAGGGGGCTGAGCCACTTGCCCCTCTTCCGGCTGGGTCCCGGAATCGACTTGCTAGTTTACACGCCTGAGGAATTCGAAAGGATGAGAAAAGGAGGAAATTCTCTCATTGCGCAGATTGAAATGGAAGGGATTACGATCTATGAAAAAAATTCCGAGTGATGAAGCCGCTCGCTGGCTGGCGCAAGCGGAGGATGATCTGGAATTTTGCCGATACGCCTTGAAAGGGGAATTCTTTAGCCAAGTTTGTTTTATTTCGCAGCAGGTCGCGGAAAAAGCTCTAAAAAGTCTCTGCTATAAAGAAGGCGCGAGGAATGTGCTTGGTCATTCTGTTGCGGCGTTGATTAACCAACTTTCTTCGCGACATTTTTCACTTTCAAAATTCGTTGAGCACGCGGCGGAACTCGATCTTTATTATATTCCGACCCGCTATCCAAATGGTCTTGTGGAAGGGACCGCTCGATCTGCTTTCACATCAGGTCAATCCAAGCGTGCTTTGGCAAGTGCCGAAGCTATTTTGGATGAGGTTCGTCGGCTACTCAATAGTTTTGGTAGTTAAACGGACCTTTCTCATTATATGAATCGAACTCTTTTTCTACGTCTTTTGCGCGCTCTTCCAATCCTTCTTGCCGCATCCTCCGTCGTTTTCTTTCTGATTCATCTCGTGCCGGGCGATCCGGTCGACTTAATGCTGGGCGATCGCGCGGGGACCGCAGCGCGTGAGGAACTCCGGACCGAACTTCATCTCAACGAACCGATCCTTGAGCAATATGGTCGTTTTTTAGCGAATCTCGCGCGCGGAGATCTTGGAATTTCCATTTCTTATCGCGAGCCCGTCTTTAATCGAATTTGTCATGCCTTACCGGCAACGATCGAGCTATCTTTTGTGGCGCTCATCATTGCGTTGTTGATTGCCATTCCAACGGGACTATTTGCGGCGGCTCAGAGGGGAAAACTTCTCGACAAGTTGACGATGGGACTGACCCTCATCGGACTTTCCATGCCGAATTTTTGGTTGGGGCCTCTCCTAATTTATTTTTTGGCCTATCGACTCGACTGGTTTCCGATTTCAGGGAAGGAGGAAGCGGCTTCCGTTTTTCTTCCGGCATTCACACTTGGATTTGGAATGAGCGCTCTTTTGTCCCGAATGACGAGATCGACGGTTATCGATCTTCTCTCGGAGCCCTATATTCGAACCGCGCAAGCGAAAGGACTGGGTCCCGTCACGCTTTGGGGAAAACACATTCTTCGAAATGCGGTTCTTCCGCTTGTTACGATTTTGGGTCTTCAGACCGGAGCGCTTCTCAGTGGGTCGATTGTGACGGAGAAAATTTTTTCGTGGCCGGGTATCGGCCTTGAACTCGTGGAAGCGATTGAACGTCGTGACTATCCTCTCGTGCAAGGGTGCGTATTAACCATTGCTGTGACATATGTGGTGATTCATCTCCTGGTCGACCTACTTTATGTCCGCATTGATCCGCGGCTGCGGATTTCCGGGACGACTTCATGAGGCTGATTCGTTATCTCGGTCCGGCGCTCCTCGTTCTTTTCTTTTTGGTGGCGATCTTCGGCCCTCTCTTCGCACCCTTTCACCCTTTCGAGAAAAATCTGGCCGAGCAATTGGCGTTTCCATCATCGGAACATTGGCTGGGTCAGAATCAACATGGGGAAGATCTTTTCTCCATTCTTTTATGGGGCGCGCGTGGTTCGCTTATCGTAGGGTGTTGTACGATTCTTTCGTCCGCATCAATGGGTGTTACGGTCGGCCTTCTCTCGGGGTACATCCGGGGAAAGGTCGACGCATTGAGTTCGGCGGTCATTGAAGTGATTCTCTCTTTCCCGGGCACACTTCTCGCGCTGGCCATTGCGGCGGTGCTGGGTCCTTCGCTTCGAAATGTCGTCATTGCTCTATCGCTCAGTGGTTGGGTCCCGTTTGCTCGTCTCACTCGAGGGCTCGTTCTTTCCCTTCGTGAGCGGGAATACGTCACAGCCGCACGAGCCATGGGCGCATCTACGAAACGAATTCTTTTCCGACATATTCTGCCCCAACTTACGTCTCCCATTCTCGTACAGTCTACGTATGCGTTTGCCGCCGCCATATTGGCGGAATCATCTCTCAGTTTCTTAGGTGTCGGTGCTCCTCCCGGCACGCCAAGTTGGGGCGGCGCGCTCAGTGATGGAGTTCGCTATCTGTTCCAGGCTCCTCACTTGGCGACATTCCCCGGTTTAGCCATTATGCTTTCTGTTCTCGCACTCAATTTGACAGGAGATCAACTGCGTGACTCGTGGAATGAACGTTAAAGATCGGCTGGGCCAACTCATCATGGTGGGTTTGGAAGGCGCTGGGCTCACCAAACGAGAGCGTATGTTTATTCGAAAAGTTCAGCCTGCGGGGGTTACTTATTTTCGGCGCAATGTCGGATCTCCCAGGCAACTCGCTCGCCTATCATCCGATTTTCGATCTCTTCTCTCCCATGACACTCCCCCCTTAATAGCGATCGATCAGGAAGGCGGAAAGGTCTATCGGCTGAAACATCCTTTCACTTTGTTCCCGGGCAATGACTATATCGCTCGCTACTACCAGCGGACGAGGAAGATGGATCTTTTACGCGCCTCCATTTCGGCTCAAGCGGCCGAGTTAAGAGCGATCGGCGTGAATTACAATTTCACACCGGTGGCGGACATTCATACCAATCCGCGCAATCCTGTCATCGGAGAACGAAGAACTTTCGGATCCACGTCCGCTCAAGTTTCGACCCTCGTTTCAGAAACGGTCCGAGCATATCGGAGGGAAGGGTTGATTTCCTGTGCAAAGCATTTTCCCGGACATGGCGATACATTTTCAGACAGCCACAAATCTCTCCCAGTCGTAAAAACTCCTCGCGCGACGCTTTTCCGACGGGAAATTGTTCCGTTTCGTGCGGCCATTCGAGCTGGTGTACCTACGATTATGACGGCTCATGTCATCTATTCCGCCTTTGATCGAAAACGCCCAGCCACTCTCTCTTCGTGCTTTTTAAAAGACATTTTGCGAAAGCGTCTACGATTTCGGGGAGTATGCGTAAGCGACGATCTCGAAATGGCGGCCATATCGGCCCACTATTCTCTGGCCGAGGCCGCGCTGGAGGCGATAGAGGCGGGCGTCGATCTTCTATTGGTCTGCAAATCCTTGGATGAGTCCCTATCTATATATGAGCGACTTATTCGAGCTGTAGATCGAAATGAGATTGATTCAAGTCGAATTAAAGAGGCTTTAGGTCGCGTTTGGACCCTAAAAAAGGAGTATCTCCGCGGGCAAGGGCCCCATATTGCAGGCCGATTTCCGATGGATGGATGGCCCAAGCATCGTCATGTAGCCGATTTAGTCCTATACCATGGAACATAAAGTTTCTTGTTTGTAGCTAAGTGCCGATGCTATAATGCTTTTCACTCATCCGACCCGAAAGAATTCAACATACAGGCGAAACAGGAGGAACGAATTTATGATGGGTTTTAAAGAGTTTTTGGAGCATGCAAGCTGGCCATTCTATGTGAACATTATTGTTTCGGTTTTCGCGATAGCGACCATCTTGGAACGATTGTTTATGTTGTTGGTGCGGTACTCGTTTGATGGCAAGAGCTTCATGCAGAATATCGAACGGTACGTCTTGGCGAACGACCTGACGCAGGCCATTAACTATTGCAATACATCGCAGGCACCCTTGGCCACCGTCGTTAAAGCAGGCCTTGTAAAGGCCAACCGCGGAGGAATGGCGATCTCGATGGGAATCGATGAATCGCTTCTCCAAACCACTCCACAAATTGAAAAGCGAATCGGAACCCTTTGGTCCTACGCGAACATCGCGACACTGATCGGACTGATCGGAACCATCCTGGGGCTTATCACGTCCTTCCGCGCGGTGTCGATCGCAACGCCGGAACAGAAGGCGGAGCTTCTCGGAAAAGGTATCGCGGAAGCCATGTTCAACACGGCGTTCGGTCTTACGATCGCCGTGACCTGCATTTTCTTTCACCTCATGCTTGCGGGAATTGCGAAGAAGTATATTGGCGACCTCGACTACTATTCGAGCCGGTTGGAGAATCTTCTCACTCTCCGCCAAGACGCTGACAAAGCGGCTTAAGGGTAACGGAGCGTAGATGGCTCGCGGAAAAGGACATCGCGAAAACCTGATGGAATCCGGTCAGGAACTGAACATCGTTCCTTACCTCGATATCATGGTGAACTTGGTGATGTTCATGCTCTTCACCATCACCAGTTTTTCGGCCTTTACTATTCTGAATGCCTCTATTCCTCAGCTGGCTCCCGATTCGGGAAAGGCAGCCGAGGCGATGAAAAAAGCCCAACTCCTCCTGATGGTTCGAGTCACAAAAACGGGTTTTGACATTGACCCGAGTGTTCAGGGAGGCCCTGCCATCAAGCGATCTTCGGTTCCTAAGAAGGGAGACCAGTATGATTTTGAAGGTCTCCAAGCGGTGGCAAAAGACTTAAAGAGCAAATTCCCCGACGAGTCGCGCGTGCTGATTATAGCGGCGCCAACCGTAATCTACGACGACATCATTAAATCGATGGACGCTTTGCGGGAGACACAACCGCCTGGCAAAGAGCCCAATCTTTTCCCAGACGTGACGCTGAGTATTTTATGAAGAAAATGGAGGAACATCATCATGCGGTTTGGCGGTCACGCCTAAAGAAGCGGAGGGGGAAGGCATTTAAACCCATCGCCATTCGAGAACTGAATCTTGTGGCTATGATGGATATGCTCACGATCCTTCTCGTATTTCTTTTGAAGAGCTATACCGTGAGTTCCGTTTCCATTCCCGTCGGTGAAGAAATTAATATTCCCATTTCCAAGAATCAGCTCCGGCCGCCCGAGGCAGTTAAAGTAACGGTCACCAAAGGGACCAAGGAAAATCCCGCCATCATTGCCGTGGACGAAAATCGAGTCGTTCAGCTCGATCCCAATCAGATGACGACACTTGAAGCGCAGGCACGAAATCGCAAGTTTATGATTGAACCGCTTCACAGAGCGATGATGAAGAAGGCCGACGAAATTAAGGGAATTGCCAAGTTAAATCCCAACGTGAAGTTCGATGGAAAGGTTTTGGTCATCGCCGATAAACAGACTCCCTATTGGCTCATCACGCAGGTGCTTTACACGGCGGCAGAAGCGCAGTTCGACCAGTATCAACTGGTGGCGATGAAAGAGGGTGGCGACTAGCTGTGACCTCTTTACCTCAGCGCGACATGCACGGCGAGGTTCTGCCCACCAAAACAGTGCTTTAGATCTTAGTTAACCAATTGTAATTATTAAATATTGTTCCGGTTCGGACTTGGTATGTCCGTTGCGTATAACCCTTCCTGAGGGTAGGTCAGTGTGGCCGACCCCAATGAGTTTGGAGGCATTATGACGAAGGACATCGGAAAAATCATGCGAAACCGGGCACGGCTTGGTTTAGTTACGGCTCTGTCGCTCCCGATGCTTTTTGCGTGTGGCGCAAGCAACACTTCGAAGATTCTTCCCGGTGATCCTCGCTTTGGAGCGAATGGCTACGGATACGGTTACGGATACGGCGGTTATGGTTACAGTGATCGTCTGGGGGGTAGTTCCTATGGTGCGTATAACCCGCTCGTCAATAACGCTGCTTCAGGGGGTTATCGACCCAACGGTTATGATCCCCGTTTTGCAGGCATGGGCGCGTATGGTCCATATGGTCCGACTGGTGCTTATGGTCCAAATGGCGCCATGCAAGCTCAGCAGCAGGCGCTTTGGTTGCAGCAGCAAAGAGCGGCGTCGCCCTGCCAAACAGCGGGGATTCCTTGCCTGACAAATCATCCGCCTTGCGCGCCTGGTATGAGTGTTTTAGTTCGTGGGCCTGATGGGAAATATGTCTCTCAACCCTGCCCTGGCACGGCTCCGGCTGCCCCCGCCGCCCAGGGAACCACTCCAGCCGGCACTACACCTGCCGGAACCACAGCGGCTGGCACGATGCCTGGCCAAACCCAACCCGCCCCGACAGCAACTCATCAGCAGGGTGATATTACTTTTGATCAAGTTCCGGCGTGGAGAGTCGCTTGCGACCAAATCAAAGACAAAAAATTAGCTGAAATTCAGGCCGACCAAGATCGGATGGTTTTAGCCGCCGGCCAGGATGACACAAAAATAGCGGCGGCGCGCGCGGCTGCAGATGTAAAGCGAAAGGCCGTCATTGCTGATTATGTTCTAAGTTCCGACAACGATCCTGACGAAGACAAAATTCCTTCAAAGTGTGAGGAGGAGCTTACCGAGGGAACTGGCAACGGAGCATTTCCGGCTCTCAATCCGCGTGTCTTCAACGGCTACCAAGTCGGAGCTGTTAAACTTGAGACAGCTTATATCGCGCGAGCTCAAGAAGCATTTCTAAATCAAATCGATCCGCAGAATACTGTGGTCATGGCACCGGCTCCCCAAACGAATGCACCTGGAAAGAAGGCAAAAAGCGCCCACCCGATCAAAGATTTTTGGAAGCAACTATGGAATGGCGCACAACAAGAGCAGCCAGATCTAACATCGAAGCTGAATATGTCCATTGCGGCAATTCTGCTCGCGCAGAAAGATCTGAGTCATTCAAGTCAAGACCTGATTCAAAAAATCTACGACTCAACACCAAAAACGAATCGTTTTGCGGCCGACCCATCCGCTGTTTTCGGGAAAATGAATGCAACAGAAGGTGTGGCATGGCTTCGGGGAGGAAGCATGTTTCCGATCATCTTCAATCCGCTGAATGCGAATGGGGGAGTCAGCTTCTTTGTCACGGGTACCTTGGCGGGTATTGCGCACACTCTTGGAAAAGTAGGGACAATGCACAATGGCGATGGCTTTCTTTACATTGTGGATTCGTGGATAAATATCCCTCGTCCTTCGTATATTAAGATTCTAAACTTACAAAACGTAGGTGCGCGTATGACCGGCGGCTTTTTCGCCTTCCTGGATGGGAATCCCATTCTCAGCGATATCGATATGATTAAGGTATCCCAACAGGCGGGCTTCGATACAGCAGGCATTGCCGACTTTTCTCTCGGCGCGATTGACGAAGTGAAATGGCATCATTTTGTCGTCGCTGTCGTAGGCCAAGAGCAGGACGCCGTTGCGGCAAGAGAATTCATTCGTGAAAATATAGGGATTCAGCGAGCTGATGGTACTTGGGGACTTATGCCGCAAGAGTATAGCGTCACCAAAAAACCCGATGCCTGGGTCTCGCACTTTGAAGGAGATAATCCAATTCTTGGTGTGAATCGAGTTCCCACAACCCCACCTAAAGTGGGAGGTAACGGACCCGTTGTTCCAAGCGGAAGTGCAATCGCTGCGAACGTTTGTTCATCGATTGATCAAAATCTGCAAAAGAGCTGCCTGGATATCACCAAGGTCACGAGAAAACCCGCAATAGGGACCATTTGCGAAAGTATCTCCGCTACCATTAAGGAGAAAACAGATTGCATTCAAGCAATGGGTATCGTGAAAAATTATTGCAGCTCGTTTTCCAATCTCGATCCGGCGACCGTGGAATATTGCAAAATCATAATGTAGGGTTACGGCGTGAAAGGTTTCGCAATTTCACTCCTCGCACTTGGGCTTTTCATATCCATCTCCACAAATGGAGCAGAGTCCGAATCGCCCGCAAGGCAAACCATTCCTCCCGGTCTTACCGCATTTTTCGCGGAATTAGTTGAAGCGATAGGTGGAGATGTCGACACGAAGCCAAGCGCCGCCATGACGGAATTAAATAAACTAATTGACTGGTTTTCGGACAAAGATGTGGCGTTCCCTGTGACCCTGGATGCTGAGACTGTAAAAGAATTTTCGGACCAGATTTTAAAAGCGATAGATGACAAAAAAGAAGAAGAGATCGCTCATTCCCTCATACAGGGAAATCTTCAGTCCGTCGTTTTGGAAAAAGACGAAACTGCAGGAAAGGCTCGGATCAGATTTCAGATGAAGAATCCCAAAATTGTTCTTCCGGCCGCCATATTTGATTTGGAAGGAATTGATCCAAATAGAGCCCCATTTCTTGCTTTGAATGGATCCTCTGAATTTGTATTGACCATCGCTCGCCCCACAAAACCGTTCCAGATCGTGGACTGGATCGGGAGTGCAAATCATAGAGGCATAGCAGGAACGATTGGTGGAGTAGAACGGCTGTCTAAGTCGATGGAAGAACTGTGTACTTCCGCTGGAGTGGAGAATATTCGCTGTTATATGGGGGACAAGTCTCCCCTCTCACAAAAATTTAAGGATTACTATGCGAATCGGGCGTTTGAACAAAATCATCTCCCGATCTTAATAGAGTTGACGGGCGCCTCCCTTCATAATTTTCCCCTTGAGGACGACCGCGAAAAAATTCACTATTTACAAAACCTTTCGGTCTCCCGAATTTACTTATTCCCTAATTTGTTAACGCTGGTGGATCTCTCAAAAGCGGAAAAGAAGTGTTACGACTTTGCCGTCGTGGATGTAGAGGGAACCGCGCATATCTCACTCAAGACGGCTGATTACGACCTCGGCCTCTGCCCGAAACTCTAGTTCACCAACTACTTTTTTGTCGCGCGTGGAGGATTCCATCCAAGGCTTGCTCCTTATAATATAGAATGATATCATGATATCACTTTGAAGAGTCAGGAGACGATATTGGTACGGGGGACTGCGGGGCTTCGGAAAAAGTTGAAGAACGAGGCAAACTGGCGGGGGATTTCACTCAATACCCTCTGTCAGGATTTCTTTGACCAAGCTCTTGGCCAGGCGGGAGGGGCGGGGGCAACGCCATGGACAGGCCTTATTGAGCGGATCCGTTCTGAGTTTGGCAAAGTATTGGTAGGTATTGTGCTATTTGGATCGGAAGCAAGAGGGGAGGCTACTCCATCGTCCGACATCGATCTGCTTCTCGTTCTAAAATCGTCCGTCGAACTCGATCGGGAATTTTATCTCCGTTGGGATCGAGCTTTCCAAAATAAGGAAGATCGAAGATTTTCTCCTCACTTTTCGCGTTTGCCATTGGAGGTGTCAGCGGTAGGAAGCCTCTGGCTGGAAGCTGCATTGGACGGCATTCTTCTCTGGGGCCACCGGAGAGAGGTCTCACATTTTCTGTCTAATCTTCGCCATGCAATGGTGGAAGGAATGTTTCAACGAAAAACTGTGAAAGGCCAAGCCTATTGGGTCAGGAACGACAATGAAAAATAAATCATTGGCCGATGACTATCTAACTCGGGCCGGTCATCGGATCGCCGCTGTGGAAGTCTTATTAAAGAGAGGCGCTTTCGCTGATGTCGTACGCGAATCGCAAGAGCTTGTGGAGTTAACTCTTAAAGCGCTTTTGTGGAAATGCAAAATTGAAGTCCCACGTCTTCATGACGTAAGCGATATTCTTCTTGAAAATCAAGAGCGCGTGCCCAAAGCTCTCCATAGAGAACTCGAGCGAATCAGCGAAATTTCACGCCAACTTCGCCGGGATCGAGAACTTGCGTTTTATGGATCAGAGGATCTAACGCCGAGTAATTTTTATAAAAAAAAAGATGCCGATCGCGCCTTTAAAGATGCGAAATTGGTTTTCTCCCTGGTGTTCGGAGCGCTGGAAAAGAAATAGCTTAATTTTTGGTGGCGCGGACAGCGCGCTGATCGGCCCAACGTTTGATGGTCTTGATGGTCTCGGCCATCGTCGTGGAAAGAGGCACGGTCTTCGAAATCATTTTATAGAGATCCTGATCGTTGAACTGCCGCTTCTCATTAAAGGCTTCGAACATCCCCGCCGCTACAATTTGCTCGATTTCAGCTCCATTGAAGCCATTGGTGGCCTTCGCTAGATTTACCAAGTTAAATTTTTCAGGGTTATGTTTTCGTTTCGAAATATGAACTTTAAAGATTTCCATTCGTTCTTTTTCAGTAGGTAAGTCGACGAAAAAGATTTCATCAAAACGGCCTTTTCGCATGAGCTCCGGAGGGAGCTTATCGATTTCATTCGCCGTAGCCGCCACAAAAACCATTGCCGTTTTTTCCTGCATCCAGGTAAGAAACGATGAGAATATTCGAGCGGTCACGCCGCCGTCCCCCTGTGTAAAGCCGGCCACCCCTTTTTCAATTTCTTCGATCCAAAGAATAACGGGCGCCACGGCTTCAATCGTTTTAAGCACACGGCGCATCGTTTCTTCAGGGTTTCCAATCGTACCGCCGTAAACTTTCGTCATATCCAGGCGCATCAACGGCAGGCGCCAATATTGGCTGATCGCTTTGACGCAACTCGATTTTCCACAGCCTGCAATTCCGGTCAAAAGGACTCCCTTGGGTGCTGACAGGCCGAAATCGCGTGCATCCTTCGCAAAGAAGCGCGCTCGAGAGGATAGCCAATCCTTCAAATTATCGAGACCGCCGATCTCTTGCATCGAGAAATCGATCGGAATGAATTCGAGAATCCCATCTTTTTTTACAATCTTGCATTTTTCTTCGATGACGTGGCCCACTTCATCCTTCGTTAGAATCGTTTTTCCCATGCAGGCGCGGATGTAAGCATTGCGAGCCTCATCCCAAGTGAGACCCAGGGCCGACTTAATGAAGTCATCTCGATCATCGGGCGTGAGCTGAAGTTGAAGGTTCTTGAACGATTTGACCGTAGCATCAAAGAGCTTTTCGAGGTCGTTCGTATCGGGTAGACCGAATTCGAGAACGGCCATCTCTTTTGAGATTTCATCCGGAATCTCAATCGTGGGAGCGAGTAAGAAAATCGTTTTGATGCTTGCCTTTAGTGCCTGGTAAGAGTCCCGAAGTTTGCGAACGAGAAGCGGATTTTTTGCGAAATGTTTGTTCAAATCCTTGAAAACGAAGATCGATGGCTCGCTCAGTTTGATCGCATAGTCGAGCGCAGCTACGGGATCTTCCGTGTTCGGAATTTTTTCCGTACCGATCATCAGTCCATCGGTAATCGTCCAACCGAAGGCCTTCAGCGGCTGCTGAAATCCACTTTTGGCAATTTCTTTTAGAACATTTTCGCAACGAGCATCTTCGAAAGTGGCCACATAAATAAGGGAGTATTTCGCCGCGATTAATCGGCGAGTCTCATCGGCAAACGAAAGTTTTTCGGCCTTTGTTCCCTCCGCCATGCCGGGTGCTTTTGGAGCTGTCGGATTAGGAAGTGACACGGAGATTTTTGCCCGCCACGTACGCTTGAATCAAATTTTCATTTTCTTTGCCCAGATTGAGAAAACGAAGGCCAATTCCAAAGCGCTCTTTCTCGTTAAATTTCGGGTCCATTTCAGCGAAACGATGATGGTGAACGACCTCAGCGTCGGCGGTAATCGTCTTATTAAGTTCGGGAACTTCAAACGATACTTTCACTTTGGAACCGATCTTTGGAGGTGTTCCGGGGACTTCCAGAAAGATCCCTCCGGTGCTTAAGTTCCGCGAATAAAATTGTTGCAATCGACTCTTCTCTTCGACCTGAACAGCGACGCGAAGGTCGATGCGAGGCTTTCGGTTTTTTTCTGTTTTGGCCATGGTTGAGTTCGGTAAATCCGAGAAATTATCAATAATATAACTGGATTAGCTCTTTGGTGCAAGGCATGCTGCGGCGAAATGGTTTGACGGTTTTTCGAGGGGCGTCTATACCCACGGAGCCAGTGCCTGGGTGGTGGAACTGGCAGACACACCAGCTTGAGGGGCTGGCGGGAGCAATCTCATGCAGGTTCAAGTCCTGTCCCAGGCACCAAAAGTTTTGTAACTGATTGAGACTCTTGAGATTTGAATCTCTTCAAAACTCTTGATGGTAACAAATGGTAACAGCGGCTTAATTTACTTCTATTTCACTGCTTGGATTCAACTTCCCTAACGCGAACCTTTCGATCGATCCTCTTTGCGTTTGCTCGGATACCTTCGCGTAATGTTGCGTGATCCGAACGTCCCGGTGTCCCATCGCGTACTGCGTACTTCGTAGGTCTCCCGTTTGCTCCGCATAAAGCGTTGCAAACGTGTGTCGAAGTACATGCGTGGAACGTGGTGGAAGCCCGAGAGCGGCGTACGCTCTCTTATAGGCATTTTGAAGAGCGTTGTACTTCAGGAGGTTTCCCGCATTGTGAAACACGAGATCCACTCCTTCATTCTGTGCTTTCCAATTCGCCAAAATTTCCACCAGCCGGTCGCATAAGACGACCGTGCGAATTTCGTCGGTCTTCGTTCCTTCCCGAAGCTTCGGTTCCTTCGTCCGGTAATGCCAATTGCACACTCTTTTGATGATCACCGTCTTTCGCTTGAGATCGACGCAATCCCACTTGAGACCACATGCTTCCCCGATCCTTGCTCCACAAAGAACCTGAAACGCGGCCAAGTGATAATAGACCGGCCGATGATGTAACCGGAGGCGTTCCAAGAAATGCTCCACATCCTCCGCACTCAACGCCAAATTCTCTTTGAGCGCCTTCACCTTATAAACGGCATCGCGCCGGTGACGCTTGAGAACGGGCGGATGGTACCGCTCGTTCTTATACTCGCGATACCAGTTCAGGATCGTCGTGAACATCTCGAGTTCCCTACAAAACGATGTTCGCGTGTACTTTTTTGGAACAGACGGATCTTTGAGACAGATCAGCCATTGGTCGATATCCTTTGCGGTGAGTTCTTCAACCGCAGCCTCACCAAGTGGATTCAAATAATGAACATCTCTCTGGTAGCCGTTCCACGTCGTTTCTTTGAGTCGTGGTGGCTTTGTCCACTCCTGCCAGTCTTTGATTAAGTCACGCACCCTATAGGACGAATTCAGCAGTACGTTCTCAACGTCCGGCTCATTTTCGTTCTTCCACGTCTTTGCTTCCTGAATGGAATCAAAGTATCGAGCCTGCTGAACCCACTTCCCAAGCACCCTGACCCGACGAAATGCACGAAATGGCATTCCCTTCGCGGGCACAAACGAACGAGGATCAACGTACTTACTCTTCTCCTCATTCCAGACCAGTACCCGAAAAATTCCCGGGCAGTTCTTTACCTTCTCAAACTGGCGATTTCTCGCCTTACTTTTGTGATTGTCATTCATGCGTACACATTCCTTTCTGACAACCACTTCCGAATTTCTGCTGCGTTGAAGCGGACCATTCTTCGCCCAATTCGTACGGTCGGGATTTCTCCTTTCCATACCCAGTTCCGAATGGTTCCCTCGCTGCAGTGAAGGAGACTCGCCAGCTCACCTGCTGTCATCAACTCTGCTATTCGATTTTCAAAGAACGGATACGCAAAAAGCTTCTGCGAATTTGTCTTAAGGCTATCACTTGCCATTTTTTGTGCCCCCTTTTTTCGCGTTCCTTCGGGGGCCTCGATAAATCCAGAAGATGTAGTCCTTTAGGAGGTGAAATTCTTCCTGGATGTCCTCGAGCTCCGGGCGAAATTCCCCAGGAGACCGGGCGTCGAGTCGCCTCTCGATCTCGCTCAGGGTGCTCTGCATTCGGCTCAAATGCCTAAAAATTGCCAACGCCTCTTCGCGCGAGAGGAGCGGCGCCGGATATGGCCGCTTGAAATAGCCGTGCTTGAGCAAGCCGGGGATGCTCTCGCCGCTACGCTGGCTACCTGCCTTTATCCGTAGGAATTCCGTTTCGGTGAATTTTACGCAGGATTGATATCGGGGTTTGGACGCAACATGTAGTGAAGTTGATTTTTGAGAGGTGAGCGGTTGAGGTATTGGGGAGTCGGTAGTGGTGGTGATTGGAGTGGTTGCAAGCATGGGGTTGGTTACACACCCCCCGAACTGCACTTGGGGGACTTTGTCCGCCCAATCCCCCTTGGGAGAAGCGCTCAGATTCGATGAAACTATTTTCGGCGGCTGCCCACAGGTGAATTCCCTGCGAACGAAGTGAGTAGGGTCGTAAATCGACGTAGTCGGTTTACATTGCTCGCTACCTGCTCCTACACACGTTTCTCTTGCCCCCTCACCGACTACTTCTCTACCTCCCCAAACATCTACTTTTTCTTCATTTGGATTCCCAGGCATGACGGATTACCTCGTCTAAAGAGCCATCGGCCTTCGTGGGGGTAGGATGACCTCAATTAATGTTGGCCGCCGGCCTGGGGACGGTAGGCACAATCGAGTAAGCTATGAAGCAATGCTTATGCCAATTCGACCCTGTCGCGAAACCTCAAGACTTGTAGTCGGTTACCAAATGCGGAGGAGAAGGGGACCTCTGAAAGGGTTCGATTTTCGGTCACAGCTGCGATCGTGGCCCTGCTTCCAAGCAATTTGGCTCGAAAGAGTCGAGCGTTTTTACCTCGCGAATGGTATACGATCGCGCGAATAAATTCGGATTATTTTAGCCTCAGGGAACATGACATTTCGAACTACGGTATACGCAGTTTTTTTCGGATTCTGCAGGGATGTTGACCCCTTATTTTGCGCGGTCCCCACGTTTGCGTTGCATGAAAATTGGGGCATTTGACAAAGTAAGAACTCATAAGTAAGAACTCCACAAATTGACGCGTGGCGCTGTCATGCATATATCTAAGCGCCGTAGAGATTTCCACCCGAGGGAGAGGAGACGTAAATCGAATGAAGAGAATTCATACCTTAGCTATTTCGGGATTCATTCTGGCCGCAAATTCTCTTTTCGCCGCTGAATTTAGGCCGTCCGTCATCGCTTCCCATAAACGGAGTTCAGGCTTATCTCAATGTTTTCCTACGATCGCCGCTGATACCCTGGAAATTCAAGTTCACACGGAGGAAAAATGTTCAGTACCACGCAAGAATGGAACGAATCCAGGATCCTCTACCCTGGTTCCTGGTGTCGCCTATCGACGATGCCCAAATTATCATGAAGCTGACGAATCCGAATATCGCTGAGCCCTTTTTAAGGAAAATAATTCTGTCATTGCCGTGGCTTTTCTGAATGCGGTACTAACCGCACCCCATAACACTGTTGAATGGGCTTGCGGGGCAGCAACCGCGACCGGAGCCATTGCACGTGAACTCATACTTATGGCGGGAGATTTGGTTACCGGAAGCGCAAAACACCAGTACGCTCTGATGACAGGGAACGAATGGGATGCATTGTGGGAGCCGAAAAGCCGACTCATGAACGCTATTCGGGACGGAGAAATCATTCCATTGATCCGTCGAATACCGAATGGCCTTGAGGAGGCATTTGTTGGAAGTATTGCAAAAGGAACTGCACGAGGAATGGGAGAGTTCAGCGCAAATGCATTTGTTGTCACCGCTGGTGGTTTGAGTGGTGCCCAGGCCCTTTCAGTTATCCCGAGTGCGACAAGTGGTGTTCCGGGTGCGATCCTCTCCACGGGTGAGACGTTCGCTTTGACTGGAGCAAGTGCAGGCAATTTGGAATGGGCCCAATGGGTAGCCGCAGCAGGAAAAGCCTCCGGGGCCATCGTGCTCGGAACATCGCCAGGATTTGCTTCATCCGAATATGCTCCTCCACACTTCCAACTGATGTCGAGCCGAAACAAACCTCCAGGCGGGCCGACGAGACCACCCATACCCAGTGTGGAAGAGGCCGGAGAAAGTTTGGTTTCGAAAATCGAAGATTTTCTAGCGCGCCCGCGTAATCCCGCTTATCTCGAAGTACGTAAGGCCCTGAGCAATTACGTGCGCGCAAAGTCTCCGACTCTGAGTTCAAAAATGATCGAGGATGTCGTGGAAGCGGTTCTACAGGAAAACTGGGATTGGATTCGAAATCGTTGGGGTGAAGAATCAGTGGCGGAACGTCTTTCCTGGATTGATGAGGCCGTCGATAAGTGGGTCCCCGCCTATAGCGATCTCCGATCGCATTTTAAGAAAAAATACGATGGATGACGCAAAAATCGCCCCAGCGCCTTCGTCGCTGTAGCGCTTTTTGCACGCCGTGCGGAAGTATTTGCTGCTTCGGAAGCACCTTGCCTTGCGAAACCCAGCGACCTACGGCCGTTCGGCCGATTTGGTTCCGTCCCACACCGGAAGAACGTGGGGTCTATTTTATCGGGGGATTGATGTGCCCGGTAAGTTGAAAAGATGGGTCGAGAGAAATTAAAGGTTTCCCCCTTATGGTGTAGCGCTTCACCATCGGTAGAAGCGGAATTTTGACATCTCACAAGGAGGAAACCCTACTATGTACGATCATTACATAGCGTTAGATTGGTCTCAAAAAGTGATGGCTTTTGCAAGACTCACAGAAGGTTCATCGTTTGTGGATCAACAAGAGCTACCGAGTAACGTTCGTGAGTTTCAATTGTACTTAAGCCGACTCCGAGGGAAAAAGATTCTGACGTTTGAGGAAACGACGACTTCCCAATGGCTCTACACGGAGCTCCGTGAATATGTGGATGAGCTTATTATCTGCGATCCGTGGCGAAACCGTTTGCTTTTGGACGGGCCGAAGACCGATCGGCGAGATGCTCAAAAGCTTGCGCTGCTTCTTCGCGGGAATCTTCTAAAACCCGTCTTTCACAGTGGCGACCAATTTTTGCAACTTCGAAAATTGGTCAGTGGCTACCGAGATCTCGTTCAAGCGCTCGTCCGGGTTCAATGTCAGCGAGGAGCTCTTTTTCGAGCGGAAGGTCTTCCGTATTCGGCCGAGCTCCCCAAGAAAAGTATTCCGGAATTTGTACAGGCAGGAGTGGATCGAAGATTGGAGCTCTACACCCAGGAGAAAGAACGCTACGAAACCGAATTTAAGCGACTGACCAAAGTGCATCGTTGCCTTCGAAATCTTCAATCGCTTCCCGGAATCGGACTCATAGGATCGATGAAAATCGCTGCGCAGGTTGTGGACCCTTCGCGATTCCCCAACCGAGGAGCCTTTTGGAGCTACTGTGGTCTGGTTCGGTTAGAAAAGATGAGTGGAGGGCGAAGCTACGGAAAGAGAACCCCTCGGTATTGTCGTGTTCTCAAAGAAGTCTTTAAAACCGGAGCTCAAACGGCGGCCAATCCCAAATGGAAAGCCGTGCGTCCCAATCCTCTCCACTCGTACTTTCTCTATCTCGTTCAGGAGAAAGGCTATCCCGAGTGGAAAGCCCGTCATGCCTGTGCTCGCCGATTAGCTACGCTGGCTTTGGGAGTACTCAAAAGTGGCAAGCCGTACAAACATTCACTCAAGGAGGGACGCTCTCACCACAAACGAAAGCCGACGGTTTCTCTTCCAACGGATCTGCAAAACGCGAGCGCATAGAAACGTAGGGAATGATTTCCCCTCCCGTTTTTGCAGAAGCGGATGAGTGCTCAATTGGCTCGGTATTCCTTGGATTCTCCAAGCGTAATCAGGTGCCCGGTTAGCCCTCCGCGATTTTCTGAAATTTATCGTAGCCGGCTGTCGGAGATTTCTCCGATCGCTCAGAGCTCAGATAGACGCGTTAGAAAATCATTCCGATAAAGAAACAACGGTGACGGGAAATCCAAAAAACTCCCTACCTCGAGATCGCTAGCCTTTGCTCGTCCCTCTCCCTTTCGGGCGTCGACCCCTCGTAAGCCATGTCCGCCTCATCGCCGATCCCTATTCACTTGACGAGCTTTTCCATAGACTCGCTTCCTTTATGGAGTTCTATTCGAGGTCAACAATGCCGTTCTCCGTCCGAATTCGAGCTAACAGCCTTTGGGGGCCCTGGACTAGGTTGAAAACGCCCTGAACGTTAAGCTTCTTGAACAGCGGAGCGACACTTTCCGCCGCCGGATGTGAAAGTTTCAGCTCTAGAAGTTCACAATTTCTTTCCTTGAGAAAATCGGTCGGATGATTTCCGCTGTCCCATTGAATGATCGATGGCAGAACGCCATCAAAAACCAATTGTCCGTCATCAGGAATCGTAATTCGCCAAGAAAACTGGTTTCGGGTGAGCGAATGTATTTTACCTAGAGCAGGAATACGAGTCTCTGCCTCAACAGCATCATCAGAACTTGCTACCCATGTAAGCAAAAAAGGACGCTGGTTCGCACGCTCTTGCACCTTGGGATCGTCTAAGTCGAACCAACGTCTCCGCTCCAATTGCTTCGCCTCAGGATCAATTGCGATCAATTCCAGATAAGCGTTTCCCAATTTCAATAGGTGATTGTGAGTCCCCATCGTGACATGCTTACCGCCACGTTGAGGAAGCACTCCGAGCGTCTCCCGCAAAAAGTCGTCTCCCTGTTCAAGGTTACGACATGCTACGACGAGATGATCAATCCGACAGTTCACCATTTCTCCTTGCCCCAATAAATCTGGCAGCTACATATCGTATTACGCAATAGTGCTACAAGAAGGAAAGCCAAACGGACGAAATGTGAATTACCTTGGTCGATCCTAGCCAAGAACCTGAAGATAAAAAATAGCTCTTCGGTTACAACATGGATGATTTTCCGAATCGAATTAGGTGAGTTTGGAGTTCAGTCGTGCTAATGGGAGTGCCTATGAGGATTGCGATCGGCGCCGATGGAAAATCAGCAGCTTCAGAGGCTGTGATTAGGTGGCTCGGAGAGAACGGTCATGAAGTACAACTATTTGGTGTACTTGCGGATAGTCCGGATGGATGGTTATGGCCCAAAGTAGCTCAGGAAGTAGCACAGTCCGTTGCGTCAAAAAAATTTGAGCAGGGAATTCTCTTTTGTTGGACCGGTACAGGCATCTCCATGGCTGCCAATAAAATTCCGGGAATTCGTGCGGCTTTGTGCGCGGATGCAGAAACTGCAAGGGGTGCACGAATCTGGAATGATGCAAATGTCTTGGCGATGAGTCTGAGAACTTTATCTGAAGAAGTTGCGCGGGAGATTCTGAAAGTGTGGTTCTCTACGGCGGCCAGCGACGATAGAAATGATGTTACATGCATCGAGTATCTGAAGAATATGGAAACAAATGATTAGAGAAATCATCCAGCCCCTGGGTAAAAGGGTAGTTACTGTCGTCACGCTTGAGAATCAAACGAACTTATTCGCATTGAAAGACATTCTTGAGCAAAAGGAAATAGCAAGAAGGTTGGTTATAGTTCCTTCAGAACAGATTGTTCTGAGATCGGGCAAGCCGAAAATCGACAAACAACAAACAATGATCATCTACACGGATAGTGAAAACAATACGAATCGGCTGCACACAACGCTTGCAGAAATGAACTTATGTGAAGCATCATTTTCATTACCCCTCAGAGACGCACCAAAATCGCTAACTGCACATTTACAAATTGGTAGTCTGAAGATTGTCTAGTTTTCTAACTGCCTGCGAATCCGTCCCCAAGGAAAACACGATCAGCATAACTATTTGATATTATTATTTATTTTTTGTATCGGCTTCTTGTTTTCCAAACAGCTTAGAAAACAAACCTTGTTCCGGGGTAACCCCTGGTAGCCGATAACGTCTGCTTTGCTTTGCCGCATCTGGATTACTAATAACCAAGAGGCCCAGTTTCACCCAGTTCTTCAAAGTCTTTGAAGCCTTTATGGGATCATCGGTTCTGAGAATGCGCCTGACCTGTGCGTTTCCAATGTCGACATTCTTCTTCAAATAATCATGAACCTGATCCCAAATGCTCGGCCGGACTTCGTTAAAAAGAAAAACGATAACGGCTTCGTCAGCAATATCCGGCCTCGTTAAAAAAACTGGCGGATAGAGATTCGATTGTCCCATCGTTTGATACATCATTTTCACTCCCTCACCCGCATCAAGATTGGGGGGCTGAGGAAATTCACGCAAATGATCCACCAGCGCCCTATTTCTAGGATGCGATCCCTTTATTGAGATGTTTGAAGGCGTTACACCGCCGGGAAAAACTCCAGGGCTTTCAATTTCAATACGATTTGCAAAGATCCGAATATGTGTGTCGGCCGAAAGTCGATAATCTCGATGAATGACCGCATTTGTAATTGCTTCCGTGATGACTCGCACAGGATACTTCTGTGCAATCTCAAAACCCAAGGGACCAATTTGAATTCCAGATGCCAGAGAATCCACAACAGCGTCTCGCGCTTGTACAATCTGCATCTTTAGTGCTCCCCCGATTGTTTTTGGTTTTCGAAGAAGGTTTGTATCAACCTTATGGTCAATCGATTCACCACGATAATGAAATATTCGTATCGAGCATTTCGAATCCAGTAATCCAGCGGGCTCTTCAGCAAAGAGAAGAACTGCCGCACGAGCAGGCAACATACGTCCACTTGAATCTTTTCGTGCGAGACCCAGGTGGAACAAAGCTTCGGAAATTTCGCGCGTCAGCTTTCTGTAGTCTCGATATTCTTTCCAATAAACGGTATCGAGCAATTCAAAGGGCACATCAACAAGCGAAGTTACTACGCTCGTCTCTCCCCGTTGCATGGAAAGCGTCGTAATCTCTTTTGCATTTAGATGCCGGTTCGTACTCCCTTCCCGGACGAAAGTTCCTGCTCCCTCAACAGAGTGAACCGAATAGGACTTACTTACCTTTATTATGACTATGGAACCTCGTTTACCATTTCGAAGCGTGCACCCAATTTCCACAAATTGAAGGGGCTCACTATGAGGAAGAGAAAGAGATGGGTTAATCCGTTGGCTGAGCTCGCGTTTTAAATCAGAAATAGACTCTTCGTTTTCTTGAATTCCATAAACTCGGTCTCTACCAGAACCTTTCTTAGAATCCTCGATACCGAGCACAAGAATTCCGCCATTCAAATTAGCAAATGCAGAAATTGTTCTTAGCTTGTGCGTATTTTCGCCTGCGCGTTTGACTTCGAAGCTTTGGCCTTCGGGGATCTCCAGAAGCTGGTCTACAAACGAGTCGTCCATATCGGGCAAGTATTCTGATGGTTGGTTAAGCACGCTCAGTTTTCATTTATCTCGTTTCTTTCCCTCTGAAAATGGAAAGCATTTTAGTGGCTCGGGCTCCTTTTTTCCCCCGAACCCCCAAAAGGAGCCCTCGCCCCGTTCTTCCGGTGTGGGCCGGAACCAAATCGGCCGAAGGCCGTGGGTCGCTGGGTTTCGCAAGGCAAGGTACCGCGGAATCAGCAAAAACGGCTGCACTGCGTGCAAAAGACGTGATGGAGGCGGGCTTTTTCCGCCGACAGCGCGACTTTTGCGTCATCCATCGTATTTTTTCTTAAAATGCGATCGAGATTCGTTATAGCCGGGGAGCCATTTTTTATTTTCGCGATTTTTGGCCAGGATCGACCAAGGTAACTCGTAGGAAAATTTGAGCGTTTTGCCCCCCAGGCGAACGTTTCACCTTTTCGAGATTGTGTTTCATCTCTTCAAGGTGTCACGCACACGTGCGTGTGAGCCGATCATGCTTGAGGTGTCTCTTTCGGATTCCAAATCGCAGGAAAATCAAAACCCCTTGACCGGAACAATTCAAAGGCAATGCTTCGCATGAGAAATGTGGTAGATGGCCGTCATGGCCAATCGATTTTTCATCTACGCACGCAAATCAACCGATGTTGAAGAGAAACAAGTTCTCTCCATTCCACAACAACTCGATGAACTGCGTGCGTATGCATTGAAAGAACGTCTCACCGTTGTTCGCGAATACACCGAGGCCATGACGGCCAAGACTCCCGGCCGCATCGTCTTTGGTCAGATGCTCGATGCGATCGAGCGAGGTGAAGCCAACGGAATCATTTCTTGGCATCCCGATCGCCTCGCGCGCAATTCTGTCGATGGCGGCCGGATCATCTACCTGCTGGATTGCGAGAAACTGTCGGCGCTCAAGTGCCCAACGTTTTGGTTCGAGAACACTCCGCAGGGAAAATTCATGCTCAGCATTGCCTTTGGGCAATCGAAATACTTCGTCGACAACCTTTCGGAAAACGTCAAAAGGGCGGTGCGGCATAAACTCAAAGCGGGTGAGTGGCCGGGGTGGGCACCTACCGGATACTTAAACGATCGAAATTCCCGAAAGGTTGTCGTGGATCCGGTCAAGGGGCCGCTGGTTCGCCGGCTTTTTGAAGCGTATGCGTCCGGCCGACATTCCGTCGCGTCTCTGCGTCGTGCCGCTGCTGAGTGGGGGTTATTGAGTCGTCAGGGAAATCCGCTCGCGCCGGCTGTTGTCTTTCAATTTCTTCGCAATCCCTTTTACTACGGTTTGATGCGAATGCATGGCGAGCTTCATGAGGGGACACATCCCCCACTCATCAGCCAGGCACTCTTTCAAAAAGTTCAAGAACTTCTCAGTCAGAAAGGCCGTCCGCAAACGCTCAAAAAGCATCACTTTCCGCTCCTTGGCCTGGCTCATTGCGAATCATGTGGTTGTGGGATCTCGGCAGAGCGACAGAGAACACATTCCTATTACCGTTGCACAAAGAAACGCTGCAAATGTTTGGAGCCTTACATTCGGGAAGAGGAGTTGTCGGAACAAATTCGCGAGGCGATCGCGAATGTCGCTCTGCCTACTGAGACCTATTCAAAGATGATTAGTGAATTGGCCAAGGAACGGAATTCAGAGAGCCAGACAGTTACTCCCCTCCGCCAAAATCTCGAAGCCGTGCAAACGAAGATCAATCGGCTTCTCGATCTTCACTTGGACGGAGCCGTCGATAAGTCGGAATACGTCGCCCGAAAGAAATCTTTGCTGAATCAAAAGCTCCAGATTGAAGAAAAATTGAAGGAATCGGCGGAGGGGGCAACTGTCTGGCTCGAACAGTTCCGAAATTTCCTGATCACGGCTCACCAGGCGGGTCCGCGCGCGACCGATCCGAATTTTCAGATCCAAAAAGAATTTTTCGAAAAAATCGGCTCGAACGTTCGCCTGGGGGGCAAAACGCTCAAATTTTCCTACGAGTTACCTTGGTCGATCCTGGCCAAAAATCGCGAAAATAAAAAATGGCTCCCCTACATGAAGTCGAAAGGCCCGCTTCCTCCTCCGCGCAATGGATATATGTCGAGCCTTCAGGCAGCCGACAAGATTGGTGCGAGGAACGTCAGCCAACATTTCCTTGCGGATCTTGAGGACGCCAGACCATACTTAGAAAAGGAATTATTCGGTGGGGAAACAATACCTAACATCGCTGACCACCGTATTATTGGAGTGGACGACAAACTCACCATACCGGAAGTACGTGTCAACGATCGTTCCCCAGGATATGGGAATTGGAAGGGCGAAGCAGACTATCGGACGACCGGCGAAAGTCGGGGATATTATGAACGGGAGCCTAGTGTAGGACCTAACCCGCCGCGTGCCCCGGGAGTCCCTGAGTTAGAACGAATTCAAGAATGGGCAAAAACGGGACAATTTAAGGCAAAAGATATTCCGGGGCTCCAAGTACACTTGCGAGAAATGAGTCAACGGTTTGGCCGGTCAGATTCGCCGACCTCCATAAAATTTCAAACTAGCCTCGAGGAAACAATTAAAGTCCTTCACAAAACGATTGGTTTTCCCCTTTGATTGGAACAATCTTGAGAGTTCCTTCTCTTCTGTCGTTTGGAGGTGTTCGTAGCAAGAAATAAACTCTCGGATAATTTGAAACGAGGTCCCCGATTGGCAGTTTCTCTCACGGGAAAAGTGACCGGTCGTGCAACATAACCTCTGCGGCTTTAGAAGATTGCCTGTATAGCTGGAAGCACGCCGTATGTTGCGATTCGGCCTAAAGGAGCCATAGCGTGCAATAACTTGCGAGAGCAGGCGGTAGCGGGCCTCTTGTTGACACTGGTTGCGCCAGGTAGTCTGTGAAAGCTTGTATATATTCGATATTAGGCTCACGCGCGAGTGCATTCCAGTTCCCGGAACTTGGTTCTATAAACGATCCGCCATAGCGCCCTTCGCGATCCAGCCCTCTTGACTCAAGGTACTCTAAGCGATCCTTTATAATTCGTTTTAAAGGCAATAGATCAGTCGCGCTTTTGCCTACTTTGGACAGGGTAGCAACTTCCTTAGGGTTCAATTCAAATGTTTGGAGGTCCCTGGCATAGATCCATTGTTCAGGGCGACTCGGAATATTGCCTGCAACCCGATTTCTTTCATACGCGTCCTTCAAAATTTTCTTAATCCTTAGATGAAAGAAATCTAGGGAATCCCCAAGTTCTTTTTTCGTATATTTGCCGAGTGGCTCCCAATCCAGTTCGGCTACTGTTTTCCCAACGGACGCCTCCCTCAATTTTTTTGCACCTGTTTTGTTTGTGATCGGGCCGCCGCTGGTTGGAGCACGATCTTCTGAAAGAGCTTGATTTCCCAATCCCAGCACAAGAGTTCCGGTTCCAAAATCTCCTGCGACACCAATTACACCCGCAACCCAGGGGGACGAAAACGATATGCTCCCCGCCGCCGATCCCGCATTGGTGGCCAAGGTCATCACCCCCGGCAGGCCGCTTACTTCAGAGGCGGAAGCCGCGGGTCCTCCGAGCATGGGAAGTGCCCAAGGTAAAATGACCGGAACGCCTTCCACCGCAAATCGATGAAAATCTCCGCGAATCAAGTTTCCGATGGTGGCGTCCGCCGCTTGACCGGGCATCTTCATCACCATCGGCACTAATTTCTCTCCTCTGGCCGCCGCCCTGAATAGATCGCTCTCGGGCGGGTAGTAGTACTGCTCATCTTCGCCGTGCACCTGATACGCGAGGGCATTCTTGATATCCGTCATCATGAGCCACGTTTGCTCGGCGAGTCTTTTCACTCCAACGCCTTCACGCCCGATATCGAACGTCGCAAAATAAACATAAGCTTTTGCTCCATATACAGCCAATTCATGGGCCGCGCCGATGTGCTCTTCCTTGAACATTGCCCACCGCACGACGACTTCGCTTTCTTCAAAATGGTTTGGACAGTAGCGATAGGCCTCCCCAACGGACCTTATTGGATTGGCGAAGTGGCAAGTGATCAAAGGAAAGGACGCGCTGTCTAACCTATCAAATCGCTCCTCACTGTTCGCCACCGTCTGAAGGCTGAGAACTATTAACAAAGGAAGCGATCGCTGCGTCAAGAATAGCCTCATGATCAGAGGCGCCGTGTAGCACGGGACAACGCGTTACGTCAATGCGCGGGCGTAATGATGAACTGATGTGCGATAGTGAAGCAATGTTCGCGTACCCCGGAAAGATGCATAAATCGACAATACGGGCGGAGCTTTTAAGGCGGGGATATACGAGTATAATAAACTCTGAACCATGGAAAAAGAAAAGCTTAAGAACCTCATCTTAATGATCGCCCAACATCCGACCGTGACGGAACTTGGAATCACCAAGCTCGCAAAGCTGATCTATTTTGCCGATGCGCGCGCGTTACGGGAGCTTGGTTCTACCATCACCCATTCCGAGTACATTAAATATCAGCATGGGCCGGTTCCGAGCCGCTTGGAAAAAGTGATCAAGGAGATGCGCCGGAATGACGAATTAGATGAAAAGCGGGTCATCAAAAATGAGAACTACGAGCACCATCCTGTCACGGCCAAGAAGAAACCGGACCTGTCATGTTTTTCTTCGGAAGAGTTAGAGATCATTGATCAGGTGATTCGGGAGCTGGGCCCGAAAAGAGCAACTACGCTCTCCGATCAGTCTCATCAGGAGCCAGCCTGGATTTACGCTCAATCATTGAAGAAGCTAGATCCTGAACTAATCGCTTACAGCACATCCGAAGATCCTGAAGGGCTTTGATTGAACTTTCGGGACTGTCTTTTTCATCAGTCCGCTCGTTTCAAAAAATCCGTTAAGCGGAGCAAACACAAGGTAGAACGGGCCGTATCCGCTATTCAAAAGGTCCTCTACACGTACCCCGATTATGGCGTTGTAATTCCAAAATTTTCGAAACTCAGAAAGATGCGCGTACATGTGCCCCATGCCGGTCTGGGGAAGCGCGGTGGATACCGATTGATTTATCGGAAAGTCGAAATTGACGAAATGCTCTACATCTATTTTGCCGATCTCTATTTTAAGGGCGACAAAGAAGACCTTTCAACTCGGGAATACGAAATCTTGATCCAAGAATCCGAAGCAGCGATCAGCAACAAAGAGGCCCTGGATTGGGAGGCATTCGTTCCGAAGTAATCATCTAAGGAACCAAGCCTGATTTAATTCCCCCAACCCTTTTTGGAACAGGTCGATCGTAATGGATGGTACTTGAACGCATTCAACAGCTGGTTTCTGTTTCCTCGTGGTAACACCGTAGTAACAACGTTGATGAAATCAGGTGAACTGGCGTGATCTCCGCTGAACTCGAAAATGGCTATCGGTTTGATATTATTGTATTGCCCAATTGTTGCGATCTGTTAGGAAGGCGTTTTTACAAGCCTGTCCCAGGCACCATAATATATTTAAGACTGGGTTCGGAGGGGGCGTGATTAAAAATTTTTTACCTATCATCTTAATTTTATCCGGCGCGTATGGAGCAACGAATGAGCATATTCTTTACATCGCGAGACATGGCGAGACCCATGCAAATAAAGAAGAAGTTCTGGTGGGTCAGGCCTTGGATTCTCGAGCCGTGCTTACGGAAAAAGGCAGGGTCCAAGCTATTGGTCTTGCAAACCTTCTCACCACTTCCGGTATAGAAAAAATTTACGTTTCCCGCCTTCTTCGCAGTCAGCAAACAGCGGAACCGCTGACAAAAATTTTAGGGCTTACGCCCATTGTTCGAAGTTATCTCGACGAGCAAAATTTCGGTGCGCTGGAAGGAAAATCGCTGACCTCGCCTGAAGTTCGAGCCGCGCTGAATCGGAACGATCGTGAACTCTATTATCGACCCGGAAATGGGGAAGACGCTGATGAAGTACAAAAGAGAGTTTCTCATTTTCTTGATGAGGTTTTTCAGCCTGAAGCTCCCAAAACGATTCTGGCGATTGGGCACTATGGAACAGTCCGCGCGATCATTGTGGTGCTCATGAAATTGACGCCCGAGCAAAACGCCAAAATTGCCCCAAAAAATGATCATCGATTCCGTATCGATTGGGCCAATGGTGTTGTCACGCGGTTTCAGCGGAGTGTGGAGGGGAAGCAGTTCGTTGATGTGAAAGTGGAAGATCTCTATTCTCCTCCCGTCGCCCAAATGCCGCTTCCTCCACACGTCGTGCCAGTCGAGAGAAGGGGAGTGACTGAAGCGAAGAGATAGAAACCCAACCTTCGCCCTTTGTTTTCTTTTTGGCGGCAGACGAATAAATCGTGAGATCGATGGTTCGGTGCGAGAGCTGATGTTTCAACCGTCCCACTTTTCTTGGAGCTAGAGGTTTGATTTTAAATTCTGTTTCAAATCTATGAGTGGCTTGGTTAAGCGATTTCGCTTCTAACATAGGAAACTCCCAAAGGCCGCCCCACAGCCCCTTTGAAGGCCGACGTCGGAGGAGGACGGAATTTCCCGATTGGACGACGAACGCAAATGATCGGAGTGTTTTGACGCTTATGGCCCTGTTTCGAGACGGAAATTCTTCCACACGTCCTAGTTTTTGCGCCCTGCAAATTGTTCGAAGAGGGCACAGAAGACATTTTGGATTCTTGGGCAGGCAGACCAAAGCGCCCAATTCCATAACGGACTGATTGAAGCTCGAAGGATCTTTGGGTTCGACGAGCTTTTGAGCGATGAGGGGAATATTTTTGTTCGTTGCAAAAAGTCGGGAGTAAACACGAATCACATTTCCATCCACGGCCGGCACTGCTTCTCCGAATGCGATCGATGCCACAGCGCCCGAGGTGTAAGGTCCGAATCCTTTAAGGCTCTGAAGTTCTTCCTTTCGTTGGGGAAGTTCGCCGCCATATCTTTCCACCATCTCCCGAGCGGCTGAGTGTAAATTTCTGGCTCGACTGTAGTAGCCGAGACCTTCCCACTTTTTCAAAACACGCTCCTCTCTTGCATCGGCTAGCGCTTCGACTGTCGGGAATTCTTTTAGAAATCGTTCGTAATAGGGAATGACCGTATCCACTCTGGTTTGTTGGAGCATGATTTCTGATATCCAGATCGCATACGGATCTTTCGTTTGCCGCCAGGGGAGATTGCGTTTCTCCTTCGAGTACCAGGTAACCAAGCGTTTTCGAATTTCACGCGAAGTTGCTTCGCTAAGGCGCTGCACCGTCGGCATCGTAACGAGGCTTCACGAAATTGCCAGAACCAAGTTCCTACGTTAAAACTTTCGCGCTATGAACGACCGTGAATTCTGGGCCCGGCGCCTCCATTCGCTCTCCGGTGTGGTGCCGATCGGCGCATTTCTCGTCGAACATATGCTCACGAATTCCAGGGCGCTTCATGGGAAAGCGGCCTACAACGAAGCGGTGGAATGGATTTCCAATCTTCCCTACCTACTATGGATGGAGATATTTCTCATCGGCTTGCCGATTGTGTTTCATGCCGTTTACGGCGTCTATATCGCTGTAAAAGCAAAACCGAATCCCGTCCAGTACCCGTACTTTCGAAATTGGATGTACACGTTTCAAAGGGCGAGCGGCATGCTCCTTTTGGCTTACATTACATGGCATGTTTGGGGAACGCGTGTGGCAAAAATCTATAACCCGGCCATCGCCTCCAATTTTTTCGATTTCATGGCGGCGAATTTTCATAACCCTTTCTATCTGGGCTTCCAAATTCTGGGTGTTATCGCGGCCGCATTTCATTTCGCCAATGGCCTTTGGACTTTTTTAATCGTGTGGGGCGTGGCGGTGGGCCCCCGCGCCCAGCGCTTGGCAAGTGTTGTCTGTTATGGAATCGGCGCCGTGATTCTTATGTTCGGATTTGATTCGTTTCGCGGGTTTTTGCAGGCGGGAGGATCCTAATGGCAAAACCGACGTTTATCGTCGTCGGAGGCGGGCTCGCGGGCCTTGCCACCACCATGAAGCTCGCTGAAGGAGGAGCGAAAGTTCAGCTTTTTTCCTATGTTCCGGTTCGCCGATCTCATAGCGTCTGTGCACAAGGGGGAATTAACGGCGCCGTGAATACGAAAGGGGAGGGAGACTCCACCTGGGAGCATTTTGACGATTCTATTTATGGCGGTGACTTTCTCGCCAATCAACCTCCGGTTAAAGCAATGTGCGAAGCGGCACCCGGCATCATTTATCTATTGGATCGAATGGGAGTGCCCTTTAATCGGACGCCCGAAGGGCTGATCGATTTTCGGCGATTTGGAGGAACCAAGTACCATCGGACGGCGTACGCGGGCGCCACGACGGGACAGCAACTCCTCTACGCTCTCGACGAGCAAGTTCGGCGCTACGAAAGCGAAGGCCTGGTTGAAAAATATGAGGGCTGGGAATTTCTTTCACCCATTCTTGATGACAAAGGCGTCTGCCGTGGAATTACGGCGCTGGATCAAGTTCGAATGCAAGTCGCCCCGTTTTCTGCCGCGGGCGTTCTTCTGGCCACCGGTGGACCCGGAATGATTTTTGGAAAAACGACGAATTCACTCATCAATACCGGCTCAGCTGCGGCGGCGGCCTACCGAGCGGGAGCATTCTACGGCAATGGGGAATTCATTCAGGTTCATCCGACAACCGTTCCCGGGCCCGATAAGTTACGCCTTATGAGTGAATCGATTCGAGGAGAAGGGGGAAGGGTCTGGACACCCAAGGATCCGTTCGACAAGCGATCCCCCGAAAGTATTCCAGAAGGGGACCGGTGGTATTTTCTGGAAGAATGGTATCCCGCCTATGGAAACCTGGTTCCGCGCGATATTGCCTCACGGGCCATTCACAAAGTTTGTGTGGAACAAAAAAAGGGAATTGAGCAAAAAAATCAGGTCTATCTGGATGTCACGCATATTCCAGTAGAGATGCTCGATAAAAAATTGGGCGGTGTAATAGATATGTACGAAAAATTTGTCGGCCAAGATCCCAGGAAGGTGCCGATGCGAATTTATCCCGGAGTGCATTATTCCATGGGCGGCCTCTGGGTGGACTTCAAACAGATGACAAATATTCCAGGTTTGTTTGCCGCGGGAGAAGTCGATTATCAGTATCACGGTGCCAATCGCCTCGGCGCGAACTCCCTTCTCTCTTGTATTTATTCCGGGATGATTTCTGGATCCTCGATGATCGAATACGCAAAGGGATCAAATCAAAGCGAGTCAGCTTTGGCGGCTCTGCTGGATCCACAAAAGAAACGCGAAGAGGACAATCTAGAGTCGATTTACAAACTCTCCGGGACGGAAAATGCTTTTAAGATTCATGAAGAACTAGGTGAATGGATGAGCAATTATGTAACCGTGGTTCGGGTCAATAAGACGTTAGAAGAGACCGATCGAAAAATTCAAGAACTTATGGAGCGTTCAAAGAGAATCGGAATTTCCGATCGAGGGCATTGGGCCAATCAGGAAGCCATCTTCATTCGTCAGCTTCAGTTGATCTTCGATCTCGCGCGGGTAATCACGCTGGGTGCTCTTCGCCGAAATGAAAGCCGTGGGGCCCATTTCAAACCTGATTTTTCCGATCGGAATGATAAAGACTGGCTCAAGACGACAAAAGCCCGCTATTCAGTCTCCGCGCCTCAATTTGAGTATGAACCCGTGGATACTTCGCTGATTCCCCCTCGAGCCCGCAAATACGATGTCGAGAAGAAAGAGCCAGGAAAACCTGCTGCGAGGCTCGCCCATGCCTGAGTTTGTTCAACTTCAGATCAAGCGGCAGGAGGGGCCCGAACGGAAACATCGGTGGGAGGAATTCCGCGTACCTCGATATGACGGAATGAATGTCATTACTGCGCTACAGGAGATCCAAAAGAACCCTAAGACTATGGACGGCAAATCCACTTCCGCTGTGGCCTGGGAAGCGAGTTGTCTCGAAGAAGTCTGCGGCAGTTGTACGATGATTATCAATGGCCGCGTACGTCAGGCCTGCTCGACTTTGATCAGCAAATTGGATCAGCCGATTCGCCTCGAACCGATGACAAAATTTCCGGTAGTTCGCGATCTTAAAGTCAATCGACAGCGAATGTTTGAAACGCTCAAGCGGATTAAAGGTTGGATTCAAATTGACGGTACCTACGACTTAGGTTCCGGCCCTCGGCAGGCCGAAGAGGATCAGCAAGAAGCATACAAAATGTCGACGTGCATGACATGCGGCTGTTGCCTGGAAGTTTGCCCGCAGTACACGCTCGATAACGATTTCATTGGCGCCTCGGCGATTAGCCAAGCGCGCCTCTTCAATATTCATCCGACGGGAAAAATGCAGAAGGAAGAACGTCTCGAAGCACTGATGGGGGTAGGAGGCCTAAACGAATGCGGAAATGCGCAGAACTGTGTGAAAGGCTGTCCCAAAGAAATTCCGTTGACCGTCTCCATCGCCGAAATGGGTCGACAATTGACGATTCATGCGATTAAGAAACTTTTCTTCAGATAAAAAGACCAGACCCAAAGACGAGTATAAAATTAGTCGGTTCGGAGATTCTCAAGAACAAAGCCGGAAATCATTCGTTGAATATTCGGCTCTAAATTCTCGAACGTGACTCCGATTTGCGTGGCTTCTTCGGGACGACGTTCGGCGATTTTGTGAACCACGCGGGCGGGAGCGGTGATCGGAATATCGCTTTCCGGCAACGTAAACTCCAATTGAATCCGATCGCCGACAGAGAGTGGAAAATTCGTATCGATCAACATTCCCGACCAACTAATGTTAACGGCTTCCATAAATCCCTGAATGGGGTTGCCATTTACGGTCGCCACGACAGGAAACCCTACGGCCAAACGCTGACCGCGAATTCGGCGGTCTTCATTATTAGATCGAAATTTTTCGGGCATTATCGCACGTCGAACCCTTCTTAGTTCGTCGATCTTGCTCACACTTCTATATTGCCCGCTATGGGTCTTGATTGCAACGTCAGATAATTTTTTTTCCCAACCGGCTCCAGCGGACGAGATCTGCCGGTTGAAAGGGGCTCAGTTTTTCTGTATCGAAGGAAAGCCAGATAAACAGCGCCTTTCCCCTTACGTTTTCAAGTGGGAGAGGTCCCCAAAACCGGCTGTCCTTTGAATTGTCGCGGTTGTCTCCCATCATGAATACGTGCCCCGATGGCACTGTAATGGGGCCAAAATTGTCGGGGAAGGGGTAAAATTCGATCGCGTAATGATTCACGTTATCGAGTTTCTCTTTGTAAATGCGGGCATCGTGTTCGGGGCGCTTACAATCTTCCAAGATGCTTGTATCGTCCAGGGCCTCGCGTGGCATGGGCTTATCGTTGATATAAAGTATGTCATTTCGTAATTCGACGATATCTCCACCCACGGCGACGACTCGCTTAATGAAATCGATACTGTCGACCGCAACTCCCTCGGGGGGTGAAGTCCAAACTTTTCCTCGATTTTCAACATCACTGGAATCCGACGGGACGTAAACGATAAAGACGATTACATCGCCGCGTTTGGGTTCACCGAATTTGACCAAATTTTTATTCGTGAAGGGGATTTTAAGTCCGTAAGAAAGTTTGCTGACGAAAATAAAATCGCGAATCTTCAAAGTCGGGATCATCGAGCCCGTCGGAATCGTATAGGGGGCGGCTATAATGCTTCGAAAGATGAGGGCCAATACAACTGCGAACGTGATTGATTTGGTAGACTCAAAAAAGTCCCTTCGATTCGTTTTAAATTTTTCTAGCATCTTCATGACATCACTCTCTTCTCACTCACTTCGGCTTCTGTCGGGCGGATATAATGCGGTTCGCTCAGAATTGGGTCGAGGCGCTCTCCGCGCTCGAAGGCGGACTTCGTCAGACGAGCGAGAATTCCTCCGCGTGGCGCGTCGGCTGAAAGTTCAGCAAATCGAATGTTTTGGTTCTCGAGAGCTTCAATTTCAGGCCGATAGAGACGAGCTCCTGAGCCAAAAACGGTGATGGGTTCGGAAACATGTGAAATTAATTCTAGAGCGGTGACGTCACTAGGAGGAATGTGCTCGATCAAATTTTCATTCCGCCATTCGTAAATAGCGCCGTAAATCCGTTTCTTTTTCGCATCGAGCATGGGGGCAATGAGCCCTGATTGATGTGGAAGATTGTTCGCAAGTACCTCCAGAGAGGAAAGCCCGACCAGAGGCTTTTGAAATGTCCAGGCAAAGGCCTTTAGGGTAGCCAATGCTACCCGAAGGCCGGTAAACGATCCGGGTCCGATCACGACCCCGTAGACATCAATATCGGCGGACTGAACGGAAATATTGTTCAGAAGCGCCTCTATGGCTGGCACAAGCTGGCCGGAAAAATTTTCTTTCGAACGTAGCCCCAATTCAGCGATGACTTCACTTTCATCAAGAAGGCCGACGGCTCCGTAGAGGCCTGAGGTATCGATCGCCAGGTACTTCATCTCAGTTGAAAAACGCCTTAATCCGATCCACGAAGTACTTGTTAATGTCGACGTAAAAGGTCAGAAGAATAATTCCAATTAAAATCGCAAGGCCTACCTGTTGGGCCACTTCTCTCACACGAATAGAGACCGGCGACCCTTTAATCCATTCTATCGCACAGAAAAGGACATGCCCCCCATCCAGGACGGGAATAGGAAGCAAATTGATGAGTCCAAGCGTGATGGAGAGCATCGCCATCATTTGAAAGAAGGAAATCCATCCGCCCAATTTGTAGGAATTCCCCGCGAGATAGAAAATGGAAATCGGTCCGCCCAGTGATTTCTGAACTTCAACCTTTCCCGTAACCACTTTGGAAAGCCCTTTGAGCGTGAGAACGGATTGCTCATACGTTTTTTTGGTTCCTTCATAAAAAGCGCGAAAAAGATTTGTATATTGTTCCGGCGCTGTTTCGGGTTCTCCCGGCACCGCGACGGAAGCAACCCCCAATTGCATACGTTTGGATTTCTCGGCGGTTAGTTCATCTTTTTCCTCGACCTCTCGCGGAGAGAGATCGACGGTGAGAGGCTTGCCATCTCGGACCAAGCCGAGAACAATCTTATCCCCTTTCTTATTTTCAAGAATAAGTTTTTGGAATTCATGCCAGTGGAGTAGAGGCTTACCGTTTACCGATGCGAGATGATCCCCCGCTTTAAGACCATGTTCTTCGGCGACACTTCCCTTTAAGACTTGGCGAACAAAAAGTTCGCCGTTGACGATGCCTGCGGCGGTAAGAGATGCCACGGAAGGGAGATTGATGGTTTTGGTTTCCGTCGCGGTTTTATCTTTTTGGTCCACGCGATAGCGCTCTATCGAAATTTTTCGGGGGACGGCTTTGGAGCCGAATGCTTCCTCCAATTCCCACCAATAACGTGTGGTTGAACCGTTGACGGCCGTAATGACGTCTCCGGTTTGGAGTCCGGCTTTGGCCGCGACGCTCTGGGGATTTTCTATACCGATGGCTGGTCGAAACATATGCGGAGCCACACCTATTTTCCCCACCGAACGCTCTTCTTGAAAAATATCTTTTTCAGTTTCCGAGGAAGGGGTTACATCGAAATCGATTACCTTCCCTTGGCGGTCAATCTTAAGATGCGCGGGTTGACCGGGAAGTTTTCCGATTTGATCGACGAGATCTGTCCAGCGCCAAAGTGTCTGCCCGTTGACTGAGAGGACTTTGTCGCCCGGACGGAGGCCTGCTTTCTCCGCTGGGGAATCCGGTAGGATCGATCCGATTCGAGATGTCATCGTGGGAAGCCCCACAAGAAATGAAATCGTGAAAATAGCAATCGGGAGAATCAGGTTCGATGTGGGGCCCATGGCGGCGATCCCCATTCGAATTCCAGGGCTCTTGGCCGCGAATGACCGAGGATCGAGCTCCGCTCCTTCTTCGGGCTCCTCCCCCTGCATCTTGACGTAACCCCCCAAAGGCAGCGCACAAATGGCGTATTCGGTTTCCCCCCAGGTTTTTTTGAGGAGCGCGGGGCCGAAGCCGATTGAAAATCGCTCCACTTTAATGTCGGCTCTTTTCGCGAGAATAAAATGCCCCAGCTCGTGGATGAAGACCACAACGCCAAGAAGAAATGCAAAGAGTAGTACTTCCATCATCCCTAAACTCTCCGGGCCGAGATTCGTTTCTCCGCCTCTTTCCGACCCCATTGATCGGCGGCAAGAAAGTCATCGAGCGAAGCATGCGCCTGCTCTTTGTAAGAAGTTAGCACGTCTTCGTTCAATTGTGCGATTTCGGTAAACCGAATTTTTCGATCGAGAAAAGCCTGGACCGTCACCTCGTTTGATCCATTGAGTACCGCAGGATGTGTTTCGCCTGATTCCAAAGCCTTTCGAGCCAAATTTACAGAAGGAAAACGTTTAGAATCGGGGTCAAAGAAGGTGAGTTCTCGAATTTTTGAAAGACTGAGGCGCTCGGTCACTTCGGCTAATCTTTCCGGGTAAGTCAACGCATAAGCAATGGGTCCCCGCATATCGGGAACGCCCATCTGGGCCAAAATCGACCCATCCACGTATTCCACCATGGAATGGATGACCGATTGGGGATGAACCACGACGTCAATTTGACTTGTCGGAAAACCAAAAAGCCAGCGGGCTTCAATGATCTCGAGGCCCTTGTTCATCATCGTGGCGGAATCGATCGTGATTTTTTCTCCCATTTTCCAATTCGGGTGGGCGAGGGCTTCTTCGACGGTGACATTCGAAAGATCTAAATCCGGCTTTTTAAAAAATGGACCTCCAGAAGCTGTCAATATGAGCCTCCGAACCGATTCCGTTTTCGCGCCGGCCAAAGCCTGAAAGATGGCGTTATGTTCACTGTCGACGGGAAGGATCGTGACCTGATGTTCTTCCGCTTCTCGCCTTACCAGTGCTCCGGCCACAACCATTGTTTCCTTGTTTGCAAGCGCAATCGTTTTTTGCGCGCGAATCGCGGCCAGTGTGGGACGAAGCCCGGCGGAGCCGACAATGGCGGAAAGAACGATATCGCCCGTGGCTTTTCGAGCCACTTCTTCAGCGCCCTCCACGCCATGGCCAATTTCAGTTTTACAATTTTTCCCCAGTAACTCTTTTAATCGATTCGCTCCCTCCACGGTCTTGGTTGAAACCAACTCCGGCCTGTAGGTATTCACCTGTTTCGCGAGGAGGTCGATATTATCCCCTCCGACCAAACCGGTCACACGAAGTTGGTTCGGATACTGGTCAACGACCCGAAATGTGTTAACCCCGATCGATCCGGTCGACCCCAAAATGACTATCGAGCGCTTTGTTCCCTTTTCCATACTTCGCTCGCTGGTTTGGGTACAATCTGTTCGCTAATTTTTCCAAATCGGCGTTCCCGCCGGTTGTAGTCGAGAATAGCCTTGCAAAGTTCGTCACGATCGAAATCGGGCCAAGGCGTATCGGTGATATAGAATTCCGTGTACACGCTCTGCCAGGGCAGGAAATTCGACGTTCGAAATTCGCCGCTCGTTCGAATGAGAAGATCGGGATCACGAAAATCGGCCGTATCTAGATACGATGAAAGCGTTTCAGCGGAAATTTCCTCCGGGCGAAGAGATTTATTCGCCACGTGAGACGCGATCTTTTGAACAGCGCGTGTGATTTCATCTCGGCCACCATAGCTAAGAGCCAGGACAAGATTCATTCCCGAATTCTTTTCCGTCAGTCGAAGTGTTTCGTTGAGTGTTTTTCGGACTCCTTCGGGGAGGCGCTCCAATCTACCAATGGCGCGGAGCCGGACATTATGTTTCTGAAGGAGTTTTCGCTCGGAAACCAGGAAGCGTTTGAGAATCGTCATGAGCGTCGATACCTCCAGCGCCGGCCGGCTCCAGTTTTCCTCTGAAAATGCATACAGCGTCAGGACATCGATTCCCAGCTCGGTGCAGACCGTGGTGATGTTTCGGACAGTGATCGCGCCCCGCCGATGGCCGCCGATGCGTGGCAAATGATGCTCCTTCGCCCAACGCCCATTTCCGTCCATGATGATGGCGATGTGCTTAGGGATGACTTTCCCATCCAGGACCTTCGGAAAATCAGACTTCAAGGATTTCCTTCGACTTCCCTTCCGCGAGCTGGTCGACTTTCTTGATGTAGCCATCGGTCATTTCCTGAATTTTGGTTTGCCCTCGTTTGACGTCATCCGCGCTTGCTTTCTTGTCCTTCTCCGCCTTTTTCAGATCTTCCATTCCCGTCCGGCGAACATTTCGAATCGCCACACGGCAATCTTCCGCCAATTTGTTGACGACCTTCACGAGTTCCTTTCGTCTCTCCTCCGTCAGTGTCGGTATGGGGAGGCGTATGACCTTTCCGTCATTCTGGGGGGAAAGACCCAACTCCGATTTTTGAATGGCTTTCTCAATTTCCGAAATGGCACTTGCATCCCAGGGCTGGATCACTATGAGTCGCGCCTCAGGTGCGGATACAGCCGCCATCTGCTTAAGCGGTGTGGGTGTGCCGAAATAGTCAACGCGAAGAGTATCCAGAATCGTCGGCGAAGCCCGTCCCGTTCGAAGTTTTAGATACTCATCTTTGAGCATCTTCATGGCTTTTTCCATATGGTCGGTTTCGGCTTTTATAAGATCCTCAAACATTTTTTTCTCCTCTGACGGTGGTTCCGATGGTTTCGCCCATTACCGCCCGTTTGATATTGCCAGCCTTGGTCATATTAAAGACAATGATCGGCATCGAATTATCCATACAGAGCGACGTGGCCGTGGAGTCCATAATTTTGAGGCCCTGTTTAAGAACTTCCAAGTACGTGAGTTCCTCAAATTTTTTCGCTTTTGGAAACTTGAGTGGATCCTGATCGTAGACCCCATCCACTCGGGTCGCCTTTAGAATAACTTCGGCGTTGATCTCCATCGCGCGAAGAGAGGCGGCGGTATCGGTAGTGAAGTAGGGGTTTCCGGTTCCCGCCGCGAAAATCACCACACGCCCTTTTTCCAAATGACGCTTGGCTCGACGACGAATGTAGGGCTCCGCTAATTCTTGCATATGAATGGCGGAGAGAACGCGCGTGAAAACTCCTTTCGCCTCGAGAGCATCTTGAAGCGCAAGCGCATTCATGACGGTGGCGAGCATTCCCATGTAATCCGCCGAAGCCCTGTCCATTCCTTTGGCAGAAGCCGCAAGGCCCCGGAAAATATTTCCGCCACCGATAACGATGGCAAGCTCCACACCGAGCCGACTGACATCGCGGATCTCATCGGAAATGCCGTTTAATATTTCGTTGTCGATGCCGTAGCCATCCTCACCGCATAGGGCCTCACCGCTAATCTTCAATAGCACTCTCTTGTATTTCGGCTTGGCCATGGGGGCTCCTATTCGGTTTTCGCTGGCTTTTCGATCCCTTCGCCCAGTTGATACCGCGCGAACCGGCGGATCGTAATATTTTCTCCGAGTTTTGTAATGAGTTCCGTCAATCTCGCTTGAACTGTCTTTTCCGGGTCCTTTACAAAAGGCTGCTCGAGCAGACACACTTCAGAATAGAATTTATCGAGCTTCCCAACAGCGATTTTTTCGAGCACGGCTGCGGGTTTTCCGGAACTCTCCGCTTGGGAGCGGTAAATGGCTTTTTCGGACTCCACGACACTCACCGGAACCTCTTCCCGCCGGACATATTGTGGGTTGGCCGCGGCGACATGCATCGCCATATCGCGGACGAACGCTTGAAATTCCTCCGTTCGGGCCACAAAATCGGTTTCGGAATTCACTTCGATTAAGACGCCGATTTTCCCACCGGCATGGATATACGAAGCGACCTGTCCGTCCGCCGCGACACGTCCCGCTTTTTTTTGAGCAGAGGCAAGGCCCTTTTTTCGAAGGTATTCAATTGCCTTTTCAAGATCTCCGCCGGTCTCCGTGAGCGCCGTTCGGCAATCCATGATGCCGGCGCCGGTCTTGTCGCGAAGGTTTTTTACCTGATCGGTTTTAGCTTCCATTTTTTCTCCCTTACTCGCCATTTGCCACGAGACGTTCTTCGACGGGCGCCGGATTGGTCGCGGCCGGAGCGGCCGATTTCGCCTTTTCTTGCTCCATTCGCCGTCTCGTTTCTTCCTGAATTCTCTGTTCATGAAGTTTGTTTCCTTCCAGGCAGGCATCAGCCGCCGAAGAAAGAAAGAGTTTCACTGACTTCACAGCGTCGTCGTTGGCAGGGACGATGAAATCAACGCCTTCAGGGTCGCAATTGGTGTCAGCCACGGCGACAATAGGAATCTGAAGTCGTCGGGCTTCCTTCACGGCGATATGTTCCGTTTTCGGATCGATGACGACGATGAGCCCCGGAACTCTCGTCATGTTTTTAATTCCCACGAGTGTCTTCTCAAGTTTCTCTCGCTCGGTTTCCAAATGAAGAGCTTCCTTCTTTGTGATGTTGGTCCCAGCGCGACCGGTGGTCTTAAGTTGCTCCAGTTCTTCGAGGCGGTCGAGGCGGCTTTTGATCGTTTTGAAATTTGTCAGCATTCCACCCAGCCAACGGCGATCGACATAAAATTGTCCGGCGCGCGTCGCTTCTTCGCGCACGACTTCCTGCGCCTGCGGCTTTGTCCCTACGAATAGAATTCTTTCCCCTCGCATGACCGTTTCAGAAATGGCGTTTCGGGCAGTCGCCCAGAGCTTTGCCGTTTTTTGAAGATCAATAATATGGATGCCGTTTCGCGCGCCATAAATGTAGGGGCGCATTTTCGGATTCCAGCGATGGGTTTGATGGCCGAAGTGGGCTCCGGCTTCCAATAGTTCACGTACACTGATCGACATAGTTCACGTCCTTTATTTGGTTAATCCTCCGCTTTCCAGCTCCATTTTTGGGAGTCCCCACACCTGATTTCTCAAGCACCAGGGGGCAGCAACCGCCGACTCTTTTCAGGCGAAAAGAGCGAAAGCGTGCGTCGTTAAAAAGGGCGTCATTATGCGTATTTAGAGAGTTCCGTCAAGCCGCGACTACGATCCTAATAACCCCAAACAATTTCAACAATTTGAAAATGGCAGCGAAAGCTATCGATCAGAATTCGACTACCGCGCGTTATCTGTACGGGGTTGCGAGGAAGGAGGGGACGTAAACATCATTCGAATGCTTTGACGAATAGGATAGCGAAAGCGCCGGTTGCATGCCGTCCACACCGGCCAAGATTTCAATCGGCAAAGTATAACTCCCCGATCCTCGAAACAAAGGCGACTGATACGAAAGTGACATCGAACTCTCATCGGCTTTGCCTTCCCGGGTAAAGCCTAAATCACTGCGTTGCACATTCCCTTTCGCGCTCCCTGCCGCATAAGCCGAAGAAGAAGTCTCCAGTGGCAATCGAAGAGGAGAACAAATAAGGGAAACGATCAATAAGAAACAAAGCTCACGACGACAATTAAAACAGGTCGCCCAGTGGTGACGGAGGCGGCGCATGCAACGTTTCTCTACTCTACCGGCTTACAAAAACGTCGCCAAGATGGAACGTTTTTTAATTCCATAAGTCCCCAAGAGCGTAAACCAAAATTTACGTAAACAGGTAGCAGCCGATTCCAGAGCTTAAATGCGTTTGATCTTATCAAGAAGATCATTTGCAATGTGTCGATATGATTTGGCCAAATGGCTGTTGCCGGCCGCAAGTTCAACAACGGCTGACCCTTTAACGATTTCCTCGAGGTATTTCTTATGGGAATCCATGGCGTAAGGAGCATAGTTCTTTAAGTGAAATCCCATCTGAGCGGCACAGAGGGCGATCCGAACGACATCTTTGGCGTCCTTCATCCCCTTTGCGCTGGCTCGGCGATTCCCAAACGCCTCTATTTTAAGTGCCAATAAATGTTCTAAACATGCCGCACGGATCGATTCATAAGAAATCGCTTTGGAAGAAACATCCCCGTACGGAATCAACAACTTGGAGTGGCGTTCCGTATATATGTCGAACTCGAATCCGCCCCTCGTAATCTGGTGCTTAGAGAATCTAGCATTTGCAACAACCTCTTCGTCGTCCCTCAAGTCACCCATGGCGGAAATAGAGATATAAAAGTCGGCATCGTGGGTGGTCTCCGCTAACTCCTCCACTTCGGGGAGGTGAATCGAATGTAGATAGACAGCCACCCCTCCGATAAAAATAATATCATTTGGGTATTGCACGCTTAAGTCGTGACAAATACTCAACAAGCGTTTGAATTCCGCGGAGCTCTTCATGACCGTAGACGTTTAAATACATTTATGTTATAATAACGAAAATGTCAACACCGCTCTTTTATCCGATCGTCCGATACGCGCCGCGCCTTTCCAGGCAGGGTTCGCGCTTCATTCTGAGTGAGCTGTTTGAACTTGCGGGGGTGCCATGCAAAGCGACCGGGCCGTCGACAAAAAGAGAAATTTATCTTCGAAAGACAAATACACCTTACATCCTAAGTGAACCCCATCAAGGGGCGGTCGAAATCGGAGTTGCTGCTTCTCCGGCATCCATGAGAGCGAAAGAGTACGCAATAGCCGCGATGGCCTATGCGCTCTTCGATTTAGTCGCTCGAGAGTCCATTCGAGGAAACCGACGCTTTTGTGAAATTCAAAAGGTGGGCCGCCCTCGCATCGGCCGCACTAGAACCAACGCCGAACGCCAGCGCAAATTCCGCGAAAGAAGGGAGTTCAAACTGCGTTCGTTTCAACCGTTATGAGTATTGCCGCAACCCAAATATGTTTTTGAAGAGAAATCCTCATGTCCGGGGCAAAGAGCAAGAGGTGGGCCAATAGGTTAAAACCAGAAAAAACAACTACTTTTGGAGAAAGCCCTCTCCATAAATGAAGGGCTTGGAAACTTTGGTTCTCAAGAATTGTGGAAAATTTGCGTAGTTGAGTCTGCTCACTCGGGGTCTAGGTCGATTTAGGAAGGGGCAATAATACGATTTCAATCCGGCGATTCTTTTTTCTTCCCTCCGGCGTGTTATTCGCTGCGACGGGTCGGTGCTCCGCATAGCCCACAGCCGCGAGTCGATCTGGATCGACTCCGTTTTTCTCAAGAAATCGGACGACCTTTGTCGCGCGGGCTGTGGAGAGTTCCCAATTGGAAGGAAATTTGGCGGTTAATGAGCCAGTAATTCGCACATTGTCGGTATGCCCTTCGACTTCAATTCGTTTGTCTTTCACACTGCGCAAGATCTCACTCACTTTTTTTAAGACTTTTTCTCCCGAGGCCTGAATGCGATCGCTACCGGATGGAAAAAGCACCTGGTCGGCCACATTGACCGAGAGGCGATCACCCCGATTGGCGATCGCAACCTGTCCTTTGGCGATTTCGTCTTTGAGTGAGGCGATCAGATCATCATACGTCTTTGTAGCAAAGGCGATCTTCTCTTCCGACTTTGCTTTTTCTTGTTTTAACGCGAGGAGTTCCTGTTGGGCTTCCTGGCATCGCCTTGCGCTGTCAGACCCTTTTCCCACCAACATTTGATTCGTATTCGAAAGTTCCTCGTTTCGTGCTTCAAGCTCCGAGTTTTTCTTTTGGGTGTCTTCGACTTTATCCTTGAGTTCATTTCGTTCTTTGGTGGTGGACTGAAGCTCACTTGAAATTCGGACATTTTCAGCCACGGTCATGTCATGTTCTGATTTAAGAACACAGCCTGCGGCAATGACGACTAATCCGATAAGAAGAGCTCTCGGAAGCATGATGTAAATCCTACGTAGGTCATTTCTGAAATCAACTGGTACAATCTGGCCCATGCCCGACTTTTTTACGGAGGCTACCGAGGGGTTTTTTCAGCCGATTGCCACGCTTCTAAATGACCCGGACGTGAGCGAAGTCATGATCAATGGAGTTTCCGATATTTTTGTCGAAAAGAAGGGAAAGCTTTTCAAGACGAAGGCAGCTTTTGAAGATGACGAGCAATTGATGGCGGCCGTTCGCAGGCTGGCTCAGTCGGTCGGCCGGACAATCGACATGAAAAATCCGATGCTCGATGCACGCCTTCCCGATGGTTCGCGCGTTCATGCGATGATCCCTCCCTGCGCGAGTAGGGGAATTTATTTGGCCATCCGAAAATTTTCCCGCCACGCCATGACAATGAAACAGCTTGTGGATGGCGGAGCTCTGTCGCTCCCCATGGCAAAATTCTTAAATCTCACCGTTTCGCTCGCGAAAAATCTGATTGTTTCGGGGGGAACGTCATCGGGAAAAACAACACTTCTCAATGTCATTTCGACGCTCATTCCCGCCGATCAGCGGATTATTGTCATTGAAGACGCCGGCGAGCTTCAATTGCAGCAGGACCATCTTCTTCCGATGGAAACCCGCCCAGCGGATGCGGAAGGAAAAGGGGAGGTGACGATTCGAGATTTGCTTCGCGCCTCTCTTCGCATGAGACCTGATCGAATCGTCATTGGCGAAGTTCGTAGCGGCGAGGCCCTTGATTTATTGCAAGCGATGAACACCGGCCATTCCGGTTCAATGACGACATTGCACGCGAACTCGCCGCGCGGCGCTCTTTCGCGTCTTGAAACGTTGGCACTAATGTCCAATGTGGCTCTGCCTCTTTTAGCGGTGCGTAGCCAAATCGCCTCAGCCGTCGATGTTGTTGTTCAGGCGGCGCGGCTGCGCGATGGATCCAGGCGCATTACGCACATCTCCGAGGTAAGAGATCTAACGGACGAAGGCCACTATAATGTCATCGATTTGTTTCGGTATGAAATTCAAAAGGTCGATGAATCGGGAAAAATTATCGGCCGTCATGTCGCCACCGGCGAACTCCCGTCATTCTTGGGGGAAGCAAAGTCCCAAGGCTATACCGTCGACGAATCGCTGTTTAAGCCGTCACGTAAGTTGTCCTAATTTGATTTTGGTTTGTAAATGGCTCCGGCGATAAGAGCTCCGCCGACACATTCAAAGAAAGCTCCGACGGTTTTTACGAAGGGTACAAATTTCCCAATGGGGAGCCAGGCCCAGTCGGCGAGATTTTCTGGAACGGCCATGAGGAACCATGCAAAGAGACCCACTTTGACGGCGGTCATGGGTCCAGGCTTAAAGGTTCCCCGGGCGGTGGCATAGAGCCAGGAAAGGGCATGCCCGATGCCGATACAATAGAGAATCCAAACCGGGCAAAAATTGTAACTTGGCTTTGAAAGTGTCAATCCCATTTTCGCGAGCGCCTCGTATCTCGGCATTAGAATATGGCCATGAACGACTCCCTCGCAGATTAAGACCCAAATTGCAGCTGAGAAACCGCCAATTAAAAAACGCTTTCGATTGATCGGACAGTCCATAGTTCTCTCCTTTATGGTGTTACCCTTTCTAGCATACGCGGAAAGGGAATAGTTTCACGAACATGGTGCAAGCCACAGACCCAGGCGACGGTTCGCTCCAGTCCTAAGCCAAATCCGGCATGTGGAACGGAACCGAATCGGCGCAAATCCAGATACCACTCAAACGGGGCTTTCGGGAGTTTGTGCTCTGCAATCTTTTTCTCCAAAACTTCCAACGACTCTTCTCGCTGGCCACCGCCGATGATTTCTCCGTAACCTTCGGGCGCCAGCATGTCGACCGAGAGCGAAAGTTTCGGATCGTTCGGGTCGGTTTTCATATAGAACGCTTTGTTCGCCATTGGAAATCGATTCACCATAATCGGCCGATCAAATTGTTTGGTGAGAAGAGTCTCTTCGTCGCCGCCAAAATCATCTCCCCATTTCACGGAGGCTCCTGCCTTTTGAAGCACTTCTACAGCTTCCCCATAGGATATTCGGGGGAACGGCTTTTTCACATTTTCGAGGGGCTTTGTATCGCGCTCAATGATGTCGAGTTCTCGTTTGCACTTGTCGAGAACTCGGCTGACGATAGAGACCATCAGGTCTTCCGCTAAATTCATATTGGCTTCCAAATCATTAAAGGCGACTTCAGGTTCGATCATCCAAAATTCGGTGAGATGCCTGCGTGTTTTCGATTTTTCCGCCCGAAACGTCGGGCCGAAACAATACACTTTTCCCAACGCCATCGCCCCCGCCTCCATATAGAGCTGGCCGCTTTGCGTGAGATAAACCTTTTCGCCGAAATAATCCGTTTCAAAAAGGGTCGTCGTTCCTTCGCAGGCAGCGGGTGTGAAAATAGGGGCGTCGAGCATGACGAATCCGTTGGAATCAAAGTAATCTCGAATTCCCTTAATCAATTCGCTTCGCACACGTAGAGTGGCGTTTTGTTTTCGTGATCGGAGCCAAAGATGGCGATGTTCCATTAAAAACGCCACACCGTGATCTTTTGGCGCGATGGGGTAGGGAGGGGCGATGGACAGGATCTCCATAGATCGGACAGAGAGTTCGTAACCGATAGGCGAGCGCTTGTCGGCGTGTACGACGCCCGTCACAGTAAATGACGACTCTTGCGTCAGTTTCTCCGCTTTTGAAAATTCCTCGTCTCCCACTTCGCTCTGAACCACCACACATTGAATAATGTCCGTGCCGTCACGGAGCTGAAGGAATTGAATCTTTCCGCTTGACCGTTTGTTATACAGCCACCCGCGTAACATGACGGTTTCGCCCTCATGTTGAGCGATCTCACGAATCGTGGTGACGATCATGGTTGGGTTTGCGAGACGGCGGTCCAGTTGAATTTCACATCGGCGAGGACACCGGTCATTCGAAGCGTCATGGGAGCCGTGGTTCCCCGTTTGAATTTCACGAGGAAGTTGGAAGACCACATCGTGATGTATGGATAGAAATATTCAGTCGTCGTATCCGTCGGAACCGTATTGATGGAGTCGGGGTCCAAAGCCTCGCCATTGGGACCTTCCAGCGTCAGCCTCCAAACTTTGGCGCTTTTATCCAGGCGGGCCGCATCTTTGTCGGTGGAAAAATGAGACACGAAAAAAACGTCGTATTGTTCCCCGTCGGCCATTTCTTTCGCTCGAAGCGCTTCTTTTTCTGCCGGCTTTAAGCCATACCGCTCCGCATATTCATTGACGTATGCTTCGCGCAGGGCGCGGCTCCGATAAGTCACCGTCGTGAGGTATCGGACTTTTTCAAGACCGAAATAACTCGCATCGCGCGTTTCCGATTTAAGGATGTCGTGGTATTTTGAAATCGGGTCACCGAAAAAATCTCTTCGAATCGAACAACCGTTTACTGTGATTGCCACGAATAGAACGAAAGAATAAAAGAAGATCCGCATTAGCCGGTGGGAAGAGAAGAAGAACTGCCTCCCAAAGTCCTTTTTCCCGTGATGCCGAACTGGTCGATCGTGTTTCGAAGTTGCTCTAAATCAATCGGCTTATCGAAATAGGCGTCAGCCCCCAAACGCTTCACTTCATCCCGAACCTCGTCCGATCCAAACGCCGTCATGACAATGATTTTACAGCCGGGATGTTTCTCTTTCGTTAATTCGATGATTCGCATTCCTTCTAGATCGTTGGTTTTAGAAAGGCGCAAATCGGTGATGACCAGTTCAAAATCATAGTCGGAAAGTGCTTTTTCCGCCCACTCGGCTCGGTTGCAAGTAATGACATCAATCCCCTCTAGCTTGAGGGCATAGCCCAGACTTAAAAGGATCGTTTTTTCATCATCTATAACGAGAACTCGCTTGGCGGTGGGACGGTTCACTGCCCTTATTTCGCAGGATTCCCTGAGTGCGTCAATCTCAAAAGATGTAAGGAGAGTTCGCGTTCCTCCCCCCTTTCCAGGCTAATCCATTGAAGGGATGACTCATATCCCGCTTTTCGTATCTCTACCTGAGCCACCACGCCTGGGGTAATTCCTCCAATCTTTACCGGGGTTTTCCCCTTCACCCGAACATGGTCGATCCAGACTTCAGCTCCCGGCGGGGTGGAGTTCACCGTGAGCGAGGTTTCATTTGAGGAAGGCGCTGGAGAGGAAAGCGGCCGGAGGCGCTTTGTTTTCATGCTCTGCAATACCTCTGAATTCTCCAATCTTTTTTTCACCTCTCCTTCGCGATCGTACGAATCTTTTTCCTCCAACCATTTTCTTCCATGATGAACCGCGAGAGCGGTTCCTATTGAAATTAAGAGAAGAAGAAAGAGCCGCTTGGCTCGATCCCCTACCTTTACCCTTGGCTCGATCGGCGGACGAGGAATGGCAAGAGGAATCTTCTTGGCCGACAATTTCTGGGGATTTTCTTCCGCGAGAGGAATGGTTTCCGAGGATGCAAAGCGCGACCGGTCAGATGCGATTTTGCTCGCGATTCGGACCAAACTTTCATCTTCCATTTTTGGCGAAGGAGGAGTGGCGCCAATCAGCAAATCAATGGGCACGTCAAAAGGGTCGTCCTCGGTTTTATTGACACGCGTACGCACACGGCCGATTACATTTAGTTCAATAGCGTCTGTCATTCCTGCAAACTGCCTTTTTCCCACGCTCGTCCAACTGATTTCAGAGCCCGCCAGCGTATAGGTGAGGCCGGGAGAGATTGCAATTTCTCCCAATCGAACGGCGCTTTCCAGACGCGTGGCTTCTTCCATTGCTTCGGCGAATTGCCCCTCGGCAATTCCTCCCTTCCATGTGGAAGGGATCTCTTTCTGCAGGGTCATCAAAGCCTGACACGCTTCCACAGGGGAAGAAAAAAGAAGTACGATAAGTTGCCCGATGCACTGATGGAGCTTCCCTTGGAATTGGGTGATCAAACGATCGAGGGAAGATGAAATATCAGTCGCTGAAGTGATTACGGCGACCGTTTTGATGGAGAGAGAGGAACTCTCAGGCATTCTGTAAGGGTATCGTAAATGAAAAAACCGTCGAGTGAGGATTGGATTCTTCCAGCGTCAATCTTCCCCCATGGTCCTCCACGATTTTGCGACATACCGAAAGGCCGAGACCACTTCCCTCTTTTCGCGTTGAAAAGAAAGGGTCAAATATGATTTGGGTATGCTCGGAACGAATCGGCTCTCCCTGATTTCGAACGCGCAGTGTCCAGGTCGAAGCGTCTCCGGGCGTGATCTGACTCTCTACTTCAATGACCCCCCCTTCGGGGGAAGACTGAAGAGCATTTAAGCAAAGATTGAGTAAAACTTGGCGCATCTGTTCCGTGTCTACAAAAACTTTCCCTTCGTTGGGTTCGAACGAGGAGACCACACGTACGTGTTTTTCCTGTAAGGTGCTGGTGTGAAATTCCAAAATGGTTTGACAGAGCACTTTCGGATCAATTGCTTTTCGTTCAAGCTTCCGCGGCCGACTGTAAAGAAGAAGGTTGTCGAGTAACCGCTTGAGTCTGTCGATTTCGGCTCGCATTTGATTCGCCAAAATTTGCGTTTCTTCATTGTGAGCTGCCTGCTTTGCTAGAATTTGAGCCACTGCCGATATCCCAAAGAGTGGATTCCGTATCTCGTGCGCAATACCAGCGGCCATTTGTCCGATGGCCGCCATTTTGGACTGCTCCAAAAGCTTTGTTTCCATCTCGATCACTCGCGTCAGATCACTGAAGATGGCGGCACGTCCGGTAAAGTTGCCGGCTTCATCGAAGATCGGAAAGGCCGTCATCATAACGGGAACCTTGCGCCCCTTTTTATCTAGTCGATGGACTCGCTTGCCATACACAATAGCCTCTGCGCTTTGCTGGTTACGATTGAAGAACGATTGAGTGAATCCGAATTCCTCCTCAGGGATAAAGAAGTCCCGTATCGCTTTGCCTATGACCTCTTCCGATCTGAATCCAAACAACTCTTCAGCCGCAAGGTTCCAAAAGCTGACGATTTGATGGGTATCGACCTCCACAATGGCATCGGCTGACATCGAAGTAATACGAGCCAATCGGCGGAGTTCGGTATCTCGCCGTTTTCGCTCGGTGATATCGCGCGCGATTCCAATGATTGTGGAAACTTTTCCCTGACTATCGAAAATGGGAGACTTGAGTGTCTCAAAAAGTCTGGTTTCTCCATCAAAGCGTACGACCGGCTCCTCCGGGATATGGAGTGTTTTTCCGGTTCGCCAGACATATGCGTCATCCCGAACATATTTCTTGGTGTAGTCCGGCTTGTTGATCGGGGAGTCGATGATTCCAGTTAACTCGTCGACACTCATACCGTAGTAGTCGCAAAACGCTTTGTTGGCCCAAAGTATTCGCGATTCTTCTCCTTTGACGAAAACCAAATCGGGAATGGCGTTTAAAAACTGTCGATTGCGCGCGTCAAGCTCGCGCACGGTGTGCTCGATTTTCTTTTGCTCTGAAATATCTTCTGCAATGCCGGCGACCCGGTAAACTTTTCCGGAATGATCTCGAATCGGGTAAGCACGGTCGCGGATCCATCGAAGGGAACCGTCTGGTCGAACGATTCGATATTCAATGTCGAATTGCCCTTTTGCCTGAAGAGGGAAAGCATCTTTTACTTGTTGGCGGTCGTCCGGATGAATGCTATCGAGGAAGGATGTTGGTATTCGGTAAAGACTTTCGCAGGATCTCCCCCATATACGCTCGTAAGCAGGACTTACATAGAGCGTCTTCGATTTAATGAGATCGGTCATCCAGAAGGCATCCCCGATGCTTTCCGCCATTTCGCGAAACCGGAGTTCGCTTTCTCGAAGTGCCTCTTCGATTTTCTGACGCTGCACTTTTGTCATCTTCGCGCGAGGAGATTTCACGCTCTTAGCCGCCATTGGGGGCGTTATACGCTTCAATCTCGAGCAACGTAAAGAGGGCAATCCATCACATTTGATTGACCCCTATGATCGAGGGTAAGGTGGCTATATGTCGGACAAGATTCAATATTTCGAAGACTTAGAAGTTGGGCATGAATGGAAATCGACTTCTCGTACGATGACGGAGGGGGATATCGTAAATTTCGCGAATCTGAGCGGGGATTTCAATCCCCTGCATATGGACAAGGAATTTGCCAAAACGACTCTCTTCGGAAAACGAATCGCTCATGGACTCTTGGGGCTATCTATCGCGAGCGGTCTGCCGAGCTCGGAAGTACCCTGGCTGATCTTGGCCTTCATGGGCCTCGACTGGAAATTCACAAAACCAATATTTATTGGCGATAGCCTATATTGCCTTAGCGCGATTAAGAGCAAACGTGAACTTAAAGACGACCGTGGAATCATCGTATTGAACCGAAAATTGATGAACCAGCGGGAAGAGGTGGTTCAGGAAGGAACTTTTACACTCCTTGTTAAACGTCGCGGCTAACGTGGGTGAAGCGCTCCGCGAAGGGAAATTTACCCATCAGGGATTTTCCCAGTTCACGCTGGAAGGAGGAGAAGGGGAAACCCTCATCTTTCTTCATCCTCTGGGGGCCTCGTCCGAAATTTGGGCGGAGAATATTGCCGAGTTTGTAAAACGGTATCGTGTTTTCGCCACTGATTTCTTGGGTTGCGGCCGGTCGGACAAGCCCGATATTCCATACGATCTCTTGATGTTCGTAGATCGAATGATCGCCTGGATGAATGAGCGGGGAGTGGAGAAAGCGACTTTCATCGGGAATTCGCTGGGGGGACATGTTGCACTGCTCATGGCAATCACGAATCCAGCTCGCGTGAAGCGCCTCATCCTCGCCAATCCATCCGGGCTTCATTCTTTTCCCAAACCCATTCTATCAGGGGGAATATTTCTGGCGGCCAAGGGAATCAAAGTGCTCTCGCTTACGCCTCCGGAACGTTTCCTTCGATTGATGATGAGAAATCTCTATGGCCTGACCCCCGAGAGAGCCAAAAAGTTGGCCAATTTTTACCTCGAGCAAATGAAGGGCGAGGGGGCCGAACTTTGGAAACAGGCGTTTGTTCGAACCCTTCAAAGCATTTTTAATACGCCGCTGGACAAGCAATTAAGTGAAATTGATCGACCGACCCTGGTGGTATGGGGGAAGGAGGATCGTTTACTTGGAAAGGGCGGGGGAGAGGCTCTGGCAAAGGCGATCCCCAACGCTCGATTGGAGCTTTTTGAAAAGACAGGGCATTTCCCCGCATATGAGCGACCCGAGAAATTTAATGAGACGGTTGAATCATTCATCGTACGAACTCGAAAGAAAGGAGTAGATTCAACCGCATGAAAGGGAAGACCATATTGCTCACGGGGGGAGCGGGGTTCATTGGTGCTCATCTCACACGGGCTTTGTGCAATGAAAATCGCGTCCGAATCTTTGATATGTTTTTCCGCGATGCACTTTCCAAGACCGACTTAGCCAACCATCGTAATGTGGAAGTGATCAAAGGAGATGTTTGCGATCGTGCGGCTATCGCCGAAGCCATGAAGGATGTGACGCATGTGGTTCATCTGGCTTCCATTGCCGGTGTCGACACGGTCTTAAAGAATCCCGTTCGGACAATGGAAGTGGCGCTGCTTGGAACTTACAATGTCTTGGAAGAGGCTCATGCGGCCGGGAAAAGGATAGAACGGCTCATTGATTTTTCAACGAGCGAAGTGTTTGGGGTCTACGCATTCAAGGTCGCCGAAGGAAATGTCACGTCGCTAGGCGCGGTCGGAGAGGCGCGATGGACCTATGCCGTGAGCAAATTGGCGACGGAACATTTGGCCCACAATTATTATCGGCAGTTTAAGCTCCCGACCTGCTCCATTCGACCCTTTAATATTTTTGGACCGAATCAGGTGGGAGAGGGAGCAGTTCATCATTTTGTTTTGCGGGCCATAAGAAACGAGCCTCTGATCGTACACAACGATGGCGATCAAATACGATCGTGGTGTTACATCGACGATATTATTTCGGGAATTCAGCTTTGTCTCTCGCGAGAAGAAGCGGTCGGCCATGCATTCAATATCGGTAATCCTCGGAACACGGTCACGATCCATTTTCTGGCTCGCGAGGTGATTCGCGTATCTGGATCAAAATCGGCGATCGAACACAAAGTGTGGAAAGAAGAGGATGTGGAGCTTCGAATTCCGAATATCGATAAAGCGAGAACATTGTTAGGATATGAGCCGAAATTTGATTTGGAGGTGGGGCTTGAACAGACGATTGATTGGTATCGCTCTCGTCTCTAGCGGTTGGATCACAGGGCTATTTGGTCAGACCCCGTTACCTTCCCCCGACGCATCGACGGCGGTGGGTGAAGCGAAGGTCACCGGCGGGAATCTCGCCGAGGCGCGGAACTCCGCGACCGAAGAAGCGATGAAAGGCGTGGTGCTGAATGCCGCGCTCGGCTTTTTGTCGAATGATGCAGGCCAACGAAATCGTGATGTGGTGCTATCCCGTGTCGCCACGCCTCCGCGGCGGTTCATCCAAGATTACAAACTCATCCGCGAAACGCCGTCAGTGGACGTGATGCAGGTGGAACTCCGCGCGGTTCCTCTCAAAGATAAGATTCGAGAAGAAATGATTCGCTGGGGTATTTTGTTTGATCGCGCGCATCGGCCGAAGTTCAATCTTTTAACCCTGCAAGAGCAAGCCGATCGAAGCTCCGCGAAACATTCTCCTTCACTGAAGTGGACCAGACTCTTGGCTTCTCGTTTGCGAGGCCTTGGGTTTGTGGTGGAAGAGGGAAAAGGCAATGCTCGGGGCGGTGAAGCCGATATCACGCTTTGGGGAACACTACAGACCACGGGGAAGAACGATCTTCGGGCTAATCTTCAGGCGGCGATCGAAAAGCCAACCACCAAACTCCTTGCGATGCAGGAGTCTTTTTCATTCGAGGATTCCGAGGCCACGATCGCGGGCGGAATGGCTACACTTCTTCTTGAGAAAACACTTCCGGCTTGGTTTGTTCAATCGGGAGAGGGAAGGGTATTTGACGTTACCATTGACGGCCTCACTTCCGCTAAACCGTATAAGGAAATTCTCGATGCTCTCAATTCCGGGAAGGGAGGATTTTCGTCGGGATTCGAACGAATGTACGCGCCGGGCACGATCACTTTTGCTTCGGTGTATGACGGTACCTCTCGTGAATTGGCTGAAGCGTTGCTCAAGCTCCCGCTTTCCGTCAAACTGAAAGCGACCGAGTTAGGAAGTACTTCCGTTCGTCTTCAGGCGAAATGAAATCTTTATTCTGGCTCCCCAATTTATTGACTCTCATGCGGATCGCGCTGATCGTTCCGGTCACGCTTACGCTTTGGAAGGGAGAGCTTTTTTTAGCTCTCCTTTTTCTTGTATTGGCCGCGATGACCGATCTTCTGGATGGCTTTCTTGCCAGGCAGTTTGAGTGGCGAACAATTCTGGGCTCCTGGCTCGATCCGGCTGCGGACAAACTTCTCATCGCGACGGTTCTATTTACCCAAACTGCCAAAGGCGCCGTTCCGATTTGGTTTTGCGCGATCACTCTTTTTCGCGATATCGGACTTACCGCGGCTCTTCTTAGCTTTCTTGCAGCAGGAAAACGCATCCGAATTGCCCCACATCTTACGGGGAAGCTCGCGACTTTTCTACAGACGGTGGCTCTTGTAATGTCCATCCTCCAATCGATGTACGCTTGGGGCAAAGGCTTGGTTCTTCCGCTTTGTGTTCTCTCAGCGGCGTCTACACTTCTCTCCTCATTTCTTTACGCCCGCGCCGCCGTTCGCTCAAAATTCTGAAAAAGTCCCCTGCACTTTGGGGCCGAAAAGAGCCGAGCCGATGCGGACGATCGTGGCACCCGCAGCGATGGCTTCTTCGAAATCGCGCGAACTTCCCATGGCCAGCTCCTTTGCGGTAGGAGGAAGGATTCCTTTGGTCAGCCATTCCTGATGCAACTCCCTCACTCTTCGATAAGCCCAAAGGCCATCCGAAAATAATGTGGCGAGTTCCGTTTTGAATGAAAGCCCTGAAATAATCGCTCCAGAAATTCGTCCCAGCGATTCAACGAGAGCGGGGATCTCTCCCGGCGTGGCGCCGGTTCTTTTTTTTAGACCCAGAACATTTACTTCAATCAAGAGATGCAAGCTGTGCCGTTCATTTTGCTCCATCGCTTCCGCAAGCGGTCGGGTGATGCTAAGACGATCAATACTATGAATCCAGTCGAAGAATTCCACAGCCAAAGAAAGTTTTTGAGCCGGCAGCGTTCCCGTAAAGTGCCAGGTCAGTCCAGGTGCTGCCCGATCCACAGGCGGGCGTTTCGTCACCCCTTCCGGAAGGTAGTCCTCGGCAAGATCTTTCACACCTAACTTGGCAATCGCAACGACCGGATCGACCATGCAAGCCCGGCTAGACGCGACGAGGCGAACCGAATTTGGATCTCGACCCGCTTTTTTTGCGGCATTTTTCAATCGCGCTTGAAGTCGTTCAAGTCGGGTTGCAGCGGTCGAGCTCATTATTTATGAAGAAAAATATCAAGCGAGTCCGCGTGCGGTTTGATGTCGTAGCGGGGAAACTCCACGGGATAAAGATCAAGAGTGATGCGGAGGCCCCTGGTGACCTTCTCCGTTCGAATTCGAAGGAGGGGATTTTCTGTTACCGGGATCGTCGCCAGTTGAGAAAAATTTGTCACGTTGGGCAGATCGATCATCAGTCGCCGGGGGCTCATTGCTCGGCTGGCTGTAGCACGAGAGAAATTCGCCGACCCCTGAATAATCACCTTGAGAAATGTTTCCCCTTTTTCAACCGAAACCCTCTCGATTTTTCCGACAGTGGGACGTTCCTCAGGCGGAGCGTTCGTCACCTTCGGCCGCGGAATGGAACGCTCCATAGGTGCCTGCGCGACACGTATGGGAAGGGATGTTGCGGCCACAATAGGAGGAGCTTCGATATTCGTTTGAACCGGCGGAGGTGCGGGCGCAGCAGTTTTTAATGCTTCAATGTTGGGAGGAAGTTCGGTGGGGGACTTCAGCCCGAATTTCCGGTCGAGGTAACGGAGAATCAGGCCCGACGATAGAATGAGTGTGGACACCACGAAAAGAAGTGCGGCCACAATCAGCATTCCATAAAACGAAAAGCCTTTCTTTTTTCGAGATGGGCGTCCTCCAAATTGTCTGATCTCGGCAATTCGAGTTTCGCCCCCTAAGCCGGGATGTGCCGCATGAACCGCTTCTTCATCGACCGTGGAGGCGACATTTCCATTTCCTTCGTCTGCCGACCCGAGAGAGAGCTTTGACAGCGTGTTCATGTCGACCATCATGGTTCGTTCCCGGGAGGTGTATTCCGGAGAGGCCGGTTCCGGCAGTCTCTCAGCTCGTCGAGCGAAGAGTTCAATTCGACGGAGCGCGTCGGCATTTGGATCAATGAATCGAATGATCATCCCGGTCCCTCCTCCGGCTCGTTCTGCAATTTTATGTACTTCGCCTTTTACATCTAGCGGCCTTCCCTCTTCGATCTGAATGGAGAGATTGACGAGCGTTCCCAGCGGCAAAGTCCGACGAGTTTCAACCAAAATTCCTTTGAGATTGATCTTTGTGGCGGCGAGCAAATATTCCTGACCGCTGAGACGTTCCGTGATCTTGACCTTGGCTAACGGCATCGAAAGCAGAGTAAGATGTCAGGGGGGGAGGGAAAGCGCAAGCGTGGATGCATTTACTTTGATACCCCCGCCTGCTACCCTCGCATTATGTTTGGACTAGGCTCGACCGAACTTTTTATCATTCTGGTGATCGTTCTTGTTCTCTTCGGTGGCAATAAACTTCCGAGTTTAGGATCTGCTCTTGGAAAGGGAATTCGAAATTTTAGAAAATCGTTTTCGGGGCAAGATGAAGAAGAAACAAAAAAGAACGACTCAAATTCCTAGCGCCTTTCTCTCGTTCAACCTCTTCCTCGCCACATCCAGTAATTCTTTTCGAGAGGATCCTACACGGAGAAGAAAACGCAATTCAGTCGTCGTGAGGTGATAGGCCAGCGTCAGCGCATACGCGACGGGCGTTTTTGGGTTGAAGATTAAAGCTTTCCGGACGCCGGGACGCTGAATCCATTTCTCAGATTTTGAAACCTCCTCCAATACGGCGGGAGGTGCCTGATGTCTTGCCGCTATGCGAATGACATCTCGTTCGAGAAGCCTTGGGTTGTTTAGAAGTTCTTTGATGACACGCGGATCAGAATCAAAGAGGAGAAACTCTAAATTGCGTCTTTTTTGCCGTCGACTCAATTGTCGGCGCTCCCCCAGGGTTAGGGCGCCGAGTCGGGCACGAAACCCCTCTGGCATGAATTCCATCTGATCTTCTCGTTCATGGTCGGATCGAAGAAGAACCATCACATCGATCCACTCTTGGCGCGAGGATTCGCTATACACTTCGGCCAAGTACTCATAACCAAGTGAATCAAGATCTCGACGGTGGGAAACAAGGTCCCTGTGTATTTGGCGCTCAAAGGGACTTGGAACCTTTTCAGGCTGAATCAAATGATGCAGGAACGACGCGACTTCGCTAGGGTCCATCGATTGGAAATGCCGAAGGAGCCTTGCGACTCGTTGCTTCGGTTCCCGAATACCTTTCAGCGAGGAGAGATGAATAGTTGTTGGCAAAGCACATACCCAACGATGAGGCCCGCGAGAATGGTACCGCATACGACACCGAATCGAGCCAAATGTTGGCCGATGCCGATATCACCCGTAGGAAGGGGGTCCATTTTGACCGGCGGAGCAGATTTCGGGGCGGAATCGGCGACACGCGGTACAGGTTGGGGAGGGGCGGGCGGAGCGGGTTCACTCGTCTCCGACGGAGTTTCATAGGTAGCCACAAATTCATGTCCACACTTTGCGCAGCGCACGCGAGTGCCCGGTTTCACCTTTTGCGGATCAATCCGAAAACGGGAAGGGCAATTTTCGCACTGAATCACGATCATGGATGTCATCTTACCTTCTTGCGTGTCGCTTGACACCGTTTCCAGCTCTTCCTACGTTGTCAGGATGCGATGGTCTCTTTTCCTTCTTATCGTGGCAACGTCGGTTTCAGCACTTACGTCTCAAAGCGATAGCGAACTCTCCAAAGAGCAGCTTTTTCAAAGCACGAAACGTTTCTTGCTTTCCAAGTTGGGAGGAGGAAATGGATGCTCGAACGACGCGATTGAATTGGAAGATGCATCCGCGGGACTTCTCCGATTTACATTTCGAGACGGGACTTTTGTGGAAAAAAAGGCCTCTATCGAGATTATTGAACTCAACTCAGGTACTTCGAAAATTCGCGTCATCCTTCCTTCGGATTTTTCCGGTCGTAGCCAGATGCTGATGGAAAAACTCCTGCACTTTGCGACCGACGAGGTATCGGGAAAGGATGGACGTGTGTTTTCATATAGAGCACCCTTGGTTTTCAGCAGCGTCAAGCGATTCGTTCTTAATCAACAGGTGCGTTCGGGCGAGAAGAAAGAAGACGTGGTTACATGCTCAAACGAAGAAGCCGGCTATTTTCGATTTCTTTATCGCGACGAAGTCTCTCGAGATCCAAATGCCTCTGTTCAGGTGATTCCTTTGACCGACCGGAGCAGCAAATTAACGATTACGATGCCTGCCGTATCCAGCGGCAGAAAAATCATGTTCGACGAGAAGCTAATGAAAGCGATTCGTAATGATCTAGGCGCGGGAGAGACCGACTCCACCGAGACAAAGGAATGAAGAGAAAAATTATCCTTAGTGTTCTGGTGGCGGGAGTCTGCCTATGGCTCGTCCTGCGAAACATCAATTGGCGTCAAGTGGGAGAAGCATTGGAGGCCGTTTCTTATCTTCCGCTATTAGGAGCTCCGGCCATGCTTGTTCTATCCCTTTGGTTCCGGGCGCGAAGGTGGGATGTTCTCCTTCGTCCCATTCGGAAAATCGGCATGGGGGAATTGTTTTCCATTAACGCCGTTGGGTTTCTTGCGATCAACGCCCTCCCTCTTCGGCTTGGGGAAATGTCTCGTCCGATTCTTTTTAAGCAAAGGCATCAAATTCCGATATCGACGGGACTTGCCGCGGTGGCTGTGGAGCGTGTGTTTGATGGTTTGGTGACGGTGATGGCTCTATATGTGGGAATTCTGGCGGCCCCCGAAGGGTTTGGAGAAATGCCTTCGTTGGGGATCAATCTCCGAACGATGATGCTCATTACCCTTGGAATTTACGGCCCCATTCTTCTTTTTTTTATTCTAGCGGTCACCCGACGCGATCAGGCGTTGGCCATCGTTTTCTTTCTCGTTCGTGCGCTGCCAAGACATCACCGAGATCGGGTTTCACATATGGCGGACAATTTTTTCGAAGGTCTCAAATCCCTGCCCGACCTTAAGAGCTTCGCATGGATTCTGGTTGAATCCCTATGGGTATGGCTTGCCGTTGCGATGAGTTATGCTTTTGCTATTCAAGCCTTTCACCTTCATATTCCATGGTCCGCGGCGTTTACAATCCTAGGTGTAGCAGCCGTGGGAGTGATGATCCCATCGCCACCCGGATTTGTGGGAACCTTTCAACTTTTTGTTATGGCGAGCCTTGCCCTTTACGGTGTGCCGAAATCCACGGCGCTAGCGTATTCGATCGTGATTCACGCCATAAATCTTGGCCAGGTGCTACTTCTTGGTCTTTTGTGTGCACCGAAAGTCTCCACAAAGGTTGGAACACTGATTTCAGACGCAATGGAATCATCAAAATCCAGTTCTTCTTCGTGATCCCTGCATTTCGTTTGGAGCGACGTTTATTTGAGGCTTGGCGAAAACGCTATGGAGTGAGTTCACTTTCATCATACGAAAGGCGATCGAGAGCGAATGTCTCCTGTCGGATACAAAAAACCACTCTCGCGACCATTACTGAAAAAACTCGAAAATCTAGTGTCATCTTGTTTGGAGACGATCGGTGGGTGGACGAAGATCGAATCCTGATCAATCAAATCCTTCGGAGAAGTGGCGTTCACCGTGCGAATGCTATTTTTCTTACCGATCGCTCTCGGGAAAAAAATGAGAATTGGCCGACGGCGAATTTGCCGGTTCGAAGAATTCGCGCCTCGGGCTCTTTATCAATGATGGATCGAAGGCTCGTCAAAACAGTTCATCAAGAATGGAGTCGGGGGAAGCGAGTGGTGATTTGGACCGGAGCGTTGCGTGCCACGCCCATCATGATTCCACGCCTTCTTAAATCTCTAGGGATTTCATTTACGTCGATTCTTCTCGAATCACCCGAGGCGCGTTGGAAAAACCCTCATATATGGGAATGGGGACGATTCTCGAGCGACCAATTTGTCTATTTGGGGCGATCCCCCCTGTTGGGTGTGGAGCGTTTTCGAAGCCGCGTAGAAGAGGGGACTTCTTTTTCTCTTGTGGAGCTTACAAACGAATTTAAAAAACGTGTGACGTTGATCTCACGCCTTTTCCATGGGCAGAAAGTGCCCGCCCCCAGGCTCATTCTTCACCCATTCGACCGGAAAATGTTGGAGAAGTTATGTACCTTCCCCATGCGGCCCACGGTTCGGCGCTTCATTCAAGATCGGATGATTCGTGGAGAGAGCGCCGTTTTGCCTATGGAGAGAATTGTTCTTCTTTCGACGCTCGATCTTTCTCATCTTTCAGAAGAGTCGGCTCACTATGCCCGACTTGCTCCTCATCCCGTCACATCCATGGGATCCCTTCAGGCCACAGTGGAAGAAGCCTTTGGGTTTTTGGGTAGTCTTTGCGACAACCCGAATCGAAAAATCCCATCGCGACGCAAGGCAAGAACTCCCTGGGAAAAAATTCATTCCGTGGGATATCACCTGGGAGAAAAACTAGGGGCGAAATTTAGAAACTCTGTTTCAGTTCGTCGGAGGATTCGGAAGCTCTGGCGATTCGTTCCGAGAAATGAAATAGAAGCTCTTTGGGTCTTTAGTGAATTGACAAAACTCACGCGCTAGTTGTCGAGGGCGCCTTTGGCAATCCATTCCCGAATCGCATCAATTTGATCCTGTGGTAATCCTGAGGAACCTTGAGGCATCAGAACTCCCTCACCTGCACCGGGGCCTTCCAATTTTTGGACTAGAAAACTGTTGTCAGGATCTCCTGGAACAACGCGTAATTTTCCCGCGGCAGCCGCTGCCGTGTTGCTTGCCGCCACATTGACCAAATTCGCCCTTGATTTTCCTTCGGTGAGAACCAAATTCCCTTGTGCGGTAGAGGCACTATGGCAGGAAGAAAGGGCGCAAGAAGGAGTAAAGATATTGGCCTGAATACTGGAAAGTTTGGGTTTAGTCGGAACAGGGCTGTCACCCCCTCCGCAACTTAGGAGGGATATGATTGAGAATCCGAAGAAAAATAAAATGATTTTCAACATGAAAGAATTCTCTACCCTACATCCCAATATGCAAATTAAAGGCTTCACCGACTACCGCCTTCTTTTTGTCACATCACTGGCGATTTTGTTGATCTCCTTTTCTCCCGACATTTGGGCGATCTTGAGGAAGGAAGGTCTCATCTATACGGGGATTCACAGCTTTTCGCGTATGGATCCGGCCGTCTATTATTCATTCATTGAGCAGGTCCACGACGGCCATTTTTCAGTGAAAAATTTATTTACGATGGAACCACAGGGTTCCATGATTTATCTATTCTGGGTGGTCGTTGGAGTGTTTGCCACTCTTATCGACCAAAGCCCGCCGATTGCCTATCATCTCATCCGCTTACTATTGATACCAATATTTCTTTTCGCACTTTGGAAATTTATTGCGGAATTCGGAGCAAAGGAAAATCGCTCCTATCGATTCGGCGCCTTTCTCTTCATGTTATTCGGCTCCGGTTTGGGAGGATGGGCCATTACGTTATTTCCTCAGTTTTATTCGTCTTCGGTTACTCCCGAAAACCCCCGTTTTCTTCCCTTTCTCGATCTATGGGTGGCCGATTCGCAAAATTTTATCGCATTTCTTTCGTATCCACACATCATCGCTTCGATTCTTTTGTATTTTGTGACGCTTCGCGGATTTTTAAGGAGCATAGAATTCAAAAAGCGGCTTGAGGCATGGGGGGCGGGCCTCATCGGCGGCGTGCTCGTGCTCATTCATCCCTATCATCTTGCCACGTTGATGACGGTTTCTCTCTTGTACGTTCTTGTCTCCGCGCTTCGACACCCGGGAGGGCGTTGGGTGAAAGTCAAGCAATGGGTTCGTTTTTCTCTTCCAATTTTGTGCGCATCTTCCTACTGGTTTGTGTTAATGGGCAGTGACCCCTATCTTGAGGCGCGGGCGCTTCAAAATCTCTGCCTCTCTCCCTACTTTTGGATCCTTTTGATTTCCTACGGCGCGCTTCTCCCGTTTGCCTTCTTCGGAATTTGGAAGAGATATCGGAAGAAACCCATCGATGAAAAGAACCTTTTTCTTTTAGTTTGGTTCTTTGCTCAGCCGCTTCTTTTCTATCTTCCGGTCGAATTTCAACGAAGGTTTATCGAAGGATGGCAAATTCCTCTCAATTGGTTTGCCTTTGTCGGGATCAGCGAATTATGGAAAAAAATGAAGCCTCCCAAATTCGCGCAAGCGATTGCTCGGCCGATTTATATCATTTCAATACTGGCTTTGTTCGAGCTATCGCCGATTCGTGCTTGGCTTCACGAATTCACCTATCTCAACAATCGGCAAATACCGGCATACATTTCTTCCGAACTGCGCGAGGTAATGACTGTCATCCGTGAGCGTGCCGAAGATGGGGAAGGAGTCCTTGCTCGTCCGGAAGTCGCAAATTTGATCCCGGGTTTCACGGGCCGACAAGTGTTTCTCGGACACCCCATGGAGACTCTGGCCTTCGCGGAGAAAAAAGAGGAACTTCGCGCATTATTCGAGGGTAAATTTCCTCCCGGATCCGAAGAGGAGTTTTTCGATGAAAATCACATTGTATATGCGCTTCTGGAAACTCCGCTGCCCCATGCCTTTTTGAACTGGCAAGTCATTTGGAAGGGCCCGGCCTACGAACTTCTTCGAATCAGGGGGCGATGAGTTCGTAGCGAATGTCGAAAACTCCCCACGTTCCACAATTTTCGCAATGCCAGGTGAGAGGAACATAGCGCTGTCGGCAGTTGGGGCAAATAAATCGACGAGAACGTTTAAAGAGCGAAAAAAAAGTGTGCGCCTCATGAGCCAGAGAGGCGAGATTGTCTTTTTCAGCCAGAAGCTCGAGCCGATCACGTACCGCATTGACATAGAGGGGATTTAGATCAATTGATTTTCGAAACATCTCAAGCGCTTCTTCACGCTTTTTTTTCTTTCGAAGATGTCGGCCGAGGGAATGGTAAAGATAGAAATTTTCCGGTTGAGCACGAATCGCATCGCGCAATGTTTTTTCGTAAGCGGGAAAGGTGTTCATCCTGTAATGGGCATCTTCAAGTTTTCGAAGGGCTAAAAAACTGTGGGTGGGCCAGCGTCGGAGATAATTCCGCAGAGTTTCGATGGCTTTCACGTAGCGACCCGCCTCAATGAAAATATCGGCCAAGACCAGAAGGGCGTAGGGCGAATCGGGATGGGTTTTTAACGCGCGATCGACCGCCCGGCGAGCACGAGCGAATTCCTTTTTTACCACCCAGCGCGACCCGATTTCGGAGTAAACGAAAGCCAAATGCTTTTCTTCCGGGCGCCCCAATTTGCGAAGCCGTTGGATCCACTCGACGGCTTCATCGAATTTCTCATTCATCTCGTGAATTCGGACGAGCCCTTCGAGGGCCGCCACATTTTGTTTTTGTAGGTTGAGAGCTTTCTCAAAATGATCCTGGCCGTTGTCACCCATTCGGGCATCGAAAAGATCGGAACCGATTTCGACATGCAATACGGTTTCGAGATGTCGTTCGAGTGATGCTTTGGCCAGTAAGCTTTGGTGAAGACGGAGCGCTCGTTTGGGCTCTCCTTGAATTCGGAAGAGGCGACCCAGAAGAATATACTCTTCCACTGCGTTACGATTCTTTAGGACTTTGGCCGAAAGGAGTTCAATTAGTTCGCGTGTGTTGCGCAAAAAGCTGGCGCGCACAGCCTCTGTGGCCGCAGAAGGAATCCGATCCCGAAGGGCCACGGGAACGCTTGATAACGTTCTGACCATCGACGAAGAACTCATTGATTAACCTAGATTTTCGCGCTTCAAGGATTTCGGGAGATCGTCAAACGCCCCCTGATCCTCAAGACCCAGATCCGTTTTCTGTGAATCCTTCTTCTCCGACGTTTGCGGCTCGTCAAAGAGAGGCTGGTTTCTAAGCGCATCGATTTCTCTTTCCAACATTTGACGTTGGTGACGGGCTCGGCGAAGTCGGGACTGAAGTCGTACGACTTCGACCAATGCAATGAGACTCGTCACCAAAGCTCCCGAAACCGCCGAAAAAAATAATTGAACGCAAAGTGGATAATGGGCTTCCCAACCAAAAAACTTAACGGTGACGACCTCTGAATTGCTGATTCCAAAAAATACAAGGCTCACCGTAATCACGATCGTGACTATCGCGAGGCTCACCGTGCGAAACGTATGCATCGCATGGGATCCTACCCGAGGTAACGAAAAAAACGAAGTGACCGACCGAGATTCGGTCATTCTTTGTTCATGGACACAAAGATGTCCGCACAAATTGGCTTGGCATCAAAGATGCTTCCATGGCCCGGCATGATTTCGCGAGTCCATAGCGCCGCGTTTTCCGGCATTGATCCTTATATTGTGACGGTAGAGACTGACGTTCAAAAAGGTCTACCCAAATTCGACATCGTGGGTTTGGCCAAAGGAGCCGTACCAGAAGGTAAAAATAGGATTCTTTCCGCACTTCGAAGCTCGGGAGTCGAATGGACGACCAGGCGCGTTACTGTCAATTTGGCCCCCGCCGCCGTGCAAAAAGATGGAGCCGCACTGGATCTACCCATTGCCCTGGGTCTTGCAAGTGCCATCGGATTAATTCCCGAGGGGGCATTGGAAGGCACCCTTGCCCTAGGAGAACTTGCGCTTGATGGCGCAATCCGAACCGTTCGCGGCACGCTTGCGATTGCCGACCATGCGGCCATGGACCGATGGAAACGACTGATCGTTCCACCATCATGCGCCTCCGAAGCGATGTCGGTTGGCGGCGTCGAAGTTTTGGCTCCTCTAACTTTTTCTGAACTTCTCTCTCACCTACGTGGAGAGATCACACTCTCTTCTCCTCCCGCCACTCCTTTCCCGCTTGCTTCCGAAGAAGAACTGGATTGGTCCGATGTCGGGGGCCAGCTTCTTGCCAAGCGTGCCATGGAAATCGCGGCCGCCGGACACCACAACATCCTTCTTTGTGGTCCCCCGGGCGTCGGAAAAACACTTCTGGCACGTCGACTCCAAAGCGTTCTTCCTCCTCTCCCGCCGATCGCGAAAAGAGAAATCCAACGAATTCAAAGCGCCGCAGGTGTTGAAGGTCCTTCTCTTGTGGAGGTTCGACCCCCTTTTCGTTCTCCCCATCACAATGCTTCGCTTGCAGGAATGGTGGGAGGAGGTAAGCCTTTTCGTCCGGGAGAATTTACGCTTGCACATCGAGGAGTTCTCTTTCTCGATGAGCTTCCTGAATTTCGCCGCGATGTGATCGAAGCCATTCGAGAACCATTGGAATCTGGTTGGGTCACTCTTTCGCGCGCGGAGGGCGCGTATCGCTTACCGGCGTCATTTTTGTTTGTCGGGGCGATGAATCTCTGCCCGTGTGGGGCGCTAGGCGACTCAACCAAAATTTGTGTATGCACACCGCATTATCGCGACCGATATCGAACGAAAATTTCAGGGCCCATTCGGGATCGTCTCGACATTATCGTGGAATTAGCTCGCCCGTCATGGGGAGAAATATGGGTTCATGGAAAAGGGGAAAAAAGCGTCAGTGTGCGAAATCGTGTTTCACAGGCGCGCGAAATTCAACAGCTTCGATCGGGGGAAATCGCCAACGGCCAGCTTTCACACAATGAAGTTCGAGAAGCAGCCCGACCCGATCGGGAGGGCGAAAAACTCCTCGCACGAGCGGTGGAGCAGATGGGGCTCTCGGCCAGGGGAATTGATAAGATTCTCCGCGTCGCCCGAACCATTGCCGACATGGAAAAAGCCGAGCCCATCAGCGCGCCTCATGTCGCCGAGGCTCTTTCCTATCGATCCTCTCAATCGTTTCGACTTTGACAACCTCCGGCCTGATCTGTTACCCCGGGCACCATGCCCAGCGCATATGACCACGATGACATCGTTCAAAAGTTTGCCCTACGGATTGAAAAGGACCCCCGCTTTTCTCTCGTGAAATTTTGGGTTCCTTGGGGAGATGCGAAAACCGATTTAATCGGCCCCTTTTATCCCGACATCACTCTCCTTCGTCGGGAAGGAAAAACCAAGATCATGATCGAGGTTCTTACTCCCTATTCGTTTGAAGACAGCGACGAGATTCGAAGGCTCGAAGGGCTTTCGGATTTCTGCACCGAAAATCGATGGGAATATTACTTGGCTTGTCCCGATGCAAAGACCCTCGAACTTACGAAACAGAAAATCTCCAGCCGAAATGTTCGGCCGAAAGAAATCTGGATTATCGACCAGGCCCCTATTGGTGCTACGGCGTCGGTGTCGGCGTAGGAGTTGGGGTGGCGGCGCCTTGTAAAGCCAAGCCTGCGAAGCTGTCAACCACGCGGTCATAACTGCCTAAGATTAAAAGAAATTAGCGAAGGGATTTCCGGGCGATCAGTTGAACTCGTGCTTCTTTCGGTGAGAGGGCACGCTCGCTATAGAGAACCAGATGGAGATCTCGAATGTGTTCGAGTGGTTCATTCGGTTTGAAACATTCAAAAGGTTCCGGACGAAAGGCCTGGTCCAGACGGAGCTGCTCCACTGTATATGCATCGATCAAAAGCGTGCCTCCAGGTGCGAGGGCTCGTACGAGAGCTTTGAGTGCCGTGAGGGGAGGTTTGAAGTCCACAACGGTGATCGTGTCGTACTTCATTAATGGAAGCAGGTGAAAATTGAGATCGGCCAATTTGGTTTCGAGTGAAACTCCGGACTCTTTTGCCAATGTTTTGGCCCGTTCGACGGCTATCTCCACCCACTCAAGTCCCGTAACGCGAAATCCCTTGGAAGCGAGGTAAACTCCGTTTCTCCCTTCTCCCATTCCGACATCCAGAGTCTCTCCCTTCCGAAGGAGATCGAGATGCTCGGACATAAAGGCTGATGGAGCTTTTCCATAAAGATATCCATTGCTTGCGGCGTATTTCCCGCTCCACCATTCCTTTGTTCCTTCGCCCGTGGGAGACGTCTGAATCATCGGGAGGACCATACCTGAGCCACATTCTCTCGACCAGTTCAGCCTCTTTACAGATCTGACTCGCAGGGCTAGGTTGGCGCCCGAAAAAATGATGCTCCAGCAGATGTTCAGTCGGATTCTAAAGAAAAAGCCCCCCCTCATTACGGATGTTCACTCCGCCATCCCGGCGGGAGTGACGGTCGAGCCCTATTTTCCGCGTGGATATAATGTCTATAGCTTTGCACCCGGTCCGTCCGGGGTAAAGCAACTCATCGTCAGCGCCGGGGACCCGGCTTCGTCAAAGGGATGCCTTTTCATTGGAGATGGCGGTACGGGATGGCGCCAGATTGATCTTCCCGACGAGACCGCATTCCTGAGTCGTTTTGTGCGGCTTAAAAAAGATGGGCATTGGATTGCCGCGGGGATGACGGCCATCGGTCGTGGAGCCATCCTTTTGGGAAACCCTGCCGCGACCGAATGGACCAGCGCATCCATCGACCTTCATTCTTACTCTTCGATTCATGATCTCATTCAACTCTCCGATGGGTCTCTCTTGGCGGCCTCGGGCCAAATGATCACGCAGGGAAAAACTCGCCCGGTTCTTTTCCGGTCGGTGGATGGGGGACTCACATGGAGTCGGGAAGAATGTTCGCTTCCCATTTCGACTTTTCTCTCATTTGCGATCGCCCCGGACGGAACCATTTATGGCGGAACGGCGGGAGATGTGGATCCCGTTCTTTATCGATCGACCGATCAGGGAAGAAGCTGGGAAACGTTGCCGAAGTTTCCCGGCTACAAGACATACAAAATGATTTCCGTTCGTTGGGTTCAAAACGATGAGGGCCCCAAATTATTTGTCGTTCTTTGGGGGTATAAAACGGACATTGCCGACCGCGTGGTTCGTTTTTACGTTGCCACTCCCGACTCTGATCAATGGGATGAGCTGCCTCCCATCGACGACTCACACTTCATTTTTTCATTTGAGGTTCTGCGCAACGGGAGTTTCTTGATCGGAAGTGAGAAGGGAAGAATTTATCATTCCGGAAACCATGGCCGCACCTGGAACATTTTGAGCCAGTTTCAGACCAACATCGGCGCCTATGCCATCTACGAAGATTCACTCGGCAGAGTTTGGATCGGGAAAGACTTTGTTCCTCCCGATCACTTTTCCCTTTGGTGCCTTGCGAAGTGATGACCCCTCTTTACACAGCATCTCTTCTCTCTCCTTCCCGCCGAAAGACGAGGGAAGTTCATGTCGGCAACGTCACCATCGGTGGCAATCATCCGGTGGTGATTCAATCGATGACGACCAGCTCCACACGAGATACGAACGCGACCGTCGATCAAATTGAAGCGTTAGTGGGTGTTGGTTGTCAAATCGTTCGCGTGACAACCCCTACCATAGCCGACGTGGACAATCTCCCCGCCATCCGCGCCGAAATGAAAAGGCGAAAGGTTTCGGTTCCGCTCGTAGCGGATGTTCATTTCATTCCGGCGATTGCCCTTAAGGCGTGTGAACTCGTAGAAAAGGTCCGGATCAATCCAGGAAACTTTGCCGATCGCAAACGATTTGATGTTCGCGAGTATACCGACGCCAAATATCAGGAAGAGATCGACCGAATCCGGGAAGCCTTTCTCCCCATCGTTCGGCGGGCGAAGAAAAACGGCGTGGCGCTTCGTATTGGAACCAACCATGGTTCTCTTTCGGACCGGATTATGAATCGATATGGCGACACCCCCCTCGGAATGGTCGAGTCGGCTCTCGAGTTTGTCCGTATCGCGGAAGACGAAGGCTTCAAAGAAATCGTCCTTTCTATGAAGGCCTCCAACACACAAGTCATGATTCAAGCGTATCGTTTACTGGTCGTGCGAATGAATGAGCTCAAAATGGATTATCCGCTTCATTTGGGTGTGACCGAAGCGGGGGACGGCGAGGATGGGAGAATCAAGTCGTCGGTGGGTATCGGTTCTCTTTTGGCCGATGGTCTTGGCGACACGATTCGTGTTTCTCTCACAGAAGATTCGGTTCACGAGATCCCTGTCGCCCAGTGTATCGCTCGTCTCTACACAAGATCGTTTGCCGAAAAGGCCGATGTTTCCTTTTCACCCACATGGGATCCCTATTCCTATTCGCGACGTCAAAGCGATCATCAATCGGGTGTCGTTTCTACGGGGGGAAGCGAGCTGGTTCGCGTTCGAACGGGAGTTGAGCCGAGCGCAACACCGGCAATTTCAGGCCGGAATGAACTCGATCCTTCACCTGAAATTTTGTCCGTTACGGCGTTTTCAAAATTTGCGAAGCCTGAATTTCTCAATTCAATTCCAAAAGAAGCCGCTGTCGTTCTTCGGCTCGATCAGGGAACCGCGGCCGATATTTTGTCGACGAATCTTCGATTCGATGCGCTCTCTATTTCCCCTTCACCTGCCTGGGGGGAAGAGGCCTACCTTCCGAAGCTGAAAAGCCAATTGGGGAATCGACCCCTTTGGTTGCGGGTTCGATCGATAGAAGAAATCGATATGGCCATTGCCCTCGCAACGAAAATGAAGGGTCGGCTTTCGATGGGAATCGAAGTGGAGGGGAAGAAATTAATTTCTCTCGGGCGAACCCTCGCAACGCGATTGGCAAAAGAAAATCTACAACCGCCGATGCATCTTCATTTTCACTCCGGTTCTGACGAACCAAAACCCGATGTCCTCGTTCGGGCCTCCGTCGAATTGGGGTCGCTTCTCTGTGACGGCATCGGCGACAGCATTGAAATCAGCTCTCCATATGGAGCGGAATTTAATCATCCGCTGGCGTTCAATATTCTCCAAGCGACACGCATGCGGATGTCGAAAACGGAATATATCGCCTGTCCCTCCTGCGGCCGTACACTCTTTGATCTTCAGGAAACCACCGCCCGAATTCGGGCAAAAACATCTCACTTAAAAGGGGTCAAAATTGCGATCATGGGATGCATAGTAAACGGCCCGGGGGAGATGGCCGATGCTGATTTCGGATATGTCGGTTCGGGGCCCGATAAAATCAATCTCTACGTCGGGAAAGAATGCGTGGAACGACATATTCCTTTTACAGAAGCCGATGAGAGGTTAATGAATCTCATTAAATCTCATGGCCGATGGGTTGACCCAGTCTGATTCTTCGCTTCTTCATTCGATCGTCATCGAAGCGTTCGCCCATCCCGATCATTTCTCGAAGTTAATTTCCGATCGGATCACACGAAACCGCTTCTTTCGATCCTCGCGCCGTCGACTGCTGACAGATCTTCTCTACGACATCGCTCGTTGGCGCCGCCGTTTTTGGGGAGATGTCGCGCCGAGCCGGCTCGATCCCAACGAGCTTTACTCTCAATTAAGCGCGGCGAAAGTGCTGCGAATAAATCCGCCTCTGTCCAAATGGGCGATGCTTTCCGTGGATGCGCTCGCGCGTGAAGTTTCCTTTCCTACTTGGATCATGGAGCGATGGCTCGATCAATTCGAATTTCCCTCCTCCGTTTCACTCGCCTTAGCCATGAATGAGCCCGCGATGGTCACGCTTCGAACCAATTCACTCAAAGGTTCGCGTGACCAATTGATGAAAAAGCTTTCAAGAGCCAAGATTCCGGTGGAGCCGGGAGCCTTCTCCTCGCTGGCGATCCGGTTGATGGGTCGGGAGAATCTTCGGGGTGATCCCCTATTTAAGCGTGGATTTTTTGATTTCCAGGATGAAGCGAGTCAGTGTGCCGCACTTGCCGTAGGTGCAAGACCCGGGGAAACGGTTGTCGACGCTTGTACGGGAGCGGGTGGAAAAGCTCTCGCTTTGGCGGCGATCATGGAGAACCGGGGTCGAGTGATCGCCGTAGATTCCGATGCTCGAAATTTTAATGAACTCAAATTTCGAGCTCGGCGCGCGGGGGTGAAAATCATTGAAACGGAGTGGGTGGCGCAGGACGATCCCCATCCTCTTCCCAAATGTGTAGAGAAAGTCGACCGTGTCTTGGTGGATGCTCCCTGCTCATCGCTGGGAACGTTGCGTCGAAATCCATGGATGAAGTGGTCGATGGCGGAGACCGCTTTTTCACTTCTACCGAAAAGGCAGAAGGAGCTCCTGGAACGTTATGCGAGGCTCGTTCGCGCCGGTGGGACTCTCGTTTATGCCACGTGTACTATTCACCGAAAAGAAAATGAGGATGTCATAAGAATGTTTCTCGACAATCAAAAAGAGTTCTCTCTAAAAGGTTCGCCCCGGCTTTTTCGTCCCGACGACGACGGCACGGACGGCTTTTTTATCGCGATTTTACGTCGCGATAACGTCTATGCGGAAGCGGCCTAGTCTTTTTGTGTACAAAAATCATTCTCGGGCCTACAACAAACATCGCCGTGAAAACAAAATATGGAATCGGGCTGGCAGTATTCATCTTTTTGTTTTCGTCCTGTGGGGATGACGGGGAGAGTTATGTTCCAGGCGCTCCTACATTCAAGGTGGATGTTACTAAAAAGACGCTGACCTGGAATTCCATCGCGGGAGCGAGCTCGTACAACCTCTATATTAAAACCGTCAAAAGCTGTCCCGACATCGACACAGCCGAATTTCAAACGCCTACCAAGAATGATAAGAAAGTGACCGGAGTAACATCACCGTATTCCATTGCCAACTATGATGGCTGTACCACCTGCTATTACGCGGCATTGGCTGCCGCGAACAATGTAGGTGAGGGCACTCTTTCACGCGCCAAGGGTTGGCAAATTCGCACCTGCCCTTAACTCCCCCGAGGGGCGAGATAAAACCCGAAAGCTATGGCGTAATAATAATGGCGTCGCCGCCGCGCCACTGTTGATCGCTAGGATAGTTCGAGCCGGAAGCGGCGCCGTTTCGAAGACCGTCCATGCCGGTGTCATCCACATTCGAAAAAGTAAGCGGTATGGAAACTCCGGTGGAAACTTTGAATTGAAGTGTCATCAGCTCCACCGCACCCGATGCGCTCTTGCAACTAAATCCGGAGGGAGCAATAAAGACCGTCAATTCCTTTTGTGAAGGATCATCGTTATACATGAAACAGGACGGATCGACGCAGTCAACGAAAGATCCCTTTGCCGTGGTGACGAAATCAAGCGTACTCCCATTTCCTAACACATCATCATAAAGGAGATGAAAAGATGCTGTTTTCACACAGGAATCGGAATCCCCATTCCCTTGAAACATTAGACGCAAGTTCAGTATTGAATTCGTAGGCGTGGACGCCGTCGTAAGATAAATCGAATGGTCAGGCGCGGGGCTTGGTGCCGAGGGAGAAAAATGAGCCACGCCACTTACGGCGGTGAGATCGATCGTATCTTTGGCGGGATCAATCAATCGATCAATGGCGTCCTTCCCGGCCACCGTCACACTGTACGTTCGATTGATGAAGAGAGAACTCAAAAGCGGCATCGTGAGAGTCGTCTGATTCCCCACGAAATCTTTTTCGGTGATCGTAGGCACCACAAAAACATCCAAAGGCGCATCTGTAGAAAGTGAGACATCGGCCAGAGGCTGCTCCACGCTATCGGCAAATCCGGGGATGAAAGTGATCTTCAGTTCAATCGTATTGCCTACCTTTCCAGGGAGCGAGCTTTTAGTGAATTGCACAATGAATTGAGGCTTTGTAAGTGATTGATAACTGTCTGTGGAGCTCACGCTTCCGCTGCATCCAACAAAAGAAAGTAGAACGGCCAATCCAATCAATAAGTGTCGCATGTTCCTACCCCGTCTCTTTCCATCCATTTACTGTGCTTGCCTACCGAAATAAATTTCCGGATGTTCAGGAAGATCAGGCAGCTCACTAATCTCATATGTTTTTTTGAACCACTCCGGCATCTCCTTCCAGACAATAAGCGCCACGTCCGCGCCACTGACTTTCCGATCCATATTGAGATCGAGGGGGAACATGTAGGGCTCCCCTCCTTCGATTCGGCCGAGCTTTTCGAGCATTATTTGGAGGCGCGGAGATAATGCGCTGCTCATTTTTTCTTGTTCTGATAACCACGTGAAGCGTACGAAGCTTTCCAAATCCTGCACCACTATCTTTTCCTCAATCGGCTTTCCATTGAAGATGTTGCGGAATATTTTCAAATCGGCATTTGTAACTGCACCGTCACGGTCGAGGTCCGAACGGTCAAAAAGGATCCAGTCATTAATGACTCGGACCTTTTTCCCTTCGTAAAGATTCTCTCGGTTTCTACCCAAAAAGCGCACGAGTAAAGATAGATCTTCGCCATCAATCCTTCCATCCTCATTGAGATCTCCTTTCATGGGTGGAGCGTCCGAAGGCTTAAGAAATTTTGGCGACTGATCGGCCTTGTCAATGAGCTGTGTAACCATTTGGACAAAATGGTTTCCAAGGGTGGGATTCTTGGGACGAAGCACAGAGGGTCGAACGACGGGTCGGCTACCTTCTATGTGCCGAGTGGGATGTTGGAAGGGGGGAATTCTACGGACCGGTGTACGCCGCCCCCAATAGTACCGAGTAATCAATCGGGCATCACGCGCATCGACCACACCATCATGATTGACATCCCCCCCCCAAGCTTTGGCTCGAGTTAGCGCCGCGTTTGTCGCCGATGGCGAAGGAGCGGGGGAGTCAAAGGTGATGCTCTGACCAGCGAAATTGACCATGTAATAGTAGATAAAAGCAAGGTCTCCTCCGTCGATAATGTCGTTTCCATCCAGGTTCGCTCGATTCCAGTTCGCCAAATCGGCCTGTGCTGCCGCGTCGGTCACTTTTTGTCCAAATCGTGCAACAACGAAATTTTTATCTAGATCGTCCACCATGCCATTTCCATCGATGTCGGCCAGCCATGGACGAAAGAGGATGTCGAAATCTCCAGACGACTTTCCAAAAATGGTACATCCACTGACGAGCTCACTGCAGGGATCTATATTGGACTCACCGCATCCAAGATCGAGCTGATTAGCCGAGACCTTGTGATGACCTACTTGCGCGTAGGCCGAACCATCTTTCACCGCTCCCCCCAGTTCAAAGGTGGCCGAAACATGCTGGCAATCCGACGCGCTCGACCAAGCATTTAGTCCGCGGACGACGGCGCCCGAGGAGGTATACAAATTGATATACGTGGACGGAAGAAAGTTGATTCCCGTGACATTGAGAGTGACAGGGGGGTCTCCTTGGGCAGCGCTGGGAGGATTAAACGTGTTGATCTTTGGATGGGGAAATCCGCTAATTTCATTTGAATAATATGTGCTTTCGATTCGACTGGTATCACCCCGGAAAGCCTTTACCGCAATATAGTAGCGGGGTGGAAAGGGATCGGTGGGCGGGGCGCAATCTCCGGTTGAAAACGAGGTTAAAGGAACAATATGAGCCAGAATCGGTTGCCGAGGACAACTCGCCTTGTGGTAGTCCGTGACGTCCTGGGGAGTAGTGTTGTAAACGCCCGAAGCGCTTCCGAAGAAAATTTCAAATCCACTAATGTTCCGAAGACCGGCTTTGGAAAAATTCCAACCAAGCGAGATTTCACCCGCATAAGAGGGCATGACACTTAAAAAGCAAAAAAGCGCGCTCCCACCCCGACGAGTGCATAAATTCATAATGAAACGGCGTGCCGAAAGCAACCTGTAATTTCTCAATTTGGGTTGACCGTCTACAGTAACCATCAAGCCCGATGGATCGGAGAGGAACTGACAATGGCTCCGGCGCAGCTGCTTCCGGCGCCGGCTGTACAACCATAACAATGCTCGCGGAATTGAATATGGCGGGAAAGGAGCGGCTCGGAATCAAAATCGAAAATGGTTTGTGGGACCATTCCGTGCACGGGGAGTTCAAGCATTTGGTTGAAATCGCAATCGTAGAGCTTGCCGTCGTATCCCACGCTTAACATGGTTTTGCACATCACACCTTCGGCCGCCTTCGGCGAAAATTTGTCTACGAGCAGCGTCATATATTCGTCCAACTTGCTCCATTGAACGAGCTGGTTTCGGAAGCGATGGATCGGCATATTCGTGATCGTGTAGAGTTGATTGAACACGATGTCATACTTCGTTCCTAATTCACGTTTGTAATCACGTTCGAGATTCGCCTGGTCTCCAGGAAGAAAGGCGCCCCCCGGATTGTAGGCAAGATTGAGAATGAGGCCGCTTCCTTCTCTGCCGTAGCCGACTCGATTGAGACGATGGAGGCTCTCAATGCTCTTTTCAAAAACGTCTTTTCCCCGTTGCGCGTTCGTATTCTGTTCGGTGTAACAGGGGAGAGAGGCGATCAGTTCAATTCGATTTTGAGAAAAAAAATCCGGCAGATGTCCTTTGCTTTCGCCCGAATGGGGATGCCCGTCGATGGTGACAGTCAAATTGTGACGTACGATGATATGACGGCCGAGATTCCGAACTTCCTTCACCAGCCATTCAAACTTGGGGTGAAGTTCGGGCGCCCCTCCCGTGATGTCGACGACCTTAATTTCCTTATTTCTAGTAATGACTTCTAGACAGGCCTTCATCGTCCGGTCATCCATGGATTCCGTTCGCTTGGGGGAAGCGTCGACATGACAGTGATGACATGCTTGATTGCAGAGCTTCGTCAGATTGATTTGAAGCGTTTCAATGGATCGTGGCGAAAGGGTGAGGTGATGTTTCGAGAGTGTGGAGTGGAAATCAGGAATGGGATTCATGATCGATCCACTTTCTTACCCAAGGAAGGAAAGGAAAGGAAACAAATCCGAGAAAGAAGGCGAAGAAGAAAAACTTGGCATATCCCCAGTCCTGTGCGCCGAGACTGCCGATCCACCCGGCGACCGATCGCGTAAAACCGAAAATGGCCGATAAGAATGCGTACTGTGTTGCCGCATATTTTTTTTCACATACCAGCATTAGAAATCCCATGAAAGCGACTTGTCCCAGGCTGATGTCAAAGCTTTCGGTCAATGAAGCCGTATACATGAAGACCCTCCCAAGATCCCAGTGTGCGACGGCACCATAGATAAGCGTGGGAAGAGTTTGCAGAATTCCAAAAATCCAAAGAGCGTTGAAAAGCCGTACGCGCGAAATGAGCCAGGCCCCCACAAGCGGGGCAATAAATGATTCCAAAGTGCCGAGCGTGCCTGAAACGAGACCGATTTCCGCAGTGGAATAACCCTTGTCCACCCAAAAGGGACGAATCATCGTCGCGATCACACTGGAACCGAGTTTGTACGTTAGTACGAAGAGCAGCACTTGAAGAATTCCGGGACGAGAAAGCAGTGCGGAGTAACCGTTCAACCAAAATTTCGGGTGAAGGGGAGAGAGTGTGGTTTGCTCTTCGGCCACCCGGTATTCCGGTTTAGGCGCGAGCAGAGTCCAGGGCGAGAGGGCTATCAAAAAAAATCCGCTTCCCACAAATGCGGTCGACCAGCTCCACCACGTAACAAGCGCACCCACGGCACCCGTGGAAAGAATGTAGGCGACCTTCCATCCTATCAGTCGAATGGCATTCCCAGAGGGCATCTCCTTCTCGGTAAGAGTTTGAATGGTGTAGCCATCGATCGCGATATCAGCAGTGGCCGACGCCATGGCGAGAAGGAAGACAAGAAATAAAAATAGAGAAGAGCCCTCTTCGACAGATACCGAGGGCAAAAGGAAAAAAAGTGAAGCCATAGTCACTTGCATGGCAGCGATCCAATATTTTTTTTCTCCGAATCGATCGACAAAAGGTGCCCATAGAATTTTTAGGCTCCAAGGAAGTGTTAAAAGCGACATAATTCCAATGTCGGTGAGAGGGCTCCCTTTTGACCGCAGGTAAATTCCGAGCTGAAAGGTGATTACGCCGAAAGGAAATCCCTGGGAGAGGTAGAGAAGGGCGACCCAAAGGAGCTTCTTATTTCGGAGCACGTCTCATCATATTCGATCTTTTACAATTTGCCGCACGACGTCTCGTCCGTTATGTTCCCTCAAAATGACGGTCCATTGTTCTCGATGTGGAAAAGATTCTGACGGTTTAGAAACTCCACCGATGCCCAGCGCATTAGGCGAGTCGATAAAACTCAACATTTGTGAGCTCTGTTGGAAAGAATGGCTAACCATGTCGACGAAAATAATAAATGAGTATCGACTTCAACTCTTCCGCCCCGAACACCGTCAAATCCTTGAAGAACAAATGAAGTTATTTCTTAATATTTCTAAATAGTTACATAGTTTCGACACGCCGAGACGTTGGTGAAGGTATTGACGCCTCGCGCTGCTTATGGTCATATCCGCCACCTTTTTTCTATGAAATCAGTAAGTTTCAGATTTGGATGTTTTGTATTCCTTCTTGTTGGGCACGCATTTGGTGCTGCAGATGAGTCAAATTTCTTACAAGAGACCTCGAATCTTGTTTCCAAAGTGATCGTGAATTGGTTTCAACAGGAGCCCACGCCTTTATTTGTAAGGATCAAACTAAAAGAAGTACCGGATGTCCGAACGGCGAGTGAATTTTTTCAGAGCCAAGATAAGAGTTTCGCACGCGAGGCGATTTCCCAAAATATCAAATCATTAGGTACGCAGAAGGAGCCAGTTCAGATGGCCAGTGGGTTGGGGACTTTGGTTGCGTTGCGGAGAGTAAAGACAGGAACGAAGGGGTTGCTTGGAGCGCGGGCGACGCAGGTGGAATCCGTACTTGATAGCGTGACCGAAATGCGCGAGGAATTGCCTGGTGCGTCGGCGGCGCGCCGCAATGAAATTAACGCACAGTTCGCGAAATATCGCTATCCTTCGCTCGAGCCGATGCGTCGAAACTGGCTGGCTTCAAAGGCGCTTGGAAATATTGATCGTCCGGTGAAGCTGGAGAATGGCCAATGGATGATTCTCAGCGACACTGGAGAGGCCATGACACCTCTTCTCACATCCGAAGCTGCAGCCAATGATTTTGCCGTTCGCTCAGTCGTATTTGCCACCAGCCAAGATCTATTCGATTTGATTCATGGCAACATGCCGTCGCAACTCTTTCTCACGGTCACGGAGCGGGGGACTTCGATGATGTCGTATTTTACCGTCGATAAGAAAAACGGAGTCCTGAAAACAAGGAGCGGACGGATAGAATACCTTAATCAATTAGAGACAAGAGAAAGCATTTACGACTACTTGCGCGGCCTTTTTCAGGAAAAAAGGTTTTTTGACACAGTGGCTGCATTATCGAACGAATACAAGGAAGAACTCGTTTATTTCAATGGCCGAAGATTTATAGAGGCGGACAGTCACTTCGCAAAGCTCCCCTGCGAAGTTGTAACGCATCTTTCTCAAACAGGATTGGAGAATGTCTTGCCGCAGATGCAGATGCAGTTCGGCAACTTTGACGTGGTTCGGGACTGGTCGACGGAAGGTCGAATTTCAGAGAACGTGAAGTTAGGAGGGGCGGATATCGAGCGCACGTTTGCATTGCTGGAAAATGAAAGGATTCCGGCTGAGGTTGAGGTATCGGGGCGAGCTGTTGAATCTGGATTTTCCATCCTGAGGGGCGCTCGTTTAGCGGGGGCCTTCGTTCCCTGGGCTATCAGCGCACTTCTATTGACTCAAATCGATCATCCGGATTTCGACCTGGAAAGGGTACCACCAGCTCTTCGCCCCTGGAGCTTCAATGGGCTGACGGTTCCGAAGGAATTTATTCAAGCGGTATACAGTAGGTTTCGTGAATGGTTGGATACGATGCGAATACGTAATTCGAACTCCTGCACGTCCACAACGATTGCTTCCAGTTGTGAATTCACATACCCCGTATACCCGGGGCTGACATCGGCTATATTGCATTTGCGAGAAGAAATGGGGGAAGCCAACGAACCGCTTCAGGTTGAACCCTGAAATTGATCTCGCCGTTTAATTTCCAGAATCGCTTTTGCCATGACTTCTAGATCCGATCTACCCGTCAGCTCAATACGCTCGAAACCACGGCGAACGGTGAATTTAATTTCTCCACCCGGATAATCGGAAAGAACATTGATCTTCCATTCATTCGCAGTAAGCCAATTCCGGCACGATTCCCAAGTGAAAGGTGAAAATTCAATTCCCTTTGCTCGAAGCTCTCCCAGAAGCGTTTCTTCCGCCGATGTCATGGCCGCGCATCTTGGCTGTGCTGGGAGTACCCGTCAATACTTTCCTCGCCAATGAGACCCGACCGGCTATACTCCCCTGCCTCGTATGACCACCAAGAAAATCGTTGAAAAGCATCAGGAATGGTACCACCCCGAAAAGCGCCCCCCAAAGGCCTATCGGAACGTCGAATTCATTGACAGTCCTGAAGCCAGACCGATTCGAATCTTAGCCGAGTACTTGGAGCCGCAGCTCCGGTTTGAAAAATATCATGTCTACGACACCGTTGTTTTTTTTGGTTCGGCGCGAATCCAATCGAAGAGCGAGGCACTCAAGTCTCTGGAAGATACGAAGCGAAACTCTCCCAAGGACCGAACGGCCATCGAAAGAGCGGAGCGAATGGTCACGATGTCGAAGTACTATGAAGAATGTACGGAGCTCGCGAAATTGCTCACCAATTGGTCGAAGTCACTCGGAAGAGGGAAACGTCGTTTTATCGTTTGCTCCGGAGGTGGCCCGGGAATCATGGAGGCGGCGAACCGAGGCGCCAAAGAGGCCGGGGGGCTCAGCATCGGATTTAATATTTCACTTCCTTTCGAACAACACCCGAATCCATTCATTTCACCCGAACTCAATTTCGAATTTCATTACTTTTTTGTTCGCAAGTATTGGTTTGCCTATATGGCCAAGGCTCTCGTTATTTTCCCAGGCGGGTTTGGAACACTCGATGAATTGACGGAATTGCTGACACTCATTCAGACCGAAAAGATTAAGAAGAAATTGCCGATTGTGATTTATGGCACCGAATACTGGAACAAAGTGATCAACTTCAGTGAAATGGAGAAATGGGGCGTGTTGGGCCCGGAAGATCTCAATCTCATTCATTTCTCCGACACGCCGAAAGACGCGCTGGATTACTTAACTCAGGAACTCAAGGCCCATTATCTTTAAATCAGAGTGAAATCGTTTTGAGCGCTTTGGAAGAAGCGGTTTCCTCTTCGACCGTGGCCAGCCGTGCAAAGGTTTCTTTAATTTTCCATCGGCCTCCGGTGTCGAGTTTTGAAAATAGAGGAGCCCACTTCTCCCACGTTGCTGGATCCGTCTTTCGTTTCCACATGGCGGTAAATCGATCCCAGTCGTTCATTCTCGCACAGAGAATCAATTGATTCGCGTGATTTCGTTCGTAGCGAATCTCACTCCCCTCCACGGAAAAAGAAATCTCCCCATTTTCAAAGGAGGTCAGTTCCATGCTCAGTGCTTTCCCGAAAGAGTGTCACCGATCTGGTGAATTTTCATCAGATTGGTCGCCCCGCTTGTCAACCTTGTTCCCGCCACGAGAATCACACGATCTTTCATTTTAAGTCCCGCATTTTTCATGAGGACCTGATCTCCGGATCGAATCATTTCGTCCACATTCCGCCCCCGGGGGCTGACCAGCGCCCGTACTCCCCAAATAAGCGACAGCCGACGAAATGTATTGGAATCCGGGGTAAGCGCAAACACCGGTACAATGGGCCGGAGTTTGGAGAGAGCAATCGCCGTGGAGCCCGTCTTTGTATACGTGACTATGGCTTTGTGCACTCCCGGCGAACAAATCCGCTTCACGGCTTGAAGGACCGCATGTGTATCCGACGGAGAATTTTCGATTTCCTTCGGCCTCCAACCAAAGGCGGGATGCTCTTCCGCGCGTTCGATGATTTCAGCCATCGTTCGAATGGTTTCAATGGGATGTTCTCCGGCCGCCGTCTCATTTGAAAGCATCACCGCATCGGAGCCGTCCCAAATGGCATTGGCGACATCTGTGGTCTCTGCGCGTGTGGGGCGCGGGTTGTGAATCATGGAATCCAGCATCTGTGTGGCTGTAATAACCGGAACCGCTTTTTCAAATGCACGATGGATCAAATTCTTTTGAACGACAGGTACTTCGGAAGAAGGCACTTCCACACCCAGATCCCCCCGCGCGATCATGATTCCGTTCGAAGCGTCAAGAATGGAATCAATATGTTTGAGAGCCTCCGGTTTTTCGATTTTAGCGATGATCGGAATCGGATGTTTGAGTGAGGCGAGAATTTTACGAGCCACGCCGATATCATTCGCGCGTTGGACGAATGAGAGCGCGACAAAGTCGACATCCTGTTTGGCGGCGAACCGAAGCGCCTCTTTGTCCCGTTCCGTAACGGCGGGTATGGGTAAATGGCGACCCGGTAAATTAATTCCCTTATGCTCGCCCAACTCTCCTCCGGTGACGACGCGGCAATGAATGTTTTTTCTCTCGACCCGAATCACTCGAAGTTCGAGAAGGCCGTCGGCAAGGAGAATTCGATCTCCTGAACGGACAAACCGTGGGAGATTCTTGTAAAGAAGAGGTATCACTTCCTCCGTTCCCAAAACGTCCCGCGTCGTCAGGATGCAATGGGCCCCATGTTGAAGGGTAACAGGGCTGCCCATGTAGAGATTTCCCGTCCGAAGTTTGGGGCCGGGGAGATCCGCTAAAATGCCGATGGGACGATCGATCGCCTTGGCGCATTTTCGTACCAAACGGATGGCGCTTGCATGTTCATCCAAGGTGCCGTGTGAAAAATTAAACCTTACCACATCCACACCGGCGTGAAGCGCTCGTTTGACCATGGCAGGCGAAGACGTCGCCGGCCCCAATGTCGCTACGATTTTTGTTCTTCGAAACCTCATATCGGGGCTTTCATTCGTTTCGCCACAACTCGATAAACCATCTCATCGCAAAATGTGGGCGATAGCTTTTGCATGGCCAAGAGAAATTTTCCCGGAAGTGTCAGCATCACTCGCCTTTTGCGCCTCTCCACTGCGGATAAAATGACTTTCCCCACCTTCTCGGCCGACATCGCCCACTGATGTTGATACGGGGGCGAAATTCCGGCCCGGGTGGCGTTTTTCTGAAAATCAGTTGTCGTGAGCCCAGGACAAATCAAAGAAACATCTATTCCGTAAGGACGGACTTCAAGTCGGAGTCCCTCATCGAAGGCATTCATCGCGAATTTCGTCATGCAGTAGGCGGTGACAAATGGAAACGCCCGGCGGGAAATAACAGTGGAGACGTTCACGATGTGCCCTCGCTTGGCTTGTTTCATGTGCGGTAGCACCGCTTTGGTGCACCAAAGAGTTCCGTAAAGATTCGTCCGGAAAATGGCATCTAAATCTTCGGTGGTCAGATTCTCGACGGCGGCATAGTGACCGCGTCCCGCATTGTTGACCAACACATCGACACGGCCAAACTCTTTGACCGAACTATAGATCAACTTTTGGCAGTCCGACTCGATTCCGACGTCGCATCGAATCGCCGTTCCCCTTCCGCCTTCCTTGGCGATTTCCCTTACAACTTCTCGTAGGAGAGCCTCATTCCGTGCCGCAACGACGACCGACGCGCCTTTTCGGCCAAACTCGAGAGCTGCGGCCCGCCCAATTCCAAGGGAAGCGCCCGTAACCACTACGACCGTCTCTTTTCCAACGACCATGGGGGCCGACATTACCATTGCGAGGCTCCCCTTGCGATCTTTACGCGGGAGGGTAGTCTGCCCGCTTTCGCAAGGACGATATGAAGGAAGAATTTGAAAATTTGAAAGGGGAATGGGCGCTCATTTTGGGGGCTTCCAGCGGATTTGGCGGGGCGGCGGCTGTGCGACTTGCGAAAGCGGGGATGAACATCTGCGGTGTTCATCTCGATCGAAAAGCGACGATGGAGAATGTGGAAAAAATTATCTCCGACGTGAAATCGACGGGCCACGAAGCCCTCTTTTTTAATGTGAACGCTTCCGACCCGGAAAAGCGAAAAGAGGTGATTTCAGGCCTCACGTCAAAAGCGGGAACGAAAGGGGTGCGGACATTTCTTCACTCCCTTGCGTTTGGAACGCTTAAGCCCTTCTTTGGACCTGAAGGCGAAGCGATTAACAAGGCTCAAATGGAAATGACAGTCGATGTGATGGCCCACTCATTGGTGTATTGGGTGCAAGACCTAATGACCGCGAATCTCCTGAAAAATGGATCCCGAATTTTCGCTATGACGAGCGCGGGAGGCGAGCATGTGTGGCCCACCTACGGAGCGGTGTCGGCGGCAAAGGCGGCGCTTGAATCGCACATTCGCCAAATCGCTCTTGAGTTGGCGCCCAAAGGAATCACGGCGAACGCCGTTCGAGCAGGTGTCACGGATACTCCCGCGCTTCGAAAAATCCCGGGCCATGAGGAAATGATTGAATTTTCGAAGGCCCGGAATCCGGGAAAACGTTTAACCACTCCCGAAGACGTGGCGGAGGCACTCGTAGCCTTTTCGTTGCCCCACGTTCGCTGGCTTTCGGGAAATGTTCTTGGAGTAGACGGCGGCGAAAATATTGTGGGGTGACCATCTAAATGCCTGAACGTGTTCCTCTGACTGCAGCGGGCAAGATCAAACTTGTCGAAGAGCTGACTCAACTCAAGAATGTCGAGCGTTACAAGATCGCCCGAGAAATTGAAACGGCCAGGGCCCACGGCGATTTAAGTGAGAATGCCGAGTACCACGCGGCTAAAGAAAAGCAGGGTCAGATCGAAGGAAGAATTCGCTATCTCGAAGATCTCATCTCACGCTCTGAAGTCATCGATGTTTCAAAGCATGACGGATCGAAAGTAGTCTTTGGCGTTACTGTTCGTCTCTATGATTCGAGCTCCGACAAAGAACTCAAGTACAAGATTGTCGGCGAAATCGAGGCGAATATCGACCTTGGAATGATCTCCGTGACCTCTCCGATTTCTCAAGCCCTGATCGGCAAAGAAGTAGGCGATTCCGTTACGGTTCGTGCCCCCGGTGGAATGAGGGAACTCGAGATCATCGAAATTATTGTGGCCTAGGCTGAATATGCTTGGGTGAGAAGATCGCGAAGTATAGCCATTCCGCTCTGCGAGAAGTCCGTAAACATGACCCCCATCCCCTCCATCTTTCCAGTCGCCCCGTCCGATTGATGCCGAACCACCTGCGCCCAAAGCTTAAGGGACGATCCGCTCTTTTCTCCCAACTGAAACTCCACCTCCATAATCGTACCGACCGAAAGCACATTTTCAGTAGTAATAAAGAGGCCCCCGGGGCTCCAATTTCCGATTTCCTCAGTCCGCATCTCGCCCCCGACGATTCGGAGGGTTACCGGGCGCTGAAGCGGAACGCGCCTATAGAGGCGTTCATTCTTGAGTTGCTTCCAACCGTCGCGCAGTCTTTCCATCAGGTTCATAAAACGAGTATGCCTTTTTGGCGGGAAAAGTGAAACGTGTTATGAAGGCGCCCGCCATGAGCCAACCCCCTACGATCAAATGTATGAAGTGTCAGGCGGAACTCCCTACCGAGGCTCGGTTCTGCACACAATGTGGCGCTCCGGTGGTTCTGGCGGGAAACGCGGATTCCAAAGTCACGTTCGTTCAAAATATTCTATTGGTGACCATCGCCTTTCTTCTCGCCGTGTTGGTTTATCAGGGAGCATAAATGGGACATCTGGCCTACGTCGCACGCCGCTTTGTAGCCGGAGAAAAAATGGATCAGGCGATGGAAGCCGTTCGACTGTTGAACCTGGACGGACTCGTAGCCACACTCGATTTTCTCGGCGAGAATGTGATGACCACCGAAGAAGCGAAAGCTTCGGCCGACGAGTATATCGCGCTCCTAGATCAAATCGCCCGGTCGGGAGTGAAAAGCAATGTATCCATTAAGCTCACGGCGATGGGCCTCGATATCAGCGACGCATTTGTGCTGGAGAATGTGGGGCGGATTTTAGAGAGGGCGAAGAAGCTCAATAATTTTGTGCGAATCGATATGGAAGGTTCGCCATACACCGAGCGAACGATCCAAGTGTTCCGGACCCTTCGTGAGAAATATGACAATGTCGGAGTGGTTTTGCAGGCCTACTTGCATCGGAGCGAAGAAGACGCCCGAAAACTTGCCGCTATTCAAGCTCCGATACGTGTTTGCAAGGGGGCTTACAAAGAACCGGCCTCCATTGCTTACCAAAGCATGGATCAGATTCGTGAGAGTTACAAAGCGATGGTTCAAATTCTTCTGAAAGGAAAGTCAAGAGTGGGTATCGCTACGCATGACGAAAGGCTCATTCGTTGGGCATTGGAATGGACCGCGAAAGAAAATATTCCGCGTGATCAATTCGAATTCCAAATGCTCTATGGCCTTCGCCGCGCCAGAGGCCGTGAATTGGCTCGGCAGGGCTACACTGTTCGGTCCTACGTTCCCTACGGAACGCATTGGTTTCCCTATTTTGTTCGCCGCCTCCGCGAGCGGAAAGAAAACGTCTTCTTTGTCCTTCGTTCCCTCGTCGCCGATTAATGCGGACGGTGGGTTGGCGAGGAGACTTCGGTCGAAACAAAAATCAGAGGTCGGACCCAGGGAATATAAGGGTCTAAGTATTTCTCACGAATGGAATTGACTGAGCGGCCGACGCGTTGTTTCGCATTTTCAAATTGCTCTCGAGATGGAATCCAAAAATTGCGTCCCTCCACTCCATAAAAATCACCGTTGAGAGGTTCGAGCTTCGAATGACCTTTTGCTCAAAGATCGTCCATCCGGATCCCGTCGTGGGGAGAGCTGCATTATTAATATCCAAGAGTTCATTGGCATTTTTGACATGAATGGACTCTGCAAGAATCCAGAGAACTTCCTCTGAATCGATGTCAATCAGCTGGGGTGAAGTGGGAACCGTACCGGGAGCCAGATCGCGCTCCCATCGCGAGGAATAAAGGCAACGGATCTCATCTTTCCTTTTTTCCCACACATCCATTTGTCGGAGAGCCCGGAAAACGAGGGCGTATCTAATGGATCCATCCGAATGCTGATCTATGCCTCTTCGTAAAAACATCTCGTTCGATCCGGCCAACCCAATGGCGATGTCTTCTAAGCCATCTCCATCGAAGTCCCCCTTTGCCGCAAATGTGGGCGGAGTTCGATATTGGGTTAAAATTGTGCGTGAGACTTTTTCCATCGGACCATAGTGCTGCCCGTAGACAAACGTCGACCATAGCACTGCTGCCAGCCCATAGGGCCAGCCCCCCCTTCGCAGCATGACGAAGTTCCCCCTTCAAAATTGAGAGTACGGAACGTGAGAATTTCGTCAATCAGAAAAATGAAGCCGTGGCGATATAGCCGCAAATTATGATAAGAAGGGCCCCTCCCAGCGTAGATAAACCGGGCTGTTCGCGGAAGAAGATCATTCCCAACACAAACGAAAGAGTGGGTTTTACGATGAGTGCGACGCCGAGAGTAAAGAAAGGGAGAAGATAAAACACTTTTTGGGGAGTTTTCTCATGAGAAAAAAATCCTGACAGAAGAGCCACGAAAATAGGCGCGGTAGAAATTAAGACGGTCGCATTCCCCAAAGGAATTCTTGCCGTGGCGTACACCCCGCAACAGAGACCCGCGAAGCCGGTCAGACTCCGGCTGATGAGAAATAGGGAATTGTTCCCCTTGAGCGTTCGCTCTCGCTGCCAGCCGATTAGGACCAACATGGGAAGGGCCACCGCGGATCTGAAAAAAACGGTCTGCCAAAGGTTGGCTTGGGAAGCGGCCGCCTTGAAACAGGCGCTCATTCCCGCAAAGAAAAGCGCGGAGAGAACCATCAACCGAATGCCCGCCCAACGATTTGGTTTCACGGGACTCTACTCAATCACTTTCGCTATCGTAGCGAGATAGGGAAGAGTAGAGCCGTATGAAACCACCACCACCCCCTGCATAATCTGTCGCCGTCCCAAATTGTCGGTGTGAATGCTCGTCACCAAATAAATTGCGTTTGTCGCAGCCGACGGATTGTCGGCTTTTCGAGCCAAGATCACCTGAGTGTCAGGTAGATTGGTTCCCATGAAATTACAGATTACATTGGATGTAGCACCCGACACAGTTGACGGAAGGTCCTGGTCTTTGTTAGCCGCAAAGACCCCGCAAGGAGGATTGGCATCGGCCCCTGTTACACACCCTGGATTATCCGGAACGCAGGGGCCACCTGATGTATTTGTGGTTAGAAATGTCTTTTGCTTGGGTTGGGCGGGACTACTTGTGTTCATCGAATCATTGTTGGCCCAAATTTGTTGTATTCGAAGTGCCGACATACGAATGGCGTCTTCTGCGGAATTTTGATTTGCGAAAATGGACCGATAATTACCCGAACGGAGGAGGCCGCCGCTCGTGGTGTTGAGAGACCATACTCCCAAGAGCGACATCATGACCAATAACAGGAGAACGACGACGAGCATGAAGCCGCTTTCCCGTCGGAGGCGAATCATTTTGTCCATGGAATGTCTTTTTCACCCGCACGACGATTTTCCAGTCGGGCCATGACAAAGAGCCAGTCGGAGAGCCGATTGACATAGACGATCGTTTCAGGATTGACTCTCCCTTTGCGCAAGAGCGCGGCTAAAGGGCGCTCAGCCCGTCGGCATACGGTACGGGCCAAATGGAGCCAGGCCGCCGAACGCGCTCCTCCCGGCAAAATAAATTGCGTAAGAGGCGTGAGCTCTTTTTCCGCCCCATCGATTTCATCTTCCAATCGGCAAATCGCTTTCCCTTCGATGCGATCAACTTTGTTCTTGGTATTTGGATCATCCCAGGGGGTGGCGAGATCCGCGCCGAGTTGAAAAAGTTCGTTTTGAATCCTTCCTATTTTCTCATTCAATTCCTTAATCAGGCCTTCGGCCCCTGCAAGGCCCAGAACAGAATTGAGTTCATCCACCGTTCCGTAGACTTCCAAAATAGGATCGTCTTTCGGCAGGCGACGGCCCGAATAAAGGCCCGTTTCACCTTGGTCTCCGGTTTTGGTGTAAATCTTCACCCACTCTCATCGTATCATCGAATTCCGGGAGGAAGGAGTTTCGAAAAAATGCCAAATTTTTTGAAGGATGCGGCAAATCCTGTTAGCTTCCCCCTGCAGAAACGGAGGACCGCCACCCATGGCCTACATTATTGCTGAGCCCTGTATCGGAGTGAAAGATAAAGCCTGTGTGGAGGTCTGCCCGGTCGATTGCATACATGGCAAAGAAGAGGATGAAATGCTTTATATTAATCCCGACGAATGTATCGATTGCGGCGCGTGCGAACCCGTTTGCCCCGTCAATGCGATTTTCATCGAAGAAGAAGTGCCGGACAAGTGGCAATCTTTCATCGAAAAAAACAAAGCGTATTTTAAGAAATAAAAAAAGCCCCACGGGGTTGGCCGCAGGGCTTATCTCGCGTCTTCTTGTTGCGATTTTTTAGCTACATCCGCTCGTGGATCCGCAGTTCACGCATTTGTAGCAAATTCCATTTCGAACCATGATGGAGCCGCACTCGGTGCAGGGAGGCGCATCTTCCTGAAGCCGAAACGCCCACTTCTGCTGACCCGCAAGTTCCGCGCCCGCCATTTTCACCGGCGAATCGTTTTTGGGGGTCGCTCCATTGCCCACCTCTTCGTCCCGCTTGAGCACTCCCACTTCCTTGAGTTCTTCACTTCCCAAGAATTTAGATGCGAGCCATCGGACGATGTAGTCGATGATCGATTTCGCGAACGGAATTTCCTTGTTGCCGGTCATCCCGCTTGGTTCAAACCGGGTATGGCTGAATTTATCGACCAACACTTTCATCGGAACGCCATATTGAAGTGCGAGCGAAATGGCCGTCGCAAAAGAATCGACAAGACCCGAGACCACCGATCCTTCTTTCGCCATGACCAGGAAAATTTCTCCTGGCGTTCCGTCTTCATACATTCCTACCGTGATATAGCCTTCATGCCCCGCCACGCTGAATTTATGCGTGATCGACCGGCGTTCATCGGGGAGGCGTCTTCGGTACGGGCGAGGCTCCGCCGTAACATTAACGATCTCTTTCGTATCGCCTTCCTTCGAAGTGTTGAGCGGCTGAGATCGCTTGCACCCATCCCGATACACCGCGATGGCTTTAAGCCCCAATTTCCAGGCCTCCGAATATGTCTTACTGATTTCATCCGTCGTAATTTCATTGGGAACATTCACGGTCTTGGAAATCGCGCCGGAGATGAAAGGTTGCACCGCTCCCATCATTCGAAGATGACCCGTGTAGTGAATGAAACGCTCCCCTTTCATTGGTTTGAACGCGCAATCGAAAACCGCCGAGTGCTGCGGTTTTAATCCGGGAGCTCCCTCGATCGTTTCGTTCTCATCGATGTATTTGAGAATGGTCTCAATTTCCTTTTCCTTATAACCCAAGCGATGTAGGGCTGACGGGACCGTATTGTTGACGATCTTTAGGTATCCGCCACCGACCAATTTCTTGTATTTCACTAAAGCAATGTCGGGCTCAACGCCGGTGGTATCGCAATCCATCATGAAACCGATCGTTCCGGTCGGCGCTAAAACGGAGATCTGCGAGTTTTTAAACCCATACCGCTTTCCCATTTCATAGGAAGTCTCCCAATCTTCTTCCGCAGCTTTGTAGAGATCCGCCGGAATCAACGTATGATCGATGGCCTTCACCGCATCGGCGTGCTTCCGAATCACACGAAGCATGGGCTCGCGATTTTTCGGGTAACCGGAAAAGGGTCCCCGATCTGCCGCCACTTCAGACGAAACGCGATAACAATGCCCCGTCATGATTGCCGTGAGCGCACCCGCGTAGGCACGCCCTGCGTCGGAGTCGTAAGGAAGCCCCATCGACATGAGAAGCGCTCCCAAATTTGCGTAGCCGATACCCAGCGGCCGGAAGTCGAAACTGTTCTGCGCGATCGCCGGCGTAGGGTAAGAAGCGTTATCGACAATGATTTCTTGCGCCAAGATGGTCGTTCGAAGTGCCGCCCGGTAGGCCTCAACATCAAAAACCCCCTCATCTACAAATTTGAGGAGATTCAGCGAGGCCAAGTTGCAGGCGGTATCGTCGAGAAACATGTACTCCGAACAGGGGTTCGAAGCGTTAATCCGATCGGTGTTTGGGCAGGTATGCCAATCGTTGATCGTCGTATCAAACTGCAGGCCGGGATCGCCGCAGATCCAGGCGGCTTCCGAAATCATCTTCATCAGATCCCGGGCCCGATAAGTATCGACCGTGTGGCCATCGGTGATCGCCTTGGTGCTCCAGGACTCATCCTTCTCCACCGCCCGCATGTAGTCATCGGTCACCCGAACGGAGTTGTTCGAATTTTGGAAGAAGATGGAGCCGTAGGCTTCGCCGTTGAACGAAGGGTCATAGCCCGCGTCAATGAGCGCCCAGGCCTTTTTCTCCTCGAGTTCCTTGCAGCGGATGAATTGAACGATGTCGGGATGGTTGATATTCAGGATCACCATTTTCGCCGCCCGGCGTGTTTTTCCACCTGATTTGATGACGCCGGCAAAGGCGTCGAAACCCTTCATGAATGAAACAGGACCTGAAGCGGCGCCGCCACCGGTTAATTGTTCCGCCGAAGATCGAATCGACGACAAATTTGTCCCCGCCCCCGATCCTCCTTTAAAGAGCATCGCTTCGGTTTTGGCAAGATCCATGATAGAGGACATCGAATCTTTCACAGAATTAATAAAGCAGGCCGAGCACTGGGGGTGGGGCTCGATTCCGACGTTGAACCAAACGGGAGAATTAAAGGCCATCTTTTGATAGACCAGGAGATGCGTTAGTTCATCTTGAAAAGCCTGTGCGTCCGCCTCGCTTGCAAAATAGTTCTGTTTACGCGCCCAGCCGGCGATGGTGTCGGCGACTCGACTGACCAGCTGCTTTACGGAATGTTCCCGTTGTGGGGTTCCTAGCGGCCCGCGAAAATATTTCGATACAACGACGTTCGTGGCGAGCATGGACCAAAACTTCGGCACTTCCACATTCTTTTGGGAAAAAACAACCTGACCCTTTTCGTTCGTGATGTTCGCCTCACGAAGCTCCCATTCGATTTCGCTAAAAGGATGAACCGCGGCTTTGGTGAAATAGCGTGGATGAGGAATTCCTTTGTGAGGGGTTTCCGTAGCTCTCCCTCTGCGCGCAATTTTTCCTGCGACCTTCTCCGTCGTCACGTTGGCTCCACTCGTTTCCTTCATCAACCCTACTTCCATCGCTCCTCCTTATACTATGTCTCCGTCACCCGCATGATCAACGCCATTGGGAGAAGAAGGCCTTTTGAGAACCCCCCCTGTTCCCTCTCGGTACTCAACATCCCCATGATGTGAACCGGCCGAAGCCGGTAACGTATGGCAACGTAAGTTAATACGCCTTACACTTACGTTATGGCGCTTCCGCAGAGAGTGGCAAGAGGAAACTCAATTTTTCTTCTCAAGTCGAGGTTTAAGGGGAGATCCCGCACGGGTAAGGGAGGCTCAAAATCGGGGCTAAAGATTAACCCTTGGATATGATAGATCTTTTCGGTCAATCTTTCGGATTCTCGCTTCCCACGTGGGTTTGCGAAATATTTAAGTCTCTCTCACGCCGAAATCCACTTTCCGAGAGGGGAAATCATCCGTCTTTTGGAATGAAGCGGGGATCCGTTATGATTTCCCGCTGAACCCTATTCGATCAAGAATTTTTTAAGATCGTTGAATGAAGAAAAAATTAAATTCGGCTCGCTCATTAGAACTTCTCTCACCGGTGTGAATCCGCTGGTCAGTCCGATGGTGAAACTACCGGCGGCTTTCCCCGCTTCCACATCAATCGGGCTATCTCCGATCATGACGACCCGCTCCATGGGGATACCGGCCGCTTCCGCCACATGTAGAATCGGGTCTGGATGCGGTTTTGCTTTTGGCAATGAATCTCCGCCCAAAACTTTGAAAAAGAAGTGACCTACGTCGAGACCGACCAAAATGGGATCACAAAAATACTGACGCTTGTTGCTAATGACGGCGAATTGTTTTTCATCGAGCGCTTCGAGAGTTTCGCGGACGCCCGGATAAAGCTTCGTGTGGTCGAGGAGATGTTCTTCGTAAAATTCAGAAAAGGCATCGAACGTCGGCTGGAACAAATCCACGTGTTGGTCGCCCAAAATTCGTCGAATGAGGCTTTTGGTTCCATAGCCGATTTCTGAAAGAACGTTGTCGATTTTCCACTGAGGTAAGCCGACTTTACCCAGAGCGTAGTTCACCGCCTCGGCGATGTCTCGACTCGAATCGACCAGCGTTCCGTCGAGATCGAAAATGAGAAGATCGATGTCTTCCAGCCGAAATGGCTTATTTGGCTTCTTCGACAAGGGGGCGCTATATACCGCCGTCATATGCCGAAGTCACCTTCATGGATTTCGCAAATTGAGGCGGCGCGATCGACGTTTGCGTGGATGAAGCGAGTCGATCGATATGTACTGATGGTGGGTGGAAGAGATCGGGCCAAATTTTTGCAGGGGATGCTGACCAACGACATCGTGAAACTCGCAAAAGGGCAGTCCATTCTGTCATCCATTCTCTCTCCGAAGGGAAAATTGGTGGCCGAGTTTATCGTTCACCATTGGGGTGAATCGTTCGCTCTGGAAAGTGATCGATCTCTTCAGAACACGATCGAATCAAATCTTAAAAAATATGTTCTGGGCGCAGATGTAACATTTTCTACTTCTCCCCAATCGCTTGTTTTCAGCTTTTTCGGTCCCGAAGCCGAGAAAAAGCTGACTTCCTATCGAAACGACACGGTGTTCATTGGTGCATTTGATTTTCCCGTTCGGCCCACATTCACGATTCTTTCTCCCAAAGAAATTTCCGCGGAAGGTGCCCCTCTTTCAGAGGCCGCCTATGAAGCTCTCCGCATCGAAGCGGGGATTCCCCGTTTCGGGATGGATGTGACAGAAGATCAGCTTCTTTTGGAAGTTCCACATCTGGCCCTCGGGGTTTCCTATACGAAGGGCTGCTACATTGGGCAGGAGACCATCGCCCGTCTCCATGCGCGTGGCGAAAACCTCGCCTGGCGGTTGATGGGTGTTGTTTCAGAGGGCGAGATCCAAAAGGGTGATTCCATCCGGCTTGGAGAGAAAGTAGTAGGTAAAGTCACAAGCACGACGTATTCGCCCCGGTTCAGACAGAATCTTGCTCTGGCTCTCATTCATCGCGATGCGTTTGAACCGGGAACAACGGTTTCGATTCCGGCGGGCGAAGCAAAGGTAGTCTCTCTCCCTTGAAGAGACATATTTCCTTAGTAGCTGTTTTCATCCTCCTTTTTTCAGGCATCTATTTATGTCGGGAGGAAATAGCGGGATGGATCGGAAGTTTTTTGATGCGCCCCGATACGCTCTCCAAGGCCGACGCGATTCTTGTTCTCAACGGAATGTCGCCCCGGGGCAGCTTAGAGGCTGCAAAGCTTTATGAGGAGAAGTGGTCGCGTAAAATTCTCCTCTCGCGGGAACGGCATCCCGATGGTCTCGATGACGCCATTCGACTTGGTGTGAAACTCGAGGATGCCGTTCAAGTTTCGGAAAAAATTCTTACCGAACGGCATGTTCCTTCAACTGCGATTGAAGTCATTTCCAATCAGTTTGTGGGAAGCACAAAAGAAGAGCTGTCTTTACTACCTCCCTATTTGAAAAAGCATCCAGAAATTCATTCGCTCATCATCGTCGCCCGTCGAACGCAAATTCGGCGCTGCCGGAGTCTTTTTCGTAAAAGCTTAGGTAACCAGATCGACCTTTATTTCGTTCCCTCCCGTTACGACCATCTTCCGAGCGACGGGTGGTGGAAGGAGCCCTGGTATTTGAGAGAAGTCTTGTACGACCTCCTCCTCACCGTCTGGTCAGTGGGATGATTCTTCACACCTTAATATTATTCAATCGCGTCGGTGAGAGCGACGGGCGGTTCGGGCGCGGCCTCAATGTCCTCGGTCGGGCCGCCGGCGACGAAAGCGACGGGTTTGGGGAGAATGGAAAGAAAAAAGGCGCCGGTTTCCGATTTCATTTCATGGAGGGAGCCCGGAGGGGAATAAAGATAATCACCCGACTTTAGTTTTCTATCACCGACCGTCATTTCGCCCTTGAGCATCAAAATTTCTTCTCCCCCCGGATGTCGATGTCGGGGGTACGTGGCGCCTCGGCCCAGTTTAAATAAAATGGATCCCTGTCGTTCACCCCCATCGGCGTTGAGTGAGAGGAACTCCACGCCGGCGATTTTTGAAGGTTTCCAGGGAGCGCTTGCGGTCTCAACATAGTGCGATATAGATTTCGCCAGCATGAAATCCAGTATGAACCAGAGCCCCCTCTATTTCAAACGTTGGGCGGGCGACCGGCTAATGTAAATACCACTTAACAATTGGACCTCCTAATGTTAAGCTGCCGTTATGGCAGATGTGAAGCGAAATTTGGAGCCGTATCTCCTCCGCGATCTCGAAAAGAAATTTGTATTTCTCTCCGGTCCGCGCCAAGTAGGCAAAACAACTCTCGCGGGGCGATTGATCGAAGGCAAGGGGGGGCGCTATTACTCATATGATGACGCCGATGACCGGGAGAAAATACTAAAGAAAGCGTTTGTTCGAGATTCGTGGGTTTGTTTGGATGAGCTGCATAAATACGAGCGTTGGAAGAGTCTGATCAAGGGGGTGCATGACAAATATCACCGGAGCATCCATCTCTTACTTACAGGTAGTGCGCGGCTCGATGTTTATCAAAAATCGGGAGACAGCCTTCTGGGTCGCTATTATTTGCACCATCTTCACCCCCTCTCTGTCGGAGAACTTCGAGGAGACAAAATCACACTTCCGGGAAATATGTATGAACTTCAGTCTCCCGCCCAAGAAGCGGAAGGCCTGTTCCGGTTTGGCGGTTTTCCGGAACCCTTCCTGGCACAGTCGGAGGAAGAGCATCGCCGCTGGTCCGCGGTAAGAAGGACGCTTTTGGTGCGCGAGGAACTCAGAGATATGACACAAATCAAACTTCTCGGTGTTGCGGAGCAACTCCTTCTTCTCCTTCCCGAACGAGTCGGCTCCCTGTTCAGTTATCGATCGCTGGCGGAAATTCTCCGTGTTTCGGTCCCCACCATTCAGGCTTGGCTGGAGGCTTTTGAAAGACTCTTTATTGTTTTTAAAATTCGTCCTTATTCAAAGAGGATCTCCCGCACGCTTCAAAAACAACCGAAATATTATTTTTGGGATTGGTCACAAGTTGAGGAACCGGCCGCACGATACGAAAATTTTCTCGCCAGTCACTTGTGGAAAGCGGCTCAAGTTTGGAGCGACCTCGGGCTTGCTCGCGCAGAGCTGTACTATGTAAGAGACAGGGATGGCAGGGAGGTGGATTTCCTAATGACCAACGAAGGAAAACCTTGGTTCCTTGTTGAAGCTAAGCTTGCGGAAAGCCGTCCAGACGACACTCTTTCCTATTTCGGATCGCGGCTCGGGGTTCCGGCGCTTCAACTCACTTGGGACTCTGTCCAGGAGAAGCGCCAAGGCTTTCTCAGCGTCGCCGACTGCCGACGCTGGCTTCCGCTTCTACCATGATTACAGTTTTTCTTTCGGCGCTTGCGGTCTCAACATAGTGCGATATAGATTTCGCCAGCATGAAATCCAGTATGAACCAGAGCCCCCTCTATTTCAAACAGCTGGAAATCGGGCCGATGGCGAACTTCGTTTATCTCATCGGCGATTCGGCAACGCATGAAGCGGCGGTAGTGGACCCTGCCTGGGATGTCACTCGAATCTTGAATGAAGCTGAAAAAGACGGATATCAGATCAAGCATATTTTAGTGACGCATGGCCATCCGGATCACATCAACGGTGTCGAAGAATTGATTCATTGGACGAACGCCCAGCTTCATATGCATAAAGATGAAAAACCCTGGATGAGCGGTTGGAAAGCCACGGCTATTCCCACGGAGAACGGAAAGGAACTCACCATCGGCAAGAATATCCACCTGACATTTCTTCATACGCCGGGCCATACACCCGGCTCACAATGCTTTCTGGTGAATAAAAATGTGGTTTCGGGAGACACGCTATTTATTAATAGCTGCGGCCGAACCGATCTTCCCGGAGGGGATCCGAAACAAATGTACGACACGATGGCAAACCGATTAATGAAACTGGGCGACGATATGATTCTTTTCCCCGGACATAATTATGCTGAAGAACCTACTTCCACCATGGGAGAACAAAAAAAGAAAAACCCCTTTCTTCGATCGGCATCGCTTGCGGAATTTCTTCGATTGACCGGGCCCTCTCTCTTCGGGCTGTGAGAAAAGCGCGTGCGCTCGAAAAGTAATTGGCTATAATGCCGCCCATGAAAATAAAAATATTTTTACTGATCACCATTACTTCGGTCTTGGCACATTGCAATTCCAACAGTTCACCGAAAACCGCCGCGGAGTTCGCCAAATCGACATTTACGTCCACTCGGAACAATGGCCTACCGGCGGATGGAACGACCAAGAGCACGATCACATTCACTCTGCGAAATTCCAATGGGGATCCGGTAGGGGGAAAATCGGTAACGCTTTCGGCCTCCGGTGATCAAAATACGTTTTCCCAGGCGACCACGTCGACCGATGAGAAGGGAGAAATCAAGGCCACTCTTTCCACGAAGCAACTGGGGGCGAAAGAGATTCGAGCCACGCTCGACGCCGGCACAGCCAATGAGCTCCTTCTTTCCAATTTTGCGGTGATTAATTTCGGCAATTTGTTTGGTGCCCCGCGAGGATTTCCTGCGGGAGGTACGCCGAGCGGGATGACATTGGGAGATTTTAACGGAGACGGAGTGACCGACATCGCTACAGCCAATACAGGAGATAACAACGTTTCCATTCTCTACGCGACCCCATTGGGATCAGCGGGGACCGTCTTTGGCCGTCTTCTCACGAATGTCGGTCAGGGGCCCTCGAGTCTGGCGGCGGGCGATTTTAATGGGGATGGGTTTGACGATCTCGTGGTGGCCAACAGTACGGATAATACCGTCTCCATTTTGATTAATGATGGCGGCGGGACATTTGTACAAAAGCAGGACTCTATGAATAACTTTGTTTATCCGGCGGTGGCCGTTGGAACCACACCACAGGCGATTATCGCGGCCGACGTAAATGGAGACGACAAACTCGATTTTGTAACGGCGAATACCGGATCGGGATCGAATGAAATTTCCGTTTCACTGGGAAATGGAAAAGGGGGTTTTGCCAAGGCCAAAAATTACAACGCCAACCCCGGTCTAGTTTCTCTTGTAGCTGGAGACTTTAACGGGGATGGAAAGATGGATCTGATTGTCGTCAGCTCGACAAACAATAATCTTTCCTATGTTCAGGGGGATGGTTCGGGAGGATTTACATCTGTACGAAATATCACATCGGGCGCCGCGCCTGTTTACGTGGCCGCGGGGGATCTCAACGGCGACGGACGCCTCGATATTGTGGTTGCAAATAATGACACCGCCAGCCCACTCACAGTTCACATTGGTAATGGAAATGGAAAATTTCAAAGCCCCATACTCCCTTCCATTGGAACCGTTGCTCTCAATGGAGTCACGATCGCTGACTTCGATGGGAATGGGCGCCCGGATGTGGCGTTCACCGAAACTACGGGAAACCTCGGTGTCATCTTGGGAGACGGTCTGGGTACATTTGGCGCGAAGGCAACGTTTGGAACCAACGCAAGCAACCCTCGATCTGTGATTGGATTTGATTTTAACAAAGACGGAATTGTGGAAGCAGTGACTGCCAATGAAGGTTCGGGAAACGTTTCCGTTTTTAATGTTCCGACGGACGAAGAGGCGGCTACCCCCTAATTCTTCGACGATTTGCTCTTGAATCGGAAATAGGAATACAGATCGTCTAAATTTTTGTCCGTCAAATGCTCGTGATCGGGCATCTGCGTATAGCGATATTTGGACGGTTTCCGAATAAACTCCTTCACCATTTCTTCCGATCGATACGTCACAATGTTCTTGGGCGCGTCGAGGTCAGGGCCGATCTTTCCACCCTGCCTATTCATCGCGTGGCATCGGAAGCATTGTTCTTTGAAGATTAAAAATCCATGGTAGGCGGGAGAATCCTCTTCAGCTCCTGTCGGCACCACGTTGGGATACTGTTGATCGAATGTAACGAGCTTAATTTGAGTGACCTGCCAGGGCCAGGGGTAACCGTTAGCCGTGGTCTGTTCCTTGCCCGTCCAAAAGAGATAAAAAGGTGCGGGGTTGGCTTTTTTGGTTCCGATCGGTTCCCATGAGGTGACATCCAGATCTTCAAAAGCCAGATAGGCCCCTTTTTCGGCCAGCCGATCGCGCGGCGCCGTGGACTCATATCCGTCCGCCGCAATAAAAATGGCGTCGCTATAAGTGCTTTCCTTCCACGTATCGCCCAACCCGAAGCTGAGCAGGGCCTGAAGAGGAAATGCTTTGTATGACTTTTGCTTTCCGTGAAAAGGGTCAAAAAACGTCACCTTCGAAGGAGGTATGGATTTTCGTAATTCCGCAGTGGAAACCTCTTTAAGACGGGTGGAGCCGAGGAAAAATGAGAGCGTATTGGATTCCGCATACGTGAAAAAAGGAAGTAGAAGGAATCCGATTACGAAGGACGGGATCCGAGCCACGAATCGATCTTAGTGACGATTGATGAAACCGTGAAGCCGAATTTTTCGGAGAGGACTTCGGCGGGCGCCGATTCTCCAAAATGGTCGATGCCGATGACGAGCCCTTCGCGGCCGACCCAGCAGAGAGGCCTTCCCCTTTGGCTTCACTGGCGATGTATCCCCCTTTGAGCACATCCTTTGGTTTGACGGACGCATCCCGTTCAATCGCCGAAATTCAAAATGAACTAAAGGCCTCTGAAATTCCCCCGAATAGCGCCTAAGAACTCTCCGAACCCAGATCGAATTAAAGTCACTCTTGCAATTTACGCAATATGCGTTAATATTTACGTATTATGCGTAAAACGCATCCCATCGATGCTATTATTCCAGGGGTTCGTCAAAGGATCCTCTCTAAGGTCCTTCTCTCGCCTGATCGCTGGTGGTATCTCAGCGACCTTTCCAGGCAGATTAAATCAACTCCATCCAGCTTGCAACGCGAGCTGGCAAGCCTCGTGAAAGCGAATGTATTAAAACAACGCTACGAAGGTAGACATTCGTATTATAAAGCAGACGAGGAGTGTCCGTTCTATAAAGAGTTACAGGGCCTATTTGTTAAGACGGCGGGTCTTGTCGACATCATTCGCGATATGCTCTTGCCCTATGAAAAAAATATTCAATCTGCTTTTATTTACGGTTCAATAGCAAAGGGGAAAGAAATGTCAGCAAGCGACATTGATGTCATGATCATTGGAGAAGTCGGGTTTTCCACTCTCGCGCTCTCCTTCCGAAATACTCAAGAAATGTTGCTGAGACCGATCAATACTACCCTATTTACGTCGTTGGAATTCAAACATAAGGTTAAAGCGAAAAATCACTTTCTTCGAAACGTTATTTCTAAAGACAAAATCTTTTTGGTTGGAAATGAAGAGAACTTGGAAAGACTTATTAGCTGAGCGGCGAATTGAAAAATTGCCTCCTGATAAGCGGGAGATCGATGAACTTTGGTCCTTGGCGAAAAGAAATCTAACGGATGCAGCGCTCGATGGTCTTTCCCCCGAAGGCAGATTCGAATTCGCTTATAATGCAGCTCGCACACTCGCGACAATTGCGATTAGAGCTGATGGGTATCGCGTGAAGTCCACGGGAGGCCATCACTGGAACACATTTATTGCACTTGAAGTTGCGATGGGTGCATCCATTGTGAAAATGGCAGCGTATTTTGACCAGTGTCGGCAGAAGCGAAACGACGCTCTCTACGATACAGCAAATGCGATTTCCGAAACGGAAGCGAATGAACTGCTTGAGAAGACAGAAGAATTCAGTTCGACTTTGCGCGCAAGGATGGTGGGCTACTTCGCATAGCGTCAACCCTTTGAGGACGGCGGTAGTTTCGGCGACGCGGACGGGTAGCAGAATTGAATTGATAACAAAGATTCACACGGGTTGGTGCCTAGTGGATTTTTGAGCATGCGCGAACTAGGTTTGTACACCGATTTTCATCGAGCGAAGCGAACCAGTCACCATTGGTTTTCAGACTACTGCCGACAATGAAACCATCAGCCGAAGTGTAGCTGGAAATATTAGATGCCGTAATTCCCGAACCAATTAAGACCGGTAAATCACTAGCGTTCAACACTTCGCCTAGGTCTTCCGGATTCGGAGGATCGCCGGTTTCCTTACCGGTTACAACAAGGCCGTCGGCTAGGAAGAACTTCGCCGCTCGGGCCGTGGCAGCCAAATCGATATCTGCGGTAATCGCGTGGGAGGAATGTTTCTTCTTGATGTCTGCAAATATCGCGATTTGCTCTGCGGCAAGTGCTCGTCGATATCGCAGAAGTTCGCCTGCACAAGATTGAATAAGTCCTTCATCGGCCACGTGAGCAAAGACAAATCCTTCCACTCGTACAAATGCTGCCCGCGTAACATGGGCAATGGCCAACGCTTCACGGTTTGCACCAGCTAGTACCTGAACGCCGAGGGGGATTTTGACTGTGCGCCGGACTTCCTGTGCCACGACGGACATTGCGGCAACAGTTTCTGCCTCTACGTGGCCTAACAAGTATGGCCGATCATGCATGTTTTCAATCATGATTGCAGCAAATCCAGTCCGTTCGTAAATGTGTGCTTCCGAGATCGCTTGTTCAACAGTGGTTTCGAATTGTTTCGCTGGACTCGAACTTCCGGGTAAGGGTTGGAGATGGATCATTCCAATCAACGGCTTTGGTGAGTTGAAAACGGATGCAATAGTATCTTCTTTCTTCACCTATTTTGCCTTAGCAGAATCAACGCGGGGGTACAAAGAATTAAAGTCGAAATAGTTTTTTCGTGTTTTCGGTCATGGCGTTGGTCACTTCGGCGAGCGTCAACCCTTTGAGGGCGGCGCCGGTTTCACGAAGCACGAGTTCCGAGCCACGAATCGATCTTAGTGACGATTGATGAAACCGTGAAGCCGAATTTTTCGGAGAGGACTTCGGCGGGCGCCGATTCTCCAAAATGGTCGATGCCGATGACGAGCCCTTCGCGGCCGACCCATTTGTGCCAAAGATCGCTTCGGCCGGCCTCAATCGCAACCGTGGGAACATTCAAAGGCAATATCCGTTTCTGTTCTTTTTCGGGAAGTGACGCGAAAAGCTCCATGCAAGGCATTGAAACTACACAGGTCGCCTTTCCCTTATCTTCCAGAATTTTTTTTGCTCCCATCGCCAAATGAAGCTCGGAGCCGGTCGCGATGATAATGCAGAGAGGTTTACCTCCTTTGGCTTCACTGGCGATATATCCCCCTTTGAGCACGTCCTTTGGTTTGACAGACGCATCCCGTTCAATCGCCGGGATCTTCTGACGGGTTAAACAAATCGCCGTCGGAGCATTTTTACGTGATAGGGCGATCTCCCAAGCCGCGGCGCATTCCAGCGAATCGGCTGGGCGAACCAGGGCCAGATTTGGAATTAAACGAAGCGAGGCAAGTTGTTCTATAGCCTGATGCGTGGGTCCGTCTTCGCCCAGGAAAATGGAATCATGAGTAAAAACATAAATGGTTTGAAGATGGCTCAGGGCAGCCAAACGAATGGCGGGGCGCATGTATTCGGAGAACATGAGAAACGTCGAACCATACGGTATAAAACTGCCATACAGACTCAATCCATTTTCGATCGCGCCCATCGAATGCTCACGAACTCCAAAATGAAGATTCCGGCCGGAGAAATCGGAAGCCTTAACGGAAGTCGAGCTCTTAATATTGGTTTTGCAGGATTCCTCGAGATCGGCCGAACCTCCGACAAGCGATGGGACCTCCGCGGCAATCAACTGCTGAAGTTTCCCCGACACATTTCGTGTAGCGTCGGGCATCGCAGGGAGGTTGTCACAAAGCTTTTCAAAGAGGCCGTTGGGAACCGTACGATCCCAGTGTCGATCCCATTCCTTAGCGAGATCAGAATGATTCTTTTTCCATTTCGAAAAATTTTCCTCCCAACGAGCTCTGTCTTTTTCCCGCTCCGAAGTGATTTTTTCAAAATGCGTTCGAACGACATCGGGAACATAAAAAGTGGGCGCCTCTGGCCAACCCAACGCCTTTTTAGTGGCCGCTGTCTCCTCCTTCCCCAGCGGGGCGCCGTGGGCGGCGGCGGTGTCATGTTTGCTAGGAGCCCCGTTTCCAATATGGGTTCGGGCCACAATGAGAGAGGGACGGATTTTTTCCTTTTGTGCCGCCTCGATCGCCTTCGCAATCGCGCTATGGTCATGGCCATCAATGCTTTCCGTGTGCCATCCATACGCGGCAAACCGAGCGGCCACATTTTCCGAAAAAGTGAGGTCGGTCGATCCGTCGATCGTGATTCGATTGTCGTCGTAGATGTAAATGAGATTTCCCAATTTAAGATGGCCCGCAATCGACGCCGCTTCCGAGGTAATTCCCTCCATCAAATCGCCGTCACTCACAATGGCGTAAATAAAATGGTCGATGGGTGAGAAGTCTTCCCGATTGAACCTGGCGGCCATCATTTTTGCAGCGATTCCCATTCCCACGCCATTGACAAATCCCTGGCCGAGCGGTCCGGTTGTTGTCTCTACGCCCTCTGTTCGTCCGAATTCAGGATGACCCGGCGTTTTGCTTCCCCACTGCCGAAACGATTTGAGGTCATCGAGTGAAACCTTGTAGCCGGTCAAATGAAGAAGCGAGTAGAGAAGCATTGATCCGTGCCCTGCCGAAAGAAGGAAACGATCTCGATTTTTCCAACGTGGTTCGCGAACGCTGTACTTGAGAAATTGGCTAAAGAGAACGTAGGTGTAATCAGCAGCGCCCATCGGCATTCCAGGATGTCCGGAATTTGCTTTCTCCACAGCGTCCACCGAAAGCATTTTGATCGTGTTGACCGAAAGTCGAGTGAGATCGTCATTTCCCATACGAAAGGGCCTCTTCCTAACGCACCTCAAAGCAATTGTCGATTGCCTTGTAAAGCTTGTTGCGTAACAATAGGAAAGAGCTGCTTGATGAAAATCCTCGCCATTCGGATCTCCGCCCTGATTGCTCTTTTGTTACCGGGACTTTTAAAGGCACAGACTCGGATCGTGGTTCTTCCGCTGCAAGATACCACTCACAAGGCGGACGTGGCCGACATCACAGAGAAGATCCGTAAGGCGGTCAACAATACTCCCGGCTTTTGGACCTATCCGCCCGATCAATTTCAGGCCAACGTGGCGCGTTTCGGCCTTCGGCCCGAGCAACTCTACAATGTGAAGAATCAAAAGGATCTGGCCGATCTTTTAAAAGTGGACGCCTTCCTGGAAGGGCGAATCCAATTCAATCAAAAATTTATTCTCAATATGGGGCTTCGCGAAGCGCGATCGGGCGCGCTGAAAGTTTCCAAACAGTATACGTATACAAATCAATTTACGGATCAGTTGGCGGCGGTACTCGCCCGAGATCTTTTGGGGGCCGCTCCAAAGGCCCCGGCACCAGTGGCTGCCGCACCCGCCGCGGTAGGAACAGCCGCGGCCAAACCAAAGCCTGCACAACCCGCAAAAACCACGCATCATGTCGAACCGGCGGCGGCAAGTTCACAGTCTTCGTCATGGGCGAGCGATCGGATGAAGGTTTATATTGGATTTCCCCTTCTTAAGAACAAATACATGCTGAATACCACGAACAACGTGGGCGAAATCAGTTCTTCGGGCAGCTATTTCCCAAACATCGAGTTGGGAGGCGAATATTTCTTTCTTCCCTACTTGGGAATTCAAGGAAATTTTTCCCGCGGATTTATATCCCTCGATATCAATAACTCGGCGGGCGGAGCGACTTCAGTGGATGTGGCGCTTTGGCAATTTGGGGGCGACCTTGTGGGCCGGTATCTCTTAGCTGCGGGCGATCGGAAATTCGATTTCCGGGCTTTTCTTGGCTACCACATTCTCAATTATGACGTCGATCCGAATTCTGTTTTGACTTCGAACAAATATCGGAGCCCGCTATTTGGGGTGGGTGCGAGAGCGCCGATTATTAAGGTGAACGGGGGAGATTTGGGTGTCAGTTTTGAAGGGGGTTACCGTTTCCTTTCGAGCCTATCGGAGTCGCCGGTTTCGACAGGAGATGGGTCGGTGAAGGGCTATAATTTTGCGGGCGGACTGTATTGGTTTTTCTATCAGCGCTTTTTTACCGATGTGGGTTATACGTACTTGAAATACAACACGACATTCAGCGGCACACCGACCAGAGCCGTAGCCGCTGGTGCCACGACGAGCGATACGTTTAGCGGTTTCCTTCTTCGTGTCGGCTGGCAGCCATAATCAAAACGGAGGCCTCCCGGCCTTAATTTGTTTAACTGTGTACAGAACTTTCTCAACGTGCCTGGTTGTCTCCGCCGGCAGGGGATATTCTGTGGGTGAAGCTAGGTATTTATCCACCCGAGGTTCTCCAGCATTGTAAGCGGCGATCGCAAGTCTTACTCCGCCGCGATAGCGAGCATATCGATTAAGCAGATGCTTAAAGAATTTAGCGCCGGCCTGAACACTTTCTTTCATACTGAATGAACGCCGGACATTGTAAGCCTTCTGCATATAAGGCATGAGTTGCATGATTCCATCGGCTCCTCTGGGAGAGAGTTTTCCCGGATCGAACCGAGATTCTTCCCAGGCCATAGCCATTAAGAAGGTGGCATCTATGCCATTGGCTGAAGAACACTCTTGAATCGTATCTATCACCCGCTGAAAACTTTCTGATCGGGGTTCGGTGGCCATAGAATCAGCCGTAGCGAATAGGGCCACGAGTGCCATAATTGACATGTATGAACGCATAGGTCCGGTGCAAATTGCAAAGGGGGTGCCGGACTAAGTAGTTGAAACTACGTTACTTCTTTTGACTTTATCGGGACGAGATTGCCGCGTTTGGGGCGCCAGCGACGAAGGTAAATGCGGCTGGTGACCAGGATCATCGTGATGAAGAATGGGACTTGAGACCCGTTACGAATGTGGCATCCCCCATCCGCTCCCGGTGTCTTGGTCGCATTCCCATAAAATCCACCGCTGCTGATCACCAACGCCTTTTCAATTCTTGTAGTCCGATTAAACGCGTTTGTAACCACCACATCGTATTCGCCGGTGGTAAGCTGAGAAGTATCGAAGGTAACGGTTAAATCGCTGTGGCTTCCATCCATCACCTTTCCAGCCACGTCCCCCGCATCCCCACCCACTACAATCGAGGCGGTAGTGGAGGGTGTGAAATTGCTTCCTGAAATGTAAAGACCTACATCGTAAGTGGCATAGGCGTCTCCTTCGATTTGTGATGAAGAATGAACCACGGGAAATCCGGGATCATTCTTCGGGTAAAGATTGACCGCGGCTTCCATGTCATCAGCTTTTAATTCACGACGAAATGTTTCGCCGGGGCCGGAAGCAAAAAACATCGTCGCGAGATAAAATTTTGAAATAGTTTCTCCATAACTGTCGGAAGAGTGTTCCAGCCCTAGCAGGTGCCCCGCTTCATGCGTCGCAATATTTTGAACGTCGACAGCCTGTGGGTCCTCATCGGGAGAGTCGACTACCCCCCACGTAAAATATTCGCCGTTAAAATAGAGATCCGCATCGACAATCACCTTGTCGGAGGTTCGAAAAGTGGTGATTGTCACCGCGAGCGCGTTTGGAGGCGGAGCAAAGGGCAAATATTCCCAGCCCTTTTCCACCCAGGAAATATAGTTCCGACCGTCGTTACCGGGGCTCGTTATATGCTCCGGGCGGTCCTCGACAATTTTTATTTTTGTTCCCGGAACGGCCATCCAAGAATTGAAGGAAGCGCGAATCGCGTCGCGTTCCGAAACTTTGGGCCCCGCTTGATCATATCCCTTTTTGAAGTCTTTGCTTCCTTGAGGATCGACCAGATAGTGGATCTCTCCATCTCCCCAGCGTGTATATTGGCCTTCAAAGGACGAAATACGAAAAGCGAACGCATGGCCTGCGACGAGAAGTCCGCCCGCAAAAAAAGTTCCAACCAACGTGCCGCGTACGAGCCGCAATTCATCTCCTCTTTTCTATTACGGCGGGGAAGTCCCCTCCGCTTTGACGTATCCTTCAATTTCTTTCACCAGATCCGATAAGGGGAGCTTCGTCCGTTTGGGCGAAGTTTCCTTCCCGCTGGAGAAGAAACGAACGGAGGGTGGGGGTTCGTAGGAGGCAAGGGGCTCTCCTGTTTTGAGATCGGTTGAGATATGAAATTTTCCCTGCGTCATCCCCGCGACAGTAGGAGTTCCATCCCGGTCGCTGGAGAGGAACACCAAAGCTTTTTCATGCGGGGCAAACCGGGCCACGCCATGGACGATCGTTCCGAAATCTTTGGTTTGCCCACCCGGTTGACGAATCAGAATTTCGTCGGATGGGCCTCCTTTAATGGTTTTTTCCACCTTGAAACGGATGTAGGTGAAAACCATTTTCGCGCCGGGGTCGTAGCTTGACCAAGACGAGGCCACTTCCCCGATGTGAATGGACTTTGACTGAGAAGTGAGTTTTGCCTTGCTCCACTCTTCTAGACTTGTCGCGTTGACGTTGAATGAAAAAAGAACCACAGCCGCTAACACGTAGCGGAGAAGTCGGGTATATCCTCTGGGGCGGAAAAGAATGCTAAAACCCTCCAGACCAAAGGATAGCGTAACCAAGCCGGTTACAGCAACTATAGTTTCTAATAGTATACAAAAGTTGCGTTTATAACATATCAAAACAAAAGGATTAAATGAGTAGCCCTCCCATTCGCGTTCGATTTGCCCCCAGCCCGACCGGTTATCTCCACATTGGGGGGGCACGAACAGCACTTTTTAACTTCCTTTTTGCCCGGCATCATCGAGGAAAATTCGTTCTTCGGATTGAGGACACGGATAAAGAGCGATCCACACCTGAAAATACCGAAGCGATTTTGGATGGACTCCGGTGGCTTGGGCTCTCATGGGATGAAGGGCCCTTTTTGCAAAGCGATCGATACGATCTTTACCGCAAGAAACTCGATCAACTCCTAAAAGAAGGGAAAACCTATCGTTGCTATTGCACGGCGGAAGAGTTGGAAGAGAGACGGAAAGCTCAACTCGCGGCGAAAAAACCTCCCAAGTATGACGGTCGTTGCCGAGCGCTAATCGGAAAGAACGTCGATAAGCCCTTTACCATCCGTTTCCTTGTTCCCGCGGGAAAAACGTCGGTCAAAGACGTTGTGAAAGGAGATATTTCATTCAACAACGAAGAACTGGAAGATTTGGTTTTGGCCCGTAGCGATGGGAGCCCAACCTACAATTTTGTCGTTGTCGTCGATGATATCGACATGCAAATTTCACATGTGATTCGTGGAGATGATCATCTCAACAACACGCCGAAGCAGATACTTCTCTATCGGGCAATGAATACCGAGCCCCCTCAGTTTGCACATGTCCCCTTGATACTCGGCCAAGACAAACAACGACTTTCGAAGCGCCATGGGGCAACATCGGTTCAGTCGTATCGGGAAATGGGCTATCTGCCGCATACGATGCTCAATTTTCTTGCACGGCTGGGCTGGTCGCATGGGGACCAGGAGATTTTTTCGCTTGATGAATTAATTGCCGCATTTTCATTGGAATCGGTCGGAAAATCGGCGGGAGTTTTTAACGCCGAAAAGCTTCTCTGGCTCAATCAGCACTACATTAAGCATGAGCCGCCGGAGGTGCTTCTTGCGGAAATCTGTCGATTTATTCCGGTTCCCGAAGAGAGAAAGAAGGGGGAAGGGTGGAAACGAACGATCGATCTTCTTCGAGAGCGTTCGAAAACGACGCTTGAAATGGCGGAGCTTTCCCGTTTTTATTTTCTGGATGATCTGAAAATGGATGAAAAAGCCGCGTCCAAATTTCTTCGCCCGGAGTTAAAAGGCCCTTTTGAAAAACTTCGAGCACTCTTTTCTTCGGCAAAGCAGTTCGATGAAACCACACTCAAACCCCCTTTTGAAGCCCTCATCACCGAGCTGCATATGAAATTGGGGGATCTCGCTCAGCCTCTGCGCGTGGCGCTCGTGGGAGGCACGGTCAGCCCCGGCATTTTCGATGTCCTCGAACTTCTGGGACGAGACCGCACACTGGCCCGCATGGATGATGCGCTAAAAAATTTCTTTATGAATCCCAGGTAGAAGCATTTCATGAACTTTGAAAAATTGGTCCGCCCATACAAAGTCCGAGAGGGGAAACATTTTCATCTGTCCGATATCGATCCAGGAGATACGAGAGGCCTCAAATCTAAAGAGGACGCGGCCAAGCTTCTGACCGAAGGCATCGAGCTCCTTTCGAAATACCAGGACATGCTTTACGCCCAGAACCACTGGGCATTACTTCTGATTTTCCAGGCGATGGACGGAGCAGGAAAGGACAGCACCATCAAACACGTGATGTCGGGGCTCAATCCGCAGGGCTGCCAGGTGTATTCCTTCAAAGTTCCGTCGGAGGAGGAACTGGATCATGACTTCCTTTGGAGGGCGAACCGATGCCTACCGGAGCGGGGGAAGATCGGTGTCTTCAATCGGTCTTATTATGAGGAGGTTCTGGTGGTTCGAGTCCATCCGGAAATCCTCAATCGCCAGCGGATCCCCAAAAATTTGGTGACGAAAAAAATTTGGCAGGAACGATACGAGGATATCAATCATTTTGAGTCCTACCTTTCTCGAAACGGAGTTTTGATCCGGAAATTCTTTCTTCATGTCTCGAAAGAGGAACAGAGGCGCCGTTTTTTGAAAAGACTCGAGGAACCTGAAAAAAACTGGAAATTTTCCCCTTCCGACGTGAAAGAACGCCATTTTTGGAACACATATCAAAACGCGTATGAGGAAATGATCTGCCAGACATCGAGTCGGCATGCGCCCTGGCATGTGATTCCCGCTGATCACAAGTGGTTTATGCGCGCGGCTGTGTCAGCCGTTGTGGTGGAGGCGCTCGCATCGCTTCAATTGAAATATCCAGAGGTGAAACCCCGGGAAAGAAAGGAACTCCGGTTAGCGGAGAAGAGTTTAAAAGGCGGAGCCTGACCTCTTGATTCAATTGACGCATTATTTTCGTTGAAATTTCGGATTGATCTGGATATGAAAGAACCAGTTGTAGGGGGGAGTTTCTAAGACAATTTTTGGGTTCGAAGCGGAGGAGGGAACCGCTTGCGTACTTTTTTGGCGCTCATCTGCTTGATAAGCCTGCCCACGTTTGCCGTGGCGAGTGGAGAGAACGACGAGCTCCACATTGGTGATCGTTTTACCCAAATTGTAAAGCTTACTTCCGAAAATCCAGGGGATGATCTGTTGCGCGAAATCTGGGGTGAAATTCATCTTGAAGCGCGACCTGATGTTCCCCACGCCGGTTACATTGATCGCCAGCGTGCCCTTTCTACGCCTGAAGCCTTTGTGCCCGCCGATTTTCCATGGGTGCTGCGCCTGACCGCTATAGAACACCTCATTCGCCATCGCCTCTATCTTAAGTCTCTTCTTGTCTCCTACGGCGTAGCGGACCGCGATTTCAGATTGCCCAGCGAACTCGCCGATGTTTTTCCAGTGGAGCGCTTTCCCGAATTTGAGACCTATGCGGAGGAGCTGGGGCGACTTCCCACATCTGGAGAGGAACAGGATCTTAAGAATCGGCTGGAAGAAGTCATTCTCGCGGCTACCCGAGAAATAAGAGAAATCGATCGCGAGCTTCGAAACTCCACAGGTGTCATCCGCGATTTTGTACTTCAAAAGCGGGCTCGAGCCATGGCCGAAGCGCCTCGCCTCCTCGAGGTAGGGTTTCGCGAGGGGACATTTCATGTTCAAAAAAATCTTTACGAACGAATCGGCGAACTTCCCCAGCATGGGGAGGGAAGTGACCGAAGCGACGTAGGAAAAGAAATTGTGAAGAGCCTTCTCTTCGCCCTTGCTGAAAACCAGTCCGCCATTGAAGCTCTGATAAAAGCGACAAAGGAAGTGGAAATTGACCCACTCTTTGAATCGGCGCCACTTCTCATGTTGACCATCGCACGCTATCCAGAATTCAAAGAAGCCTTTCGAACCGGTTACCGCCAGTGGAATGATCGGGTTGATCGGCGCAATCGAAAAAGCCAGAAAGAGTTAATGACTTCCTCAGCGATTTCGGGAGGACTTGTTCTGGTGGGGTTTATCGCCCCCTATGTGGGAGCCTCGTTTGGGATTGCCCGAATCGCATCTCTGACGGGCACGGCCCTAATTGGAGTCGAAGGCTGGAAGACGTATTGGAAGGCCTATGCAGACTGGAGTCTAAAGCGGGCGACTTTCGCCGGAGCGGAACTCTTACTTTCGCGACAGGAATATCTTCAAGCGCGGGAAGCCTTTGGAGAAGAGATTGTGGCTTCCCTCTCGACCGCCGTTTTCTTTTTACCCGGACTTGCGGCCTGGGGAAGGGGAGTGGCTCTTTTCAATGGAGAGGCGAAAGGCCTTTCGCGCATCTTAAGCACCCTGGATCGGTATGCTTCGGAGACGGAAAGGACTTCGCGCTTCGCACTTTGGAGGGCCCGAATTGCTCGCTATAGCATTGCTCGCATTGAGCAGAGACTTTCACAGTCCATTCGAATGGGATCGAGACTGGAAGCGAATGAGGCGCATTTGGCGCTGGCGAGGCGCCCCGTTGCATTTAGCGGGCTTCGGTATCATTGGCGTACGGATTTAGAAAAAGTAACTGCGGAGTCTCGTGCACACCTACCCCGCTTTTGGCCTTTTCAAAAGGAAGCCATCGATGAATCACTCAATGAAGTGAAACGTGTGGCAGGAATTCTCGCCAGCAAAGAAGGAGGGCCCGGCGAGCTTTGGAAGCAAATCGGTTCTAGTATTCGCACTTCCATCGAAAACCGGGCCAACCGACAATTGGCCATGACATTCATTAGCACCAACACCGTTATGAAATTTGCCATCGAATCGCTCATCCGCAACGGAGACGTCTGGGAGGAGAAACGACTTTTTGGACGGATCCCGATTCCCAAAAAGGGAATCCTCATCAATCTGACCATTGGTAATACGGTTCTCGGTGTGATGGCCTTTGCGAGCCACATTCAAAATCCCTTTCTGAAAGTGATTCCCTCGGTTCTTGTGACAGGTGGGGCGACGGCGCTGGCAGAATTCGGATACACGGGGCATGCCGAACCGAAGCGAGTCGCAGCGGAAATGGCCTACAACATGGCCGCCGTTTGGTTCACGGTCCCAGTGCAAATTCAGCTCGCCGATTTTTTGCAACAACTGCCACGGACGTCCGGCATGTCCTATGTGGCGTATCGGGCTTCGTGGGCGGCCACGGGCTATGTGGTTTCAGGCACACACTCCAGAATTATGCTCAAATTTTTTGAGAACGCGGGAAGCCGGCAAGATTATTATGGCAATTACTTCCGGACGCAAAACGACGATTCCACCTATCGAATTCCAAAGGGGGCGTATCAGAGCAGGGCTTCGAAAGGCTAGTTGCCCATGGGGGGCTGAGCGCCCGATTTTCTCATTCGCCGAATGTTCTTCGCCTCGGCCGTTAGAGCATTTTCACCATAACGATGGATGATTTCGTCAAACACTTTTCGTATGGGTGTTCCTTTTTCGAGTTCCGCATCAACGGTCTTTCGCCGCTCGTCCGCGGCGGAACTGTTGCAGCCAGGATCTGAAAGGGTGGTGGTCGGATCGTCAGGGCATACAAGCGCCGCATACATCATATTAAAAGGCTTGGAATCTCCCCCTTCCATGGGCGGGTGACCGGAGGGCATCTCGCCCTGAGGTCCATTCATATCCGGCTCAGCGGAGCGCATCATCATATGAGGGTCCTCCATTCGGCTCATAGGAGGCGAAAATTGGGGTCCCACGGAGCGCTTTGAATTTTGAATCACCAAGATCAAAAGCAAAAGAGCGATGACAGCGAGAAGGCCTGTGGTAGTGGAGGGCTTTGTCCAAAATGACATGCGGACCTATTTATCTCTCTTCAGGTCCTCTAGCAACTGATCGTGATAAAAAGAAACGGGAACACCGTCGTACGTAAGAACCATGGCATGGAATTTCGCCAGGTTAAATTTTTTTCCAAGAGCTTCTTTCGCGTCTCTGCGCAAATCGAGCAGATCCTTCTTGCCTAGATGGTATGTGATGGCTTGAAGAGGCCATTTGGAGTAGCGATAAATCTCTCGTTCCGCCGTCACATCGCCTGAAAGCGTTTTCTCATTGAAGTATCGAACGGCATCTTCGTAAGACATCCGTCCCGTGTGAATTCCGACATCGACGACGATTCGGACATTTCGCCACTGGGCATCTTTGAGCTGAAAGAGTTCTTCCTCAGGCGTGTAGAAGCCCTCCTCCGCCATTAATTCTTCCGTGTAGTGCGCCCAACCTTCCATGCCGAGGCTTGACATCACATCGGGGGTCCCTGTGCGAACCAAATAAGATAGATTTTTTCTTCCGCCATGAATAAAGGCTCGCGCGGAGTCGCCCAACTGGAGATCGTGCCCCGGAACCGCCTCGTGAACGACCAAGTTGGGAGCGGCTGCACGGCAATGATTGAGTTCAAGAAGTTTGGGATCACCTCCGGGGTTCTTGAGAGTTCTCGTGGGTGTCACCCAAAATTGCGCAGGAACATTGTCGAGAAAGGGTGGGATCGGATTCATTGCGGCCACACTCAGGACATTCGTGAAGGCTGCCGGCGTTTCGACGATATTGATCTGGTAGTCGGAGGGGAGAATGAACATTTTCTTCTCTCGCAGGAATGAAACCGCTCTCACCACCAGTTTTCGATACATCGCGAACATTTCGTCGTCTGAAGTTGGAGCTTCGTGTTGGAGGGAATTGACCATTTCTGAATACGGCTTTGGTTTTTCATTTCGACTCTGGGAGATCTTGTCGGCGACGGATTGCATTTTCTTTGCCGTCAATTCCACCTGCTTTTTTCCATACTCAAAGAGCACTTGGGGAGTCAGAGACGAAAAGAGAAGATGTTTGAGCCTCCAGGCATATTCTCCTTCGCCAATGGCAAAAGAATGGTTTGTTGCGATGGGAAGGATTTTCGTTTGAAGAAAGGAGACCTGTTCGGCAAGGGCTTGATCGATCCTTTCGACAGCCTTTTTTAATTTGGGCTCGAACGTCGCGTATTGATCTTTGGAAAGAGATGCTTTGGCGGCCTCTAAAACATCCTTCCCGAAATACGATGCCACCTCATCTTGCAGTTCGATGCCGTCACGCGTGACCTCTCGCTTGTAAAAGGGGGCTTTCGTAGTGAGGCCGATTTCAAGATTCGCTCTACGCTCCTTTAAAAGAGTCGGAATCGCCTCCATCCGTTTGAGAATAGCCTTCCATTCACTCTCTTTTCCGTGCTGGCGAGTCACATTGTAATAAACCGTGTCGACCAGATCGGAAAGGTCAGTCTCAGATCGCCAGCCGAGCGGATAAGTCTTATCAATATTCAGAATCGCCCACTGGGAAGCGGTTCGTATCACTTGAAGATCAATCCGATCATCCGTGGATAAGCTCTTTTCTTGAATGTTTTCGGAATCTTTTAAGAATTGGGAGTAGAGGGTCTTTATTTCCTTTTTCGCCGTCTCATTTTCAGGAGGAAGCTGGTCGTCGAAGCCGGGATAACCCATCACCGTCGCCGAAATCGGCTGATACTTCATCGGTTTTTCGAAGAACTCCCGTTTGAGATCATTCAATGTTTTGGCCATAGCCCCCTCAGAGAAAAGAAGTAAAATGAGCGGAAGACCGAAAAGTTTCTTTCGAGGTCGAATCACTCGAGGCAGAATCTATCAGGTGAAAAGTCGATTTTCCAATCGCACCCCTGCCCAATTCGAACCGAATGCCCTAACATCTGCTTTAGACAGAATGAATACCTATGTTGATTTGACGCTGACCAATCCTACAAAGGCGGAATTTCGATATCCGAAAGACATTCATCCATACGATCCGGAACCCCGTGGACTTCTTTCGGCCCGTGAAGTCGTAGCCAAATGGCTTTCGGGTTATGGCGCCAAAGCCGACCCAAATTTTATCTGGCTGACAAGCAGCACAAGCGAGGCTTATTCATATTTAATTAAACTTCTTTGCAATCCCGGCGATGCCATCGCTGTTCCCTCTCCCAGCTACCCGTTGTTTGAGGCCCTCTTATCACTAGAAGGAGTTTATTCTCATTCCTATTATCTGCGATGGTTGGAAGGAAATTGGCGAGTTGATTTTGATTCCCTCGAGAAAGTAATCGAGAACGTGAAAGCGGTCGTCGCGATTCATCCGAATAACCCGACCGGTTCATTTCTGTCCGATCAAGAAGCTAGGCAACTTTTGGCGCTTTGCTCGAGAAAAGATATTCCTTTGATTACGGATGAGGTGTTTCTCCCTTTTGCCTTTTCGGGCCAAAAGCGGTCACTCGGATCCTTTTCCGCCGACATTCCCCTTTTTGTTTTAGGGGGAATTTCGAAACCCTTGGGTCTTCCGCAAATGAAGTTGGGTTGGATTTCTCTCTTGGGAAAACAACCAGCAGGATATGCCGAACGTTTGGACTGGATTGCGGATACGTATTTGTCCGTGGGCGCGACCATTCAGCGTACCCTTGCCGAGGTCTTTCGTTCCTTCGATGGGATGACGGCTCAAATTCAGTCGCGTATTCGTGAGAACCACCAGTGGCTGATGAGTCAGAGCCGAAGTACGCTACAATATTTGGAAGGAGAGGGTGGTTGGGCGTGTATCTTCAAACTCTCTGATGAAGTGGATGAAGAAAAACTCACACTGGATTTACTTCAGCGAGAACGAATTCTTCTCCAACCCGGCTACTTCTTTGATCTCCCATTTCCGGCGGCGCTGGTCGGCAGTTTGCTCGTTCCGACCCAATGGTGGAAGGGGGCCTGGTTGAAGTTGGTCGGCAGACTTGGAATCGGTTAGGATCAGTTCATGGGTGACATTGTCGTTTCGGGGATCGTGTTGTGCATAGCATTTCTCCTCATCACTCAGTTGGCGGTTCTCGATGCGATTCGGCAACTTCGGAGAATTGTTCTCACCCTTGTAGGGAAAGTGGAACAACGCCAGAGTCAAACCTTGGTTGCACAGTTTGAAACTGAATCAGAATCCCATTCGCGCCGGTACAAGTTTCGAGCCCCTTCAAAACTGGATGGAATTTTAACGGTTGCTGCGAATAAGATAAAAGTTCAGCTCAATGACATTAGTGAGACGGGCGCCCTGCTTCATTCCGAACATGTCAACTTAGAAATGGGCGAGTTCTACCCACTCTCCTTTTCGTTAGCGGATCAAACGGTTGAAACGAAAGCACGCGTCGCGCGTGTTCTAAAGGATTCGCAAGAATATGGAATTTCGTTTCAGGACTTAAAAATAAGCGCCAAGCAGTTGATTCGCGATCACGTAAAGCGCTCTGCGGAGTCAGAGTTAGCTGGAGAACTCACTTCCATTCGTTAAAGTTAACCAATGGACAAGTTTAAAAGTCGAATATGGGGAGATCCTCGTCCAGAAAAAGGAAGAAATTGATTGTCTGACAAGCAACCGCCATCTTCGATCCAAATAAAATCGTTTCCGACAAAATCTATGGCTTCTAATATTTTCTGCGAATCTCCACCAATCACAGGATGAAGAATGTAATTCGACGGCTTGCCGTTTTTTATCAGTCGCCCGAATTGGCATTGAATATGGAAAGATCTTGCACCTGCGATAGCACCGAGCGTCCCCGTAAGAATAACCCCATGTTTTAAGTCTCGAATGAGCTCTTCAGGCGGGATGTTGCCGGGCGCAATGCGTAAGTTTGTCATTCGAGGAATGGGGCGATATCGGAAATCTCGTGCGGTACCACGTCCATTTGGCGGAATGCCTTTTGCGAATGCAGACTTTAAAAAATAAAATGCCTCTTTAAATATTCCATGATCCACAACACGAATATTTCGACTAGTAACGCCCTCATCATCAAAAGAATAAAATTTGGCCTGTTCAACTTTGGATGGAAGGTCATCTACGTTGAGTTGTTCAGAGGCGATTTTGTCGCCCACGGTGAGACCACTGTTATCGTTGGACGAGCCGCTTAGTTCACTGCGGTGGCCGATCACTTCGTGGATCAGGACCCCCGCTACAGTGGGATGAAGAACGGCGACGGTTGTCAGAGCCTCACTCGGCTGTGCGTGGTAGAGTTCATTGAGTTGTTCTTCCATGGACGCAAGCTCCACTTCTAGTCGCGACAAGGTAGGATCTTGAATAAAGCGACGGAGCTCGATTAATCCATTTTTCCCTTCCATGCGAGATTCCAATCGTACAAAGAAATTCTTTTCAAAGCGTTCACGTTTAAGGCCCAAGGTATTGGTAAACGAAACAAATCGAATTTCGTTTTGGAATCGAAATTGATGACATTTATTCGCATTCGCCACTGCAAATTCACGTAGTTCTAAAGGAATCGGAGACAACATATCGGTTTTTGGACGTGAGGGATCCATTGTGACGTTCGCAAAAGCATTTCGAATAAAATCTGAAAAAGGAGTTCGAACCGTTTTCTTAGGAAGAATTCCGGCAATTTCCTCAAAATCTAATGAGCCCGCAACGCGAAACATTTGCCCGGCTCGCGTAGTTTGAAGGCCTCGTTGAATCCTGTGATCGGACGCGTAGAAACTTTCCGATGAAATAGATTCCACACGTACATCCGCATAGCCGTGACCTTGCAAAGGCAGAAAATGCTCAGGTTTGTCTAGATCCAGGTTCACCAAGTTACCCTTGGTACGAGAATATAGGGAAACCAACCTGAGTAGCACATCTCTCCCTCCCTCAAAATGATCGCAGTAGGGTCAAGAAGACTTCCATAGGTATTAGGAGGCGAAGATAAAAGACGATGTCGAGGATTTGGCCCCGCGATGTCAGCCACATATTTTCCCCCTTTCATCAGCATTCCTTGAAGGAAGGCATTTTGCCGCGACCCTCCGAAGGAAGAAAACTGGCTATAGGGAATCAACATTTGCCGCAAGATAATCATTTTTGATTTTGCTCGCAAAACATCCTTAAGGCTAAGGCTCCCAGGCTTTAGAACGAGATTAGTGACTTGAGCGTAGGGAGCAAGATCAGAAGGCAATTCAAGAAAAGCACCTCGTCGGAAGCCGTTTCCGGAACTTTTTCCTCCATAGCGCGCGGCAACAGCAAGGTCGGAGATGATCGACACATGAGAAGGCCCCTGAAACAAGATTTTCTCTTTAGTTAAAGTTCCTTCATGGTCGAAGGGTGATGAAACAAACCCATCTTTCAGAGTGGGAACATCGCTGAGTTCGAATGTTTTGGGAAGGGCACGCAGAAGGTTTTCAGGTGGTTTGTTTCCCAAGCGTGTAAGTGTCGAAAGGGTCATGCAAAGGCGCTCGACAATCCATGGAGACAGAAGAACTCGAGACTTGTCTCCCGAAACCAGAGGAAGTGGAGCTTTTGCCTTAGGCGCAGTTTGAAGTCTTTGCTCACAGAGGTTGAGGATTACAGAAGGTTCTTCCATCTTCTTATGAAAAATGGTCGTCACTTGACCGGTTCTTGTGTTTTGTATTCTGATTCTGCTTCGAAAAACTTCATGCGCGAAAGAGCCATGAAGGCCATGGCTGTTTAGTAGTTCGTAGGTTCGCCTGTCCCATGTGAAAAGAGGCTTACAATCATAACTAGGTCCAAGTTTCGAAAGGCGACTTCGGTAATAATTCACTATTTCGCAAGCTTCGTCTCGACTGGGAAAAGAAGTTTTAGATGTTTGATCGATGGGTATAGCAGGCCCTGAATTTAAGGAAAATTCGGCTCGTTCGCCCACTGCCAGCCCTTTAGAGAATGAGGAGAGGTCGAGTAAGGAAAGAATTTTTTCCTCATGGTTGGTGACAATTGAGCTTCGATGAATTCGTTTGGATTGAATGGCTGTTACGAGGTGTCCGACCGACCCGCTTTCGGAGATATATTGATCCCCTTTTCCAAAAGCTTCGGCAGAAATACTCTGTTCAGAAATTGCGAGGACCTCGGCTTCATCGGCCAGGGGTTCGATCTGACGTAGTGTTTTTTGAATAAAAGACCCCACGTCAAGCACTCGCTTATTGTTTGATTTTTATGACCCGGGGTTCAGGTTCAATTGCGCGTTTAGCCTGCGAAAGCCGGGCTAGAAAATCTGCTAAAATTGACCGACTGGCTTCATCGATCCCTACAATCTCCACACCCATTTTTATGCATAGCGGTGATTTCTCGTCCGACTCCATAGCCAAGTTCGCAAGTTGATGGTTCGCTACACGCGCCACGCAGCGAAAAGATAGAGAGGAGCTGAAACAAAGAATTTCGAGCGTCGTTCCGTTTTCAATCTTTGCTTTCACACCTTGCTGAGCTACCAGAAGCGCCCCCCCCATGCTCAATGAGCGAACTTCCAAATAGTGTGTTTCCCGTTCTCCCATGCTGCGGATGCGTGCCTTAAGACGGAACTGTGGGGAAATTCGAAATCGGGGATATTTGCGTCGCTCAGATTTTTTGATGACTTTCACGAGTCGATTTCTCCGATTCTTCCTGGCCTTCGTAATTTTACTTCTTTCCCATGAGAGATCCAGTTACTTTAGACTTGGAATAGTATCCGCAGAATGTCCATTCTTGAAACAACTTCGCTGAAGATGCGTTTGACCATGGCGTTTGCCGGAGTGGTCGTTATTTCGGCTCTGTTGAGTGCAGTGGTCTTTACGGTGGTGTTGGTAGGCACCATGAGGAAATCTGCCAGTGAACAGATTGCTGAAACATCAAAGGTGGCCTCCACACATATTGGTGACATTGCTCGAGGATTGGAAATCTATGCGGATTTGATTGCATCAGATCCTACTTTTGGACAGGTACTCTCCTTCGATAGTTCCGCTGGGATCGAGCAGAAGATCGCGGAATTTAAATCACTGAGTCATGCCGACGTTGTGGCTTTTGTGCCTCGGCCTGAGCAATATGTCCAGATCAAGGACCTCATTTTCGTGAATGAGGAAAAAGGAGTCCTTGTGCCAGTACTCCAGGCTTCGGCGGATATCAAACGTCTTTTGGCAAAATCCGAAGAAGCAGCGGAAAAAGGGTGGGTTGGCCTGGAGAAAGATATTTATTTGTTTGCCGCGAAACCGGTTCTCCATTTTGGCGCCAACATGGGGCTCATTTTTTTAGGTCGTCAAGCCACAGATGGACTTGCCAAAGAGGTCTCGCAAGCCACCGGCACCGAGATTTCGTTTTTTAACACGGCAAAAATTTATGGGAGCAGTCTTTCTTCGAATTTGACTCAATTGCCACGTCAAACTGAGCTAGGACGATTAGAATCGGGGGCTCAAGTTCAAGAAAATGATGAGATCGGCGGAGTATCCTATTTTTCTTATTTCTCTCCCATTCGTGATGTCGACGATCGAACCCTTGCAACATTGGCATTACATATCTCCAACGAAAGAATACGGAGTGCGCGGAACAAAACCATTGTCCGCGTGCTTTTTGTAGCATTTCTTGCGACGATCTTCTCAGGAGTTATTGGATATTTTCTGGCGCGAGCGATAGCAAATCCTCTACAGACCATCACTCGAGGAATTCGATCCATCATTGAAAAGGGAGATCTCGGAATTCGGATTCCCGGAAAATTTGGGGCGGAAATCGGGTTCCTGACCTCCTCGTTTAATCAGCTCCTTGGACAATTACAAACGGCGCATGAAAAGCTCGCAGCGAGCGAACGGAGAATGAAAGAAGAACTGACGATGGCCTCCACGGTTCAGGAAATGCTTTTTCCTGAAAAGATCGTTCGATACGAGGGAATCGAGCTGGCAAGTTTCATTGATACCTCGACGGAAACGGGAGGCGATTGGTTTGGATTCGGGCATGACCCTGCCGGGAAAGGTATTTCCGTTATGATCGCCGACGTGACAGGTCACGGAATGCCGGCCGCTCTCATCACGGCGATTGCCAACGGATTTTTTAAGGGGGTTCAAGAAGCAGAGGATGCCTTTGGTCAGCGCCTCTCGACCGACAAAATGCTTTTAGTTCTGAATCAAATTATATTGGAATCGACCAAGAAAAATCTGATGATGACTTTTTTTGCATCCACTTATGAGCCAGCCAGTCGCACTCTTTACTACGCGAATGCCGGGCATAACCGGCCATTTATTTGTCAGAAAGGCGAGGATGGTTCGCCACAAGTTGGTGTACTTCCCAGCGATCCGAGCAATCGGCTAGGAGAAAATGAAGGGCTTACGTTCTTGGAACATCAGGTTCGGCTTAAACCCGGTGATATCGTGGTGTGGTACACCGATGGAATTCTTGAATGCGAAAATGTCGCCAACGAAATGTTTGGAAAACGACGACTCATGAAACTTCTTAAGGAATGCGCAAATGAGTCAGCTGAAGCGATACGCGAACGATTGATTACGGAAGCTTACCGGCACTTTGGTGACATGCCTAGAAAAGACGATATTACTCTAGTGGTCGGAAAAATTCTGTAAGAGTTAAAGCAGATTCCAGAAACTTACGTGGTAGTTGGTAAACATGTCTTTGAATAGAACGTAAATCAGCGGCCATATCCCGCAGCGAATTTTTACATTTCCAGATGTGCCATAAAAATGTTCATTTTCTTCAATGTCTCCCACCAATTCGCCAGTTACCCGAGCATAGGAAGCCCTCGGAAAAATAGAATAGAAATTTTGTTTTGTTCCACTGATATTCTCCGTAGTTGGCGCAATAAAAGATAATTTTCCTTTGAGGATTACTTGCTTTGAACTGGGGGTCGCGAAAGTGAAAGGCTGGTTTACAGTCAATGAATCTACATCTTTCTCCGACACGTAAAACTCTAAATGCTTTTTATAACCGGCAACTCTTAAAATTTCTTCCCCCCTTTTAATGTACCTACCCATTTGTTGGGCAAGGTTTGGGGTTAACACAATTCCATCATGGGGAGCATAGACGGAAAACTTTTCAAGATCGGCCTGAAGAGAAGCTAAGCGGAGCTGACGCGATTTTATTTGAGCTCGTTCCATGTCGATTTCAGGGCCTGTGAGCGAGGCGACGCGCGTGTTTTTTACGGCCTGTGCTACATCTAGATTCGCGATCATCTGTTCGAGGTGCTCGTAAACATTCTGCCGTTCTTGTTCCGAGATCACACCCGCTTTCTTCCCTTGATCATAGATTGTGAAGGTTAATAGCTGACCTGCCAATGCCGCCGATGCAACTTCGACTCGACGTTCTTCCACGCGTCGCTCAGCAGAGGTGAGACCTGTCATACGTGCTTTACTTTCTTCTAATTCCTTTCGAAAGAGCCAGAGTTCACGCTGAAATGCCGCTTCTACAGAGGGATTTGAGATGCGTAACAAGAGCTGGCCGCTTTTTACATGAGAGCCTTCCTTCACATAGAGGGAGGTGAGAACTCCTTCTCCATCGATTCGAATGGTATCAACCATTTTGGGCTCTAATCGTCCAATGACTTCTAGATTATAAGGCAAGGGCAACAGCAAAATAACAGCCAATGAAAAAGCCACCCTACGAGGAAGAGGCATTTCTAAAAATGCATTTTTGTATTGTTGAAATTTTGATTTAAAATTGTAAAAAATTGTTGAGCGAGAGATTGAATTCTTTTTATTCCAAAATTGCCCAAATTGGACGGATCCTGATCGTACAATGGAAATCACCCAATTCACGACGGATCCCACTAGAGCAAAGAGAATCAGCAGCCTAAGAACCTGAAAAAAGTAACTCATCTTGCCAAATTGAGCCATTTCGGCCTGCACAGATAGTAGGATTATTGAAGACGCGAAAAAAAGATTAAGCGTCCAATAAAACCAGATCGCGAATGTTTCCTTGCGAGTGTATGAAGGTAGATCCTTCTTGCTTCCGAATATCTTGTTAAAACAGTATGCGTTCGACTTTTGAAAGAGATTTTCGATCCCCATCAGGTCCGAAAAAATGTAATAGCCATCCAATTTCAGGATCGGAAGTAAATTTTGATAAATAACAAGTCCGTTTGTTGCAGTAACGATAAAGGCCAAAGTGCGCACTGTCGCATACTCTGGTGGGGTTGCATTCCAGATGATTGCACAGATGCTTGCCAAAATGATCTGATTGATTACACCAGCCAACATGACAAATATTCGGCGATTGCGTGTCATAAAGTATGAATCAGTCACGTCAGCAAAAGCCGCGGGAATAATTCCGAAAAAAAGCATAACTCCTAATCTTCGAACCTTTCCTCCAAATTTATGGCAGACCATGGCATGCCCAAGTTCGTGAAATAGCATGCAGAGATTTCCTATGATCGCGGTGAACACAAAATGTTGGAGAACATTTCGGGTGATATATCCCCAGCTAAAGAACAATTCTCGATTACGCCAGACAATGGTTTGAGCAGTGATAAACAATATAATGTAAAAGATAATCGCAGTTCGTGAGTAAACGACCTGAATAAAACGACTCATCTTTTTAAGAAAATTCTGAGGATCAGCTAGCTTAATCATTCTGGTAAAAGGCAACATTCCCTTAGATGTGGACGAATTGGAGGATGAGGCCGGGTCGCTTGATGTTTCTTGGGTAGATTTGCGTTTCAAGGTTTCCAAGATCCTAGAGCGAATTTCTTGGTAAAAAAGATCGGCAAGCCCTTTTTCAGGAAGTGTTCGTTGGGCTTGCTCGGCAATTTCTAGAGCACCAATAATGTTGTAAGATTTGAGACAGGTAAAAATATCTGTCGTAAAACTCTTTTCCCTTTCAGTTACATTCTTATTGCGCCATTCCTTCCGGATGAGGTATCGAAGGTGTTCACGAAGTTCCGAAGAAAGAGTAAAAAGGTCAAAAGAATCTAGCGAAGTATGGCGGTCGGGCTCCAAAAATCCTTTTTTCTCCATCGAGTGGAGAAATGAAGCAATGGATTTTTCGTCTAGCTCCACACCGCAACGTTGGTCGAGATGGGATACTCCATCGCGAATGGTTCCCTCATGCGTCTGAAAATAACGAAGAATCATGTACTGAATGTATCCGAGCTTAAAATAGGTCCAACGGACAGGATCGGAGACGATATAATCAATTCCCATTGACGAATGGACGGATCGAAGGACGAGATCTTTACGAACCTGAAATAACCTAAATGACAAAGTTCACCCGAAATGCCACGATCGTTTTGCGCAATATAAGGGTTCCGAGCATTCTCCAGCCAATATCAATCTGCCCTACTCCCGTCATCCCGGGGAGCAATTTTTGCGTTTGATTTTCTGAATCAGAATAGACACGAAAAATATGTTCTCCCGTTTCCGAATTGACTTCGCCCAGGGGTGCAATACGCGAGATCCGGCTTAAAAAAGTCTGATTCGGAAGAGCCTGAACCTTAAAATCTAGTCTTTCCCCCACCTCTACATGAGAAATATCAGATTCTCGGACCTGCAATCGTAGGGTGACATGCCCAGGACTCGCGATATCCATGACCAAATCTCCCGGATTAAACTGCTTCCCAATCATCTCGGGTAAGTCTGGAGTTGCTACAACTCCGTCAATGGGAGAACGTATGAGAGATCGTTCTCCCAGCTCTTCCAGTAGCTTGAGATCAACTTCAAGTCCTGCCCGCTCCGCTTTTTTTGCTTGAATAATTTCAGGGCGAGTTCCCTTCTCAAACACTTTTAGCTCAGCCTCCACCTGTTCAAGTGTTTTCAATTTGACTTCATGATCCGATATAGCGATTTGTAATTCCTGATTCGGGATCAATCCCTTTGCATACAGTTCTTTCGCACTTTTCGCATTTTCTTCTGCTTGAGATTCAATTTTTCGTGCAAGTTCCAAACGCTTTCTCATCTGATCAAGCTCTTCTTTGGTCGATCCCACTTCAAGTCGCTTTAATTCTGCTTCAATCTTTGCAATTTCTGATCGTTTTCGTGCGATCTCTAGCCCAAGCCCCTTGAGTCGAAGAAGAGGTTGATTTTTTTTCACATGATCTCCTTCTCTGACGAAGAGCTCCTCCAAAATTCCGGAAGAAGCCGCACGTATGACCGCTTTTTCGTAAGGTTCAACCGCCAACGGAGCACCCACGCGAAATTTCCAGGGGAACATGAAAAAAACAATAAATGCTGCAACTTTTATCCAGGTCGATCTCTTGATCGAAAAGAGAAATGCATAAGGATGTTGGGACTCCAGTTCCAGTTTCCGAATCTCCTCAGCGGAAGCTAAGGAGGCTGAAGCAGAAAATTCGAGCGTTCGTTCGCCTCCCTTCGAAATATTGCCCAATCGTAGTTCAATCAGAGGAGTTTCCAGGAATCCTAAGGAGTCGCACTTTTGCAAGAACTCCAATATTTGTCCCGGCCGAAGGCGGACATCATGTTGGTCCTGCAGTCGCTGTTCTACCTCTTCTAAGGACCCTTCTCCCGACTCAAATTGCTCTGCTAAGAGGGTTCCAATGGAGTCGAGGCGGAGTGTTGCACCCGTATTTGCGTCGGCAAGCTCATAGTTGGACTCATCGACCTGCGAAATCTGAAGATCCTGGCGCAAACGGGGATTTTTGACCTCGGTTTTCATAATATGGAACTAAATTTCATTTTCGTATGTTATCATAACCTATCGAATTGTCAGAGGATTTTGTGCTTGACTTTGGGGTCACCTATCCCATAGAATAGCTGGAGTAACTAAAGTATTTGTGAGAATACAAAAGTTGCTTACCTCCGAAAGGGGGTGCGTTCACCGAACGGGCTATCCTCGTACGAAAGTCGAGGGACGCAAAGTTGGTGGCCTAAACGAGCGACAGGGTTGTTGCATGCATGGCTGATCAATTGTCGAAGTGAAGGAGTACTACAATGGAAAAGAAAGCATCAAAGAAAGTAAAGTTGGATCTTGAAATTCTTGAACTCGAAGCGAAGATTGCTCCGTCGAGCGATGGACAAGCCGGCGGCGGTTTCAAACCTACTGGCGCTGAGTGCTAATCAGTTAGAGCTTCTGGGTGTAGTTTGAGAGAGGCCCCTTCGGGGGCCTCTCTCTTTTTTGGGCTAAAAATAAAGTTATTTGCGGGCTTGTTTTAGGAACTTCTTAAAGCTGCGCTCCATGAGAGTTTGCCAACCTTCGTGACGTAATGTCTCGCCATGAACAATAATGTGTATCCGCTTTTCATTTGAAAGATTTACGACTGCGTGGTTATTGGAAACATCCAAAATGTAAGCCTGCCCAGGTTTAAACGGGACATAACCGTGACCCTCCATTTTAAAAAAAATCCCTGCCGGGTTATTTAGAGCAAAGTTAGTTTCGTAGAGCATATTTGCGTCTCGATCAACGTGAGGCAGAATGTACCCCCCCGGCTCTAACATCATGAACCGAACTCGATGGAGTCGAGTGGCAGGCCATTTTTCACGAAAAAATTGGGTGGTAACCGGGCAAAGGTCCGCGATTTCTGTCCATTGGTATGGAGCGGTACGAGGATCGGGATAACCATAAAATTGGGAATCCATCGTTTTCTCGGGGCTGAGGCCATGAATAACTAGAGATTTCCATCCACGATTGTCGCTTAACGGATGATCTCCATACACGCGATGATCGTAAAAACGGTCCGTTAATCGCGCAGCTTCTTCGTTCATTTTTTTGTACGGAAAAGGAATATCAAGGTCTAACCAAGGAAGACCACTCTTGCCCACGATCCAGGAGAAATTCTTTTCATTTAGATCAGGATCGGCGCCATGACGTTCCAAGAATCTTTTGAATACATCTTTTTGACTATTTTCAGCCGTCTCAAGATCTGAAAAAAAATCATGTAGGATTTTTGGATCACCTTTACCAATAGCAAACATCGTAATTCCTAGTTCCCTTTTCTTTCTCGTCGTTGCCTTTCTAGTTTTGCTAAAAATATTTCACGATCTGGCGGTGGCGGAGGTAGGGCACCCGTCGGGCAATGATTTCTTCGTTTCGCAAAATCAGCCCACCAAGCATCTAGCAATTGAGGCAGCTTCTTTTCCAATTCGGGGCGTCCAGACTTCACAATTCCCAGAAAGGCTTGTTTGAGTTCTTTTGGCATGGCCGTGCGGCCCTGCTCGGTTTTTAAAGAATCGGCGTACCTACTGGGTTCAAAGAAATTTGCCTTGAATTTAAACCAGTGCGATTTCTCCTCGGGAAGTAAGTAGCCCTCTTTTTCTCCTACCATTCGATTCAAATCACCTGCTACTGAGATGATTGGGTAAACCGTGGAGGGTCGAACGGATATCGACACGGATATTTCACCCTCAGGAATGGAAACTTCATGCATAACCCCCGCGGAAAAATACAGAACATGGCCCGGAGTTAGGTCAAACTCCTGCTCCCTACCTTGAAAAAGATGTGGTTTGTCGAAGTGATCTAAATCAAAAATTGGTTGTTGATACCATTCCGGAGACGGACCCCAACAACGAACCTTCTTTCGGCCATGCAATTGAAAAAGAAGCCCATCCTCCAGGTCGCAATGCGCATCATATACATGTGCCGAACCCGTAATGAACATCACAGCGGACATGTCCCAGCCAAAAGGATAGTGCTCGCGCAGTACGGGGTCCAAATAGTTACGGAGAAAGGTGCCGTATTCCGGCGCCTTTTTATCAAGCCAATTGACTTGCAGCTGAACGGCACTTCTATTTCGAACTCCTTTAATCAGGGCTTTTCGGACCTTCTCCGATGCATTTCCTCTGGATGCATAGATCATCCCCTCCTCATCTTCAGATTCATTTTGAAAGGTGCTTCGCATCGCAGTACCTATCAAGTTTTCATCTCGCTCAGCGATTTCGAGCGCCCAGTTCCAAATATCCGCAGCAAGAGGAAATTCTTTTGGTGTGTGGACCTTCTTCGCCTGTCGGGTTCCCCACAGCCGATTGAGCGCATCCAATTCGGTCGTCATTTCAGTCTAGAGAAATTATCCTTGCTCAAAAATTCTGTCTATAATGAAATTTGGCATGACCTGGAAGTCAAAATTATGAAGGTGAGTATGGAAACGACACAGGTCTTAGTAATTGATGATTTTTTATCGAAGTCCAAATTTAAGAATGTGAGTGAATACTCTTCACGGCAACCTGTTCGATCTGTTCACTCGGAAAATTATGAAAAAGTATGGACCGTTGATGATGGCAATCCTTTGGGGGGCCCCGTGATGCTTGTAAAGATTCATCGTCAAAATGGAGTCGTACATATTCAAAAAAAAAGATCCGGAGAAAGAGGCTACGTTTATCCTACCGGAACGGCGCTCGATTCGGTTTTTCGAAAATTACTTATCGTCGCGGTTCAATCAGAAAAACTTTTGGGCAAGCCCGCGGCGGACTGGCCGGAAATATCGGCAAGGCTTTTTAAATATCCATATGGGGCAGGTCTGGATTGGCATAATGACTCTCAAGAATATACAGGTGCCTTCACCTATTATACGCATGCAACGTGGAAAAGTACTTGGGGGGGTGAGCTCCTCTTATCACAAGATGAACGTCCTTCTCATCGGCGATCTTTATTCGCGGAAAAGTTTCAGGACGGCATTTATGTTTTGCCGCGTCCGAATCGTCTCGTTCTTATAAAGGGAGGAGTTTGGCACAAAATTGCCAAAGTCGGAATTGAGGCGGGGCGCAATATGCGCGAAGCTCTTTCGGGGTTCTTTAAGCGAACTTCGCTCCATGTCTAAACACCCAATGATTCGAGCAAATCATTTCTGATTAATTTTTTCTTTGATAAGCGTACTTTCATCTTTGAGCTTCAACAAAAAGAGAATAATGCGCCTCATGAATTTTGAAATTAGCAACATGGCTCGCAGTATCGTCGATCCGAAGAATTTTGTACTTGCTCGCCATGTAGTCCGATCTTGTAATGTTTTTAAATCCAGCTTCTCTCAAGAGTTGCTCAAGAGTTTCGTAGTCATACCCGTATTTGTGTTCTAAAAAATTTCCGGGCTTTACATTGGCTCCTGCATAGCCAAGAAAATGTTCGAGCCTGGTATTACATTGTGCTGCCCAATCAAACAGTTTCTTCCGATTTTCGAAGAAGGCATGGTTCCGTGAAACATAAGCTTCAATGCATTTTTCAATATCCGGAACGACGATTCGAACAACGCCCTTAGAAGAAAGCGTTCTTCGAAATTCCTTTAATACGAATAAGGCCTGGTCTTTATAATAAAAGTGCTCGAGCACATGAGAGAAATAGATAAAATCCACCGAGGCGTTCGGTAAGGGAAGACCCCACAGCAAATTTAAGGCCAAATCGCCTGGGGGCGAATCAATGTTAATCCACGATTTTATTTTTTTGCCGCCCGCGCCCACATTGACCTTCAAACCTCGACTCGCAGTGGTTACATGGAGCCGGTCAAGCTGCTCCTTAATGTAAAGGGGTCTCCTGTGGCGCAATTCGGTAGCTACCTCAGACAAAATTGCATGAACGGATTGCAGGGAGTCAGTGGGCAACTCTTTATGCGTTCCAAAAAATGTCAGATCAACGCCGATCTCATTCATCAGAGTCATAATGTCTTGGGACAGCAAGAGAGTTGTTTCAAGCTGCGCGGCTTTTTCCCGCTCAGCGGTCTTTTTCGTTTTTCGATTCTTCGGCGCGGAAACGAGCACATCGATCTGGCGCAACACATTTATAGATTGCAGTGTCTCTCTCTCTTTGATTCCCGGTAGTTCATGTGCAACTTGTCTTGGCGTCTTGGGAGAAGAAAACTTGCTTAAAACCGCAAGAATCTCGTGGCTTCGGGTATGAATAAATTTTTTCGAATTTGCGGAGGAAATTCGTATTTTTCCGCCCGACCACCGAACGGAGGTATGGGGTGATATTGCAAGCGCAGACATTATTTTATTTTGCGCTCTAACACACCTAAGTGAAGTAGTTGGGTCAAAACGGGCTGCATCTCGCTCCAGTCATAATCTGCCCATCGTAACACATCCGAGGCTTTAAATTCCTTTTTTTGAAGTACATTTTTGACGAACGGAAGAGCTTCGATGGGGAGTTTCACTTCCGCCGTCTTGTAGTAGAGAAAAATTTCACCAAGACCATTTTTATTCTCACTTGTGAAATAATGGATTGGAGATTTACCTGCGATCTTCAGCGCATCATTCTGATTCACCGTTGGATTTTCTCTCCTTTCCGTATCCTGAATTTCAGAGGCGTATTGGGATTCGATGGGGCTTGTGATGGTTCCCACCGATCGATACCAAGCACGGTGAAACTCCGATAGATCCATAGATTCCAGCTGCTTTTTCAGATCTTGAATGAGGGATTCAAAAATGTTGGAAATCTCGCTAGGAACTTCATTGATTTTCATATTGGGATTCCACACAGGCGGAAATGTGCTTCGCCAAGCAGGGTTCCTCTGCAATTTTGTCCGAAGCGTTTCGAAGATTAAGTCGAAAGGCTTTTGAAACTGCATCGAAAACGTCAGCGCAAGGGAAAATTCTTTGGCGCTAGTAACATGCCAATGACCCGCAGGAAGATAGAGCACATCTCCTTCTTCAAGAAGAACGTCTTCAAATTCCTTTTCGTTTGGTCTCTCGATAGGCCCAATTCCCTTTAAATAGGGTGTCCCTGAGACAGGGAGAATATAATTTTGGTTGGGAAATGGAACGGCAGGCGTGGATGAAAATCGCCAACGCTTGCTTCCCTCGATCTGCAAAATGATGACACCGTGCCCGTCAAAATGCGTGGAGAATCCTTTTTCATCCTTCGAGACATAACAATTAAAAATAATGTGAGCAGGCAAATTCAGGCTCGCTTTCACCCCGGCCAAAAAAGCGGTCAATTTTGAATCAACCGCGTTAATGCTGACAGCGCATATAGTCATGCCGGCAACTAGGAAATCATTGATGTGTTGCTGGCCGGCCTCGATTTCTTGCTGTGATCCTTCGAGATCGATGAACGCAGCCTTTACATTCATATCCCTTACCCGATTCCGCGACCATTGGCCGATAGCCTGATCGAATGCCTGCCGACTAAATAGGTCTCTGAATTTTTCGCGAGTCCCTTTGATGTAAAGGGGTTTTTTGTCCCAATATTGATGCAAAAAATCTTGCGGTTTTATCGGGGCCAACAATTTTTCAAATGCACCTAGATCAGCCTCAATCATCATGTCATTGATATCACCCGCGATGCGAGTTTTCAAAATTAGGTCGTAGTTTTGAAATTAGGCTATGAAGCAAACGGAAAAACCTGAGGCTAATCTCGCTTGCAAGAAACCCAGATTTTGTTACCCCATTTCAAATCGATTTCAGTTTTATTGAATTGAAGAGAGAGGTTTTTGAACTTTGCTTTAAGGAGATGACCATGAATAGGGACCGACCGGGCAATTTGGAGCGCCCCTCCTTCGACGAGTGTTTTTATATGCTGGTGAGGAGGGCCCTTCTCGTGGATCGGCAGCGGTTCAATGATTTTGAATCGCTCAATCAGATGTGTTGCGGTTGAGATTTCCGGTTTCTCAGGTTCCTTAAAATAATAAATCGTTGGGTTATTGATGAATCGAAAGTAGTAGGGGACCTCCTGTCTTGCGAGTTGCTCCTTCTCGCAGTCCAGGAGCTCGGTGTCCAGCGGGATTTTGGTTATTCCCTCTTCGAGTAGTTGGACATAGAGCCTCGTGTCGCGTAGGAGCACTCGAATAGGAATCTTTAGAGACGGAGTTTCTGTGAGCAAAAAATTAAAGATGGATTTTGAATGTTCAAAGAGGAAGGTCAAGGTTTCCAAATACCCATGGACGACAGCAGCCAAGACCTCGGGAAGATAATGATTGGAAATGGCGAGAAATAATTGACTTAATCCGGCTTGGTTCTTGGAAAGAGTTTTGTTGGGAAAAAGTTCGGTTTGGGAAAGCAATTCAAGTTGGTTGAAAATGGTTTCAATGTCCACCGGTGTACAAACGAAATTCCCATCCTCCACTCTTCCAATAAAAAGATTACTCCGATTCAGGTCGCTTATTCCTAAAAATACTGCAAGAGCCGAGAATCTGCCGATGTTTGCAAAATCTTGAATTGAAAGATCGCGGACGTAATCCACTTTCAGTGGGCGGACGTAGCCAACATAAAGTTGATTCTCGAACTCGAAATGAAGAAGAGGCAATGTTTGAAAAGGCATTTCCCGTCCAGCTTGTAAAAAGAGGTTCTCCACGTGTTGTCGAAAATTGTTTTTGCTTAAAAGAAGACTTTCCCAAAAGAGAGTTCTTGGTTTATGGATTAAGCCATTTTTATGTAACGAAACCTGCTGCCCAAAGTTGTGAAGATCACCTAGAGAAAAAGCGCTATCCTGCTTGAAAGCCTCTTTCAGCATATAAGGATTCTCTCCATCACAAGGGTCGCGCCCGGTTTTTTGATGACAAGATAAATTTCTAGCCTTGCGAAGATATAGTGTACTTACCGTTCGTGCAACATCGATTCTATTTAAGTATTCTTCCTCGATCGAAAGCAGGATAAAATAACGTCGGATTCCCAATGATGAACTTGGAGTCGGAATCGATTGAGATTCTAAGAGAGGTTACTGCGACCGCGGTAAAACCGGTCATGATGTACTCGATCGGCAAAGACTCGTCGGTTCTACTTCGGCTGGTCCAGAAGGCTTTTTATCCAGGCCGGATCCCGTTTCCTCTTTTGCACATCGATACCGGTTGGAAATTTCGGGAGATGATTACATTTCGTGACCGCGCCGCGAAGGAAGTAGGCTTCCGACTCATTACCCACACGAATCCGCGCGGCGCGAGCGAAGGAATTACTCCATTCACGTATAGCTCTACTTTCTACACGGACGTCATGAAAACAGAGGCACTCAAACAGGCCCTGGATGCGCAAGGTTACGATTTTGTCATTGGAGGGGCTAGGCGAGACGAAGAAAAATCCCGCGCGAAAGAAAGAATTTTTTCGGTGCGCTCGGCGGGCCACCGTTGGGATCCAAAGTCGCAACGACCTGAATTCTGGAACATCTACAATACGTTTATTAACAAAGGAGAAACGATTCGTGTATTTCCACTTTCCAATTGGACGGAGGCCGATATTTGGGACTACATCCGAAAAGAAAACATTCCCATTGTTCCCCTCTATTTCGCACAGAAACGTCCGGTGGTTAAACGCTCGGGCCAATGGATCATGGTGGATGATTCACGCATGCCTTTGGAGCCGGGAGAGAAGCCTGAAATAAAAGTCGTTCGGTTTCGGACGCTCGGTTGTTATCCGCTAACATCCGCGATCGAAAGTACAGCCACCACGCTGGATGAAATTGTGGCCGAGACCTTGGGGGCGGTCACTTCAGAAAGATTGGGGCGTGTGATTGACCACGATGGGGCGGGTTCGATGGAGCGCAAGAAGCAGGAAGGGTATTTTTAGTTGGAAGTCTTACGTTTTATTACGTGTGGAAGCGTGGATGATGGAAAATCGACCCTCATCGGACGCCTGTTGTTCGAAACGAAGTTGGTATTTCAGGATCAACTGGAAACTCTTAAGGTCGATTCAAAAAAATTTGGAACACAGGGAGATCAACTGGATTTTGCATTATTGGTAGACGGGCTCTCCGCCGAACGCGAACAGGGAATCACCATCGACGTTGCATACCGATTCTTTTCTACACCCAAACGTCGATTTATTGTGGCCGATACGCCCGGTCACGAGCAATACACTCGAAACATGGCCACAGGAGCCTCTACCGCACAAGCCGCTGTGATCTTGGTGGATGTCCGAAAAGGCGTACTTATTCAAACCAAACGCCACAGTCGTATCGCTTCTCTACTGGGAATCCCCCACGTGGTTTTAGCAGTTAACAAAATGGATCTTGTGGATGGGTCCGAATCCGCTTTCCGTGAGATTGAAACGAGCTACGAAAAATTTGTGAACCCTCTGGGTTTCAAGAGCGTCTCCGCTGTTCCACTTTCCGCGCTGTCGGGATCCAACATTGTAGAAAACGATCGCGTAAAAATGCCCTGGTACTCAGGTCAAACGTTGATGCAATGGCTGGAAACAGTTCCCACGCACGAAAAAGGCTCCACGAAATCTTTTGCAATGCCGGTTCAATGGGTGAATCGCCCCAACCAAGATTTTCGTGGATTTTCCGGCCGAATCGCCAGTGGAAAAATCAAAACCGGAGATGCAGTGCAGGTTTTGCCTTCCGGAGTTACGAGCCGCATAAAGGAGGTGATTACAGGGGGAGGTTCCCAATCTCATGCCTTGGAAGAAGAGTCCGTCACGCTCGTACTGGAAAACGAAGTGGATGCGAGTCGTGGGGATGTCATTGCAGAACCGAATTTTCAAATTGAAGTGGCCGAGCAATTTAACGCAGATGTCGTCTGGATGACCCATCAAGCTCTTTTCCCCGGCCGCCTTTACAAATCTATCATTCACACGAAGAACGCGAGTGCAACGGTGACGGACATCAACTATCTCTTAGATGTCAACCGCGGGGCCAAACTCGCCGCAAAGAAACTTGAACTAAACGAAATTGCCTCCGTAAACGTAAGTTTCGATCGGCCCATTCCTTTTACACCCTATTCCGTGAACTGGCGCCTAGGATCATTTATTTTGATCGATAAGTTTTCGAACGAAACGGTCGGGGCAGGTATGCTTCGATATGCGTTACGACGATCGTCAAATATTCACTGGCAGGCGTTGGAGATTACCCAGAAGGCTCGTTCCAAAATCAAACATCAAAAGGCCTGCTGCCTTTGGTTAACCGGTCTGTCAGGTTCTGGAAAGTCTACGGTCGCGAATTTTCTCGAGAAACGCCTGCACTCCGAAGGCCGCCATACGTATATTCTGGATGGCGACAACGTGCGACATGGCTTGAATCGAGACCTGGGTTTTACGGCGGCAGATCGTGTGGAAAACATACGCCGCATTGCCGAGGTCGCTAGGTTAATGGTGGATGCAGGCCTCATTGTCATCGTGGCATTTATTTCACCGTTCCGAGAGGAGCGCCGGATGGCCAGAGAGCTATTTTCAAAAGGCGAATTTTTAGAGGTGTTTGTGGATACTCCCTTGGAAGAGTGCGAACGCCGAGATAAGAAAGGACTTTACGTTAAGGCGCGGCGCGGCGAACTTAAGAATTTCACGGGAATCGACAGCCCTTACGAAGTACCCGAAGCGCCGGAGATTCACCTTCGCACTTCGCTTTTAAGTGTTGAGAAATGTGTGGCCGAAATATTGGAGAAACTGGAGACCTAGTGGATCCGAACCTGATAAGTGCGGGGGCCGTCATAGGTTTTTTTGTAGGATTGACTGGGATGGGCGGAGGATCAATGATGACTCCGCTACTTATTTTGATGTTCGGTGTGTCTCCGGCACTCGCAGTGGGCACGGATCTCTGGTTTGCCGCAATCACAAAACTCTTCGCTTCGCGTGTTTATCATGGCCACGGGCTTATCGACTGGAAAATCGCCCGTAAACTATGGACCGGTAGCCTTACAGGATGTTTGGTTACCACCATTTTCATGAGTCTCTATTCTGTGACGAATGAGGTGGTTGGGTTTCTTAAGGTTTCCATTTCGATCGCAGTGATGATTACCGCAGTGGGTTTGATTTTTCGGAAGTCACTGCACGAATTAGGCACGCGTAAGGAGATAGGCAATGAAAAGCGATTTAAGTCATTTCAAGGGCCGCTAACCATCGTAACGGGGTTCATATTAGGCGTGCTTGTAACGCTAACTTCCGTGGGTGCAGGAGTGTTAGGGACGGTCTTTCTTACGTATTTATACCCGATTCGTTTGAGCACCCCTCGATTGGTCGCCACTGAGGTCATCCATGCAATCCCGCTTGCTGCGTTTGCCGGAATCGGAAGTCTGGTCATCGGAAATGTAAATGTTCACCTTTTGAAAAATTTGCTTACGGGATCCATTCCCACTGTGATTTTGGGGGCCTATCTATCTTCGCGCCTTCCTCATGGTATGGTGAGAATTATTTTAGCCATCGTTCTGCTTTCCATGGGAGTAAAATTATTCTGGGCAGCAGTAGCGTGAAAATAGATTCGCGCGAACTCGAACAACTTACTCAAATATCTCGGGAAGCTGGCCGGGCTATTATGGAAGTGTATGGTACTGATTTCCAGTCTTGGAAAAAGTCTGACCAGTCTCCTCTTACCCAGGCTGACTTACGTGCTGATGAGATCATTCGGTCAGGTTTAAACAAAACCTTTCCCGGTGCGTTTGTTTTGTCTGAAGAATCAGCAACCCAAGCGCCCGCAAATACCGAAACTTATTTTTTGGTGGATCCTTTGGATGGAACAAAGGAGTTTGTAAAACGTAACGGTGAATTTACCGTAAACATTGCGCTCATTCATCAAGAGAAAGTAGTTGGAGGGGTGATTTTTGCCCCGGCATTGAACGAATTATATTGCGCGGCGACCGACATCGGCTCCTGGAAACTCTTGTCAGGAGGAAAATTTAAATTAACCGTAATGCCATTTAAGAAAGACAGACCCATACGAGTGATTGGCAGCCGTTCACACGAAAATAAGGAATTGAGTCATTGGCTCAAACAACTTCCACAGCCACATACCTATGTTATCTCGGGAAGTTCCTTAAAGTTTTGTCGTATCGCTGAGGGCCTGGCTGACATTTACCCAAGGCTCGGACCTACAAACCAATGGGATACGGCGGCCGGTCAATGTATTCTGGAGGTTGCCGGGGGAAGAGTTCTCGACCCTTCAGGGAATCCAATGTGCTACGGATTGAATCATCCTATTTTGAATTCGAAATTCACGGCCATTGGGGATCATGAATTACGTAACCTGATTTTTTCCAACCGTTCATAGGGCGCTCTCTATCTAGCATAAACGGCGTCCAACCTATCAGTTCATGGACGAACCCGTTCAGGTCTACTTACTGGGTCGAAAGTGCTTAGAGACAAATGCGATTGGATTACCGTAAAAAAGATCGAGATTTTTATAAATCTTTTCTTCCCTCCAGTCCCACCATTTGATGGCGAGAAGTTTTTTTACGATGGTTTTTGGAAAACGAAAACGAATCACACGGGCTGGATTCCCTCCTACAAGAGCGTAGTCCGGGACATCAGACACCACATTGCTGTTCGCAGATATAATCGCCCCATTCCCTATGGTAATTTTCCCTATAATCGATGCTCCCGTGCCGATCCAGACATCATTTTTAACGATGATTTTTCCCGGGTCAGATCCGAGATTGTACCGTCTTATCATCGAGAGTTTCAGTTTATCGCGTTGCTCAACATTTTCATAAAGTGGAAACGTAGTAACACAGTGAGTGTTATGGTTCGATGAGGGCAAAAAGAATTGTACGCAGTCAGCGATCGAACAATATTTCCCTATTTCGACTCTTTCCTGCCCATAAGAGTTCATACTTGGATTCCTATAAACAAGCATTTCTCTCCTCGTCCACAACACGGATTTCGGGGGCGGGCTGTAGGAATGAGCGCCATAAAACCAAGGGGCCATCGAGAGAATGCGGAACGAAACCAGCTGACGGATCCCTGACAAGAATTCATTTCGCGAAATTTTAAGGGATCTCTTTCGCTTTTTTTGAATGCTCGCGAAAGCTTCTTCAAGCGTTCTGGGTTGATCAAATATGCTTACGATCTCTGCAAGGCCTTTTGGAATCAACACCCGGATGCCCCATACAACGTGGCAGATCACCGACCCGCCCTTTGCGCGCCTGAGCCGAACCCCGTCGGCTATCGAATATTTTGAATTCCACTCCATAGTAAAAATATTACGTCAGTTCCCTAAAGGACGGTCATGATTTTACGAGTTCCCAAAGCCTTTCATAATGCCCATTTTTCTTCAATTTTCTTGAATGCTTTACTGCTGCTTCGATGAAGTTCTTATACGCCTGACTCTTGTAAATACGGATTCCCCGGACTTTCTCTTCTAACTCCTTAGTAATGTTGAAGAATCGAGGCCGGGCTTGAATCCCTTGTTTTTCCAAATGCTTCAGTCTCTGGGTGATAGCCCGTGGATACCGCTGTGAATAAGGGAGCTCCTCGTAAAAAACGATTTCAACATTATTCAACATTCGGGGATTTTTACGCAGGATACGCAATACCGCCAGGTTAGTTGTGGTGTGCTCTATGTGGTCGCCGACCCCAAGAGGGACAAACAAAACATTTGGTTTCAATTTTCGTATGTAGGATTCGATTACCTTCTGAAATCGCGCCACTTTCTGAGGTGATGGAGGAAGCCACAATTTCTTCATGGCCTCTTTCTTGGTGTGACGAGCACTGGTTTGAGCGATTAACAACTGCTCTCTAAGGTTGCCTCGATGGATTTTAGCTCCCAGCGACATCGCGTAAATGTCATCCTCCAGATTTCGTATTTTGGAGGTCCGCGAGGAACTTCCGGAAAGCATAGGCAGGACTGAAAATATCGACCTAGAAGCAAGGGTTAAAATATGAACTTCCGCGGTTCCCTTGCTTTTGAGGATCAGGCCACCGATCGAAACCGCAATGTCATCCTGGTGGGGCGAAAGCATGAGCCACCTGCGCCGCTTTTTTGATCCGATAAAATATTTTGGGATCCTGTTCCAAGTCAATATTCCGGAGCGATTTGCGGTTTCTACGATTTCCTCAGCATCAGACGAAATCTTCTTAAGCGATGTAAGTGAACGCCTGCCATCGCAGGCTCGCAGAACAGCCGCGGCCTCCGGAGCCACCATTTTTGACCAAAACTTCCTGGACATAAAAAAAAGGGTGTTGTCACTTAGCTTGAAATGGGGAAGTAAAATCGGAAACGATCGACGTGGCATTTTTCGAGGTATTAATTACCTGTCAAAACATCTTTTGCGTATAGTAAAAATTTGTAAAGCAAGGAAAGGATAATCGGTTGTACAAGAAAATTCGCACCATTCAACTTAAAACAGGTGAAAATGCCGAGTTGGGCCTCATTACGACGCCAGATCCGAGTTACGCCAAGGGAATTCTGAATTTCTATACGCCGGAGGCCATCGTAAAAGAATGGGGTAACCCAATAGACGATTGGCGACTTCAACATGTGGCCTGGTTTTCATTGCGTAGTTTGGCTTCAAAATTGGACAAACTTGATACATATTTTTACACATTGAAAGTTCAAAAAAAAATTGTAGGAAAGGTCATGTTGGCAAGCTATGCCGAGTGCGCTGTCGCGGGAAATATGATTACGCTAAATGATTATCGTGGGAAAGGTGTTCAATCTATTTTGCTGGGCAAGCTTATGGAAGACTTTCGCTCCAAGGGGGGAATGATCATCGGAGCAGCGGCCCCAGAAAAAGGCTCTCATCATGCTGGCCTTCATGAAGGCTTTAAGGCTGATGGAGCTCTGATGGTATATGAATCGGAGCCGGACATCCCCGCCAAATTATATCAGCCGGGACCGATAAAAGTTCGTCCGGTGAAATGGCACGATTATCCGACAGTAGTGGTGTTTTATCTTCAGACGGGAAATTTTTATTTGAGAAATTTCTTTTTCGATATTTATGAAGGTGGATATATGGAACACACCTTTCTCAAATTGAAGCTGATGGTGGAAAAGAAATTAGCTGTTTGCCATGTGATGGAAACAAAAACCAAAGCCATAGCCGGATTCGCTACGTTGATTGCCGATCCGAAATGGAAATTTGATAATTGGATCTTTGATGTCGATGCCCATCCTAATTTTGAGGATCAAATGGAGAAACTTATTTGCTCTTTCTCGTTTCCTTCAGGCAAGACACAATGTTATGTGGATTCGGAATCGAAGAAAAAGATATCGGCATTGGAAAAGAGCGAATTTAGATATGAAGCGACGTTCAAACGCCAAGTCCGTAAGACCGGCCGATGGATGGACGTACTTATTTATTCCAAGCAACCCCGTTAGAGACGATCCGCTCCAAATTTTTTATGTGGGTTTGAACGGAGTCCTCCATTTTTTTTGCAAATTGCTTTGCCCATATTTCCGACCGTCGACATGCTTTTTGGTAACTCTTGCGATCTTCCATTAAATCCGTAATCACAGTGATATATTGCATCAATAAATCTTTGTGCAGGGATGCACTGTAATAAAATCGTTCAGGCCTAGGTTTTGGAATTCTCATTTCCATTACTACTCCACCTTTTCCAATCACTTCGGGCAATCCGCCGACTCGGTTCCCTAGAACAGGAATGCCATTTAAAAGACCCTCCAAAGCGACACGACCAAATCCCTCTTCACATAAGGTTGGCACCAAAAGGATTTTAGTTTTCGCATAATACTTTTTCATATCTTGGGTCGAGGGCCATATTTCGATATTTGGAAGATTGAATGACAAGCCAAAATTCGACCAATCAAAAGAAAGATCATTTTTTACAATCGCGAATTTATAGTCGGGCAGCAACTTGGCTAATGCCAAAAATAGAATCGCTCCCTTTCTGGGTTGATCGTTGACTTGAAGAATAAATTTTCTTGTGGATTTTCTTTCGTGGACCATCGATTTCTTGTCGACTGGGCAATACGCGATGTCGCAAATCAATCCCAATTTTTCCCGAACGTACTGGGCAACGAAATGGCTATTAGCGGTACAGTAAGAAGGGCCATAGGCCTTTAAGAGGCTTGGAATATCGTCATCTTCATCAAAGCCATCGACCGCCATAAAAGAAACATGTGCAGGTATCTTTATTTGATGTGCTGCGATCAGCGTTAATACATCGGCAAATGAAGTGGAAACCACATCGGGTTTTTCGTTTTGAATAATCTGCCTTAGAGCTTTGAGCGTAGATTGAACATTGAGAGAGTTTATGGATCCCAATGCGAATTCACTTACCGCACTAACGGGGTCTTCCTTTATGAGCTTAATTGTAATAGGTACTTTTTTGTCGAATGTCTTAAATGTAGTTACATTCAATTGTTGCATTCGATAACCAAGAGATTTAAGCAAGCGTAGATCGAAATCATCTGCACGCTCGACACCATAAAGAGAGCAATCATGACCTGCTTTGCGGAAGAATTCCGCATACGTCAGAAAATCCATAATCATCCCATCTTTTCTTCCCCGGAAGTTATGGTAGTGCGACAAAATTAGGATCTTCATTGCTGTAAAATAAGAATAGACTATTTCATGTTTCGTGTGCCCATTTAAATCTTCTAGACTTTAACAGTTGTCTTATTTAAAATGTAATAAGTTTCGCCGGAAAAATTTTCAATAATAAAGGGGAATTAGATGAATATTATTCGCGGAAGTCTATGTTTGTTGACGTGTAGCCTATTTATGTTGCTTTCGAGTTGCAGCAACAATGGCATTGCTGGAGGAGGCGAGTTAGTAACGGTGAGTGGCGTGGTTTTTAATATTGACACTTACTCTCCCGCAAAAGGAGTTGTCGTTTACTTGCTTGATAATCGCGACAAATATGTAAGCAAACCCACCGGAGCAAATGGCGAATATTCATTAAAAGTGCCTGCGGGCTCGGTATTTGTTTTGACTACGGATGATGCAGCTGCCGCTGGAATAGGTGCAGCGGGAGATTGGTACCCCCTGATTAATATGGATACCTATTCAGCCGGTGCGACGATTGATAAGGATACTCCTGCTTGGCCTGTGCACGCGTGCCCGACCATCAAGAACCTGGCAAAGGGTAGCATTTATAAGTACAATAACTTCATTAATAACGCTACTATCGCGGCAGGTTTCTTTGGTTCCAGTACAACAGTTAATGACAATGCCGGGATTATCGTTTGGTCCAGTAACTGGCTGCTGGATGATGGCAAGGGGAATATTACCGCGGAAGACAACAGCTCGTGGACAGTGGCGTTCGATTCTCCGAGCTTTCCCACCGGATATGTTAGTTCGACTCGGTGGAATGATGCGGGAAATGCGAATATTCTGCAGTCGGGTGGTGGAAAAGCTTCGGATGCGCAAGGGCTGGCGATTTCTATCGGTGACCCGTCTTTTGGAGGGCAAACCGTGACTGCCACTTTTGTGGACCCACATCACCATCCTGTGAATAGTCCGTTTGAAGTTCAGGTGAGGCCGAACCATATATCGTATGTGCAGCCCACAACGTTTAACGGTAAGGAAGCCAACATTCAGGAATTCTTCCAACATTTTGGACTCATCTAAAGAGAATAGAGATATCAGCAAAGCCAGCCTTTGGAATTTAGCCAGCGGCTGGCTTTGCTTGATCTTGCTCCTTGCTTATTCATCTCAGGCTAATGCGGGAGCGTGGGTAAAAGAGCCATATAAGTTCTCTACATATGTTTCGTTTGGGTTTTACAATACCAACGAGGTATTTGATTACAAAGGGGACAAGCGTCCCACTCGAATTCAGCCTGACAGAGTTGGTGTATTTTCCCCTCCCATTCCGAGCACGTATCGGCAGTACGATGGCACGCTCTATTTGGAGTACGGTCTTCCTGCAGATTTTGAAATCGACTTGAATTTCCCGTTCTTTGTGGTCGCACAGCAAGAAGCTTCGGTAGGCACGTATTCCACCTCTGGAATATCGGACATGACCACTAGTGTGAAATATAAGTGGTTTGAAAGAGATTGGCTTTTAAGCGCTATACAGTTTGACCTGGGCATACCGATTGGAGACGACACTGCACAGGCAACAACAAGCGGCCAGACTACCCCTCAATTCATTCCTCTTGGCGATGGAGAATGGGATTATGGATTTCGATTAATTGCGAGCCGAGGTTTCGTCAAAGTTCCGGTCTATGTTTCCGCAGAAATGGGTTATCGCTTCAGAAATTTCGATCGGGGGGGAAATGATCTCCCATGGTCCACCGAGGGTGGTTATACGTTTGATTTTCATCAAGAGTGGTTTTCAAATTTAACTTTTTTTCTTAATTTCACCGGGGTAGTTGCAACGGATAACCTTTCTGCGCAGGATGCTCTAGTTCTTGGCTCGTCTACCGCGGTGTCGGGCCATTCGCCTAATCAAGAGTACATTGAAATACGCCCTGGCCTGTTCGCAAAAATTTTCGGACCGGTCTCTTTGGGTATTAATCCATCGTATGTTCTAATGGGGAAAAATACTGGAGCGGGCTGGGGTCTGCATACAACGGTTGCTTGGGAATCGAAGTGATCAAACAGACAGGGGTCTTGGTTTGTTTCATTGCATTCATATCCACGACCCAAGCTGCTCAAGCTCCCGCGAGTCAGCCAAGTAAGAATGGGGTATCTGTCACCTGTAACGATGAATGGAATCAAGGACCCGGCAAAGAAGCAGAATGTCGGGTGGATACGGGAAATGCGATTTGGAATCTTAGATATTATCGAGAAGGAACGGAAAAACTAAATCTCAAGGGATTGGTTAAAAACCTAATCGTTCTATTTCCGCCCAGGGGATACAACCATCTTGTACAACAGTGGTGGGGTGATCTGGTTGGCCCGAACAAGCCGATCAACACGAATGACTGGGTTGTGCTTTCGCTTGGTACTCCCGGAGATACCATGCCTCAAGAGACTTCTCCCATCTACCTAAACCATGACGAAATTCTTACGGCACAGAAGGCTATTATTGATCGGCTGTTTCCTAAGCGAAAGCCGTTTCTTTTAGGCGGTGCGTCTTTAGGTGGGGGAGTGAGTTGGTTTTACTCCATGAAATTCCCCGAAGATGCGTGGGGAAGTATTCATTTAGCCGCGAATCTTGTGCCACCACCAGCCAACACGGTATTTTCAGATATGATGAGAAAACTCGAGGAGCTAGAAAAGGAACGAGGACCCTACGGCCTTTGGGATTTGCAGAAGAAAAAAGACCTATGGCTTATTGTAGCTTGGGATGACGTAAAAGACGCGCCTGAATCCTATTATGAAAACCCACAGAATATGAAAGATTTTGATCAAGACCCGAAGTCGTGGAAGAGCGCAAAACAGTTTAAAGAATTCGTGGCCAATAATTGGGCTGAAAGTTATGCAAAACATTCAGATCCATTTTGGATGGAAGCCCAGGAAAAATCATGGGATAGGGCGATTCGAGAGGTCAAAGAAAAAGACTATATAAAAATGCCGGAAAAAATGTTGATCGTTTACAACGTAAAAGACATTGGCACGCCCCGTGAAGCAATGAATGAATTTTTCAAAGTCATTCAAAAAAACAGACCACACGTGAAACTAACGACCCTTGAAATTGATGATCCTCAAGGACACGGATTTTGCTATGCGCCAAAAATGCGGGATGATGTGAAGGTAGCCATCCACAAGTTTTTAGACTGAATTCCCGAGTGTCTCTGAAATCGAAGAATTCGCGCCCTCTGATTTCTGTCATCACACCGGCTTACAATGCAGAGAAATACATCTCTGAAACGATCGCGAGCGTTCTCAGGCAGAATGAAGACTTCGAATATTTGATTGTCAATGACGGATCAAATGATCGAACGGAGGAACTCATACGCTCATTTAAAGACCCAAGAATTATTTGTATAAACCAAGAGAACGGCGGTGTATCGCTCGCGCGAAATCGGGCGATTCGGTCTTCCAAGGGAAAGTACGTTATCAGTGTGGACTCAGACGATCTTCTTGGCGATAGCGCCCTCACCCATAAGTCGAGATTTTTGGAAGAAAACTCCAACGTCGATATCGCCGTGGGCAATACTCAATACATAAACGATAACGGAACTTTAAGTGCGTTTGGGGAACGAAATGAATACTTACGACCGATGTCTCAAGTACAAATCTTGGTCGAACTTCTTTTGGCGCAAAACTTTCCTGACAATCAGCTGATGTGGCGAAGGAAAGCCCTTCTTAAAATCAAAGGCTATGTTGAAAAACTTCGCGTTGATGAGGATATCGAAATCCTTCTTACAGCACTACATAGCGGGCTTTCCTTTGGATTTATTGACCCGATTACGGGATATTACCGAATTTCGAAGGGAAGCTTAACGAGAGGAGAGAAGGGAAGGATGGGTGGGCGTTTTAGCATGCCTTACTGGCCAAGATCGCCTCAAAAAGTCGCTAATATCTTGTTTGCAGACAATATGATTCCAGTTGTATCAAAAGATTTTTTTGTTTCATTCCAAGACGAACATCGTGTTGCACTTATTAGCGAGCGCGGGGAATCGAAATCAATTTTCAAACTCGGGGAAGATTCAATGAAACTAATTAAGCTTTGCGTTGGCAAACATCGAGTTTCCCAGATCATCGGAACTCTCAAGCAAAATAGAAATCACTTACAAATCAGGCTCGCGTTGTACAATTTATTCTTAAGAAGAATTATAGATATCAAGGGATTCTCAGCAAATGCTTCGACTTGGATGGGCGCGATTTTATAAAGAGGATGGAATGCAGGATCTCGACCCATGAATGAGCGAAAAAAGATCGGTATTCATAGTTTCTTTGCTCCGTTAACTACAGATCAATTTTTACAGGACTATTGGCCATCCCGTTGTCTGGTAAAACATTCTTCCATTCCGGCGCCCTTTGAAATTGGGCGATTGGGAAGTGTCCATTCGTTTGATGATCTTTTGCCCTTATTGGATCAGGCTCCTTCCGGTCGAATATCCTTTCTCGCGTACCCCATGAAAGCGAGGAAAAAGTTTCGAAGTGTCGATCGATCTGAAGTTGTAGAGGTTTGGAAAAAAGGAGCGTCCTTTTGTATTTATGGATTTCATCTTTTGGATCCTCATCTTATTAGAGGTCTTTTACAAATTGAAAAAGATATTGGTATTTTGTCCAAAGGAAGTTTTTGTTGTGGATATGTTTCCGCGAAGGGCGAAGTGGTTCCCATGCACATGGACTTCACGGATAGTTTCGTATTGCAGGTGGCTGGAACAAAACGATGGAACATCGCCCCAAATGAACAAATCAAATATACCCCCATAGTTTGGACGAAGGGGCTGCCTATTCCAAGAGAGTATGGGGTAAAACAGTTTCCAAAAAAGATGCCCCCTACAAAACAAACCTTTGATCTTAAGCCTGGATCGGTACTTTATGTACCTCGAGGACATTGGCATGAAACGTTGGCCACAAGCACTTCCATTAGCATTACTTTTTCATTAAATGCCTGGGCTTGGCGTGACCTTGTTTTGAAAGTGTTCGAAAAACGTCTCGTGGCCCTAGAAAAGTATCGAGAACCTATGCCTGGGGTTGGAAATTTTCAGAAGAAGTGGATTCGACAACTAGAAACAAATCTCATGAGTCTTTCAAAAAATTTAAACGCAGATCTCCTTAAAAGAATTGGCCCTGAAATGGCACAGGAGATGAAGAAACTTCTTCGGGCTTCTCGTAAGCCAAACTAAAAAATATCAAGCGTTTTTAACGTTATCAGCAATTACCAACCTTCACATATCGAACGGATCACGTATTCGACGTCGTCATCCGTCAATCTATTATGGCAAGGGAGTGCGATGTAGGATTTCTCAAAACGGTCGAGTTCAGGAAGATCCGATCTTCGCCCACCAAACAATTCATATTGATCGTTTCGTACAAAAATAATCCAACTCTGAATTCCCTTGCTATCCAATTGTTTTACGAAATTTATTCTGTCTTGAACATGGACTGGAAACACCCAAAACGCGTGGGTTCGATCGGTCGCTACTTCAAATAAAGAAAGACCCGGTACGGCCTTAAGTTCCTGTCGATATTGTTTGGCTATCTTGCGACGCCTAGCTAGAAGCTTATCCAGCTGCGAAAGATTACCTAAAATAATCGACGCATTTACATTATCAAGATCATACTTGAACCCAAGATTTTTCAAGGCCGTGGAACGATGCTCCTCTCCCCCGGGCAATAGATCATTATGGTCAAAGCCCAAGTATCTTTGATCTAACGCCGCCTCATAATCGCTTGGGCTGTTAACCATAAGCAAACCGCCGGCTCCGGCTGCGATATGCTTACTTTGACTGAAAGAGAAACAAGCGAAACGAGAATTTGTGCCGATGAGCTTACCCTTATATGTCGTTCCCATCGCCTGTGCGGCATCCTCTATGAGGCTTACATCATACTGTCTCGAAATTTCGCCAAGCTCATCCATATCGCATGGATAACCTGCCAAATGAACGCAAAGGATCGCTTTTGTTCGGTTGGTAATTCTCTTTCGCACATCGATGGGATCCAAGTTCCCCGTACCAAACTGAATATCGGCAAAAACTGGAGTAGCCCCCACTTGAAGAATCGGAATGTTTGTAGCCGCACAAGTCATAGCTGTGGTAATGACTTCATCCCCTCGTTTCAGTCCCGCAACGCTTAGCGCCAAATGCAGGGAAGCTGTGCCGCTGCTAACCACAACAGGCCTCTCGATGTTCCAGAGAGCACGAATTCGTTGCTCCAGGAGGGCAACTACAATGCGAAATGGCATAAAGTCTCTTTGGAGGACTTGTCTGGATAGTCGAATAGCGTCTCGAGATATAGAGGGGCTAAACAAAATGATCGGCCGCTTTTTTCTACGACGTGAGCGTTTGCTATTTTTGGAATGAATTGACGTACGCATTTTTTTGATCGGCATGCGTCACATGACGGTCAATTTCAGTGGGCAGTTTACGCACGACTAGAAATTGTTGCAATACAAATCACTTTAATTTCGAACTATGCTGCTTGCTGCCCAACGCGAGGAATTGGAATGGGTCTAGAAATTTCTGATTCCACTTCCAAAGCGAATACGGCGTATTGTGGAGCAGGTCTGCCTTCACACATTCCATTGGGATCTTCGAAATGAATGCTTCCCTTTCCATACGTGGATAGGGGTGTTTTCACTTCATTTTCGCGATTGGCTTGTATGTAAGTAACGAAATCCTTTTCTAACTTTTCCTCCGCAGGGAACGTTCGTCCTACAGCTGGCATGTGCAAATAGTTCACGTGAAATGCACAATCCAACTCTTTGCTCGGAGAAACGCCCAAAGTGGACATTATAAAAGTCTTAAATTCCTCATAGGCTTTTGAGAACTGAGTGCGGAAATCGATCCCAGGCTGGCTTAATATTTCGGCAACGACTGGATAGGTGGAAGGTTTGTTGTGTACAGCCTCTTCAAATTTTTCGATGACATCAATGGCGGGAATTCCGTGATCCCACTGTAGATACCGAAGAATGTATCGAAATAATCCAAATGACTCGAACAATTCATAGGCGTGGCCTATGCGTCGCATTTTTTGAAGGTCCTCAAAGCTAAAACTAAAGGTTGAAATCACTTCGCCTTTGCCATTGATTTCAATCTTGTATTGCTTGATATATTCCGGATCCGCCATCGGACTATTGGGTAACATTACCGTATCAATGGGATAGCCAATCACATCTTCGTCAATACACTTTTGAAGATCCGTTTTTAATGTAGCTATGGTTTGTCCAGGCAACCCCACCATGAGGTCAATCACGAGGCTTCTCTTCTCGCCTTTGTAAAATTTCATGAGTTGCTGAAATTGACTGTTTTTAATATTGGACCTCTTTATCACTTTTAATGTCTCTGAGTCAGTGGTCTGCCAAGCGATATTTGCCTGAATAACCAGGCCAGCTTCGTAAAATATTTTTTGAATATGCGCGACACGATCGGGATTATTCTTTGCGTTTTGGATGCAAACCTCTCGCGGGAAACCGTACTTTGTCCTCGTGTCGACAATTCTCTGCGCGATCTCTAAATCTCGTTCGAAAATTCCAAAGTTAGCATCGGTTACGAAGACCAAGGGAATTTTATTTTTCCCGATCCATTCGATCTCCTCATATATTCGATTGATGTCAAAGGTCTTAATTTTTTGAAGAGTTAAAGAGCCCCAATCGCAGAAGGTGCAGCCATAGGGACAGCCGCGATTCGTTTCCAACATGGCTTCGTAAACATCGCCATTATAATTTTCGAATATTCCATTTAGGTAAGGAGAAGGAATGATATTGACATCCGAAATTCTATCTCGGTCTGGAGTTCTTATAAATTCGTCACCATTTGTTCTTACTGCCAGTCCTTTTACTTCGGAAACTCGTTGGGCAATATTTTCGAGATTTGAGCCAATGAGTGATTCAAACACTTCGGATGTAACTTCCTCGCCCTCTCCGCGAATTGCGATATCGATATGCGAATTCTTTTTCAAATACTCGGGAAGAACGGATTCATATTTAGGAACGCTTGGTCCTCCATGAATCGTAATATTATTGGGGTCAATTTGTTTGATGATGGAAGAGAATTTTAGGTTTACTTCTTCTGACCATACGTAGTTAGAGAACAACCAAATGCCGGGTACTTCAGTTTCGTTGGCGAGATCGGCTAATTCTCTCAAAGGGGTGCTGAGGGTGTGCTTAAAATCGAAATGTTTTAGTAGCAGGCCATTCTTATAGCTTCGAGCGTATGAATGTAACAATCCGAGGGCGAGTGGTAGGTGCTTCCGGGTGGAAGCCGTCACACCTACAAAATAAACGGGTACTTTTGGAATCATCGGGGCCATCCTTGATTATCACTTACTCAGAAGTTTGATGTCAATACGTAACGTAACAATTTTATTAGACAAAATAATTAATATTCAGATACTTACGATAAAATATTAAAATATGACAACTATAGTTTCCGATTTATTTTGCACGGTTTTCTTCCATGTCTCATTTTCATCTTGAAGGCCCTCTCAATCAGGGGGGGTAATTCTTATCTGGATCAAGGTAGAGAAACGGCATCAAGCTACACGTGAAATGTTCATTGGATTGGGGCTCCGAAAACCAAAACTCATCTTCTTTGGGAAGCATCTCTGAAATTCGCAACGCCTGATTTTGGCGCGTCATTCCGACAAAAACTTCCACAAGGAACAAATTTTTGAAGTCGATTAGAATATTCTTTTTAGTGTCCGATGGTTCCACAAAAACCATATTCGGAATCCGAGACGCACGTTGCTTTCGCAAGACATCAAGGAAATCTAGAAAGCTGTCCTGATTTTTCCGCTTTGCAGGGCTCCATTGACTCGCTTTAAATTTCCAGTTTTCACGCTGAATGATGGATTTCCCAATTTTAATTCTCGGATAATGTCCTTCAAAGTGATCATAGACCAATTTTCTTCTTAGGCGGAGTCCGGGTGGAAATGAAAAATCGATTGGGGTTCGCTTTCCGTCTAGTTCACATTCTAGTTTTTCAGAGTTGGTAGGAGACGGTTTTATATTTGTAATCGACGCAACTCCGCTTCGTTCCTTAAAGCTAGTTCCTAAAAATTCGATGTCAATACCCGGACTCAGCCAGTTAACGAATTTAGAGTTTTGTATAGAGCTCGAAACAAATTCTGCTAACCGAGTCTCAGTCGAAGAGCCGAGTAGCTTTCGAAGGATGTCTTCACTTTGCGCCATCTGGTTACTTCGATCGGTGGTAAGATGGCCAATCAACGAAAAATGCAAATTACTTCCAAACATGAGGGAGTCAAGAATGACCAAAAAGCTACCGGTTTGAATTGCCTCAACGTTGGGGGCAGCGATTTGGAGTAGAGAGCCGCTGGCATATACCGGCAAATGTAATTGTCCTTTGGCAAGCAGCTTCCCCAGCCGCTTTCGAAATTGAACAATGGATGGATTTTTGAGGTCTAAAACAAATTCCGCGGATTTCTTTTGCTTGAAAGTCAAAAGATTTCTTGCCATTTTTGTCAATTCGATCAATTCAACCAGATACTCGTAAGCCTCGTTGTTCTCTTGAACTTCTTCGGTAAGTTCTTGCATTTTCGGATTCAGTCGCAAGGATATGATGCGAGCTAAGTTGCTAAGAAATGAATAGCCCTCTTGATTTGCATTGGCATTGAGTTCTCTCAGCCAAAGCTTTGTGCGAACCATGATGGGAAGAATTCGGGTCAACCAAAAAGGCGTAAGCAATTCCAGAGCAAAAGAAAGACTTTCAAACACCTCTTTGCAAATGGATTCTCCGAATTGAAGGGGCTCGCACGCTTTTCGGCAATCTTCAAACACAAGAAATCGATCTGCGTAATACTGTCCTGCGCCTCGCTGAGCGGATTGACCTGCTTGCCCAACAAACAAACTCTCAAGTTCTTTTAACAACTCGCCGCGTTGATTTAGCTCTGCCTGCTCATAGGTTGAACGCAATTCTTCAAACCGTAAAAGAGTCTTTTGCCAATGCCCGATTTTTGGACTTTGGGCGCGTGTTCTATTTAAAAGCGCGGATAAATATTGGATTGGATATATCGTTCCTGGTGGAATATCAAAACCGTTGATTAAAAAGCGCTCCTTAATCAAATCCTGAATTTCTAAAGAGAGATTGCTTGTGCCAAGCTCGGATTGTAAGTTAGCATTATTTGCCAATTCGGAAATGCTCTTCTCTCCATCAACATGGTCCAGAAGTTGCCTGGTCATGGGAAGAAGGCCGATTCTTGAGTATTTGGGAGCAAAAGTACTGTTCAAGTCTTCAGACATTGTTGCAAGTGTACCTTTTGAATAATTAACGGCTGGATTGAACCGCACGGGAAGGAAATAGGCGATCTCCGTAATTTCTTCTCTCATTTTGTCGGCCAGTGTTTGAGCACACCAATGGGAAAAGAACACTTCTCGACGATCAATTCCCCATGTGTGATCACGTTTCGCTTTCCATCGCAGATTAATGGGAGATGGCATTTCTGGACAAAACACTCCTTGAAGCGTTGGACCAAAAGGCCCGGCAACAGAGGTCTTTCCAACTAACCTTGAGAGATAGCTGATCATCGTTGTTTCGTCGCGTCTCATGTCCTTATTTCTTGCGCAGGTTTCCCAAATGGGAAGGTATTGTCGTATTCGATCTAAAAATCGCGGATTTAGCTGAAATAGCGCCTCTTGAAATCGGGTCTCCTTGGCCAGAGACCAAAGTTGCCTTCGAGCCACCACCAATTCTTCATTAAACAAACTTCGCAAATCCTCTTGTGATTTTAGTACGGATCGATAGGTCGAATTCCACTTTCCAAATTCGATGCGGAACTCCGGAGAAAGAGAAGGTTCCTTCAGAAGTTTCTCAATATATTGATCGCATAACTCAGTCTGATCGCGGCTCTGTGCAATTTTATTCCAAATGGTTTTTACGGAATATTGAATTTTAAAGGTCGAAATGATGTGATCAACTTTTGCAGCACATTGCTTAAGATTTTCTTCAATATCAAAATGGGTTTGAGCGGCTACGTAAGTCTTTTCGAACCGAAGCATTTGAAGCCACTCGATGGGAATGTTCGTTCCCATTACGGAAAATTCTGAGATGGCCTTCCATTTCACTACATTGCCTTTGTCTGGGAGCGTCTTTCCTTAGTTGGGATAATATTTTGAAAAGTGTTCGTGCGTAATTTTCCAACCGCCACCCGCCTTAACAAACACCAAGGTACAGCGAGACTTCGCAGCAGTTTTTTTAGTGCCTTGGCGAACTGAATAGTCCGCATCAAAGGTGGCAATAGCAAAGTCTCCAAAAATATCTGCCTTGAATCCGGAAAGATGGATTTCAAAATCGTCTAGGGAAAGAAAGCCTTCCCGTTCACCTTTTTTCCCCTCATCCGCGTCAATACGTTTGTAAGGAAATTCATCATCATATTTTGTGAATTTTGGGCCGTACAGGTGGTAACTTTCCAAACGAACGATGTCTTTCTTTTTTCCCGCATCAAAAATTTCGTAGACAAGTCTTTCAATAGCCTTTTGTTCGGCGATATATGGATCTGAAATAAAATTAGTCACATGTTTTGAGCATCCGAAAATACCAAGCCCAATCACACCAAGTAGGCAGATAAATTTTGAACCTGATGACATACCCTCTGTATCATGTCGTTTTTTGACGATCTAATCATTAAAAATCAACTTTTTTGATTGATTCGATTCATGAAACTCGGTACCGTTTAAGTCTCTTTCGCCATTTTGTTTGATTGAGTTAATGGACTTCAAAATCATTGACACACTTTCGGGCGTTGAGGATCTGATCGATCCTTGGAATAATCTGCTTTTCGATTCATCGGTGTATTGGCCATTTTTTGCGCCAGAATGGTTTATCTGTCACGCAAAGCACTACCCATTCAATCCCGTATTTTTTTCTGTATGGGAAGGAAAGAAATTGGTTGCGCTTCTTCCCCTGGAATTGGCGGTTGAGTCCGAGGGAACTAAGACCCTTCGTTTTCCGAATGAACTTTTAATGGATACCGACATACTTGTTCGAAATAATCACGAGGCGGCAGCGCCTTTTTTGTTAAAACACGCAGTGAAAAATTTAAGGGGCGCGAGGCTTTCCATGCTAAGCATGAAGAAAGACTCCCAGCTCGCTCGGTCGATTGTAGAATTGGTGAACGAGGATGTTCCGCTCGAATATGAACTAACGATTCGAGTTCCTACACTTTCGGTGGACATTTCAGATGGGTGGGAAGCTTATTTGGCAAAAAAGAGCCGGAATTTTAGAGAGCAAACCAATCAACTATTTCGCGATATGGGGGATCTAAAGTTTCGATTCTTGGCATTGGAACCCGACAGCGATCGGCTTGAAGAGGGGACTCGATTATTTCTCGAGTGGAACGTTCAAAAAATGGGACAAGTGTCGGTCTATTCCGATCAGAAAATTTGGGACTTTACGATGGATATTGTGCCCTCGTTAGCTAGAAAACGAATGTTTCAAATTGATCTGTTGCTTGATCATAGTGGCTCAACCCGAGGAGTGTTTATAGAGGCTTGTGGGTCCAAGATTCTTCTGGCGTATCAGCACGGCTTTGACCCTGAACTTAAAGAGGTTGGTGCGGGTCGGTTTATGCTTATGGCGGCAATAAAGGCGGCGGCTGATCAGGGATTTCGTGAATACGATATTGGCAGGACTATCAATGCTCTTAAGGCGCGAATTATGACCGGCAAGCAAAATGTTTTTATTTTGAATCTTTTAGGCTTGAAGAATGCGTCATGACTTTTTTGCAAGAGCCAATCGATCAATTTTGAGATAGTGTTAAGGAAAATGACTATCCATAAGAAGGGAGGCAATTATCGGCCTACACTCAACGGGGTTGTATTCTTCCTTCTTTTCATGTTCCTGCCTCTTGTACGCGCTGAAGAGAAAAAGCCTGTTTCTCTAACACTCGAAGAATCGGTTCGGTTGGCGTTGAAACAAAGTCCAGATGTGATGGTGGTTCAGAGCGAAAACTCAAGAGCCCTTCTTGATCGCCAGAAAACACTATCAAAATATTGGCCGACATGGAAATCTGACATCAATCAATATGAAAGTACCGCGCCGAGCGTTTTGGGAACTCAGACCGGAAGTACGGCGACCACGCATATTAAAGATGATCAACTGAACTATTCGAGTGGACTCTTTGAGACGCTTCCAACGAATACTCAAATTTTCACGCGTTTTTCCACCATTCGTACAGACACGAATTCGGCGGATGTGTTGGTGAGCCCGTATTACTTTTCTCGTTTGGAATTTGGTGGAAGCCAACCGCTTCTTCGCGGTATGGATTGGTTTGGGACTTATTGGGGAGGCAATTGGAGCGATGTAAAAATAGCTTCCCGCAACAAAAACGTTTCCGAGCAGCAATTTCGCAACCAACTTTCGGGGGTAATTTCGGAGGTTGAGCAAAGCTATTGGAATACGATCGCGGCAAAAGATGTGCTCGCTGCACGAGAAGAGGCTCTCCAAATCACGGAAAAACAAATTGAAGGCACACAAAAAAAAATAGACGCTGGTCTTGTGGTTGCCGCCGAGATGTTTCAGGTCTCGGAACGCAAGGCCTCCCGAACGGTCGACCTTCTGATGGCTAAGAGGGATTACGCCAAGGCAAAAACGGAATTGGCGGGAAAGCTGAATATAGAAGGGGGGAATGCGGATACGATAGAAGCGTCAGAGAGTCTGGCGTTTTCACCCTATCCCATTTCAAAAGAAGAGCTGCTCAAAAGAATTGAGGTTCAGAGTCCCACGCTCTTGGCGAAACGGGAATCGATGGAATCTGCTCACTTAAGTTTTAAACAGGCTAAAAGTACAGCGTTACCGATATTAAATGTGAAAGGCTCTTATTTTCTCAACGGCGGGAATACCGTGACCAATACAGGATATCACTCCGATATTGATGAGCTTCTCGGGGGGGACTCAAAAGGGTATCAGGTGGGAGCCGTGTTGGAAGTGCCCTTGGGACCTGGTCCGGAATATACTGACTACAAATCTGCGCACTTGAATTACATTAAAGCGGAAGCCGAGTTTCGCGTGGAAGAAATTCGCGTTCGATCGGAGACACTTAAAAACTATGAAGAGGTTCAGGCGGCGATCGGGCTGATCAAGCAGGCCGAGGAACGAGTCGATCTGGCCAACAAGAAACTTGATTTTGAACAAAAGAAATTCGAAGCGGGTCGAACCACTGCGTTTAATTTGCTCCAATTTCAGGAGGACCTTGCAGACGCCCGTGTGAAACGTGTGGAATCGATCCTTCAATATCTTGTGGCGGCGACCGCCCTCGACCGTCTGGTCGGCCGAACGCTCGAGAAATTCAATATCAACGTGGCGGAAGAAAATTCCCTCTGGACGCCGCAATCTCGCCAACCATGAAAATGAAAACAATTCGCTATCGCCTTTTCAACGGCGCCGGCGAAGAGGTTGGAAAGGCCCTCTTCAATTCAAAAGGAGAAGCGGAATACCGCATTACCATGATGAATCAGGGTATTCCTTGGAAGCAAACCATTTGGCTTCTCCGGCGGAATAGCGAAATCTGGGCGGTTCATGAAAAGTGGGGAGAACGGTGGAAAGAAAAACTTCATTCGGAGGAGGATTTTAAATTCCATCTTCCGTTTCCCATCTCGAAGGTTAAAGAGAAAATGGCTTCAAATGAACGGATTCGACCCCCGTTGAAGATGACACTCACATATTCAAGTGAGAAAAAAGTGGGGATAGAAAAGATCATACGGTTTCGATCGTTTGATCGAAAAAAGCTTTTCGGCGTTCTTGAAACACCAAAAAAACCGAATTCTCGACACGCCATCATACTCATTCATGGAAGTGGAAAAGAAACTGGAGATAGCGGGAGTGGGTATGAGGGAAGAGATTACGAACGCTGCCCATCGCAACCCTTTCGGGAGATTAGTCGGAAATTAGTAGCGAAAGGTTTCCCCGTTTTTCGTTATGACAAGCGAGGGGTGGGGAGAAGCCAGGGAAATTTTGATCGCGTCACTCGTACGGATTTGATGGATGACCTTTTGGTGGCCATCGAACTCGTGGCGAAGCGATCCAAACAACCAGTGATTCTCTTTGGGTTTAGCGAGGGATCCAATTTAGCGATTTCAGCCGCAAAAAAATCCAAATATGTTCGTGCGATTGCCTTGGCCGGATCTCCCGCGCGCTCGATCGACAAAGTAATTTTGGCTAAATTGCATTTTCGCCTCAAGAAGTATGGGGACACCGGTCAACAAATTAGATCTACAGTTTCAAATTACAAAACCGTATTTGATCACGTTCGGTCCCTAAAGCTTAATAACAACTATCGGTCCACACGGTTTCTTGGATACTCCATCGTGTGGTGGGCAGAACATATTCGTCATGCCCCCGCCCAAGAAGTGAAACAAGTCCATTGTCCTGTGCTCCTCCTTCATGGGAGCCAGGATGCCGAAGTTTTGGTAGAAGAATGTGAAATGCTTTCTAGGGCGCTCGCAGCTGCAAAAGTCCCCCACAAAAAGGTTATTTTTAAGGGGCTCAACCATTTTTTTACGCCTGCTTGCTCTGAAAACCCGGGGTTTGAATACGAAATTCCGTACGAAATCCCCGAGCGTTTTTTCGAGAAATTTAGCCGTTGGGCCGATAGACTATGAAAGTGAAACCCCGAAGGCCGATTTCTCTTGAAGGACGAGTGGTGATTGTAACGGGCGCTTCAAGCGGCATCGGGCGCGTCATTGCTAAGGAGTTGCAAGCGAAGGGAGCCAAATTGATGCTTGCTGCCCGCCGAAAGGGGTTGCTTAAAGACATCGCGAAAGGGGAGACCCAATTTCAAGTGACGAATGTGGGGAATGCAAATGAAGTGGATCGACTCGTCGAGAAAACCATCAAAGCGTTCGACCGAATCGATATTTTAATTAACGCGGCGGGAATGATTGATGTCACCCCGGTCGAGAAATCAAACCCGCAAAAAATACGGGTGATGATTGAGACGAATCTCCTCGGAATCATTCACTGTTGCCGCGCAGTTCTTCCGGTCATGCGAAAGCAAAAATCGGGACATATCGTCAACATCTCCTCCGTAGCCGGTTCCAAGGCTCAGCCGAACATGGCGGCCTATTCCGCCACGAAGTTTGGTGTCATGGGGTTTTCGGACGCTTTGCAGCAGGAGGTAAAGGAGTTTGGCGTTAAAGTGACAACCCTTCGCCCCGGAACCGTGATCACCGATTTATGGAAAGAGGTTTGGACCGACAAAGCGGAGATTGAGAAAAATAGGGATCATTTTCTGACGCCGGAAGATGTGGCCACCTCAGTGATTTTTGCCCTCGAACAGCCGCCACAGGTGATCATTCGGGACCTTTTTATCCACCCCCTCTGAGATTTGGACGGAGATTGAATTGTCCGTTAACATGATGTTCCAGAGATTAACCTTAGAGGTCGTTTGAAGAACAAACGTATAGTCTTTCTCGACAGCAGCCCCGACCGGAGCATGGCAAAAGTGGTCCTCCGCTCCCTCCTTTCCACTGGCAGTGAAGTGAGCGTCGTGAATTCGCCAGCGGAATTTGAAGCCCATGTTTCGAAAAACCCCATTGATTTTGTCCTGATCGATTACGATAGTGCCGAGGGGGAAACCAAAGCTCTTGTGAATCGTTTGCTCGATAACCCGGGAAAATTCGGAACGGTTCTCCTGTCTCAAAAGAAAGAAAAGGAGCATTTGGTTGATCTGTTTTCTCATAATCAGCTCCGCAATCTGATTGCGAGGAATACGAGTCTCGCGGAAGAAGAATTGATCATCACGACTGAAAAATTGGCGAGAAAAGATATCTTCGGTGTGGAGAAATATCTGACATGGGGCGTGGATATTATGGCCGAAGACGTTTTTGATTCGGCTGGAAAAGATAAGCAAGTGGCCCGAATCGGCGAGTTTGTCCGAAACTTAAAGTGTGATGAACGCTTTGTCCGCGTCGCCGAAGTGGTCGCTGACGAGATCATCATGAACGCTCTTTACGATGCCCCCGTCGATTCAAGCGGAAAATTTCTTTATGCCCACCTTCCTCGGACGGAACGGGTAAAACTTGATCCCAAGGATGGAGCCACGCTCCAATATGGAAGCGACGGTCGTTACTTTGCCATCGCATGTCGCGACCGCTTTGGGTCACTGAAAGCGGAAACCGTTACCAAGTACTTGAAGAAATGCTTTATGCAGGACAGTCGGCAGGTCGACACCAAAGAAGGGGGAGCCGGCGTAGGCTTTTACATGATTTTTCAATCCCTCAGCCAATTGGTCATCAATATCGAACCGGGGAAGGCGACCGAGATTATCGGCCTTATTGACATTCGGACCTCCTACCGCGATACAAAGACGAAGAGTAAGTCGTTTAACATCTTTTTGAAGAATTAAGGACGACCATGAGTGAAAGCCTACAAATCGACCGAAAAGTAACAGGAGAGGTTGTCGTAGTAACTCTCAAAGGAATGATTACCGAAGACAGTCCGATTGAAGATCTGAAGAAGGACTTAAAACCATTTGTTATCTTTGATCTCGCCGGAGTGGAGCGAATCAACTCTTACGGAATTCGGCAATGGATCAACATTATGAAAGAGATCCACATGCAGGCCAAGCAGGTAGTGTTTACCCGGTGTCCCCCGATGCTGATCGAGCAGTTCAATATGATCAGCAATTTTGGTGGGGGAGGGGTCGTCTACTCCTTTTATCTTCCTTACTATTCCGAAAAAGACGACAAGGAGGTGAAGCTGTTATTTGCGATTCCTGAAGGGAAATCGCCCGAAACCATGCCTGACCCTGTATCCGTGGCCAAGGCGCAGGGGAAAAGCGATCTCGAATTTAATGATGTGGAAGATGAATATTTCTATTTTCTCGCTCATCAAAAGGGTAAGTCAGTCGACCCCGCTCCTCTTGCCATTGTAAAAACCATCTCGTAGTTTTTTCCCAAATGTCGGCGACCAAGCAGATCTCTCCTTTGATCGACCTGACAAAGGGAATGACCGATACCGCATTTTTAATGACCCCCGACCGGAAAATCGAAGACTTCAACCGCCTTTTCGTGAAACTCCATGATGTGGACCGAGAAAAAATACAGTCGCTTCGTGGAAGTTTTTGCAGAGACTCCGTAAATCTTGAGATCTGTGAATCCAGCTGCGTGGTTCAACAGGTCATGGCCTCCGGGGCATCGGTTCGTTTTGATGAAGTAAAGGGGAAATCGCGTAACGGCGAGGAACTGAATCTGATTGTCTCTGGAATTCCCATCAAAGATGAGAGCGGGAAAGTAGTAAATATTCTCGAAATTCATCGGGATGTGACCGACGAAGCCCATATTCATGACAAATATAAAGTTCTTCTGGATAAGGAAAAACGGGCGAAAGAGGAACTTGAGCGACTTGTAGACGAACGAACAAAGGAATTACGCAAAGCAAACGAAGATCTCAAACGAGCTGAATCCCAACTCGTTCATTCAGAAAAAATGTCGTCTTTAGGACAAATGGTTGCTGGCATTGCGCACGAACTCAACAATCCCATTAATTTTATCGCGGGAAATGTCGATATTCTGGAAGATTATGCTTCCGAGCTCAAGCAGGCCTTTGGAGCAATCAGCGCTTTAGTGGCAACCAATTCCGAGCTTTCTAACAAACTAAAGGCGCTTAATGACGAACAGGAAATTGAGTTCAAACTCGACGACCTCGTCAAAATGGCGTCGAGCATCGAAAAGGGGAGTGAACGAGCGGCCGACATTATTCAGGGCCTTCGAACGTTTTCGCGACTGGATGAGGCGTCACTTAAAGAAACCGATCTTCATCAAGATATTGATACAACATTGATGCTCCTTCAGAACGAATACAAAAATCGCGTCGAAATCGTGAAAGAATTCGGAAAACTTCCGCAAGTTCGGTGTTACGCAAGCCAGCTCAATCAAGTATTTATGAATTTGATTCACAATGCGATTCAGGCGATCGAAGGAAAAGGAACCATTTGGATTCGAACGAGAGAAGAAGGATCCAATGTGGTCATTGAGATTGCCGACACCGGGGGGGGAATCCCTCCAGAGCTTCAGAAAAAGATTTTTGATCCCTTTTTTACGACCAAAGCGGTTGGAAAGGGGACGGGTCTTGGCCTTTCGATCACCTACGGCATTATTGAACGGCACAAGGGGAAGATCGAGGTGGATTCCACAGTGGGAAAAGGAACGACGTTCCGCGTTATTATCCCTAGAAATGCGTCTGCCTAGGGCGTGTGCTCCAGAGGATAATTTATGTTATGATAAGAAGTAAGTGACTGAAATTTATAAATTTATTTCACTTCGACGCCTGATTGCTACCCTTTTGGTCCTGACGTTCCCGATGGGAATCTCGGCCGACACAGTAGCCAATCTATCATTTCAACCCATTTTCTATCCTGCCAAGAGTGCCGATCTTAACGGCGCGGCAAAAGAAGGACTTCAGAGAGTCTATAAACTTCTGCAAAACAATCCTAAAGCTAAATTGAAGCTCCAGGGGCATGTGGCGACGGACGAGGCGGATGTCGCGGACCTTGCTACGAACCGAGCTAAAAGTGCCATGGATTACCTGTTAAAGTTAGGTCTTGCCGCTGAGCGCATTTCCGTGGTGCCCGGATCGGATGATTCGCAGACTTCAAGTGTCGCGCAGGAGAACCGGCGAGTCGAATTTGTTTTTTTTGAAGAGGGAAAGGAAAAAAGCGCGGAGTCCGGACTCGAAGAAATTGAAATCGTTTACTGGAATACGCTCTACCACTGTCTGTACCAAATTGCCGCACAGAAGGGATATTTTGAGCAGCAGGGATTCAAACCAAAATTGATCGCCACAAACCATTCCTATTCCGATCAAGTGAAACACGCCTGCGGTTTGGAACCCTTTTTGGAAAGAGGAGCCGGAGTCTTCTCGGGTGCCGTTTGCGGAGGCTCGCCTCATGAAGCGATTGCGAAAGGCATCCCCATTGTCGTCATCGGGGGAATGCTTGCAGGCGGGTCATTCTTGGTTGCCAAAAAAGAGTTGGGAACGAAACTTCGTGCCGATTGGAAAAACTTCAAGGGGATCACGATTGGCCGCCCGCGCGGAACCATCCTTACGGCAATGGTGGTTTCCTACCAGCTTTCCAAGCATGGCATCGATCCGAAAAAAGATGTGAAGTGGAAGCTTTTCAATACGCATGAAGAAATACTAGAAGCGCTCGCGACGGGAAAAGTGGACGCCGCCGACACGTATGCCCCTCTCCATCTCACCGCGATCAAAAAATATAATTGTATGGTCGTATACAATACCGTCGAACTTTTTCCCTACCATCCCTGTTGCCGGATTATAACGACGCAGGCGAAATTGAAAGCCGATCGCTCTAAATATGTCCGATTTTTGAAGGCCATCATTAACGCCCACCAATTCTTTGTTCAGCAACCGGCCAAGGCTATTGATATTGTGGCTCGGGCAACGGGTTACGCCCCCGATGAAGTTCGAGCAACGCTCACCGATCCTGCCTTTATGCTCAATCCGGATCCCCTAAAAAATGGTTTTGTTAAATTTTGGCGTATGATGTTAGACACAGGATTTCTTGAGTCCAAAGCAGATGTGAACAAGTATATTGACACCACCGTCTATGAAGATGCGCTCAAGGAGTTGCTTAAAGAACAGCCCCAAAATCCCTATTACGCCCATATGATGAAACAGTTTAAGGCGCAGAATACCTAAATGCCGGTGACGAGTGAAATGATGACGGACAATGCATCTAAATTGAAAGCGCTAATCGTAGACGATGAAGTCGACAATCTGGAGCTTTTAAGCCGTGTCTTACGAAAAGATTACGAGGTCTTTTCAGCCGAGTCGGGGGACAAAGCTCTCAAATTGATGGAAGACCATGATTTCTTCTTGATTCTAACTGACCAACGCATGCCGAACATGTTAGGCACGGAATTTTTGGAAGAGACGATCAAACGTCATCCCGCCTCGATTCGGATTTTAATTACAGGCTATAGCGACATTGAAAGTGTGATCGACGCGATTAATAAAGGCGCGGTTCATCGTTACATCAAAAAGCCATGGAAGAAAGAAGAACTCCGTCGTGAAATTGAAATGAGCGTTCAAGTTCAAAAATTGGAGCTGGAGAATCAGAAACTCGTAGTCGACCTCAAAGAGGCAAACACGCGCCTCAAAGAGCATGAACAGCTTTTGCAAAAAGACTTGGATGACCGGACACGTCAACTTCTCGAGATGAATCAGGAGTTGCATAAGGCGAATGAGACACTCAAGGGCCTCTCGGTGAAAGATGGATTGACAGGTTTGTACAACCATCGTGGGATGCAAGAGCGCTTGGCGGAAGAAGTGGCCCGTGCCCGCCGTCAAAAAGAAACCCTTAGCGTCATCTTTTTCGATGTCGACAATTTTAAGAAATATAACGACACACACGGGCACCCCGCGGGGGATGTTCTCTTAAAGACCATTGGCCAGCTCCTCACCGAGCCTGCAAAGGGGGAAAAGGGAGAAGTCTCATTCTTACGAGGTTCGGACATTGTGGCACGTTATGGAGGCGAAGAGTTTGTCATTCTTCTTCCTGAAACACCCATTGAAGGGGGAAAAATTCTGGCGGAACGAATACGGAAAAAAATTGAAAGTCATCCATTCGCCCATGCCGCCACCCAACCACTCGGAAAAGTCACGGTTTCTGTCGGTGTGGCGAACTTCCCTGAAGATGCCACAGAAGCGGGAGATTTAATGAATAAGGCCGACCAGGCGATGTATGTTGCCAAACGGAGCGGACGTAACCAGGTCAGGCTTTTCCGCGAAATCGGTTAGTTTGGTCTCCGTTCTTTTCCTCGCTACACAAATCGCTCTTGCTTCAATTCCCTATCGGGGGATTTCCATCGGTATCGACACCGGATGGACGAAGACTAAGACTCAAGAGACGCTTGGGGAAATTAAGCGACTCGGCGCAAATACTGTTTTATTGAAAGTTTCGGAGGAACAAAGAGACTGGCAATCTTCCACGGTCGCGCCCAACCCTGAAATTTCGCTTTCGTTAACGCAGTTAGAGGAAACCGTGGGTTCTATCCATGCACTGAGTTTGAAAATGGTTCTGTTTCCCATCGTATTGATTCAAAAGCCTCGCACGATTAAAGACTGGCGAGGAATGATCGAACCCAACGATATTCGAGAGTGGTTCCACTCTTATCGAGAAATGATTCTCAAATATGGACGGTTGGCGGAGAAAATGGGGGTTGAAATGCTATCCGTCGGATCGGAACTCGTATCCATGGAGCGATATGTGGGGGAGTGGAAAGAAACGATCCAAGCGTTACGTTCAATTTATCACGGCCAGCTGATTTATTCGGCCAACTGGGATCATCTGGAAAATAGCGAAGCCTGGAAAGAGCTCGATGCCATCGGCTGCAGCGCCTATTTTGAGTTAGCGAAAAAGGGGGAACGCCCGACATTCGAGGAAATGAAAGAGCGCTGGAAAGATATTCGACCCCACCTGTTGGAGTGGAGCAAAACGATTGGAAGACCGTTCCTTTTGGTCGAGGTAGGGGTCCCCAACCGAGAGAATGCACTTTCCAATCCATGGGATTACACAGCGAGAGGTACATCCGACCCTTTGCTTCAGGCCGATGCCTATCGAGCGCTCCTCGATGTTTGGAAGGAGCCTCCTACACCCACGGGCATCCTTTTTTATGAATGGGGTGCAAACGGGGGAGGAAGGTCCTATTCCCCAAAAGGCACTCCTGCGGAAGAAATTTTGCGGGCCTGGTTTTTGTCCAGGTAGAATCGAGCAGTGCAGATTCAAAGGATAAGGGAAAGGGGTGCCATTCTTCTTACCGTCATTATTCTTTTGACGATCGTGACCATCATCGGAGTCGGAATGATCAATACGATGACGGTTTCCGAAAAAGAAGTGGGTTCTTACCGAAATCGTGTGAGCCTTGAATACATAGCCGAGACCGGCCTTACGGCTGCGATTCTTAAGTTGAAAGCGGTAGCGGCGGGAACAGATCCAACGATCGATTGGCTAAACGGAATTGGGAAAATGTGCGCACCCGATACCGGAATGGTTGTATGCGTGACGGATAACTGCGGTGCCGGCACTGTTGGAGTCGGTGGGCCAGAGTGTCCGCCATTCACAAAATGTTGTTCTTCGGAGCCTGCATGCCCCGAAGGTCAGCCGGATGATTCAGATATGGGCGCAAGCACTCAAAATGTAATGTGCAATTTTTTGGGAAGCAGTTTCAAAGGCGGCCGGGTCATTTTAATCCGAAAGGGAATTTACGCCGATACTGCGAACACGCCTCCCTACTACGAGCAGTTTTTGATCAATATCGAAGCCTATGGTCCCAATTCAACGCGGAGGATCCTTCAGGTTGGCTTGCTCATGCAGTATTCGAACCCCGTGAATCCTCCGAACTACGGGCCCGTGACGCTGGTTTCACGCCGGTGGCTGAATGATTGAATTATTCGCAGTATAAAGGCTGCTTCAGCTTTTGAAGAACGGTGCCTGTGGGAGCTGGGCCCACGCCCGCCGTGACTCTTCCTATACCTGTTTTCCCAACAGGGGTGACATCAATTCGCCCCAGGGCAATCTCCAATTCCACCTCACGGGACTTACTTCCGGAAGCGAGTTTATTCGAGCTTAAAATCAATTCGAGAACGGTGGCCGCATTGGAATAAGCTCCGTTGTTTCGGAAATCCATTCTTCCATTTGCCATAAAGAATAAAGTATAGGGGCTGTTCAACCAAGTCGACGCAGTCGATGAGCCCGAGCATGAGGGAATGGATATGCTTTCGTCCAACGCCAACTGATCCACCAAAGGTTCCCCCGCTTCAGGGCAAAGGAGATTGCCGTTGAGGTCTTGATAAAAAGAGAAACGTACGGGGCTAGAGGAGCGATCAATGACCAGACAGTAACTTTCTTGTCGATTTTTTGCTCGTTCCTGCATCGAGACAAGAAAGTTCCTGAGTTTGAAAGCCTGATCGTTAAGCCTTTGTCGGGGTAAATAGCCGGTCATGTAGATCACTCCGGCAAAGAGGAGAATGGAGGTAATCAGAATACCCACCATCATTTCGACTAACGTCACTCCTCTCATAAGTCCAGTCCTCCCAGCCTTCGCTTCACACAGTTTTCCCAGCTGTCGAGGCCGGCGCCGCCGACAGGCAATTTCCGACAGTTCAGGGGCGAATGATTTGGAAGAACGAGAAGGTTTGACGAAGTATTGTATGAGTTGTGCGGAAAAAGTTCTCCCACCTGGGGGATTCCATTGGGCTGTGGATTTGTAACCGTCACCCTCGTTTGATTCATGGCCGAAGCCGTAGAAGTAACCAGACGAAGGGTTGAACTTGAAAGGGTCGAAATCGTTTCATGAGTAAATCGATTCAGTGTGGCGTTTGCAGGACCTCCCGGTTGATTCACATGCGCGAAATAAATTTCAGCATGGTCCGTAACCGCAGGATTAATCGCAAAACCAACGATTCCATTTAAAGTCCAGCTGGTATATCCGGCCCCCTGGCTAATGTGGTCTTGATCAACCAGCAATTCTGAGGGAACGCTTGTAAAATCGGGCCACGCTAAAAGCGGAGGTGCCGCAATGTAATTTCTGCTGTTGAACGTCCGAAATTTTTCAATGAGGCCCTCTGTTTGTTTCAAAAAATTCGTTCGGCCTGAAATATAGAGGTCGCCATTCGGATGGACCTCCATTCCCGTACAACTTCCAAAAAACTCGTTCGACGTATTTCGACTTGTCATTTCCCAATCTTGATCCGTTGGTACAATTGGGTCTGAAACCAGTGTCAGCGAGTTCGGATCTCCTACTTGGATGGTTCCATACATCCCATTCCAATTGTTTGTCGCCTGGGTGTTGTCATATTTAAAGTCAAAGCAGTTATAAAGATGATCCCCCGCCGCATTGAGTGCTAAACCGCTCATAATGCGCCCCAGCATATTATCCGCCTGACCATTTGAAAGGGAGTTGACATAGTTGTCCTGAATAACCGTGTATGCGGTATCGATATGATCTGTAAGATCCGTTCGATAGATGGTCGCACGATTGTGCGAGTCGGTTAATATCACATCATCCGTGCGCGTGTATGAAGACCAATAAAGATGATTTCCGGAAATAGCCAGATTCATTGTATCGGCAAAATAGTAAAAATGGCTCGGGTCGAATCCAGAAGGCACGCCATGCTCGTTCCCCATAAATGTGATGCGAGGAGTCGCAGTCACGTCGATAGGCGCACCTGCTATTCCTCCCTGTCTGGGAACTAAAACGAAAGCCGCCCGCCGCGTACCTGTATCCTTCAAATAGCCGCCTAAGATCAGCCCCAAATTCGCAATCACGGCTTTCGATGGAATAAAATAATAGCTGGACGGCATTCCCGTTGACGTGTCGGTTTGATTTCGAAGATCGATCTCCGCTTGTTCCGTTAAATCCGGAAGGCCGTAAACTTTAACCGATCCCGTTGACGTCTCTGTCGGGTTTGCCCAATGAATCAATGGGAGGTAAAGCCTCGCATTTCCCGCGGAAGTATCTATGGCCGGCTGTCCGACACCTAATCCATTAAACGAGACAAGATTTGGCGTTAGCAGATTCTTGTCGGTGGGCTTGGGATCCACATAGGTGGAACTCTGATTTCTGAAATTTACTTTCATTTTCACGGGGACGTTCTTCATCATTTTTTTTCCGTAATTATCTCGTGTTTCTACAATGCCCCCGATATTCAAATTAACCGCGCTAACTTTTGCCCAATCCAGCGTGGAACTGTAGGAGGTTTCTGCGCCATTTACGTCAAAAGAAATACTCAGAGTGATGGCGGGTATGGAGCTAACAGTGTTGAGAACGACTCCCGGAGTATAGTTATAAATATAACCATAAGTCCACGCCGGCTGGCCCGTCGCCGCGGTCGGATAAAGCAATTGAATAGTTCTTTGGATGATGGGCCTGCCCACCAATGTATTGGGAGGAATGTATCGGGTAACGGGCGGATCCACGATCGTGGGGTAAACATTTCCCCAATACCCTAAATCGTACAAGCCGTCGGCTTTTCCCGATCCATTGGTATGACAGGGGCTCGTGCCGTTTGAAATGGCGGTAAGGATGTTGATTCCGGGCGACCATAATAGAACCTGGTCTAAGTTCGGGTAACTACTTGCATACAACGGGACTTCGGAAGGTGGCCCTACCGAAATTGGCGGATTGATGGGTGAACAATAAACGGTCCATGGGTAAGGATCGAGAGGCAAAAGAGAAAAAGGAGTCGTTCCCACGTCCGCTGGTGTAGTTGAGGGCACGGGCCAGAAACCCTGGTCTAGTAGATACCCGATGGAGGTTCGAAAGGAAGCCATTGCAAAATCGGGAACCCAATAAGTAAGAACATCGTTGTTATTCGTATCTTTTGTAACTGTGATTGCCGCAAATCCTGATTTGAGCATACTGAGGTCAATCTGTTGGAGATCCCGCCGAAGTCCATCTAAGCCGGATGCGGCCGTTCCCTGGAACTGCACAAGATCTTTTTGGCTGACCTGCATAAAAAGATTGCTTACCAAGAACTTATAGGCAAACGCACCCAGGAGGCCGGAAAGAGCCACACCGATTAAAAGCTCTATGTAAGAAAACCCACGAGAGCGCACAAAGTGATGTTATCTGAGTAGATAGGATATGGGTAAACAAGTGCGTCGCGTTTCCATCCTTCTTTTTCTCTCCGGGTGTTGTGCCCTTATCCTTCAAAGCGCTTGGATTAATGCATCGCGTTTAATTTGGGGTTGTTCCACTCGGGCTTCCTCTGTGGGGATGGCTGTATTTATGGGGGGACTCGGTCTTGGAGGGCTCTATTTTGGGAAGAAAGTGGATCGTCACCCACGGCCGCTGACACTTTTTGCTTTATTGGAACTCCTGGCTGCCATAATTGCAGCATCATTTCCTTTTCTTCTTCCACACACCATGGGGAGTAATGCTTGGTTTGTAACTGCATTAATCTTCACTTCCACTTTCTTTCTCGGAGGGACATTCCCGGCAGCTATGCGTGCTGCGGCTGAATCCGTCGATTCGGACCGTCGCGTCGGGGGTCGATTGTACGGCATAAATACTTTGGGGGGCGCTGCGGGAGCTTTTCTTGTCACATTTTATTTAATTGAATCGTTCGGTCTAAAGCGGACCATGATTCTTGCGTCCTCACTCATGATTCTCACAGCAGGATTCGCCTTCTGGATCTCCTCTCGGGGGTTCACACGAATCGGGGTAAGGCGCAGCCCATTTACGGCTCCAAGTGGTTCAGTCCCATTCGTTCTTTTCATGTCGGGCGCGGTCGGGTTTTCATTTTTTCTGATGGAAATTGTTTGGAACCGCATGCTCACTCCACTCTTGGGTGGGTCGGTCTTTACTCTCGGGTTGGTACTGGCTATCACTCTGGTTGGACTGGGCCTGGGAGGAATGGTCTATCAGTATTGGGAGAGACCCGTTTTGGGCCTAAAGACGTTGGCTCCGGTACTTCTTGCGGAGGCCTTGGCCATCATCCTGCCTTTTGCGCTGGGGGATCAAATAGCGATTTGGACATTGCTTTTGCGCCCGCCGGATGGTCCATTCCGATTTTTTTTCCTCATTGTGGGTTGGACCATGATTACAACGTTGGTGGTCGCACCCACTGCTCTGATCGCCGGGTTTCAGTTCCCTCTCTTGATTTCACTGCTTGGCCGCGGAGAAGAGAGAATGGGTGTTCATGTAGGGCTTGCATTTGCCTGCAATACGCTTGGTGCCGTTGTGGGACTCTTAGCAGGCGGACTCCTCCTCCTTCCCATGTTTTCTGCAACAGTCCTGTGGAAGGCGATTCCCTGCCTGTTGATACTTTTGGCCTTTGCCTGCCGGCGCGACTTATTCATGGTAGGGAATGCTTTCTTTTTGAGTCTTTTTCTTTTTTCTGCGGGACCTACTTCCGCATGGAGGCATAGCGGAATTGGAGCCGGGCGGGCCTCCCTTCCGGATGCTTCGTCTGAAGCGGTAAGGAACTGGCTTGCAGAGGAACGTAGGCTCTTGGTGTGGCAAAAGGAGGGGGTCGAAAGCAGTGTAGCTCTTATCTTATCTCCGACGCAGGGTCTTTCCTTTTCTACGAATGGGAAAGTGGATGGGAGCGCGCGTGGCGACGCTCCGACCACCGTTTGGCTCGGTCTGCTCGGGGGCCTTCTTCATCCAGAGCCGAAAAGTGCCCTCATTGTTGGTCTAGGAACAGGCGCCACAGCAGGATGGGCCGCGCGAGTCTCTTCCATCCAACAGGTCGACGTCGTGGAGCTGGAGCCGACCGTATTGGAAGTGGCCAGAGCTACCGCACAAATCAATCAGGATCTCTTGGAAAACCCAAAAGCTCGAATCCGTTTTGGCGATGCGCGTAATGCTCTTCAGAATTCGCAAGTGAAGTATGATCTCATTATTTCTGAACCATCGAATCCATATCGAGCAGGTGTGGCGAGTCTTTTAACGGAAGATTTTTATCAAATTGCGGCTTCACGTCTTCAGCCGAAAGGAATGTTCATTCAGTGGATTCAAGCCTACGAAACGGATGAAACGACACTCCAGATATTACATGCGACACTTCACTCGGTATTTCCTTACCTCGAAGCCTGGGAACCCAATGGTCAAGATTTGATTCTCGTGGGTTCGAAGGATCCGATTTCACACCGGTATCTCAGGGAAAGAGGACTCCAGCCGCCCTTTCGCGATGCGATTCGATCGATCTGGCGAATCATCAATCCGGAAGAAATTCATTTCCATACCGTTTCGGTCGACTCTGATATGCCGCTCAATACGGACGACCGAATGGTTTTGGAATATGCCTTCGCCCGGACCGTAGGCCAAAATGTGCATGTCCGTTTAAATCAAGAAAATAAATTTTTTGATTCGCTTGAAGAGAAATCGATGGATCAGATGCAGATACTCACGCCGGGTGAACCGGAACTGCTTTCAGCGAAGCACGCTTGGGAGGCGGGAAATGTTGCCCTCGCCAAGAATTTCCTCAGCCAATCGATTCGCCAGTTTCAACGAAACCCTTGGCCACTCTTTCGTAGCCTTAATGAAACACTGAGTCTTGCTCGTTCCATTTCAGAAAAAGATCATGAATCTGCCAAAGAGTTCGGGCATCTTCTTCGACCTCCTTTTTCTCTTTATTTGTTCAATGATGCTCGCGTCGAGACGCAGGCGGAATTGGAGAGGCTGGTGGCTCCTTCCCGCGAGCTTGATTGAAAACTGCCGCGCGCCGCACTGGATCTGAGCGATCCTCCCGATGCATTTTCTCCAAGTCTTCTTTCATTTCTCTATTGATTTTTTCTTTCATCTCTGTGGGTAGGTAATAAAGGAGCGCCTCCCCGGGGACAACACTTCCATCCTTAAGAATGACCTTCGGGCCCGTTTTTCGGTCAAACGTCGCATCGGTAATATCGGCGATGACTACCGATTGGATAAGCGTACCGTTGGCGATTTGAACAGATTCAGGCATTTCTTCAGGCGCTGCGGGAGTGACTTGTGCGATCGGTTGTTTTGAGGAGAGTTGTACATCCGAATCGAAAACAATGGGTGCGGGAACAAACTTTCGGTAAAGAAGAGCAAATCCCAAACCGATCGTCGTAATTACGCCCACAATAGTGAACATGGATGGAGAGAAGGGAGGGCGTTCCAAGATAGGAGCCGATTTGCTTTCCCAAACTTCCTCTACACCTTCGGGCAGTTCGCTCGCATAATTCCTGGGGGGCTGCTTCTTAAGGAGATCTCCCATCACGGACTCAAGCTCTGCGCGGACTTCGTCGGGATTTTGAAATTGAACCCCGATTCCCTGGTCGGATGTTCGGACCACGGTGCCCAAAAAGCTGGGAGGGGAGGGAAATCGATCCATAAATGTGGTACCGGAAAAATCGAGAACAAATCGAACAATATCGCCTTTACGAAGCGGAAGAAGCCCGGCAAGAAAAAATCCTCCCGAACTTAGGTTGTACAAATACTCCCGAATGAAAAGGAGATCGCTTCCATAAGAGATCGAAAGCGTTGTTTTGGGAACGACCCTTTCTTTTTGAGGGGCTGGAATATCAATGCGGAAACTTCCGGCAATCTCCTTAATCCAGGCATTAAGGCGAATCGAGCTTGTTTCGGACAGATTAGAAAATTGGATGACCAATCCATCGGGAGTAATTCGAACAACTCGCCCGGGGAGGGGGAGGTCCTCGACTAACGTCCTGTATCGTTCCGATTTCGAAACATGAAGAGTGATCTCAGTATCGACGGGCAAAATTGCATCACCCAGAACATAGCTACCTGAAACGCTGATATCTTTCAGCCGGATGTTTCTTTTCGTCTGATCCGGGACTTCTAATATTCCTTCAGTGCCGAATTCGAAGACATTGTAACGGGGATAAATAAGTCGCTGAACGCGATGTTTTGTGAAGCCATCGATCAGCATCTTCACCCTCTCGCGAAACGGATGGTTTTCAGCAAATTCGAGCCCGAACCCCCGCATTTGGCGATTCTTCACGATCCCATGCCAACGTTGATGGTGTGCTGAAACCGCCCATTCAAAACCATTTGGGATCTCAAGTTGGAACTCCACGTTAGACCCAACTGACACAGTAAGGTCGGAAAGAACTTTCATTCCTCCCATGCTGAGATCAAATATCTTTCCCGAATGCGCCTCTTCTCTGGGAAAGGATACGCCGATATTAAACTCGGGGATGGTAATACGGGGATATACGCGGGCCATTCTTTCCACTCGTTCCTCGAGATGAACGAGAAGCTGTTCCCATTGAGCCTCTTTGGACGAATCCACATCGATAATTTCGAGCAATAGCCCCGAAATTTCACTCTTGTTAACCCGAACATGAAACGAAAGATCCTTCGTTAGATGCTCAAGCTCAAATTCGGATGGAAATTCAGCATGAAATTCACCCTCTTGTCCTTCCGAGACCGTGAAAAGAGGAGCAAGAGCAATGTTCTTGCTTTCCACCGCCAACCAATCAAGTTGGTGGGATGACTGTTCCGTTAGTGTAAACGTAGCCTTTAATTTCAGCCCACGGATATCCACGGAGGGATCATATCAAATCAAAAGGAAAATCCATTCCAGAATTGAATTTTCTCGATTCGCTCCTGACGAATGCGGGGGCCGAGAATGTTTCCGTCCCAATTGGCGGGATACTCTTCCCTCTCGGCAAGTAACCAAATTCCACTTACCTCGCGGTGACGGCAGATCATCAAATGGGGTTCGGTTCGATGGCTTGAAAGATCGGTAAAAAGAAAGCGTTCGATTCGTTTGGTATGTCGATCAATATATATTCGAAAGCGATCGCCATGGTCGTAGCGGACTTCCACCAGGTCGCTCGAATCACCCCGATAGTTCAATTGTTCCGCCTTGGCTCCCTTATCGAGCAGTTTAAAAGGCATGGCGAAGAGAAAATAATTTCGTTTGGCATCAGTGCCCTCCAATTTTTCGCCGTCAAAAAGATATCGCTGAATAGAGGTCTCGCAGATATTTTTCTTGTTACACACCGTGATGTCCATTTGTGCATCTCGCATCGAATAAAAGTGCTCACGTCCGCCGTGGGCATTGGCCGTCTCTATGAGTCGCTCACGCGCATCGCGACCGCCAAAAAGTACTAGCGCGAGGAAAATCGCAGTAATATGCGTCGCCATGCTGGACAGACTAGCCCATCGGGAATAAATTGAAAATCGATTGGCTGGAAAATCGAATAAGCCTCACGTGCTCCTTGCTGTGACGGGATCTGTGCAAGCGGAATCGACAAAAGATCTGGTTAAAGATCTCCTTTCTCATCCCTCCACGGGAGACCACGAAGTGATCGTCGCTGCCACACCGGCCGCGCTTCAATTTTTCGACCGCCGCGAGGTGGAGACATTGACGAAACGCCCGGTCTTTGTCGAACATTCCGATCACACCGATGAATTTTCGGTTGCGCACATCAATCTCGCCGAATGGGCAGATGTCATCATGGTTTATCCTGCTACGGCCAACACCATCGCGAAATGTGCGCATGGAATTACCGATAGTCTTGTCTGTGCAACCATTCTGTCAGCGCGCTGTCCAATTTTTTTCGGTCCGTCGATGAATGACGTCATGTTTGAGCATCCGATCACGAAGAGAAATATACAAATTCTTGAAGATCTCGGCCACCACTTTCTCCCCAGAAAACTTACCCCCGTCACCGTCTGGTCTCTCGGAAAAACGGTGACGAAACTCCATTGCACTCCGACAATGGTTTTGGCGGCGTGCAAGAAGTTGTTTGGAGAATCCCGTTCCTGAAGATTTCCTCGCGGAGAAGCAATCAACTACTCTGGGCTGTTCTCCCGCTCACTGCGCTCCTTGTTCGATTGGGGCTCGCAACGGATCATCCTGTTTTTAGTAACGATTCTTATCGATACGTTTGGGACGGAAATGCCGTTCTTCACGGCGTCAATCCGCTCGCACATCGTCCGGATGCTCCCGAGATTGCGTTTCTGAGATCGACGGCACCTCTTCCTCCCGATCATTCGGATATAGCTTCCATTTATCCCCCCCTCGCGCAACTTTATTTTGCGACAGCTGTATTTGTAAAGGCCTCCCCGATTTCGTTTTCAATTTTCTCGAGCATTTTTGATTCGATATCCGTTCTTATTTTGATGTTCGTTCTTCGAAGGCGCGAAAAGAACCTATGGTGGGCTGCACTTTTCGCCTGGCATCCTATTTCAATTCTGGAGTCGGGGCATTCGGGTCACGTCGACTCTCTCGGTATCTTGTTTCTTTCCATGATGCTTTTAGCGATCCCAAATCGGCCGCGCATGGCATCGATTTTTGTTTCGATGGCGGGGCTTGTAAAGCTCTGGCCCATTTCTCTTCTTTTTGCATTTTCTCCAAAGCGGGAAACGGTTGCCGCGTGGTTTTTATTTGTCGTTCCTTGCGTGTTGGCCTGGGGGATGGGTGGAAACGTGGACGGTTTGTTCACCTATGCCCACCATTGGGAGTTCCAAGGACCGCTCTACACGCTTTTTCGACTTGTCGTTTCAGGGTTGTTCGCACGAAGCTTCTGCGCGGTTTTGGCCCTTAGTGCAATCGGAGTCCTGATGCACGATACGAAATTGGAGTTCGAAGAAAAGGCGCTTTGGGTGGTAGGAACCTATCTCATTTGTTCACCGACGGTGTATCCGTGGTACACGCTTTGGCTTCTTCCAATCCTTGTTATTTTGCCCCGCTGGGAATGGGTCTACCTCACGCTTGCGACGGCGCTCTCTTATGTCGTACTGGAGCGCTATCTAACCGAACGGATTTGGGAAGAGCCGAAGTGGGCTCTTGGCGTGGTCTATCTCCCATTTTTCGTTGGGATCGGTTTGCGTGCGAGGAAGTCTCTCGAGGAACGTCGAAAGAGTCGAGTAGAGATAGGCCAATGAAAAAATCGTTAGAACCCAAAGAGCCTGGGTCCTTCCGGTGGCCAAGGAAAGATTGAGCGAAACGAAAAAATAGATTGTAAGAAGCAGTTCTCCCCATCGAAGCACTCCCATTTTGGGTCGATATGAAAGCCATCTTCTGGAATGGGAGGCCAAGAGGTTCCCTCGTTTCGGAGTGCGAATAAAAGGGGTGGTTCTTCCAATCCATCCGTCCAAAATAGCCAGCGAATTGTTGAGGCTCAGACCGATGCCTACTCCCATCAATTGAATCAGAGTCGAAAGAGAGCGCCCCCAAGATTTTCCCCGTTCCCTCTGAGGGATCATAAAAAATCCGGCGATGGCGCTGAAAAAGAAAAGAAAAAGAAGCAAGTCGATAACCGGACTTCCAAGTTTAGAATCGATGGAAAAAGCGAAAGGTGCCGACAAAGCCAGGAGCAGTCCGAAAATATAGGTGTTCACCGCCGTCAAATGAAAAAAAGCTTCCACTTTTTGACGGACCGACAGATTCGATCGAAGAATCATCGGTAAGAGCCGCTTGCACGTCTGCGCCGAGCCTTTCGCCCAACGATATTGTTGCGACTTAAACGACCCCCAATCGGTGGGAAGCTCCGCGGGGACAAGGACATCATGGCGATAGACAAATTTCCACCCCGCAAGTTGTGCACGATAACTTAAATCAAGATCTTCCGCGAGGCTTTCAGAACGCCATCCCCCAGAAGAAACAATTGCCTCTTTTCTCCAAATCCCCGCCGTACCATTGAAATTGAAAAGAAGTCGATGCCGAAATCGGGCGGTATGTTCCATATCAAAGTGACCGTCGAGCATCATGGCTTGTACTCGCGTAAGTGAAGAGTCCTTTTCGTTCAAAAAACCCCATCGAGCTTGGACCATTCCGATTTTAGAAGTGGTAAAACTTGGCAAAAGACTCCGAAGGAAATCAGGGGGAAGAATGAAATCAGCATCAAAAATGGCAATAAACTCCCCAGAAGCTCGTTCCAAGCCGTATTGCAAGGCTCCTGCTTTGTATCCCTCCCGAGTCTTTCTCCGAATGTGAAAGATTGGGATTCCTTCGGCCTGCATCTTCGCGATCAAAGAGGAAGCGATCGCGGACGTCTCATCCGTAGAGTCATCGAGCAATTGAATTTCAAGTTTCACCTTTGGATAGTCGATTGCGGCCGCGGAAAGAAGCAAGCGTTCAATCACAAGAGCTTCATTATAAACCGGAAGCTGAATAGTTACCTTGGGGGTGTTGGATATTGGAACAGGAAAAAGAGGCAGGTTTTTTTGATCTAAATAAAGCCTAATTAATTCAAATCGATGGAGTGCAAAGATAAAAAGGAGAACTAAGGAAAGGATGTAGAGCGAGAGAGCCATACCTGAGTGCATGCTATACTAAAAGAAATGCGGTCGTCACTTGCGATCATTCTCCTCTTGGGATTTGGAATGTCATTGATAGGTTGTCCGGACGATGGAACTCCTCCTGAGCCTGAAATTCCCTGTACCAAGCTTTCAGAAAGCGAAACCTTTATTGGCGATTCCACTGGAGATCCTGCGATCACATTAAGAACTCAGGATGAAAATGGAAAGAACATCGACCTTAAAGATGGAGACCCGCTTCTCATTCAGGGAAAACTATCTCAGGGAGGCCTTGCGACGCTGTTGATGGCAGGGGTTGAAATTCAAAACATGGATGCATGCGCGCTTCAACTTTCGGCGTCCCTCAAGGATGAACCTTCCGATCAAGTCAGGGGAGATAGCCGTACAGTGAATTTAATAACCACTCATGGAGCTACGACATTTATTGCTGATTATGCTCAAATCCCGGTTTGCCCCAATCAATGGTCGTCGCGTGATATTTTCAATCAAGTCTATGAATTAACGGTGAAGGCGGAAGACCGAGGGGGAAGATCAGTGACATCGGTAATTCATGTCACGCCCTATTGCAACCCGGACCAAGCGATCTGTCCCTGCTTTTGCAAGGAGGGCTACAAACTTGGCGACCCTTGCCCCTAGAAACAGTTAATATCGTCCGACTTCGGATAATAGTAGACGAAGATATTGCAGTGCTCTGCTTTCTCGACGATTCCACCGAACGTGTAACAACAATCGAGTTGATCATCCGGTGTGTCGTATACTTTCTTGTCAAACGCATTGACACCTTCGCATCCCACATCAGGAGGAGGTTCTTTCCATTGATACGAACAGGCATACCAAACGCCACCATGGGCCGGAATGGTCAGGTCAAGGTCGGGAGATCTCTCCATCGGCGGATGGTCCCAGTCTGTAGAACGGTAGAAACGCTCGGAGGCAGCGGGCGTGGAAAATGTGACACCATCCCAGGCAAACATATTAAATTGTTTCCCACGGCTATGAAAATGGGCATTGGCTCCGATGATATGAACGGGATTCGCGCTATTAAATCCGCACGAACCTTCAAATGTCGGTGCGGGATTATGCTGACAAACACGGATCGATTGTTTCGTGGCGAAAAGTGTTCCGAGTTCGTTTTGTACTTCTGATGCCTGGGTCGTCCAAAAATTGACTTCGACATGGGCAAGATCGGGAGTAGTTTGTGTGGTGGCATTCACGTAGTGGGTTTGCAGCATCAACCAGTCGCCAGGGTGAAATGTGTGGACCACGCCCTTTGGCAACTCCCAACTGACGGTTTCCGCACTTTGGGAATTGATCACAAGGGGCCAATCAGACCAATTGGGCGAATTAAAACATTCTCCTACGCCGTTTGTGGCGGGTTGATATTCTCCATTGGCCGGATCCAGGCCATGAATCGTCTTCACGCGGAAGATATTCATATGATGTGAGCCGGGGTTTTGAGCCACTTCGATTTTTTTCACATAAACCGGACTCGTTCCTTCCCCCGGCACTTGAAAGAAGTAACAATCCTGTTCTTCCGAGCCAAATGGCACCTCGATGAATTTTGTCTCGTAATGCCATCCTTTTCCTTCGGGGGGAGGAGGTAAATCCACATTTGATCGATCATCACATGCGGAAATCAGAGAAATCGCGAGAGTGGCAAGGAGAAATAATTTGCGCATACAAAAAATCTAGTCACATTCTTGTAAAAATCAATGACCGTTGTAAATGATATTGGAACCTTTGCGATTTTCGCAAAGTCTCCCGAGCAAAGTGTAAAAAGTCGGCTCGCTCCTGCCGTTGGAAGTCAACATGCGTCCCAACTTGCCACAGCTATGATTCTCGATTCTTTAGACTTGGTAAGGTCCATTTCTGACGCAAGAGTTGTCCTTGCATTGGATGGTGAGATCAATTTTCCCGTCGCCGAAGAAGTGGAAATTTGGCCGCAAGGGGAGGGAGATTTGGGCGAAAGAATCGAAAGAATTCTGTCTCGCGCGCTACGTGATTCCCTGTGGGCCATTGCACTTGGAAGCGATAGTCCCCATCTCCCAAAGAATATTTTGGAGAAGGCAATTCAAGAGCTTCGAAATGAAAAATCTGTCCTGGGGCCAGCGACCGACGGAGGGTTTTATCTTCTCGGCCTGAGAGTATGCCCTAAAAAACTTCTTTTCCATCTTCCCTGGTCTCAAGTGACGACATTTGAAGCTACAAAAAAGAGGTTGGAGGAAAAAGATCTTGCACCAGCGATTTTGCCGCTATTTTTTGATATCGATCGTCCTGAAGATCTGCATTCACTTCAAGAAGGCCTTCGTTCGGGAAAATTCATTGCTCCCCATACGGAGAAATTTTTAGATGAACGTTAAGGTCGTCATTCCAGCATTAAACGAGGAAGCCTCTGTGGAAGAGGTCGTACGATCGCTCAAGCAAGTTAGCGAAGTCATTGTTGTGGATAATGGGAGCCACGACCGGACCGCTGAAATGGCGGCAAAAGCCGGAGCGACAGTGATTCGTGAAAATCGAAAGGGATATGGGAGCGCCTGTCTGGCGGGGCTTTCCTATCTTCGCATTTCTCCGCCGGATATTGTTGTGTTTGTCGATGCGGACTTAAGCGATGACCCCGCTGATTTTTTATCCCTCGTTCTGCCAATTGAAAAAAATGAAGCCGAGTTTGTGATCGGTTCACGAGCGTTCGGTCAAAGAGAAGAAGGCGCAATTCCGCCACATGCGTTTTGGGGGACAAAGTTCGCCGTATCGTTGATGAACCTGCTTTTCAAAACACACTATTCCGACTTAGGACCTTTTCGCGCGATTCGATGGGAAGCTCTCGAGCAGCTTAAAATGAAAGATACGAATTTCGGTTGGACCATTGAAATGCAGACCAAAGCGGCTCGCGCGAAACTTCGCGTTATGGAAGTTCCGGTTCGCTACCGAAAACGTGTCGGCCAATCTAAGATTTCCGGAACGTTCTGGGGAACAATTCGGGCGGGAGAGAAAATTCTTCGGTCAGTTCTTTATTACCGATTGCTGCCCACTTCATACTGGTGATTAATCGCGGACCCAGTGGCAGGTATAACCGCCGGGATTTTTGACCAAGTATTTCTGATGATATTCCTCGGCCGGGTAAAAAGGTCCTGCCAAAACCACTTCCGTTACAAGCTTATTTTTCCATCGTCCCGACGAGTTAGCGCGCTCGACCGCTTTTACTGCCGCTTCTTTTTGTTTTTCCGAGTGGAAAAAAATCGCCGATCGATATTGTGTTCCGGCATCGTTCCCCTGGCGGTTTTTGGTCGTCGGATCGTGGAGACGAAAGAAATAATCGAGGAGATCGTCATAACGTAATTTCGAAGGATCAAAAAGAATCTGAATGGCTTCGGCATGTCCTGTCTTTCCCGTCTTCACGTCGGGGTAGGTGGGGCCCTCGGTCGTACCACCCGTGTAACCGACGGTCGTCTCGAGAACACCGGGATATGTCCGGATAAGTTCTTCCACACCCCAAAAACATCCCCCTGCCAAAGTTGCGATTTCAGATTTCATTTCCATGTTCTGTATTACAAAATTCATCGTAATCAATCAACTGGTGAATGGATCCCTTTTCCGAACAGATCGGACAGTCTGGATTCTTTTTCAATCGCAGTTCCCGGAATTGCATGGCGAGAGCATCATAAAGAAGAAGTCGGCCGATGAGTGTTTCTCCTCGACCCAAGAGAAGTTTGACGGCTTCCGTTGCCTGAATCGTTCCGATGACTCCCGGAAGAATTCCTAATACCCCTCCCTCCGCGCAGCTCGGTATGACGCCGGGCGGGGGTGGAACGGCATAAAGACAGCGGTAACAGGGACCTCGCTCTGAATCAAAAACGGAGGTTTGCCCTTCGAATCGAAAAATCGATCCGTACACATTCGGTTTTTTGAGAAGAACACAGGCATCGTTGACGAGATAGCGTGTGGGGAAATTATCGGATCCGTCCACGATAACATCATACTTGCCCATAATTTCCATCGCATTTTGTGACGTCAACTTGGTTTCATATGGTTCGATCGAAATATAAGGATTTGTGGCGCTCAATCGTTCGTTTGCCACTTGCAACTTGGACCGACCTCGGTCATTCGTACCGAACAGTACTTGACGATGCAGATTCGATTCGTCCACGCGATCAAAATCAATGATGCCGATTCGGCCGATGCCGACGGCAGCAAGATAAAGAGCAACAGGGGAACCGAGCCCTCCGGCGCCCACAATCAAAACAGAAGAGTCTTTTAATTTCTCCTGGCCCTTCATTCCGACTTCAGGAAGAACAAGATGCCTGCCGTACCGCCGGATTTCTTCATGAGAGAGTGCCAACTAGCCTCCGCTCAGCGAGCAAATGATTTGAATTTGATCGTTGGTACCGACGCGACTGGGGAGATCGGCTTCATCCTGATTAATGAAAATCTTGATGTGTTCGCGAATTTGATTTTGTTCATTGATGATTCGAAATCGAAATCCGGGATAAAGCCGATCGAGATCAGTAAGGAGTTCAGAAAGCGTTTCGCCGTTGGCTTCGACTTCGCTTTTTTCTTTGGTGTACCAACGAAGAGGTGTGGGAACGAGGACCTTCATGCAAATTTCTCGGTTGTTTCAATCGCGTAAATCTCCGGAAGATTTTTGGCGAGACAGCTCCAAGACTTCCCTTCATTTCGGCTTCCCCAAACTTCGCCACTCGTTGTCCCAAAATAGAGGCCGACCGGATCGTGGGCATCCGACATCATCGACTGTCTCTTCACGGTAAACCAAGCGTCCTTTTTTGGAAGGCCACCATCTTGGCGCTTCCAAGTTTTTCCTCCATTTTCGGTCTTATAGGCGGCGGGTTTCCCTTCGGGGCTGGTTCGGGGCCAAACCGTTGTGCCATCCATTGGAAAGACCCAGGCGGTATCTGGATCGCGGGGATGAATAGTTATCGGGAAACCGATGTCGCCGATCTTTTTGGGCATATTGTTTCCGATTCGGGTCCAGCGGTTTTCCGGGCGATCGATACGATAAATGCCACAATGGTTTTGTTGGTAGAGACGATCGGGTACTACGGGATGGAGGCGAACGCAATGGGGATCATGTCCAAATTCAGGGTCGGGAATCGGATTAAAATCCGCGGCAACACCCTGATTGAGCGGTTTCCAACTCGCCCCCCGGTCGAGTGATTCAAAAACGCCGCCGCTGGACATCCCTATATATAGATGTTTGGGATTCCTCGGATCTACGATCACCGAATGGAGTTTGGGTCCATCGGGTGTTCCATCTTTTTCTCCGCCGGTCCAGGAAGAATACATGGGGTGATCATTGAATCCGGAAACCTCTTCCCACGAGTCCCCCCCATCTTCCGATCGAAATAATCCCTGGGGAGAGGTCCCGGCGTACCACACATTTTTTTCGGTAGAATGGGAAGGTGTAAGCCAGAATGTATGGTTAACGACTCTTCCTTTTTTGCCCTCGGGAACCGGCCGGAAAGCCGGTGGTTTTGTCGCTTCTTTCCAGCTCCTCCCAAAATCCGTGGAGCGAAATATCGTTGGTCCCAAGTGTCCCGTTCGAGCGGTGGCTAAAAGGGTTCTTTTATCTCTTGGATCGAGGACGAAATGGTAAATGATGTGACCCAAAAACATCGGAGGCGAGAGCCTCCATTTTTTGCGAAGCCGATCTCCTTTTACGAAGAACGCCCCTTTCCGCGTAGCGACAAGAAGGGTGATTGGGTTTTTAGAGGGGAGTGAAGTCATATCGGAGGAACAAATACCAAATGAAAGGATTTGGCAAACCTCCGCCCGATCGTTAAATTATAAGTGTTTCCAGGTTTGCACCATGATCCCAAGTGCTCGCACGACGGTAAGTTGCCTTTTTCTCGTCATTCTTTTTTTGGGCTGTACAGGAGATCCGAACGAAACCATTAATTGTGACAATCTTGCTCCTCCAGCCGCCTCTTCCTTTTCCGCCGTCACGGCATTAGTCACAAGTAGCGGATCCAAAGGCTGCAGCAGTTGCCACAACACCACCACACCCATTTATGGCTTCAACTTCGAAGGGCCCGCGGTGGCCTACGACGCGTTGATGACCAAAATGGATATCATTTATCCGCAAGTTGCCTCGGGAAAGATGCCCCAGAATGGAACGCGCTGGAGCAGTCAGGATCTTCAAACCCTTCGAAGCTGGTACTGTTATGGAGGATTTTATGAAGGCCCCTAATGCTGTGGCCTTCGTGGCCATCGGTTTTATTTTTCTTTGCAGCGCGAATGTTTACTCCATTGACTATAAAGTCGTCGAAAAAAGTGAAGTAAGTTTCGCCGCAAAGATTACAGGTGGTAGTTTTTCAGGCTCCACCCATTCGATCATAGGCTACGCAAAATACGACGAAAAAAATTTCACCGTAACCTCCGAATTGGAGATCGATGCGGCATCTCTCACAACAGGGATTTCCCTTCGCGATAAACATATGCGGGAAAAATATTTGGAAACAGAAAAATTTCCCAAAATTCTTTTTTCCGTGAAAGACGCCACGGCAAGTAACGCTGCGAAGAGTGAAAGTGAACTGAGCGGCACAGTTACGATCAAAGGCACGGCCAAGGAAGAGAAGATCAAAATTTCAGTAGAAGAAGGATCCGAATCTCAACGGATCGTCAAAGCGAAGTTCCCCATTAACATTTTGGATTTCAATATCAAGCAGCCCAAATTTTTAGTTATTGAGATGAAACCAGTTGTTGAAGTCTCATTACGACTTGTTCTCCAGGAAGAGAAATGAAAAACTTTCTCATCTTTGTTCTTGGTGTTCTCTTTGGAGTCGCAACCGTTCAGGCCTATCCCGAGTTTATTGCAAAAGGATATACAACATGTGCGTCTTGCCATTACAGCCCCACGGGGGGTGGGTTGCCTAATTCGTATGGTCATGCGGCAACAGAGGCGACCTTTCCCGATACGTTTAAGTCGAAATTCATCGAAAATCTTCGAGAAACGCTGAAGAAAAACGACGTCACTGGTTACGACAAGAAACGAGAATCCCAATTTCAGTGGGATGTTGGATTGGATGCGCGGCTCCTTTTCATCGACACCCCTCAAGTGCAAAACGGAAATTCCGAACTCGCCGTGATTCCCATGTTGATCGAAGTGGGCGGCGTGTTGGCGTACGGTCCCTGGCTATTTTATGGAACGCTCACGCCCCGCCGCGCGAGCTCCGATCGCACACCCGATACCGCTTTTTCTCGTGAACATTGGATTGATTATCGATGGGATGATCATTCCCACTTGCGGGCGGGGCGAATGGTTCTGCCGTTTGGGTTACGAGTGCCTGACCACACGGCCTATACGCGCGAAGACCTCGGATTCAATAAATGGGATCAAAGCTATGCGCTTGAATATGATTACATTAGCGACCACTGGACATTTTCGTCGGCGGGATTTTTTGGTGATTTTATTTTAGATCCCCCTGAGGTGCAGCAGCGAGGGGGAGTGGTTACGGCGACCTACAATGTGGTTAGTCGAGCGAGCCTGGGAGCGTCCTTTCTGGGGAGTACCGGCGATTTATGGTCGAACATCGAGGGAAGTTTATTTCTGCGCGCTCGGTTTATCCAGCGGTTCTATGGGATGGGAGAGTGGAGTCCATATTATCGGTGGGGATCAACCGCAAATGATTCAGCGACGGGAGCCGCGAGTTTAGTGCGCCTCGGTTGGTTTCCGATTGAATCGCTTGATCTCTATTTCGAGTGGGGAGGCAGGGGCATTTTCAATGAGCGCGAGCTGACGAAATATAGATATCTTTGGGGGACCAATTGGCAAATTCTTCCCTGGCTTGAGTTAGCGCCCACATTTCAACTTGAAGAAACAGTTGAAACAGGTCTGGAGTTCACGGCCTACGGTCAACTCCACGTGATTTATTAAAAGGGTGCAGCTCAGACGCAGATAAGCGGTTAGTCCTTCATTGTCGCCTTTGAAGGAGATGGGTTCGGTACGCAATCCAAAATGTTCCGATTGCACCCAGCCCAGACAATATGAAGAATCCTCTCACTTCTTCACCTTTTGAAATCATCAGGCCGATCCATAGACTAGCGAGCATATCTCCGATGGCATTAGCCGAAGCTAAGACACCAAATCCGAACGTTCGGCTTTCACGTGGCAGCATTTCCGCCACGGCCGCCTTTTCAATCGTTTCCTCAATGGCGATGTAGGTTCCGGAAAGAAGAAAAATGACGGGCATCATATACGCCAGATGCCCATGAAGCGCGAAAAGAAGGTTTGTGATGACTCCCAACGCGTAACCGATTGCGAGCACATAGCCTTTCGGCATACGATCTCCAAACCATCCGGCGGGATAAGCCACGATGGCACTTACAACATTGTGAAAAGCATACAAGAGAACGGCGATAGACATTCCCCCGAGGGCCAATCCTGTATGGCCAAAAGATTTTGCTGCCAAGAATATTAAAAATGTTCGGGAAAAATCTCCCAAACCAAAAATCATTACGCCTCCCAAAAACCACCAAAATGTTCCTGGCAATGTTTTAGCCGTGATTCCTGGCTGCGATGATTCTTTTTCCAGCTGAGGCCGATCACGTGTCATGAAAAAAATGGACGCGGCCGCAAGGAACGAAGGAATTAGACTAACCAAAATAATATTTCTGTATTCGGTTCCAATCCAAACCAAGAGAGCGGCGATGAGAGGGCCGAGAACTGCTCCGAGCATATCGGCCGTTCGCTCAATGCCGTAGGCTCGCGCAAAGCGAATCGAATCCACCTCATCTGACAGCATGTAGTCGCGCAGGGGCGAGCGAAATCCGCGTCCGATCCAGGCCAGGGATCGAAGACTTAAAAGGTTGGATAAAGAATGAGCAAATGCGATAGCTCCAGTGCCAATAGCCGTGACGAGGTAGCCGAGAGTCGTAAGCGGCCGTTTCTGTTTTAGATGATGTCCAACTATGCCACCCGCGAGTTTTGAAAGGCTCCCTAAGAGATCGGCTAATCCCTCCATCGCGCCCAGAGCGGCGGCGCCAAGGCCGATTGATCCCAAATAGAGAGGAAGTACGGCAGTTACCATTTCGTGTCCGACATCGGAAAAAAATGTGGCGAGAATAATTCCGACCAAACCTCGCGTGATCCAATTTGGCATCATATCTTTTGGAACAGGGAGGTCAGAGATGATGGTCAGTGGCTTTTTTCCCCCGGCGCTACGAAACACCTACAAACCCAGCAAACCCGGACATAAACTCCGTTAAGAGAGATTTAATTTTCTCGTCGACCAGCCTGCCCTCGCTGTCAAAGACCTGCGCGGCACCCGAAACATAAAGTTGTTTACCGGACCAATATCGGACGCCTAAGGCTCGAAAAATGGGAAGCCACGCGGTCTGAGAAAGGCGCGTACCGGCCCCCCCTGGCGTGGCTCCCAGAATTGCGACAGGTTTATCTCCGAAGACGTGTGGAATATCCTTCGCAGGCCGCGAGAGCCAATCAATCGCATTCTTGAGAACTCCTGGAACAGACTGATTGTACTCTGGAGTGACGAGCAATAGGCCATCCGCTTGCGCAATTTGATTCTTTAATTGTGTAACCGATTCCGGAATTCCATGTTCGCTTTCCAAATCACCGTCATAAAGTGGAATTCCGGCGATGGTTACGGCTTTCACGTTTATTCCTTGGGGGGCCAACTCAGTGGCCGACCGCAAAAGGGCGGCATTGAAAGATCCTCTTCGCGTGCTGCCGGCAATTCCGATGATTGTTTTCGTTGCCATCTTGGTCTCTCCATTTCCACAGTTAACTATTTTGAAGAGGTATCATCACCCTGCGTCAGCGAAGTCAAGGAGTGCGTATGATTGCCATGTGGCGCTCCCACGAGTATGTCTTCAGATTCGAAAAAGCGGGAGAAAAACATGCAGATAGGTCCGGGAGAAAGCGAACCGCCGGTTGCTCTTATCCTAGCGGGCGGCAAAGGAATTCGCATGAGGAGACTCAGCGAATTTCTTCCGAAATGCTCTTTAGTCGTTTATGACCAGCCACTATTGATACGTTTGCTAGGTCACTGCGCCACGGCCAAGGTCCAAGACGTTTTTATCAGCACCAATGAGCGATTCGACGAGCTTATTCGGTTTATTTGCCAGCCCTTGTCGGATCGCTTCACGTTTCACTTCCGTGTGGATCGTTCCGTGAAGGGACCCGTGTTGCCTGTACTGGAGCTGGTAAAGGACATCGGCCCGCGGAAGATCCTTTTCTTGCTCGCGGACATTTACCTGGAGCACGACACGTTTTTTCAAACTCTTGCCAAGGGAGGCCGAGAAAATGAAATCGTTCTCAACACGTTTGACCAACCGGATACAAACCTGATCCGAAGCGGTTGCAATGTTGTTGTCAAAGGACAAACCGTCGAACAAATCATCGAAAAACCGACAGAGCAGATGATTTCGGGCAGCACATGCTGGACCGGCTTTGCACAGTTACCCGCTTGTTTTTTTTCGCACCTACGGGGATCGGAACATTTCTCTCAGGCGACGTCCACAGGGCATGTGGGCGAGTTATTTGAGATCTTCCGGAGAAACGACGGTACAGTCACGCATGAACAGGAGAAGGGTTTAGTGGTCAACATATCTTCGCCGGACGATCTCATGTTGGTTAACGCATTGGAGTTGCGACGAATCGGCAAACTGCGGCCACAAGAGAAAGGCCCTCTTTTGAAACAGCTTCTTGATATCTACCGAGGCATTGACGCTTAGGCGCAAAAGCATTCATGATATTATTGGTTCATGAAACCTTCGAGCAAGGGTTCAATTTGCTTTGTCCTACCCGGGGGTACCGGGTATCGGACCGTGCTTCTGACCTTGCGCGACTACTACCATGCCCAGGGCTTCAACTGCGAGACCATAGACAACCTTTCCTTTCAACGGGCCGATTTTAAAAAGGTACTAGACGCCGCATTTGGAGAGAGCGTTTTTCGATGTGCACTTCTTAGCGAGTTGGATCTCGTTACCGGAATTCATCGTTTCGTTCGGGGCACGCCCACGAGGTTGCTTACAGACCACGATTTCCCGGAGCTTTTCGGTACCGATCGGACAGGGTTCCACCAATTAGAGGATTCTGAATTCGATAGTCTGAACGAAGAGAGAGAACGAGTTCAACATGAAGCAGAATCTCGAAGCATTGAAGAAATGATACAAATCGTAAGAACCTTCGAAAAAGACACGCCCAAACATCAGAGTCTTTTAAGAACAATTCAAACCACGTACAATCTGGAGCAATTCACTGACGAGGATTACTTCGAATACCTCCTGGATCGCTACGGCAGAGATCAGGTGCGGGCACTCTATCGACATCGGTACAAAGAACACATCCAAAAACAAAGCTCCGCTTATCAGCGCCTTCGTTATAATGAGCTCACGCATTTGGGGCGCATTTGTGCTTGGACCCGCAGTATGGAAGTGTCCATTCAGGAGGAATACCCGGAATTCGCTTCGAAAACGATGTATCTTCCGCCGCTCATTCATCTTCCGAGTTCACCTTTACGTCCTGACCAAAAGTTGAAGAGCAAAACCTTGGTGGCCTTCGGAAAGGGGGGCTTTAACACACAGGGCGAGCTTTCCGCTCTGCGGTTACTCTCAAAACTTCCACCGGAATACCGCGTGAAGCTCATTGGCGTGACACGAAGCGGTTTCGAGGCGGGACTTCAAACCATGGAAGGAACAGAGATGTACCTACCATTGCTTTCACGCGTCGATTTCTTACACCACATTTCAAACGAAGAAGTGGCTCGATCTCTTTCAGAAGCTTCGTTCTTCCTGCGTGTGGGTGGGGCAGGGAGAATGCCCATCGGCATTTGCGAGGCCCTTTCACATGGCTTACCGGTGGTATGCGCTGGAGCGGAGACAGAAGAAGGCGTCATTGATCATGGAAAGAACGGTTTTCTACTGGATACTCCCAGAATTATGGATGCTCAATTGTCTGAGGTGGCTTCGTGGATTCTTTCCCTCGAGCAGGAACCGGCCCGGTACAAGGAAGTTTCGGAAAGCGCGTTCGAACGGGCCAAGCTTTTCGATGTCCGACAATGGAGTACGATCCTTCACTCATTGGTCGAATGTCGATGAAAAAAAGAGATCAACTTTTCTTGATCGGAGGGGCGCCAAGAAGCGGTACATCCGCTGTGGCCGGCGTTTTATACCATTGCGGTCTACACATGGAATTCGATCACCGCGCGCTGGAACTCCAGGTTCCGGGCCGTCCCGGTGCAATGCGCGACGCCACCCGATCTGACGGAAAGTATGATTTATATGAAGTATCGAAGGTGTTTTCCTTTAACGAATCGATTCTCAACAGGTGCTATGGTGGCCTCGACAATCCGCCACCCGAAAGCATGCTCAAAATAGATTTCGACCTGCTCGCGGTCATGGCAACCCTCGGCTCATTAATACCAAAATTCCCATTTGCGCTTAAAGATCCTCGATTCGCCTTTACCTTTTCACTCTGGAAGCGCGCCCTGGAAAAAAGCCATCAAATGGAAATCATCGCGGTCATGGTCATTCGGCATCCGTTGGAAGGTGCAAAGGCTCTGCTCAAGAGAGGCCATGTGCCGGATAGCGTGACCGCTCTCGATCTTTGGCTCCGGATCAATCGGCAGATCAAGAACCTGCACGACAAATACGGCGCTTATTTGATTCAATACTCGGGAGACAGGGAGGCATTTCAGGATCAGATGGAAGCATTATGCGGAAAATTGAAAGTCCGGTTTTCACAGAAAGGTTTTTCGAAGGCGTTTAGCCCATCTAAACCTGACCGCTTGAGTGAGAGCGAGTTACAATCGCATCCTTTAGGTGAAGTGATTCGAAACACTTACGAATACCTCGTCGAACGGACAGTGTCGGCGAAATAAGGGCCCTTCACCCCTTTGGGAGCAGAGCATGAAGAGGAAGCGGTTCAATATCGTCGTGTATTGCCAGAGTTCTTATCCCGTTTCGAAGCGACGTGCCTCAAGTCATTACTGTAAGCTTATGCGGTGCTTCCGATTTGGGCGACCGAAGCGCGAAGTCCATCTTCCGGCATTCCAGAAAGAACGGTTTTTAGGTCTAGCGCACCTGAAGATGGGAGCGCATTGGAAACACGCGGATTGGGCGCCGCTTCCCCGTTCTCGAAATAATGAACGACTTTCTCTGGAATAAATTTGTAAAATATCCCCATCGAGTTGCGAATCTGGTTGTGATAGTAGCTGGGGGGTTTCATCGTATCGCCAGAATAAAAGGCCTGGAACTCCCGGTCGGTCAAAAAGCGCTGTTTGGTTTCCACATAATTTCCCCCCAATCCTTTGCCCGAAAGCACGGATCGAAGAAGGTTCATCCATTTGGGAAGAGGGTGCCAGTTGGCTTGGAACCGTCTCCAAATTCTTTTGGGAGCAAAAGAGTATTGGGCGAGGTCGATCATATGATCGTAAAATTCGACGTAGGAATAACTCTTCGGCCGTACGTTCAGGCTCGAACTGCCGTTGAGAAAATAGAAAGGCACATCGAGAACACGATTTTCCTCCTGATATTGTTTGTAAAGCGGCGCCGAGTTTCCGAAGGCGGTAATCAGATTATAATTGGGATAAATTCCAGGGGCGAGATCGATGAATTTCTTGGTCAATTCGAACGGTTCCGGGCCCGCATCCGCGTCGATGCCAAAAAGGAAATTGGTGGAAACATACGGAATGTAGCGCGCGATCATATTCAGCTGCTCAGCCACCATTTTTACCTTTTCCAAACCAAAGGTTTTTTGCTTCTTCGCCTTATCGTTAAAATCAAACCACGACTCCACTCCCGGCAACATCACGACGAAATTATTCTTCTTTAGGCGTTTCACATTGGTCTCATTGAGGAGAGAGAGGCTGCTTTCCCCTCCGAAGGCCATCCTCCCCGGCGGAACAACGGACTCGATGATATCCATATATTCATTGAAACGGACGCCGAAATTGGGATCGTACCAACTGATGATGGGAGGCTTCGGCTGGCTTTGCAGGAAACGAAGATCCTCCCGGAGTTGCTCGTAAGGAAGCGGCTGGTAATCGATCTGGGAATCGATGCAAAAGCTACAGCGATAGGGACAGCCCAAACTTCCGATCATCGGAACCACATGAACCACGCGGGTTTTGGCAATATTTAACTGAACGAATTTCCAACGCTCCCGGATGCTCGGAAGCGACTTCGGTTGTTCTTTGGCGCTGAGCCAAATCCCTTCCTGAAGTTGTGGGGAGAAGTCGCTCAAGAGATCCCGAATGAGTTCTCGATCGGTGAGCCCTAAAACGTAGTCGAAATATCTTTTGGCGTCCTCGGCGAACGCTCGAGCGTGAGGGCCACCCAAGACGGTGACGACATTTTTTCCCCTGAAAAGATTGGAGATGCTGTAGGCCGTATACGCAGACTGTGTAAACGTGCTGAGGAAGAGAATATCAATGTCACCCGGGAGTTCGTTGTAAAGATCCTCGAAACCGGTGTAGCTGACGAAATATACCTCATGTCCCAACTGCTCAATCCACGTCGCAACAAACTGCGGCATCAGCGAGGTGTAGTTGGGATTCACGATTCTCGCGTAGGGCGACTTCGTCGGCTGACATGTGATGAGGTCCACGACGCCCACCTTGAGGGGACGATTTCGTGTCACAAAAATGGTATCCAAAAATAAATGAGGACGATCCTTCACTTTCCCCATATCAGATCGCAGACCGTTGGTCTCCTTATATATAAAGGAGATTATTGAGAATCTTTCCCGTGGGCTAAACGTACTTCCCGTGCCCGCCAAGGAACACTACCGACTTGGAACTCGGCTACAACTGGCGCTCCCCACGTGAACGGTGTCGAACCGCCTCTGCTATCGTTTTACTCGAACCCAGCGACCATCGTGAGCACGTTTCCAAAGTCGACCTTTACGCTCGTCAGCGAGCGCTTCCCTCAGGTCCCGCATCAAAGCGTCACTTTTTTTAATATCTCCCGTTTCCATAAACGCTTCGTACTCTCCCATAGGGATCATGGCACCTACCGCTGCTCCGTCTTTGGTCAAAATAAAAGCGCGTCCTTCCTCTTCCATCGCTCGAACAAGGTAGAGAAGCTTTGCTTTCGCTTTTGAAACCGACAGAATTTCTTGTCTCATTAATGTCCTCCATACACGAGTTTGCGGTATTCAATGACCAGCACCAATACCTCCACTCGGTGTTCATAGATTTTGTAGAGAATTCGGAACGTCGATACTCGCTCGGACCAAATTCCCTTCAGATCATCACGCAAAGGCTTTCCCAGTTTCGGATTCGTGGCGATTCTAGTTAGCCCTTTGTCTACCTGCTTCCGCAACCTCGCATCCAGCGCGTCATATTGCCGCCGGGCCTTGTCGGTAAACAGGATTTGATACACGTGACTATTTTAATAGTCTCCGATAAAAAAATCAACCCCAATCGGCCCAATAGGGTCCATGAGGAGGTCTCATTCCAGCTAACAAAGAAAGCGGAGAGAGTAGTAACGTAAGAATCAGGAGCGAGGGAACGAGTGCCACTGCCATCATTATTGGAATTTTAATGTTCGTCGTCATCGAGCCTAAGCCGTTGCCGTTTACAAAAATTCTCGTTCGAGATGCACTTAAAGTAGGTGAGGAAATTGAGCCTCGCGTTTTAGAGGTATTGCCTGCCGCACTTCTTCACTTTCCACGGCATTTCATCGGGCTTGGGGATCTTCCCCATGATTTGGTGGAAACAATGCGCGCCATCAATGCAAGAAAAGCAGAGGGCCCTGATTTTCGTTGGGTGAAGTATAAGGATGCGCTTCGTTGGGCGAACCATCCATTGAAAGACGGTCGCACAAAACCCGTTCGTGAGCATCGCATCAACAAAACATTGCGCCTGCATCCCAGTATTAATCGGAAGTTGGCGGTTCTGGCGAAGAAACGACAGACCACGGAAACCGATATTGTCGAACAACTCATTCGTTCCGCTTAGACATGCGACCTTCGTTTCCAGCACGCTAAAATTCTCGGGCCCTTAAACCGACAGTTCCACTACTTCGGATTGTATATTATGAATTTTCCTGTTGGCGCTCCCTGCGTGTAGCTAATTGAACCCTGCATCTAGGGTCATTTTCGAAGGAGCCTTTGTGATTCGAGACCTGGAGAAATCACGGTTACGATCTGAATGATTTTTCCCAAGATACGGTAGATGACTCGATACTTCTTAAAAACAACCCGTCGAAATGCAACATTCTCAGGAACAACGGATCCGGAAAGAGGATGCCGCGACAATCGGTCAACGGAATGAATCGACTGATCGATAAACTTGGATGCTGTTGAAGGAGAATCTTTCGCGATAAAATTAGCGATTTCTTCAATACGTCGTAACGCTACCGCCGACCAAACTATTTCCACTTTTCTTGAAGCTTTCGTATACGAGATACGGCAGTTTTGTGAGGTATGGCTTTCCCAGATTCTAAATCAGCCACACCGGCTGCTATATTTCGCAGGACATCTTGTTCTTCTAGGAGACGGTTATACTCGGTTTGCGAGATTAGAATCACAGAATCGCCATCTTTTTGGGTGACCAGATAGGGAATACCTTTTCCCACTTCTTTAAGCGTTTCGTAGAGGTCATTTCGAAATACGGTTGCCGATTTAATTTTTGGAATTGCCATAACTGAAAACGTACGCTATTACGTACGTATCTGTCAAGGGCCTGGTCAAGACACTCTCTACTCAGCTAGCTTTGGCGCTCCCAGCATGTAGCTGGTTGTACCCTACATCTATGGTCATTCTTTTTTCGTACAGGTTGATTGACTTGTATACGTATATGTATACAATTAAACAGTGAAGGCTAAGGATCTCAAGAGGCGTCTTAAAGCGCTGGGATGGTGGGATACCGGCCGGGGATCGAAACATGAAAAGTGGACCAATGGCGTTCACACCATTGCCGTGCCGAGACATAAGGAAATTCCGGAAGGAACGGCGCGGGCGATTCTAAAGGAAGCAGATGAGTATGGAGGAAAGGAGAGTCAATCATGACTTTTGAAGGACGAGTTTCTCCCCCAAAAAAGGGGGAACGATATTGGGAGGTAAAGGTTCCAGATCTAGGAATTTTTACACAGGGGAAGACTGAGAAAGACGCTTATGCCATGGCGGCAGATGCCATTGAAACTGTGGTTGATCAAAGGAGCTTTCATGTGGAGGTACAGCCTGTGGGCGCAGGACGTTTTTTAGTTTCTGCCGAAAATCCGGCACCTCTGATTGGTAGGTGGCTTCAGCGTTTGAGGGTTAAAAATGGACTAACGGTTCGGGAGGCTGCAAAGCGGTTGGGCTCAGTTTCACCGGAAGCCTGGTCCAGGTATGAATCGGGGAGGGCGTCTCCTACTATGGATAAACTTGCTCAACTCCTTCGCGCAATTGCTCCGGACGTTCAATTTGGCTGGAAACGGTTTCGAGTGGCATCCCACTCTAAACAGAACCGAATGGTCGGACTTTTGGGCCACTTCTGGTAATTGTAAATGCATGGAAAGGGTTCCCTATTTTGTCTTTTTGGGTGCCAAGATCAAAGACATCAAGCGTCGCCGAGCTGTGGTTTCGCTCACACTAAAGCCTCATCATCAAACTGCCCGAGGTGTGGCGCATGGTGGAGTAATTGCATCCCTTCTCGATTCTGCGCTGGGGCTCGCAGTTATTTCTGCGATCCCTAAGCAAGCGTGGTGCACAACCATATCGCTATCGATTCAATATGTATCGAGTGGCAAAGGAAAACTCATCGCCAATGGACGAGTTGTTCGTAAAGGACACAGAACGGCGTTTGTAGTTGGAGAAGTAAGAGATGAATCAAAACATCTCGTCGCAATAGCACAGGGTGTTTGGCACCTATGGTCGCAAAAGCCAAACTGACAAGATGGCCATACCGTGTAATACTTTTCCGGCATGAAAATCAATGGCATTGCTCATATCCAACTGAACGTCATAGATTTTCCTGCTTGCCGCGAGTTCTATCGAAACCTCCTCACTTTTCTAGAGATGCAGGTTGTTTTCGATGAGCCCGGTATTTTTTATTGCGTGGGAGGACGAACGGCCGTCGCCATCACATCTTTGTCCGAACATGAGAAGGCACAAAAGAACTCCGAGAGGGGGCTCGATCATTATTGTTTTCGCATGATGAGCCGTGAAGATGTTGATGCTTTGTATGAATTCGTTTTGGGCCTCCGGTGTAAAGTTCACTACCCGCCCCGTGAAGGACCTTGGGCCCCTGGCTATTATTCATGTTCCTTTTTTGATCCGGACGGGAATAGAGTTGAAGCGAACTTTGTTCCGGGAAAGGGAAATTTCGACTCATCAGTTAAGCTACCCATTCCCTATCCCCGCAAGAGGGGAACGTGACCATCATATTATTGTGATGTGGGGTTCTACGTAGCTGCACTTGGCGGTCCCAACGTGTAGCTGGTTGTACCCTACATCCGACTCACGTGTGATTGGATTGGAAACATGATAGTGGACAAAAACCAATTTTTGAACGGAGATGAAAATGAATAAGGGATCCAAAATATTATGGAGTGGTGTTGTCGTAATGATCGGAACGGTTTTTTCTCCAACATGACCTTTGCGGGTGAAAAGCAGGAGAAGAATCAGGTTGAAAAACGTCTGAAGGCCTTCGATGAGCTCGACTTCGAGGCGTTCTCGAAGCAGAACTGGGACATGTTTCATAAGACCCATACTGATGACGTTGTGGTGGTCTGGCCCGACGGACACGAAACAAAGGGGTTCGACAAGCACATCGAGGACATGAAGTACATGTTCAGCTATGCTCCCGACACGAAAATTACTTCCCATCCGGTTCGTATCGGCCGCGGCGAATGGACCGCCGTCATGGGGGAAATGACCGGAACCTTCACCAAGCCCATGATCACCGCCGACGGCAAAACCATCCAGCCCACCGGAAAAAAGTTCAAACTTCAGATGTCGACATTCGCCCACTGGAACGGAGACAAGTTCGATAAAGAAATTCTGTTTTGGGACAACCAGGCCTTCATGCAGCAGATTGGCCTAGCGAAATAAGCGTGAAGTCAGGCAGCCGAATGCCGGCGGTGTTCTTGGGGCACGGAAACCCGATGAACGCCCTTGAGAAAAACCGTTTCTCGGAAACGTGGTCGAATCTTGGAAAATCGCTTCCCAAACCGAAGGCGATTCTCTCCGTTTCCGCCCATTGGATGATCGACAGGACGGCAGTGACGGCCATGCAGAATCCGAAAATCATCCATGATTTTTCTGGGTTTCCGGACGAACTCTATAGAGTCCAGTATCCGGTAAAAGGGGATGTTGAACTTGCGGAAAAAGTACAAGTTCTCTTGAATCCGGTTTCGGTCGAATCGGATATGGATTGGGGGATCGATCATGGGACGTGGTCGGTCTTGGTTCATGTTTTTCCGGAGGCCGATGTGCCGGTGGTACAGCTTTCCATCGATGGAACAAAGTCCCCTCAGTTCCATTACGAGATGGGCCGGCATCTGGCTCCCTTAAGGGACGAAGGCGTGCTGATTCTCGGGAGCGGCAACGTTGTTCATAACCTTCGGGCATATCAATGGAAGATGATGAGCGCTTCGGCCTTCGACTGGAATAAGCGGTTTGAAACCTGGGTGAAAGAGAATTTTCCTGCAGACAAACATTCGGCTTTGATCGATTACCAACGACATCCCGATGCGGGAATGGCGGTTCCGCCTCCGGCGGACCACTATCTGCCGATGCTCTACGTGCTCGGTTCAGGAGCGAATGACCGAGAGTTCACGGTTCTTGTAGATGGCGCGGAGGGAGCTTCTATCTCCATGCTTTCGGTTCGGGTGGGGTAACGCCGTTCATGATGATTTACCGAGCTGAGTCGTTGACCTTAATATTATTGTGATGTGGGGTATTTCGTAGCTGCACTTGGCGGTCCCAACGTGTAGCTGGTTGTACTCTACTACTCGGCTACAACTGGCGCCCCCTAGCGGATGAAATCCGAGAATTTTTCCGGTCCACGTTGATCTGATGGACGTCCGCAACGGCCGCGCCAGCAAAAAGCGCTGTCACGAAAAATGAACATGCGTGCCCTCGGCCCGTTTGGATTCCCGTCCCAGACCCAACCAGGGGGCTCGTCTATAGGAAAGTAAGTCAAGAGGATACACTACCGCGTGAGGTCGAAGG
>CAYNHQ010000002.1:0-468602 GCA_964397255.1 uncultured bacterium
GAGCCCGATTCACCCCCGGACTGACGTCCGGGGATCTTCTAAGGTGCATTAGAAACGAATTAAACCCATTTCCCCCACGGGAGGTCAGGAAATAGTCTCAAGAATTTCTCCAAGGGGATCGCCTTAATCTTCGGCGCAAGAGACGTGATGTCCGAAGTCGCATGAGACCGGTAAATCACGAAACTTTTGACATCGCTCAATCGCATCGAATTCATCAACTTTCGGAGCGGTGCTCCATCGGACGGCCGAGGGGTCTTGGACCATTTGACTTCCAAAAGCATCACTCTTCCTTCTGGAAAAGGAACGAGGAAATCGATTTCAAGCCCTTGCTGATCTCGAAAGTAATAAATCTCCCTTTGTCTTCCTTGATGAACTTGATTCTTTATGATTTCCGACGCGACGAAACCTTCAAATATAGATCCGGCAAATGTCGATCGCTCCAAAGCTCCTTGCGTTTCGATCCCAAGGAGATGACACAGCAGACCTGAATCCATCCAATATAGTTTGGGAGATTTCACCAGTCGCTTACCAAAATTCTCAAAGTATGGAGGAACCAAAAGAATCTGCGCGGTCGTCTCCAACACGCTAAGCCAGCTGTTAATAGTCGGGACCGAAACGCCAAGCGGCGCAGCAAGGTCGCTCCGATTTAGAATCTGACCGCTTCGACTGGCGAGCAAGGCCAAAAACCGCCGGAAAGTGGCTAAGTTCCTAATCGCGAGCATCGTCCGCACATCGCGTTCGAGATACGTTTGAATGTAGGAACGGAACCATAAGTCGCGAGCCCTGGGATTTGCCACGACCTCAGGAAAGGATCCGTGAAGGAGATTCCATTTTCCGATTTCCCGGTACGAAAAGGGAAGAAGCTGAAGAATGGCGGCCCTTCCCGCCATGGATTCGGTCACATTTTTCATTAAAGAGAAATCCTGAGACCCTGTGACCAACCACTTTCCGGAAGAGGAAGAAGAATCAATTCGGGTCCGAAGGTAACGAAAGAGTTCCGGAGTGTTTTGAATTTCGTCCAAAATCACCGGCAACCGAATCTCATCCAAAAAACTCCTTGGGTCGGATTGGATCCGTGCAATGACATCGGGATCCTCCAACAGAACATACGAAGCTTTGGGAAAAAGCTTTTTTAGAAGATAGGTCTTGCCGGCCCGGCGGGGGCCGCTTACAACAACACAGGGAAAGTGCTTTGCGGCTTTGCGCAGCTCATTTCCCAATGTCCTGGAAACGTATCGCATTTGAGTAATTTAAACTAATACTTTAAAAATATCAATCTCCGATCTGCGCTCGATGATCGGATCCGGGCCACCTTCCGCCCCGCCAGCACTAACGTCGACCTCAACATAAAAATTGACAACGGGAGACCCCTATTTTTTTCTTGCTTTTATATAGGCGAACTTTGTTCGATTTGGACCACCAATTTTCACGCGCGCCATTTTTGGGGTTCTTACTGCGGTTCCGAGGTTGCCTTGAACGTCATACAATTTTTTCCCCGTCCCTTTGCACATGGACCGTGCGTGATCACACCAATCGCGGGTCCGCCTCCAATATTTCCATTTTTGTCAAAAGGTTCGACGCGATAAAGATGTTGTTGTTTAAAGCCGGCAGTTAGATCCGTATACGTCGTATCCGTTGTGGTGCCTATCAGCTGGTCGTCTCGAATTATGCGGTAACCGGCAAGTCCAGATCGTGAATCGTATGATGGGTTCCAAGAAAGAATGACCGTTTGATTCCCCATGATCTTTGCACTCAGGCCGGTGAGTGCATCAGGAGGCGTCACATCGATCCAGCCGGAAATTTCGACGGACGCTGTGGACGAGTCATGACTCACCATCCGAATCGTGATCTGGTTTTCAGGATCTTCAAAAATATCGCCATCGCCGAGCGTCCGAACAAGAAGCGTTCGCTGATATCCCTGGTTCTCTCGATAGGTATGAATCGCGACACGATCGACAAATTCGGGGAGTAAGTCACTGTCGTAGCTTTGAGCCTGTCGGTAACTCACATAATAGGAAGTGCCTGGACTACTGAGTTTCGTAAATTTCAAGACCTGGGGATGTATCGATCCAAAGCGTCCTTCCTGGAGCGGAGTGAGAAGGTGACCTTCTATCCCCCACGGATTTGCGTCGGTGACCCAAGTTCCGCGAAACCAGTTGGACTGCGCTTCGTGGGCCCCGTTGAGCCCTCGCCATCCCACGCCGCCATAACCCATGAAGTCGGAACGATCGCCATATTCTAAATCAATCATTCCATCGTTGTTAAAGTCTGTTGAGGCGTGACCAAAGCCGAGGTTGTGCCCAATCTCATGAGCGAATACATCCGGAAATTGACAAGTTGCGATCCAGTTGGAGCAGGTGGTGGGGCAACCGATTTGACCCAAGCCGGCCCAACCGCATGACCCCCTGCTCGGAAGAACATAGACGAAATGCTGGTAAAGCGAGAGATCGACTCCGGCGGCGGAAGCTGCAGAATTGCCCATCGCCGCCCATGCAAAAGGGTCGCAAGGATCGGATGTCGCCGCGTTGATGGCAACACGATAAATGTCGGGATATTGGTCACTGTTCGTGTCATCCGGAAATGCAACTTCTCCTCCCGACATATTCCAATAGAGTTGTGCCACGGAAGGATCGGAAAGAAACATATTCTCCAACAAACTTTCGTCGCTGCACGAAACCGGCGAATCGACAAAGTCGAGAACCAATATCAGGCTCCGGCGTGCGTCGGTATAGTAAGGATATGCCGTGGGAACGCTGTCCGCGTGAGAGGTAACTTGGACGTTTGTGGCCTGTAATGTGGGAGTGAGGGAAGGAGACTTTGAACGTATTGTCGGGTTTTGAACAACAACCTGATCTCCCGAGTACATTTTGGCCGATTGGGCATCTGTTAGATTTTGAAGAATGAAAATTTGTCCGTTGTGATCCGTTATTGTGTACGCACGCCGAGCATAATCCTGACTGAAATAATCTTCCTCGTAGAGATTGAGTGTGCCGGTGACTGCTGAAGTGTTGTTGGAAACTGAATCAGACGGGTACGATTGTGTTACCCATACCAACGACAAAGCCAATACCCACATGCGCCAAAACATAAGTAGTCCCTCCGAGTTGTGTTAACGCGCTGTTACATTACTCTAATGCATGATGTCAAGGCGCCTGAAATGAATTTTTAAAAGAAACTGCTAGAGAGCGTGGTCTCTTCCCGTTCTTGAGACCGGAATGGTAATCGAAAATGTAGTACCGGAGGCTTCCGTGCTTTCCGCACGGATTGTCCCGCCTAGATCTCGCACGATGGTTCGACAGATCGCCAACCCGAGCCCGCTCCCCTCTTTTCGTGTCGAAAAAAAAGGTTCGAAGATGCGAGGCATGTTCTCAGGTGAAATCGGTTCCCCATCATTGTGGATGGAAAGATTCCAGTCTCCGTGGTCTCCGTTCCAAGTCGAGCGACTCTTAATAGTCACAGTACCCCCCTCCGGTGACGTTTGAAGGGCGTTTAAATGCAGATTCGTGAGCACCTGCCGAAGCTGATCCGAGTCAGTAAGAATTTCCTCTTCGGCATTTTGAAATTCGACATGGAGCGTAATTTTCTTCTCGGCAATCGATTGGCGATGAAGTGTCTCAATTTCCCCCCATAAATTCTTTAAATATACCGGCTGCAATTTGGGTCGACTGGGGCGCGCGTAAAGCAGAAGATCGCCCAGCAATTTTTTGAGACGATCGATTTCGTGCAACATCAATTGAAACAGCTCATTAAGCTTTTTGTCTTCGGGCAATTCGTCCGACAAAATTTGGGCTACGGACGAAATTCCGAACAGTGGATTTCGTATTTCATGGGCAATGCCGGCCGCCATCTGACCCAGCGTGGCCATTCGAGATTGTTGAAGTATTTTTTCTTCCAGCATTTTTTTCTCGGTGATGTCCTCGGATATCCCCAAAAGATATTTCGGCTTTCCATCCGGGCCGTTGATCGGAATCTTCTTGGTATGTAACAATCGCAGCCCTTTCTTCGCGGTCTGAATCGGCTCTTGCGGGATATCCAGTAGCGTTCCGTTCTTAAGAACCTCCTGATCTTTTGAAGTAAAAAAGTCGGCTTCCTCTTTCGGAAAAAAATCATAGTCATTTTTCCCAATAAGATCCTTCCGGGCATATCCCAAAAGGTCCTCGCCTGCCCTGTTGAAACGAACAAATCGAAGTTCTTCCGCATCCTTCACAAAAATCATGTCCGGAATATTTTCAACTATGGAATCAAGAAACTTCGTCACATCCGAAACGCTCTCGCCCGTTTGTTTCGGATGGGTATCTTGTTGGCGCTTATCCACTTGCGGCAAGAGATATCTAGCTCTCCCCTGTGCGTCAACCCCGAGTGATCACAATAATTTAAGAATCGCCTCCACAAATTTCTTAGTTCCGCCTCGGCCACCGAGGTCGGGGGTAATTACATTGGGATCTCTCTCGCGAAGAACTTGGTTATAGGCTTTCTTAATCTTTTCAGCGGCCGCCGTTTCCCCCATATGATTGAGCATCATGACCCCACTCATGATGCAAGCGAGTGGATTGGCCACTCCTTTACCCGCAATGTCGGGGGCACTTCCATGCACGGATTCAAAAATGGCGCAGTCGTCTCCGATGTTTGCTCCGGGAACCACGCCCAATCCGCCGATCAAGCCTGAGCAAAGATCGCTCACAACATCACCATAAAGATTTTCCAATAGGAGAACATCAAACACCGCAGGATCACGGACCAGCTGCATACAACCGTTGTCGATAATCAGCTCTTGATATTCCACTGACGGGGCGAATTCCTTGTGAACTTTTCGTGCACAATCGAGGAACAGGCCGTCCGATAACTTCATGATGTTCGCCTTATGAAAAACCGTAACTTTTTTCCGCTTATTCTTTTTCGCATAATCAAAGGCGTATCGAGCGATACGCTCACATCCTTTTCGTGTGGCTATTTTTAAACTCTCCACCACCCCCGGAACCACTTCATGCTCGATGCCCGAATAAAGACCTTCCGTATTTTCCCGGATCACCACAATCTCAACCGAATCATATTTCGTCTTAATTCCCTCAATCGAACGAACGGGGCGAACGGCCGCATAGAGATCGAATAACTTTCGAAGCGTAACATTCGCACTCGTAAAACCTTTTCCAATCGGTGTTGTAATAGGGCCCTTTAAGGCCAGTCGATATTGCTGAATGGCTTCAATCGTTTTTTTCGGGATTACCTCCCCCGTCTTCTCTGCATGCGTTCCTCCCGCGCTTAGCGTGATCCATTCAATGTTTGGCAATACTGCGTCAATCACCTCGACAGCCGCGGAAATCACCTCCGGTCCGATCCCATCGCCGGGAATCAAGCATATGGATTTTGACGTCGCCATCTGCGTTAGCCTGACATACTTCGTTATTTTCGAAAAGTTGCGGACAATGTCACAAAGTTCATTTTCCCTCTTTATATTCTCTTTACTTTGGCAAACTAGTTTGGCGCGGGGGAAGTAAAAAAGTGTGACGTGAAGGGGGAAAAATGGAAAACAAGGGAGTTGGTTTATTTGTAGGAATCGTCATCGCTATTTGGGGAATCGCCGGTTGGGCGCAGACAAACGATGAACTGAGGTCATCTGCGCAATTCATCGGTAGCCGAACTATCAAGTTCCCTATTACGATGACGAAATATGAGTTGGGTCGCGGGACTTTTTCTCATGAAACAAAATATGTAACGGCACGAAAGCCCAATTGTGTACCTTCAAGTGCTGACGACTACGTGTTTGAAGACTGCATTCGTATAACTGACACGTATAAAGTGCCGTCGGTATTGGTCGTGGTTGGCTTTGATTCTGATGACCAGGCGCCCGATCGTCCACTCGCTTACGATCCGGTATACATCCCATACGATCCGGCACAAATTCCGGGGCGTCACCGGAACTCGCAGCTCTCTATTCGAGCGACCGTCGAAAAACATCTGGAAAGTGTTCCGACCGTCATTCGCCGGGACAGTTGCAGCAGTCTGGCTGGCAGCGACGAGGTGTGCGTTCCTGATCTTGTTTCGGGGCCTTCGGCTCTAAGTGAATTCCTGTATCTTCGGCTGGATGCGTATTTGTTACCGGCTCTTTAATTGCAACAACCTTTGCCTTAACTTTCTGCCCTGCTCCTTCTTCTGGTAGTCTGGCCCCTGTGGGCGATCCGATTATAAGCTCGCTTTCTGAAGAAGAAATTGAGGGAGTCCTATCGATCGGTGCCGCGCTGGCGGCAGAACGAAATATTACTGCATTGCTTGGAAAAATTCTTCATCAGTGCCGATCGATTACAGGTGCTGACGCGGGGAGTTTATTTCTGGCGGAAGGAGGAACTTCCGACCGCCCTACTCATTTACGATTTCAACTCGCTGAAAACGACAGTATCACAACGAATTTTCGAGAATCGGTTCTTCCCATCGATTCGACGAGTCTGGTGGGCTATGTCGCCAAAACAGGAAAACCGTTACGATTTAGTGACGTCTACCACATCCCTCGGGATCTTCCCTATCAGTTCAATCCCGACTTCGATAAACGAACCGGATACCGATCAAAGTCTCTTCTTTCGGTGGCGATGATCGATCACCGAGATCAACTCATCGGCGTCATTCAACTCTGGAACAAGAAGAAAACTAGATCGACAGTGCTTACGCCTAAGAATGTCGACCAGGAGGTTATTTCATTTTCCGACGCCGATCATCGCTTACTGGAATCGCTTGCCTCGCAAGCCGCAATTGTTATTGAAAACGCGAGTTTGTACCAGGACATCGAACAACTATTCGAGGGCTTTATCCGGGCATCGATTAAGGCGATCGAATCACGTGATCCAACGACTTCGGGACACTCTGAGCGAGTAGCGATCCTTACTGTTGCACTGGCTGAAGAAGTCTCCGCAGCTTCTACGGGGCCCTATTCGGACATTCGATTCACGCCTGTGGATTTGAAAGAAATTAACTACGCCTCGCTGCTGCATGATTTTGGGAAAATCGGCGTTCGAGAAGCGGTACTCGTGAAGGCAAAAAAACTGTACCCTTTTGAACTCGAGAATGTCCGCGATCGATTTGACTTGATGGAGCAAACACTTCTTTTGGAAATTGCCCGAAAGAAACTTGATCATATTCTCGCGGGAGGAAAAAAAGGGGACGCCACTTGGAAAGAATTGGAACGTGATGAGAAAAAGAAGGTTTCGACATTAAAAGAATTTCTGGAAATGGTTCATACGAGCAATGAACCCACTGTGTTGCCAGAAGGAACTCCGGAGGGTCTTCATCGACTCGGATTAATGCAATTCTATCGTTCAGATGGAACCTCCACCAAGATGTTGACCCCCGAACAGGTCGTTCGCCTTTCCATCCCAAAGGGGAGTCTATCGGTCGAAGAGAGGCTTGAGATTCAATCGCATGTCAGTCATACGTACGCATTTCTGCGACAAATCCCGTGGACACGCGACCTTCGCAGGGTGCCCGATATTGCCCACGCGCACCATGAAAAATTGGATGGAAGTGGTTATCCTCGAGGCATTAAGGCCGATGAAATTCCTCTCCCCTCTCGCATCATGGCTGTGGCCGACATTTTTGATGCTTTGGCTGCTCGCGACCGACACTACAAACGAGCCGTGCCTGTTCCTAAGGCACTGGAAATTTTGGATATGGAGGCCAAAGAAGGACAGCTCGATAAAGAGTTGGTTCGTTTATTTACAGACCGCCGTGTGTACGAAAGGACCTACCAAAAGGAATGACCATTTTCGGGTCCGCTCTCGTCATTGCCATCCTCGCTTCGATGATTGGAAGTTTTCCCGGATGGTTCGACAGCGGTGAATTCGCCACAGCGATCTCCACACTCAGCGTGCCCCATCCGACAGGACATCCGACATATCTTCTTTTCGCCGAGCCTTTTACATTTTTGCCTTTGGGTTCTATGGCCTTTCGTACTTCTTTGGTTTCTTCGGTCTCGGCGCTCATCGCTATGTTGGCCATTAGCTACACAGCCCACCTTCTTACAAATGCCTCAAAACGTTTTCTCTTCTTTGCTTCAGGGTTGGTGATCTTGCTTCCTTCCATTTCTCTTCAAATCACGCGTACCGAAGTCTACGCGACCCAATTCGCTTTCTCTTGGATTGTTCTTCTTCTGCTTTTAAAGGGAAACGAAAAAAACGACGAACGGTGGAATCTAGCCGCCGCGTTTTTTGCGGGAATCACATTCGCCTTGCAGCCTCTTTTAACCGTTACGCTTCTTCCCCTTTTTCTTCTGATTTCTCTGAGGTCATGGCCGCGACTTTTTCTGTTTTTTTTCGTGGGAACGATGGTAAATCTCTACATCCCCCTGAGGGCATTGACCGACCCAACGATCGACTGGGATGCTCCATCTACCTTCCACGCGTGGCTCAAGTTTATGGAAGCACGAGATTTTCGTATTTTTTTCCATCCTCCCTTAAGCTCCGCGGGAATCCGTGACTGGAAAGCGGGCGCGCTCTTAAAGCTGGTTCACCCATCACTATTTCTTCCTCTTTCGATCGGATTCGTGTCATTTCTAAGACATTGGCGTGAGCGATCAAAACAAATGGTTCTTATCGCCTTTCTACTGAGCTGGATTCCCTGGCTTACAAAAGATTTTCATCTTCGCAATCCCGATTCACATGCGTATGTGATGTGGCCCATTAGTTTAGTTTTTCTGCTTTCTTTCCTAGCCCTTTGGCATTTGGAATCCCGCTATCGTTATGTGGGTAGAATTTCTGCTTTGCTATTAGCTATTTTTCTTCTGCCAACCTGGAAGATAGGATTTGGCGGGCTAAGTGCCCATGCCTCACAACCATCGGAGGCCCTCAGCCGCCATCTGGATCTTGCTCCCGTCAAAAGCGCGATCATTGTCGATAGTGATCACTGGCTATTTCCTCTTTGGTATCGAAGTTATGTGGAAGGAAGACGGCCTGATGTGGCCATTTTAGGCAACGGCTTGGGTAGATCTTCTTGGTATATCGCGCAGGTGACAAAGCGTTATGAAGATCTCTTCCATCGACCGGGGATTTTAGAAGGAGAACGACGAGAAGCGGCTCGACCATTTGGCTACTTATTCGGTGAGAAAGATGTTGAATCTCTTCGAAATGATTTCGCTGAGGCGTGCCAAATGGCAAATGACGAAAATGATCCCTTCAGCATTGGACGTTCGGTCTGCGCCCAGGTGGTGATTACGTTCGCGGGGGCACTGGCGAACAATCGTGCGGGAACCGGCTGCTCAATTCACTTCCTTGAAAAATGGCTGCGTGAACCTTATTCAAATGTGAGTTGTTGGCCGATGAAGTCATTTTCTGTTCCTTCACCACTGATCCCTGACGAACCATTTTTAACCGATCCCCGGGCGCCGGTTTCCCTGTTGGCGAAAAAGTATCTTAGCTGCAACCGCCAAGATCTTGCGCGAGATCTCTTAAAACGACGGGAGGGAGATCAAAATTCCTCACTTCTTCAACAGGCCCTGGTGAACCCGTAGCTATTTATGAATTTACCTTTATCGCTGGAACGACACGTCAATCGAATTCTCCCGGCCTGGCTTGTTCTCTTGGGGGTGGGACTCGCTTTCTATTCGGCCGTTTGCCCGTGGTCGCAGGATGAAGCGCTGTATATGCTCGCCGGAGACCTCTTTTCCAAGGGCCGATTTCCTTATCTCGATTTTCTTTTTCCCCAAATGCCTCTCTCGGCCATTGTCTTTGCGGCTTGGAAGGGGTTAGTCGGAGGAAGTTTGGTCGCTCATCGGGCGCTTTCGATCATCTGCCTTATTCTGACAACGGCCATGATGGTTCGGTTCTTGGATGAAGGAAAGTGGGCCGCGCTCCTTTTTCTATCGAATCCGATGATCTGGAGTTATTTCGTCCTGGTTAAACCCTATGCCCTCACGACGGTACTCATTTTTGCAGCACTCTTAGCGCTCCAGAAAAAAAAGTATCTTCTGACTGGACTGTGTGTGGGCTGTGCAACGGATATTCGTCTTTTTTTTGTCGTGCAACTTGTTCCCTGTATCACTTGGATGTGGTTAAACGAAAAGAATCGTCAGCGAGCCGTCGGTGCATTTTTCATTGGCCTCACGATCGGACTTCTTCCTGCGTTAGGGTTTCTCATCGCAGATCCCACATTGTTTGGTTTCAATGTCTTTGGTTATCATCGAATTCGGGGCTCCACGCCGATGAGTGACCTCGGGCCTATCCTGTGGGCACTTAAAGAAACACTTAAAGAACCCTCTAATTTTCTTCTTGCCTTGGTGTTTTTGATGGGAATTTATCGACTTCGCAGAGAGTTTCGACACCACTGGCTGTGGGTGGCCGCGACCCTTCTTGCACTTCTTCCGGCGCTTCCGCTCAGGCCTTTTTTCGATGAGTATTTGATCGCGATGATTCCGTTCTCCGTTCCTATTGTTTCTCTTGCGCTCTCTCCGGCTGGATCGAAAGGCCGAGCCTATTTTTATTCAATCATTATTCTGGCTGCTTTCCTTGGAACAATAGACAGTTTTCAAAAGCTGAAATTGGATTGGCAGGCCAATGCTTCGCCTTCTCGTCCATCAAATTCAATCTATTCCGTAGCCAATGTTGCGAAAACTATAAAGCAATTCCCAACCGGAAAAGTGATGTCGTTCTGGCCGGGGTATGCGTTGGTTGCCGAGAGAGATAGTTTTCCCGGAATGGAACATGGTTTAGGGGTTTCCACGCTCGCGGGAAAGCTGTCAGAGGCAGATGCCCAAATGTTCCATGTGGTGACACCGACTTCGATTCAAAAGGCCCTGGCCGCTCATCTTCCAGAATTGATTGTCGTGGGCCTGGCCTCTCCCAAGGGTTTTGAAGAAATGGTACAAAAGAACTATCGCATTGCCTGGCAAGGTTCAGGAGCGAAGATTTATTTACCTCAACCCGTAGGCCGAAGATCCCAATGAAACCCACGAGCATTTCTGTATTCATTCCCATGTATAACGAAGAGACGAATGCGGGAATCATTGTTCCGCTTTTGCAGCGCGCCCTGGGAAAACTTACTTCCGATTATGAGATTGTGGTCGTCGATGATGCTAGCCGCGATCAGACCGTGGCACTGGTTGAAGATTATGTTTCGCGTGACCCTCGAATTCGGCTGGTACGCCATGAAGTCAATCAGGGATACGGCTCGGCTCTGCGCACCGGGTTCAAAAGTATGACGAAAGAAGTGATGTTTTATACGGATGCCGATGTCCCGATCGATTTTGGAATTTTAGATGATGTAATCCCTCAAATGGCGAATCACCCGGTCATCATCGGTTATCGTATCGACCGGGGCGATACGCTGAAGCGAAAACTTTTTTCGTTTACGTATAACCGCTTGCTCCGTTTCCTCTTCAGTCTCCGAGTACGAGACGTCAATTTTTCATTCAAAGTCTTCCGCAAGGAAGTCGTGGATCAATTTAAAAACGACCTTCAGTCGCGGAGCGTATTTATCGACGGCGAGATTTTGGCGATCTTAGCGCAAAAAAAAATCCCCCTTCATGAATGGCCGGTCGAATACATCCCCCGAAAGCATGGCCTTTCGACCCTAGGCACCTTTGCCCAAGTCAAATTAACTCTCAAAGAGATTTTCGATTTCTATTTCTACCGCGGTTTCTGGAAGAAAAAATAGGCAAAAAAAAGCGACAGGCGACAGATCACTTGCGGTGGATGCGCTTTTCAAGGTGTGGGCACCTTGCGGGTTGTATTCCACTGGGATCACTCCCTGGAATTCTCCAGCGTTCATGGTTGCGTTGCGATTCAAGAACCCTTCGTCCTGACCCCTAGAGAACTTATGCCTTGCTCTCTCCCCGTTCGCTTCGCTTTCTCAAGCCGCCTTCGGGTCTTCGGTTTCAGACCGCGGTCTTTCCCTTTCGAAAAAGATCCAAGCCCTTCTCGCTTCTCGCCCACCTTCGCTGTCTCTCACCCACAAGTCCTGCAAAAAGCTCCTGTCCTTGTTCGACCAAAGCCAGGCCTCTCTGCCCCTTGCGTAAGCTCGCGTACCCTTCAGCATTATTCTGAACCTAAGACTCTTTTTTGTACCCTCGCGGGCATCTGAGAAAGGTTGGCCTTTCTCTCAGAAGAAACCTCCTCAGGGTTTGGCTACCCTCTCGAGGCTCTTTGCCTTAGATTCTTAGGAAGCCTTTTTCAGCTCCCAACGCTCTTGGGTTTCTCCCTTCAGAGTTTTTTTCCACCGATCTATCGAAAAGAAAGTTTCCTTTCCTTTCTTTCGTTCCTGCGCTTTGTGAAAAAACCTTTTCGGCTTCTCCCCGGCGCTCCAACGACTTACTCCAGTCCGGCAGCCCCTCTCCTTTTTCGCTCCCTGAGGGATTAGCTCAGGTCGGAGGGCTTACTCTCTTGGGATTTCCGCCCCTCGTAGGCTCTCTCTTCTTTTCAGCCCTCAAAGAAAGCATCTCCCTTTCTTTTTTTCCCCTCTCGGCCTTTCTCGATCTCTTTTCTTGCGAAAAGGACTTCGTGGACCCTCAGGGGTTTCCGACTAAAAAGACTCGGCATTTTCCATTACAGGATGCCGGCCCATCGGGGGTTTTTAACCTCTCGACTAACGCCACCTCTTTAAAACCCGTATTGCCCGGCGGACTATTTTTTCATCTCGAAGAGCTTCGAAGTCTTACAACTTCTTTCTCTCTCCTCTTAGCCAGCCAACCGAAGTTGCCTTGCGGGAGGTGGTGCGTCTTTAGGTCTCTCCCGTGGCGATCTCTCGCCTGTCGAAAACTTCTCTACGTGTCCCTGTGACTCACTTTCAACTTATTTTTTTAGGCAAAAAATGAAAATTTCTTCGACTTATCCACATTTCAATCCTTTCAATCACTTATCCACAGTACTCTCGTTGAGCATTCTCTCATTCGGTTTGATCCATTTTTGCACAGAATCCAGCAAAGTCTTGCAGAGAGCGGAAATGAGCACGATTTATTCGCTCGGTCGCATAAAATCTAAATTTCATTTCTCTTCAAATTGCATACTCGAATGAATCAAAATAGGACGAGTAAGCGTCGCTTATTTCGGCTATGGGAGCGGATGAGAACGACTGTTTTTATCTGACTTCGATTCTTACGACTTTATTCTTTGTTTGCAGATTGGATGAATTCGCGAAGCTTTTTCCGAATTTCTGCGGTCACGCGAACAAAACGAACTCCGCACCCTCTCCCTTCGTGCCTCCAGCTCACTTCACCTATAAGCCGAATCAAATCGGGTGCGTTCGGAAGTGAAATTTCTAAGTTAAGAATGGTCCCCGCAAATGGCGGTTTGTCGGTTTTGAGAAAAAGTCCTCCCTCCGATAAATCCTCCGTCATCCAAAACTCTTCTCGTTCCCCCTCTTTAAATTTTACTCGAGCGGCTACGGGGACGCGCGGAGTCGCTCTTCGTTCAGCCATGGGACGATCTGCCATGCGGATATGCTGCAATCCTAATGAAAAAAAGGCAAATAAACGAAAGACTTACGCAATGGCTTTTAAGCCGGCGGCGAGTCGCTTCGCGCCTTCCTCAAGTTCTTCGAGGGAGGCGCTGTAGGTGATGCGTAGGTGGCCGGGAGCTCCAAAGTCGGAGCCGGGGACAAGAGCAAGATCATGCTTTTCAAGAAGATACGAAGCGAGATCAAAATCGGTGCTTACCTTCTTTCCAAGATATTTTTCAAAATTGGGAAAAAGATAAAAAGCCCCTCCGGGCTTGGCGCATGTGACATCTGGAATTTCCATGATTTTTCTCAGAAGCAAATCCCTCCTTGCTTCATAAGTCACCCTCATTTCTTCGACATCGGTCTGGGGGCCCCGAATGGCTTCCAGAGCGGCCCATTGAGAAATGGAGGTTGGATTCGATGTCGACTGCGACTGAATCGAGGCCATCGCCGTGACAAGCTTTGAGGGCCCCAGCGCATAACCGATTCGCCAGCCAGTCATGGCGTAGGATTTTGAAACTCCGTTGACGATTAAAAGCTGTTCGGAGGGAAATGATTTGACTTGGCTGATGGAAAAGAATGTCCGACGGTCGTAAATCAGATTCTCATAGATATCGTCCGTAGCCACCATGATGCTCGGATGTTTCGAGATCAAAGCTGCGATCTTTTCGATCGTTTCTCGATCATAAAGTGCTCCTGTCGGATTTGACGGGCTATTGAGGATTAAAAGACGTGTCTTCGACGTAATCGCTTTTTCAAGCGAAGAGACATTTGGAATAAACCCGTCTTTTTCCTTCGTCGGTAAAACAATGGCCTTCGCGCCGGCGAATTCGATCATGTCGGAGTAAGAAACCCAATAAGGAGCAAAGAGAATGGCTTCATCTCCCTCTTCCAGGAGTGCCAGACAAAGATTAAAAAAGGCCTGCTTGGCTCCGACCGAAACCACGACTTCGGGACGTTGGTAAGTCCTGCCCGTATCGCGCCGAATCTTATCAATAATGGCGTCTTTGAGCTCGGGAATCCCGCTAGCGATTGTGTATTTTGTGGCTCCCTTTTCCATCGCCATTGCGGCGGCATCTCGAATCCGCTTCGGCGTTATAAAGTCCGGTTCGCCCAGAGTTAGGTTGATGATCTTTCGCCCCTGCGCTTCCAACTCCTTCGCTTTTTGGTTCAGCGCTAATGTGGGCGAAGGCTTGAGGCGTTCAACGCGACGACTGAGTTTCATATTTCTTCTTTACATGAGCGAGAACCGAGGGTGGAACCATTTCCGCGATATCCCCTCCTAAACGCGCGATTTCCTTAATTAATGTTGAGCTGAAGTAAGAATATTTTTCTTCGGTCATCATAAAAAAGGTTTCCACGTTCTCCGCGAGTTTCTTATTGGCTAATGCCATTTGAAATTCATATTCAAAGTCAGAAAGAGTTCGAAGGCCTCGAAGAACAATTTTAGCTTTTCGGCGGCGCATATAATTGACCAACAGGCCCTGAAATTTGTCGACTTCGATTGCACGGTTTCCCTTAAACACTTCTTGAATCATTTCGAATCGCTCTTCCGGTGAAAAAAGAGCTTGCTTGGGCGATTCCTGTGCGACAGCCACGATGACCGTATCGAACACCTGGCTGGCCCGCTCGACGATATTTAAATGACCACGTGTAAAAGGATCGAAGAACCCGGCATAGACTACGCTTCGCTCATTCATCTTCGCCGCCGCTCTTTTTGGCGCCTTTTGCGATGGGATGGAAAAACCAAAGTTCGCTATCGCCGATCCGATGGCGGCGGGCAAGCGACAAGCGCTGAGCATGAAGCGGCGCAGATCGACGATCCCGTTCCATGATCACGGCCGCACCTGGAGCAAAGAGTGGGGTGGACGACAACGTTTTTAAAATTTCTTCGGCCAAATCGGATTCGTATGGAGGATCGCAAAAAATAATGTCGAACGTTCCCTTAATTCGCCGAAGGGCGCCAGGCAAAACTCCCCGAACAACCGATGTGGCTTCAGAGACATTTAGTTTTGAAATGTTGTCTTGAATTAACCGAACATTTCGCTGATCGGCATCGACAAACGTTGCATGTTTTGCACCACGACTCAAAGCCTCGAAACCAAGCGTTCCAGCCCCCGCGCAAAGATCGAGAACACGTGCGCCCCGAACACGCGAAGCTAAAATGTCAAAAAGGGCTTCCCGAACACGACTGATCGTTGGACGAGTGGTCGAACTTTCTTTTGGCGTGTCGATGTGTCTTCCTCCAAATTGTCCGCCGGTAATCTTCAAGCAAATTTTATACGGGTGGGTTCCCATCGTGTCAATGTGCCAAGACTACGCGCCACCGAAGCGACGGCGAATAAACCATTCGAAACAGGCGAAGAAGAGAATGCATATCAAAACCCATGGACGATCCCAGATGGGAGTTTCAATTTTCCCCACTTTACGAATTTTCAAATTTCGGGTGATCGGATCAAGACTTGAAATGTTTGCGCTAAGAATGGGATGGACCGCACCTCCGGTACTCTCTGTGATTCTTGAAAGAAAGGGAATATCGATCCCCCGTCGAACCCATTCCTGATTCTTCGGCGTAATCAGTGTTATACCCCGGGCACGATAACCTCCCTCTTCCTTACCGGGAACTAAAGCTTCCAATTCTAAAAAACCCGCGGCTCGACTTTCGATCGAAAGGGAAGATTCGCCTGCATTGTTCGTCGCTGGAAAATCGGGGAGGTCATGGGCAACGGTGCCCTGAATCAAATTTAGTTTCACCTTTGCATTTGCCAGCGGTGAGTAGCGTTCATCAAAAAGTCGTATGCGAACGGGAACGGAATCAGCGACTCGTGCCTCACGTGGAAGCTCCATTTGAAGAGGATTGAAACTGGGGTCTCGCGTAAGCCAGCGATAGATTCGGTTGAGGAGTTCGCGGTACGCTACTGAACGTTCTCCAAAATTCCAACGCCAGAGGGAGTCGACCATCAGCGCGCTCGTTCTACCCTCTCCTACCATTCGAATCGCAAGAATCGGCATCGGAAGGTTCCCCATTCGCTCTGTCGGATGTTCCAAAAGGGAAACAGAATGATCTTGGAGTCCGGCTGTCCGATGAAAACCCCAGAACGAGGGAAGTAGCTTAAGGCCTTCATTCGACCAAGTTCTCGCAAGAATGGGATGGCGAGAACCCGCACTACTCATCCGAGGGCTGAAGGGTAATGTGGAGACTTCTTCCGTATCATCCCGCAAACGAACAGGAAGAATCGACTCGATGGCGGTCTCGCGATAATTTCCTCTTCCGAACGTTAGATCCCCTCCAATCATGAAAAAGGCTCCCCCCTTTTCCACGTACGATTGAATATTCGCGAGATAAAATTCTGGGAAGTACGTTCGAAAATCGAAATTTTGAAAAACCACAAGATCAAAATTCTCCAACTCCTTCGTGAACAGTTCGTGATAGGGAAACGGAATCAGGCTGAGTGAATTCTCGGGCGCTTCGGGATCGTTGGATGGCGAGCGCAGAATATAAAACGAAACCAGATCAACATTGGGGTTTTCTTTTAAATAGGCGCGAAGAAAACGCTCGTCCCATGTGGGCTTGCCAGACACATGTAGCACGCGGATTCGGTCGCGCATCACCTGAATCACGGCGAGTCTTTGATTGTTGTCGTACGTCAACTCATCGGGAAAACGCTGAATTTCCGCACGTAATCCCATGGGGCCGAGCCGATCAGGGGCAAATGTGAGCGAGAACGTCGCCTTCCCATCATGCCATCCTTCAGAGGGTTGGGCCGTCTCTGCAAGCAAGCGATCACCGCTAAACAGGCGAACATGGATGGATTCGAGGGAAACTCCCTCCCCCTCCACATCGACCTCCACATGTGTGGCGCTTTTGAAATAGCCGACTTCAGGTGAACGAATGGCGACAATGGCCGCATCAATCATTTCTTTTGGACCCGATGGATACAGCGCCACCATGGGTACATTTGATTTCCAGTCGTCGGGAAAAAGATCTTTAGAAGTATCCACGCCATCTGTAATCCATAGAACGCCTCCCCACGAAGCTTCCTCGCCTAGGTGGCGAATGGCATCATGAAGATGAGTGGAATCCCCGGATGGAGCAGAAATAGTTTGAATGGAGTCGCGTGAGGTAGGACTGAGACGTTCGGCCAGTGTAAAAAATCGCAGGTCAAATTTCTTTTCGGCAAGTGGCCAAAAGGAAGGATCGGAAAGAAAATGTTGGACTTCGCCCCACCTTGTTTTTTTCCCCTCGATAGGAAGGGCCATGCTTTCCGATCGATCGACCACAATGGCAAGAGGTTTCCGTTCGGTTTCGATTTCATAGTGAACGATTGAAAGACGGAATAGCGCCGCGAGAAGGAAAATCCAAGTCAGAATTCGAAAGGAAAATACGAGCCAGCGGACCGGATGTCGGACAAGGGCAAAGACCGCAATCAAGAGGCCCGTAAGCGCGAGACTCGCCCAAAGGATTTTCCACATGAGAGAAATGGATTCACCAAAGGCAAATCCGGTCATGATCTTCTCCGATTAAGAATAAATGGGAGATGAATTTGGTCTTGTTTGTAATCGAGGGTGAGAGCGTAAAGAATTACATTTACGCCAAAGCGCAATGCCTCGGTTCGCGAATCTTCGCCGCTTGAAACTTCAGAAATAAAACGACCGGCAGCGTCTTGCTCCAGTGCACCGGCGAGATCAGAGGGGAAAAAAACGATCGCTGTCCGCGTTCCCAGATCAAGTCCCAGGGGGGTTCCCACGCCAAGCCGACCGTAAGCCTTTTTGATGAGGAAGTAAGATCGGTAGAGTGAATGGTCAGTGGAGAGAGGTTGAAGTTCTTTTCCCGGGAAAAGGGTCGATACGAGAGTTTTAACCGATTTTTCAAAAGACCCCGGCGTGGCTTGGTCAAAGAAGAGGAAGCCCCCCGAAATGAGATGACGACGAAGGCGGTCGAGTTCCGATTCGCTGGGCATCGAAAAGGCTCGATCTCCCGGCCAGTAAAGAAAAGGATGATCTGAAAGACGTGCATCGCTCAGCGGAATTTCGACCAACTCTGAAACCGTATCGACATTCGTCATGGTCCCCACTTTCTGAAGAAGATAAGAAAGGGGATGCAAATATCGTGAACGCTCGGATCCAATCCGAATCGACGCAATTTCGATTCTGGATTTCTCACCCAGTGCCCAGACTTCGTTCACCATGAGGGCCGCGAAACAACCGGCGGCCGCTACGATACTTTTTTTCCGAAAGGAACGAAGCGAAACTCTGCCGGCAAAAAAGGATTCCAAGATCAGCAGAATGGCTGCTAGGCGCGCAAGAAAATCACTCCGTTCTTCTACTTGAAGTGATTGAGGAACTTCCATCGTCGAAGAATTTCCGCTTCCCTTTTCCCAAATGAGTCGCACGGGCTTCAAACTTTCCTCCAAATCTTTCGAATTCCACCTTTCAAGGCTACTTTCCGTCGGATCCGCTGAAAAGGGAGTTTCTCTCTTGGCCAAAGCCACGTTAGGTTGAAGGAGGTACGCGACCGATTTTCGGAGAAACGCTGGATATCCGGGAGCCAGAGGAACGTCATTCCAAAGCGCGCCCAACGTAGACAACCATAGAGCCACCGTCCCTTTCTCTCTGCTCACAATCATGAGAGGTGTCCCGTCGCGAAGGCGTAGAAGAATGTGATCCGGTGAGACCGCCTCAGTCAGAAAAAAGCTGCGGATGAATGCATGACCCAGCCAGGCATCCCACCGATTGGCAAGGAAGGAATAAGGGGAATTGGGTTCTGCGGGAGGAGAAATAGTGAGCGGGGACGCACCTTCTGCGGAGCGCTTCACGCGTATGTGGGCCGGGAAAAGTCGGTCCATCGGGCGATTCCCTTCCGTTTCAAGGTAGCTTTCTCCTAGACCGATGAGGAGCGATCCTCCGCCCGCGACAAACGACTGAATACGATCCACTCGAGATTCACTTATATTGGCCGTATCCGCCAAAACCAGGAGTGCATTCGAATCGGGAGTTAGAGAGTCGAGCCGATCGAGTGTTAAATCTTCCACGTGATATTCACCCCCGGCAGGTTGCGCCAAGGCGGAGCGGAAAAGCGTTATTCCATCGTCGTGCGGTTCAGGGGAAGGACGCCCATTCACAAGAAAAACCCGGTACGGTATCGGACGAACAAGTGGAATGGACATCCGATTATCCTCCGAAAGAGGATCGGCCTCGATCTGGGCCATAAGATCATTCTTGGCTTCCCGATAAGGATAGGAAAAGGTGGCCATCCCCTCGACGCCAGGAGAAAGATCCACGAATTGACGATCGATGGATTCATTGGTTTCTTCGCGGATGAGCTGGACTTCCGCGCGATCGGTCTGCCGATCATTCGATCGAACACGAACCTCGATCTCCGCATAAGGCTCGCTCTCTTTCCATCGATTTTCAGAGTGAATATTTACGATCATTCGATTTTTAACTCCCTTCCCGCCCGACACATCAATGAGGTGAATTTCAGAAATTCCGTTCATCGGTGCACGTTCTTGCCACGGCCGGGAGGTTCCATCCGTCAAGATCCAAATTTCCCGGTTTCGAGTGGCTGAATCGGGCGTGAATGGAATCGATTCGAGTCGCTGAATAACCGCGCCAGAAAAACGTGTCGCTGGAAGCGAACGAATCGCTTCACTTAATACTTTGCGATCGTCCGTGAATCCATGTGTCACCGATTCTTGATCGATGAGAGGAAGCAGAATCGCTCGATCACCGATGCCCAGTCCCTCCACCAATCGAAGAGCTTCCCGTTTTGCCCGATCGAGAAACGATTCATTTCCGACTCGGACTGACATACTGAGGCTATTGTCGAGAAGGAGGATCACATCTCGGACTTGTCGCGATCGGGTTGTAACTTCGCCATTTTTAGAAATAAGGGGTCTAGCCAATGCGAGCGAGACCGCCACGACAAATCCCGCTCGAAGAAGAACCAAGATCCATTCTTTGAACCGTCTTCGCCTCCGGCGTGCTTCAAGCGCCCTCCGCAGAAGCTCGATCGTGGGTAAATCAATGATGCGAAGAGGTTTTCGTCCGAAAAGATGAAGAAGTATGGGAATGGAAGCTGCAGTGAGACCGGCTAAAAAAAATGGGTGCAGCCAGGTCACGAGAGTACCGAGGCGAGTACCACCGGAAGCGCTTCGTCGGTTCGAACCAGGCGATATCGAACCACATGCGCAAGGGCAATATCGCGAAGTGAATCGACCCAACGGGTTATTTCGCGCCGATAACTTCGTGCCGCCTCCCCCGCACGCGTTTCAATTTCCTCCTCCCCTTCCAGGCCCCTGAACCGCGCCCAATCTTTAAACGGAAAATCGATCTCTGCCGGATCGAGAAGATGAAACCAATGCGTTTCATTTCCCTGCGCATGATTTACCTTGGCCATCGCTTCGAGCTCTTCGGTTCCTGTGAGGAAATCGGAAATCACGATCACTACTCCCTTCCGATGGATTCTCTCTCGAAGAAATGAAAGAGCGTCGGTGAGCTTTCCGGAACCTTCTGCTTTCCCAGTGAGAAGAAAATCAGCCACGACTTGAAAGTGAGACGATTGTCCCCGAGGAGGAAGATATGCGGGTTCCTCGCCTCCAAAACGAAGGAGACCTACCAGATCTTGTTGCTGCATAAGGAGATAAGCAAGCGACGCCCCGAGAACCGTAGCGTAGGCTCCCTTAGTATGACCGATCGTGCCGAAATTCATCGAAGCGGAACTATCTATGACCAAGTAAGCCCGAAGGTTCGTCTCATCCTCAAAACGTTTGAGCGTGTAGCGATCCGATCTCGCTAAAACCTTCCAATCGATATGCTTTAAATCATCTCCAGGGGCGTAGGGTTTATGTTCTGCGAATTCGATGCTGGATCCAAACAGACCGGAGCGATGCAGACCCGTAAGAGTTCCTTCGACTGCATGTCGAGCGAAGAATTGAAGATGCGAGATATCGGAAATGGCCTCCGGAATGGAGGGAAGTTCAAACCCCATGTTCGCGGACTTCACCTAAGAGGCGTGTCACCACTTGATCGGATGTGATTCCCTCCGCTTCAGCCTTATAATTTAAGATAATCCGATGCTTTAAAATAGGCACTGCAAGTGTTTGAATATCTTGAATAGATGCCGCATAACTTCCATTTAATATAGCCTTTGCTTTTGCGGCCAAAATCAGCGCTTGGGAGGCTCGAGGACCCGCCCCCCAGCTGACCCATTGTCGAACATAGTCATGTGACTCTTCCTGCGGCCTCGACATCCGTGCGAGTTTGACAGCGTAAGAGGCTACCCGCTCTGCAACCGGAACTCGCAAAACCAAGTCCTGAAGTTCCAGAATCTCGCGAACAGACAGGACCCGTTCGAGCATTTCCTTCTTAGGCGAGGTCGTCCGTAATGCGACTTCGACTTCTTCTTTTTCCCCAGGATAATCAATATCAATATGCATCATGAAACGGTCGAGCTGCGCTTCGGGCAACGGGTACGTTCCCTCCTGTTCAATCGGATTTTGCGTCGCAAAAACCAAAAAGGGAGGCTCCAGCGCATGTGTCTCTCCCGCCGCGGTCACTTTATACTCCTGCATGGCCTGTAAAAGTGCCGCCTGTGTCTTGGGTGGCGTTCGATTGATTTCGTCGGCCAGAAGAAGATTCGTAAATATCGGGCCTTTTACGAATTTGAAAATCCGTTTCCCTGTCGCCCGATCTTCTTCCAGGACCTCGGTTCCGGTGATGTCCGAAGGCATAAGGTCCGGCGTGAATTGAATTCGATTAAAATTTAAATTGAGAACCTGCGCGAGTGTGGAAATGAGAAGCGTCTTCGCCAATCCTGGCACACCGACAAACAGGCAGTGGCCTCGCGCAAAGAGAGCGATCAGAAGATGATCGACGACATGATCCTGCCCGACAATGACCTTTTGAATTTCATGCTGGATTTTCGCCCGGGCTTCCGTCAGCCGGGAAATCGCCGCAACATCATCTTCCATTTCCCCCATTCTTCCACACCCTTCTCAATTCCTCAATTCCGAATGATGCATGCACTATATGTTGTGACTTGATGGCATATTATGCTATCATAAAGAAGCAATGAAGACGTTGACAATTCGAGGGCTCGATCGAAACCTTTTCCAACTTTTGCAAAAGGAATCAAAGCGGCGCGGAGTGAGCATGAACCGATTTGTTTTGCGATGTTTAGAAAGGGTGCTGGGCACCAAGAAGGAGCGAGAAAAATATCATGACCTCGACATGCTTGTGGGAAGTTGGAGCAAGCAAGATTTCGAAGAATTTCAAAAGGCCGTCGCTTCTTTCGAAGAAATTGATTCCGACCTTTGGAAATAGCATTGAAGGTCCTGATCGATACCAATGTTTATAGTCACGGGATGCGGGGCGAACCCGCGTGTGCTGACCTTCTCCAATCTGCGGACGAAATTGTTCTCTCACCCATTGTCGTGGGCGAGCTCTACTTTGGTTTCCGTCACGGAAATAAGGAAGAAAGAAATCGCGATCAATTTGCCCGATTTCTCGATTCTTCGCGGGTTGCGATGACATCGGTTACGGAAAGAACATCTGAATATTTCGCCTTAGTCGCGACTCAATTAAAGGACACGGGCACCCCCATTCCGACAAATGATATTTGGATCGCCGCATCGGCGATGGAGTTAGGCCTTCATTTAGCCACTCTTGATTCCCATTTCCATTATGTGAAGGGCCTTCTGCTCTGGAAATAATTTTTATTTCACGGGGCTGAGGGAGCGGAGGATGGTTTCGCTGCGGGATTGGAGGTCACTATCCTTTTTCTTTTTCGCGATTTCGAGAAGGCCTTGATGAATGCGGGGATCAAAGGGATTGATTGACAGGGCCCAAAGTAGGTCCGACTTGGCTGAAGGCGTATCTCCCTTTGCCATGAATAGTTCTGCGCGGCGGATAAACGTCGTGGGGTAATCGGTCTCCACGGCCGCCGCCTCATTTAATGCCGTCATGGCACGCTCATTATCTTTTGCGGAAATCGCCACATCGGCGATTCGGTTGAGAAGTGCCGCGGATGCCGATGGAAACGCCCCCTTCGCCTTTTCATATTCGATCATCGCGGCCACATAGCGTCTTTGTTCGCGAAGCAGATCGCCCAACACCACAAAGTCCCGTCCGCGACCGGTGCCCTCCATTTCAGAAAGAGCGTCGGTTACGAGTGTATCCGAGTCTTTTAATTCTGCTTCCTTTGCCCGAACCGAAGGATCCACCGGCAAATTTTGCATTGTCAGCCAACCCAACCAGGCCGCGTAAACTTGATCGAAGGATTTGCCTTCCACGCGGGCAATCGCCTCTTTTGCATCCAGTCCTTCGCGGATCAATCCAAGAACCGAACGCAACGTTTCGTAGCCTCCTTGACTCTCAATGAGATATTTTACGAAATAAAAAGCTTCGGCGAAAGCGACGGCGGCGTCTTCGGCGGTTTTGAGTTTCGCGATCGACGGATGGAATTGATCGAATGGGATCAGCGTTTTCTTAGCCATACGTTTCTGAAGAAGCGCCTGTGACTCGCGAGGAAGTTCTCCCCCCACTTCCTCGCGCCAACGAATTTCTTCATATTTGGCGATGCCCTCATGCAACCAAACGGGTGTTCGATCGGCCGTCGCTAAACTGATCACAAAGTGGGTGTACTCATGGGCGAGCGTATCCATCCATGAATACCCGTGTGCAAGTGCCCGGGGCGTCGTGAGCATGAGTTTCCCGAATTTGCAGAGGGCAATCGTTCCGGTGGTTCGAACTTCCGCTTCTGTAAGTGTGGAAACTTCGATGAAAGCCTTCCATGAAGGATAGAATTCCACGGGAATGGGCTTAGATGGACGCGCGCCGATGTTTTTCCCGATTCGATCGTATGCCTTTTCAAGTACGTCACGGCCATAGAGCGAAAGAACGCTATCTTTTCCCTCAAACGTCCGTAGTTCAAAGTGCTCGGTCTTGGCTACCTCTGCAAAGGGCCCTGCCATCGATGCTATCGCGCTGAAAAAAAGCATTAGAAGAAAGCTTCGAACGATCATTCCGACAACTCCATGAAATACCGTTTTGTTTCTTCTTCATAACCTTCGGGCGGTTTCTCTTTCATGGCCTCCATAATAGCCTTCCACCAACTTTCATTTCGCCGTTCTTTCCCAGGTTCCGGAAGAAGTACAGGCTCGCTCGACATTCGTCCCACCGCCCCCGAGGATGATCCTGGATTGGATTCCATCATGCTCGACTGCATTTCCGATGCCGCCGAATCCATTTGCTCTTCGAGCCCTTCCATGGAAGCAACGGCATCGCGCTCATGCCCCACCGCTGGGGAAGGCTTTCCCTCTCCCAATTTTTCGGAAGCGCTTTTCATGTGCTCGCCCGCTTCACTCAGTTTTTTATTGGATCCCGCCCCAAGCATTCCCATTCGACGATCAAATTCTCTCATGCGTTGATCGAGTTCTTTCATGCGCTGGGAGATCTGATTCTGTTTCTCCCGAAGCTTTGCAAGCTCCTGTTTCTCCACCGGCGAAAGCGGATGCTCCCTCGCCTCTTCTTGCGCATTCGAAAGAAACTCGCGAATTTCTCGAATTTTCACTTCTGCTTTTGCCAAATTGGGAAGACCGTTAAGTGCATTGGGTGAACGAAGTGGAAACGTGCGACGAAAAGTCCCTTGAAGCGATTCCCCCTGGCCAACCAGAAGGCCTATGGTTTGCTCCAGCTTTCGCGCTTCCGACTCTGCAATCGATCGTTGCGCTTTCTGAATTTCGTCATCCAACCGTCTGGCTCCTTCCTCAGCGCGAGGAATTCGATCGCGAGTCATGGTGCCCCAAGGTTCGGTTTTCTCCCGGTGACTTTCGGCTCTCGCCTCTCTCAAGAGGCGCCGAAGTTCTTTGACTTTCGAAAGCAGCTCCGAATTCTTTTTAAGGGACTGAGGGTCACTTTCCCCTTCCGATCGATCCCTCAACGCGGAAGTATCGTTGGCAAGCTTTTCTTCCAATGTTTTTAAATTGCGAAGATCATTTCGAAGCGCCTGGAATTCTTTCCGGAGTTTCTCGTCTCCACTTTTCGCGACGTTCGATGCATTTTTTCGAAACTGACTCGCCATTTCTTGTAGTCGACGAGCATACTTTTCAAGTCTTGCCTTCGCTTCGTCGTTCTTTCCTTCTCTCAGCAAGCGCTCAATCTCAGCCAATTCCTCGGTCGAGGATCGGAGATCTTTGCCCTCAAAGGCCTCGCGGTTCACATAATCTTCGATCCCTCGACGAGATGCTTCAGCCAACGCTCGAGCCAACTCTTCCATCGCGCTTTTTGTTTCAGCAAGGGCTTTTTTTAGATCATCTGAGTTTAGATTCGATTTATTCAGCAGATCCGAAAGGCGGTCCGATGCGTCGGACAAACGATCCGACGCATTCGCCACATTTTCCATACGTTCCCGTGATTCCACTCGCTCCAATAGGAGAATTGATTTTTCGAGCGAGCGTATTTCCTCCTCCAACCCATTCCACTTCTGACCTTCGGGTGGAGGAGTAGCCACAGCGTTTCGAGCTTCGACCATCTCGGCTACATTCTCTTGAATCCCTTTGAGTCCCCCAGAGGTCTTCGGAGTTGCCGCCATTTCTCTGGCGATCGTCTGCGAAAGAGAAATCAATGCTTGCCGATCTCCTTCCCAGCTTCCCTTGTTCTCTAGATCGTTACCCAGAATGTGAACGAGGATTTCTTTCCATTTCTGTATGGCAATGATTCGCTCCTTACGAGCCTCTTCGGAGTTTCGAAGCCGCAAAAGAACCGAAGAAGATTTTCCTTCCTTCGGACCCGAAATTTCATCTCCATCGGTAGCGACGATCTCTGCCGATATGGCTCGCTCAGATGAAGGTACGGCCAACTGACCGATACGAAGAATGAATTCACCGTTGAACGTTTTTCCATCGGGTTTGGCCAGTGCGATTGATCGGCTAAAGCGGTCGCCTTTAAGATCGAGGCGAACGGCTGATAAACCAAAATCATCTTCGGCCCCATATACAAATGCGACTTCACTATTGGGATCGACCATCGTTTCTTCCGTTGGCCTGCTGAGTACCACATGCGGAGATTCGTCAGCGATGACCTTGAGATTTCGACGAATGGGGTCGCGTCTTAGCTTTCCTTCAGCGTCTTTCCCCTGAAAAAATAGATCGCCCGAATCTCTGAGCATCCATTCGACGGCATAACGCTCGTTTTGATTCTGCGCCGGAACATATTCTTGATTCGGGAGAAGAACGCCGACCGAAGCCAATTTTGGGTCCACCTGAAATTCGACATGAACGATGGTTCCTTTGAGCGCTTCCAGGTTAGGTCCAAGTGGAGAAAGACCTGTCGGTGGACGTTTTGAGTAACCGGGATATCGAAGCTGTACGAGAAGATGATCCGTTCGGAAGGGAAGAAACGATGTTCCCTTCTCTACGATCGCCTCTCGGGTTGAATCTCGATACGACACCGGAAGATCTTCCCAAACGTTCTCTCTCGCAAGAAGTGTGAGAACACAAAAGATGGCGAACAACATTCCTCGATTTCGTCGGAGGAACATTCGAAAACCATATAGTGATTGCCATGGAAGATTTTCGATCCGCCACTCAAGAGACGATTCAAGACCACTGAGCATAGCGAGCGAGTAGCCTTCTTCTGAAAGGCGAGAAAATTTCTTCCATTCCATCCAGGTCGTGACATCAGAGCGGAGGATTGGAAAATGCTCTTCGAGAATTCCCACCGAGTTTCCCCTTCGTCGCCAGCGAATGCTCTCGCGAATCGTAAGAAAAATGATGAGAGTTCCCATTAAAAACGTGAGCAAAAGTAAGGCCGGATGCGCGATGGAATAAGGGAGAAAGTGAAGCGCCCACAGGGCCGAAACGCACAGCGTCGCGCCCAAAACCAACTTGAGCAGAAAGGCGCACCAGTGGCTGAAAAAGAGTCTCCATAATACTTTAGAAAGATAATGAGAAGGAGTGCGAATCACTTTCTCTCAATTATATGAGGAATTTAAAAGAGATGTCTTTCTTTGTTGCCTTGACAATCGAAGGATCCGCCGAAATACTTTCCTAGTCTTTTCAACAAGTTCTTGTTATTGAATCGGCGAAATTTGGGAGGAAACGAATGCCGAAGAGCATGCTTGTGGCGGATGACAGTGTGGTCATTCAGAAATCCATTGGAATTACGTTCGCCCAGGAAGACTTTAACATTACTTATGTGAACAATGGCGAGGATGCGGTTGCGAAAGCGCGGCAACTTAAACCTGATTTGGTGTTGGCCGACATCCAGATGCCAAAGATGGATGGTTATACCGTCTGCCAACATCTTCGAAGCGACCCGAATCTCGCAAAAACACCGGTTCTTTTACTTGCGGGAACACATGAACCTTTTGATGAGGCGAAGGGGAAGGCCTGTGGTGCCAATGGTTATGTGATTAAGCCTTTTGAGTCTCAAACCATCATTGATCGGGTCAAAGAAATGTTGAGTGGAAAGGTTGCGCCGATGCCGCCCCGTCCGGCGCCTGCAACCACGCCGTCTCCCGCTTCGACGATTGCTGCGCAGTCTCCTTTGGCCGCTCCCAAACCCGTAGTGCCCGCCCCTCAAGCCACTTCACCCTCTCCGGCTTCCACAATGGCAGCCATGTCTCCTTCATCGCCGACCCCGACTGCGGCTGAATTCGATGCGTCCTTTGATTTTTCCGTGGAGGAATCTTCGCCAGCGGAGGCTCCCGTCATCGATGCGTCTTCCGTTACCGCTTCTCCCTCAGCAGAAGCCACAGAGAGTCTTCCTGCCGGAGATTTTTGGGATTTTTCAGAGCCATCGGGTGCCGCACCCGCCCCCGCAGTAGCGGTCGAAGCTCCTGCGGCGGTCGAGGCTGCTCCGGAGGAAAATCCATTTGAACTTTCCCCTACAGTCGAATTTGTCTCGCCCACTGAACCTGTGGCTGTTCCAGAACCTCCAGCGGCAGCCGAATTTGATCTTTCGGGTCAAGATTTCAGTGCTCCGGAGACTTCAGCCCCGTCTTCGGTCCCTGCAGAACCCACGGAGTTTTCCCCGGCACCTGAATTTGCCCCAGAACCCACCGTTTACGAGTCCGCTCCGGAACCCGCAGCAAATCCTCCGGCCAATGGTTCCGGCCTTCATCTCTCGAACGAGCAGATGGAAGAAATTGTCGCCAAAGTGTTTAAACAAGTGATCGAGCGAATTGCCTGGGAAGTCGTCCCCGATCTTGCTGAAACCATTATCAAGGAAGAACTCGCTCGTTTAACACAAGATAAGTCGTGAAGTCCGAAGAGCTTTCGAAAGCGTACGATCCCTCCAGTATTGAGGAGAAACGCTATGCGGCCTGGGAAAAGGCGAATTATTTTACCGCCTCTCCCCATGATCCTCGGCCATCATTCACGATTGTAATTCCCCCACCCAACGTCACCGGTGTTCTCCATATGGGGCATGCCTTGGATAACACACTTCAAGACATTCTTATTCGATACAAACGAATGTCGGGGTTCGCTTCGCTCTGGGTGCCCGGAACAGATCATGCCGGAATCGCTACGCAAAATGTCGTGGAGCGAGAACTGGCGAAGGAGAAAACGACACGTCAGAAACTGGGAAGAGAAAAATTCGTGGAGCGAGTCTGGAAATGGAAGGAGGCTTCCGGAGGAAAAATTGTCCATCAGCTTCGTCGTCTTGGTGCCTCGTGCGATTGGTCGCGAGAACGATTTACGATGGATGAAGGGCTCTCTCGAGCGGTCCGAAAAGTCTTTGTGGATCTGTATCATGAAGGGCTGATCTATCGATCGAGTTACCTCATCAGCTGGTGTCCCCGATGCCAAACGGCACTTTCCGATCTCGAAGTCGATTACTTTGAAGTGAATGGGGAGCTGACTCAATTCGATTATGAGACCGCCGATGGCAAGCGAATCACCGTGGCCACGACTCGTCCCGAAACGATGTTAGGGGATACGGCGATTGCTGTTCATCCCGATGACAAGCGATACAAGAGTTGGATCGGCCAAAAAGCAAAACATCCCTTTCTCCCTCGCGAGATTCCTATTATTGCCGATGCTGCTGTTGATCCGAAGTTTGGAACAGGTGCGGTGAAAGTCACGCCTGCGCATGACCCCGTGGACTATGAAATGGGAAAACGGCATCAGCTTTCCTTCATCACTGTCATTGATGAAGAAGGAAAAATGACTGCGGAAGCGGGAGCCTACAAAGGCCTCGATCGGTTTGAAGCACGGAAAAAAGTGACGGCCGACTTAAAAAAAGTGGGTCTTCTTAAAAAAGTGGAACCGTATCGCCATTCTGTCGGGCACTGCCAGCGTTGTAGAACCATCATTGAGCCCAGAATTTCAGAACAATGGTTTGTGAAAATTGCGCCTCTCGCTAAGCCAGCCATCGAAGCCGTGAAAAATGGAAAGACAATCTTTGTTCCCGAGTCGTGGACGAAAACCTATCTCAACTGGATGGAAAATATTCGGGACTGGTGCATTTCCCGTCAACTCTGGTGGGGACATCAAATTCCGGTTTGGTATTGCGGTGACTGCAGAGAGAAAACCGTCAGCATGGAAGATCCCACGCAGTGTGGTCATTGCAAATCGAAAAATCTCACGCGCGACCCTGATGTTCTGGATACCTGGTTTTCTTCGGCTCTTTGGCCCTTTTCCACGCTAGGTTGGCCCGAAGCAACCGCTGACTTAAAACATTTTTATCCAACCTCGGTTTTAGTCACCGGGTTCGACATTATTTTCTTTTGGGTGGCCCGAATGATGATGATGGGACTGAAATTTATGAACGATGTCCCGTTTCGGATCGTCCACATTCACGCCCTTGTCCGCGATGAAAAAGGACAGAAAATGTCGAAATCGAAGGGCAATGTCGTGGATCCTTTGGAGATCATGGAACGCTATGGAACCGATGCCTTCCGTTTTGCACTTGCTTCATTCGCGATTCAGGGGCGAGATATTTTATTGTCGGAAAAGCGGATAGAAGGTTATCGGAATTTTATCAATAAACTCTGGAACGCGGCACGATTCGCTTTAAACACGGAGTCGCCTTCGATGGCGTCTTCGGCAAAAACACTTCCTGACCGTTGGATCCGCCATCGAATAAACGAGGTCACGTCCGAGGTTCGAAGGGCTTTGGATGAACTCAAATTTAATGAAGCAGCAGAAAGTCTTTACCGTTTTATCTGGCATGAACTCTGCGACTGGTACCTGGAACTAATTAAATCTCATCGCGGCGAGAGCCAGTCGACACTCATTGAAGTATTGGATCGCATCCTACGCCTCCTTCATCCATTGGCTCCCTTTGTCACGGAAGAAATCTGGCAGCGCCTTCCGATAGAGCATTCACAACCTTCGATCGTGATTTCAGATTATCCGGTAGACGACGGTTTCCGCGACAAAGAGGCGCTAACTTCCTTTACGATGATTGAGTCGTCGGTCAATGCCATCCGCCAAATCCGATCCGAAAACCGAATCAAACCCGCAGTTAAATTTGAAGCCCAAGTTCGTCTGGTAGAGGGGAAATCCTCTCGATCACTAGAGCTCGCCAAAGAACAAGCCAAATACATCGAGATTCTTGCCGGCCTCTCACACCTCAATTGCGCTCCAGGAAAACGTCCGCAGCCTGCCGCGATCGCCAATGCCGGAGACCTTGAAATTGTGGTTCCTCTCGAAGGGTTGTTTGATACATCTTCCGAAAGGGATCGCCTTGAAAAAGAAAAAAGGAAATTTACCGAGGATGTCGCCTTTCTCGAAAAGAGATTGGCGGATCCAAAATATCGATCGAAGGCCCCTTCCCATCTGATTGAAAAAGACGAGGCAAAACTGGCTGATGTTCGACTTCACCTTGAAAAAATCGAACGCACACTCGACTCACTCAAGTGACGCCTTTTGAAATACCGGGCTTGGCCACAAAAGTTTTGGGCCGAAATGCGTTCCGGACTTCGACTACCCGGTCCACACAAAATGATTTAAAAACCCTTCTCCCTTCCGCGCGCGAAGGAACCATCGTCTTAACGGACCGACAAACCGAGGGTAGAGGTCGCCAAGGTCGCAAATGGATTTCCCTTCCAGGGGACCAGCTTTATTTTTCTCTCCTTTTAAAACCGAAAGGCCCTCTTTCCGACTGGCCCCAGTTAAATATTGTGGCAGGCCACGCTCTCGCAAACGTCATTGAAGTTTTTGGATCGATCAAGGCTCAAGTGAAACACCCTAACGATGTATTGTTACGGGGAAAGAAAGTGGCGGGGATTCTCTCGGAAGCGATGAACCCTTTTCTTATTTTTGGAGTAGGCATCAATGTGTCCGGCCGAAGGTCGGATTTTCCAAAAGAAATTCAAGACACCGCTACTTCGATTGAAGAAGAAATCGGCCCCATTGATCGCTTTGAAATTTTGCGCCGATTCCTTACCCACTTTGAAGAAAAGCTTGGAGAGTCAAATTAGCCTCACCTATTGTAAATGATTCCATCGGGTGGATGGTTCGGTTTTTTTCCACTTTAATTGTTCACGATATTTGAATTCGCTATCCAGCGACCGAGCTTTCGCTTCAAAAGCATCGTAGTGATATTCCATCGCCATTCCACCGGTAACTTCGTTGATGTCGTCCTCTGTCAGGTCTTCCGACACATATTGAATTTTCGACGACGCTGGAACCAGAAACCACTTCCCTCCTTCGGCCTTAAGCTGCACTCTCCGATACCCCGTGCCAGTGAGAATAAGATCGGAACTTAAAGGTGCCACTGCACCTAGTGCATTCCGAATCTTGATTTGCACTTGCCGCTCTCGCGCAAGAAGCTCAAGCCAACTCTCAATCACACCACGGACCCGGATAGATTCCTCGCCCCGGAGATAATCCATCAGCCAGGATTCTTGATAGACGTTATCGAGAATTGTTTCCGGGAAAAGCGAGAGCACTGGGTAGAGTTGATCTTTTTTCCCCGCCGCTCGCATTTCTAATTCGTTGTTTCCGAAAACCTTGTCCACGGCATCCTTCATTTGAGTTCGGTTTGAGTAGTACCTCTCTGAATACAATTTCTCTTTGGCGATGATCATTCGTTGGATCTGATCCCGAATCCAGCGAATAATCCAGGGCCGATATTCCGAATGCCCATCTACGTTTTCGAGAAATATCTCCGATGGAGTGACCTTGCGACCGAGTTTTTGTTGCAACTCCTTGGATTGAGAAACGCTCGCCCGCGCGAGCTCAGACATTTCATCAAAACCTCCTCGTTGCGAAAAATGAATATCTTTATCGTGCGCCCATGCATCCAGAGTGGCTATCGCGCCTAAAAATCGATCCATGATGACTCGTTCTTTTGCTGCAAATTCTTGTTGAACCTCAAAAACCGGTCTTAGCGCCGTGGATGCACGCCAACCCAAATACTTTTGGTGTACTTGGGAGAAATCTCTAGAGAAAGACTCGGCCTCTCCTTTGCCCCTGGCATGCTCATAGAATTGGTAGAGAGCTTTATCCTTCTCTGCAGCCGCTTGGACTACTTCCCACTTACGGAGAATCACGTTTGTTAGAAACTGCTGGACCTCAAACATCACGTAGTACGTGACAATGGATAGAACTATGTTTCCCGTCAGAGCCTCCGCGACTTCCGCCCCTTCCGACATCCCCACAGCCATTTGAACGGATGAACGAAAGGCGCTCGAAGCAGCATAGCCTGCTAAGAATCCCCCAATCGTCGCATATATCTCCTTTTCCGTTGGTTTGTGCCCAGCCATCAGCTGAGGAAGAACGGTAGCAATTGTCATCACCAATACTTCTCTTACGATCGGGTTAACGAGGGGTAGGTCAAGATGCTGAACAAAATTTCCGACGGTTCCGTCATACATCGTTCCGACAACCGCGGCCGTGGTTCCAAACTGAGCTGCTCCGACGATTTTTTCTGGATTGAGCGCGTCGAGCACGGCTTCAAGTAATTTCCCATCTCCAGTAGTTAGGCCTTTGCGAAAGTTCATCATGATTTGGGCGAAGGTCATCGGCCCCAGCGAGGTGAAAGCACCCGTCAGCGTGGCACCCGTTTTTAAAGATGCTGTTCCTTCCGAAAGAAGAATCTTTGATTCATCAAATTTGGGCGGCCGAGCTGGTTTCGGCAAAGAAGTTGGATCTTTTGTGATCTCCTCAAATATCTTCTTTGTCCAGCGCTCACTTCGCTCGGTCTCTGCCACTTCATGATTTATGCGGATCATAAGGTCTTCACTCAACTCGTCATTGGAGTAATTTCGCGTAATTTTTGCCGATTGTAGTTCCAGGCGTCGGGCAAATCCTTCGGCTTGAGCGCGTCGAACGGAATCGCTGCTCCTACGCCATGATTCCAATTGCCCGAGAATCCAAAGTCCATGGGCCGGATCGGAGGGGCTTAGTTTCGTTGCAATCTCGATCAACTGGCGAGCGTGAACATATTCCTGAACCAAATGAGTTCGCTGGCGATTTCCCTTTGGCCAAAATAAATTCCATTTCCCATCCATAAATCGGAGCCAAGGATTTTTCCCGTTTGAGAGGCGCGGGTCACCGATGGGCACCTCTTCCAAATGACCCCCCAAACCCCCTTTGTCGGGATTCCGTTCAAAAAGATCTTTTGTTCGTTCCCAAGCCCCTTCAGCAGTTTCCAATATAGACCGGCCACCCAGTGATGTGAGCCCGTCGCTTTTCGATCGCCCAAGCGTCCGATCGTCGACCTGGGGATCTGAACCAGGAACTCGTAAGATTTCATCATCAAATCGAGAAACCAATTTGAGTGGCGCAAGCTTTGCGTGCGCCTTTCTCGCTTGATTCACTCCATTAATTTGCTCCTGGAATGCATACTCCTTGGGCAACTCTTCCAAGAATTCGAGTGTGATCTTTTGGAGGGCACGCCCCACACGCCTCTGAGTTGGGTCTGCTTTTCCCTGTCGGAGAGCTTTTGCCAGACCACGTTGAGATAGTGGAGAGCGCATGAACTTCACCCTTTCCATGACATCTTCTCGAGCGATTCGCCCATCTCCCCTGTCTTTTGCAATGCTCTTCATAATGTCCAGGACAATTCCTCTTGCGGCATACGTGGTTGATGACTCAAGGAGTGTGATCGTAGGCTTGCCCTCATCGGCCAAACGGAAATTGTGGAGTTCTCTGTCAGCAACAAAAGGAGTTCTATGAGTCGTCATGAGGACCAGTTGTGAAAGTTCGGGCGTGAGGCCAGGAATCTCATTTCGTATGTCGTCAATCGTTACGAAGATCGTCCCTCCAATTGGCTTCTTCTTTTCTGCTGCTCGGAGATAGGCCCCAAAGACCTGTTCCTCCCTCGGCTTCGCGTAAATCGGTTTCAACGAATCGAGTGGGATCTCAGCCTCCCCTCCCAGACGTAGCCACCGGTTTTGATGTTCGATAATGCGATTGAGACCGATCTTCGAGTGAATGATTCCCAATGTTCTCTGCTGCAAGGCGCTATCGAGTTGGTGGAGTTCCTGATCAATGCTTTCTCGAGTCACGGAATGTTGGGGATGAGTCGCCGAGGCCTTTTCTATGGCACTAGCGCCAAGTGCAACCAATCCAGCTGGATCACCCGGTAGCTTGTATCTAACGTAAGGAACTTTAGGCAACCCATAAGCCTTACGCGCCTCGTTTATAATATTAAGCACCACGGAAATTTCATTCGAGACCGTCCTAGGAGATGGCAATAAGAGACGTCGGTGGCCCCAGTTCGCTCTTATATCGTCGGGTTTAATCCATGCGAAGCCAAGATTCGCCTCGCGACTGTTGATAATCTTCTGCGCCACCTCCAAAGTGGTGGACCTATATCCGGGGATCGGTTCTATTTCGAAAGGGAGAGGAACCGAGGGAATGATCTTGATGAGAGAATTACCGGCCACTTTTTCCCCTCGATTCAATTCTTCTATTCGAACTGAAAAGGCATTGCTTTCAAGGATGTCTGAAAGCTGTCGTGGTGAGATCCAGTACCCTTGGTCACGCAGGTCGTTTAAGATTGCGATCGCCGGTATTTCGATCGCCATTCCCCGCACATCCCTTCTCATTCGAATACTCTCGATCGTCGCTAAAACAAGATCGAGCTGTCCTTTAGGGACTTCTTTCGCATCGCTTATCATGACACCTGTTGCCGGGGGAGTTGTCGGCCAATATGGAAATCGTTGCGCGAACTTGTCCTCCGCCAGAAGGTTCACTACCTCTGTCAACGTCAAAACATAACCTCGCTCTCTCAGACCATTCTGCATAAGAATCATAGGATTTCCGGGAAACGATCTCCCTTCAAATTGAATTGAGAGAGTTTCAGCAGTATCGATTGCGGCTCGCAGGGAAGAAAACGTTTTTTCATAGGGTTTCTGATGAATTCGCTCCATGAGAGCCAGGCGACTTTGATGCCTTTCAATCTCTCGGATAAACCGAGAGCGTCCTTCTTCTTTTGGCGCAGCTTGATACCACCTGATAACGGTATTTCTTTGAACAACGGATCCTCTCTTGAAGACACTTCCTAGAAGATGAGGAGCTCTTACAAGAAACGTTTCAAAATCCAAAAACCATAAGACATCGCTTGGAGTGAGAGGATACTCATCATACTTCACAAGTATGGAGTGGGCGGCTCCGGACTCCATCAATTTTTGTTCTACAATTCTCCTTACCTCCGGATCAGGATCCGCTATGAGCGAACGAAGAATGAAAATCGTTTCAAGCGGATTTTCAGACCAGGAGAATTGCCTCCCAATACACGAGGCCACTTTTCCGCGAACTTGAGCGTCAGAGCTCTTTAGGAGTTTGTTTGCGGCTTCGTCTTGACTCTTATTCCAAGAAGGTAGAGAGACAAGCCAATCCGCTAAACCACGCTGCAATTCTGGATCCGAATCAGTTAACAGATTGAGCATCTTCATACGAGTCGTCTGAAAGTCAGCATTCGTTCTCAGAAAATAGCGGAATGCTGCCAATCGAATCTTGGGGCTTCTATCGGAAAGGAAACGCTTGGCGATCCTGTCTATGGTTGTCGTCGGCGCCGAAAATTCATCCAGCGTAGCATGAAAGTTGGTTCCTATTTCATAACGGGTGCCGGAAAAAACCGAACGCAGGTCTTGCAATGCCTCCGGATTTTCAATTCCCAGACGAATGATTTGCGTCAACATGGTCTCCCGAACATGCCGGTCAGTCAAGAGGCGTTTTGCAATCTTCCTTCCCTCGTCTGTGGAAATATCTGAAAGACGGATTCGGCTCGCTACATTTTCGCGTGCTACGTGTGAACCCCTTCCAACAATAAGTGAGAGGTATCCTGGAATAAGTTTTTCACTGTCCGAACGGCTCTGGAGTACTTTGAGGAGGGGAACGTCAATTCCATATCCTCTCCCAATCATCGACTTCATTAATTGCGAAAGGGGTTCAGGCCAGTGAGGTAGGTAAGCACTTTCCTCGACAAGAACTTGCGCTGCAATTGAATTGGGTTTTCCTAGGACATCCTCTGCGAAGCGCTGCCAAGATTCGGCCGAAAGAATTTCTGGAAAAATGTAGGCGGCGGCTCGATATCCAACTCGATTCCGATCATGACAGGCGCGTAAAATTTCATTCCCCAATGCTGCCATGTCTTGCTTTGCCTCTGACGTTTGAAATCGCTCTGGATCATGTAAGTAGAGAATATAAATTCGCTTTGCTTCCTCATCGAGGGAGAAAAATGGATATCGATGCGTGGATAATCCCCATTGTTGAAGAATTCGGTAAGCATCTGGGTATTTATCCATCCGTCCATTTTCACCAAGAATCGATCGCAACCGATCAAATTCGACCATGTCAGAATCTTTGATGTTGAGACTCCGCAAAATTTCGTCTTTTTGTTTTGAGAGCGAATTCTGATTGCCCAAGCGAAGAATGGAAGCGGCGAAAGCGATTCGGTCGGGGAGACTCGCTCTACCCATTTTTTGGGGATCCACATACGTGTTCTTCCGTGAAGTTGTAAAAAGGTTCCAACCCTTTTTTGGATTGGTAAGGACAATTTGAATCGCTTTACTACTAAAGGGTTTCAAGCTCTCTAGCGAAACTCGTCGGTATCGTCTCATGCTGAGATTGATCCACATCGATGGCTTGGGAAGAGCACGTTCTTCATTCAAATTTACCAATATTGTGTTGGTATCGAAGTCGCGTGCAATCATACGAATAGACTGCCGAACATCCGCTTCATTAAGGTCGGGGCCCTTGATCTCCATAATGATCGGACGGAAACGAACATCTTTCATCTCCATTTTCACCACGGCATAACCATTGGGAGGCTGCTCGATGTCGACTGACGTACGTATCCAATAGATGCGAAAGTTCGCGGCTAGTGGAGACGCAGGATCCACGATCTTGGGTAAAGGAAGACCCAGGCGCTCAACGTAGAGAAATGGGAGAGGCGAAGACAACCGCTCAATGGAGACAACTCTCTCATTTTCCCGAAGAGGAATATCTGCAATGTTCGAGACTTCTCGGATAGGCGTCTCTACAAATTTCTCCGACGAGCGCCATGGAAAGTCCCAGTGTGGCCACCTTTCAATTAGGTCGCCCTCCGTTTCTCTTGAAAAACTCGCGAGGATGATTCGATTATTTCCAAATTTCAATGGACCATAGGACGGAAGTTGGGAACTTCGGCCCAAGATATCTAACGGGTTATAAGAATGATTGCTTGAAGGCGAAAGAATTTGAGGGTGACGTTGGCTAAGGCTCCAAAGGATACCGATACGACCTTCAAGTGTGCTTAGATCTGGATTCCATTCCTCACTATCTGTCGAAGAAGCGGCTCCCTTTGCCGACGTCTGTTGGAATAAAAGAGTGCCCACAAAAAGTAATCGAAGGGTCGATTTTTTCCAGTACGTCAGAGACCGCATGAAGGGCGGGTTAAAGCATATTTAACCCTGTATTTTCAAGGGCTTCTAATAGAAATTATGCAATGCATTAGTTATTTCAACTGGTTAGAACCACCTTCGGAGGGAGTAAAAGAGTCTCGACAAAGTTTTTCGAACGAAGGAACGCTTGGCCAATTCGTCCAGGGAGAGCTTTCGGCTGAGTGAGAATTGCCGCTCGATTTCCTCAGCCAAGCTTCGGTTAAAATCCATGTCACGCACAAAGGCCATCACCTCCAAATTCGAAAAGAGACTGAGATAATCGAAATTGAAACTTCCCACCGCCGACCAAGCGGAATCGACGATCAGAGTTTTTGCATGGATAAAACCCGGCCATTGGTAAAGCTCGATGCCGAGTTTTAGATTACGCGTAAATCCTCCTTCCATCGCCAGATCGACGAATCGAACATCGCTCCACGCCGGAACCAAGACGCGAACTCTTACCCCACGTTCCATCGCTCGTTGTAGAGCTCGAAGCATTCTACGCGGCGGAAGAAAATATGGATTGAGGATATCGATCGAGCGCTGTGCCGAGCGCATGGCATGAATTAAGTTCCGGTAAATGCCACGACGCCTCGGGAATCGATTGGAAACGATTTCGATTTCACCCGTAGAAGGAGTGCGAGGTTTGAGAAGTTGGAATGGAAGGCGCGAGTGTTTCCAGCTGAAGTGAAACAATTCATCCAGAACCGAGGCCTCCGCACCGTTAAAAAAAATGCCCAAATCATAGAGACCCTCGGAAGGACCCGGCCCCATCGACTCTTCCGTCAAATTCATTCCGCCCACAAAACCGAATTCACCATCTACGACCAAAAATTTTCGATGGTCCCTGCGAAATCCCCAGTTATGGAAGACCTCACTCATCACACGATGGTATGAGTCGACCGCCACACCACTGGCTTCCAAGCCGGCAAAGAACGAAGAGGGCGTGCTCCATGACCCAATGGCGTCATACACCACACGTACTTCGACTCCACGGCGAGCAGCTTGGGAAAGCGCCGCAGCCACTTTTGCGCCTACTTCATCGTCCGCAATCCAATACATCACCAAATGAACGGTCTTTTGTGCTCGACCAATCGATTCTAGAATCCGTGGAAGCGCATTTCGACGAGTCAGCAACTGCGCGGAACTCTTTGACAAATCAGTCATCAACCCCTATTTCTTAAAGCACCTATGGTGGACATTCTTACCGATCAACAGCGAGAAGCGGAACAGATTTGCAATCGAGGGATCGAATCCGCACAGGAAAAGGATCTTCCTGAAGCTCATAAGCTCTTTCTTGAAGCGTACGAAATGGATCCCACCAATCCGAAGATTCTTTCTTGGTACGGCTACACGACCGCTATAGTGGAGCGAAAGGTTCAACGAGCACTGGACCTTTGTCGAAAGGCGATCGAGAGTAACATCCCCGACGCCATGTTCTACCGGAACATCGGCGTCGTCTATCTCCAATTAAAGAATAAGCGAGCCGCCATCGGTGCCTTCGCCAAAGGGCTTCAAATTGATAAAAGCAATCGAGCCATTCTCGACGAATGGAAGCCACTAGGCTTTCGCCGGCGTGTGGCCGTGGCATCTCTTGATCGGGACCATTGGCTCAATAAAACGATCGGGAAGTTGACTTGGCGGCTTACTCATCGCAAGTAGTTCTGTGGCTGAAGCTCCCAGCTTTAAATTAAAAATTCCACCGGCTGTCACGCAGTACCTCAAGCCCGATGCTCCGCGTGACGCACGCCTCATAGCCGCCAAAGGGGCCGTTCCGATGGCACCTGCAGTCCTCGTAACAGCGCTCACGTATCTTCTTTCCGATGCCGATGAAGAAATTAGAATCACCGCTCGCGGAAGCCTCCTGGAGATGCCTCCCATGATGGTGGCCGGTATTCTTAAGGAGCCTACACATCCCAAAGCGCTTGATTTTTTTGCACACGAGCGAGTCCAGGACGAGAAAATCATTGAACCCATCTTGCTGAACCCTCTGACTACTGACGATACGTTTATTTTTCTAGCCGACCAGGTTTGCGAACGTCACACGACGATTATCGCCAACAACCAGGTTCGCCTGCTCCGAACACCCAAAATCGCGGAGACGTTAAAAAAGAACGTGAACGTTCTCAAGTCGACAATCGATACCATGGTCTCGTTTTTACGAATGAGCGGTGTCGTGATCGAAGGCGAAAGCGCAGAACTTACACCGCAAGAAATACAAACCATAATAAAGGAGTCCCCCGATGAGGCAGCTCTCCCCCAAGTACTGACGACAGAGAATCCTCCCAACCAGGAAGTCACGGAGGATAAAAAGAAAAGTATATATCAGACCATTTTGACATTAACCGTCGCTCAAAAAGTGAAACTTTCACTCAAAGGTAATAAAGAGGCCCGGTCCATTCTGATTAAAGACTCGAATAAGATCGTCGCCGCCGGTGTCGTGAAAAATCCGGGAATTTCCGACGGAGAGATCGCGGCCATTAGCCAGCTTCGAACGATTCAGGATGAGGTGATCCGAATCATCGCCAATGTTCCTGACTGGACAAAGAACTACAATATCCAGGTCAACCTGGCGAACAACCCGAAAACACCCTTTCCGATCGCGTTGAAATTTGTGCGTAATCTACATGTGGGTGACTTAAAAAAATTGGTGGGAAATAAAAATATTCCAAGCCAGCTCTCCAAAATCGCCAAGGAGCTCTTCGAGAAAAAGCGGGGTTAAGAAAGGAACCGTATGCCGAAACCGAATCAGACCAATACCAGAGCCCTAGAGGAGATTCGAAAATCGGGGACCGCAAAAGTGAAGGTAGCGGCAACCGACATCGATGGAGTGCTTCGCGGCAAATACCTGCACGCCGACAAGTTTTTCAGCGCTGCGGACGGCGGCTTTGGATTTTGCAACGTCGTTTTCGGCTGGGACGCGGGAGATGTCTGCTACGACAATGTGCAATACACCGGCTGGCACACGGGTTACCCTGACGCGAAAGCCCAAATTGACCTTTCGACGTTCCGGCGAATCCCGTGGGATCAGCACACCCCCTTCTTTCTGGCCGATTTTGTCGACGACAACGGAAAAGCGCTGGACGTCTGCCCCCGCCAGCTCCTCAAGAGAATAATCGGCCGAGCCGAGCAGATGGGATTTGCGGCCAAAGTCGGTCTCGAGTTTGAGTGGTTTAATTTCCGTGAAACACCGCAAAGCTTGGAAAAGAAGGGGTACGTCTCTCCCGAGCCGATCACGCCTGGAATGTTCGGCTATTCCATTCTCCGTTCGAGTCTGAATCAACCTTACTTCGCGGCACTGATGGACGAGCTCCGGCTCTTCGGTGTGCCGATCGAAGGGCTGCACACCGAGACCGGCCCGGGTGTCTACGAGGCGGCGATTCGATTTTCCGATGCCCTCGAAGCGGCCGACCGTGCGGTGTTGTTCAAGAGCGGCGTCAAAGAGATCGCCTACCGCTTCGGGATCCTCCCCTGCTTCATGGCGAAATGGAATGCGAAGCTCCCCGGCTGCAGCGGACATATCCATCAAAGCCTCTTCAATCCGTCGGGAGAAAGAAATCTCTTCTTCAACGCCAAAGCGAAACATCAAATGAGCGAGACATTCGCGCACTTTCTGGCGGGGCAACTCCATTGCCTTCCGGAACTTCTTCCGTTCTTCGCGCCGACCGTGAACAGTTACAAGCGGCTTGTGGAAGGGCTCTGGGCGCCGACCAAATCGAACTGGGGGGTCGAGAATCGAACCACCGCCTTTCGCGTGATTCCTTCGGGCGAGAAATCGACCCGGCTCGAGACGAGGATCTCCGGAGCCGACATCAACCCCTATCTTGGTGTCGCGGCGGCTCTGGCCAGTGGCCTTTACGGCGTGGAACGAAAATTGAAGCTCGAACAAAAACCGGTGGAAGGGAACGCCTACCACGACCGAAACGGCGTGCCGCTCGCCCAGAATCTTCTGGCGTCCACGGAGAAATTGTCGAAGTCAAAAATCGCGAAGGAAATGTTGGGCGAGTCGTTCGTTGAGCATTTCGTGAACACCCGCATTTGGGAATGGCGTAGATTCCAAGACGCGGTCACCGATTGGGAGCTGCAGCGCTATTTGGAAATCATATGATTGCAGGGATCACACAGTTCAATTTTCCGACCGTCATTCGCTTCGGCCCCGGCAGTCGATGGGAGGTGGGTCCCCAGCTCCAATCGCGGGGTTTGAAGCGACCGCTGATCGTCACCGATCGGGGAGTGGCGGGTCTCGCGACGTTCGCCAAGTTTGTTTCAAAGCTTTCCACAGTCGGCCTCGAGACTTCCACCTACTCCGGCGTTCAGGGGAATCCGGTGAAGACTCAAGTGAATGAAGGGCTAAAGGTCTATCGCGAGCATCGCGCCGATTCGATCATCGGGATCGGCGGAGGTGCCGCCCTCGATGTAGCGAAAGCGATCGCCCTCTTGGTGAACCATCCGGGAGATCTTTTCGACTACGAAGATGGGAAGGGGGGGCGTCCCGTGAACCTGCCCATCCCGTTTTGGGTCGGGTTGCCGACGACATCAGGAACAGGCAGCGAGGTGGGAAGAAGTTCGGTCATTTCCGACGACCAGACGCATGAGAAGAAGATTATTTTTTCTCCGAGTCTCTTGGCGAAAATCGTCTTCGCCGATCCGGAACTGACGCTCGAATTGCCGCCGAAGCTGACCGCGGCGACCGGGATGGATGCGCTGACCCATTGCATCGAGTCTTACCTTGCGAAAGATTACCATCCACTCTGCGATGGCGTGGCGTTGGAAGGATTGAAAATCGCCGGGCGCGCTCTCCCCAAGGCTGTGGGATCTCCGGGCGATTTGGCGGCTCGTGCCGAAATGATGATGGCGGCGCTCATGGGGGCGGTGGCTTTTCAAAAGGGGCTCGGGCTCGTCCATTCTTGCGCCCATGCGCTCTCGATTCACGCGGATACCCATCACGGCTTGGCGAACGGCGTGATGATCGACCATGCCCTCCCGTACAATGCCAGAGTCGCCGAGGATCGGTTCAAAGCGATGGGAACTTTGCTTGGTCTGAAAAAACCTTCCGCCGAGGGATTTGTTCAATGGCTGAAAGATTTGAAAGAAACGATCGGGATCCCCGAGGGGCTTTCAGGAATCGGTTTGACCGCCAAGGATGTCCCCCGGTTATCGAAACTCGCGTTCGCGGACAGCTGCCATCAGAACAATCCCCGCCCGGTGGCCGAAACCGATTTTGAAGAGATTTTCTCGGCGGCCGCCCGCGCATGACGAAGCCTCCCGTTCGAATCGGTCTGTCCGCCTGTTTTCTTCATCCCGATCCAAAGCGAAATGTTTTTGGAGTGAAGACCCTCCTTTATATGGAACAGTCGCTCGCGACGAAAGTCATGGAGGCCGACGCTTTGCCGGTCTTGATCCCCCCCGCTGCGCCTTCGATGTCGCTTCGCCACATTCTCAAGGAAGTGGACGGCGTCATCTTTCAAGGGGGAGACGACGTGAGTCCCTCCTCGTACGGTGAATCGCCGATTCGCCCTGAATGGGAGGGGGATCCGATTCGAGATCAATATGAAATCGCACTTTATCGCGAAGCCCTCGAAGCGAAAAAGCCGGTTCTCGGCATCTGTCGCGGACTCCAATTGATCAATGTGGCCGAAGGGGGGACCCTCTTTCAAGACATCGCGACACAAAAGGAAGGGGCTCAAACGCATCGGGATCGTGCAAAATACGATGCGTTCGAGCACGAAATTCGGTTTGAAAAGGACGCGCTACTCCGCCAACTCTATAAAGGATCCGATGGAGGAAAAGTAAATAGCGTGCATCACCAGGCCGTTTTTCGCCTCGCCCCCAGTCTGAAAGCGGAGGCGCAATCGGTTCCGGACGGAATCGTGGAAGCAGTCCGCCGCCCCGGATCTCCTTTCGTTCTGGCGGTGCAGTGGCACCCGGAATTCGAGACCGGTGCTTTTCAGGGCCGCCTCGCTTCCTCGCCCATTTTTTCCGCATTTATGGACGCGGTTCGAAAAGCCGGGAACTGAGATGATGCTCACCATTCGAAATCCGGCGAACGGAAAGATCTTAAAAAAAATAAAATCCGATACGGCGTCCTCAATTACAAAAAAACTCGGTCAAGCGCTGATGGTTCAGGAAAAATGGAAGCGAGTGCCTCTCGATCGGCGGAAAGAAATCATCTCGGCGTTCTCCGATTCCATACAGAAAAACGTCGATCCACTCGCAAAGCTCTTGACATCCGAAATGGGAAAACCGATTCGGCAATCGAGAAATGAAATTGTCGCTCTCCAATCGCGCATTGATTATTTTCTATACCAGGTCAGTGTGGCGGTGGCACCGGAGGATGTCGCCTCCTCCGAGAATGCCGTACGGGAGCGGATTACGTATGAGCCGTTGGGGGTAGTGGCCAATATTTCAGCCTGGAATTATCCTTACTTTGTCGGGTCGAACGTTTTTGTCCCCGCGCTGCTCACGGGAAACGCGATTCTCTACAAGCCTTCGGAATATTCCACGCTGACCGGCCTCGCGATTGCAGAGCACTTGAAGAAATCGGGACTTCCGGCCGGCTTGTTCCAGACAATCATCGGAGGAGGGGCGGTGGGGAAAATGCTCACGCAACAGTCGGTCGATGGACTCTTTTTTACCGGCTCATATGCCACCGGTCGGCTGATCGCGCGCGAAATGGCCGAAAGAATGATTCATCTTCAACTGGAATTGGGGGGGAAGGATCCCCTCTATGTCTGTGACGACGTCGATCCCGCTAAAGCCGCCGCCTCCGCCGCGGAAGGGGCGTTTTATAACGCGGGGCAGAGCTGTTGCGCGGTGGAACGGATCTACGTTCACGCGTCGTTGGAAAAGTCGTTCCTGAATCATTTTGTAGAAGCAGTGAAGTCGTATCGCGTAGGGGATCCATTGGATTCGGAGACGTTCATCGGCCCCTTGGCCCGAAGGGAACAATTGAGCGTCCTGGAGAAACAGGTTCGGGACGCGGTCCGGAAAGGGGCGAAACTTCTTCTCGGTGGAAAAAGAATTCGAGGGAAGGGTAATTTTTTCGAGCCGACGGTTCTTTCCCACGTGAATCATCAGATGGCCGTCATGCGCGAGGAGAGTTTCGGCCCGATCATTGGGATTCAACGGGTCAAGGACGACGCCGAGGCAGTGGCGAAAATGAACGACACGCCTTACGGTCTCACCGCCGCAGTTTATTCAAACGATTCCGTCCGAGCGGAGAGAATCCTGGAACTCTGCGATACGGGGACGGTATACGAAAATTGTTGTGATCGGGTCTCGCCGCGCCTCCCCTGGAGCGGTCGGAAACATTCCGGAATCGGTTCAACTCTGTCGGTCGCGGGAATTCGAACGTTCGTTCGACCCAAGGCCTGGCACATGCGGCCTGCATCCTCGTAAGGAATACAGGTTTTGGGAGTTCTTCTTGTACATTTCTTCACGCAGCCGAGATGGAGGAAACTTACTGTATGCCATCTCTCTTTTGTTTGGGGTGAAGAAGTCGGTTGATTCTTTTCCCTTCGAGCATGGACGTCACAATTTCCGGAACATCGGAAGGCTTTACGTGGGCATACCAAGTTCCCTCCGGATAAATCACCACGGACGGTCCAAAAGCACATTGGTCAAGGCACCCCGCCTTATTTGCCCGAACCTCTCCTTTGAGTCCTCTCGATTTCAATTCTGCTTTAAACGCTTCCAAAACTTCATGACTTCCTCTAGCCACACAACAACCCCGAGGATCGCTGGATTCCCGTTCATTCTGACATACAAAAATATGGTGTTTGAAAATACTCATTCCTCCAACAACCTCGCCGTACTTGCCAGCGCTTCTCGAATCTTTTCGCTCTTTTTCTTTTCCGTTTCCAGCTCTTCCTTCGCCTTTCTCGATTCTTTTTCAGCTTCTGTTGCTCGATCTTTATGTGACTTGATGTCTCCGGAAAGTTTTACCAATTCATCTTCCAAGACCGAAACTGTTTTTTCCATCTTTGCCATTGAAGCCAATTTTGGTTTGTAATATTCGCGAAGTGCGTTTTGCGCCCGCTTATGCTTTTCTTCGCTCTCTTCAAACGTCGCGCGAAGTTCCTCTATTTCCTTCCGAAGATTGGAACGCTCTTCCTCTCCCTCTTCCTTGGCTTCCGCGATTTTTGATTCTCGGTCCCGAATTTCTCGATCTTTTCTGGTGAGATCTCCTTTCGACAATTGCAATTCATCACGGAGCTGATCTTTCTCCTTTCGTGCTTTTTCCAGGTCTTTTTGCAGATCATTGAGAACCTGATCCATCTCGCGCGACTCTTTTTCGCCCGCAACCGACACGTGAGCCAATTGCTGTTCGAGAAAATGGATTTGCTCGCGCAATTCGTCTTGTTCACGCCGAAGAGTCGCATTTTCCTTTTCCAGCTCTTCGTCCCCACCCCCTAGCATGGGAATGTGGATATCTGGAGCCGCATGACCATTGAGAGGTGGTGGAGGAGGAAGCCCGATAAGGCGCTCCACCCAGTCGATAATGTCTTCCGATGGAGCGGGCAATTTGATATATCCGTTGGCAACCGAGGCGCTTTTTTGATGCCTGGCGAATTGTGAGTCGGCATCGGAGGCTCCGCTCAAAAGAACGATCGGAATCTGCTTGGTACGAGAAGCATCACGTAATGATTTGCATAGATCGTAACCCTTTGAACCGCCGTCTGCAGACGTGACTACCGTGTCGATATCGAGAGATTTAATCTTCCCAAGTGCTTCTGAAGCTGAACGAAAAGCCACCACCTCATAATTCAGCTCCGTAAAAATGGACGTGAGCTCACTGGACCTTCCTTTTTCGTCGTCCACGAGCAGTATTCGCTTGATATTGGAAGCCATGGAAATCGTAGGCATTATTCCCTAGCCCTCTTCGGCTGGCAACTGACCGGTTCTCGGACGAATTTCCCGGGTGAGGAACGCAATTCGGTCACGTTTTGAGCAACATACGCTTGAAAGCGCTTGGCATTGGGATTGCTGAAACCTACTTCCATGAAAAAACGAGACTCAAAAGGTCAGGCCACATTTGAATACCTTGTTGTGACCGCAGCTATAGTCGTGGGTTTTTTTGTTGCCGATCGGCTCGATCTATCGATGGGCCGCCTTAGTCGAGCGATGAAGGCAAAGCGACAGGCTACGTATGACCGAATGAGGCTCCCGATCCCATAACTTTAACTGGAGGAAAACCTATGAAAACGTTCAAGAAAAGTAATAAACGAAGTGGTCAGGGAATGACCGAGTATTTGATTATTGTGGCTCTCATCGCAATAGCAGCCGTCGTAGTTATAAAGAGAACACAGGGGAGCCTCAAAGCAGGCTTCGGCAACGTGGCAAACGCTTTACAAGGACCAAATCATCACACCCTTACCGCTACGACAGTCACTACACAGGATACCCAAGAAAAAGATATGAATGATTTCTAATCATTTGTAACTTTGACACACGATCTGTCCCGGCTACGATCCACCGATGTTTTGGGGGATCGTAGCCTTTTTAGGCCTGGCTCTCGCGGCCACGTGGATCTGGCTCTTTACGCGAAGGCCCAGTGAATCATTTAGCCTTCTTCAACAGCAAATCACTTCACTGACGGAACGAGTCAATCGAGCTTTGGGCGATGTTTCGACGAATATTTCGGATCGGCTCGATAAGAATCTACAGGCATTCGGACACCTCCAAGAACGTTTGGGTCGATTGGAGGAAGCCAATCGCCAAATTCGATCCCTCGCAGAGGAAATCGCTAAACTGCAGGATGTATTGCGCGTCCCCAAACTTCGGGGAAATTTGGGGGAGCTTTTTTTGGAGGAACTCCTTTCACAAATCCTTCCCCGTACGCATTACGAAATGCAGTACGCATTTCATGGCGGCCAGAAAGTCGACGCGATTGTCCGACTTCCGCATAAAAATATTGTTCCGATCGATGCCAAATTTCCCCTTGAAAATTTTCAACGCTTCCGTGCGGCGGGAGATGATGTATCCCAGCGCACCCAATTTCGTAAAGCGTTCGGAGCCGATTTTCGCCGGCATGTGGATGCCATTGCTTCGAAATACATTCTTCCCGATGAGGGAACACTCGACTTCGCCTTTCTCTATATTCCGGCCGAAAACATTTATTACGAAGTCATCGTATCCGACGAAAAGTTCGGCGAAAATGAAAGTCTCAACAACTACGCGCTCTCTAAACGCGTCATTCCCGTTTCTCCGAGTAGTCTCTACGCCTATCTTCAATTGATCGTTCTGGGCCTTCGGGGGCACCGAATTGAAACTGAGGCGCGACAAATTATTGATTTTCTGTCGAAGCATCAGGGGGATCTTGAAAAGCTTCGTGATGAATTCGACGTAGTGGGAAAACATCTCACCAACGCTGCGACGGCATTCGAACGATCCGAGAAGCGACTTGAACGGGCGCAGGACTCCATTCGGAAAGTAACGGGCGGGGAAGAATACTCAGGGGGTCCAGCGCCTGCTACCCGCGGCGAAATTCAAAGTGGATGAGGTCAATTGTCCCGAATCGGGACAAATTCGCCCTATCTAGGACCCCCATATCTTTGTAATTTCATGTGGTTACTATGGTTCCGATTTTGCAGAAATAGGGCAAGGAGTTCCAATTGTTGAACCAATTTAGAAGTATGCGGCCTTTGATTTCTGCACTTGTCGTGCTTTCCTTCATGTCAGGTTCGTCAAGAGCGGGCGATGTCTGCAAAGACATGTATCGCTTTGCCCGGGCTCCAGGATTCTATCCCGACGGAACCGGAAAGGACGGAAAGGCGGGCGCGCGAAACTTAGAGACGACACAACTCTTCGTGGGTCAGGCCGAAGAGAGAGTTCGACCAAAGATCAGAAATTATTTTTCCGCACTATTCAAAAGAAAGGATCTCAAAGATTTCCGCCGCACTGTAGTTAATGCCTTTGGTTTGGATTGTGATGTCGAGTGCAAGAGAATGATTATTTCCGACGAATTTTCAGGGCGCGTGTTGGCGAACGTCCTAGATGGCCTGACCACGCTCCTATTGAGTGAGCTCTTTGCGGATAGGGACAAACTTTTCGTGATCAAGTCAAAGGACAAAACGAGATCCATCATCGAAGAACAGGAAAGAATTGAAGATTTAACCTTTTTGCGTGAACACCCTTTCTATAAAAAAGCGAAGGAAACTTTAAGACGAGAAATTCTAAATGAACTAACATTGCAAGATCCCGATGAACTGATTCGGTCTACCTTTGATAAGGTGCGTCCCCTTTTGATCGAAACAGTTGAGCGAATGGTCCCCAATGAAAAGGACCGAGAATTCATGGTGGAGAGGCTCGGGAGCATCACATTTGAGGGAACCGATTGTACGTTCGGTCAGCCGTCATCGGACGAAAGTGTCATGAATGCTCTTCAATTTAATGCTTCCTATGATGCACGGTCGAAAACATTTAAGTTTTGTCGAGGGATTGTCGCCGTCAATCAGAGCGAATTTACATTGGTACATATTATCGCGCATGAACTCTCTCATGCAATTGATCCGTGCGGCATCGCAGTTGGTCCTGGCGATTACCGATTTATCTACGATTCGCTAAAAGATCCTAAATTGGCCGCCAATGAATATATCCTGTGCCGAGTTTGATCGCTTGTCTTCGCGGCTCTCGTTCTGCTGGAGCCAGAAGAATGGATTCTGCCTTTGGAACAACAAGAATGGCTCCGAAGCGTAAAAAGGCTGAAAAAGGTAATCCGATAGAAATTCCATTTTGGAACGCATCACCGACACCCATTCCCCCCAGCGGCGGTCCTTCGTCAGACGATCAATCAGAGCAGGAATCGATATCTTCAATATCAACGCCACAGTTCTCGCCTTTCTGTTCGAGAGACAATTCTTCCACGATTGATCAAATTCCTGAAGCGACTGCCGATTGGTTCGCCGTCGAGGTCCTCACTGCCTATATGCATAAATATCATTCCGAACTGGGCCTAGAGGATTATCAAAGAGGGTATTCGAATATTTTCCGAGGGTCTTATCCTGCGTTTGAAGTCGATGACTCGGGACAGTTCGGAGACACACATCCCTCGTTAAAGGCTCGGATCAACCGGTTGTTACTTGCGAATCCCATCGTACGATCCGATCTTCAATGTCCTGAGACAATCGATGAACCCATGTACTGTCCGTCGGGCTTTAGGAATCTTCCAATCGAGCAAAAAATTGAGGTCGATAGCTCAGAGGACTTGCGATCCAACTGATTCGATCAAGAAAGTAACGGGCGGGGAAGAATACTCAGTGGGTCCAGCGCCTGCTTCCCGCGGCGAAATTCAAAGTGGATAAAAACGCTCGCGGGCTGGGTCATGGCGGCACCGACGGGATCGACGGATTTTAAGATCACTACCCTTAGATCCTCTTTACATCAGATATACGGTCCTATCTATTTCTGATAAGTTAAATACAAGATGTTTCCAGATGAAGCGGATCCAACACTGACTCAACTGGTGAAGACACTGGTCTCCATCTATTCTCCGGAAAAAATCTATCTTTTTGGTTCTAAAGCAAGAGGCACGAGCGGTCCTGATAGCGACTATGACTTCCTCGTGGTGGTACCGGATGATTCTCCTCCACGTTTACGTCGCGGAGGACCAGCATACGAAGCACTTTGGGGCCTTGATCTTGGAGTTGCGGCGGATGTTTTAGTTTGGTCAAAGAGTACCTTTGAGGAGCGGCGCCACCTGAAAGCCTCTCTCCCTGGCACCGTGTTAAGAGAAGGCAAGTTGGTGCATGGTCAAGAGTGACAAGGCAAAGTCTTCGGACGTGGAATCGTGGTTGCGTAAGGCAGCAAATGACATTCGCGGTGCCGAGGTCGATCTTGCGGCGAATCCTCCGCTATTGGAAGATGCGGCTTTTCATTGTCAGCAAGCCATTGAAAAGTGCTTGAAGGGCTTCTTGGCTTGGCATGATCAACCTTTCCGAAAAACGCACGATTTAGTGGAGCTGGGGAGGAAATGCAGCGATATAAATCCCTCACTTGAGCCTCTCTTAAAATCCGTGGCGCCTCTTACAGAGTTTGCTTGGGCATTTCGATATCCCGGCGAGAGCCCTGAGCCCGAACGTGGCGAAATTGAATCCGCCCTACGTCTTGCGAAAGAAGTGGCAACAACCGTTCGTAAGCAACTTCATCTAGGGTGACATCCCTTTCAAGAAAGTAACGGGCGGGGAAGAATACTCAGTGGATCCAGCGCCTGCTTCCCGCGGCGAAATTCAAAGTGGATAGGCCGGCGATTTGAGTTGCGCGCTTGACTCTCGGTGTCAGACTTGTATGTTCTTGATATGAAGAACGCCTACCGCATTTCATGGAACACCTGTGCGATCTCTTTCGTAGTTATTCAATTTATTGTTGTAGGAATCTCACGAGGGGAGACCCGAGTACCTTCAGATGGGGATCTCGAGCTCTTGGATGATCCGTTTCACATGCAAATGACTTTTCCGAGTGGTCAGTTTTGCGGATATCAGGTGGATGGCGTTGTCGCCTTCGATGTGAAGGAGGTTACAATAAAAGCCATCTCTGAATATCCAGGAGGAACGATTCGATTTATTCAGGGAAATGTTTTGAATATTTATTCGCCAAGCCAACCTGCGTTTGTTTCGAAGGTTAAACCGAAGACGAGGCAGCGAATCGTTGAGTATCGGTCGTCTTTCGACTCAGAAGCGGGTTATGCGCCGATTGCCGAACCCGGAATCTACTTGATCGCTCTGAGTCAGCCTACACAAGGAGACTTATTGGTGAGAAAGGCGGTTTGGTTTGGCCGATCTACAGAGGTTCAATTCCAATACTTTGGACTGGAAGACCACTCTGGAAAGGCATCGATGATGACAGCCAACTTCTCGGAATTACCGCAAGTGTTCGAGAAAGCCTGCGATGATGCCCGTGATTCCAATCCTTTGAAGTAGCCTCAGATTAAGAAAGTAACGGGCGGGGAAGAATACTCAGTGGATCCAGCGCCTGCTTCCCGCGGCGAAATTCAAAGTGGATAAAGGCACTCGCTGGTTGAGTCATGGCGGCGCCCACAGTTTCCCCCGATTTCACGCTCATCCCTTTGTGTCCCACGATATTCCCTAAGTAAGCGTACACCGAAAAGAGTTTTCCCCCATGCGAGACGATAACGATGTTCCCGTACCCCTCAATTCCCTTGCCGTCATACACCACTTTCCCCGAAGCCACCGCCCGTATGAGCGCTCCCGGCCGGACCCGAAGATCAATTCCGTTATGCATTTTTCCATTTCGCATCCCGAACGGAAAAATAATTTTCCCCTCCACTGGCCATATCAGCGTGAGACGCTTTTGATTTCCGCCTGAATAACTTTTTACGGGCTCTTTTCGAATTTCTTTTGTATCGGTCTTTTCTTTTATAACCGGTGCGCTGGATGAAACGACTTCTACGTCTTCTTTTGTCTCAACGCTCTCTACGTTTTTTGCAACATCTTCGAGTTCCCAGACACTTTTATCGATTCGTCGCGCTTCGGGAACACCCGGTATGACAATCTTCTCTCCGGTTTTTAAATGATTCGGATCAAAAATATGATTTGCAGCCAGAATATCCTCGAGAGACACGCCATAGACATGTGAGATTTCGATCAAGGTGTCCCCTTCTTCCACACGATGAACCGCACCGGGAACGCAGCCTCCGAGAACCGCGAGGCTCATCACCCACGTTATGTTACGAATGGCACGAAGCTGCATGAACAAAGGAACTCTCTTTCTAACTTGCCATTTACTTTTTGATATCGGAACAACTCTTGGGGTCGATCCACCGATCCGATGGGAATCACTAATATTCCTGCCTCAGTCAACTGACTCACCAAGACGTCGGGAAGCGTCGGCGCCGAAGCGGTAACAATAATCCGGTCATACGGAGCAAACTCCTGCCAGCCGTAGGTTCCATCGGCCACGCGTATTGAAATATTGTGATATCCGAGCGACTCGAGTGTGGATCTCGCCTCTCGCGCCAATTTAGGAATCCGTTCCACAGAAAAAACGGATTTGGACAATTCAGCCAGCAACGCGGTCTGATAACCGGAGCCCGTTCCGATTTCGAGAACTTTCTCCTCTCCCAAAAGCGACAACGATTCCGTCATTAACGCGACGATAAAGGGTTGAGAAATCGTCTGGTCGTCACCGATCGGTAACGGGTAATTTTCATAGGCCCGTTCACGCAAAGCCTCAGGAACAAAAAAATGGCGCTGCACTTTTTCCATGGCTCGTAGTACCCGCTCGTCCTGAAGGCCCTGTCCCCTTAAAAATTTTTCCACCATTGAGGTGGCAGTCATGGCCCGGGTTTGTTTGGTAGCGTTTATAATTCCCACTTCTTTAGGATATCCAAATATAGATCGTGTGTGTAATCCAAACGAATCGGAGTGATGGAAACTTTCTTCTGCAAAATCGCATTGCAATCGGAGCCGGGGGCGTCGTCAAAACCTAAATCTTCCCCCCCAATCCAATAATATTTTTTCCCTCTAGGATCGATTTTTTCGAGAATCGCATCTCCATAGTGGCGCTTTCCCATCCGTGTAATTTCAAATGCCTCGATCCTTCCTCCTGTCACATCCGGCACATTTACATTGAGGACGACATCCCGCGGAAGTTTCTGTTTCAGCACCGAGGCTACTACCTTTCGCGCTACCTCTGCCGCCGGAATGAAGTTGGGGGTTTCATCATTTGTCGAAACCAAGGATATGGCCACCGAAGGAACCCCTAATAACGCACCTTCCAACGCCGCCGAAACCGTCCCCGAGTAGGTAATGTCGTCACCTAAATTCGCTCCATTGTTGATGCCTGAGACTACAAGTGCGGGGAGTTCATCTTTAAGGAGTTCTTTTATAGCGAGATTTACGCAGTCGGTGGGGGTACCATCCACAGCAAACCGGCGGTGACCTCTTGAATGGATCCGCAGTGGACGATGCAAAGTAAGCGAATGTCCTGCTCCACTCCGCTCCCGATCGGGCGCCACCACAAAGACATCGCCGAACGATGACATCGCTTCGGAAAGAAACCGCAAACCCATGGCATCGATTCCATCGTCATTCGTGACCAGAACTCGCACAAAGTTACGCTAACGGGATTCCCCATTTGTGTCCAACTGCGGCGAGAAACTCCCATCTTTTGATGGGCCTATCCGCAATAAAATATCTAACCTTTGATGATTACTGCTTTTTTTTAATTCACTCTTTGGCACAGGTTCTGCGAATTTGATTTGAAGAGACTATATGTGCAAAAAAACCGATTGCCCGATCTTTGATACCTGCGACAAGGAAATGGAACAGGCCCTCTATTGTCGAAAAGTGGAACTCCTCATTCATCTTTCCAAGGTTCGAAAACCCATTCGGCCCCGCCTCAATTATATTAAGACTCCGGTCCTGCCGGTTCTCATGTAGCGTCCGGGATTCGAACGATATTTGAACGTATTTCATACCCTTTCTCTAACATTAATTACATTAATATTAATGATATTAATGCCTTAGAAATCGGCATGGCATCTGCTTTTCTTGAAGGCCATGTTGATGGAATTTCTCTATAGCCTGCCGATCTTCGTGATGCTCTTTTACGGCGTCATCCACGTAGCCGAACTCGGCTTCTTGGTAGGGGCCACCGGAGAGACGAGTTTTTATGCCGCTCGGAGTTCATTTATCGGAGGAGATGTGGAACAGACGGTTCGGGATTATTCCCGCACTGCGGTTCATCCCTTCAATAAAACCGCAGAAGTACTCGGGGAGTCTGTCGATATGACGGTGACACAGAATCCCGATGGCAAAGACGTGACCGTCGACCTCCCCTATTCACCCATCCTTCCCTATGCAAAAGAAATTTTGGGAGAAGCCCTTCCGACGATTTCATCAGTACAACCCATTCCGTCCAAGGGGGAAGAATGATGCGCCGAAATTCAGGACAAATTCTTCCCATCACAGTGGTGACGATTTTTGCTCTCATCCTATTTGTAGGAACGAACGGTGAGCGACTTCTCACCGGTATTCGAAAGAGTGAACGCCAACGCGAAGCAGATACTCTGGCCATGATTGCAGTCAACGAACAGGCCCGCGCTCTAAATGCGATTGCAAGCCTGAACGACGGACTCGATACGGTTCTGGACCGAGCGTATATTTTTGCCGCGGGAGCACTGGCGGCTGCAGTCAGTTGCATTGTCGCTCTGGGAACGCCCCCCTACTGCTCGCGATTGGCTGAGGAAACTCCGAAGTTTTTCCTCAATATCCACAAAATCGGTTCTGTCATTAAGTCTCAACAGGATCAGCTTCGTGATTGGGCGGCTTTGGCGCCCACTCGGGCCGTTCAACGTTGGAATGCGGAAAACCTCGCAAAGAATTTGGCCAGCGGAAATGGACTTTCAAATATGACTTGGGCTTTTGCCTATCCCGAAGCGAAGCAGGTGCCCCCCGAAATGAAACTTGCGAGCGCCCTGCCAATTTCGAGAGGCGGATCCAACGCGTTCAAAAATCTCTCTTCAGACGAAGCTAAAAGACTCGCCGATGGAGATGACATGATTCGTTGCGATGAAGATTGGACGAAGAAAACTCCTTACAAGCCCGTAGAGGAAGCGCCAAATGAAATTGCCGCAATTCGGGCGAGCGAAGGAGGAAAAAATGCGAAAATTCGAATTGAATATCGCCCTTCCGAATGGGCGAACAAAAGCGAATGGCGGTACGCGGATCCCCCGGCCGTGAGCCAAATGGGAGGCCTCTATTACAATCATATCGAATTCAAGAGATGTTTGAGTTTGAAGGAAAAGTTTCACCTTCCGAGCCTTGGCCTTCCAAAGCCGTATGTGCTCGACACGCCCGATATACGTGTAACCATCGCGATTGTTTCTTTGCCTGAAACAACTCCCTTCAAAGATTTTGTCTCGCACGACCATTTTGTTTGGAACCAACCTTCCACCTGGTCGGACATATTTTCAACTCTTCGTCCCGCCCTTTGGACGATCAGTGAAGCTCGAATCGATGGTTCCAATATGAAAGAAATGGGTTTTCAAGCACAGTTAGCGGAAGCGGAACACCGTGAAGAGGCTCTTCAAATGATTGCAGACAATCCGATCTTCAAGAATTTTGAAAAGCTTAAGTCTTTCACTCCAGATGTCGGCGGGATGGGCGACGTCCTAGCCAATGCGGGAATTACGAATATTCCCTCCATCGATACCGATCCGCTCCGTCTCGCACCCCCTACGGCGGAGGAAATTCAAAATGCACGCGAATAAGGGAAGCCCTCAAACGGGATACGTCGAACTCCTGTTAACGATTCCCCTGCTCTTTCTCATTGCGTGGGGGAGTGCGATGGTCTCCATGCGAATGCACGAATCGGGAAAGTTGGAACATTCCACCTGGAACTACGCGATGTCAAGGGCGCATAAGTCGAGCGAAGATGTTTCAGTAAATAACGCTCAATCCGTTTTCAAGAATGATCAGCCGACGGATCTAAAAATTTCAAATGACACGCCTTACCTGGGAATGGGCCTCGAGGCTTTTCACACGGCAAAAAGTGAACTGCCCATCTCATTCAAAGTTGCCCTCCTCCTCTACCATACAGAACAAAAGAAGCTCTGCCGACAGCAATCTTTAGACCCCCGAAATGTCGTCGCACATCTCGGTGCGACGGGGCTAAGTGCATATGATTCTCCTTCCGAGGGCTTTCAAGGCTTCGATCTCACTTCGAATCATGGCTGCGATAATGAAGCGCCCGTCTTTTTCAAAAAAGAAGTTGAAACAAAAATTCCCGGAAACGATTTAAAAGGGAAATGGCTTTTCAAACAGGCGATTCAATGGGAGGGAATGTGCAGCACAAACTTCAAATATCCCTTCCTATGGGCGATTGGAATACCCGAACTTGTCTATATTGCGTCCGGAGTGGATGTTCGCCCCGAGACCTCTTTGCTTTGCGGTAGTCCCACCTCCGCCGCTCCCCAGGTTCCGGGAGGATCCAATTTCAAAGATCTCCTCAATAGCGGCCAATTAAAAAAATTCGGGTCCGAGGTTCAGGGCCTGGCCAAGAATTTTTCGGCAGACGGAAAAGGAATGGACTCATCTTCCTTCTCAAAGCTCGCGGATTTCGGAAAGGGTCAACTGGAGAAAATCTTCCGGAAAAGACTCGAAGATTATGGATCGGCCGCAAGCTCTTTGAAGGCAGCCGCAGGCGCTGCCGGCGTGGAAATGCCATCGCTTAACCCGGATCAGTTTCTGACCGGAATCGAGGAAAAAGTAGAGGAAACCGCGAGCGAGAAACTTCAAGGCTATGTTACGAAAAAAATTCAAGAAGGAATAGATGCGGGTGAACAGTATATCGACGATCGGGTGGAAAAATACACCGCCCCGATCGATAACTTTAACAAGGAGAAAAACGATGACTTCATTCCCACATTATAAAGAGGCCCAGGAGTGGGCAAAGGAACATAGGCAATGGCTTGTCCCATCTGTATTCGCACTGATGGGTACGCTGCTCTTTTTTCAGGGTGTTTCCAATTACAAAGAAAAACTGGGTTACAACATGAAAGGTATCGAGGTGATTGTTTCGGCCCAAGAGCTTCCCGACGGGCATACGCTGGTCGCGAAAGATCTACGAAAACAGACCGTGCCTGAAAAACTGGTTCCAATCGGTGTGGTACTCGTCTCGGATGTAAGTAAGGTCCTGGGACATACGGTCACGCGCCCCATTACCAAAGGAGAGGTGATATTTTGGTCCGCCATCGACGTTACGTTCGCTTCCAGCGGACCGGCTTCAAAAATCGCGAAGGGGTATCGTTCCATGGCGGTGAACGTGGATTCCACCTCATCGATCGGCCAATCCGTTCGGCCGGGAGATCACGTGGACATGCTCGTCACGTTGAATCAGACCGAAGACTCGAAAGGGCCCATGACGTTCACGTTGCTCCAAAACATCGCCGTACTGGATGTGGGGCAAGCGGAACAAACGGACAAAGGGAATTACGGAACATTGACGCTAATGGTCCTGCCCAAAGAAGTCGCGCTTATCACATTTGCCGAGCAAAATGGGAAGCTCAATTTCGTACTCCGGCATCCCGAAGATCAGAAAACTCCTAGCGATCTCCCGATGATCGGAATGAGCCAAGTGGTCGAAAACGGTTTTCGCAATTCGCTTCAAAACGAAAGAAACGAAACGGTTGAAATTATTCGCGGAGGAAAAAATCGCTTCTCGGCCAACCTGCCTTGACTGTCAAAGTACACGTCATATCATTAACTTATGACGTATACCTTCGAGTGCGGTGTCTGCCACGCCGTCTACCGCCTCGACGAGGAACAAATCACGGGAAAGGGCGTGAAAGTCACCTGTCCCCGATGCCTCAACTACTTTTTTCTTCGTCCCGGCTCGGCAGCTACGGAGGTTCCGGTCATCGAGCATATCGTGTCGGACGGAGAGCAGGAAATTGAAATTCCTCCCCCCTCCCCCGGAGAAGCGACCAGTGATCAGCTACTTTCCGACGACGATCTGGCCGCAACATCCCTACCACCAGAAGAAGAAAAGACGCTCATTGCCCCGGGAATTCCTCCCGCTCCCGCGCAGAAAAATATCTCTGAACCCCCGGTTCCAGACAAGGTACGCCCCACGAGGGGAGGTTTTCCGACCCCTTCAGACACGCAGATCACAAAGGCAGACCTTAACGATTATCCGCCGGATGAACCCCCGCGATCGGCTATCGATCAAATCTTGATCCCCTTTTCGTTGATTGTCCTGGTGGTCTCGGGCCTCCTTTACATGAATTATAGAAATCTAATTCGGATTCCTGGTTTGGAGCTATTACAAGAAGGCTCTCAAAAACTCCCAGCCTCGAACGGGCTGCCCGGAGTGGATACCGCACGCAATCCGGAGGCACCAAAACACGGGTTTCCTGTCATCGATCCCGGTGTGAATGCCTGGGACAGCAATCCTCCCGCCATCCCATCCACGACAGCTAGGCCTGAAGAATAAGGTTACTTTTCGTTCTCAAGAGGAGTTGGATAATTTTTGGTGAAACAGGCGTCACAAAACTTCGTTTTCTCCGTTTTGAGCGCCCGATAGACACCTTCCATACTCAAATAGCAGAGACGATCTGCACCGATAAATTTGCGGGTTCCTTCTACGGATTTTTGTGCAGCAATCAATTCGTCTACATTGGGTGTGTCAATCCCGTAATAACAGGGGCTGATCACGGGCGGAGAGCTGATCAAAAGATAAATTTCCTTCGCGCCCGCATCGCGAATCATCTTAATGATTTTTTGGCTCGTATTTCCCCGAACAATCGAATCATCAATCACGGCCACGCGCTTCCCTGTGAGAACGGATGGAACCGGATTTAATTTTACTTTAACTCCAAAACCTCTGATGGACTGGCGGGGTTCGATGAATGTCCGCCCGACGTAGTGGTTTCGGATAAATCCCATTTCCATCGGAATACCGCTCTCTTCCGAAAATCCAAGCGCGGTCACCACACCCGAATCCGGAACGGGTGTGACCACGTCGGCTTCCAGTTTAAATTCACGAGCCAATTCCCGGCCAAGGTTCTTTCGCACTTCATATACATTTTCGCCATAGAGACGAGAATCCGGACGGGCAAAATAAATGTGTTCGAACACGCACGAGGCCCGCTTTGTTGGTTCTGCAAATCGTATGGACCGGATCGAACCATCACCTCGCAAGACCAGCATTTCTCCCGGTTCGATTTCGCGCTCGTATTTCGCGCCGATGAGATCGAACGCACAGGTTTCAGAAGCCACGACGGGCATCTTGTTGAGCCACCCCAAAGCAAGGGGCCTCATTCCCATCGGATCGCGCGCTGCGATCATTTCCTTTTCCGTTAAAAACAGAAGGGAGTAAGCGCCCATCAATTCTTTCAGGCCATTTGCAATTTTTTCATCAATCGACGTTCCTTCGGACATGGCGGCCAAGTGAACAATAACTTCGGTATCCATTGTCGACTGAAATACGGCTCCGCGTTTTTCCAGGTTGGCACGAATCGATTTAAAATTGGTAAGATTTCCATTGTGAGCGATGGCCAGATTTCCAAAACCTCCGGAACCAATAAAGGGCTGAACGTTTCTCTGAATATTATCGCCGGTGGTGGAATACCGAACATGCCCAATGGCCATGTTCCCCCGGAGATATTGGAAAGAGTCCTTGTCGAAGGCTTCAGAAACAAGGCTTGTTCGCCGAATCTTAAAAAGACGGCTGCCATCCGTAGAAACGATCCCAGCCGATTCCTGGCCCCGATGTTGGAGAGCGTAAAGCCCGAGATAAGCTAGGTTCGACGCTTCTTCATGCCCGGCAACGCCGAATATGCCGCACATCTTAGAGTTCCTCCATAAAGCGACGGTAACGTGAATGAAGATCTTTCAAGTCAAAAATCGTATCACGATTGATGGAGAGCGTCGTCCCACCCGTCATGCCGAGAATAAGAAAAGGCACCGCATAATTTCGAGTGAGAATTTCAATTTGAGGTTGGTGCTCGGGAGAAAAGGAAATCAATGCGCGAGAAGGATACTCCCCAAAAAGGCCGGCCCAAAGATTCCACTCGTTCGGAAGCGAAATCGTCGCACCCATCAGAGCACGATTCGGACTAAAAGCACACTCGACCATTGTTTGAAAAAGCCCCCCTTCGGAAAGATCGCGAGCGGAACTAAAGAGTTCTTTATCGGCTCCCTCGATCAAAACCTTTTGGAGAGACTGTTCGTCGCTCAGAGTAATCGGAGGAACACGAAGATCTTCCCGATGCAAGATGATCCGAGCGAATTCCGATTCGTAAATCGCCTTCTCGTCTCTTCCGCCCAGAAGCGCAATCGTCATTCCTTCTTTTGAAAAATACCCACGAACCGCTTTGGAGACGTCTTCGATGAGCCCGACCATTCCGATCGTCGGCGTCGGCTGAATATGAACGCTTCCCGTTTGATTGTAGAGGCTGACATTTCCTCCCGTCACTGGCGCCTCAAACATTCGGCAAACGTCACCTAGGGCTCGAATTCCTTCACGGATTTCGCCCATCACCTTAGGATCTTCAGGATTTCCATAGTTGAGACAATTTGTTGTGGCGACCGCCTTTGCCCCGGTACAGGCCAAATTTCGGATCGCTTCGGCGCAAACATGCACCGTTCCCCAGTACGGATCCGCAGCGCAATAGTGACCGTTGCTATCCACCGTCAGGGCGATTCCCCTTTTGAGTCCTTTCACACGGAGAACGGAAGCATCCGATCCGGGAAGAACAACGGTGTCGGCGCCCACGGTCTGATCGTATTGCCCATAAATCCGCTCTCGAGATGAGAGATTCGGACTTCCAATCATTCGATTACCTGTCTCGCGCAGATCGAGAGAGGGTAAATCCCCAATAGAATGTTCTTGGGTTCGTACCACCGGCTGAATCGACGGGCGGTCGTAGGTCGGTGCGCCGTCGGTCAAGGGAGCCACTTCCATATCCACTACTACTTCGCCATGATGTATTGCTTTCACACGGCCGTTTTCGACAACCACACCCACATCGGCACAATCGATTTCCCATTTCCTCGCGATTTCAAAAATCCGATCGACTTTTTTCGGCTCGGCGACCAGAAGCATCCGTTCCTGGGACTCCGAAAGAAAAATTTCCCAAGCATTCATTCCCGATTCACGAACCGGAACGCGATCGAGATCAACTTCCATCCCGCTTTTCCCGCGTGAAGACATTTCGAAAGTGGAGCAGGCGATTCCCGCGGCTCCCATATCTTGGATTCCAACGAGAAGTTTTTCCTCCATCATTTCGAGGCAGGCTTCGAGCAGGAGTTTTTCCGTGAAAGGATCACCCACCTGAACCGTCGGCCGCCGCTCTTCATTTCCGGCGCCGAATTCTTCCGAAGCCATTGTCGCCCCATGAATTCCGTCCCGACCCGTTTTGGAGCCGAGATAAATCACTCGATTTCCGGCTCCCTTGGCGATGGCTTTGTGAATCATCTCCCGCTTTGCGACTCCCACAGCCATAACGTTGACGAGATTATTTCCATTGTAAGTAGAGTCGAAATGAACCTCTCCCCCTACCGTCGGGATCCCGATGCAATTTCCGTAAAACGAGATCCCCGAAACCACCCCATGAACCAAGTACGAAGTCTTGGAATGCTTCGGCTCACCAAATGATAGAGAATCCAATACCGCGATGGGACGTGCACCCATCGTAAAAATGTCACGCAAGATACCACCGACCCCCGTCGCCGCACCTTGCGTGGGCTCTATGAAGGATGGGTGATTGTGACTTTCGATCTTGAAGGCCAGAACATAGCCATCGTCCAAATCGATGATTCCCGCATTCTCGCCCGGTCCCTGGAGAACCATCGGCCCCTTGGTCGGAAGATTTTTTAAATGAATGCGTGTGCTCTTGTACGAACAATGCTCGCTCCAAAGAGCGGCAAAAATTCCCAGCTCCACGCGCGTCGGTTCGCGCCCGAGAAAGCCCAAAATACGGTCGAACTCTTCGGTCGTCAGTCCCTGATCAGCCGCTTCACTCCGTAAGCTCATACCGCGCATCTTCAATAATGGGATTGCTCAGAAGCTTCTTACACATTTCGTCCACTCTCACCGAAGCCTTTTTTCGATCCTTTTCATTGAGTTCAAATTCAATATTCTTGCCCACGCGAACACTCGAAACCTCCGCGTAGCCGAGCCGTTTAAGCGCTCCTTCTACCGCCTTCCCCTGAGGATCCAGAACCTCTTTTCGAGGTGTAACCACCACACGTACTTTCATTTTTTTTTCTCCATTCGATCCCAAACCACTTGATACGCCTCCGCCAAACCACCTAAATCTTTTCTGAATCGATCTTTGTCGAGAATGTTCCCCGTCGACGAATCCCAGAGACGGCAGCCATCGGGAGAAATCTCATCCGCCAAAAGGAGCTTTCCCGAAGTGTCTCGGCCGAATTCAATTTTGAAATCGGCCAGAACAATGTCGATGGATTTAAAAAAGGCCTGCAAAAGTTCATTGACTCGAAGGGCGCGTTTTTTCAGATCCATCACCTCATCGGCCGTCGCAAGTTTCATCAGGCGAATATGATCCTCCGTCAGAATCGGATCATCGAGCGCATCATTTTTATAATAAAATTCGACTAAAGGGGGTTGGAACGGCTCTTTTTCTCGTATACCCAGACGACGACAGATGCTCCCCGCCGCCAGATTTCGGACAACCACTTCCAGGGGAACGATCGTCACCGCCCTAACTAACATTTCTCGGTCGTTAAGTGACTTTACATAATGCGACTCGACGCCATTTTTTTTTAAATATTCAAAGATATGGGCGGAGATGCGCCGATTAAGCACGCCCTTGTTTTCGATTTCTGCTTTTTTCTTCGCGTTGAACGCCGTGGCCGAATCTTTGAATCTCATGACATGCGTTCCCGCCTCAGGCCCGGGCCATAACTGCTTAGCCTTTCCTTCGTATAACGGCTTCGAAGCGTTGCTTTCCATCAGGGGGCGCGGAGTATAATCGAAACGTCCATTGACACAAGTTGACGAAACCGTAGGTTAGGAGAAGATAAGTGATTCCGAACAGTTGGCGCACATTTATCATCGCATTTTTCATCGGCGCTACTCTCCTTTCTCTCGTTTCCTTTTCATCGATTCATAATTCCGATGATGCCATTTATTCCGTAGTGATCCGCTCGGTAACAGAAGGATACTTCTGGCCTCTCCATTTCGCCGATAATGTTTTTCAAGCAAAGCCTCCCCTCTTCTTTTGGCTCGGGGGGCTCTTGGTTCATTTGTTCGGGAACCATGATTTTGTTTATCGATTGATTCCATTTTTTCTTTTTATTTCAGTCGGCTTGATCAGTCTCCGGTACATTCCCAGTCTCTTCCTTGTCCTTTTGCTTGGTTCTCCGGCTCTCTTGGAATTTTCATCGCGCGTCATGATTGATTTGCCCATCGCCATGCTGGGGCTCCTCCTTCTCCTCCTGGCTGGTGGAAGCAAGAAGGAAAGATGGATTCCTATTTTTGCTCTTGGCGCCGTAGGCTGGTGGCTGAAAGAACTAGCCATCCTTCCCGTGTTCCTTTCTTCCATTCTCATTGAATTGATTCGCTTTCCCCCAAAATGGAAAAATCGAAACACGTGGGTGGGATTCTTTATCTTTATTAGCGCTCTTTTTCTTCTTCGATTTTTGTGCACTTCGACAGGTACGGTTGCTCTTCCGACGGCAAATTCGGTCGCTGCCCCATTTTGGTCTGAACAACCCTCGGCTCTAATTTACTACGATCTCATTCATGCAGATTCTCCTTTTCTCTGGCTGACACCATTCGCCCTCTACTTTTCGTTCCGCTATGGAAATCAACAAGAACGTTGGTTAGTCGGGTCGTTTGCAACAGGCATTGTCGCGCACACGGTTGCGGTTTTTATGTCGAAGAGCGTTCTTCCTCATTATCTCCTCCCGATTTTCCCGCTTTCCCTCGCCATCGTCGCGATTGCGCTTCATCAGATCCGAAACCCACAGGCAAAAATCTTTGTACTTCTTTTGGCATTTCTCCAATTCTTTCGCTCGTATAACGAAATCGATCGGCACCCTGCCGATGCCACGCGAGAACTAGCTGTTGCCGCTGCGGCCATTGTTCCTGTAACTTCCCCTATCTGTGTGTTAGATAGTTACATTCCAGGATTCATTTTTTATTCAAAACGATCGGTCCAGGGCATCTACGTTTCTGACCGCGCGTACCGGAGTCAGGCACGAATTCCCGAATTTTCAAACATGATCCAATTGTCCGCGACCGCGAATATTACTAGTTTGGTGAAGGAGAAATGCGCGGGTGTGGCCATTCTTCCTGCTCCTGTCTTTCCGATCTTGCACAAAGCGGAGATCGTAGCGAAAAAACCCCCACTCCTTCTTGCCGTTATTCGTTGACCGATCGTTGCTATTTAGTCGCAGTTAATCCCGTACCGGCTCGGGTAAAGAAGAACTTTTCCATTGTTGTCTAACCACCGTACCCAGCCTTGTTTGCAGGGTTTTAGTTTCTTGTAGAAGTCCTCATCTTTGGCCAGCTCGTCGTCCCCGGCTTCCTTATCCCAAGAACGACAGGGAAGGACATGATCGATGGTCGTCAAACATTTGTTGGTCTGGCATGAAGCCTCCAACCATTTTCCACGAACGTCTCCCACCGCAACCAATCCCGCATTGCTCGCATATCCGGTTGAGTATGGAGACGGACCACACTCCTCAATGATCGAACTCTTATCGTCAGTTTTTGAGAAAATAGGCATTGATTTTGCCGAATTTGCAAATAGGAAACCGCCAATGGCAGGGATAGCGTCCTTCCATTTATCTGCAATCCAGTTTCCAAGGGGGACCACTTCAAAATTCGACCTTTGAGGGGCTTTCTCGGAAATCCAAACAGTCTTTCCATTTTTTGGATCGGCAAGAACTTCAAACCAACCATCTTTGATCTGTTTTATAAGAACATCGAAAGTGTCGTAACAATATCCTATGCCGGCAGCCGTAATCTCACAGCTCTTCCAACTTTCGACAGAAAGATTGCATTGTCTCGCAATTTTTCCTCCGGGCTTTCCATAAACTTGCAACGTTCCCCCTTCGGAAATTCGTAGGATTTTCATCTCCTCTGTCACTTTGAGATTGGAAAAATAGTCGGTATTCAGTTCGTAACTCCAACCACAGGCCAAGGTGTTTTCTGAGCAGAGCATCACTGCGACAACCGCGGTGAATTGCAAAATTGAGTTTAGCCTCATTCTCTTTTCATCCACTAAGACCCTTGGCTTCCTGGATGTCGCGAAGAATTCGAATCACGACACCGGTTATGATCATCTGAAGTCCGACAATAATCAAGCCGGCGGCAATCATGAGCCAGGCCCAATGTAGATTGAGGTTTCCTTCAAAGAGATACTGCGCGAAATAGAGCGTGTTGATAGCTATCCCCGAGAGAAAAATAAAAAGACCATACCATCCCATTCGGTCGTATACTTTAAGCTTATCATTCATTCGGTGAATGAGCCGGCCGCTTTCGTATCGTTTAAAAAATGTGGAAACAAGAAAACGGGCGAGAATTCCAAAAAGGATAATTTGAATCCCGGCTGTAAAAAAATAGAGGCCCCCGATCGATCGATAAATGTAATCGGAGAACAGAAGCTTTTTTCCCTCTAAGAGAGAGTAAAGCGGCATGGCCAAAAGACTTGCCGCCGCCAGCTCAAAGAGAAGTCCGACCAGAAAAAATACTTTAAAGGGGTTGTATAAAAGGACCGTGCCGACGATGATTCGGAGAAATCGGACGCCGTCGCTGACCACATTGAGTTTCGATTCCCCCTCTCGCTCCGAATAGGGAATCGGCACTTCGACAATCTTAAGGCGCTCATGCACCGCCTTTGCCGACATCGCGGGAGTAAAGTGAAGACCGTCGGGAAGAGGCAAAAGTTGAGGCACCACGTGACGGCCAAAAAGACGCATGCCGCTCGCCGTATCTCTCACCTTCTCCCCCGAGAGAAAACTCAGGAGAAAAGCAAAGAATCGGTTTCCGACTTTCCGAACAAAGGGCATTTCCGAATTTTCTTGGCCGAATCGCGTGCCCACGACCATGTCAGCGTCATTCCGAATAAGTGCGGAATACATTTCAGAAAATGAACGAGGAGAAATCGTGCCGTCCGCATCCATAAATGAAAGATAATCTCCCGAGGCGGAAGCGAACCCTGTTTTGAGCGCTGCCCCATAACCGCGGTTTCTCTCGTGCGTAACAATGGCTAAATCAGGGGTAGCAGCAAATTTTCGAAGGCGCTCCCCCGTTTGATCGGTCGATCCGTCGTTGACGACCACAATTTCAATTTTGTCAATTCCAGCCGAACGCGCGATTTCTTCTCTCTCACCCACCAACGAGCCCACGACCGTCTCGATATGAGTTTCCTCGTTATAGGCGGGGATGACGATGGAAAGTTTAGCCATTTTGTTTTGCGACCCGACGGCTCCCCATCATGCCTGAATAGAAACCGATCAACCAGCATCCCGTTCCCGCCACCCACATCGCCGAAAAAAGAATCGCCCGTGAGGCAGAGAGTGTTCGAATGAGAAATCCCGTAAAGATTAGGACCACTATCAAAAGAATCAATCCCACTGGAATCCAAACAGATAGTGCGAGACCGCCCAGCAATAAAAGCAGAACAAAGGGGAATAAAACGGGCAAGACATGGAGCGGCTGGGCAATGCCATGCTTTTTCGTCAATTGTACATGGGCATAGCCATACCGCTTCATCATGTGAAGAAATCCATTGATTCGATCGGGACGGCGATGCTCCACTCGAGCTTTTGGATTGAGCCAGGCTCCAAAACCTTTCTTTTGCAATCGCAAGTCGAGATCAAGATCTTCACAGGGCCAAAGGGATTCATCAAAACCTTCCGCTTCCACCAAAACTTTTCGCGAATAAAGCACGTTGCACGTGGGGTTGTGTCGAACCCTTCGTGTGTCTTCACCGCCATGGATGTAATCAGAAACAAATCCTACAGATTCAAAAAATTCTCCTATTTTTCGCTCGATTAGACCAGCATCACGAGAAATTCGTTGAATGCCCCCCACAGATGAAAACGTCGCGTCATTTTCGAGAACACTCGACCGAAGTTGAATCAACCATTGAGGATCCACACGACAATCACCATCCGTAAAGGCGACCCACGGGCGATCTGTCTGATGGATCGCCAAATTTCTGGCTCGACCCGGACCCCTCCCTTCGCCATGAATCAAACGCATTTTTCCCGAGTATGTCTTTAAAATGTCGAGGGATCGATCGGTGGAGGCATCATCCACGACAATGACTTCAGCCTCCCCCTTAGTTGCTACCAAAATGGAGTCCAAACAGGCGTTTAGCGTTTTCTCCTCATTGCGTGCAGCTATAATGACGGAAATATCGGTTAGAGAGGGTTGAGATTTCAATGAGTTATCCCCAAAAGGCTCATGATATAATAGAGCGCTTCCCAAAAATGACCATGTTTTCAAATGTTGCACTGAGCCCGCCGGCCCCTGCGCGTGGGTCTTATCGAATTTCGGCGTTTAATAGTCTCGACGAACGATATGGCTCTACCTACCGAATGCGCGCGCTGGTCGACCTGCTTCGAGCAAATGGTCACAGCGTCGTTTATATGGAAGGACATGGTGGAGCGCTTACACGCCTTTTTCTAGGCATTCGATCTGCCTTTGGAAGGTACGATCTCTTCTTCACGCAAAAATTCAATCCGGTCACCTTTCCGGCGATTTTAGTCGCTCGCGTTCGGCGAAAAAAAGTATGGGTGGATTGGGATGATCTCGATACAGATCTGCAGAAAAGATGGTGGGCGCGATGGCTAACGGCAATTTGTGAGCAAATAGGACCCTATTTTTGCCAAGGCGTCACTACTCATAGCGAAATACTTCGAAGTAAAGCCACAAAGTCAGGGCGTTCGGCGATGCTCGTTCCACAGGGCTTTGATGAAAAACTTTTCGAATGGAAACTCGACAAACGAACGAAACTTCGCGACAGACTTGGACTATCCTCGGATTCCATACTGATCGGACATCTTTGTACGTTCACGCATGGCGGTACTTTGGATCTCTCCGTGATTCTTGCGGCATGGGAGAGGATTCACCACCCCCGAATTCACTATTTACTCGTGGGCGGGGGGCCCGATGAAGAAATCATTCGTGAGGAAATCTCCCGAAGAGGACTCAGCGAACGAACGTTCATTTCAGGTTTGATTCCGCATGAGGAAGTCGCCGATTGGCTTTCTGCCATCGACCTAGCGGTAATTTTCATGCGCGATACTCCCGGCAATCGGGCCCGAGTTTCATTCAAATTGATCGAATATCTTGCCATGAACCTTCCAGTGGTCGGGCAGGTCGTCGGAGAAACCAAGCGTCAGCTTGGAAACCACCTGATCGAAGCCACCGAAGCCACCCTTTCAAGCCAATTGGAGAAGGCAGCATTCCATCTGCCCGCTTCGCCTACCCTTGCTGCAGTTTTGCCTTACCGCTGGAGTGAGAATTCCGGTAACCTTGAGCGTCACGTGGCATCTATTTTACAAGGAGAAAAGTCGTGCCTTTAACTTCGCGCGTGGACATTAATGTCGGGTACTCTTGTAACGAGCGTTGCAAATTTTGCTACTACATTCAGACAATCAACGACCGAGAAAAAGAAAAAGATCTCCCGACAGAAGAAGTAAAAAAACGAATCGCCTATATTCGCAAACAGGGAATTGAAACACTCGAATTCACTGGCGGGGAACCGACCATCCGCCCCGATCTCGTGGAGCTAGTCGAATTTGCCCGTTCGATCGGTTTCGACAAAATCAGTATGATCACCAACGGCATACGAACCGCTCAACCCGAATATGCGGCGGCACTCGTGAAAGCCGGTGTGAACGATTTTCTCGTTTCGATTCACGGGAAGGATGCCACTGTTCACGATCGTGTGACGGAGCTCCCCGGGAGCTTTGATAAAGCGGTCCAGACCGTTCGAAATTTACTGACTCATCCCGTGAAAGTCCGAGCAAATTGCGTGATTTCTGGATTTAACTACACAGGCGCTGTTGAAACGCTGGCTCTTTATCACTCGCTCGGACTTCAAACGGCGAACTTCATTCTTTTCAATCCTATTGTCGAAGCGGATTGGCGATCTGATCCCGGACTAAACGTCGCCTATAGCGATGCGGCGCCCTATATTCAGAAAGCCATTGATCTTTATAAGGACAAGATTCAGAAGATCACGGTTCGTTACATCCCTCTTTGCCTGATGCGGGGTTATGAACAATACGTCACAAACATGCCTCAAATTCAGTATGACCCGGACGAGTGGGACTACCTGGTTCGGACTGGAATTCGGGAAGGAAAACTCATCACCACCGCTGCTCTTTGGGTGGGAATGTTACTTCATCCATCAAAATCGCGAGCGCTGGCTCAAGGTTGGGATCATTTTAAGCATGAGGGAATTAAATTCTTCCTTCAGATTAAAAACAAAGTGTACGGTTCGGAATGTCAGAAATGTTCGTACAAAGGAGTATGCGACGGCCTTTGGCGAAAATACGCTGAATGGAAGGGCTTTGGTGAACTCAAGGCCATCCCTGGCCCCCGCATCACGGATCCCACTCATTTTATTCGAAAGAACGAAAATCTTTTTCCTTCAGAGACCCGCGAGGTTGCTTGATTCAATCTATCGCTGGCAAATATCCATCCCCTTCACGGATCGCTTGCTCCCTTTGTGGAGGTGCTCTTGAAGTATCCTCGTATGTCGTAACAGATTTTGACTTGCGTGAATGCAAGAACTGCGATTTGGTTTACAATGCGGATCGCAACGCACAAGACGTAGAGAGCGTAGAGGCTTTCACGGATGAATTTTTTGCATCCTATGCAGAGCACCCCCTCATGCATAGAATTGAGCTTCGACGATTCGAGAGGCTTTCGGATACTGGCACATTACAAGGATTAACAGTCGTTGACGTAGGTTCCGGAGACGGGAGATTCCTAAGTCTATTGGCGAGTCGAGGCGCTATACCGATCGGCGTGGAACTTAATGACAAACAAAGAAATCGCGGAGCGGCGAAGGGCATTTCCTCTTTTGCAACTCTTGCAGACCTTGAAAAAAGTCACCTCGGGGATATCGATTTAATTTATTGCTCCCACACATTGGAGCATTTTCTCGACCCTTTTGACGCGCTTAAGAGAATGTTTCGCCTTCTGCGACCGGGAGGAGGATTGGATATCACCGTCCCTTGCTTGAACAAAGCTACTTTCAAACTGGAAAGATTTTTGCGAAAATTTGAAACCCAAGGCGGATGGGGAATTTTTTATCCTGAGCATCTAACCTACTTTAATCGAGAATCTCTTCAGAAAATGGTTGAGCGGGCCGGATTTCAAACACTTTCCATTCGGCCGGGGGTCTTGGGTGAAAACATGATTCGAAAATATTTTCACTCTGAGTTCGTCACGTCGCTTCTTTTTTACGGATTCGTGCATCCCCTACTCTGGCTGCTTTTTCCGTTTCAATGGACTCCAAATTTATGCCTTTTAGCTCGAAAGCCTCTTTCGTCATGAAAGGAGTCAATCAACTCCCTGTTTCTTTCATACGGGAAGGGTTCAATGTGCTCAAGGTTCTGCCCAGTTACAAAATGAGCCAAACATGGACTCGGCCCATCTCGGTCAATTTTCTTATCACCACTCGCTGCAATTCCAAATGCGTCACATGTGATTCTTGGAAACTGGAAGATCACGAGCGTGAATTGACCACGGAGGAATTTGATCGCCTCGCGGATGAAATTGCAGATCTACGAATTCCCATCGTCACCATCGGGGGAGGCGAACCCACACTTCGAAAAGACCTTTGGGAGATCATCAAACAATTTAAAAAGAGAGGGCTTACGGTTCAGCTCACGACAAATGGTCTTACGCTGCGAGACACCCAACGTAGACAGCTTTACGAAAGCGGTACGGATCGAGTCACACTGTCGGTCGACAGCCACTTTCCAGACCTTTATGATCGAATTCGTGGAGTAGATGGGTATGCCGCGGTTGAAAAAAACCTGAAAGAACTTCTCCAGGATCGGCCTTCGCATCTGGAAGTCGATACAAATACCGTCCTCTGTTCCGATAATGCAGAGACCTTTCTGGATACCATCGACCACCTCATTTCAATCGGCGTTCCGAAAGTTAATTTCTCAGCCGTTACGACTTCGGGTGTGAATTATTTGATGACTTCTCCCAAGGATGATCTCTCCAAGATTTCCGCGAATCAGATCCATGAGATTGTGGCAGGGCTCTTGGAGCGAAAGAAAAAAACGAGTGCCATCTCTGCCAGTCGGGCATTTATTGAAGGTCTAGCTCGATATTATGCGGATCCGACGAAGATCGTTTATCCCTGTTACGCGGGGTACTTAACTTTCGATATCTTTCAGGATGGTTCGATTCATGGTTGCGGGAACTTGCCCGCATATGGGAATGTTCGCCAGGGTTCTCTACGGGACATTTGGTTTAGTGACGCCGCTGGAGAAAGCCGGCGAAATATGGCGGAGGGAAAATGCCCAAATTGCTATCTCTCTTGCAAGATTGAATTGGCCATCGCTGGAGATCCAAAACAACTCCCCCGTTTTGCCTTTGATAAAGTGCTCTCCAAATGAAAGTGGTTATTTTCGGCGCCGGAATGACTGGCCTTGTGGCGGGTAGAGAATTGGCTCGCCACGGTCATCATATAGAGATTTATGAAGCCTCGGAGCAAGTAGGAGGATTGGCGAAAACGTATCGTGACCCTGACGGATTCACATACGACAACGGTCCACGTTTCATTTTTTCGACCCTTGCGGAAAAGATCGGAATTGCTCACCTGTGTGAACCGGTCAAATACCTTGAGGATATTTACGTCGGTGAGCGCTATTATCCCTTCCCGTTCGGATTTATTCGAAATCCGCGCTATTTGGCCTCCGCGGGAACTGCGACTTTGACGCGAGGATTCAAGCGAACCCCACGGAACTTGGGTGAATTTCTACAAACCTATTACGGTCGAACTTTTTCCGGTGAAGTCCTGGTCCCGCTCATTGAGAAATGGGCTGGGATTCCGGCCCCTGAAATTTCTGTCGATTTTGCTTCCCGGCTGCTTCCCACCAATATCGCCTACATCATTCACTCACTCATCAAGAAACTCCGAGGCGGGGTCACCGAGGACTATTACCGGAAGGGAAGATTTATCGTTTATCCTCGCACGAGCAACGCCGCCATTTTTGACGAGCTCGTGAAGGCCCCCGGAGTAAACGTAAAGCTGCATTCTCGGCTCGATCGTTTAATCACGGAAAACCATCGAGTAATTTCGGCTGAAATCGGGGGAAAATCGGTTGGCGCGGATTACTTCCTCAGCACGATACCCATTCACCGCCTTGCCACCATCCTGGATAATCCGAAGCCCATTCGCGATTGGGGCGGTTTTCGATACCGGGGGATCTTATTGCTCTTTATTAAAGTTAATCGGCCCCGCGTTCTGGAGCACCTTTGGACCTGGTTTCCAGAGAAGAAATTTCGCTTTTACCGAATTTCAGAGTTTAAAAACGCTCGAGAAGATCTCGCTCCCAAGGAAAAAACACTTATTTGCATTGAATTGGCTTCTGAAACGACCGATCCGATTTGGACGATGACGAAAGAAGAAATTTATTCTAGCCTCGAGCGTGATCTTCGGTATCTCTATTCACTGAAACGGGAAGAAATCATCGGTCTCGAACTAAAAAAGAGTGAATTTGCTTACCCCGTGATGCGGAGTTCCACTGAAGACTTGCAACGTTCCCTCGCCCACCAGACTCCCTTTCACAATCTCTTTATCGCCGGCCGAACGGGAATGTTTCAATATCGAATGTTAGAAGGGTGTTACGAGAGCGCGATGATTTGCGTCGAGGCCATCCGCGCCACCATGGGTGAATTAAATGAAGTGGAACAGCATGTCCTTCGCAGGGATCGTTATGGTCGCCCCGAACTGGTTCCTGAATAATATCGGGCTACATTTTCAAAGCCTCGATGGTGTCTCCGCCAGTCCAGAAACATGAGAATCGGCCAAAGACGAAACTGGTGATTCTTTTCACCCGAAAGATGTTGGTTCCATATTTTTGCAATGGTCGCGGCATCAAAGAGGCCCTCTTCTCGAAGACTTTGACCCTGAAGTAAATCTTGAGCCCATTCCCGTAAAGGCCCTCGAAGCCAGTGTCGAATCGGAAGTTCAAATCCCTTCTTGGGACGATCGACAATATTCTTTGGAACATAACGATATAGGATTTTTCGAAGAGCGACTTTGCCTTCTCGCCATGAAGTTTTTAGCTGAATCGGCAACCGAAAGGCATATTCCACGACTCGGTGATCAAGAAGTGGAACACGGACTTCTAAGCTATGTGCCATGCTGGCTCGATCCACTTTCACCAATAGATCATCCACAAGATAAGATCGGACATCCATGTGAGTCATAGCTTCCACCGCATTTGTGGACCGACACCAAGATTGAAGACGAGATAAAGTCTTCTCGGTGTCAACTCCGAGCGATGCTAATTCTGCGTCATCCTTCCAGAGCGAACTAAAATTCAAGTGGATATCTTCAAGCGTCTCAAGAGAAAGAATGTAACCGACACGCTGAAGTCCCGGAATCGCTTGCAAAACACGGCTAAGTGGAAATCGAATATTCGATGGGAGTAGCTTTCGAACGCCGTCAGCCATCTCGCCATATCGATAGCGATTGTAGCCGGCAAAAAGTTCATCGCCGCCATCTCCGGAAAGCACCACTTTGACCGAACGCCGGGCCAATTGAGACACCAATAAAGTTGGAATTTGCGAAGCGTCTCCTAGGGGTTCGTCGTAAATCGATGCGATTCTAGGAACAAGGCTGATTGCGTCTTCCGGACGGACATACAGTTCCGTATGGTCGGTACCTAAATGTTTAGCCACCCGTTTGGCGTAGGGAGCCTCATTGTAGTCTTTTTCATCGAACCCGATGGTGAAAGTTCTGACCCGCTGGCCTGCCCCTTTTTGCATCATGGCTACCACCAAAGAGGAATCGATTCCCCCGGACAGAAATGCCCCCACTGGGGTATCCGACACCATATGCGAACGAACTGCTTCCTCTATCATCTGATCCAAGCGATCGATGGCAGTCAGCGAAGACTCTGCGATTGCTGGTTCGGGCAGATCCCAATAGGAACCGATGCGAGAAATTTCTCCGTCGACGCGAACCCGTAAAATTCTTCCCGGCTCTAGCTTACGAATTCCGCGATAAATCGAGAGCGGAGAAGGAACATACCCGTAACGCACATAGTACGAAATCGCATCGCGATCTAATTCAGGGCTTTCCCGCCAAATGACTTGGAAGGCCTTTAATTCGGATGCAAAGAGAAACTTGCCTTCCACTTTTCCATAATAGAGAGGTTTTATTCCGATCCGATCTCGAACCAGGAGTAGCTCCCTCTCCCTTCGATCCCACAATGCAAACGCGAACATTCCCACGAATCGGACAAGGGCTTGTTCAATTCCCCACTCCGAAATCGCTGCCAAAAGGACTTCTGTGTCCGATTGACTTCGAAACGAATGCCCTAAGGTAGCCAGAGATTTTCGAACCTCGAGAAAATTATACATTTCGCCATTGAATGAAATTACATATCGCTGATCCGCAGAGAACATGGGTTGATGCCCCAAGGGCGAAAGATCGAGGATCGAAAGACGTCGATGGCCTAAACCGATTCCCACCTTTGCATCAATCCAAGAACCCGAGTCATCCGGTCCTCGGTGAGCAAGCACCCGGTCCATGGCTCTAAGATCGTCCGAGAATTCTCTTTCGCTACATTTCTCGGAAAGAAGCCCGAATATTCCGCACATCGAGTCCCGAGCTTGAAGACACGGTATCTTTTCGTCAACTTCCAGGATAAGGTAGAGCGACCCAGATGAAAGACCATAAAGTGGCTTTGGTAACAGGGGGTGCGGGATTTATTGGCAGTCACCTAACTTGTCGCCTGTTAGAAAATCATTGGCGCGTCATTGTTTTCGATAATCTAAATTCACACCTCTACTCGGCGGATCTTAAGAAAAAAAACATTGAGCGTCTTCAACAGAGGTTCCACGATCAAGTGGAACTCTTTGTGGGCGATTTTACCCATTCTCAAGATGTCGAGAGTCTTTTTTCGAATCATTCGTTCGAGATCATTTTTCACTTTGGAGCTCTCGCCGGCGTCCGACCTTCGCTCGCCGAGCCCTTTAAGTACATTGATGTGAATGTCGGAGGCACTTTGCAGCTGTTAGAGGCCGCACGACGACGGAACATAAAAAAGTTTGTGTTTGGTTCCTCATCCTCGATTTACGGCAATCGCTCGAAGATGCCCTTTTCTGAATCAGACAATACCGACTTTCCCTTTTCACCCTATGGAGCTTCGAAAAAATCTGCGGAAATTTATTGTTCTCTCTATCGCGCTCTCTTTGCTTTTCGTGTCGCCATTCTCCGCTTTTTTACAGTCTATGGCCCCGGGCAGCGCCCGGATCTCGCGATTCATCGATTTGTCAGAGCGATCAGACGCGGCCAACCCATAACGATGTTTGGAGATGGAACCTCGCAGCGAGATTATACTTATATCGATGACCTTGTGGATGGAATCCTAGGGGCTACAAGTTGGTTGGAACGCGAGACCCAGCCGTGTGCTGAGATTTTTAACTTAGGAAATTCGAAGCCAGTGTCTCTTCAAACGCTCGTTACTACTTTGGAAAAGGTGATGGGGAAAAAAGCGAAAATCGATGCGCAACCGCGCCAGCCAGGAGATGTTGAAAATACTTACGCCGACATTTCCAAGGCGGCGGCGACATTAGGGTATCGTCCTCATGTTCCCTTGGAGGAGGGGCTGACAAAGTTTGTAACATGGTACGACGAGACAATGGTCAGCTCTTAGCTCTTTGAAATACAAACTCATTTAATCCAGAACGGGGCCCACATGGGATGACACGTATCGATTGGAACCCTTGGGCTAAGAAATAATCCGTCACAGCCGATACGGAAGCGACCTCAAAGGGAAACCCTCCTACCCAATCAATTACATCCCTCCACGGATTCATCCCTCGTGAACTTTTCGAATAATCTCTCCAGGATTTTCCAAACTCTCCATGAAGAAGATCGCGTACAAAAAGGGGAAGCCACATCCGAGCAAAAGCCAAACCTACTAAAGGAAACCGGAGGAACCGGGGAAGTGAAACATAGAGTTTTTTGATGTAGTACCAAACCCTGCTCTTCCAGCCTTCATCATTATAGATCGCGATGTAGAGCAAACCATTTGGTTTAACGAGAGACAGAACATTTTGAAACGCTTCCCACATGGCCCCCGTGTGATGGAGAACTCCCCAAGAGTAGACCACGTCAAATGCACCCAGGCGAGTGAGGTAAGAACGATCTAAAATAGAACCCTGGTCGATCTTCCACTCGGAAGCGTTCGGAGCAAATTCCAACTTAAGCTGCTCCGTGCATCGGACGGAATCCGGGTCAAAATCAAAGGATCTGACTTTGGCCCCCAACCGTTGCGCGGAAAGAGAAAACAAACCGCTCCCACAGCCAATATCTAAAAAAGTCTGACCTTCGAGCCGTATCTGGCCCAACATTCTTTGAAGCGACCCAATCGCGACGTTTAATTCTTCTTCGCCGATTTGGGTTCTGTATCGTTGCCAATTTTGACCGAATGCAAACCGAGCTGCTCTTTCAGCTGGATGGGTACTTTCAGCTTTCAAGGCCATTAGGCTCTTTTCCCTAATGCAGAAGGAATATCGACATAGTCCCGAAATAGATTCTCATAATATTTTTCGAATACGTGGCCGATTCCAAATTCCCGTAGCGCATGTTTGCGCCCTTCCCTCCCCATCTCGATCGCTTGATCGCGATGGTCCAAAAGCCAAGAAATTCGATCGACGAGTTGACCAACATCCCCAGCCGAAACTAAGAATCCAGTTTTGGCATCCTGAATTTGATTAGGGATTCCTCCCACATTTGAGCCGACCACTGGCAAACCCATCGCCATGGCTTCAAAACCCACCTGCGGGAGAATGTCGGGCCAAAGAGAAGGAATAACCACAATGTGAGCTTGATCGTAGACGGTTGAAATCTTTTCGTGAGAAACCCAGGGTTGAATTTCCATAAATTCATCATGTGGGAGGTCGGATTGGCTCGCCACGAGGAGTCGAAAGTCCTTTCGTTCCTTCCACATTTTTCGGCATGCTTCAAGTAAGATAGGCAGTCCTTTGACTTTCATTTCCATTCTCCCCAGAGCCAAAATCTTCCAAACTCCATTCGACGAAAAATTTGATTTGCCTGGAAATTGTTCAAGATTAATCCCCGCGGGAGCAACCTTCACTGGTGTCTGAATAAAGGGCTGCAGTCGGTTAGCAATAAATGGATTTCCAACTAACACCACCGCGGCGGAATTAAATGCGCCGATGGCCCTTTCCCGAAAATGCGGCAAAAAAGCTCCCGATCGAAGAAACTCGATCACCCAACGAGGACTAGGATAGGACGCATAAAAAGTTCCCGCACAGCCCAGACAGGTGAGATAACTCTTTGCTGAACGATCGAGATAATTGACCTCACATACCTTTCCTCCGCGAAATAAAATTCCATTTCCTTTGAGGCACATCATTTCGTGGACATAGAGACGCACCACTGGTTTCCAAGCCGCGGCTGCCCGAACAACTGCCGGTTTGAAATACCAAGCATCTGCCACAAAAACATAGTCCGGGCGAAGCAATTCAAGCTTCTGACGAATGGCATGTTCAACTCCTGAAGAGCAAAACTGTGACCAAGAAAGTTCAACAAACTCGACCTCAAAAGGCGGTTTCTCTCGGAAGGACACTTCTCCTCGAAGAAAAAACTTTGTATTTCCTAGTGGCCAGGGCCTTCGATATTTAGGATGTACTTGTGAGATACGAGGAATCAAAAGCGTGGTCTCATAGAGATTCGAGTAGCGCGACAGCATGTTGAAGACGTTGACCGGCGCTCCGCCGTCGGGTGGCCAGGTGAAGTTCATGTCTATCACACAGAGTTTTTTCACGCTTTTTCCATTCTTCGTTACCCAAACGACTTAAACTCGCATAGTATTATAGATCGAACAACAATGAGAGTAATGAAAACCCCCTATTATCAAAAGCATCTCTCCGATTCCCCTCGGATGAAAACGTATCTTGCGTACCAAAGGAAATATTTTTCAAAACTCCGCGATAGCGACCGTGAAATGATCCGAATTCTCAAAATGAAAAGGGTTGGGAAGCAAACATCAAAATCGCTCTTGGACATTGGATGCTCCTCCGGCGGGCTACTTTTCCACCTGCAAAACTATTTCCCTTCCATGAAGCTGGCAGGAATTGATATTTCGCCTAGGGCTATTGAAAGCTGTAAATCAAATCCCGCACTGAGAAATATATCGTTTCGAACATTGGACTTGCTTCAATTGTCACATGGCTCACTTGGAAATTTTGATTTCGCTGTGACAAACGCATCCCTCCCGCTTTTCTCTCCAAAAGAGTTTCCAAGAGCTGTGAAAAGTATTGCTTCCAGCCTGAGACAAAATGGGCTTTGGATCGGATTCGATTGGTTTCACCCATTCGAACAGGAGCTAGAGATTTGCGAGCGAACGCGTCTTTTCCCTCATGGGCTCATTTTTCATTTCAGAGGGTATGAAACGGTGCAGCGCGCCTGCCGAAGAGCTGGATTTTCATCGGTTACATTTCACCCTTTTAACATTTCAATCGATCTTCCTCGCCCTCCTTACCGTGAGGTGACAAGTTACACGATAAAAGAAATGCATCGAAAACGAATGAGTTTCCGAGGAACGCTTTTTCAACCCTGGTGCTTCATTGTGGCGCGGAAAAAGTAAGAAATGGTGTCCATGAAAGGGCTAAAATCTAAGCTCACATCAAAATTCTCAGTAAATCCCTATCGACGAGGAAGAACCATTCTCCTCGCCCCCATGGACGCCTTGATATCTTGGCTCGCAAAACGCTCATACCTAATTTTTAGGATCTGGGAGCGCTATCATGCGGCCACTCTCACTGCATTTAATACTTCGAGTTCTAACAGCCCAAATTGTGACACGACTTCATTGGCTAATTTGAAAAGGCAGGGTTTTACCAGTCTTCCAAGTACTTTTGCGGCCGCGGAAATTAAAGATGCAAGAGACTACGTGTTACGTCTGTTTGAAGGAATTCATGCATTCGCAGAGTCCCGTGACCCGGAGAAAAAACGAGATCTCTTACGTTGGTCAGATGAAGAAGGGGAGTATGAATTGGACCGTATTGGCGGTCGAACCCGGATTTATTTTAAATCTGGAATATTGGAATCTCCCACGCTTCCAAAGGTCCTCAGAGATTTTGCAAACTATCTACCTTTGCACTCACTGGCTCAGGCCTATTTTGATGCGGATCAAATTATCACGCAGCGTCCTTATTTTATGGCTGAAGTAATGATTCCCGCTCCGACTCGTGAGCCGTGGCACATCGACTGTTTTCGCCCGACGCTTAAAGCTTTCTTGAATCTTGCAGATGTCGGTCCGGGCCAAGCACCCTTACGTTATATTCCGGGTTCTCATCATGTGAATGCAGACGACGAACGGAGGCATCGACAGCTCTTCGAAATCGCCAATGGTGGACAAGGGCCCGCCTATTTCGACCGGGAAACCTGTAGACGCTTTGACGCCGAAGCTAAAGAACTGGTGGGAGCGGAAAATACCATCTTGGCCTTCGACGTTCGGGGTGCCCATGCAGGCTCCTATTGCCGAAGTGGTCAAAGAATCACACTTGCCAATGGGTATTGGCCTCTAACATCGTCTCGTTTTAATCCTAGAATTTTTCGAAACCCAACTCGAGCTCCTTACCCTTGGGAACGTGAGGGGGTTTCTGCTTCCGAATATTCCTAGTTTACGGATCGAGTTCGCAACAAGAGGGGCGTCGTAGAGATCAATCCTTTTTCCTCAAACTTTTTCACATAATGGAAAAGTGAATCGAATGGCAAATCATGCTTTTCAGCGACATCGAGCAATGAGGTCCTTCCGTCGAAATAGCGAAGAATGCAGTCGTTTAAGTAACCCCATTTCTCACCATCTTCAGTTACCTGACGACGAACGGCAGGATCCATTCGCTCGTGATAAAGATTGTATTTCGGATTTGAGAGACACACGATTCCCCTGAATTTTCTTTTCATCACGATATTGTTTTCCAGAACGAAAATGACCCGCTGAAAAACGTCGTAAAATTCAAGAAGCTTGCCGGGATCCATCAAATCCGGGGTGTCGAGACTTGTATGATATTCCCGGTAGGGATACCCAACTTCAGCGCGGTTGACCTGAACGAAAGGAACCTCGTATCCGGGAGATTCCCAGACCGTTTCATCGTTTCCAACGCTTCTACGCCATTCCACCGTTCGATAATTTGCGCAGTAATGGCGGAGCGTCACACGAAACGCCCGGTCGATGAGTTGGTTTCCTAAGAATGAAGAAGCCAGCGTGAAAGAACCCTGCGTACCCATCATTTCCCCAAACACCCCTGCCACGATTTGATTCAAACGTTTTGGACTCATTTGAGACAAATAAAAGACCGTTCCAATGTGTTCAGGGCACATCAAGAGCCGATAGGAATAGCGCGTGGGCTGATCCTTAAGCCATTGAAAAAGTCGAATCATGACCGCGGTTCCGGCGAAACCATCGTTGGCCATGTGAGGGTGGCAAGTGTTGGAATGAAACACGATCGTTTCGGGAACCTCTCCCCGATGGTTTGCTTCAGCCACTAACATTTCTCCCTTGGAATATTCCGTTTCGAGATCCACCTCATATTTGCCGGGTTTCCAACTTCGAATGATTCGATGAGGGATGCTGAGCGCCCAATCTGCGTTCCAAGGACGATATTGCCACTGGCAATGAAACATATAGGCCGTGGGATTTTTGGGATCCGTGACCACATGCTTCATCAACTCTTTAAGTGACAACTCCCCCTGAAACGAACGGGAGTAATAGGCCACACCCAGCGTGTGACTCTTTCCATCAAATAAAATTCGCCCACCTTTTCGAACGAGGGCCCTTTTTACTTTCCAAGACTGAGGCACCTGCCAACCCAAGTGTTCGCTTCCCGAAGGATATCGATGTATTTCAATGGGTAGCTCTTTCGACAACCGTTCAAATAGTGCCGCATTTTCCTCTGTCAGAACGCCAGTTCGAAATCGACACAAGTCTCGCGTGAGCCCCATAAAATCGGGCTCGTTGGACTGAACTATTTTTCGAACCGAGCGAATCAAGAGAAACGGACCTCATTTGAAACATACGCTCCAGTGGGTCCATCGGTAGGAATTTCTCCCGGTACAAACGCTGGTGGTTGTTTTAGAAAGTAATAGAGATCCTTGCCCAACATTCGTGAGCCCTCTTCAAATACTTTCTTCGCCGAGGGAAGCAAGAAAACGCGCCCACGTCCTATGGTTTGGCTTCGAATCAAGCCGAGATCTTCAAGATGCCGCTCAAAGCGAGAACAATCCTCGGCAATTTTAAAACGTCGGTCCAAGAATCGGACCGCAGCGGTCACAGGTAAATCAATTTTGCGTCCCGCCTCAAAGATCTCTGTCGGGTAGAGCTTGTTATAAAGATATGGGACCCCAAATCGATATTGAATCAGCATGACAAATGTAAACGCGAGTCGAGGTGGGAGGCCCAGAAAGCAAATCTGCGCATCGTGCTCCAGCAAACCCTCCCATGCCGATCCAGTACCATAGGCCGATGCCGACCACCGATGCGCAATATCTGCTCCAAGTGGGCCGACGGCCGCCACCGCGCTCATAGGACAATAAGTACGCAACATCTCCGGGAGGGACACCACATAATCGCTCAGAACGCCCTGCGCTCGATCCACCGGACTCCTTTGACAATCATAGGGTTTGCCAAACCGAGCGTAGTCTTCAAACGCGGCTGGAACGGAGATGGTCCCATTCGTCCCCACGACCTCTCGAAGCGCGCGATAGATTTCGGCCGGAAGCTTCGGAAGTTCGACATCTGTCATCCCCCCGAGTGAGAAAAGGGAACTATGAATGTGAAGTACGCGATCTCGCTTTACCCCAACCATGTCCAGGGCCGAAACCAAGTCAGAATATTTATAATCGGCACTCATTTTTCTTTGGGTTCAATTTTCGATTCGACGATTTGAATTAACCCACCAACGTTTTTGAAGCGTGGATCCTCTAAATCACCAGAGGTAAACCGAAGAGAAAAGACCTTTTCGATTTCGACAATTAGCTCAAGGATTCCAAAGGAGTCCACTAGGCCCGATGAAACATAATCACATTTCTTCTTTTCCTCGAACGTATTCCCTGGAACAGGCGATTTTTTCTCGATCCACTGAATCACAAATTGTTCGACATTCGGTCTCGTCACCTTCTATCCCTCAGTACCTTTCAACTGCAGCGCAACGAGCAGGCGATCCATCGCCCGAAACAATTTTCAGAGGCATTACAATTAACTCGACCTCACGGGAGTGGATTTGATCTAGATTCGCTAGGTATTCGACCAAAACCACATTGTTCCCCAGAAAGATCTTATGAATCGGCGAGTCCGGAGTGGAACCCTTGCCGTGAAGAGGATTATCACCCATGGGAGTATCCATTGCGACCAGGATGACTCCCTTTTTCACAAGCCATTCAGCAGCGGCCGGTGAAAGAAATGGATGGTCTGAATAGTATAGTGGCGTCTCCCAATGTTTGGACCAGTTGAATCGCAAAATGACCCGCTCTTGAATCGCTTGAGAGCGACCTTCTAACTTTTCGACAGTGATTTCCGTTCGAGGAGGAAGGTCAGAAAAATCAATAAGGCTCGCTTCTCCGATAAGCGTATCGAGAGGAACTTGATCGATCGTGGCTCCTCCGGGAATGAAATGTCGAGGGGCATCGCAGTGGGTGCCTGTATGCGTTCCAAGCACGACCCTTCTTGTTTCTCGCTGTTCCGATTCAAACTTTCCGAGAACCGAAATTTCCACGTCCGGATGCCAATAAACAGGAAATCGCATCATTCCTTGTCGAATGGGAAGACTTAAATCGATGATCCTTCTTTTCACGGCGGGTCGGCTTCTCTGGCTCATACCATGAATTGAAGTAATTCGACGATCTCTTTCGTTGGCGATCGAACCAGGCCCACATTCATCCTCTTTCCACCCAGTTGTAATTGAAAGGAGCCCGATATTTCCGTTCCACCCTGACGCTCTAAATTGCGAAAATCCTCTTCCATATCGGTCGTCACAAATGAGAGGCAATTGATTCCCGGATCGTCCATATACATCGGAAAACCCGAATCGACCTCTTTGGACCCATAAATCTTTAGATCAATGGCTGTCCACAGACTTTTCCCTCTATGCCGAAGGTGCTGTACTTCAAGCTCCGGAGTCTTACGTTCAATGTGCTCCAACCCTAGTCCTTCCATCCAAAACTGCTGGGTCGCCGCGACATCCGAAGTCAATAATTGAAAAGTCGATGTCCACTGACCCCCTTCCTTTTCACGTTGATACGACCTAGGCGCCTTCTTGGGTGTGGAACCATAGTCCACCAGTTCAACAGACAGGTCACCCAATTTTTGCATGAATGCCAACTGGTGTGCGTCCACCCATTTTCTGAGAAATGGTCTTTTCTCCGGATGATTTTCCACTTTTTCTAGAAATTTCAGTGAAAAGCCTATTTGTTTCCACATTTCGCAACCTTCTTGGATAGGTGAATAATACTCTGTCAAATGACTAAAGCCGACAATCACGCCTGCTCCGCTGAAAGCCACGTCCGCAATTTTCTCTTTTGCACTTTGCCTGAAGAAGTCATGGGGAACTCTGTCATGAATGCAATCCGCTCGGGTACAGCGATCGAAGCTAGGCGTTCTTTACAGTGAGCAATCAACGACGCGCGCAAGTCGGATTCACTTTTCCCTTTTTTAGCAATGACTACGGCGCCTACATCTTCTCCATAAAACTCATGAGGAATTCCAATCACAGCTGCCTGCTCAACATCAGGATGTTGAAGGAGGACCTCTTCGATTTTTCGGGGACTAAGGTTTGTCCCTCCTTTAATAATGAGATCTTTGATTCGGTCTCGAATCGTAACAAACCCATCTTTGGATAGGGTCCCCACATCGCCAGTAGCAAACCATTCGTCAGTCGAAAGAGGCGCCTGTGTGACGGCATCCCAATAACCCGCCATCCGGTATGGGGTTCGAACGAGGATTTCACCTCCACGATTTCCTTCTTCGTCATTCCTGTCTTCAATCTTCATATCTATTCCGGAAAGACATTTCCCCACCGCACCAGATTCTCTCGGCGCAAAGGTCGAGTTTACCGTTATGAAAAGAAGCTCTGACAACCCGTAGCTCTCAAGAAGCGTCAGGTGATATTTTTTTTCAAAGTCCTCCCTCAATGTCAATGAAAGGGGAGCCGTTCCAACGAAAGCAAGGGGTGATTCATTCCCCAAGTAGGAAAGTGGATTCTCGGAACGATCCATTTTCATGAGAGATCGAAGAATTGTGGGCGTTAACCAGAACATGTTCGCCCCACCTTGCGCAGCATCCTTCCAAAAATGGAGTGCTAATTGGGCATCAAAGCCCCGAGTCAAGACGACCGAGCCTCCGGCCATAAGCGGAGATAGAAGTGAATTGAGAAATCCTGCCATATAGCTCATCGGTAAGATGTGATAGAGGACCGAGGAACGTCCTACACCCGTTGCTTGATTAAACGCTTGGGCATTCCCCGTGAGCGCGCTCAGACGATGAGACACCCCCTTGGGCTGTGCTGTTGTTCCCGACGTATAATGGATCGAAAAGAGATCATTCATGGATGATAAATTAAATCGTTCTTCCCCCTCGCGACCTACTTCGTGAAGAAATGACCGCAGCTCGAGACAATGCGTCAAATGAGCAAGGGGCAATAGGAGCGAGGAGAAGTCTCCAACTTTCGGATCAAAGAGAATGATTTTGGGCTTCGAGCTGGCAAGAATAAAACCGATATCGGTTACATGGAGTCGGATGTTGATGGGCACAGCAATCGTCGATGAGAATGCGCATGCCAGATAGAGAGAGAAGTATTCCGCACTGTTCTCGAGAAGAAATGCCACCCGATCGCCGGGACGAGCGCCATTCTTCCCAATTACCTCCGCCGCACGACAAGCGTTCCGCCAGATATCCCCGTACGTAACGGAAGTTCCCGAGCTTGCATCGAAAAGAAATTTCCTTTTCGAATGTTCGCGAAACAGAGCTGCGAGATCTTCACTTGTCGTCGTCACTCTCTTGCTCGGCGCCATAGTAGAGATCGAAGCTAAATCGTGCGCTATAAACTTCTATTTCTTTGTCACGAAGTTTCTGAGCTAACGACTCCACAAGAGTTCGAGGGGCATTCACCTTGTCGTGCTCACACAGAGACATAATTAATTTTCTAGGATCTACACCATATCTACCTGAATATTCACGAATAATCCCCATGTAACTCGAATGAAACTCAGAGAATCCACAAATCATGTCGAGGCTGTCATAGCCGTGCCGCCGAATTAGAGGGCGAATGTATTTTTCTGAAACATCCATCGTCGCAAGAGGATCCATGGACAGAGAATAACCTTTACGTTTCATCACCAGTAAAAAGACCTCAGTAGGGGTATTCCCAGAGCTCCGTCCCATTCCCTGCAGGGAGGTGTCGATCATGTACGTTCCATTTTCGGCGGCTACCAACGAATTGGCCACCGCCAATTCCAAATTGTTGTGTCCGTGGAATCCTATTCGTACATCACATAAATCTTGAATGGCATGGATATAGTTCGCGACCTGCTCAGGAAACATGCCTCCCGCTGAATCGACCAGGTACACCACATCGGCTCCATAACTCTGGGAAAGCTTCGCCCGAAGCGCGAAGTCTTTGGGTGGGAGGGTGTAAGACTTCATAAAATTGGATGTCACCAGCATTCCATATTTCTTCGCACGTTCGACAAAGGGCTTGGATTCTTCCACACGTGAGACTTCGGTCCCGATTCGAATGAATTTCATTCCATGCTCGGCGGCCATATCAATGTCCTCCAGCCTCGCAATGCCCGGAATACAAAACATCCCGAATTTCGCTCTTTTGAGCGAACGTGCGGCTGCTTTGAGATAGCCTTCATCACTCTCGGCGGCTTTTCCGAATCCACGATTTGAAGCGTTGAGTCCCACGCCATGCCCGATTTCAATCCAATCGAAACCCAAGCGTTCCAAAGCAGTTGCAATTTTTTCCGTGTCTGCGGCCGAAAACTGAAAGTTAATCGAGTAACTGCCATCTCGAAGCGTGGTTTCGAGGATCTCCAGTGCCTTGGGTGCGAGAGGTTTTTCGCGGGCCATTTCGGCAGTCATGCTACAGTTGAATCGAAACCAGGGCAAACGAGCGATCCAGAATTTCTCTTTTTGAAATTACACAATCCAACTACGATGCGTAAGACATGCCTCTTTGCCAAGACGTAATTGCGCTTCCCGTCGGATCGAACCGTTGGATTCTCTACAATGCTTTTACACGTACCGCATTAGGGGCCGATGGCGATGCGATGAAGCTCATTTCGGAAATGGAACAAAGCAGTTCAGGTTCTTGTCGAGGAAATATCTGGGAAATAACTGATTTTTCCAATCGTGACGGATTATTGGCGGATCCAACCCGAATCCTTCGGAAGGTTCCCCTTTGGCCGCCGCCTAGGAATGTAAATCTTGCTGAGCTTCGGGCACTGCTCGAAAAGAATTTTTTATGGGTTGTGGATGAAGAAAAATACCGAGACCGCTTTCAACCCAAAACATCCCTCCTCGATCATGAGCATTTCGGAAATTTCCACCAACAACTCTCTCAATATCTTTTTCTCACCCTTCGGAAAAACCCGAGCGATTGGTGGGCGAACCAGAAATTTGAGGCCGATTTCTCCGCTTTACGCCCCACCCTTTATGCCGCTGTCCAGGAGCATTTTTTGAAATCTTATTTCCCGTCCCGCCTTCGCTCTACGGATCATGTGTACGACCTCGGCTGCGGGACTGGATTTTATTCAAACCTCATGGCTAAGTGCGCGGCATCTGTAACGGGTCTTGACCCTTCGGAAGCCTACCTTGAAATTGCAAAGGCTCATGCGGCGCCAAATGCGAGATTTGAGGTACGTGCGATCGGCTACGACAAAAGCATGGACAATCTACCTTCGAACGAAGCGGATTTTGTCTTTATGAGCGATGCTCTACTGTTTTATTTTGTGTGGCCGTTTACGGGCGAAGCCCCCCGCCTCGAAGTTCTGTTCCGCGATGTTCGTCGATTGCTCAAACCCACGAGTACTTTTGTTTGTCTCGAGCCACACTACCTTTTTTGGCTTGCTCCCTGGCTCGGAAGTGAAGAACATCCCTTCACGGTTCAAACAGAATACCGAGATCACAATTTCGGAGTGGTCCCAACGCTGAGTCGATTGATTCAGGAATTCAACAAAGGCGGGTTTAATGTGTCATGGATGGAGGAGCTTTACCCCGACCCGAAATTTAGGTCGACGGATTCACGTGCCTTTGGTTTCGCTAACGAATTTCCCCTTTGGCACTTGTTTGAGCTCAAGCCCCGATAAATAGTGCGTGATTGAGTCTTCTACACTTCCGGCAAATTGGATCCCGCCTTGGTCGAGGACGATTGCTCGGTTGCAAACCTCGCGAATCAAATGAAGGTCATGGCTTACGAAGAAAATGAGTCGCTCATCCGTGGAGATGGTTCGCACATATTTGAGCGCTCGCTCCTGAAAAGCTGCATCTCCAACAGCAAGAGCCTCATCCAATATGAGTACCTCCGGCAAGAGGTGTACGGAAATGGAAAACCCTAGGCGTACGTTCATGCCAGAGGAGTAATGTTTTACTTTTTGATCTATAAAATTTCGGATTTCCGCAAAATCAACGATGGTGGAAAACATTTTTTCGACCTGATGACGAGGGACTCCCAAAATAGCCCCTGTTAAGTAAATGTTTTCACGTCCTGTCAGTTCATGGTGAAATCCTACATTCGCGCCGAGAAGCGAAGCCACTCGCCCACGAATTCGGACGACTCCCTGAGATGGTTCTGTCACTCCGCTAATCACGCGAAGTAACGTTGTTTTTCCCGCTCCATTGCGACCCAAGAGGGCAATCACATCTCCCTTTGCCCCCACAAAGGAGACATTCCGTAGCGCCCAAAATTCATTCTTATGATGTCGGTTTGAATCAAACCAAGCTTTTGGTGACATTATTCGATGTAATCGGGCGCGTAGTGTTCGTTCCTCCTGATCAGGAAGGATCGAATATTTCTTGCTCACTCCTTCGACGGAAATAATCTCTTCGCTCATCTGTCGTACACCTTACAAGATATCTGCTAACCTTCTTGCGACTTTCACAAAATATAAAGACGCCACCAGATACCAGATCACGGATAAGAGTAATGCCGTTACGACGAAACAAAATTCAGGCATGGGTGAAGCCAAAAAAATGGATCTCATCAGTTCGATCACCACAGAAAGCGGATGTGAAGCAATGAGCATTTGAGTTTTTCCGGACAAGGAGGATGTGGAATAAAGAACCGGACATAGGAAAAACAGGCCCTGGAGAATAAACGGGATGAGGTATCGGAGCTCCCGATATTCCGCACACAAAGCCGAGGCCGCCATGGAAGTCGAAGCCGTAACAAATATGAGCCAAACGGAAATAAGTGGAAGCCAGAGTAGCGCTCCAGGACGATCAATACCGTGCGTAAGAAATGCCCATAGAATCAAGAAAATGGTCGAGAAGAATAGATCCAAAACTTTTGAGCCCATGATGGACAAGGGAATTATGACTCTCGGAAAGCGAGAATTCTTGACGAGAATTTCAGATTCGATCAACGAAATCGCGCTCGCCTGAACAGAATTATTGAAATACGTCCAGCTCAGAAGACCCACTAATACAAATAGCAAATAGGTTCGGGTGTCAGTCCCAGTACCCGTAATTCGACTCAAAGGGACGGCAATCATGATTCCCAGCATGATGGGTTGCAAAGCCGTCCATGCAATTCCCAGTGAAATGGGGCGATAACGTACTTGAAACTCTTTTACTAAGAGTCGCCAAAGTAATTCTCGATACCGAACCATTTCTCCGAGCGAGATTGCAGATGTCCACCTTCTCGCCTTCAGTTCGCGCCACTCAACTTCTCGCTCTCGAAAGCCACTCATCCCAATCGCTCATCATCACTTGTTCTTCAGAGAGAGGCAAGTAGTGTAGGCTTACCCAACATGCCTTTGAAAGTTTTGCTCGTTGTTCATCACGTGGAACAAGCTCGAGATGTCGTGGAAAATCGTCCCGACTTACTCACTACCCATGAGGTCCTTTGTCTTACACTAGACGCGGCAGCTTACCTTGAATCAAAAGGTTTCTCTTTTTCAGAACCGGACGATTTCTTTACGATCGATGAGCTGCGATCCATACGGATGGAGGCACAGGAATTGATGAGTCGCTGGTTCGAGCCGTTTGGTAACCTCTTCGACTATCGAAGTTTTTCAATCGCGAGGCTCAATCAGCAAGAATGGTACTATTTCTTTCAGGATGTTCTCTTTGCCTCAAGATTCTTTTACCGACTTCACGAGAAGAAAGAAGCGCTTGCTTTTATGCTGTTTCGCTCTCCTCGTCGTCCGGCAATTTTTCACCGAACCAGTGATGTATTCGAACCGGTGTGGGAATTCTTGGCGCAATCAAAACAACTGCCTGTCCAATACATCGATCCCAAAGTAACTGCCCAAAAGGGAGTAAAGAGCCATTCATTTTTTCTCTCGCCCATTGCGTTTGGCAGGAATTGGATTCGTAACCTGGGTCATCTCATCGGACGAAAAAGGCCAGATGTTATTTTCATGATGGGTCTGGGCGAGGTTGCGCGATTTGGCCGAATTTATGACCGCTTGCGCGAACATCTCGGTGAACGAATTCAAGCCATGCGCAGCGCGCCGATCATCGTTCCCCATACTCGCACGGCCGGAGGAAACGAGGTTTCTTCATTGCGAAGTTGGTTTCCCGGGAAGGGATATCTCCTGTCACAAATTTTGTTTGCACAACGATGGCGCCGATGGAAAAAAATTCAGGCTTCCTACGATGGGATTTTCCCAGAAATTTTTGCGAATCCCTTTCTCGATTTTCATTTTAAGTATTACTTCCAAAATCGGTGGCCGATCTTGTGCGAATATATCGACGAGGCTCTCTCGACATTAAAGCAGTTGAAACCTCGGCTATTAGCTATCACGTGCATCGGGGCCGTGGACCATGGCTCCCTTTTTGTCGAAGTGGCCCGAAAGCTTGGAATTCGAACCGTTGGTTTCCCTCATGCGGTGGTTCCCGAGACGGGACTATTTCCTCTTCTAGAATCGGATTACCATTTTCTTTGGAGCAACGAATTTCTAGCATCCGGAAGTCGATATGAAACGATGAAGTCAAGTATTGTGGGAATTCCTCAGGACGAAATATTTGAGGCTTTCGCGCATATGGAAAGTCCGGGAAAGCGCAAGGCTGATTCATCGAGTGATTCAGTAAAATCAATTCTTGTATTAACATCCCCTCCGGGTCTCGTGACGCTCCCGGAACTAAAAAGGAAAGCGCACCGAGAAATGATTTATCGCCTAGCGAACATCCCCAAAACATTGCGCGGAAATGTGAAAGTGATCTTCAAAGTTCATCCCGGAGAAGATTCGTCCGATTTATATCGTTTCGCTCAGAAGCGAGAGGGCACTAAAGAGGTCTCCGTCGTGGGCCGAACCCCTCTCCGCGAATTGATTGCTCAAGTTGATCTTTGCATCTTGGTCGATATTCCGACAACTGCACTTTATCTATGTCTATTTCAGAAGAAGCGAATTCTCTACATTCATTCCTCCCAATGTTTCGTCGCAAGTGCCTTACCCTTTGTGAAGTTTTCGGAAAAAGCAGTGGTCCATAATTTGGAACAAGTTTGGCCTCGTATTCATGAGGTATTGAGCGACCCGCAAAAGGGGGAAGAGCTCCAAAGAGAACATGAGGCCTTCTTGAAGCGTTGGGTTCTTACGGCCGAAAATCCCATCCAAAATATTCATATGAGGCTGGAAAAACTCATAAAAGCGGCCCCCATGGGAGTGACAAAAAATGTCAGGAATTGACGAGAATTGTTGCTTTTACAAGCCCTGCCGCGACCGGATTCCTGTATAAGGGTTGAATTCAAAAGGATAACTTAAGGTGGCATAGCGATTGCTCGTTAAGGGGCCCCAGTTTGTCTGGGTTGGGAACCGTGTGTATGATCTTGCTTTAAGTGGCTCAATTTAAATGAGATTACTCCTCATTAATCCCTGTCTTCGGAGGAATTCGAAGACGATCTACTTGCCAGTAGGCCTTGGGTACATTGCGACCATGATTCATCGGGAAGGCTATACGTTTGATCTTCTCGACATCGATCTCCACAAGTACGACGACGCTTACGTCGAATCCCACATCCAAAGCCATTCATACGATGTCGTAATGCTGGGAAGCATTGTCACTCACTACAAATGGATTAAATGGTGCACGAATATGATTAAAAAGCACCAGCCGAGCTGCAAGATTATCATCGGTAATTCAGTCGGAAGTTCGATCCCCGAGCTTTTCCTCACTGAATCTATGGCAGACGTCGTCGTTTGCGGAGAGGGAGAATTTTCGGCCCTCGATGCTTTGAAGGCCATTTCGGCCGGGACCTCTCTCGAGAAAATTCTGGGAATTGCGTACCGGTCAGATAATGGCGAGATTCGTATCAATCCCCCTCGGCCTGCGTGCGATATTAACGAACTTCCGATGATCAATTGGGACTTATTTGAAGTTCAGAAATATCTTGAGATTAGCGACGCGGATGGTGCTTTAGGAGCACCGCCAAATTCTGACAAATGGGTGATCATGCCTGTGTCGACAGCAAGAGGATGTATTGCCCGATGTACCTTTTGCCATTTTGTGTACTGGAACGATCCCTACCGACATCGGTCTCCAGAATCGATTCTCGCGGAGATCCGAAGAAATATTGAAGAATACGGAGCGAATTACATTAACTTTTGGGATGATCTCAGCTTTTCTTCGGTAAATTCAGCCGAGAAGGTCGTGGACGCCATTATTGAATCAGGCCTTAAATTTCATTGGAGCGCGGCCGTCCGAACGGATCTGTTTGGAAACCCCAAATTCCCCTATGAAAAACGGCTCCGTGTGGCAAAGAAATTCAAAGAATCAGGATGTATGGGAGTCGGCTATTCGCTTGAATCAGGGAATAAAGAGATTTTGGAAATGATGAATAAAAGAGTCGAAGTTGAATATTTCGAAGAACAGGTTCGAATCTTGAATGAAGCAGGCATAAAGTCATATACGAGCGTCGTTCTCGGATATCCCATCGAAACGAAAGACACCATTCGTGAGACTTTTGAAATGTGCCTCAAAAACTCGCTCTATCCGAGCATTGGATTTCTTCTCCCCCTTCCGGGTACGGAAATGTACAAATACGCGAAAGAGCATGGCTTCATTTCAGATGAAGATAAATACCTGACTTCCATCACGGAACGACAGGATATTTGTCTCAATATGACCACGCTATCGGACAACGAGATTATTGGAGAGATTAAGAATTGGGCGGGCCACTTAAATGATGTTCTTCAACTCGGATTGGATAAAGATCGTCTGATCAAAACGGGCGGTTACCGAAAGCACGACCATCAAAAATCGGATGAGATCGAGGATTTGAAGCGAAACGAAAATGATATGAGTTTCAATTACTCCGAACAGGTCTTTAGCCAAAAACCAAACCGTAAATGTTGAAATTCCTCTTTTAAGCTTTTCTCTGAACCACAACAATAGTCAGGGCTTCATCTTGGATCGACCAGTTGGAAAGGGCATGGGGGCCTCGAAAGTATTTATTCACAACGTTCGTGGGGCCGCTCCAACCGTCGAAGTAGGTTCCGTCGCCCAGACCTAAACGAGCGTCATGAAACAAGACTACCCCGCCCACCTTCACGTGCGTGGACCAATCAAGCCAATCTCTTTCACAAGCGCTTTCCGTATGGTCCCCGTCAATGAAGAGAAAATCGATCGGTTCGCTCCACTTCTTCGCCACATCATAGCTAAAGTCCTCGTGCCAGATCACCCGCCCATTTTTCACGCGGGCCACGTTGTATTTAGCCATCCATTTCCGGGCTTGTTTATGCGCGCCGATGCTATCTGGCACAAACGGGTCAATTAGATGCAAAGTTCCACGTGATGACATCGCTCGGCGAATGGGGACCGCCGCCGCACCTTCGTAAGCTCCGATCTCCACCAACGCTTCACAACCACCGGCCCACTTTGATAGCAGTTCTCCTTCCTGTGTGTAAATCAGACTTCGAGGAAACGGATAAAGCCAGGAGAGATAGCGCCAGGAAACTTTGAGAAATTCGATCACTTAGGATTGCCTCCCGGCGTTTTGAAATTCTTCGACATCTCGAAGCCAGAGTTCCAAGTTTAAGAGTTGCCAGAAGAACATCATATGATTTTCCATCGGTTTTCCACTCAACACGATTTCCTGATGCTCGGAAAACAATTTTTCCACACGATCCATCTGATAAATCCCCCGCTCTCGAAATTTCTGTGAGTGAATTATTTCAAGCAATTCCTGGCCTCTCTTCCCGCTAAACCAGAGGTGAGCCGGAGCATTCCAACCGGTTTTCTTTATTCTTGTTCGCGTGGCCTCGGGCAAGACCCCCTGCATCGCCTTCCGAAGAAGCTGTTTCGTCACTCCTTTTCGAATCTTATATTCGCCGGGTACACGAAACATGAATTCGACAATTCGATAGTCAAAGAAGGGAAGGAAATGCATGATTCCCAGGGCCTCCGCATTGCGATCCTCCGCACGAAGACAGCAGGGAGAGGTTTCACGGGTCAAATCCTGATACGTTCTGTTATTCAAGTAACTTCTGAAAGGATGCTCCATAACAGGCTGAAATTCCATTAGATCTTTATGGTAACTCGAGATTGCATCTCGATATCGAAAAAGTCGGGAGGACAAAGAACGGCAATGTCCTGGGTTCGCGAAATCCACCGTTTCACGCCAAACGTCTTCTAGGACTCCCCTGTTCTTTCGATAAATTGGATGATCGTGATGCTCCTTCCATCCTTCGATTTCTTCTTCCAGCTCTCTTTCCCTTCCTGCGATTTTAAGGTCTGCAAAGTAATAAAAGAAATATTCGAACTCACCTGCATTCAGTTCGTCCCCTCCCATCCCCCCGAATAGAGCATCGAATCCCTGTGCTCGAACCTCTTTAAGCAAGAGAAAGTGAGAGAGCCAGGTGGCGGTGGCGACAGGCTCGTCATGAAGGTGAACCATTTCGTGCACGATTTCGAGGATCGATGGAGGGTCGATAGAGATGGGATGCCATTTGGACACGAGAAATTCGGCCGAAGTTCGAATTTCATGACTTTCGTCAAAAGTTCGGTCGCTATAAACGGCCGAGAAGGCGGGGAGTTTTTTGTTTGCGGACGAAACCGCCGTTGCGAGAACACTCGAAGAATCCATTCCGCCAGAAAGCGTGAATGTTGGACTTCGAGCGACAAGCATCCTCCGCTTCACCGAATCCGCTAGCAATTCTCGATATTGATTCGCAAGGAGTTCTTCCGAGGTCTGAAAATCTTCTTTGTCCTGAAGTCGCCAATAAGAACCCTTTGTAACCTGCCCATCCTTCCACTGGATCCAATGCGCTGGCTCCACCTGATGAATCCCTAGGTAGGGCGAACGGCTAGGCTCGTTATCAAAATAACGATAATGAGATCCCGCAATCCGCAAAACATACGAAGAATCAACAGCGCCCCGCTCCTGGGCTCGTAGCAGAGCTTTGGGACGCGATGAAAAGCAGAATCGATGGGGGAGCCCTATATAATAGAGAGGTTTAATTCCAAATCGATCCCGGCCCAGCCAAAGAGTTCGATCATCGCCATCGAAAATTACGATGGAGAAGTCTCCATTAATCTTTTCCAGTGTGGATACAAAACCTCGACATTCTACCTCTTTCGCGACTCGTTCCGCATCGGTTTGACTACTTGGAAAATCTTCCCGATTGAAAATTTCACCATCCATGACCACTAAATATCGCTGGGATTGAAATATGTTTGGACGCTGCCATCCCAGCCAACCAAACGTAGCCCACCCAAGCGAAAGGAAATCTCTATCCGTTAGGAATGGAGTGTGCAGAGCTTTCTCAAATCGTTTTACCTGAAGGAGACGGGTCTGCTCCGGTTCTTCACTCATGCATCCGCAAATTCTTGGCATTTCTCCCCTACTTCACCGCGTAGACAATCCACATGCTCTGTAAGTACTCATCATACCCTCGCCGCTTGGCCTCTTCTTTGGGAAGAAAATAGTTCGATAAGCATGGATCAATTACTGAGAATCCCGAAAGAAGCTGAAAGAATTCTTTTTTCGTAAAAAAATGGGTCAGACCGATGTTCGTCAAATGAATTTTTGACGTCCCATCATGTAGGTCGAGAGTTCCTGGATCGCTCTTCAATTCCTCATTCCGTCGCAATTGATACGTGGAATGCTCAATATTGAGCATATGGCCGACAAATACTCCGCCCGGCTTAAGAACTCTTCCGACTTCCTGAAAAGCTTTGGCTCGGTCGTCCTTGCTCAAATGTTGAAAAACGCATGACTCAATTACTCCATCAAATGACTCGTTCTCAAATGGAACCTTTGCGACCGATCCTTCCACCAAGGAGCCAATTCGATCAGCAAATCCCGATGACGCAAATTTATTGCGGGCTAGCTCAAGCGCGGTGGGCGATATATCAACTCCACTCACCCTAATTCCTCTTTGGGCGAGCCAACCCAGTGTGGGAGCGGCTCCACAGCCCATCTCCATAAAGTGGAGCGAAGCTTCATCTTCAGGTCGGACCCGAGCCCGCAGATAATAAGAAACCGTGCGAACAATCGCTTCCACCGGCGCCGTGTTATAGGCCTGCTTTTCAATCTGCTCTTGAAAAGAATCTTCCCAGGTCTTCCGACTTTCTTCAGATGGTTTGGACATTCAATTTCTCCGACAAAGAAAACCGTAAATAGTAAATTTACTGCTCGGCTCTTGAATTTGTTCTGATTTCAAAAGCTCAAACCCCGCTTTTTCGGCTAACAATTGAAATGATTTCGGACTAAATGCATGGTAATGCTCTACAAAAAACTCTTCTCGATTTTTTCCTCCTAGTCGATCGGCCGACACTCCATCCGGCAATTCCACATAAACTAGTCCACCCGGCGCAAGAAAGCGAAGACTCCTTTGGAGCAGTGGGAGAGGATCGGAAAGGTGCTCCAAGACCTTATTGAGAGTGATGAGACCATAAACTTCCGGGAGTTCAGTCGTTCTAAAATCTCCCTCGATTCCCCTTACACCGACATTCTTTTCCGCATGTTGTATAAAAAGAGGATCTGGATCGACAGCGGTCCCGCGCCAGCCTTTTTGCTTCATCCGGTCCAAAAAGACACAAAGCCCGGATCCCACATCAAGAAGCGTTCGCTCCAGGCCCATACCCTCGGATTCCCAAAAATGATTGATCCTCTCTACCCTTCCAATATTGTCCGATTGGGAAGGATCCAAAGAGCGAATCCGCTGGAAGGCTCGCTGGATGCCCTCCATTCCATGATACGTCGACTGAACATAGCCCCCTTTATACAGGCTTTCCAGCGGCAGACGATGCTCAGCCAGATAGTGTCCGCATGAATCACATTTAAGAAATGACCTATGATACTTAGTCCCTTTGGGAAACGTGATCTGCGTTTCTCCAGGAGGGGGGGAATCGTACGTGTATACCGTCTGAAAAGATTCTCCACCGCAAAGACAAATCAACGCGAAACCTTTTTCTCCAAGTCATTGAGCCCATCGCTACGATCGAGGCGACAGACAATACGATGACCATGTAGTTTCAAATAGTCTTCAAATTCCCTGTCCTTCCCCTCTTCCATCAGAAAGATATTGTACTTGCCGGTCTGCTCGCTCTTGACAAGGAACGCGTGCAGACGATGGTCGGGTAAACGACCGTTGAGTGATGGCGTAGCGTAGTATCCCCAGCTCTTCCGACAAATGTCGTATTCCGTTCCAGAGGGCGTCGTAAGTGTAATTTGTTCATCGGGTGCGAGTTCAATATGGGCGCAGTCTTTGAGTGTGATCTTTTGTTCGAACCCGACCTCAAACGTTCGAGGAGGTTTGATTTCACGAATCTTCATCGTTTTATCCTCTACTCCAAAGGCTCCATGATTCTCCACTTTCCCTTCTTGCGCTCCCAAACGTCAAGATTTCGAAATCGCTCAGCGATCTCAAAAAAACGCTTCACCGTGAGTCCCGTAAATTGAGCAAATCTTTTAATATCCTGATGAGGCGTGGGGTCTCCCATTTTTCGTACGCGCGCTAAGGCCGCCTTACGGGAAATTCGTCCGTTTCGAATTTCAATAGATAGATTATCGTAGAGACGCGTGAAGCCGAATTTATACCACTTCATGAAATGGTGAATGGAAATGAATTCATCATCGATGTCGGCATACGAGTATAGCCCTGTTCGTGGTCGCAGATCGGCCTGGAATCCATTGGCTCTGGCAATCTTATAGGTCTTCTGAGGATCCCAATCGAGATAGTATCCAAGGAAGATCGCCCTCGTACGATGAGCCTTTAATTCTTCTTCCGTTGGCCCAACATAAGGAGCGAGATCTTCCTTGGATAAAACTTTGGACACCCATTCTTCGGCGCTAGTTCCCTGTGTGGCTCCATACTTTCGTATCCACGAGACCGTCAGCTCCGACCCTTTGGATTCCTCCTCCCCACCGCCATATTCGAATGCAGAATTCTCTCCCCAGATGATCAATGGAATTTCTCGAGTTACGGCTATCCGGAGAGGGATATTAAATAGCGCCAAATGCATCGGGATCATCGGCGTGCCATGCTTTTCAAAAGACAAGCGCATAAATACCTTTTCCACTTTCGGGTTCACCTGATAATCAATATGGTCCACGCCCAAGGAAATTAAATTGTTTAAATTTTTCCAACCGAGGGATGTCCGGGCGGGCGTTTTCCAGGTCACAGTCAGGGGATGAAGGCCATATTGTAGGCAGGTGACTACTTGCCAGGTGCTATCTTTCCCTCCGCTGACAGGAATCACGCAGTCATAGGCCCTCTTCTCATTTTTGGCATTTGCCACGACTGACTGAAGCCATCTTTCGCGCAAACCCCAATCAATCACTTTTTTCGTCCCGTGATTTCGGCAAGCAATACAAACCCCACCGTCATCAAACGTCAGGTGCGGTCGCGTATCTGGAAGAATGCAATGTCGGCAGTACTTCACGAAATGAATTCTTCCAGGAAAAGTTTGGTAGAAAGGAAATAAAAAAGAAATTTACTCTCACTGTTGGGTAAATCATTGCGTTCAAGCAAACTCTGAATTCGTTCACGGCGGACAAACTGATAAATTGCCGAATCGCGGAGAAGTTCGTCTCTGATCTTTGCATCATGACGATCGAGAAAATCAAAAATCGGAGCGTTAAAACCGACTTTCCGACGGTTTCGAAGAGCTACCGACGGTGCAAGCCCACTCACAGCCTTTCGGAGAAGCGCCTTGGCATACCCGTCCGAAATCAGCATTGGCGTGGGCACAGAATTACAAAACTCAAAGAGATCCCGATCAAGAAAGGGAGAACGGTTCTCGATGGAGTAAAACATGGCGTTTAAATCATCCTCATGAAGAATCACCGGAATGGCCTCGTGAAAAAGTTCATTTGCCATTCGATTTCTTAGGAGATCTTTGCAGTAGAATTCCTCGGTGAACCCTTCCTTCCACGGCTGATGAAAGTATTCAGAAAATTCATCCGCATTGAGATAGACATGATCACGGAATTGGGGATCCCGGATGAATCGCTCCGGATCACTAAGAAACGGATTCCGGACGATTGGCTGGATATGCGTAGCCCATGCTTTCTTCGAAGCCGCGAAGAGGTTCGGATCCTTATGAACCTCATATAGATAGGCGAGGTGATGATCGTAATACCCTGAAAATAGCTCGTCCGCGGCGGTACCACTGACGGATACCCGATACCCATGTTCGGAAATTGCTTTCATTAAGAGCCATTGGGCATAGTAGGTGATCGTAAAAACCGGCGCATCGTGATATCGCACCAGTTCCCGAAGTCCCTCAAGAAATCTATCCGTTTGAACGGGAATGGCAGTATGGCGAATCCCTAATTCCTTCACTGACGCTTGGACAATTTCATTTTCTTCGTAGCGGGGATCGCGGTTTATGATCGTGAACCCATGGACATCGTAATTAAATACGTTCTTTGCAATTCCAATGAGTGCATTCGAATCCACTCCCCCACTCATGCAAAAGGCAAGCGGAACATCTGCACGCAGGCGAATTTCCACCGAGTGAATCAGCTTTTGTCGAATTTGGTCGATTGCTTCTTGCTCTGTCATTTGCTGGTCTTGCTGAAACGATGGAGTCCAATATCGAACTTGAACTTCCTCTCCCTTTTCCGAAAATTGCAGATATGAGGCACTGGGCAGCTCTTCGATGCCATCGAAAAACGTGTCTTTCGTTTTATATATCGACTTGTACCCGTTGATCATAAATCGATAGATCATCTCTCGATTCACCTTCAGACGGTCGTCCAAAAGAGCCTGAATAAATTTCACCTCTGAACCAAAATAAATGCCGTCTGGCGTTCGGTAGACATAGAGGGGCTTTTCTCCAAATCGATCACGCGAAAGGAGAAACGTGCCTTTAGCGTCGTCGTACATGGCCATCGCCCACATTCCTTCGCTTCTTTTATGCGCATCCTCGGTTCCTTGGTCGAGGGCTTGTAGGAACACTTCTGTGTCGGATGTCGTCTGAAATGTATGCCCCTTGGATTCAAGCCAGGAGCGGACTTCCCGATAGTTATACATCTCGCCGTTAAACGCCAGCCACTTCTGTGCAAAATGAAATGGCTGATTCGCCCTTTGATCGAGGTCGATAATGCTTAACCGGGAATGGAGTAGATACATGTTTCTTCCCGCTCTATTCACCCAATGTCGAACCGCCTGGGAATCAGGACCCCTGCGGAGCATTTTTTGAATACACAGAGTGAGCTTCTTTTGCTCCAGCGTTTTTGTTCCAAAATATCCGGCAATCCCACACATAGCGCTTAAGGTTCCCTATTCCAAATCAGAATTCACAATGAGGCCCCCCTTGGCTCGGGGGACTCGAAGAGTTTTTCCTAGAATTTCAGATTCGTGACCGGCACGAACGCCTTCGGTCATCCTTAGCCAAGTAATGTCTTCGATCCTAACCGTATGTCCTTTCGGCAAGTCTCTTGCGGCCACAATGGATCTTCGAAGTGAGGGAATGAGGGGTTCTTCGCAGGGCTCGACTCCGATCGCACCATTTCCTTGGAGTCTCACCCCATCACGCACCATTCCCACTAATTCTCGAAACTCCTTTGGATCCGCCGAAATCTGATGATCACGAAACGAAGATTGATTCTTGTCCAACGTAAAATGCTTCTCGATGAGGCAGGCGCCCGAACCTACAGCCAGAAATGCTGCTCGATTTCCAATCGTATGGTCGGAGTAGCCAACATAACCTCCGAACTCCTGTTTCAACTTTGCAATCGCCGAGACATTGGCATTCTCGATGGCCACGGGATAGTTCGTCACGCAATGAAGCAAGAGCAAGAATGGAGAAGAATCTTCTCGCCAGCATTTCTCAATCCGTTCTTTAGCTATTCGAATCTCCTCCGTCGATGCTAGCCCTGTAGAAAGGAGAATCGGCTTTCGGAACAAGGCCAGTTTTTCCAGCAGTGGATAGAATGTATTGTCACTCGATGCCACTTTGAAAACTGGGCATATTCGATTTAAAAACGCAGCAGAACCTAGATCGAGAGGCGTCGAAAAAAAATGAACATGATATTTCTTCGCTACTCCACTTAGTCGTTCAAAGTCTTCCTCGGATAATTGAAACCGCCGCAAACGCTCGTATCGCTCGGTGTCCTTGGGATGAATAAAATGCTCCACCCGATAGGTTTGAAATTTCACAGCATCCGCACCTGCCTCGGCCGCCTGGCCGATCATTTCTTCCGCGCGAGAAAAGCTTCCCTCATGGTTGTTGCCGATCTCCGCTACTATGGCTACTTCTCGATCCAGATTTCGGCCAAAGATCGTGCGTCCGCTCATGTGAGCCACCCATGAAAATGAAGAACATGGCTCGATGTTTTGACTCGAAATCCAGATTTTTCATAAAATCGAATCGATGGAACATTCGCCAATTGTGTTCCGACACATATCGTTTTGCAGTCTTCGTAGACCGCTTCGGCACCCTGAATGAGAGACGTTCCGATGCCTCTTTGCCCTAACTGTGGGGAAACGGCGATGAGATCAATCGTCAGCACTTGATTCTTTATGAGAAGCTGAACAAAACCCTCCGGACGATTTCCCTGAAGTGCTACCAGCATGGCTTCTCCGCGCTTTCCTCGAAAATAATTGCGAACCCAGTCTTCCTTGATTCGATTAGCAATGTCTATTGAAAGATGGGGGTCCAGGTGAAATCTAGAAAAAGTGAAGGCGCTCCGCGCGATTTCAGCAACGCGTGATTCATCGGCTGGCTGTGCGGCTCGAGTAAGACACTTTCCTGAAAGCGTCGAGGCCGAACGAATTGGTTTTTCAAATTTAACGAGGGTATCGATGAGCCGAAACCCAAGACCTTCTGCGATGTGAAGGGCCTCGATGTTCGACACCGGAATCTTCCAATAAGCAAAAGCTTTTTCGTGCCTTACGTTTTCCATGAAGCGAAGACGATCGGAAGAGACAAGTTCGAGAAATGGGCCGCCTTCTATTCGATAGGCTCGTCGTCCGAGATGCGGTTCAAGCCAGGGGTCCCTATCGGCAGGCGAATTAGATCCGGCCATACTGGGGACTTGGCACATAGTTTCCTTTGGACACTTCATCCCATATGGCTTTGTACCATTGGACATACGAACGGTATCCCTTTTCAACCGGATAGGAAGGGCGATATCCAATCAGCTCCTCAGCCTTCTTTACCGAGAGAGTTCCTCGAACCGGCGTAAGCCGATCTTTTGGAAGATAATTGATACGAACATCCGGAACGTTCTTCGAAACTATTTGCACGAGTTCTGATAGAGGTCTCCCCTCTCCATACGTTAGATTAAAAATCTCTCCCTTCGCTTTTTCGTTTTCAATGACGCAGATGATTCCATGCGTAAGATCTCGAATGTACGTAAAATCGAGGCGGTCAGAACCATTTCCACTTATCTTGATCTCTTCCCCCATTAAACTATTTTCCACAAAAATTTGTGACACTCGCCGGCTCACGCAGCGTTCACCATAAAGAGCTGAGGGACGAACAATCGTATAGGGGAGATTGAAGACCTGATTGTATGCAATGATGATTTTCTCCGCCGCAAACTTAAGCGCGCCATAGATTCCGATCGGCTCACAAGGGGTTGTTTCAGTAACCATGCCTTCCCGAAAATTTCCGTACACCATACTGGAAGAGAAAAAGATGAAGTGTTCAACATCGCCACCCCGGCTAAAGTCTAGAGCGTTTTCTAATGTACGCAGACTATGGTCGAACGTACCGAAAGGATCTTTATTCGATTGATCCGCGTGAGCCACCGCGGCCAAGTGAATGATCACCTGCGGACGAATCTTTCCAAGAACATGCGTGAGCATATGATAATCGCGCGCATCCTGAACATGCATTGTGATTCCAGCCTCACGAAGAAGCCTCAAGCGCTCATTGAGAAAGTATGTGTAAAGATGATTGTTGGGGGCATTTTTGTTCTTAGAAGCGAACGTCAGAATATTATTCACTTGGAGGCCATCCACAATCTCGACCTTTGCTCCTGCTGCCGCGAGGTCAAGCGCTAGATGATGTCCAATGAATCCAGCTCCCCCGATAAGAGCAATTCGTCTCCCTTTTATACTCGGCACAATGCCTCCTTCATCGTCTGAGCAATATAATTCATATCTTCTCCATTGAGGTGGGGTCCGACGGGCAAAGCAATAGAGGTATCACTAATCTTTTCGGCGTTTGGAAATTCTTTCCCACGATATCCATATTTGTTCTGATAATAGGCCAACCTCGGCACTGGATGGGGGTAGTAAATACTGGTCCCCACGCCATGCGAATTCAAATACGAGACAATATCAAATCGTTTGGCGGCATAGGGACCATTGAGAAGCACTGAAAAGCAATAGTGACTAGATTTATAATCGGACCCTTCATCCTCAAAGAACGAGAGCTCCTTACATCCGCCAAGTCCTTTTCGAAGAGACCGAGCATTTTCGCGACGGATGGACAGGAAGGAGTCCAAGCGTTTCAACTGCTCGATCCCTATAGCCGCCGAGATTTCGTTTAGACGATAATTCATGCCAAGAAGGTTCACGTCATAAATCCCCGGGATCTTTCTTTCTGAGACTGTTCGATCCAAACCAAAGGCTTTCTGATGTTTTATTTTGTCGATGAGCTCCGAATGTTTACTAATTAACATTCCCCCTTCGGCGGTCGTAATGTGCTTCACCGGATAAAAAGAAAAACACCCTACCGAACCGTGAAGACCGGCGTGGATCCCTTTGTAATAGCTTCCGAGCGCCAGAGCACAGTCCTCAACCACCAACAAGTCTCTCTTCCTGGCAATTCTGTTGACGCCGTCCATATCGACCGGCATGCCAAGAAAATGAACCAAAGATATCGCCCGAGTTCTGGGGGTGATCCTCTCTTCGATCTGTTCTACGTGGATATTGCCGGTCTTGATTTCGGCATCCACAAAAATGGGCTTCGCTCCAACTAGCTCCACGGCATGGGCCGTGGCCACATGCGTTTGCGCCGGCACAATCACCTCGTCACCAGGTCCAATTCCAGCTGAAAAATAAGTCAGGTGCAGTGCGGCTGTCGCGGATGATACTGAAACCGCATGAGGCGAATCGGTCCAATTAGCGAATGCGCCTTCAAATTCTGTAGCTTTCGGACCATGAACGTAAACGGTTCCTTCCAATACGTCGGCCACCGCCCTCTTTTCCTCTTTTCCAACCAGAGGTTTTCCAAATGGGATTTGGCGCACGGTGCCCGGCATTATCTTCGACTTTCCGAAAAAGATCGAACTCGCTCGGACTTTCCGGACTTTACAGATCGATCGATGGCAAAGGCTACAGCCAGTGCCTCAAATATTTCGTCAATCGTGACCGCAGGGCTTCCGTTTCCTACGATAGCGTCGATAAATTGATAAATGAGGTCCCCTTTCTTTGCACCGGGATAACTCTCCGTCATCTGCTCTGGCGTTACTCCAGGGTCTCGACTCCGATAGATCCATCCGCCCGTAGGCTCATTTACGAACGTCGCCTCCGTTCCGTAGAGCGAAATGCGATGAAAGTGTGGATATACTGATCCAAAATTGACCGCGATTTTACCGATGGAGCCATCCACAAACGTCAGAAGAGAAGCCACCATGTCGTTAAATGGTATCCCTGTCCCTTCCGTGGAAATTTGATTCCCCACGGCGAACACCGAAGTCACCTTCTTACGACAAAGCCAGAGAAGGAGATCGATCATATGAATCCCACCCCCTAATGTCACAGAATAATCATTTATTTTTCCTCTCCAGCCCTTTGTGATCTTCTCCAGCCGCCCATAATTGTAATCGCCTTCCATCAAATAAATTTTTCCGAAGGCTTGGTTGTCAATCATCTTTCGAATTCGCTCGAGTCGAGGATAGGATCGAAGGATCAAATTAGATGAAAGAATAATGTTCGGATGATTCGCTATTTCCTGTAAAATATGTTCGGCATCCTTCTCATTCAAGCAGAGGGGTTTTTCCACAAACAGGTGTTTCCCCTTTCGGATCGCTCGAACAATCTGTTCATAATGGTCAGAATCATATGAAGCGACCGACAGAACATCGATCTCTGGATCATCAATCAATTCCTCTGCCGTTTCTGCGAAACGAAGATTTGGATAACGCCGCGAGATTTCCGCTCGCTTTTGAGGATCGGCATCACATAGCTTAGCGACCTCGCACATAGGATGGGCTTCATACCCGGCGATATGCGTCTCTCCCACACCCAGGCCAATGATTCCTGCCCGCAATTTTCGTGTCATTTGTTTCTCATTTGATCCCACTTTTTTCGGTGGAGGGCGAGCTCTCGCCAAGTAACTCGAGCTACTTCATCGGAATGTTCTTTGAGCCAAAACTCGAACCACTCCCAATCGGTAGGTGTATCAACCGCCAACTGAATATTTTCCATTCCTTTTTCATTCGATTGGAAATTCTCCAGCAGATAATTTGAAGCATGTCGATAAAAATAGGGGGTAACGTGCTCTTGATCGCTTGGATCGATGAGTTTCGGAAGCGCATCTAGAAAAATTGAACTCCGGATCACTTCCACGCTCTGTCCCTTAGGAAAGGTTCGAGCCTGTACATTGGTCACGATATCCCGTTCTCCATTTGTGAAACGCTTAATGGCCTCGTTAACGAGACGCCAATCCAAGAGAGGACTATCCCCCGAAACTCGAACAAATGCATCCGTTGGAAATTCGCGAAGCATCTCTCCAAATCGTTGTGCGACATTTAAGAGTGGCCCTCGAAAACAGGAAATCGATCTTCCCTGGCAGTAATCGACAATCGATTGGTCTGTCAGATCCGATGACGTGGAAACCACGCGCTCCAGCCCTCCCGATGCCTTTTCAAGTCTCGCAAACAAAAAATCAAGGAGAGGACGCCCTTGGGCACGTCGAAGAACCTTGCCTGGAAGACGCGACGAAGTCATCCGCGCCTGTATGAAAATACGAATATTCAGAAATTATGTCGCCGATTTTGCTTGAGACTTATCTGAAAAAACGAAGGTTCATTGATGGCAAGAACTTTCACCTAATCTCCAATGTTTAAAAATGATCCCCTGACTTGGCTCTCTACGCTACAGATTTTTACGGGAATCGTTATTTTAGCAGAGCTTTGATGTCACAGGTTCTATGCTTCTTCGGCTGTCCGCTCCATAGGGCAGCGCCTACTACTAATATTAATAAGATCAATATTAATTTATTAATGCTAATAACTTACGCTAGTTTGTCTAAACCAATGCCTATCATCTTCGCAAGCCTACGCTCCTCATTGACCCGCCCAGATCGGGGCTGTTATTCTATGTCGCCTGCCCCCTCACATGACACCGATACGACGATTCATGGGACTACGCGCGGTTTTTATTTTGTATCAGGTCGAAAACGGATACTGTGACGAAGAAGCGTGAAAACTTTGATCCCTCTCGAGTTTTCTGCATCGCAGAAGCCGGCGTAAATCACAACGGCGATCTTGCCATGGCAAAACAGCTGGTTGATGTGGCCGCCGGCGCTGGAGCGGATGCAGTTAAATTTCAAACGTTTTGGGTCGATGAGCTTGTTTCCTCGGATGCCAACCTTGCCCCTTACCAATTGCAGAACACCAAAGGGATACGTTCGCAATATGACATGCTCCGAACTCTCGAGCTTTCGGAAGAGGCCCACTTTATACTGAAAGAATACTGCGAAAAAAAACGCATTCTCTTCCTGTCCACTCCTCATTCGGGCGAAAAAAGCGCGGAATTTCTCCTCCGCTTGGGAATGAATGTGATTAAGGTGGCAAGTGGCGACATTACCAATTTTCCGCTTCTCCATTTTCTGGGAAGCAAAAAGGTGACTGTTCTCTTATCGACCGGAATGAGTACTCTAAAGGAAGTCAAAGATGCGAAAGACACGCTTTTTAACAGCGGATGCGAAACCCTCCTTCTCCTGCAATGCACTTCGGAGTATCCCTCTCCTTCCAATCATGTAAATTTGCGCGTGATGAAAACGCTAGAGGCAAATTGCGGAGTCTCGGTCGGGTTTTCCGACCATACTCTTGGATGGGAGGCGGCTGCACTCGCGGTTCGTCTGGGAGCACGATGCGTGGAAAAGCATATTACCCTGAGTCATTCACTCGTGGGTCCAGATCACAAAGCGTCGATGGAGCCAAAGGAATTCGAAGAGTTCGTAAACATTTTGCGCCGGGAAAAGGATGGGGTGCAAAGTGAGATTGATCCAAAACAAATCGAGGTACTTCTCGGCTCTGAGGTAAAAGAGCCTACCCAAGAGGAAAAAGAGACAAGACTTCTCGTTCGCAAAAGCATTTATACGCGTGAGACCATTGCAAAAGGAACCGTCTTTCAAGCCAAGCATCTCATCATGAAAAGACCGGCAAACGGCATTTCTGCGGCGCAATACCGTCAGGTTTTGGGGAAACGAGCGAAGCGGGATCTCACGGACCAAGTACTACTGAAATGGGAGGACCTTTCTTGAGAGTGTTAATCTATGGAGCTGGAGGCCACGGCCGGGTAAGCGCCGATTGCTTACGCCAGATCGGAGGTTTTGAGATTCTCGGATTTATCGATGACGATGATCGGAAAAAGGGGACTCGTCACGAGGGGGTAGCCGTGATCGGGACTCGGACATCCCTTTCTACGATAAAAAAGGATGCCAAAGCGGAAGGAATTCTTATCGCGATGACAAACGGAGATCTTCATCGGGAGATGGTCGAATATTCTGAAGGCCTGGGCTTACGAACGATCGGATTCATCCACCCCACGGCTCGAATATCGCCTCTGGCCAAGATTGACCCCACGGCAATGATTTTCCCGAATGTCGTCGTCCATGTGAACGCCCACGTCTCCCCCCATGCGATTCTCAATACCGGCTGCATTATCGAACACGATGTCGAAGTGGGGCGTTTTTCTCATGTCGCTCCCGGTGCTGTCTTATGCGGATTTGCGAAGGTCGGAGAATTGTCCATGATTGGTGCCGGCTCGGTGGTCATTCCATCTAAGTGTATTGGATCTAACTCAACGATCGGCGCCGGCTCCATCGTCGTGTCCGACATTCCGGACAAAGTTACGGCATTCGGCAATCCATGCAAACCGAGATCGGCCTGATGGAGGTCTTTGGCATCATCACGGCACGCGGAGGATCGAAGGGACTACCCGGAAAAAATATTTTACCTTTGGCTGGGGTTCCATTGATCGGATGGACTATACGGGCGGCAAAAAGCAGTAAGACACTTACTTCAATAATTGTCAGCACGGACGATCCCACCATTGCTCAAATAGCGAAGGCTGAAGGGGCCGATGTTCCTTTTTTACGACCTTCTCATCTGGCAACAGACGAAAGCAAAATGGAGGACGTGGTCCTCCATGCGCTCGAATGGATCAAGAAAGAAAAGAGAATTACTCCAAAGGTAATCGTGCTTCTTCAAGCCACCTCCCCTCTTCGTTTACCGCTAGACATCGATGAGACGGTTCGATTGCTACTGGATTCGGGTGCTGATGCCGCCATGACGATAACGGAAGACAAAAGACACCCGACACATCGTTATCGACTGAATGCCGACAATAGACTTCACCATTTCTTTGACGAGTCAGATCGAAAATCGCGCAGACAGGACGGGCAGCCCATATATCTTCCTTCCGGTTCCGTTTATGCCGTGAACTACGATTCATTCATCCGAAATCCGTCTTTTTCTAAAGGAGATTGTCGCGGACTAGTCCGCGATTTTGAATCGTCCGTCGATATTGACGATCATTGGGATTTCAAATTAGCCGAACTGATTTTGATCTCTCGTTAGCGCGCTTTTTCAAATCGCCACCCGGAATCTTTCAGGGCCAAGTCTGGAAGACTCTTTTACCTCGAAGCGAAGTGACGGACCCCTCGCGAAATTATCCGGGATGACGTTTGCGTGATGCTTCTGGCCATCGAACATCGGAGAATTGAGGATCGCCATGCACCTTCTTCCATTCTCGTTCATACTCACGAATTCGTTTGATATCACGCGCGACCATTAACTCACGCAATCCAAGAAGTTCGACCGAATTGAAATTTTCACAAATGTTCGCCGTGATTTTCGTGGCATCGCCCAAATCAAGCAAATAGGCCTCCAAATTTCCATTATATTGGGCTAGAATTTTATCCTTGTAGCGGTAATACCACTCCGTTCCAGGGTAGGCTGTCGCAAAAAAGGGTTTGACCTCGATTCCCATTCTTTCCCACGCCTCCACACAATCCACGAGGCTGTCGAAAAATTCGTCAGGGAATCCGATCATTTGATTGGGAATCGGCCGAATTCCGGCATCTAGCGTCATTTTCAAAGATCGCTCATTGGTTTCAGGGGTCGCCCCTTTCCCGACATTTTTGAGAATTCGTTTGGAAAAAGATTCATACCCATAAAGCAATTGCGCGCATCCCGCTTTCCTCATCATCGAAAGAAGCGCTGGATTTGCGAGCGAGGCGTGGCTCGTCCCCCCCCAGTGAACCCCGTCCTTGCAGGTATCGGGATGGTGCGAAACGTTAAGTCGGGAACAGGTGGGTTGCAGGCCTTCTTCGATCCAAAGCCTGCAAAGCTCGGGAAGCCATTTGTTTCTCGCCGCTGAATTAATCGCGAGTAAATTTTCGTCGTAAAACAAGAGAAAATCGACGCCGTACGCCTGGTTGAGATGTTTGGCCATTTTCACTAAATACGCAGGGCTATGCCACCGGTTCGTTCGATCGTGCGTAAAAATCACATCGGCCTGGTCATTCTCTGGGGATTGGTAATGCACATCTCCCGCAAGCCCCAAATGAAAACAAAACCGACAAATAAACGGGCAGCCAAAACTCCCATTAATATCCAACCTGCGGCGAGCACTAAATGCCTCCTCGCTATAGAGAAGCGCACTGTTTTTGAAATAAATATCCAGAGGAAGCATGTTCCATGCGGGATAAGGGAGCGTATCCAGATCCGTAATCAATTCTCGAGGGCGATTTAGATGGATCGTTCCCTGGGGGCCTCTCCAAATGATTCCATCGATCGCACTCCATTGTTCGCGTTTGCTCTCGATCTCCCCGAGAATTTCTGGAAAGGTAACAAACGCCTCCCCCACCACACCGATATCCACCATCGGTAGGAGAGTCATAATATCTCTAGGAATGGAAGTCAGAAGCCCTCCGCCGACGACTATTTTCGAGCGTGGCCTGAGATCTCTGGCAAGAGTCACAATTTTTTTAACATACGCGTAAGTGGTGGAGATTCCCCCAACCCCAATTAGATCCCAGTTATCGGCTCCAATCACTTCCTCCAATAGCGTGTCGCTAGGGCGCCAAGCATTCGCGTCGAACACCTGAACCTGATGACCTTCTTTGTCCGCAATCGCAGCAAGTAAAGCGATGCCGTATGGGATATGCTTTGGTTTATCCTCCATTCGAACGACAGGATTAATGAGCAGTGCTTTTGCCATTTGAAGCTACGTTAAAAAAGAGTCCAACTTCGTATAATGGATGCCATTGCCGAACACGGTACCGCCTTCCGTACAATTGTATGTCTCGCAGTCGGCATGTAAAGACATCTCCAAGAAAGATTCCCTGTACCAATAGTACGTGGGATCGCAAAACCATGTCTCATTTTCATACGGATTAGGAATGGAAATAAACGCTTCGGCGATGCGATCCCCCAGAAGAGCTTTGAGTTCGGGATAATACTGGGTCTTTTGATAATCGGTTCCAGGAGCGTATCCGAAATCCATTCCCACGATTCCCACGTGGCGTTTTTCCAGGATAGCGTGGCTAAATACCCATGCGCTTGAACCCACGTTGCCTCCTGAATTCATGCACGGCACTCCATTTTCTCGGAAAAGTTGTGCCGTGATCCCATCGGGATTTTCGATGTCATCCACGATCGGATTCCACCAGTAAACGTCCATACCGGAATCAATGCATCTTTGGGCCACCGATGGGTGAACGCTAGTTGCAACGATCGCTTTAATTTTAGGTCCATGTTCATTCACAAGGCGGATCATTTGTTCATTTGCCTTGAGTTCATTTTCCCAAAGAACCGGATCATATAGTTGGCGGGAAAAGTATTCGTCTTGCGGGCGGTTCGCGAGATCCGGATCTCCGAACCAACGAACAATACGTGAAGAGTGGCCATCGACGGAAACGACAAAGTCGGGAATCAATCCTTTTCGAAGAACATTTCCCAAAGACCCGTCCGCCACGACGATCGTTCCGTCAAAATGGTCCCGCGCCCTTACAATTCGATCCACTGAATTTCTGCGATGAAGACTCGGCCCGCTCGCAATTACGAGAGCGCGTGTGGCGGGAAATGCACTCGCGTTTAAGTCACAAATCGTTTTTGAAATAAATCTCTTGTTCTCTCGGGTGTTTGCCAATCCCAACTTTTTCGATTTGGCCAGCGTCAGATCGCTCATGCGCGAGACAACACCCTGGGCAAACGACGTAAGTTTTTCTACTTTTTCCAAATAAAAACTTTGGATTTTCGAACAAAAGCGATGCTTCCACCCAGTTTTTCAAGCGCGCTTTTTTCGAATTGCTTTTCTAAATCATTCTTTTCGTTTTCTCGACTTAGCGATTCGGATTTTTTCAAATCAAGATCGTAATTTCCTTTTAGGACGTCACTCATAGCAATGTTTTATTTTAACAATTCCCTAGCTTTTTGTGAAGCGATCAGCCTTATTTAATCAGTTTCATACGTACTCCTTACTCCGCCCGACCTCGCCAAGAATCCTCTATAGTGCCGCTTTCAATGAGTTTCTTAATCCCGACATCCAGCGATATCTTGGGCTGATATCCAAGCAAGGTACGCGCCCGCTCGATCGATGGAATTCGCGACTGGATATCTCGTTGGGGCGTCCGGTCACTTTCGGACTTCTTCGCGATCCGGGGCTTCAAATGATGTTTGCCGGAGATCGAAATGATTTTCTCCGCGAGTTCGCGCATCGTTACCGGCTCCTGGTCGTTACCTAAGTTAAGCGTTGTTTGATTCGCCCGGTCAGAAAAAAGCGAAAGAATAATTCCATCGGCTATATCTGCGCCGTAACAGAAAGACCTCACTTGCGATCCGTCACCAATCAACAACGGGGAAGAATCGTTCAACACCGCGTTGATAAAACGGGGGATGACGAATTGGCCGACCTGATGGCGCCCATAAGCATTAAAAAAGCGAAGGATCGTGTATTCCATGGCATATCGTTCAGCGTAGGTCTTTACATATTCCTCTCCCGCGAGCTTGCTGATCGCATAGATTGATTTCGGATTCAACGGCGTATCCTCGTGGATGGGTGACCCGTCCCCTTCCCCATACACTTCCGACGAAGACGCATAAATGAACTTCTTACTTCTTTCTTTGGCACAGGCCTCTAAAACCATAATGGTTCCTTGAATATTTATATTGAGACAAGCGAGACGGCGTTTCTCGGAATTCTCCACACCGAGAAGTGCGGCCAAATGAACAATCACATCGCAATCGCGCATCGCGGAAGAGAGATCCGTGATATCGAGAATGCTTCCCTGGAAATGTTCTAGCCCCTCCGACTCGGGCAGGGGAACGAGATCCATCGTACGAATTCCAAATTCGAGTTTCGACGTGGAACGGTGTTCCAACAATCGACGCGCAAGCGCCCTGCCAAGAAATCCCCCTCCACCAGTGATGAGAACTCTACGAATCGCTATCTCCCACGTTTTTTGGCCACTTCGGAGACGGCGTCAATTACGCGCCCCTGGTCTCTCTCCGAGAGCGTCGGAAAAATCGGCAGCGAGAATGCCGTCGTTGCGAAATGCGTGGCGCCTTTAAAATCGGCGCCTTTTCTTTTTGGGACGGAACCAAAGACTCCTTGATCATGCAGAGTGGGATAATACAGACGAGCTCCCACGCCTCGGCTCTTAAGCTCCGATATCCACCCGTCTCGATTGATGGTGAAACACTCCGGATCGGCTCGCAAAGTATAAAGCTGAAAATTGTGATCTTCTTCTTTCCGAATGAATGGAGGAACTAACCCGCGTATCGCCTTGAACGCATCTGTATAACGGTGGGCGATTTCTCTCCGCTTGCGAACGCTTTCTTTTAGCTTCTTCAGTTGAATCCTGCCAATGGCCGACATCATTTCAGGCATTCGAAAATTAAAGCCTAGAAGATCCCATTCAAATTTTGCTTGATCGCCAAAATTCCGAATCAAGCGCGCTCGTTTTGCGATATCTTCTCGATCGGTGACGATCATTCCTCCTTCTCCGGTGGTCATCGGTTTAGAAGGAGTAAAGCTGAAGATCCCCACGTCACCGATAGTGCCCGTGTACTTGCCCTCAAACCTTGCAAGATGCGATTCCGCCGCATCTTCGATAACCGCAATGCCCAAACGACGCGCTTCCTTCACGATAGGAGCAAGATTACAGGACTGCCCAGCATAGTGGACCGGCAAAATGGCTCGTGTCTTTTTGGAAAGGCACTTCTCCAAGTCGACTGCGTCCATTCCATAGTCGTCACTCGTAATGTCAGAAAAAACCGGACACGCTCCAAGATAAAGTGAAGAACTCGCAGTGGAAATGAAGGTCATATCAGGAACGACAACTTCGTCTCCCACTCCGATTTCCAGCGCGGCCTGGGCCACAAGAAGCGCTGATGAACCTGAATTCACGGCGATCGCGTATTTCGATCCTACAACCGCAGCGAATTCTTTTTCAAAAGCCTCGGTCTCAGGCCCTGAAATAAGCCAGCCGCTCCGCACGACACGAGCAGCCGCTTCGGCTTCCTCCGAGTCGATCCAGGGCTTTGCGAGAGGAACTTCGATGGAGTTCGGCTGCGTTCCTTCACTCGGGTCGTTGATATTGGCTTTCACAAATGGGCGCTCAATAGGTTAGTTTCTTCTGAAGAAATAATCCCTCTTTGTTTCGCAGCGATGCTAACACTGAAACGATCTTAATTGAAGCGTGGCCATCGCCATAAATGTAGCGGCTTTCATGCATCCGCGCGCGAAAGGCTTGTGTATTAGCTCGGCGAAGAGCCGACAATATTGCCTTCCTTTCATAAGGCACATCGATCACGTTTCGGCCCCTCGTTCGAAGTTGCTGCCGCGTGCCGATATTCACGACCGGAAGTTCCAGGTAAGGCGCCTCAATAATCCCACTACTCGAATTTCCTACCAGGACTGCGGCGTTCTTTAACAAAGTTCCATACTGCTGATGCCGTAAGTGAGTGATCAACGTGAGATCATTTGACGCCGCAGATTGCTGGAGAGTTTTACCGATTTTTGCTCCACCCGGATCGGAATTTGGAATGAGTGCAACGCAAGACATGTTAAACGCTCGAACCGCACCTAGCGTCTCACGAATCTGTTTATCCGCTTCCATTACCTCCTGAGTAACGGCATGTTGGAGAAGAACAATATAGTTTTTTCTTTGTAGTTCCACTCCGATTTCTCGCGCCACTTCCGCCAGATCGCTCAGATCTGCTTTCCGATAGGCATCGATCGCCGGGGCACCAACGTTATGAATTCGAAAACTTTCCTCGCCCATTCGAATCAATCTCATTCTACTTTCTTTAGTCGAAACGAAAAAGAGGCTGGCGTATTTCGAGATCGCGTGGCGATTTGATTCGTCAATACTCCCGGATCTCTCCCCCGCATGAATATGGGCGACTGGAATATTCAAATGGCTCGCAGCGACAGCTCCTGCCAATTGCTCATCTCGATCTCCCATGACAAAAACTAGATCGGGTTTCTTTCGATCGAAAAGTTCCGCCATTTGAACGATCGTTTTCCCCAACGATACCGTCATCGCCTTGCAATCGTCTCTCGAATGAAGCGTATCCAGGCGCGCTACGATCGGAAAATGATCCTCCTCGATCTCTTGCATGGTCGATCCATATTTTCTTCGTAAATGCATACCTGTAACGACGATTTGGAGGTCAAACTTGCGACTGCGCCGAATGGCCAACAAAGGCTCACGCATCAACTCATAGTCGGCACGTGTTCCGGAAATATAGAAGATCTTCATTTCAATCACTAAGCCATGTAAGGTTGAGCAAATCAAGAATGGGCTTTGAAACAAAATTTGGCCTTCCGGAGGAAGTGAAGTTCTGTAGGAAATGTGTGATTTCCAATCAAAGACCGAATTCCGCCGTTGAATACACCCACACCTCCACATCCAAAAAAGAGACCATTCAATTTGATGCCGAAGGGGTATGTCATGCCTGCCGCTACGCCGAACACAAAGCAGCTACCGTAGACTGGAAGGAAAGGGACAAGGAGCTCCAGGCTCTATGCACCCGGTACCGGAGCAAAGACGGCCAGTACGATTGTCTCGTGCCGGGATCGGGCGGAAAAGACAGTTTCTTCGCCGCTCATGTTCTTAAATACAAATACCAAATGAACCCTCTCACCGTAACGTGGGCTCCTCATATTTATACCGATTGGGGTTGGAAAAATCAGCAGGCGTGGATCCATGCGGGATTTGACAATTATCTCTTTACTCCCAACGGCAAAATTCATCGGTTGCTCACACGCTTGGCCGTGGAAAAACTCTTTCATCCCTTCCAACCCTTTATTATCGGTCAAAAGGCATTTGCTCCGAAACTCGCCGCATTAACAAACATTCCCCTGGTTTTCTACGGCGAGAACGAATCCGAATATGGAAATCCGATTGAGGATACGAAAACGGCCGAACGGTCATGGGACTATTTCACTTCTAAAGATACTTCTAAGATTTTTTTAGGAGGAGTCGCTATTGGGGAGTTAATGGAGCGCTTTGGCTTCACAGCCAATGATCTCGAAGCCTATCTACCCGCGAATCCTGAATCTTTCCGCAAAACCCAGATCGAAGTTCATTATCTTGGCTATTATCTCAAGTGGCATCCACAAAGCGCCTATTATTATGCCGTGGAACATGGAGGCTTTCAGGCGTCACCCGAGCGAACCCCTGGAACATACAGTAAATACAACAGCATCGATGACCGAATGGATGATTTCCATTACTACACAACGCACGTTAAATTTGGCATTGGAAGAGCCACGTACGACGCTTCACAGGAGATTCGAAGCGGAGACATTACGCGTGAAGAAGGAGTGGCTCTTGTCCACCGGTTTGATGGTGAATGGCCTGCACGCTTCGCAGACCAACTCTTTGATTATTTGAGTCTGTCCAAAAAGGAGTTCCCGAAAGCTTCAGAGCATTTGGAACACCCGAAAATGACGCGCGAGACATTTATGCATTTAGCGGATCAATTTCGTTCACCCCACTTGTGGAAAAAAGAAAACGGCGAGTGGAAATTGCGCCATCGAGTTTCCTAAGTTGTCCGCCATTCGAATTATCCCCCGTCTGGATATCAAAGGGCCGAACCTGGTCAAAGGAGTTCACCTGGAGGGATTGAGGGTGCTCGGCCCGCCCGACGAATTTGCCGACTATTATTACAGAACGGGGGCCGATGAACTTTTGTTCGTGGATATCGTGGCGAGCTTGTATGGCCGAAATAATATCGGTCGACTGATTGAGGAAACGGCCAAGCGGATTTTCATCCCTTTGACTGTGGGTGGGGGAATTCGCACGCTTGAAGATATTCGCCGGGTATTGAGAGCAGGTGCGGACAAGGTAGCGATCAATACCGCCGCTGTGAAATCTCCGGAATTCATACGCGAAGCCGCGAGGGCCTTTGGTTCTTCCACCATCGTTGTCTCGATTGAATTCATGAAAAACCGTGATGGACGAATGGAGGTTTACACGGACAACGGGCGGGAAAGAACCGGACTCGATCCTATAGAGTGGGCAAAGCGGGTATCAGAATTGGGTGCCGGTGAGCTTTTGCTCACGTCTATTTCTCAGGAAGGTACGGGTAATGGATTCGACTTGGAGTGGACGAAAAGGATTGCGGAATCCGTATCTATTCCTGTGATCGCATGTGGAGGTGCGGGCAGGGCCGAACACGTGGAGCGCGTTATTCAAGAAGGGTCTATCCGAGCGGTGGCGGCGGCATCCATATTTCACTACGAATACCTTCAGAAAAAGAACTCGAAAGAAAAAACGACCGAGCCGCGCGAGTCGCGAAAGGATTCGTGGTCTAGAATCGTTCCATGTGGAATGCCAACTCTTAAAATGCACTTGAAAAGCAAGAACATTGACTGCAGAGTCTCTTAATGTCTTCAGCTCAAGTGGGCTTGATTGATTTTGGAATGGGAAATTTATTTAGCGTCGAACAAGCTTGCAAATTTGTCGGCCTCGCCCCTCGAATTGTGTTCGAACCTTCTCCTCTTCAGGCTTTTGACGCATTAATTCTTCCCGGAGTGGGAGCCTTTGAAAAGGCGATGGGAGACCTACGTAAGCAGCAAATGGTGAATCCTATTCTCGAATTTATTCATTCTGGAAAGCCTTTCTTTGGTATTTGCCTTGGAATGCAGCTCCTGATGACCCAGAGCTCCGAATTCGGCCTTCACAACGGGCTGAATGTGGTCGAAGGACAAGTGCAGAAATTTGATTTTCCGAAGGACTCCTCCCCCATGCCGGTGCCACACATCGGCTGGAGTCGGGTCCAAACAAGTGGCCTGGCATCCTCGCCCTATTTTAGGGATGTTTCGGACAGCTCGTACTTTTACTTCGTGCATTCGTATTATGTCCTTCCAAAGGATCCGGGAAATACAGTTGCGACATGTCGGTACGGAGAAATCAAATTTTGCGCGGCATTCCAAAGGAAGAATATTTTTGCCACCCAATTTCACCCTGAAAAAAGCGGAGAAATAGGACTGAAGATCTTCAGTAACTTTGCAAAAGGAATCTAGCGCTACAATTTCGCGGATCAATTTTGCTTCGACATCGCTTCGAGCCAGCTTTGAAACATGAGAATTGGCCAGAGGCGAAATTCATGGTTGCGGCGACCGGAGAGATGCTCGTCCCAAATGGCTCGCAATGGAGCGGATTGAAAATAGCCCTCCTGACGAAGTCGAGATTTAGAAAGTAGAGATTCGGCCCAATCGCGCAGTGGGCCGCGAAGCCAGTGACGAATCGGAAGCTCAAATCCCCTTTTGGGTCGATCCACAAGACCCTGGGGTACGTACCGGTAAAGAATTTTTCGAAGAGCGATTTTTCCCCTTCCCATTCCTATCTTTTCTGCCACCGAAAGATGAAACGCTTCTTCCACAACTGAGGGGTCGAGTATAGGTACACGAACTTCCAGACCTTGCGCCATACTCGCACGGTCGACTTTTGTGAGTAGATCATCCACGAGATAGGTTTGAAGATCCATATGAGTCATGGTTTCAACCGCATTTTCAGACTTACACCAGGGGCGTATGCAATCGAGAGTTTCTTTTGGGTTCACTCCTAAAGCAGCCAGCTCGTCATCATCTTTCCAAAGAGAAATAAAGTTCAGGTGAATTTCATGAAAGGATTGAAGGCGAAGAATATAACCCATTCGTCGTAATCGAGGATCCACCCCTGCCCTTTGAATCATTTTGCCCAGAGGCCCGCGAATTAAAGAGGGAACTGAACTTCGAACTACATTAGCCCAAGCGCCGTAACGATATCTGGGATACCCTGCAAAGAGCTCGTCACCTCCATCTCCCGACAAAACGACTTTCACGGTCCGGGAAGCAAGCTGGGACACAAGATACGTTGGAATTTGCGAGGCATCCCCAAAAGGTTCGTCGTACATTCCGGAAAGCTTGGGTACGACTGAAAGAGCGTCCGCGGAGCTGACGTAAAGCTCGGTGTGGTCTGTGCCCAAATGACTTGCGACGCGCTTTGCAAAGGGAGCTTCGTTGTAATCTTGTTCTTCAAATCCAATGGTAAATGTTCGAACCGGCCGCGTTTCACCTTTTTGCATAAGAGCCACTACCAGCGATGAATCGATTCCACCGGATAAAAATGCGCCGATCGGAGCGTCGGAAATCATGTGATCTTTTACCGATCGCTCTAGAATTTTTTCCAGTCGATCAATGGCCTCTTCTCCTTGATGCACTCCTTCTGGTTCGGGAAGTCGCCAATAAGATTCTGTTGAAACTGAGTGGTCTTTCAAACGATAGGTAAGAATTTGTCCCGGAAGAAGCTTTTGGATTCCATTAAAGATCGAAAGCGGTGCGGGAACATAACCATATCGAATATAAAAATCGAACGCTCGCCGATCGATGGCAGGTGTGTTCTTCCAAACTGCCTGGAAAGCTTTGAGTTCGGAGGCGAACGCAAAACACCCATCCAATGAACCGTAATAGAGGGGTTTCACACCGATTCGATCGCGTGCAAGATATAGAGTCTCTGACTCGCGATCCCAAAGACCGAATGCAAACATTCCTGTAAACTTTTGAAGAGCTGCCGAGACCCCCCACTCCTCCACAACAGCGAGAAGGATTTCGGTATCTGACTGGCTATGAAAAGAATACCCTATTGATTCAAGTGAGGCGCGAATTTTGTGAAAATTATAAAGCTCACCGTTAAACGTAATCAGAAAACGCCCCGATCTAGACGCCATTGGCTGATGTCCCAGAGGGGAAAGATCGAGGATGGAAAGACGGCGATGACCCAATCCGATTCCCGATTTCGTATCAAACCAATAGCCAAAATCATCGGGGCCGCGATGGGCTAAAGCATCAGTCATGCCCCGAACGATTTTTTCTCGATTTTCAGAAGCAATTTGGGGGGAAATGACCCCGGCAATGCCACACATGGAATCTCAAGTGTAACAAACAGATGAATGAAAGTTGATGAATCTACTTTTCGGAGGCTTGGGCAAAAACCGCGGAACTTCGCTTGGCTTCCTGCCAGAGGTAACTAGCGAAATGAGAAAACCCGCGTAACTTCCGGGTAAAATCCTTCCAATGCATGTTTTTAAAGGCGAACTTAATGAGATACGAAGGCCGGAAATAAAATGACTTGAGGCCTCGATCGACGGCCGATTCCACCTCTTCGCGGGTAAGGCCGGGGTAGCTAATGATTCCCGTTTGCTCTCCCTGGGGATCCAGCCATTTCGACCAGTCCTTCGTGTGGAGGTAGCCCTTCTCTTCCGTGTAATCGAAATACTTCGTCCCGGGAAAGGGCATGGCAGCCGAGAATTGAAGCGTGTGAAGACCCAGGCCTGTGGCAAAGTTGATGGTTTTCTCCATGGTGTCTCGATTTTCGCCCGGCAGACCCATGACGAATGTTCCATGAACATCGAGACCCGCTTCTTTCGTTCGGGCCATAAATTCCTCGGCCTGTTCGATCGTGGCACGTTTTTGAATGTTATTGAGAACCTGCTGATCTCCTGATTCAAAGCCCACCAGCAGCTCGCGGCAGCCCGCCTTTTTGAGCATTTTCATCATATGAACATCTGCCGTATCCACACGGGCATTGACGGAGAACGTGACCTTTAGTCCTCTTCGAAGAATTTCCTCACAAATTCCGAGCGCGGTTGGCTTATGAAGTGTAAATGTATCGTCCTCAAAAAAGAACTCTCCGCCTTTGACGACCTCCGGGCAGAGTTTGATGTCATATTCCATTTCATCCACGACTCGTTCCGGCTTTCGCACGCGCAGCTTGTGGCCGTGCATGACCTGCGGCCAAAGACAGAACGTGCATTTATGAGGGCAGCCTCGTCCCGAAAAAATGTCGATATAGGGATGGAGTTTCGTCCCATCAAAATATTTTAAGAGATCTAACTGATGCCACGCGGGATAGGGAAGTTCATCCAGAGCTTCAATGAGCGGCCGGGGCGGGTTGGTCTGAATATCCCCCCCATTCCAATAGACAATCCCTGTGACGTCTTTAAGGTCCGGGTAGTTCAAGATCGCATCACGTGTGGAGTAGTCATATTCCCCCACAGCCACCACATCAATCGCGGCATTCGCCCGTTTAAGGGTTTCTACCGGCAATGACGAAGCGTGGGGCCCCACCATGACGACTTTGCAATTGGGCAGAATCTCTTTGGCCTTTTTTGCACAATCGATATCCGAGAAAATCGAGGGGGTCGTAGAATCCAGAACTAGCCACTCCGGCTCCTCCCGCTTGAGTAAATCCATATATTCGGTCTCTCCCCAATCTCGTGCGGGAAAGTCGAAAATTTTGGCGTCCAGCCCCGCTTTTTCCAATACTGCTGTCGCATACGCGAGCCAATCCGGAGCTCGAAGCACACGCCCACGCGTCTTGGCAGCCCAACGCTGCGTTCGACAGAAGTCTTTTACAAAAGGTTCATTGATGACGAGAACTTTCACTTTTTCCCTATCTGCATGAAAATGATCACCTGAGTCAGTCTGCAATGCTACTGATTTTTGCGGGAATCGTTATTTTATCAGAGCCCGCATGTCACAGGTTCTATGCTTCTTCGGCTGTCCGCTCCAAGGGGCAGTTCCCCCTACTAATATTAATAAGATTAATATTAATTGATTAATATTAATATGTTATACTATTATTTCTTATTTACACGATTAAGTGAGCTGGTTTTGTGAGCCTTCGCATTGACCCGCCAGGAGCGCGGCTGTTATTGTATGCCGCTTGCCCCCTCGCATGACACCGATCGACGACAAGACGGTCAAGAGAAACATTCAAGACCTTGTCACAAGTGCCACAGGTGAAAAGGCAAATTTCGTTGTACTCGCAGGGCAAGATATCGGACGCAAATTCGAAATAAACAAAAGCACCATTACGATTGGTCGAAGTGAAACCTCAGACATCTTTATTGATGATGAAGATGTTTCCCGTAGTCATGCGCGCGTCATCGTAACTCTCGACAACATTACGATCGAAGATTTGGGAAGTACAAATGGCACATTGGTGAATGGTCAAAAGATTAAACGACATGCCTTAGAGGATGGGGATCGGATACAGATCGGCAATATCACGGTTCTCAAATTCAATTTCCTCGACACGATTGAGGATACGTTTAACGAGCAGCTCTACAATGCCGCCAACAAAGACTTCCTTACGCAGATCTATAATAAGAAATACTTCGTCGACCGACTGCGATCAGAATTCGCCTATTCCAAGCGACATGAGGCCCCCCTCTCCCTCATCATCTTTGACCTCGACCATTTCAAGAAGATCAACGATACGTATGGCCATTCCGCGGGCGATTTCATTTTAAAAGAGCTTTCCGCCCAAATTTCGACGATGAAACGGCAGGAAGACCTTTTTGCTCGTTTTGGGGGAGAAGAGTTTGTCATACTTTTGCGAGATACAACGAAGGAGACAGCCATTCAGATCGCAGAAAAGCTTCGAGGGCGTGTCGAGGAGATTGATTTCAATTTCGACGGCACACAGATCCCTGTGACGGTTAGCGTGGGCGTGACAACGTTTGAACAGACGAATTACAAAAACTCCGACACTTTCTTTAGGGCGGCCGATTCTCAACTCCTTCGAGCCAAGCAAAACGGCCGAAACCGAATCAGTTTTGCTAAGGAAGGGCTGGCCGAGCCGAAACCCGACCTCGGTTCACTCAATTGAACAAAGTTCTCGATTGGGATCGTTCTCACGAACTTTTTATTGAATCTCTCCGAACGAACCGAGGTTTATCGAAACATACGATCGACGGTTATGCCCGCGATCTGATGTCTTTCATGCAGTTTTCCCAGCGTGCGGGCGTCCGGGGCCCTGAACGCGTCAAGAAAGATCATGCAGAAACATTCTTTGCTCAGCTTCAGCGCCAGGGGTATGCCTCGCGCTCAGTACTACGGGCGGCTTCTGCCATTCGATCATTTTATAAATTCGCACTGGGTGAAGGCTGGATGGAAAAAAATCCACTCAAAGATCTCCCTCTCCCTAAAACTGGAAGGCATCTCCCCAAGGCTCTATCGCAAGTAAATGTAGGCCGGCTTTTGGATGCCCCGGACACAACTACTCCCGCAGGTATACGAGATCGGGCGATTTTGGAGCTCTTTTACTCATCAGGCCTTCGTGTTTCAGAACTCGCATCTCTGACTTGGGATGCTTTTTCGCGTGAAACCAAACTCGTACGAGTGGTGGGCAAGGGATCTAAAGAAAGAATCGTGCCGATCGGAGAAGAAGCCTTTCACTGGGCAGAGCGCTATCTCGCAGAAGCGAGACCGAAACTGGATCGGGGAAAACCGCAAACCTATTTCTTTCTAAGCCGTCTGGGCCGACAAATGACCCGCCAGACAATCTGGCACCTCATACGGAAATATGCGCGATCCATCGGCTTTGAGGGGAAAATCAGCCCCCACATGCTCCGCCACTCGTTCGCGACCCATCTATTGGAAGGTGGGGCTGACCTTCGATCCGTTCAGCAGATGCTGGGACACGCAAGTGTCGCCACAACTCAAATTTACACCCATCTCTCCCGCAAACATCTCCATTCTGTCTACGAAACCCACCATCCCCGCGCGAAAAAATCTCTTACCTAGTTTCAACTTTGGTTTCTGCTTTCAATTTTCCCTTTAAGGGTTGGGACTTATAAACTTTTTCACACTCTTGTATTACGCATTGCATTAGTATAAATCCCCTTCACTCATGTCTAACAGCGTGCGCCGAAATTTTTTTATTTCACTTGTGTTTCTCGGAAGCTCTTTTCATGTTTCGGCGATGGTGGCGGAGAATCTGCCTCCGCCCAGTGCTTCGGTTTGTGTACCCGCTGAACAAACTAGTCTCGGGAACTCTCTCAAAGAGGCTGGATGGGCATGCGTTGAGATCCTTCCATCTCTGGGTAATGCCGTTAATGCGGCAATCGGATCGGATCAGCGCTTTTCAGTCCGTGAAAATTGGGAACTTTATCAGCGGGGAGAACTCTGGAATGTCATTGCGGAGCAAAATGGTTTAGGTCCCAACGGCCCTGGGTTTTTTCGAGCGCAATGGAGAGGGTTAGTGGCCTACGTGAAGAACATCGCGGGGAACAATGAATCTCGCCTCACCCATCCCGGAGAGACTGTTTACAATACGTTGAATGCAACCAATGCAGTCGTTCTTCAAACGCTGAAGGACGCGTTAGTCCCGGCTCGCGGGATTCTCTATGAATTGGGTGCTCCCGTTCAATATCCTTCAAATCGAGAATGGGGTCAGAGCTACGTATCACTCGCCGCTTGGATGTTTCCTCTTTCGCGCACAGGGACGGCGCTACGTCTGTCTGAAAAAGCGGAGAATTCAATATCCGAAATGGGAGCCCAACTTTCTCAGCGCGCAGCCGCGACGGCGGATGCCGCAAAAAATGGAATGAATCAGGTTGCGCAGAGCATACGTAATAGCGGAGGACCTCCCCTTTGTTACGCAGAAGCGACTGCCTTTGGAATGGGCGAAGCTCCATTTTGCGTTTTCCCGAAGAGCACAAGACCTTTCACTACCGCTATTGAGCCTCCGTTGGCCGAGGAAGGTCCAAGAATGTTGATGCCTCTGTCGATGGGTAATCTATCTGTAGCAAAACCTACCTATTTCGCTCAGACAGAAGGTGCTGGAGGGGGCACTTTAGTGACTGCCGAGCGACGAGCCTTTGACACGCAGTTGGCAGCGCTCGAAAAAAATCCAGGGCATTGGCTACGCACTTATCCCGACCCTCTGAAAGTACTTGCTGATAATCCATTTTCTAAGGAGCCTGAATTCCAAGCGAGAATCGCGATGGTTGAAAAAAGACGCTTCGAATTGAAACTTGAAATGGCCGAGCATAATCCAACGGGATATTATTATCCTGACGCCGTGCTTGATCATCCTCTGAGCAAGTCAACAGAGTATCAAGCCCGGATTGCCGCACTTCAGAAAGACCGCTTTGAACTAAACCTCGCAAATGCCGAACGCTGTCCAGCCGGGAGATATGATTGGGAAAAAGTTATTAAGGATCCGCTCAGCCAGTCGCCCGAATATCACCGTCGTCTAATGGTATTGGAAAGAGCGCGAGTGGAAGGTCTTTTTTCCCGGTTAGAAACTATGCGAGTTCGGGTGTCTTCGTCGAAGAGTCCATTCCACCACCGGATCCATAATAGTTGTAAAAATATTTTAGACTTGGTTGATGACCTCGACCGATCCCCGCTAAGCCATCAACCCGAATATTTACCAAAATTGACTGCTATGCGTGACGGGTTGGAAACAAAACTTGGTTCACTTCTCGATCAAACTGAAATGCTCTTGAGATCAGATTTGCCAGAAAGTGCAAATTGGAACTATCAATTGTTTAAACTACGTTCCGCACTTAAAAGCTTGAGATCAGCCACTCGTAGACCTTTAAGTGCAACATGGGGCCGTTCGCTGAAAGTTGAGATGCAAGTTGATCTTCGTGCGATTGAACAGAATGTTGACGTGATTCGAGTTCGGTTGGAAAGGCGCGCCTTGAGCGAAGGCAATTATGCTTCTGGCACGCTTCAAGGGTACCGTCGACGGTTGGAATCGTATCAGGAGAAAGTCCGAGCCCTTCCAATCGTGTCAGAAGCTGAAAAGACTGCTGTCATTCGGAAAATTGAATTGTTGTTCTCGAGCTATTTCCCAAACTCATAAACATCAGTAACGATGGGGATGGCTGTTGACGTAAGTCCCTAATCTGACACTTCTGTGTCAGAACCGAAGACCCTGACACTGATCGCTCGCAACTTCCCCCTTGAAAAGCGCATCTTTTTGAGAGACACGAGATGGCCTGAGGTTTGCAAAGGTAAGAAGTATGGCGCTTCCAAAATTTTCATGCGTCCTGCTCGTCGGGTTCGCTTTTGTCCTGGGATGTAACGGCGCCAACCCATTCAGTGTGGGAAATTTTCCTGAGGTCTCGTCCACGCCCGCCCCGTCGTGCACAGATTGCTCCTCCAGCCGCGTCGTTGAGATCGATCCTCAATTGAAATCGAACAAACCCAATATGAAGCTCTTCATGATCGTTGATAATTCCAACAGCATGTCGGCCCACCAGAGCACGCTTTCTAGTGCGATGGACGGACTGTTAAACGGAATCCGAGGATATAACGTGACCGCTTATCTTTACTCCACAACGCTGTACGGTCCCTTTCTCCCTTGGAACGGAATCACGCTACCCGGTTTCCAAGACGACTATATTTGGTCAGACAAAGCCGATTCGCAGACGGCCAAATCGTACTCATGGCTTGAAAACGGCGGCCCGATGTCGTCTACGGGCCTGCCGGATGCGTCGCAGGCAGCTCACATCACACAGCTCGAACGTCACGACACGCTGAGTTTGGCTCGAAGCTTTGCCTCAGGCTGGGGGGGATCCAATCCGACATTCACTGAAAATATGAGCGACGCGGATTTTACGTCGATGAAAACAAATCTAAAGAATCGGATCCTCGGCATGGGTACCAACGGAAGCAACTCTTCCGAATCGGGGAGCTGCAATCTCGTGCGTGCCCTTCTGGAAACGGGGCCGAACAAGGTTTTTGAACCCGGGGACTTTGCGGCATTTCTGATCCTTTCAGATGAAGATGATTCCAGTTCGGCTTCCACATGCGTCCGTTCGTTGACCACGGGCTTAAAAGCGCAGAGTTACCAATACCTTCAAGCGGATGACACGTGCGGAAATTCCTGCGCGAGCTATACCTACACGGTGAATTTCGATCCGCTCCCGACGGTGAATGCGGAATGCTTGGTGACTAAGATTGTCGACAATGTCCCTGAAACTTGGACCTACTGGACTGATAATTCCGAAAGTAGAAGCTGCAGCATTGTCGGCAGTCTCGCTTGCACATCGAGCCAGCTCAGTCAGGCCCAAGCTCAATGCATTGGAACGCTTGTTCCGGGAACCTGCTCGTATCAGTGCGGCTGCTCGGCTGCCTCCGGCCTCTTTTGCTCGGACGCGGACTACGTGACACTTACTGTGCCCAATGCCTGCACGAATTCATTTACACAGAACGGCATCACGTATGTCAACGCGATTGATTACCTCCGCCGCAACGGATATCCCAATAAGCCGTATACGACCTGTTCCCAGCAGGGTTATTCCTACGTAAATGAAACTTCGTGGGTCAGCGATTCGACGGTTTTTTCCTCCGTGCCTCTCACCGATGACCCGGAAGCGATCCCGGGCGACTTGATCGCGTCTTTTCACAAGAAGGCCAAGGCCCTTTTTGGAGAAAATGGGTACACCATCACGAGCATCATCCAAGATCCGGTAAAAGACTTGGCTTTACCGGGCTGCAAGCTCCTCTCGAATGGAGGCGCCTTGCCCGGATCCTATGGTTGGAAATATCTCGATCTTATGGCGGGAACGTCCCAGCCTTCCCAGAGTTTCTCAATTTGCGAACCGAACTATGACGGAGCGCTCGGCTCGCTCGCGGATTTCATCACTCAAGTAATCGAGTCGAGTTTTCTCCTGGATTTTCACGCGGGCGAATCCCTCGGACGGGTATGGCTGAGAAGAAATGGAACGGACACGGAGTTAACCTCTGGGATCGACTACACGCTCAACGCCCACCGTCTCGATATCCAAAGCGGACTTCTCCAAACCGGCGATATTTTGCTTGTAGAGCTCGTGAGATGATCCGGGGCGGGCGCAGAAAAAGTGTCTCCACGCACCGCCCGATTATATAGGCCAATTACTTCGCTTCGGGCGTCTTCGCTTCTCCCGACGCAGGTGCCGTCGTGATTTGACTAAAATCTGGTTTCAACAGAGAGATTTCGATTCTCCGGTTGGTTTTCCGTCCCTCGGGGGTGTCGTTCGAATTCACCGGTCGATACTCACCAAAACCGATCGCCGCCATCCTTTTCGGATCTACTCCTTTTTCAGCTAAAAATCTTGCGACCGTGGTTGCGCGTGCGGCCGACAATTCCCAGTTCGTTGGGTATTTGGTCTTAAGAGCTCCACCTACCGGAACATTATCGGTATGTCCCTCGATGACTACCCGCTTGTCGGCATAATTCTTGATGACATCCGCGATTTTCCCAAGTGCGTCTTCCCCTCCCTTTTCGATCTTTGTGCTACCCGAGGGAAAAAGAACTTTATCTAGCAAATTGACCGTGAGTCGATCGGACATTTGGGAAATTTTTACATTGCCCGCATCAATTTCCTTTTGAAGAGAACCCACCATATCTTCATACTCTTTCGTTTTTCCTTCTAACTGGGTCTTCTCTTGGAAAAGCGCTTGCCTTTCTGACTTCGCTGCCGCCAAATCCTGCTCCGCTTTCGTTTTTTCCTGATCGGAGATCGTCAACGATTGTTGGCATTGTTGTAAAGTATCGTTGAGGGCATTGTATTTTGATTTTCCTACGCAACCGGTCGCCACCAGCGCCAGTGTGATTCCAAAGATGATTGTTCGCATGTGGTATCCTCCTAATGGGGTTTGAACCGTCCATATCAGAAGGAATTTCATTTGGCCACGACGGAGGGCGCCGCCCGCTTTATCAGAGATCGAAAAAGTCTCTTAACGACCTTCGGACGTCGTCTTGGAGAGATTCCGGCAGGACACCGATTTCTTCACGAAACAATTCGTTGTCCCATGCCAATATTTGATCGATCAATATATCGCTATCCCGCTTCAGACCTGCGGTTCCTTTCGGTATGCGAATTCGCAAGGGTTTGGCTTCGACCTTTGTCAGTTGAGTGGTCAACGGCAAAACCACCGTGCTCAAGAGCCCGGCCTCCGAGAACTCGGTCGGCTGAATGGCTACACATGGGCGCCGCTTGCCAGGTTTTGTACCGACACGCGGCTCCAGATCAACCACATAAAGATGCCATTGTTTGGGAATCACGCCCGCTTGAGTCGACTATGCTTTTGGAACTCTTTCGTGATTCGGTGACTGCTCTTTGCCACAATCGCCGCCGCTTTCCGCCAATTCTTTACGCGTTCGGCGCGTTCAACCTTTTCCGCGAGAAGGCGTAGGCCTGCCCGAACAATTTCGATTTTGGTTTCCGCACCCAATTTCTTTTTTAACCGTTCAATGCTTTGATCGTCCTTCGCCTGTATCATGAGTGGCTTTCCCATATATATCTAAGTATATTTATAAATATATCTTGTGTAAAGAGGGCTTTGAAATCCTTTAACCCTCTAAATTGACAGGGGTTTGAGGGCAAGGTATCCCCCCGACCACCGTGGAAAGACTTCCGTACCTTCTCATCTATTTTGTTCCCTTCATTTTTTCTCTTTCATTCCATGAAGCGGCACATGCTTGGGTGGCCAATCAAAAGGGAGATGCAACGGCCCGCTTGATGGGAAGAATGACACTCAACCCATTGGCTCATCTCGATCCGATTGGGACGGTTCTCTTTCCTCTTATTTCATTTCTCACAGGAGCCCCCCTCATCGGATGGGCAAAACCGGTCCCGGTCAATGAAAGAAATCTTCGGACAAATCTTGATGGGTTACTAGTGGCGGCCGCAGGACCCATTTCTAATTTAATTTTGGCCGTAACCTTCACGGGAGCACTATTTCTCTTGAACCGAATGGAACCAGCTGCCAACGCCGTTCAAGCCGGAATCGATGTTCAGGCTCCGCTTCAAATGATGGTTCGACTCGGGATTCATTTGAATTTGATTCTGGCCCTCTTTAATCTTCTACCGATGCCCCCTTTGGATGGCGGAAGAGTTTTTGCCGGCCTATTTCCTGGCCTGCGCGAACCGCTCGCCATTTTTGAACGCTATGGCTTTATTATTCTTTATGTTCTCTTTTTCACCCACATTTTGGATCGGTTGATTTTCTATCCGGCGCAATTCGCGGCGAATTATTTAATGGGGCTGGCGGCATAAATGCGAATCGTTAGTGGAATGAGGCCGAATGGAAAACTCCACATCGGTCATCTTTTGGGAGCCCTCAACAACTGGAAGAAACTCCAAAATGAGAAAAACGAATGTTTCTTTTTCGTCGCCAACTGGCATGCGCTGACAACCGACTGGCAGAAAACTGATTCCATTCCTGAAAATATTCGCGAAATGGTTATTGACTGGCTCGCCGCAGGCGTCGATCCCGAAAAATCGACGATATTCGTTCAATCACATGTGAAAGAGCATGCGGAGCTTTATCTACTTTTTTCGATGATTACGCCTCTGGGCTGGCTCGAAAGAAACCCCACGTACAAGGAAATGCGCCAGGAGATCAAAGACAAAGACCTTTCGAATTTTGGATTTCTGGGTTACCCGGTCCTTCAGGCCGCCGACATCCTTCTCTATAAAGGAGAGGCCGTGCCCGTGGGACAGGATCAAGTTCCTCATCTGGAACTGACACGCGAAATCGCCCGGCGGTTTAACAATACGTACAGACCGATTTTCCCCGAACCTCAGGCAAAACTGACGTCGTCGCCCAAGATCGCCGGTACAGATGGCCGAAAAATGTCGAAGTCGTTTGGAAATGTGATTCTTTTAAGCGACTCCGATGCGGAGATTCGAAAAAAGATTCAGGGAATGGTCACCGACCCCAAGCGAGCTCGAAGGCAGGACCCGGGAGATCCCGATACGTGCAACCTTTTCCCTCTTCATCAGATCTATTCAACAGCCAAAACTCAAACTGAAGTCCGAAAAGGTTGTACGACGGCAGAAATCGGCTGCGTGGATTGCAAGGGGCTCCTCCTCCCCTCTCTCCTGGAATCGCTCAAAGAGATCCGCGAGAGGCGGGAAATGTGGTCGAAAAAGCCGAAAGAGATCGATAAGATCCTCAGAGCGGGCGCTGACCATGCGAGGGGGCTTGCAGAAAAGACCCTAAGCGAGGTACGAAGTGCTCTTCACCTGTAAGTATGACTGAACTCGTTGTAGAAGAAGGAGTCGAAACCAACGGAGGTTCTCCGTTTGTCATTCGTCTAGATAATTTTGAGGGTCCGTTCGACCTCCTCCTTCATCTCATCAAAGAGAATCAGGTGGATATTTACAATATTCCGATCGCCAAATTGACCGCGGATTATCTTCGGACTCTGGATGTCATGCGCGAGCTCAATCTTGAAGTGGCCGGCGAGTTTTTAGTCATGGCAGCCACGCTTGCCCATATTAAGTCGCAAATGCTCCTTCCTCCAACTGAAGACCAGAGTGATCCGGAGGAAGAAGGCGTGGATCCTCGCGCGGAACTTGTTCGCCGCCTTCTGGAGTATCAAAAATATAAAGATGTTGCGGAAAGGCTTTTCGCCCGCCCTCTCCTCTATCGTGATGTGTTCAAGCGGGAGCGTGAGCTTCCCCTGGATCTTCCCAAAAGAGATGAGCCCGCCGAATTGGTAGAAATCAGCATTTTTAAGTTGGTCGAAGCTTTCCACCGTGTCTTGGACAATTTTCATCCCGACGAACCTCATCAGGTCATTGGTGAAACGATTCGAATCGGCGATCGAGTACGTTTTATTGTGAATGCAATCCGTTCGAGTGCCGAAGGAACCGTTAATTTCGAAATGCTTTTTGTCGAGGAACGTTCTCGTCAGGCGGTTGTGGTTACTTTTTTGGCTATTCTGGAAATGCTCAAGCGGGGCGCACTTCGGCTTTATCAGGAGGAATCATTCGGGGAAATCCATTTGATTGGAACCCCCTTACTTTATGGAGGTTCGTGGTATGACAGAAAAAGCGATTTCGAAGAACCAGCTCAAGAGCGCGCTTGAAACGATTCTCTTTCTTTCGGAGCGACCGCTACCCATGTCGCGACTCACGGAAATTATCCCGGAGGTGACCGAAAATGAACTGAAGGAAGCCATCGCAGAACTTCAGTCCGATCGAGCGGCAGAGGGATGCGGCGTGGAAATTTCAGAAGTCGCCAACGGCTACCAGATGCGCACGAAGCCAGAAAACTCTCCCTGGATTTTTCGAATGAACAAGGCAAGGCCGGTTCGATTGAGCCGAGCGGCGCTGGAAACCCTGTCGATTTGCGCGTATCGCCAACCCGTCACACGCGCCGAGATTGATGACATTCGAGGGGTCGATTCAGGTCCGGTACTTAAGAGTCTTCTCGAAAAAAACCTCGTCCGAATTTTAGGAAAGAAGGAAGAACCGGGAAGCCCCCTCATTTATGGTACGACAAAAGAGTTTCTTGAATTTTTCAGCCTTCGGAATCTTTCTGATCTTCCCTCGCTTCGTGAATATACTGAATTGGGCCAGGAGAGTCTTGCTAAACTCGAAAAGCTCTTGCCTGCCGAATCCCGGATGACAGATTCCCCTGTCAATGAGGAATCCAATTTGGTCGAAGGAAATGCCGAAGAGCCCCAAACCAACGAACTTATTACGCCTTAATCGAGCACTTGCACAAGCGGGAATCGCTTCCCGTCGGAAAGCGGATACATTGATCGCGGCGGGACGTGTTTCCATCGATGGCACCATCGTTCGTAAGCTTGGCACCCTCGTCGATCGATTTAAACAAGAGATCTCTGTCGATGGTGTTCCGCTCGATCGGCCCACGGGTGAAAAGCTTTATCTTTTGATGAATAAACCACGAGGCGTCGTAACAACTTTAAAGGATCCCGAAGGACGCAAGACCGTACGCGATTTAATTCCGTTCGAAGACCGAATTTTTCCCGTCGGCCGCCTCGACTACGATGCCGAAGGCGCCCTTCTCCTTACGAACGATGGAAATTTGGCAAATACGCTCACTCACCCCCGTTATGAAGTTCCCAAAACCTACCATGTGAAAGTGGAGGGCTTCCCAGACGGTGAAACACTCGCTAAGTTGCGGAGAGGCGTTCATCTGGAAGATGGTTTTGCCAGACCACGCGAACTAAAGCTGGAGCGAAAAACAAAAGAGCATGCCTGGTTTAAAATGGTTGTCGCCGAAGGAAGAAACCATTTGATCAAACGCCTCTGGCTTCGCGTAGGCCACCCCGTTATTAAACTAACTCGCGTGGACTTTGCGTGGCTCGGCATTGAAGATCTAAAACCAGGTGAATTTCGCCCCTTGAGTCCCAGCGAAATTCGAAAACTCAAGGAGCGCTCCCATCGGTAAAAAAGGACGAAAACCCATTGAGGTTCGGACAAGGAATCGCGCACTTCTCTGCGCGGTCGAAACGCCAACCGACAAGAATTTGGATGAAGCGTTGGAAGAAACCAAAGAACTCGCGATCACCAGCGGCCTCAAGATCCTTGAAACGATCGTTCAGCCGCGCGAGAAGCTCGATCCAAAATACTGTGTCGGAGCCGGAAAGGCAGATGAAATTGTCGAGCGGGCGAAGAAACTCGACGCAGATCTTATTCTCTTCCATCAAAATCTTTCACCGAACCAGTCCCGAAACGTAAATAACTTAACGCCCCTACCTGTCATCGATCGGACTCAACTGATTTTGGACATTTTTGCCCAGCGAGCGAAAAGCCATGACGGAAAGCTCCAGGTCGAGTTGGCGCAACTTCGATACACCATTCCCCGCCTACGCGAACGGGATACGAAAATGTCACGCCTGGTCGGTGGAATCGGCGGGCGAGGACCGGGGGAAACTAAACTTGAAATCCATCAACGACGGGCCCGGGATAAAATGGCGCGGTTAGAGCGCCAGATGGAGGAGATTGCCAAGCACCGCGCTACGGCTCGCCAACTTCGGAAGGACAAGCGTGTTCCCATTGTCGCGATTGTCGGTTACACCAACGCAGGTAAGTCGACGCTTCTCAATACGCTGACTCATGCCGAAGCTTTGGCAGAGGATAAACCATTCGCCACACTGGATCCTTTCTCCAAGCGCCTTCGTTTTCCGAAAGATCGTGAAATTGTTCTGACGGATACCGTGGGTTTCATCCGTGATCTTCCTCCTGATTTAATTGCCGCATTTCGAGCCACACTTGAAGAAATCGGCGAAGCCGATTTGATCGTCCACGTCATCGATGTTTCAACGGAAGGCTATGACGAGCGCATGAAAATTGTCGATCAACTTCTCGAGCAACTGGGTTATCGCGAAATCCCAAGAATTCTGGCCCTCAATAAGGTCGATCGACTCTCCATGGAAATAGCTCGGGTTATAGGCCGAACTTTGGACGGTATTCCTATTTCAGCCAGGGCCTCCTCTTCCCTCCGCCCACTCATGCAGCAGATCGAGACCAGACTTTGGCGTCCTTCCGTGGGCGGGGGAATTATGAGTCTCGCAAATTAGTATCTAAATGTAATTCACGCCCGTGGCGGAGGCGAGGGTTTTAGTCCGACGGTCAAGAGTCCACAGCGCCGCCCCGGCGCGCTTGGCGGCGTATATGACCATTCGATCCAGTAGATTGGTCTGCCTGATTCCTTTTCGTCGGGCAAGCGCGACTAGTTGTTCCATTCCGTCCCAGGTCTCGACCATGTTCCAGTTTGGATCGACCCGATGTAATGCTTGAAGCGCTTCAGCCAATAGTTTGCGGTTTCGTGTCGTTTTCGCCTTTGCTAAAACCTCGGTAAGAACGGGTCGAATCGTCACAATATCTTCTTCCATCAATAGCCTTTCTAACTCTTTCACCTTCATCCCCGGAGCGGATGAAAGGTATTCTTGCCAAACCAAATGATCGACGAGAATCATGTTTTTCGGCTACTCGGCCTCGACACGAGCCCCTTGCCCCCCAGACTCATCAATTTACGAATTTTTTTCTGACGAACCAATTCCTGCAAACCTAAAATCACAGCCATCGTTTGGGTTTTCACTCCGGCGGCTTCGCACGCTTCCTCGAGCAATTCTTTTGGTATGTTCATTGAAGTTCTCATAGGCATATAGTATTACACTATATAAATATATATAGGCATATTATTTTTTAAATATATATGTTTTAGGCCAAATAGCGCTCAAATACCCTTCTGATAGCATTCTTCTCCTACGATGATAGAATGTTATTTTGAACTGGCGCGCCGAGGAACCACCGTTCGGCGGGAGCTGGCGGCCGGTCTCGCCACGTTTCTAACCGCCGCCTACATTATCTTCGTAAATCCAGCGATTCTTTCCACAACGGGGATGGATAAGGGGGCTCTGGTGACCGTCACCTGTCTCGTGGCGGCCGTGGGGACATTCGCCACGGGCCTCTGGCCCAATGCCCCGTTCATGATGGCGCCGGGAATGGGCCTTAATGCCTTCTTTGCCTTTTCAGTCTGCGCAACGTCAGGTGTTCCCTGGAAAACGGCCCTCGGAGTCGTATTTCTATCGGGCCTTCTCTTTTTCCTTCTCGCTCTGGGAGGGATTCGGGAAAAAATTCTCAATGCCATTCCACGGAGCCTTCGTTATTCCGTCTCGGTGGGGATTGGCCTTTTTATCGCCTTCATCGGCCTAAAAGAAATGGGTCTGATCACAAAATCCGAAACGACGTTCGTCCATTTAGGAAATGTGACTTGGGAAGTCGGTCTGGGACTGATCGGATTTTTCGTTATGGTGGGGTTTGAAGTGAGAAAAATGCGAGGAGGAATTTTAGCCGGAATCATTGTGGCGACACTGCTGGGTGCCCTTGTGGGCAAAGTCTCCCTCCCCTCTCAGCCCTTTTCACTTCCAGCGATGATGGATCCCCTCTTTTTTAAGCTCGATATCCTGGGAGCTTTAAAGCTTTCACTCCTCCCGATCATTTTCACATTTATGTATGTCGACCTTTTCGACAGCCTGGGAACGTTGATGGCCGTTTGCCGCCAATCTGGAATGATCGATTCAAAAGGGAAAATTCCAAAGATTGGAGCTCTTTTGCAGGTGGATGCACTGGCCACGATGTTCGGCGCCGTGGCGGGGACATCGACAACGGTGACGTACATCGAATCGGCTGTCGGTGTAGCGCAGGGAGGAAGAACGGGACTGACGGCTCTTTTCATCGGCGCCTTTTTCCTGGCGGGGATGTTTTTCACACCGTTTATTCTTGCCGTTCCCCCATATGCTACGGCCCCCGCTCTGATTTTGGTGGGCATTCATATGGTGAAAGAAATCCAACAAGTTCAATTTGAGGATTGGGAAGAAGCGGTTCCAGCGTTTCTGACGGCGATCCTCATGCCCCTGAGCTTCTCGATTGCAAATGGAATCATGTTTGGCTTCCTTTCCCACACAATCGTTAAACTCCTCGCCGGAAAAGCACGCGAACTCAACCCCACAATCGTGTTAATCACAATTCTCTCGGGCCTCAATCTGTTTTTGAGCCACTAAAGAAATTATTTACCAACGCGCTCTTCGCTCACTAAGAATTTTTAATTAACGTCTTTGTATTCGGCGTCGATGACGTCGTCTTTATTGTCGGAGCCGTTGGTCTTTTGCTCTGAGCCGGGTGCCTGGGAGTGCCCATTACCCGGGGTAGCTCCTGGCTGAGCACCCGTCGCTTTGTACATCACTTCGGCGAGCTTGTGTGACGCTTTGGTCAGGTTTTCCGTTTCGCGTTTCATCGCCTCGACGTCGTTGGCCTCCAGCGCTTTCTTTGCCGCCGCAATCGCCGACTCGAGATTCTTTCCTTCCTCCGCCGGAATCTTCTCTTTGTTTTCGTTGTACATCTTCTCGGTGTTGTAAATCATCGAGTCGAGTTGGTTTCGGTTGGTCACTTCCTCATGTTTCTTTTTGTCCTCTTCCGCATGAAGTTCAGCATCTTTGGTCATTTTGCTGATGTCGTCCTTGCTTAAACCAGACGAAGCCGTGATTGTGATTTTCTGCTCTTTGTTCGTGGCCTTATCTTTCGCCCCGACATGGAGAATGCCGTTCGCGTCAATATCAAATGTTACTTCGATTTGAGGCATGCCGCGTGGAGCGGAAGGAATTCCGACCAACTGGAATTTCCCAAGCGTCCGGTTGTACTGCGCCATCTCCCGCTCGCCCTGAAGGACATGGATTTCAACCGACGTCTGATTGTCGGCGGCTGTTGAAAAGATCTCTGACTTCTTGGCCGGAATCGTCGTATTTCGCTCGATCAGTTTTGTCATCACCCCCCCGAGCGTTTCGATTCCGAGGGAAAGCGGCGTGACATCCAAAAGAAGGACATCTTTGACCTCTCCCGCGAGAACGCCACCTTGTACCGCGGCTCCAACAGCAACCACTTCATCAGGGTTAACTCCTTTGGAGCCTTCTTTTCCGAAGATCTCTTTCACCAATCGTTGAACCATCGGTACGCGGATCGAACCACCGACCAAAAGGACTTCCTGAATCTCCGAAGGCTTTACGCCCGCGTCTTCCAGACATCGGAGCACCGGCCCCTTCGTTTTTTCAATGATCGGTCCTGCCAGTTTCTCGAACTGGGCGCGAGTCAACTTGATATTGAGATGCTTGGGCCCCGAAGCGTCCGCCGTTAAGAACGGAAGATTGATCTCCGTTTCCATCACCGTAGACAGTTCGATCTTGGCCTTTTCAGCCGCTTCCTTCAGGCGCTGCATGACCATTTTGTCATTCGAAACATCGATTCCCTGGTCCTTTTTGAACTCGGCCACGAGCCAATCGATGATGACATGGTCGATGTCATCGCCGCCGAGGTGTGTGTCACCGTTCGTGGCCTTGACCTCAACCACTTTGTCGCCTACTTCGAGAACGGAAATATCGAATGTACCGCCGCCGAAATCATAAACTGCGATCAATTGATCTTTCTTCTTGTCCATTCCGTAGGCGAGCGCGGCCGCCGTCGGTTCGTTAATGATTCGTTTGACGTCTAGGCCGGCGATTTTTCCTGCATCTTTCGTAGCTTGTCGCTGAGAATCGTTGAAGTATGCGGGAACCGTAATCACCGCTTCCGTGATGGTCTCCCCCAAGTAATCTTCGGCGGCTTTTTTGAGCTTTCCGAGAATCATTGCCGAGATTTCGGGAGGAGTGTAGGCCTTACCGTTGATATCCACCGCGGCCAAACCATCTTTATCCGCCACTTTGTAGGGAATTCGTTTCATTTCATCGGTGATTTCGCCATAGCGATGACCCATGAACCGTTTGATCGAATAAACCGTATTGATCGGATTGGTCACCGATTGCCGTTTCGCCACTTGGCCCACGGCCCGAGTTCCATCCTTCATGAAGGCAACAACAGAGGGTGTAGTCCTTCCGCCTTCTTCATTCGTGATGACCTTCGGTTCGCCTCCTTCCATAAAGGCAACGACCGAATTTGTGGTTCCTAAATCGATTCCAATAATCTTTCCCATGCTTCCTCCAAAAGTTTCACAGGTTTAGATAGGCACCCCAACGCCCCCGTCAAGTCCCCTATTCTTTTAAGAGGTGGCGAAATTCTTCAGTCATTTTGGGGACTAAGGTGAACAGATCCCCCACGATCCCATAGTCGGCTATTTGAAATATGGGGGCCTCGGGATCGCTATTGATTGCGACAATAACCTTCGATGTCCTCATTCCTGCCAAATGCTGTATAGCGCCTGAAATTCCACAGGCAATATAGAGCTGGGGATTCACTGTTTTTCCCGTTTGACCCACCTGCATACTGTGGGGAACATAGCCGGCGTCGACTGCCGCGCGAGACGCACCCACCGCCGCCCCCAGTACATCGGCGAGGTCATAAAGAATTTTGAAATTATCTCCGTTCTTAAGGGATCGACCCCCCGAAACAATGATCGCCGCTTCAGTCAAATCGGGGCGATCACTTTTCCCTTCCACACGCTCGATGATTTTTGCTTTGACCGGCATCGTTGCAAATTTTCCGTCAATGGGAGTAACTGTCGCCTTTTTCGAAGCATCAGCCGTGCCCATATCAAAGACATTGGGTCGGCAGGTAGCCATTTGCGGGTTCGCCTGCGGGATGGTGACATCTTCCAGGCATTTGCCGGAGTATGCGGGGCGGGTTCCGACCATCCGGCCATTGGCAAGCGCCAGTTTTGTGCAGTCGGAAATCATTCCCACATTCAGACGAGCCGCAACACGGGGAAAAAGATCTTTTCCAACGGAGCTTGCCGTAGCAAGAAGAATAACGGCTCCTGATTTTTTCGCAGCCTCTTCCACGATTGACGTAAATCGCTCCGAATTATAATTTTTATACTCCGCATGCTCCGCTACATAGGCTTCCGTCGCTCCATATGTTCCGGTCTCAGCCGCTACAGCCGACACCCCATCTCCAATCAAAAGCGCCTTGACCGTACCCCCGAGATTGCCCGAGAGCTTTTTGGCTTCGCTTAAAAGCTCAAACGAAGTCTTTTTAATTTTTCCCGATTTTGTTTCGACCAAGACAAGAATATCAGCGCCCATAAGATCTCCTTAAATCACTTTCGCTTCTTCGCGTAACAGGCGAACCACTTCTTTCACGGCCTGCTCCGGTTGATCTTTAAACACCTTTCCCGCTTTTCGCTCCGGAGGCATTCGATAGTTGGAAGAAACCACCTTCGGTGAAATATCGGGCACCCCAGTGGAAGCGATCGGAACTTCTTTCAGAGGTTTCGATTTCGCCTTCATGATTCCGGGCAAAGACGCATATCGAGGCTCATTGAGACCCTTGCTAGCGGCGATGACAGCGGGAAGCTCGACTTCCCAAATCTCTTTGGCGCCTCCTTCAACGTCTCTCTCCACTTTCGCTTTCTTCCCATCCGCTTCAAGCGCGAACTTGCTCACAACCGTGACATGGGGCCAGCCGAGAACTTCGGCCATCATCTGACTCACCTGTCCGTTGTCCTCATCGGCGCCCTGTCGCCCTGTAAAGAGAAGTTCAATCCCCTCTTCTTTCACCTGTGCCGCCAGAACGCGCGCGACAGCCAGTGAATCAAGGGTCGCTCCTTCGCTATTCACGTGCACTGCTCGGTCTCCCCCCATCGCAAGTGCCGCGCGAATTGTTTCTTGAGCGCGCTTCGGTCCCACCGAAAAAACCACGACTTCACTGCCGGTAATTTTTTCTTTTGTCCGAATGGCCTCTTCGACCGCAAATTCATCATACGGACTGATAATGAACTTCACATTTTGATCCACTAGCCCCGAACCATCAGGTTTGACCTGAATTTTCGTGGCTGTGTCGGGTACCTGTTTAATGGCGACGCCAATTTTCATATTTTCCTCCCAACGGCTACTCGAGCCGGACTAGAGACGATAGGAAACACCGGCAAAAAAGGATGTTCGGAATCGTTCAAAGCCGCTGCTCGTTACGTTCACGACTCCACCAAGCCCAACCGACAGTTCGCTCATCAAGAAATAGTCCACGTTCACGGCTGTGGTGTAAGCGAAGTCCTGCGTATGGACTCCACGAAGTTCCCAGACAAATCCTCCCACTCCAGTGTACAAAGAAGTCTCGAAGTTCTTGGAAGGAAAAATTGGCGCCAATAAACGGGCGCCAAATGTTGGAATGAAATAATCGCGGCCTGCGTTATTGAGGCCAATTTGAAACATGGGTCCAATCGCGAAAAAACGATCGATATGATATTCGCCGCTCCCCATGAGGAGAAACGAGCCGGGATCGATCGTGCCACCCAAATTCAATCGAAAGTCGAAAACGGACTCCCGGCTGAGATCCACCGGTTTGACGGAAGAATGTGCGGGAACAGATTCCGCCGCAATTGTTGTCTCCGATACAAAAAGAACGGCAAAAGTCGTCAGAATGAAAAAACGCTTCTTCATGCCTTTGAAATCTTTCCCTGGTCCTCAAGGAACTTTGCCATTCCGCTGTCCGTCAAAGGATGTTTGGTGAATCTCTCCAAGACCGAAAAAGGAATCGTGGCCACATCGGCCCCCATTAAAGCGGCCTCCACCACGTGTATAGGATGGCGAATACTCGCGACGAGAACTTCCGTCGGGTAATCATAATTGTCGTAGATTTGAACGATTTTCTGGATCAACTCCATTCCATTTTCTCCGATATCATCGAGTCGACCCACAAAGGGGCTGATGTAAGCGGCACCCGCCTTGGCCGCCATCAGTGCCTGAAGAGGGGAAAAACAAAGTGTCATGTTGACTGGAATGTTCTCTTTGGCGAGTGTCTTCGTGGCTTGAAGAGCCGCCGTACAAACGGGAAGCTTAACGACAACATTGGCCCCAATTTTATGGAGTTCCCGTCCCTCTTCCACCATGGCTTCCGCCGTGGTTGCAACGGTTTCAAGGCTGACGGGCCCCGGGACAGCCTTACAAATTTCAGTCACGACTTCGCGAAAAGGTCGTTTTTCCTTGGCTACCAGGCTGGGATTGGTGGTGACGCCATCCAACATTCCCCATGATAATGCGGTCTTAATCTCTTCGAGGTTGGCGGTATCAAGGAAAAATTTCATCAAACTCCCTCTGGACGTGGCGTAGCTATCGAATGAGGTAAACATTGTCAAGTGATTGTCTTCAATGGAAAAAATAGGTAGAAGGCTCTCGGTGAGCTGGCAGGACGAGCGAAAATTCAGGGAGGAAATCGCGGCAGTCCATCGCAGGCTTTATGAGCTCGGTTTTTCCGTTGCCAACGATGGAAATACATCCGTCCGAGTGGATGCGAATCGAATTTTAATAACCCCCGCGGGACTCAACAAAGCAAAATTGGAACCGGGACAAATGGCACTCGTCGACGCCAATGGAAAACATATCGGAGGAAGCTACGCTCCATCCACCGAAATTTTCATGCATGTCGATATCTTTAAAGCTCGCCTGGATGTTCACGCGATCATTCATGCCCATCCTCCCTACAGCATCGCCTGCTCTTTGGCTGGTGTTACTCTGGATGAATATGTTCTTCCCGAAGTGGTTTTGACACTAGGCAAAGTTCCTACCACTCCTTACGTAACCACGGGGACACAGGAGGTGGGAAAGGTGGTTTCTGAATTGATCAAGAAACACGATGCCGTCATTCTGGATCGCCATGGAACGGTAACCGTGGGGAAAAATTTGGACGAAGCCATGCAAAAGCTGGAACGAGTGGAACACACGGCTCGGATCACTTCCATTGCTCGCTCGATGGGCGTCGTCACACCCCTCCCTCGTCCGGAGGTCGAACGTTTGATTCGCAGGAGCGGACAGGCCATAGAGGATTCCGGGTCGGAACTAAAAAAAGGCCAAGCTCCGGCCACGACGGCATTGATTGATCTCATTACGCGAGAAGTAATCGCCGCGCTCGCCGAGCAAAAAAGCGGGACTGACAAGACTCATTGATTGCCACTCAGACCTGGGCCGGCGTTTCTTGAAACCAAATCCGAGAAGGCGTAGAGACATGGTCGATGAAACCGCTTTTTTTTCTGTTCATCAGCTTAATCTCCCTTTCTACTTTTTCTTCTTGCGGAAGTGATTCCGGATCTACGGTGGAAGTCACCATTCCCATGGGCGCAATGGGCTTGGGAGCGTCCGCCTTTGGACAAAATCCTTTAACCGTACAAGCTGGGACGACTGTGAAATGGATCAATTCAGATACGATGGCCCACACGTCAACTTCTGATTCGGGCGTTTGGGATTCTGGTTCGATCGCCGCAGGTTCGAGTTATTCTTACAAATTCCCTTCGGCCGGAACATTTCCCTACCATTGCACCATCCATGGAGTGGTGAGCATGTCGGGATCAATTACAGTAACTGGAACTTCATCCGGTTATTGACACCTCCTTCTCCGCAACATCCTTATTTAGATTGGTACTTAGTTCAGGATCCAAAAACCAGAACTGACAAGGCTTATGAATTCGGTTAAGGTTCCGCCCTCATGAAAGAAATTTACTCCGACATTCCGGAATATCCCGACAAAATCGGGCAGAAAAAGAAAAAGCCGAAAACCGTCGCCGTCGTCATGGAAGGAAATTGCACGGGATGTGAAGTCTGTGTTCCTTTTTGCCCTGTCGATTGTATCGAAAAACAACCGGAATCGGCCTATCCCGATCGTCCGATTCCTCCTGTTCAAATCCGTTTTGATGAATGCATCGGTTGTCAGATTTGTGTCCGGGCCTGCACGAAACTCACATGGGATGCGATTCGAATGGTTCCGTCGGAAAAAGTTGAAAAGGAATTGGGAATCACGTTGACCGAAAATTATGAAACGGCAATAAACAATGAATCGATCAAAAATCTGGACCCCAAAGAAGTTCGCAAAAAATCCAACCTCTCCTTCACCGAATTTTGGAGATCTTAAATCACCGGTAATCAGGATTTCAGATACGTATCGATTCTCGCGAGAGCTTCTTGGAGGCGGACTTCGGTGGCGGTCAGGGAAATGCGGAAGTAGCTCTCCCCTTGCTCTCCAAAGCCGATACCGGGAGTAAGGCTGATTCCTGTCTTTTTTAAAATTCGCGCACAAAATTCCGCCGAAGATTCTTTGGTAGGCACATGACACCACACATAGAACGTCGCGCGGGGAAGAATGAATTTCACGTTGAGGCGCTTTAAACCTTCCGCCACAATGTCGCGGCGATGCTCATAAATCCGATTGTTCGCATCCCGGAGTTCCTTCCAATTTTCCAACGCCGTGATTCCTGCCTCCTGAATTGCCGTAAAAACTCCCGAGTCGACATTTGTTTTGATTTTCCCCAGAGCCGCAATGGCGTCTTTGCGACCCACGGCAAAACCCACACGCCAACCCGTCATGTTGAAGGTTTTTGAAAGAGAGTGAAATTCAATTCCCAGTTCTTTCCCTTCCTTTGTTTGGAGGTAGCTCGCAGGCTCGTACCCGCCCATCGCGACTTCCGAATAGGCATTGTCATGACAGATGAAAATTCCATGCTTTTTTGCCCAGGAATTTAGTTCCTCAAACCAACCTAAATCCGCGACTGCCGCGGTCGGATTATTGGGATAATTGAGAAACATGAGCTTTGCTTTTCCCGCCGTCGCACTGGAAACCACTTGGAGTTGGGGACGAAACTGGTTTTCTTCTTTAAGCGGCATCGCGATGGCTATTCCCCCGGCAAATTCGGTCGCTGTTTGATAGACGGGATAGCCAGGATCAGGAACAAGTGTGGCCTCTCCTGGATTCATAAGCGCCAGTGGCGTGTGAGCGATTCCCTCTTTCGAACCGATAAGGGCCAACACTTCTTTTTCAGGATCTAGAGAAACACCGAAACGATCTTCGTACCAAAGGCTGACGGCCTTTCGAAATCGCGCACTGCCCTGATAAGAAGGATATCGATGATTTGCGGACTTTTGGGCCTCCTCACAAAGCTTTTCAATGATGATTTTCGGCGTGGGAAGATCGGGATCCCCGATCGAAAGATCGATAATATCCATTCCCCCATTTCGAAGCTCCTGTTTGATTCGATCGATCTCGGCAAAAAGATAGGGAGGAAGCTTTCGAATTCGATCCGCCCATAACGTTGAACTCATTTCTTCTCCTTTAGATCGAGAACGTTTCGCATCGTATACATTCCCGGTTTTCTTCCCACCAAAAAACAGGCCGCCTGAAGCGCACCCCGGGCGAAGATCGCCCGATCGGTCACCACATGGTTTACTTCGATCCGCTCCCCCTGCGCAAGAAAGAGAACATGGTGTTGGCCCACTATATCTCCTCCTCGAATCGAATGGAGAAAGACATCCCCCTTCGGCTTTATATCGTTAATCGTCTGAGCAATCGAAAGCGCCGTACCGCTCGGCGAATCTTTTTTTGCCTTATGATGTGTTTCGATAATTTGAATATCGCTCGGAAAGTGCTTCGTAATCCTTCCTACGACATCATTTAATAGCGCAATTCCCACACTCAAATTCGGTGCGATCACAATGGGGATAGTCCGGCTTGCGTCTTCAATGTTCTTTTCTACACTTTTTGAAATTCCTGTAGCGGCAAGCAAATAAGGCAATTTTTTTGAAAGCGCCCATGCCAGATTTTCCGCGACACTGTCGGCACGCGTGGCATCTACGACCACATCCACACCTGAACGAACATCGGTCAATTTGCGATAAAAAGAAATATCGGGATAGGCATCCGCGGCAGATGCACCATGAACAACGGCCGCCGTGACCGCAAAGTGAGAATCATTATTGGCTGCATCGAGAATCGATTTGCCCAGACGCCCGAGTGCCCCCAAAACCGCTAATCGAACGCTTTTCATATTTGAAGTTCCTTTTCGACTCGGGCCCGAGTTTTTTCGGAAGCTATGCTGAGAGGCAGACGGACTTCATCATTACATAACTTCAGAAGAGAAAGCGCACATTTAAGAGGAATTGGATTCGACTCCATAAACAATACTTCGATAAGCGTTTTGAGTTTTGCAAATTCTTTTTTCGCCTCTTCTAATTTCGAAGATTTGAAATGATTAAAAATTGAGACAAATTTCTCGGGAACCACATTCCCCGTGACACTCACAATTCCCACACCTCCCAATGACATAAAGGGAACAAATGTCGGATCTTCACCCGAAAAAACGGCGATTTTCTTTCCAACGCGTGAAATAAGTTCTTCAACTTGGGGAAGAGGAGCGCATTCTTTTACTCCTTTGATTTCTGCATACGACATCAGTTTTTCGACGGTTTCGGGAAGAAGATTCACCGCCGTCCTCCCCGGAACATTATAGAGCATGATCGGTAATCCCACTTTTGCGACTTCACTATAGTGGCGAACCATCCCCTCCTGCGTCGGTTTGACATAATAAGGAGTCACAATGAGCGCCCCTGTGGCACCAAGGCTTTTCGCCAATTTTGTCCGTTCGATTGTATGTTCTGTGTTGTTTGAACCTGTTCCCGGCACGACAGGGATTTTCCCATTTACTTTTTTGATGACGGTCGAAACGATCGAAGAAAATTCTTTTTCAGTTAGTGCCGTCCCCTCCCCCGTTGTGCCACAGGGCGAGATGCCATGAATGCCTGCCTTGAGAAGGCGATCGATCAATTTTTCGATCGCTGGATAATCCACTTCGCCCTTGGAAAAGGGTGTGGGAAGCGCAATCCAAACTCCCTGCCAGGTCATATTTCAATTTCTCCTTCGAAAACATTCATGGCGGGGCCGCTCATATAAACGGCTTCTTCCTCTTTCCACTCAATTTTCAAATCTCCTCCCGGATAATGGACGATGAGTGGGCTCTTGGTTTTTTCCTCTGAAATCGATGCCACACCAATTGCGCACGCACCCGACCCACTTGCCAACGTTTCACCCGCGCCCCGCTCCCAAACACGCGCATCGACATCTTTCGATGAACGAGGGAAAACGAATTGAACATTTGTTCGATTTGGAAAGAATTCATGACGTTCCAATAAAGGTCCTACTGTGGGACACCAGGACAGATCTTCCTTCCGATCAAGGAAGAGAACGATGTGGGGATTTCCCATGGAAAGAGGATGAATTCGTATTTTCTTTCCGTTGATTTCAATTTCTTTTCCCCACATATTTGTATCGATCACCGGCTTTCCCATTGCCACGCGCATTTCATCATCGGAAATAAACTCGACGATTTGCCTTCCCCCCAATGTCTGAAACACCATTTCTTTTTTTCCGGACGATCGAAATCGACGGGCCATCGCCCGAATTCCATTTCCACACATCTCCGCTTGACTGCCGTCACTGTTGTAAATGAGAACCTCTCCATCGATGCCTTTCGATTCGCGAAGGATGAGAAGTTGATCCCCTCCGATTCCAAATCGGCGATCGAGAAGTTTCGTCGCCACGTTTTCCCATTTTACGGAGAGATTTTCTCGATCATCGACGACGACGAAATCGTTCCCGCAGCCATGCATTTTATTAAATTTTAATTTCATGTCTTGGCTCCGAGCCAGGAGGGAATTTCCTCCCCGGCGATCAAATCGTCAAACGTCTCTCTCTTTCGAATTAAGGAGGCTTCGCCGTTTCGAACAAGTACTTCGGCTGCTCTTGGGCGCGCGTTATATTGAGATGACATCGAGAATCCATAGGCGCCCGCCGTTCGAATCGCGAGTAAGTCGCCTTCCATCGGTTCATTGATCTCTCGATCGCGGGCCAGAAAATCGGCCGTTTCACAGATCGGACCCACAATATCGGCGCGAATTCGCTCGCCATGACTCTCCGAGACCCATTCGATTTCATGCTCGGCGTCGTATAGAGCGGGTCGGAGAAGATCATTCATTCCGGTATCGATCACGACAAAATTCTTTTTAGGCGTCCGCTTGACATGAAGAACACGCGACACCAAAACACCCGCGTTCGCAATCAGCGACCTCCCCGGCTCGACGATCAATTTAAGTCCCATATTTTGAACGAGTGGAAGCAGAGCCGAAGCATATTCCTTGGGATTCGGCGGGGTCTCATCCCGGTATCGCACACCTAGACCCCCTCCACAATCGAGATGGCGGATATCGATACCGGATTTTCGAAGGGTACGTACAAGTTCGACCGCTATTTTGGCCGCGTCCACAAAGGGCTGGGTTTGGGTCAACTGTGAGCCTATATGAAATCCGAGACCGATTGGATCCAGATGCGGATTCTTGGAGGCTTCGCGGTATAGCTCGATTGCTTCGGTCTGTGAAAGACCAAATTTATTCTCGTGGAGACCGGTAGAAATATAGGGATGCGTTTTCGGATCGACATCCGGATTGAGGCGCAAAGCGACGGGGGCTTTGACCGCCAATTTAGACGCGACATCGGCTATTTGACGAAGTTCAAATCCTGATTCGACATTCAGACAATAAATTTTTCGCCGGAGGGCATATTCGATTTCCGGAATTGTTTTGCCCACACCGGAAAAAATGATTTTTCGGGGATCGATTTCCGCCGTTATGGATCGAAAAAGTTCACCACCGGATACCACATCGGCCCCCGACCCGAAATTGGCGAGCGCACGGAGGATGGCAATATTTCCGTTGGCTTTTACTGCATAACAAATCGTATGGTCGATGTCAGCGAGGGCCTCACTAAAAACGCGGAAGTGTCGCTCCAGGGTGCGATAACTATAAAGATAAAGGGGAGTGCCATACTGCAACACCAGCTCTTTGATGGGAAGGTCCTCACAATAGAGTGTTCCACTCTTTCGCACGAAATAATCCATAAGCGCCTGGAATCTAGCTGCTCGGCGAGAATTTGCCAATCGGGCACGGGCGCTGTACTCCTTCCGTCCTATGGCGTCGCTCTTAGAAAAAATTACGTCACGAGAAGCGAAAGTTTCCGTGATCGGGTTGGGTTATGTGGGGCTCCCTCTCGCCGTCGAGTTGGCGAAAGCGGGTTTTGATGTGACCGGTTTTGACGTGATGGATTCGAGAGCGAAGGAAGTGAATCGAGGAGAATCGTATATAGGCGACATTTCCAGTAACGAATTAGCGAGTGTAACAACCCAGGTTCAGGGGAAAGGCAAACTTCGAGCCACGAGCGATTTCGGCGCGCTCCGGCATATGGACACGGTCAGCATTTGTGTTCCCACGCCTCTGAGTAAAACGCGTGATCCGGATATTTCATATGTAGTGGCTGTTCGCGATCAAATCGAGGCCAATATTCATTCGGACATGCTGGTGATTTTAGAATCAACGACGTATCCAGGGACGACCGAAGAAGTGTTCCTTCCCATTGTGGAAAAAGCGAAGCTGACACTTGGAAAAAATTTCTTTCTTGCCTTCAGTCCGGAACGAATCGATCCCGCGAATCCGAAATTCAACGTTCGAAATACGCCCAAGGTAGTGGGAGGCTTCACGCCCGCATGCACGAATCTTGTGATGAAATTGTACGGTACATTCGTTGATAAACTTGTTCCGGTGGGCTCCACCCGTGTAGCGGAGATGGTGAAAATTTTGGAGAATACATTTCGGGCGGTCAACATCGGTCTGGTGAACGAAGTTTCGATCATGTGCCGAATTCTTGGAATCGACACCTGGGAAGTGATTGATGCCGCTGCCACGAAGCCCTTTGGGTTCACCCCTTTTTATCCTGGACCCGGTCTAGGAGGTCATTGTATTCCTGTCGATCCGCACTATCTTTCTTGGAAATTAAAGGCCTTTAACTACACGGCGCGCTTCATTGATCTGGCGGCTGAAGTGAATTCGAGTATGCCGCACCAAGTGCTGGAACTCATTTCAGATAAGCTCAATCAGGCTGAGCGATCCGTGCGGGGAGCGAAGATTCTACTCCTGGGAGTTGCCTACAAGCCAAATGTTTCAGACATGCGTGAATCACCCGCCCTCGACATTTTCCAGCTTCTCGAAAAAAAAGGTGCGCAAGTGACGTACAGCGATCCGTATGTTCCGGAGATTACATTGGAGAACCAGCAACACTCATCCGTTCCATTCAATGCAAAAACCTTGGCTGAACAGGATCTGGTTGTGATCACGACCCATCATAAAGATTATGATTACAAAATGGTGGTAGAGGCTTCCAAGGCGATCGTCGACACACGAAATGCAACCAAGGGCATCACAAGTCCAAAGATCATTCGTCTGTAATTTCTAGAAGGGACCGGCCTGGGGCGGATTCTTCCAGGTCACTCGGGGAGCTACGCTATTATCTCCATCACAAATTAGAACATCGGCTAGTACGCGCATTTGGGAATCCGCAAAATGAGCGCCATGAATGTTAAATTTTTCCATCGACTTACCGAATTCAATAAACGATTTTTCCTTTTGAGAACTGCTGTTTCCCTCCAACCAGGTAGATGTGACAACGACATAGAGATCATAATCGATCAATTTTGATTTTTCGAAAGGTACAATTTGGGTCAATTCCTTTTTCCATCCCGCAGACGAAAGGTAGCCGAAGGCCAACTTTCCAAGTCCGGCCAAGAGAACAAAGCCAAAAAAAATGAGATACGGGCCTAGCCCTCTTCCCCCTTTTTCACGAACCACTTCCGTGGCCCGCGAGGCGAATTCAGCCCGAGGATCCTCTTTGAGAGTGGAAAGAATGCGCTCAGGCGGCGGTGCGGCCGGGGTCTTCGTTTCTTCTTTGGGTGCGGGAACTGGAACGGTCGGCGCGGGCGTCAACCCGAGACGAGCTTGAACGATTTCATGAAGAGCCCTTGCCACTTGTGGAGGATTCGTCGAACTAAATGCGATGCCATACCCTTTGAAAGGAGCCTCTACGGACCGGTCGATGTTGACGATTCTTCCAGCGACCTCCATTTCCATCGTTTCGTCCCCAATGGCGAGGATAAAATGAATCAAAACATCGGCATCTACTGGCAGTTTTTCAATCGTAAGCAGTAGACAACCTGCAACGCTCAACGTTTTGACAAATCCTCGATTTCCATCACGGGAAGGAACGTCGAATTGAACCTTCTCATCACAGGTCAACCGGGGAAATTTTCTCTTCTCGATCACGTCAGACATGGAACTAAAAAATTATACCCTATTTTAAAATTCTACCACGGGACCCAGAGCAAGCGTGGTGTCGTTGTTGAAATCACTTCCCGCAGAATTATCGAGGCCATAGAAAAAGGCTTTAAGATCGGCCCGAAGAGCAAGCCAATTTAGCGGAGTATGCGCAGTCACTCCCCCCCCGATAAATCCTCCCCATGGATGTTCATCTCCGAAACGCATGTACGATACACCAATGGCGGTATAAAAGTCCGCTCTCCATGCTTTTTCCGTGAGTCCAAGGTGGATTTTCATGTTGTAAGCAATTCCGAAATCGGAAAGGAAAAAAGTATCCCCGGAAGCAGCCCGTATTGGAACGCCAGTATCCAGACCCACGGATCCAAAAAACCCTTCGGCCATCAGCCAGAAAGGTTCGGCTACTCGAAGAGTGTAATTCACTCCGCCCAAAACCATCGCGCGAAGAGTATCGCCGGTATAAAGGTTCACCATGGGTGAGAGTTCATTCATACGTTCCTCGGGCGCTGCGCGCACATGGGTTGCGCTTAAAAGCAACAGAAAGAGGACCAAGCTAAAATTTCGTTTTTTCACAGTCGATCGATTCCCTCCGCAAAAGATCAGGCCAGGTTCCGTTCCATGAATCGCGAAGCTCCTCCGCCGGCGATTTGCCTCGTTCCAGGAGTTCACGAAGCGGGAGTAAGTAACGAAGGTCGTTTCTCCCACTTTCTCGGTCTAGACGACTCACTCCAATGACGGCCATTCGAGTAACTTCCCGAGCCACCTCGAGAATAGACATATTTCCAATCGTAGCTTGAAGACCCTTTTGTGCCGCATCATCCATCCCAGACAAAAGCTCCGAATGGGAGAAACGTTTGAGATAAGTGAACACTTCGTTGAGCGTATCCGGGTCGTACAGAAGCCCGACCCAAAAGGCTGTAATCGCCATCATTCGAGATGGGCGATTGGCATCCATCGTTCGGAATTCGAGATGATCTTTCAAACGAACGTCAGGAAAAAGGGTCGTAAGATGAGCTTCCCAATCCGCAGTCGTTGGGCGGTCTCCCTCCACTTTTCCCTCCAAAAACTGACGAAAAGTATAAGAGGTTCGATCGACATAACTTCCGTCGCGCATGACAAAGTACATGGGAACGTCGAGCGCGTAATCGGCATACCGCTCAAAGCTAAAACTTCCGTCGACAAAGAAAGGAGGCGTACCGCAGCGATCAGGATCGGTGTGCCTCCAAATTAGGAGTCGACGAGAACAGTAGCCATTGAGATTCCCCTCCTCGATAGCTGAATTCGCCATCATGGCTCCTACAACCGGGCCCAGAGCGGAGCCAACCAAAACTTTCTTTCGTGCGTCGTCTTCGTGAAGGTAATCCAAATTAATTTGAATCGAAGCGGTTTTTGCCATCATCTCCAGCGGCAATCCGGGACGTTTTTCGTAGTATGGGCGCATGATGGCATAGCGCGATTTCGGAACCCAGGGCATGTGGGAAAGAGGTGTGACCGGTTGGAGCCCCAACAGAATCCAGTGAACTCCGAGCGGCCCGGAAACTGCGCGCAACTCGCAGAAATGTTCCTTTAACTCCGCGGCTACTTCGTCGAGCGTGCCGTGGGGAGCGCTACTTAATTCGAGTTGTCCTCCCGGCTCGAGTGTGATCGCCAGTTCTCCCTTGGTAAGACCAATCAAACGCCCGCGATCTAAAGTCGGTTCGTATCCGAACTGGGAGCGCAGCCGAGACAGGACTTCTTCAACTCCCTTGGGACCGTCAAACCCGACCGCTTGTCCCGTCTCTTCATAGACGCCCAGTTTTTCGGCTTCCAGGCCGATTTTGAATAGAGATGCGGGTCGCCCGCCCCTTTCAAATATCTCGAGAAGGTCACCTTTTCGATCGATGAAACGAGCAGTTTTTGTCGGTGCTTCGCGGCTCATTGGCTTTCGAATCAAGAGCTTACACGATCTAAGCCCTTGGGAACATTGATAAAACACTGGCCGTCCGATATGGTAGAAATAGCGTGGAATGAGTTCATTAGCGGCGATTCTTAAAGAAGCAAAGTTCACAAACACAGAAGCCAAATTGGCCTTGATCCAAAAGGCCTATGAAGTTTCCGAAAAGGCCCATGAAGGGCAGAAACGGCGGTCGGGAGATCCCTACTTTCTCCATCCGACCGAAGTCGCATTGATTCTCGCTTCTCACCGAATGGATGCGGAGACCGTCGCCACTGGTCTCCTTCACGATGTCGTCGAGGACACCATTCTTACTTTGGACGCGGTAAAAAAAGAATTTGGAAATGAAATCGCGCAGATGGTTGATGGAGTTACGAAACTTTCGAAAGTTTCATTTCAGTCCAAAGATGTCCGCCAAGCCGAAAGCTTTCGAAAAATGCTTCTCGCGATGGGCCAAGACATTCGCGTAATCATTGTGAAACTCGCAGACCGTCTCCACAACATGAGAACCCTGGAACACATGCCGGAAATGCGCCAGCAGGCAATCGCGCAGGAGACGCTGGAAATATATGCGCCTTTAGCGAACCGGCTCGGTATCGCATGGATGAAAATGGAGTTGGAGGATCTCTCCTTCCGTTTCCTTAAACCCGTGATCTACGAAAAGTTAAAAGAGTCCCTCCAAAGTACTGAAGTGGAGCGCGACCAATACATCGCCCGCGTCATTCATGTTCTGGGCGACAAGATGAAGGCGGAAAAGGTCCGATGTGAAATTACCGGCCGGCACAAACATCTTTATTCGATTTACAAGAAGATGGAATCGCGAAATCTCGAATTCGAACAAATCACCGATATTTTGGCTTTTCGGATCATCGTCGATGCCGTTTCAAATTGCTACGAAGCGCTCGGGCATATTCACACCATGTTCAAACCCGTGCCTGGGCGCTTTAAGGACTATATCGCGTTGCCAAAGACCAACGGTTATCAGTCCCTTCACACCACTGTGATCGGCCCCGACGGTGAGCGAATTGAAGTCCAAATTCGAACCCGGCAAATGCATCGCTTCGCCGAAGAAGGAATCGCCGCGCATTGGATTTACAAAACAGGCGATGGGGCCACAAAGAAAGATCTCGACCGGTTTGGATGGCTTCGTCAGATGGTGGACTGGCAGGAGGATCTTCAGGATTCCCATGAATTCATCGAGACCGTTAAAATCGATCTCTTCGCCGATGAAGTATACGTCTTCACGCCAAAGGGTGAGGTCCATGAATTTCCCCGCGGCGCTACTCCCATTGATTTCGCTTATCGCATTCACACCGAAGTCGGTCACCATTGCCATGGCGCGCGGGTCAACGGCCGAATGGTTCCTCTCAAATACAAGCTTCAAAACGGTGACACTTTAGAAATCATCACCTCCGAACAATCTCATCCGACAAAAGATTGGCTCAAGATTGCCGTCACTTCGAAAGCTAAATCAAAAATTCGAGCCGTGATTAAGAAAGAACAGCGCCAGACTGCCCGAAATGTCGGCAAAGAAATTCTTGAACGGGAACTTCGAAAAATTGGAGAAAACTACGAGAAACTCCTCTCCAGCGGACAGCTTAAAACGGGAACGAGTGTAGCCGGTTACGACAATTTTGATGACCTCCTCCTTGCCCTTGGCTATGGGAAAATGGAGCCTCACGAAGTCGTGAGTCAGCTCTTTCCCGAAAAGGCGAAGGAACTCCTCCCATCTCCCGACGTCGGCGAAACCACTCTCCCCCCTCGACCGATTTCCGAATCGAACCGGGCGATCCGCGTGGGCGGCGTTGCGGATGTCATGATTCGCTATGGAAAGTGCTGTGATCCTCTCCCGGGTGATCCGATTCTTGGGTTTGTCACACGCGGTCGCGGCGTTACGGTTCACCGGACCGACTGCTACAAAATTCTCGAGACCGACAACGAACGAAAAATAGCCGTGGAATGGACGCGGGACGGCACCGCGATTCGAAGCGTTCGAATTCGTGTCGTTTCTGTCGACACCCCGGGTATTCTCGCCAATATTTCGAAGACGATCTCGCAAAAAGGCGGAAACATTTCGCACGCTTCGATCAAAACCACGCAGGACCGCAAAGCGATCAATATGTTTGATGTGGATGTCACCAATGCCGAACAACTTTATTCCCTCATGCATTCCATCGAGCAAATTCAGGGAATCATCTCCGTCGAAAGAATCAAGGCGTAAATCCACTCGCGGTCGCAATTAAAGCAAGTTATTTCAATCGATTACTATACGCCACTTGCTTGCAGAGTGACGTTATAGCACAACGCGTCAATTTTGAATTGAGGTATCCGATGAATGTAAAGCAAACCGTATGGATTCTGATGGCTCTCCTCTGGAGTGTTGCCACTTGGGCCGAACCTGTCGATGACCATCCGTGTGGATTGAGGGGAAGTGTGGAGGATCGGATCAAAGATTGTGGGGGCGGTGTCATGAAGCTCGTGACCCGAACCGAAAGTGGGAAAGAAGTGAAGATGGATGACACCGGCTTGCTCTGGGGAGATCGCCGCGAGGACGGACCTCGAAACAACGGATATTTTACGTTCGACGAAGCTCAAACGGTCTGCATGACCGTGACCGAATCTGAAGGAAATCTGACTGGACTCAAATGGCGTTTACCGACGCCGCAAGAATTTGGCCATATTGGTCGAGAGAATCAGAATTACTGGAATGAACGCGGTCGGGGATGGTTTGAGGCCCGAATCAAAGGGAATGGAAGCTGGATTGAATTGCCCCATATGAATGATCGCGATGGATATTATTGGTATTGGACGTCCTTGCTCGATTCGTTTTTCGCGTGGGATTCAGCGGAGACAATGGCTACGTCGACAACGACAACCACAACTACGTCAACTCCGTCCGTTGCGTGGCGCACCGCTAGGCGTGGGCGAAGTAACTTTATTCCCTAAAAAAGGGCGCCTATTGCAATTTTATTATAATAAATTTATAATAATATCTAAAGACTATGAATGGACCGCGTAGTCTTTAAAAAGAGACGGGAAATCGTCTGGTTGGGCGACTCCAGGAAGGTGCTCAAAAGCTTTCCGAAAGAGGTACGACAAAGGCTCGGTAAGGATCTGTTTCGGTTGGAGCTTGGCCTAGAAGCTACCCATTATCGTCCATTTGCTCCAAGTATTTTTGAGCTCAGAGAGCAGGACGAACGAGCTTGGTATCGGGTGATTTACTACGTGAAGTTGAAAAATTTTATTTATGTACTTCACGTATTTGAAAAAGAGAGCGCGAAGACAAGTAAACAGGACCGGCGGACGATTGACCTTAGACTGAAACAGGTCCCGAAGGCCTGAGGATAAAATGAAAACGAAGGCTAAAAAAGAATCGCATGGTGTTGAACACGTGACTAAAGGAAGCGTGTTCGAGGATATCGGATTTTCTGCCGAGGAAGCACGTCTATTGGAAGCAAAATCCTTGATTTGGTCTGCGCTGGATCACTTCATCAAGAAACACAAAATTAGGAGTCGCAAACTGGAAACAATTTTAGATATATCCCAGCCGATGGTCAGCGATCTTACAACCGGCAAAATCGATAAAATGACTCTAGATAAGTTAATTCGGTATTCAGAACGCCTAGGAATTCGTATCGCCTTTAAGATCAACGAACCGTCGAAATTGCCCAGTGCGCTGGCAGCTTAATCTTCTGGTTGCTTAGGCACTTTAATCGAAGAGCGATTAATATATTTCAAGAAAGTTCACTCAAAATCTCGATCGCTGTATACGGCTCCGCCACCCGTAATTTCACCTGTGGCGGAATTAACCGTTCCAATCCTTTCAAAAATAGAGGTAGTTGAATCGTTGTCGAGGTCTCCCTCTGCACGAGCGGTAAAGGCAGCCTGTGTGCCTACCCCCGTTTGAGTCGCGGTATATCGATACATGACGCTGGAATCGGTTGAAAACTTTAAGGCGAGCCAGTTCGTGGTCTCAAAATTGGGTTTCACTTTCACACCCGCGGGCACACTTGATGGTTCTGGCCCGGCATCAAGAAATCGTTTCGACAAAACTGTTCCTGCTTGCGCTACAGACTCTTCCAGGTAATAGGCACATTCACCATCGTATATTTTTCGAATATTAATTTTTGCTTCGCTTGTTTTTGACTTCTTCATGTATCTCGAGAGAGCGGGAATCGCTATGGCTGTCAAAAGACCAGCGATCGCCACGACAACCATCAATTCTAACACCGTAAAGCCTATACGAAAGGCGATACCCTTTTTGAAATTCATTCTCTAACTATAATACAATATAAGAAGCCATAATGATAACCACCAGATTCGCCTTCACAATTTTCAGGAAACCATGAGGTCTATTGGGGAAATTCGCATTCCTTTTTGCGTAGCCGTTGATTGTGGGTTTGAAGGCGATTCTTTTGCCCGCAATGTTTCAAAGGCGGGAATGTATATCGAAGTTCCGCTGGGCGAAAAAAGCGCTCAGATCAAGCGTGGCATGGCGATGAAATTATTGATTACCCCCTTTGGTTCGTCACCCTCGGCCGCAATTCAAGGAATGATTACTCGTGCTGAAAAGATCAAATTAAGTGATGGGTTGGAAGGAATGGGTCTCGGAGTTCAATTCAAAGATCTATCGGAAGAACTTCAAGCCGTGCTTCAGAGACATATATCCAACTATATTCAAGAAATTACCCCTGCCGGCGATCTTCGAGAGTTAGGTAGATCTGTCTTTGAGCAATTCACATCACATTCATTGCCCTCGGAGGAATATATTCAGCCCGCGCGTGATTTCATTATGCAGCTCTCTTCACACGCCAAGGGCCGAATCAAGAGTGTAATGGCAAAGACTTTTGACTCTTCAGCCGAGTGGAGGTTGGGTAACGGCTATCTCTTGGAGATTGGTCTTCAGGCGATGGTAGGCCTGAACAAGGATGCGGATCACCTTGCAAAGCAGAGTGTGATGGATCGTGTGAAAACGGAGATCCTCTCGTTTCAAAACGAACTTGTTTTGGATTCCGAAAAGTTAGATGTGAGTGATCACGCTATTCGCAAGGAACTTGCGGAAATGAATTCGCGACTCTCCACTCATTTAAAGACGACGAGCTCGCGTTTAGGTCTCGATGCGTCTTCAGAGACCGTAGAAACATCATGGGATTCCTCTCAAGAAGCCTTTGTGGGGATACTTTTCGATATCGATTTTTTCGAATCCTATGTGAATGGAACTACAAAAGCAGATCTCTTAGATGATGCCGCAAAGAAGTTGATCGCTGCCATATTGCAGGATTGGGCAAAACATGTGGAAATTCCCGCGCATTTGCCTGAGGCCGCTTCCATGTTGTTAGAACGGATGCGGATCCTATTTCTCAAGATCGCCTTCGAAACCAGACAATTGTTCAAAGTTAAGCCCCTGGCCAAGAACGTTTCCCACATTGTTCCCCACCTTAAAGCTGCGTTATCTCAATTCCTGGAGATACAAAAAGAGACGAAAACCTTGTCTGAGAATTTTCATGGGGACATAAAAAACAGTCCGATTCCATTTCTGGAACGAGGGGTAAAGCATTTGACAGGTGCGATCATGGAACTCAAAGCCTTCGTATCGTCTCTTCCTGTCACACCTGAATTGGCCGCTGCCTATTATAAAGCTCCCCCGAAGTTTCGTGCGATCATCTTTGATTCTAAAGGTGTGGTCGAGACGCGCAAAGCAGCGAAACCTCGACCGAAAATAGAACGCCCCGTTATGATAATGGGGGCTGTCTTTCTTTTGGTTGCGCTGACTCTCTTGGGCATCTATTGGCTCAAGGGTTCCGTTTATTTGATGATTCGATCTCGCGAGGCCATGGAATTAGGAATTTTGAAATTTCAGGTCAGCGACGACACGTACGAAGCAACTGTGGCGGATGAAGTATGGAACAAACTTTCGCGACAGGATCGAGAGCGACTCGGAGAGGCTTTCTCTAAGAAACTTATAGCGAAAGATGTCCCTCGAGTCTTTCTTCGCAATCGCGCGGGCGAGGTTCTAGGGAGGACGATTAATCTCAATGACGTCAGGGTATGGATCCTAACTCCCGCCGGTCAGGAGTAAGGTAAAGGAATCAATTACAACCGTTCAATAGATCAGCTTCCGTACTCGCTTCAGCGGAAAATCCTCCGTTTTGCGCCTCGGCTCTGGCAATCGCATCTTCTTCGCTTGCGGCGCAAACCGCCATCATGAAACAGGGTGTAATGCTGCTATTACTCGTCATTTTCAAAAAGTAGGTCGTGCAATTGGAAGGTTGTTCGGTAGGAAGAACTGTCACAATAGTTGATTTCGAATCCGTTCCAGCGCTGTTTTTCGCTGTCAATGTAAACTGAGTCAAAGTCTGTGTCGGCAAGAATATTGTAGAACCATTCGCGGCAAGACCCGAAATGTTCAGAACCGGGTGAGAAAAATTGTAACCGACACCTCCCCTGAGTGTAACAGCGCAGCTCGATCCACAATTGTTAATCTGCCACTGAATCGACGCGGGTGTGCCATAGGGAACACCCCCATTGTTCGGATCGACATGTAATGAGGCGATTTTGGGCAGGGATTCTGGTTGAACGGGCGCGGGCATCGTGGGAGCGCCCATGGAAAACCAGTCCGTCGTCCAATTCCCGTTCGGGGTCGTTTGCCAGACTTGATAGACATTGCCATCTTTGCTCAATCCAAAAAGAGCGAGGGCTCCATTGGGATAGTTGGTCGCCGTCAGCTGTGTAAAACCTCCGCCACTCATCGCCACCCAGGGATCCGTCCAAGCCGGTCCCGGGGGAACATATCCAGCAGGAATTGCTTTCGGATTTACAGGCCCTGTCGGACCGCTGTTCGGTCGGATTTGAGATGTGTAATAAACCGAAGCGTCAGTGCCGAGCCCGAACACTGCCAAATCTCCGTTTGCATGATTGGCCAGAACAATTTGCTTAAGACCGCCACCATCCAAGGAAACCCAGGGATCATGCCAATTATTGACGGTCGCCTTTGGAAGCGGACTTCCTTTTGGCTTTGTTCCCGTCATATTCGGCAGACCCGCTATTTTCGAAGGGGTATCGGTCGAAATTTTGTCTTTGGCTGGAATCGGTACGTCTTCGGTGATCGGCCGAAGCTGCCAAGTATAGTAAGTAGCCCCATCCGTACCTAGGGCTACCAACGCCAATGTCCCGTTTGACTCCTTCCCCGTGACAATTTGTTTAAGCCCGGATCCATTGATGAAAACCCATTTACTTCCAAATCCACCTGTTGGGCGGAGCTGCGAAGTGTAGGAAACCGACCCATCCGTTCCCAGACCGAAGAGAACAAGTTCGCCGTTCGCGTAATGATTGATGGCAACCTGCTGAAGTTCTCCCTTGTGCAATCCTATCCAGTCATCAACCCAACGACTGTTGAGTGTTAAGGCGGTGGTCGCCGATTTTTGAGGAAGGTCATATAGAGCGGCATCGACTCCTATTCCAAAAACATGAAAAACATTGGATGAACTTAAACCAGCGACAATGTTTTTAATTCCGCCGTCTGGTAAATGATTCCCGGCTCCACGAGAACGATATTCGCCGTTTTGATATGCGGTAAAACCATTGAAGTCGTTGTAAAAAAGTGTCAATTCTCCGTCCGAGCCATAGGCCAAGGCGATTTGATTCCCCGAAAAATTATCTGCAAGTAAATGCCAAGGTGACCAATTGCCGTTCGGAACCAATTGCCATCGATGGTAAATCTTCCGATCTTGCCCCAGAAAAAAAAGCTCAAGCCTGCCATCTTTATTTTTTCCCGCCTCAATTTGCATGGGGGGAACAGGAATTTCAGTTTGGCTTCGGGAAGAATTCGGAAAGAATGAGAACAGCAGGAGCGAGACCCATATTCCTCTTTTGCCCATGTTCTGGGATCTTATTCGATAAATTGCGCAAAATGTCAAAAGGCGCATATTGGGAGTAACCTTTCAGTTTTCTTTTGACCGGGTCTAAGAGATATCTGCCTATGGAATCGCTGGAAGATAAATTTTCGAAGATTGCGGCGAAAGCCAGCGCTGTGGCTGGAAATTTTTGGGCTTTTGCCATTGCCTCAGGTGTGGTTCTGGTTTGGATCATCACTGGACCGTTGTTTCATTTCTCCGATACCTGGCAGCTTGTCATCAACACCGGCACGACCATCGTCACGTTCTTGGTCGTCTTCCTGATTCAGCACAGTCAGAACAAAGAAATGCGAGCGATTCAACTTAAACTTAACGAGATCATCGCCGCCGTGCAGGGGGCTTCGAATCGCCTCATTGATATCGAGGACCTTTCCGATCATGAATTGGACAGCCTCTATGCCAAATACCAGGAACTCGCGAAGTCTGCCGAGCATCTCTCCCGCGGCGCAAAAACATCGGTCGAATCGGACGCCGGCGGGAAAAAGAAAAAGTAACTTAATTTCCTTCGTCGGCGAAGCTGAAGTGACGGCTGGTGGTGACAATCACATGATCGAGAAAGCGTATGCCGAGAAGTTGGGAGCCTTCTTTCAAACGTTTGGTTAAGAATCGATCCTCTTGACTCGGTGTGGGATCGCCGCTCGGATGGTTATGAACACAGAGAAGGCCTGAAGCCCCCGATCGAATGATTTCAGAGAATATTTCACGGGGATTCATGTTCACTCCCTCTACCCCGCCTCGAGCCACTTCCTGAATCGCCAATGGGCGATTTTTGACATCGACGGAAATCGCAAAGAAGATCTCCCGTGTGACACCCGCGATACGAGGACGAATCAGTTCGGCTACAGCAGTGCTTCCCACCAGCCGAATCGAATCATTGCGATCTTCGCGTAACGCTCGGCGCCCCAATTCCAAAGCCGCCAATATTCTCGCCGCCTTTGCGGGCCCCAGCCCTCGAATCCGAATCAAACTGGCTGGGGTTAATTGAGTTAATTCCCCGGAGATTTGCCGGGCCAAATCGAGAGCCGTCACCCCTCTCTCCCCGTGACCGATCAGAATGGCTAGAAGTTCAGATGTAGATAGAGCCTCGGCACCCTTTTCTAATAGTCGCTCACGAGGCCGTTCGGATTTCGGCCAGTTTCGTACGGTTCCCGAATGGTTTTCTTCGAAATCTTGCATTCTCGAACATACAGCAAAGGAAATGCCAACTATGGTCGTTCTTCGGGATCGGCCACGTCGCGCCAGCGATCAAAGAGAAAATCGGCCTCTCTGAGACAGGGTCCCAATCGTCCCGAAAATGAGCGTTTCGGCGGGAAAGCATGCTCATCTTTTGGAGAAAGTTCGACATGGAACGATACTTCTGATTTCGGCAGCCCCTGCCATTCAATTTCACTCCAGGGATCGGGGGCACGCGCGGCTTTTAGGAACTCTTTTTCGAAAAACTTCCACTCCCCGGGACTTCCCTCTTTCAAATCGGGATGTTGCGTCTTGCCGATGAACTCGTTAGGCAAAGTCACCTGAACATGAAAACTGGACTCCCACTTCCCCTCGTGAATTGCCGCGAGCCAATGATTGGCTTCAGGAACTTGCGCGTAGGAATCACATCGTCCCTCAGGAACTGATGGAACTTCTTCGGAAGGGCCATATTCATTCCACGTTTCCAGATGATTTCGCTCATTGGGTGGAATCAATTCTAAAAGGCGCTTTAAGTATCGATAAACTTCTTCCGAATGGCTGTGAGCGTCGATCACATCCCATTCAACCCGATGGAGCATTCGCCGGTTGTCGACATTCCAAACCGATTGCACCTGGGTCGATTCACTCTCAAAAAACTTGAGACCGAGAAAGCTATACTTTCGTTCGTGGCTTGCTTCTGCGGAACCAAGCGACTTCTTTTCTTGCGAGAAACTTAAAACCCCCGCTCGCGATTCCGAAGTAGCTGTCTTTAGTGTTCCGACGAGTGGAATGGTCGGAAGAGTTCGTCGGGATCGATCGACCGTCACCAATCCACGGTGCCATCGAACCACTTCGGGCAATGCCTTCACGCGTTCTGCGATATCCATGAGGCGAGTCACATTTTCCAAAGACTGAAGTGAATCTTCCGGAATCGAGCGAGCAAAAACAAGATCGGCCAGAACCCCTTTTCGCGACAGAGTTTCAATGAGCAGGTGCGCGTCCGGGAGACGAAATTGCCCCAGGATTAGATCGTGGTAAATCAAGGCCGCCTCCGAAGAATTCAAAGAAACGGGACCCGAACTGTAAACCACTCTTTTTTCGCGATCGCGCTCGCGTTCGTAATCGATCAAATTGATGGAAGGAAGAACCGGAAGATCCACCGCAACCTTCGCGTTCACACCCCCCGAACCTTCCACCCCGCCGAGAATCTGAATGACGAATTCCCGATCTCCTTCTTCCGGTTTGAGAAGTCGCTCAATGATGACATTGAATTTTCCAAGTACGCGCCAACCAAAACTCACAGATTCCTTCAACGGCCCCTGCGAAAGCCCAACACCCGTATTAACAGCCAACGCGGAGCCAACAGGAAGGGAGACCTGGCTCCCGGGAAGCATTTTCATCGCTTCTTCCGCCGTAGTAGGAAATTGCCGCAGATGATAGGGAATGGCTCGCAGAGCTTCATGGAGATCGTGAAATCCACCGCGGGTCACGACCAGTTCATGAGAACGATTCACACTCAATTCGAAACCAATCGGCAAACCCAGCGCCGCCAATACCTTTCCGAATGAAACACCCGGAGCGGTTCCAAAGGTTTCCGTTAATTCATAGGTCCCCAGCGAAGAGTTATATCGAACGCTAACTCCGTATGAAAAACCAACCTGAATTTGCACTCCTGAAACTGCGATCCGAGACCGAAATGTATGATTCAATGTCTTCCCAAGACCCGAGGGCTCATTGAGTTTCTTATTCACCCACTCCTTCACCTTCGCTTCGAGATCAATTTTGGCGAAACTCGATTCTGGGAATGATACCGTAAGTATTGATAATAATATGACTATATATAGATGCGCACGGCGCATGACTCATTCTATAGCGCATTGCACTAATCTGAGTCAATACGGCGTAGGCCGGAACGAAGAATCCCTTCCAGCAACTCCGAATAAGCAATGCCGTCATAACGGGCGGCGGAAGCTAGCGCTTCATCGGCCGAAATATCGGGATTGGGATTTGCTTCGAGGACATAGGGTGTTCCATCTCGAGCCAGGCGAATATCAATGCGAGCGTAGCCGGAAAGGTGGAGGGCTTGGTAAGTGTCTTTAGAAATCTTTTCGATTCGCCTGCACATCTCGAACGAGAGTTTGCTCGCCCTTCGGATATCCGCGTGGACTCGTTTCTGAAAAGCGGGGCTGTGCTTTACATGGCTTGTGGCAATGAAATGCGAGTTCTTTTTTGGGCTGCGGATAATCAATTCCCAGGGGCTTAGAGTCCGAAGCTTGTGATTCCCCAGAACTCCCACATAAAGTTCGCGTCCTTCAACATATTTTTCCGCGATCGCGGCCGTTTCTACCGAGGCATGAACAAATCTCACCCTTCTTACCAACTGTTTTTCATTGTGAACCACAGAAGACTGCGAAATTCCGAGCGAAGCCTCTTCCATCTGAGATTTCACGATCATGGGATAGGGAAGATCCGACCGCGGGCGAATCTTTCGGCCCCTGGGAAAGGTTTGAAACTCGGGCACCGGAATGCCATGAAACGCGAGAATTTTTTTGCTCAGCGCCTTATCCCGCGCCAACATGAGACCCCTAGGGCAATTCCCCGTGAAAGGTATTCCCGCCAACTGGAGGAAGCTGACGACATTTTGATCATAGGTTGACCTTTCATCGAACTCCTCCAGAAGATTAAAAACAATATCGGGTTTAAACGTCTGGAGTTTTCGGCTGATGGCATTGAGATTAGCCGGCGCCCCATACGCTTCCGCAATGTGCTTTCGCTTTCGAAGCGTGGAAACGACATCGTATTCCCCCTTCCACTCCGCATTCTCTTTCTTCTTTAGAGAAGTGTGATGTGGGGGAACGAGTTCCGGATGAACAAATGCGAGAATACGAAGGGACTTCATCTTGGTTTAAAGCGCATAACGATATCTTCCCTGATGAAGATAATTCATCGTTTGGACCGTCATGAAAATCAAAAAATCCCTCTCGGTTTCGGCATCGCTCCGAATCAAACGAAGCTTGAGAATTCGGCATCGATCGATGATTTTCTCGAGAACCTCGTCAATCGTATAATGATATTGCCCGCTCCACTCGGAGACTTTGTCACGGATGCCCTTTCGATGATTTTGAATAAATCGGGCAGCCGACATGTTTTTCCGAAATTCTCGCAGGTCTGAAAACAGGCGATGTAGATCCCGATCGTAGACCGTGGGCGAAATATTGAGTCCGAAGCGTTCTCTCTTCTCCTCATAATGTTCCCGTAATGTTTTCGTGAGTGAGGGCAGATTTTCATATTTTGTCCTGACTCGGACGGGGGGGCGCTTGCCTCGCAACTCTCTCATGAGCCGATCGATGTATTCCAACTTCTTGATCGCCGGCCAGTCGGCATATTCTTCGTGCCAGTTGGAATTTGGATTGAGCCACACCGCGAAGGTCTCGGCGAAATCTTCATCGGGGTGGCTTTGGCCGTATCCATTTTCAAGATTTGTGACGAAGGATCGACTAAAGGGCCGCGGTGCATACGATTTGGGATAATCTTCGGTAGAAGATCCAAATACATCCCGTCGATCCTTTCGCCGAGCAATGCGGAACGCATGTTCGATGGCATGACCCGCTTCATGCCGGAGAATCCGCATCGCCTCGTGAAAGTTTCCGCCTTCCACGTTCGACATCATTTTTTTCTCGAGCTTTTCCAATCGCGGATGGGCCAAATAAAAGGGAAGAGCCGTACCCGGAACACCGGAAGGCGTGAAATACTCATTCGAAAGCCAAAAATGGGGACGAAAGCGGAGCCCGCGTGATTCTAATTCGTCATACAGTTTTCGTATTTGGCGCGAAAGCTTGGTCCGCTCGATCCGAACATGGAGATCCCGAAGGCGAAGGTCGAGAAGTTTGTCATCCGGCCATGAGCGCCAGGCAAAACCCGGAGTCGACTTCGACTTTCGCCTGCGTCGAATCCTTCGCCGTCGATGGCGACGTTTCGGTCGTTTTCGCTTAGGCACTAGGTTTCATTTTCCGCATTTGGAAGTGGAAGTCCACTGCCAGCGAATTCGAAATTACGCTGCTTTTTGGTATTTGCCCGTGCGAATGCAGCGGGTGCAGAGCCGAACTGTGCGAACAGCTCCTTTGACCGAGATTCGAAGCCGCTGAAGATTCGGAAGCCAACGCCGACGGGTCTTGTTATTTGCGTGCGAGACTTTGTTTCCGGTCACAGGCGTCTTGCCGCAGAAATCACATATATACGCCATAAGGGGGCGCAATTAACCCGATTATCCGCCAAAAATCAAGACTCTTAGGCAATACCTTTAGAACCGGCAGGACATTTGTGCAAGAGGGCTAGAGGAGAAAACTCCCTCCCGCTTCTCGACGTTTCCCTCATAGATGGTTCCCAGTTCGGCAGAAATTCGCAAGGTCATGGTGATAACTTCGTTCGCACTCCCCTCTCCCGATTTTGATCTTCGAGCCTGCAACACTCCCTGATTATAGGTGACTCGGTAGCCTCGAGCGTCTTCAAATGATGTCCCTGGCTGCAGTGGAATAATCGATCTGGGAATTCGAACAAGAGTATTATTATAGGGCGCCGACACCGATTGAAGCCCCATAACTATCAAGTACGGATTCATCGCATCCGGATAAAGCACATACTTGCAATCTTTCGCCTCTGTCCCGGAAACCCGATCAAATCCGGACACTGTGGTGGCATTGATTTCGATGGATGATGCAAAAACAGCTTGACTCACAAACAACGCTAGAAAAATTGAAAATAATTTCATACGACCCCCCTCCGGACGGGACACTACCAACCGAGTCGAGTCATTTCAACCAATATTCATCATTTGACGATCGAACCTTAGGCCGTACCGGATTTTTCAGTCCAATGGGCCACTTGGAGGCCGGCGAGGATTTCCCCATCCAAACCAAGGCCGGGGAAAATCATGTCTCCCGCATGAAATACATTTTTAAATGGAGTCTCGGGACTAATTCCACAGATTCCCAAAAGCGAGGGTTTATCTGCGGAATAAACATACCGATGATAAAAGTCTCCCGGAGAGCCTTCCAAAGAGGGCATGAAAGGAGAAGCCGGCTCACCAATGAGATACTGATCGAGAAATGGAATGATGGTTTTAAGATAATGGCGAATTTCCGCGCCCAGGGGTTCGGCGGCCGGCTGATTTCGATCGGGAGGAAGAAAGGCCGTTACACCGATTCGAGCGATCGCCTTTCCTTCTGCTCCCTCTTCCCAACGAACGGCATATCGAAGAGCCCGGACCCTTTCGCGCCGCTCGGCTCCCTCTCCCCTCGTGTTTCCCATGATCAACCCCTGCGGTTTCATTCCAACCGGCAGACCCTCGGGTTTCACTCGAAAGATTTGAAAAGCTTTTCGGGCATAGACGGGAAGTTCTTCCAATTGCTTTGTCCACTTTTTAAAGGGAGGTGCATCTTTTGCCATGGAGATCAGCCCCCTTGGATCACCACCGATGACTGCCGTTTCCCAACGAATCTCGTCCCATTCGCCGCCTTTCATGCGAACACCCGTAATTTTGGACCGGTCATACTCAATTTCCGAGAATGAATCACATTCGGCAACCACCCCGCCTCGTTCCTGGATTTTCCGAAGAAGCATGCGTGAAAGGTCGATGGGTCCCTCCGGCGTCTGAAAACCCTCCCATCTCGAGAGTGTTAAAAGATGCGCCAAGTGCGCCCCGCTCGTCCAGGGTGTGATCAGTGATGTGAGAGCAAGTTCCATGGCTCGGACGGCATTGGCGAAATCTTCGCCGACATCGAAGCTCTTGAGCTCATCCACCAGGAGTCGGTCTTTGAGAAGTTGAACATCGCAAACCTGCTCGATCATCTTCGTGAATTCTCTACGCGCAAAAAAGCCCTGCGGTGGAAATGGACTCCGGCTGTTGAACAAATGTTGGTAGACTTCCAAGTGACCGTAACTCTCTTTGAAAAGCTGCAATATTTTGTCACTCCGCTCAGAAAATTCCCTCGCCACCTCCCGACCGAAGCGATCTTCATCGCCATGACAGTCGAGCCGACCCGACGGGAATACCACTTGCAGCGGCGAATCCAGGAGGGGTATCGCATTGACTTCCGTCGGATGAAATCCAACCCGCTTGAGAATCGATTTGAGTGTGAAGCCGCAAAGAAACTCACACGCGGTGGGGTTGATCTCATTTAGATTTCGACGCGAAAGAACGACCAGCTTGGTTCCCCTTCGCTGAAGCATAAGAGCTGCAACGAGGCCACCGATACTCTGGCCGAGAACACAGACATCAAAGAGACGAACTTTCACCTGGCGATCACCTTTCGTATGGCTTCTGGAAAGAGCTGATGTTCTAGTCGGTGTATTCGTTCTGTCAATGCCTCGAGGGTTTCCCCCTTTTCGACCGGAATGGACTCTTGAAGAACGATGGAGCCCGTATCCACCCCTTCGTCGACAAAGTGAACGGTCACGCCCACTTGTTTCTCTCCTGCTTCGAAGGCGCGTTGGATCGAATGTGTACCGGGATACGCGGGCAAAAGAGCCGGGTGAATATTGAGAATTCGATTGGGAAAGGCGGAGACAAACGCCTTGGATAGGATCCGCATGTACCCGGCGAGTATGACCCACTCGACATCTCTTTCCCGCAGTAAACGAACGACTTCGGAATCGAATTCATCGCGTGAAGGGAATGATTTTGGTGAGAGTGAAATTGTTTCTATATCGGCATTTCGGGCTCGCGTGAGCGCATAGGCCTCTTTTTTGTCCGAAAAAACGATTCGAATATCGACGGGCAGTTGGCCTTGTGCCACTTCATCCAGGATCGCCTGGAGATTCGTACCCGATCCCGACGCAAGTACCGCGAGTTTGGGAAGTCGGCTCACGGGAGGAAAAGCTGATTGCCCAAGAAAAACTCGAGAACCGTGCCGGGTAAAATTCCCAGGATCAGTGCCACAACAATGCTTCCGCTCAAAGCCGCGAGTTCGAGCGAACGGGGACGAAGAGGCCGGACATCGCCCGGTTCGCGCATGTAAACCGCAACAATCACTTTCAAATAATACGCCAGAGAAACTAGGCTGGTGAAGATGCCGACCAACACGGGTCCATAATGCTCGCCATGTACGGCCAGCATGAAAACGTTAAACTTCGCCACAAATCCGGCCAAGGGAGGAATTCCGGCGAGTGAGAGCAATGCCGCGGAAAAAACAAACGCCACCGACGGTTTTCGTTTTGCCAAACCTGAAAAATCAACGACCGAGACTTTTCCCTCCCGCTCTTCCAATGAAATGACTAAGAATGTCGCCAGACTCGCAATTCCGTAGGAGAGAACATAATAAATGAGCGCCGCGCCGGCTTCTCTGAGTTGTCCCTCTGAAGCGGAGACGAGCGCGAGCGTGGCATAACCCGCATGGGCGATACCAGAGTATGCGAGCATTCTCTTAATATTCTCCTGGTGAAGAGCGGCGAAACTTCCCCAAACCATCGAAGCAATGGCCAGCATGGTCAGGAGAGACGACCAGGGAAGATATGATTCGGGTATCGCCTGCGATACGAATCGTAAGGCGAATGCAAATACTCCCGCTTTCACCGAGCCGGACATCCAGGCGACCACCCACGACGGGGCTCCCTGGTAGACATCCGGTACCCACATATGAAAAGGAACGAGCCCCACCTTAAATGCAACACCCACAAACATGAATGCAGCTCCCAAAGCCACGAGTGATTTTGACTCCACATGTCCGGACGAAATAACATGATAAATCTCAGGAATTCGCGAAGCACCTACCGCTCCCCACAGCAGCGCCAGACCATAAACAAAAATCGCTGAGGATACAGCGCCCAGCAGAAAATATTTGTAGGCTGCTTCGGTTCCCTCGTTCGACCGATCCCCGAGACTTGTCAGAACATATAAGGGAAGCGAGAGAAGCTCCAAGCCCACGAAAAAGACAAGAAGATCGTTTGCGTAGGCCATAAACAATCCGCCCGTCGCGCTCATAAAGAGCAGGCTTAACAGTCCATACGTTCCTGAGGCCGAGACACCGCTTCGGGCGGCAAGCGCGGGAATCGCGAATAGGAGAAGAACCACTGTTGCCTGTGCGAATCCCAATCCCAATCGGTCATGAACGAGCAATCCCTGAAATGGATAAATTTCTTCGCCTCCCAAAGAAAGGGAGACCAGCGTGGCTAAAGCGATGGCTGCCGCAAAAAAGAAGATCACCCCGCCCGCGCGTTCTACAAATGAATGAAAAAGGGTGAGTAAAAGAAGTGTGACGGCACCCAGGGTCAAAAAAGCGTAGGGGAAAAGCTCACAGAATTCATTTTTGCTAATGGGACCCCAGTTCATAAATCCTCTCTCACCGAGAGTTCAATGGAATGAGAAACTCTCGCCACCAGACGATCGACGGCCGGTGCCACACGGGAAATTACCGGGTCGGGCGAGAGGCCGAGCCACACCATCATGAGAATCGGAAGCGCCAACACAGTCCCTTCGAGAAGATTGAGATCTCGAAGCTGACGATTTTCTTCAAACTTGAGCGTCCCGAGAAATACTCTCTCATAGAGTATGAGCATGTAGGCCGCACCCAACACAATGCCCGAAGTGGCGACTGCGACGAAAAAGACGGGATGACCCAAAAGGATTCCCTGATAGGAACCGGTAAGGATCATAAATTCGCCAACAAATCCGCAGAGACCTGGAAGACCAATCGACGCAAGGAGTATGACGAAGAACGCGAATCCCATTCGAGGAGCGATTTTCGCGATTCCGCCAAAGTCCTCGATCATCCGCGTATGCCGACGTTCATACAGCATTCCAACGACAAGGAACAGACTCCCTGTGGAAAGACCATGGGCCACTAATTGAAAGATGGCTCCCGTCATTCCCAGAGAAGTGAGTGACGCCATTCCCAGAGCGACAAATCCCATGTGGCTCACGCTCGAATAGGCGACCAGTTTTTTCATATCTTCCTGCGAAAGGGCCAGATAGGCGCCATACACAATTCCGATCACTCCAAGAGCTCCAAGAAATGGCGCTGTATCGGCGGCAGCGAGAGGAAACAGAGGCACCGAAAGTCGGATGAGACCATAGGCTCCCATCTTGAGAAGAATTCCCGCAAGCAGGACACTCCCAGCCGTCGGCGCTTCAACATGGGCATCCGGCAGCCATGTGTGGAAAGGAAAGAGCGGAAGCTTAATGGCAAACGCCACGAGAAACGCGCTGTAGAGCCACAATTGAAGATCGATGGGGAGCTTCACCCGATACAGATCGGCCAGTGCGGTGGAATAATAACCAAACTCGGAAGCATGAAACATATAAAGAGAAAGAATCGCGACCAACATGAGAACGGAGCCCGCCATCGTGTAGAGGAAAAATTTAAGTGTCGCATAGATCCTGCGTGGACCTCCGAAAACGCCGATTAAAATGTACATGGGAATCAGCATCGCTTCCCAAAACACATAGAATAAAAAGAGATCCAGCGCGGCGAACGTGCCGAGCATTGTGGTCTCGAGCATGAGCAGCGAAAGAACAAATTCCTTCCGTCGCTCGGTCACCGCGCGCATACTTGAAAGAAGAGCGATAAGGGAAAGAAAGGTGGTTAAGACGATTAAGACGAGGCTGATTCCATCTACTCCCACTTGATACGCAATTCCGTAGGAGGGAACCCAGGGATGAATGCTGACGAATTGAACCCCGGGAGTTTCAGGCGCAAAATCATTGAAGAGGGAAAGGGAAAGACCGAATGTCCAACCCATAGCGACGAGAGCGAGGAGAACTATCGCCTGACCAAAACGTTTGGGAATCCAAGCGAGAATCAGTGCAGCGACCAGTGGAGTGAAGAGGAGCTGATGAATCATCCCATTCCCCCGTGGACAAACCACCAGATCATGACGACCGAACCAATGCCCATCGCCAGCGCGTAGACTTGGATAACCCCCGTCTGCAGCCGCGCAATGCTAAAAGCAGCTCCCTGAGCGAATGTCGCCACATAATTTACCGCCCGATCAATGATGTAAACATCGACCAATCGAAGAAGATTCGCAGTAAATCGAGTGACCGGACCGCCGATCCACATGGCGATATCATCAATCCGATATTGCCGCGCCACAATTCGTTTCAGTGCAATTACCGGCTCCGGGAATTTTTCCTTGATTCCATAAAGAGCATAGAAACGATAGGTACCGTACATAATGCCGATGACCAAAACCGCAAGCGCCACTTCCATTTGGCCTTCAGAAAGAAACGGTTCGATCGAGGATGCATGGTCGGCACTCGCCACCACTCCATGCAGAGATGAAATTACGCCAAAGGCTCCGCCGAAAAGAGATAAAAGGGCAAGAATCCACATCGGGGCCAACATGACCCAAGGGGATTCATGAATCTCTTGAAGCTCGCGTGTGGAAGCTCGGGGGGTACCCAAAAAGACGAGACAAAACAGGCGCGTCATATAGGCCGCCGTAAGCAGGGCGGCGACGATCACGACATAAAAAAGGACGACATGTCCGGAAGCGAGGACCTCGTAGAGAATCTTGTCTTTACTGCACCAGCCGCTGAACGGCGGAAAACCAATGATTGCCAAATATCCCGAGATGAAAACAAGTGTGGTGCTGACCAAATAGGTTTTAAGCCCCCCCATTTTCAAAATATTCTGCTCTCCGTGGAGGGCATGGATCACAGACCCCGCGGCCAAAAATAAGAGCGCTTTGAAAAAAGCGTGGGTCACGAGATGAAAAATTCCCTCGGCATAGGCGCCGACTCCCATCGCCAAGACCATAAAGCCAAGCTGGCTGATCGTGGAAAATGCGAGAACTTTCTTAATATCCGTTTGAGTAAGTGCAATCGTCGCCGCAAAAAGAGCCGTGGCGGCCCCGGTATACGCAATCAGATCGCTCGTGATGGGCGCAAGTGCGTAAAGAAATGACATTCTTGCGATGAGATATACGCCAGCGGTCACCATCGTCGCCGCGTGAATGAGCGCGGAGACGGGTGTCGGACCCGCCATGGCGTCGGGAAGCCAAACATAAAGTGGAAATTGCGCTGATTTTCCTACGCATCCGATAAAAAGCAGGAGCGCGGCGATTTCCAAAATCATCGTTGGAGCGAGTTCCTTGAGAAGCGGCGACGAAGCCATCGCCGAGATTTCAAGTGTTCCGAAAGACCGATAGAGGAGAAACATTCCGAGCAGAAAACCCACATCGCCGATTCGATTCACAATGAACGCTTTTTTTCCCGCTGCGGCATTCGCTCGCTCCTCAAACCAGAATCCAATAAGAAGAAAACTACAGAGCCCCACCCCCTCCCAACCGACAAACATCACCGGAAGCGAAGAGCCGGTGAGCAGAACAAGCATGAAACCGCAAAAAAGATTTAAATAGGCGAAGTAGCGTGTCCTCCCTGGGTCATGGGACATATAGCCAATCGAATAGAGATGGATCATCAATCCGACGCCTGTCACTAGTAACGTCATGATTGCGGCGAGCGCGTCCATTCGAAACGCCCATTGAAGAGTGAGTTTGGGTACGACAATCCAGGGTGCAAATATCAGCGTGAGAGGTTGTGTCTCCGGCCCGACAAGAGCCGAAGCTAGCCGTGAGGCTTGCAGAAACGAAAGCGCAATCATTCCCGATGCAAAAAGCCCGGCCCATTTTTGAAAGAATGAATAGCGGGAAAGGGAAGCCATCCCGATGGAAAACGCTCCGAAGAAAGGGAAAAAGAGCATCCAAAAAATCGTGTTTTCCATCGTCAGCCCTTTAACTCCGAGATTTCTGAAAGCGTGAGATCTTTGTGACGATCGTTCAGTCGAATGACGATCATGAGTCCAATAGCCGCCTCGGCAGCGGCGACGGCAATGACCATAAACGTAGCGATCTGCCCAAACTCATCCCCCCAGGCCCTCGAGAATCCAACCAGCGCGACGTTGGCGGCATTGAGAAGAATTTCCACGGAAAGAAATACGGTCACGACATCGCGGCGAGTGAATACACCGATGAGACCGATCGCGAACAACACGAAACTTACCAGGAGGACATGAGAGAGAGGGACAATCATGAGGTCTTCCCCTCCCTTCGAGTCGAAAGTAGAACGGCGCCGACGATCGCTGCCAAGAGAACCACCGAAATCAATTCAAAGAGAAGCGCCCAGGGCCCTAAAAGCTGCTCGCCCAAAGAAGACGTCGACCCGAAGGACTCAGGAATTTCCGGTAAAATGCTTTTAGGGAAATCGACAATCCAACAGAGACCGCTGACAATGAGCGGGATCGCCGCGAGGCTCAACCATTTCTTCCATTTCGGTTCAGGATGAGCCGGGGGCTCCACGCTTAACAGCATCGTGACATATAGAAAAAGGACGAGAATCGCGCCCGCGTAAATCAACACCTGAATCACACCCAGAAACGGGGCATGGAGAAGAACGAAGAGCGCCGAAACGGAAAAGAAACTCACTACGAGAGAAAGCGTGCTGGTGACCGGGCTCTTGAGAAATATAACGAGGAGCGAAAAAAGAATCGCAATGCCAGAAAAGAAATAAAAGAGTTCGGCCTTCATAAAAAGAACCTCGGGGCTAGGGCAACGGTAACCAGTAAATTAATGAGACCGATGGGTATCAGACGTTGCCAACCCAGCTTCATCAATTGATCGTAGCGAAATCGGGGAAGCGTCCATCGAACCCAAATGAAGAAAAAAAGGAACCCGAGAACTTTGAAGACAAACCAAAGTGTGGGAAGAATCCAGAGAATGGAATCGGCATAAATATCGATGCCCAGCACTTGACCGAAACGATCCCATGAATAGAAGGGTAACAACTCCCATCCTCCCAAGAAGAGAAGGACTGTCAGACAAGAGGCGGTGAACATGTTGGCGTATTCCGCCATGAAAAACATCGCGAACTTCATTCCGGCATACTCGGAGTGATAGCCGATGATCTCTGTTTCCCCCTCCGGCATGTCGAAGGGAAGTCGGTTGGTCTCGGCAAATACAGCGGTGGTGAATAGAAGAAATCCGAGGGGTGACCAAAGAATGAACCATTCTCTTTGTTGCGCGAGAACAATATCGGAGAGGTGAAGCGAACCCGACAAAACCACCACCGCGAGAATGGCGAGGCCCAGAGGAATTTCGTAACTGATCATTTGCGCCGCCGCGCGAAGACCCCCCAAAAGGGGATATTTACTGTTCGATGCCCAACCTCCCAGGATGAGACTGAAGACCCCTAACGACGCGACCGATATCGTAAAGAGGACTCCCACATCTATGTCGGCGACGACAAGCGGGATTAAACGGCCATCCACCCGATGCGCGCCAAACGGCACGGCGGCAAATGCGAGAACGGCGGGAAAAACCGCCGCCCAGGGCGCCACGTAAAATAAAAAGGGATGCGCGTCTTTGGGGCGAATGTTCTCTTTAAAGATGAATTTCACACCATCGGCCAAACCCTGAAGGAGGCCAAAAGGGCCCACGCGATTGGGCCCCACACGGTCCTGAATAAATGCACTGATCTTTCTTTCGCCATAAACAAGAATGTAGACAAAGACACCGAAGACCGCGCCGAACGAAATGAGAATCCTAAGAGCGGCGCCAAGCCAGTTCTCCTCGAAGAGAATCATGCGTGACCTCCGAGACGACAACCCTTGTCAGCGAGATGTTGCTCGAATTCCTCTCGGAATTTTTTGATAATGCTTTCCACAGGTGCCGCGGCTGCATCTGAAAAAACACAAATGGTTTTCCCTTTCATATTGTCGGTGATGTCGAACAGGAGTTCGAGATCTTTGGAACTCCCCTCTCCTTTTTCGAGCCGCTCAATGATATTGGCGATCCAATGGCTCCCTTCGCGGCAGGGTGTGCATTGGCCACAGGATTCATGGGCGAAGAAAGAGGAAAGCACACGAAGAACTTTCACCATGCAAGTGGTGTCATCCATGACGATGACCGCTCCGGATCCCCCCATGGTTCCCCGTGCGGCCAACGCTTCGAAATCCATCGTGACATCGCATTCATCGGCGCGCAGTACCGAAGCCGACGCCCCACCTGGAATCACGGCTTTCAGGCGCCGGCCTTCACGCAGCCCGCCCGCGTGATCCGTAATGAGCTTCATTAACGGGATATTGATGGGTAATTCATAAACTCCGGGTTTTCGAACATGACCGCTCACCGCAAAAAGGCGAGTGCCGGGGCATTTCTCGGTGCCCCATTTCCGAAACCACTGTGCCCCATGCTCGACAATCGCCGGCAAGTTACAGAGCGTCTCCACATTGTTCACCACGGTCGGACAACGAAAGAGACCTTCGACGGCGGGAAATGGGGGTTTAAGGCGCGGCAGCCCCCTCTTCCCTTCCAGCGATTCGATGAGAGCCGTCTCTTCCCCACAAATGTAAGCACCGGCACCGCGATGAACAAAAATGTCGAGGGAATAATCGGTTCCAAAAATTTTGTGGCCCACAAAATGTTTTTTTCTCGCTTCGGCGATTACTTTTTCAAGCAGGGTGATCTCATGCTCGAATTCTCCACGCACATAGATGTAGGCCGTTTTCACATTCAGCGCGTACGACGCGATCACAATCCCTTCAACCAAAAGGTGGGGATCTTTGCGAAGAATTTCCCGATCTTTAAATGTTCCCGGCTCCCCCTCGTCGGCGTTCACGCAAAGATAGATCGGTTTACCCGTGTTTTGCGGAACAAAACTCCACTTCATTCCCGCCGGAAAACCTGCGCCCCCTCTTCCCCTCAATCCAGAAGCTTTGACCAGCTCAATGACATCCGCCGGTTTCATACCCAGAGCCTTTTTGAGCGCCTCATAGCCCCCGTGACTTTCATACACGTCGATCTTGTGCGCATCGGTGACATCAAAATTTTTCGTCACGATCTTATTCATGTTTTTCCTTCAACTGACCGACCAGGCTTTCTAATTTTTGGGGAGTCATGTTCTCATGGTAATCGCCGTTGACTTGGAGCGCAGGTGCCCCGCCGCAGGCGGCGATGCATTCGACCGTGGAATAGGAAAAAAGCCAATCGGGCGACGTCTCACCTGACTTTAATTTGAGGTGGGTCTCCACCCACTTCATCAGTTGATCGCAGCCCTGTAAGCTGCAGGAAATCGTTCGGCAGAGCTGCAAATGGTATTTACCCATCGGAGCGGTCTTGTACATCGTGTAAAACGAAACAACACTTTCAATTCGCGCAACGGAAACATTTAGTTTTTGCGCCACGTACGCACGAATTTCCGGCGAAAGAAATCCGAATTGCTCCTGCGCTAACCATAAAATAGGAAGAATGGCAGCATCTTGCTTCGGATACCGTTTGACAATTTCGCTGAACTTCTTTTCGTTCTCCGGCGTGAATTCGATGCTCATTCGAATTTCTCCTCGCGCGCTCCGCGAAGAGGAAAATCTTTCCGCTGGGGAAAATCTTTTACTTCGGGTGCGGAAAGAATTCGTTTCAATTCCGGATGGCCGTCAAATCGAATGCCATACATGTCGTACGCTTCCCGCTCCTGCCAATTGGCCCCCTTCCAACGGGAAGTAAGCGAAGGAATCGTTTCCGTGGAGTCCGGCACTTGGCATCGAACCCGAATGCGGATCTGTTTTGGCTGTGAGAATAGGTGAACGACGACTTCGAATCTCGGGGTCTGGCCAAGATAGTCGACACCACAGAGGTCGACAAAGGAATCAAACTGCAGTTCGCCATGTGTTCGGAGAAAATCAATGACATTTAAGTAATGATCGGAAGAAACCTTGAGAAAAAAATCGCCATGATATTCCCCGCTTTCGATCATCTTTCCACTTAGTCCGTCGACAATCAGTTTCTGCACTTCGGGTTTTGGTGTGAATGTGTCGGTTAATCCCATTCGAGGGCTCCTGCACGCCAGGCGTAGATATAGCCAGCCACCAAGATCAGAAGGAAGAGAAGAAGCTCAGACACCAGAAAAACCGGCCCCCATTCCATCAATTTTTTCTTAAAAAGTACGGCCCAGGGAAAAAGGAACGCCGCCTCGACATCGAAAACCAGAAAAATGATGGCGACCTTATAAAATTTCACGGGAAGACGGTCGCGGCGGGTGGAAACTGGAGGAACGCCACACTCGTACGGTTCGAATTTGGAGTTTACGTGCAGCTTCGGACCCACGAGCGAAGTAAAAATGACTAAACTTGTCGGAAAGAGTATCGCGACCCCCAAAAGCATCAGCACTGGCAGGTAAGACGAAAGCATAATTTTCCCTTAAAATTTGCGGCGTTACTATAGGTTTGACCCCTCTTCTGTCAAGGATTTGCGGGAGTTATTTCGTTTGAGAAATCCAGCCCATTTCGGTGGCGGAGGCGGGGCTTATTTTTGTCAGGCCGCCTCACGTTCTGGAACGAGGCCGATTTTGAGTCCGAAGGGCTTTAGATATTGGTTTAATGTCTCTACTTTCGGGAGCGCGTGCGATGCGAGCATGCGTGATACACTCTTGGGATGAAGTTTGGCCTTTTTGGAGAACTCTTTGACACCCATCCGGTAGATCGTATGTTTTAGGGCATCCATTAGGCTCATGCCATCTTCGCCTTCCATGAGCGCTAAGAAAAAATGCGAAGCGAACTTCGAGTTTGTGAGCTCCTTCGCCACATCTTCATCGTAGGTGCTATGTCGTCTCACGGGATGTCCTCCAATATTTTTTCGCTAACTCAATGTCCCGGTCCTGCGTTCTCTTGGTGCCGCCAAGAAGAAGCACAATGATCGTGTTTCGGGTCTCACCGTAATACACGCGATACCCGGGACCCTTATCAATTCTGATCTCCAAAACACCATCACCGTCCTTGAGGCGCTTGATATTTCTATGCGCGCCCCCGACCGCAACGCGGTCGATATATGCTCGTATTTCCGCACGGACGGGAACATCATATTCGCCGATCCATTCATCAAACGGCACCCGCCCATCTGCCGTTTTGAATTTCAGTATTTGCTTCAAATTCTATCTTTCCAAAGGTAACATGAACGTTACCAATTGTCAAATCTTCCCCCTCACTGAATGTTTATGGCGATTTGCCAGGAGAAATCCAGCCCATTTCGGTGGCGGAGGCGGGGCCGATTTGGACTTGGTCTAAATTCGGAATCGGCTTTTGCGTAAGAGCGGAAAGAGGAATGCCTCGGGTCATGAGTTCCGCCGCCGGTTGTGGATATAAAGGATCTTGTTTGGGCCGAACATATCCCTGTGGAAAAATGGCCAGACCTCGACGATCATATTTTTCTCGGGCCCCTAACATATGCCCCAATTCATGGGCGAGGCGAATGAGCGATTCAGGATCATCTTTCTTGTTTAACGGAAGAAAGACGATTCCCTCGCCGCTGGGGCGCTCGCCGAGATAATCCAGAGGATATCGCGGCGCTTCCTCGGCCTTCTTACTATAGACATGAACAAAGAGACGTGCATTTCCCGGTGTCAGTTTGAATTTTTGAAGCGCGAACATTTCGTCGAGGAAAACAAAGGGTCGCGAAGGAGAAAAGAAAGTCCCCGTCCAATTGATCGGGCTCACTTCCAGACGCGGATCTCCATGACGAAACGTTAAAGGAATTTCGTTCTTGCCGGTGTTGCGACGAAATTCTCTTGCAAAAAATCGAGTTAGAGGACGCAGCCAAAGTTCTTCCCTTGAGTTTGGAAGAACCCAACGGCTCATTTCCTTCATGTCTTCGTCTCGTACACCTTTTTCAATGGTAACGTAGACACTGACCTGCCGGATCACTCCCAGAGCGATGGATGTGGGTCGATTCCACCAACGAATGACGGTACTCAAAAACCAAATGCCGAAGAAAATTAGAACCGCGGGTAGAGCAAATTTCCGAATGAGCGTCCAATTCTCTTTAAAATTAAAATTTTGCACGGATCGAATGACGCCCGGGGGAGCTGCTTTGGGTGAACTACTCAGCCGCGGAATAATAATCGGGTTTACGGGGGGAATGCTTGGCTCTCGAGGAAGCGGCGAATCGGAAACAAGTGTGCGTTCTGGTTCGGACGGAATTTCAATGATGGGTAAAACTCTTTCTTTTGCTTTGGGAACTGAAATCTGGGCAAGATCGATACGCCCAATTTCTTGTCGCGATTCAGGCGGGGGAACCACCATCGGATTCGGTGAAAAGCGAGTCATTTCATCCAAGGCGTCGGTGTATCTCCACTCTGTTTTTTCGGCTCCCTGATCCGGGTCGGACAAATCGGCAATGGGCGCAGCCGGAGGTTCATCTTCTTTCCCGACATGTGACAATACATCCTCTCTCCTTCGAATTTCCTCCTCGCGCTCTCGGCTGAAGTGCTCTGTCAACAGCAATGCCAAAGCCACTTTTCCCGTTTGAACATCGATGCTCGCCGGAGACGCGAGCCTTTCCGCAATGAAAGTGGCAGTGCGGGGACGGGCATTCGGATCCTTTTGAAGGCACTGCCGTAAAACATCCACAAGGTCCGGCTCGGAAGCGAATTCAGGACGATCAAATTTGGGATCTGTCCGAAGGATTTTTTGTTGCAGTTCGACTGCGGTGGAACTTTCGAAAGGAAGAGTGAGCGTAACCGCCTCGTATAGCAGGGCAGCGAGACTATAGATGTCCGCCCTCCGATCGACAGTTCCCCCTCGAAGCTGCTCCGGCGCCATATACGGAAGCTTACCGAGCGCGACATTCGCACTTGCTCCCGCCCATTGCTCCGCCGTGGCAATTCCAAAATCGGTCAACTTCACTGTTCCGTCGTAGCCGATCAAAATGTTGCCCGGAGTGACGTCGCGATGAACGACATCGAGTGACCGATTTGCACTATCGGTCGCCTGATGCGCATAGGTTAGTCCCTCGGCAACTTGACGAACCAAATAAAGGAGCGCCTCGCGCGGAAAAGGCGTACGGCTTTTTCGCAAACGATCCAGGACACGATCGAGGCTCTTTCCATTGACGAATTCCATAGCGAGAAAAACATCTTGCCCCGCCACACCCAAATCAAAGACTTGCACGATATTGGGATGGGAAAGAAGCGCGCAGACTTTCGCCTCATCAATCAGGTGTTGAACAACGCTTCGATCGGCGACGACGCGGGGAAGAAGCTTCTTTACTGCAATAAGTTTTTTTTGCTCGCCCGGATCATCGAGAGAAACAGAAAGCAATACTTCCGCCATTCCCCCTTTTCCAAGAACATCGATCGGGAAATACGAACCGATTCGCTGATAAGAGGCCGCCAAGTTGTCAGCTATTTTACGGGAGCGATCACCGGTCGGGAAGAAGAACCGCTGACCGACTCGAGTACATCCGATCCACTATTGGAAACGTAGTGAAGAACGATCGGGAATCGAGAGATATCGGGTACGGATGCCCGAAATCTCAATAAAGCTCCCCCCATCTTTCGTCGTTCAGCCGTTGAGAAAAATGTGGGCGACGCATAGAGTCGAGTTTCGATTTTTCCCTGTCGACAGTCATCCGCGCAATGAATCGCGACTTCGCCCGTCCCGTGACTGACCTCTCCCAAGGTTTCACGCATTCCGGTATCCACGGCGGCATCGGCAATTCGTGAAGAAAGCTTTTTGGGTACGCCGTAGAAAAGAATCCGGATGGTGTCCGCCGAAGTTTGCTGATCTGATACTTGAGTGGCACAATCCATGGCTACTTTCTCCACGTCCAGCCGATCTGAGTCGTTCAATGGATTGAAGCGATTCGAAAAGTCGACGACTTGATTGCAGCGTTTTCCTTTCTTGAGGCGCTGTACAAATTCCTTGGGATGAAACTCTTTGGAACCCCCCCACGATGAAAAATTCTCTCGAAACCAACTTAGGACTTTGGAATTTACGCGCGTTTCACTATTGCGCTCCGCCGATGTGTCGCCAAACCGTTCTCCGGTCACCACGTCAATGGCTTCCGCGGTTACAAATCCATCGGGCACACCACCGGGATGCTGAATGTAGATGAGGAGAGCCGCATTCTCCACCGCCGCCTCAAAAACAGCCGAATTGCGATCGTGTGCGTCTCCCGGATCAATCACGAACAACTCGGCCCCTGTCAGAGATCGAAGATCGTTTGCCAGTTCACTTCGGGTGCGAGCCTCCGCACTTACCCCATGCGAGTTCAGCGTTCGATGCGCCGCAAAGAGAGCCATTCTACGAAATGAGTGTCGTGAGGAAGACGGGGTTGATGGCGTATCCGAAGAACAAGCGGTGATACAGGCGCAAGCAATCGAAATGAGAAGAGTTGCTACCCACCGACCATTCACATCCCCACTATACCCCCGGCCATAATTTCGGGTTATTTCTCCATACTTCAACGATTTTTCGATCCGAGGCCGATATTTTTCCCATGTCGACGGCCACCGAAAGAAGCTGATCAAGGTTGACCAGCGTGCGTAACGAATAGTCCTTCTCATTAAGAGCTGATTTAGTTTCGGCCATTTGATATGTAAAAATGGCCAGAATGGCTTTGACCTTCGCCCTCTCTTCAACCAGCGCGTCGGCCGCAGAAAATGCGCTCCCTCCTGTAGTAATTAAGTCTTCGATCAAAACACCAGAGCTCCCTTTGACGACCTCCCCTTCAATCCTTTTTCCTTTGCCATGCGATTTCGCTTCCGCTCGAACGTACGCGAACGGGAGATTTAATCGGTCAGCCACCCATGCCCCCCAAGCGATTCCCGCTGTCGCCGTTCCGGCAACAAAATCGGGGTGAGCCTCTTTTGCGAGTTGAGTCAGTCCGTCGATGACTAAATTACGCTTTACGGGATCGGAGAGAAGAAGACGGTTGTCACAATAAATCGGCGAAAGAATTCCGGAGGCATACCGAAAGGGTTCGCTTGGCCGAATGACCACCGCCCCTCGATCGAGAAGGGACTTTGCCACCTCTTCCGGCTTACCCATCGCCGCCTTGTAAGAAACTTCTGGAGTTACGTCAATTTGACTCTCAAGGCCAGAGGCGGATAATTGCTAAGGCGTTAGTATGGCTGAGAAAAATCATGCGTCTCTTTATGCTCATGCGGTCCGGCAGTGGCAGAAAGCGGCAGACAAAATTGAGTTAGATCTAGATGTTCGTGAAATTTTATCGCACCCAAGCAACGAGATCAGCGTTAACTTTCCGGTTCGATTGGATACTGGTCGAATCAAGATATTTCGAGGTTATCGAATTCAACACAATAATGCGCTGGGACCCTTTAAAGGGGGAATTCGGTATCATCCCATGGTCAATATCGATGAAGTGAAGGCGCTCGCAGCGTGGATGACGTTTAAATGTGCGCTGACCGATCTACCCTTCGGGGGGGCGAAGGGGGGCGTCACCGTAGATCCGAGCTCAATCTCTTCAGACGAGCTACAACGCCTGACACGTCGATTCATTCATGCCCTCGGCGATAACATCGGCCCAGAGCACGACATTCCGGCCCCAGATGCGGGGACGAGCGCCGAAACCATGGTCTGGATGATGGATACGTACATGAATGCCCAGGACCCCATGAACCGCCAGGCGCAGCGGCATGTGGTCACAGGAAAGACGCTGACTTGCGGTGGAAGTCATGGGCGCAAAAAGGCCACGGGTCAGGGACTTCTTTTCGTTCTTCGAAGCTGGCTCGATGAAAAGAATATCGAGCTTTCGGGTCTTAAATTCTCCGTCCAGGGATACGGTAACGTGGGATCGAATGCCGCCATGCTGCTCGAGCGACGAGGGGCTAATCTGGTGGCGGTTCAAGATGCCAAGGGAGCGGTTTATAATGAAAAGGGGATCGATCCGAGAGCCCTCGCGAAGCATGCCAAGAAAAACGGTGGAAGCGTGACCAATTTCCCGCAGGCGGAAACCATTTCAGGACAGGATTTCTGGGGGATTCCCGTAGATATTTTGATTCCGGCGGCTCTTGAAAACCAGATCACGGAAGAAACCGCGCCTAAAGTGAAGGCGAAAGTGGTCCTGGAAGGAGCCAATGGACCTACGACCGAAGAAGGAGAAAAGATTCTTCGGGCCAACGGCATTGAAATTCTTCCGGACATTTTGGCGAACGCCGGAGGCGTCACTGTCTCTTATTTCGAATGGGTGCAAAACAAGACGAGCGAAGAATGGAGCCTTCAGGAAGTCGACCGTAAGCTCTCCTATACGATGCGCCGCGCCTTTCACCGAACCGTCGAAGCTTCCGAAGAATATGACTGTGATTATCGAACAGCGGCCTACATTGTAGCTCTTCGTAAGATCGAACGGGCCTACCTTGAACGAGGCATATTCCCGTAAAAAGAAAGGCCCTGGTTTTCGCCAGGGCCTCTTTAAAACAAACTGTTATGCTGAATACTAGGCTCGGTAGTTCGAAACGAGCGTGCGAACGCCCAACTTCTCGAAATTAACCTCAATCTTCCCCTTTTTGAGGTTCGCAATCACTTGCCCCTTTCCAAAGAATGGGTGCTCAATGACTTCACCAATTTGATACCGCTGATCCATTGAGTATTCACGCACTTCCATCTGATCCATTGAACTCTCCTTAATCATGTTACAGTTACCGGAGTTGGGCAGCTTTTATCACAGAACCATCGCCATTTCAACCGGTGATCGTCAGACTTCAGAGAAGAAGTAAGGCTTTAAACACTGGATTTTATTGGTATATTCTTCTGGATAGAGGAAAAATTCTGTCGCCGCGACAGACGATAAAAGTGAGTTTCCGTCCTGTGAAGTAAACGACCAACCCACGACCTCATGTTCGTTTAAAACGTCTACCGTCGCTTCCACGACCACGCTCTGATTCAAAATCCGGCCAAAATGGCCCTGATCCCGGCCGAACGAAAACACCGCATTGGCCGAATTCTTATAGGTCAGAGCTACGCGGTCATTGGCTTTCAAACGCGATATGACCTCATCCTTTGAGATCTTCTCATTGAGGGAGAGATGAAACCAAATGGTGTGCATATATTGCGTATTAATCTTTACCGCCGATGAGAAGAGATCGAGATCTAGATGTAACGTTTTATATAGTTCATGTGCATCTCGGGCGTGATGGGTTCCAAATCGACCCTCTTTGTGACGATTCACCTGTGGCGAGGGAATAAAATCGTTGTCTTGGCTGATATCGTTTGCTCGGCGCATGCATACAAAGCGAGCTGAAGTGAGTCCTTTGGAATTTTTCCCGTTGTTCATACCGATGGTTTTGATGAGAACGGAAATGTTATGCGAGTTACAGCTCACCACATGGATAAACTTATCTTTCCCGGGAACAAGCGCCTCATCGTTAATCCCGCGCGCGTACATCTTTCCAAATCCAAATTCGCTTCCCTGGGCGATAAAACCGAGCGTATTGGAAATATATTTCTCGTAGAGTTTCGTCTTGTTTTGATTACCTACCGGCGTACAATCGACCACGACCGAAGCTCGTTCCAATGCCTCACCCAGGCGATAGGTCGGCTCCAGACCGATCTTTTTAAAATTCTCCCAGCTCTCCTCTTCAGCCGAGAGCTTCGCTCCCCTGCGTATAAGAGCCGCAACTTTGGATCGATCCGTTAATAAGGCCTGTTTTTTCGAAAACGAGATTTCATCGATGCCAAGTTCTTTCTTAAAATCCGAAAGGAGACCGATGAGAGGCTCTCCTATGGTTCCCGTTCCTACAACATGTACAACGCGCTTATTCATCGTCCGACGTTTTCCGGCTCGTTTTATAGCGGAGCCTTTTTTCACGGTCAACCGCGCTTGCCGCCCCCTAGAAGGTCGCTGAGAACTTTGCGCATTCCCACCGCCTTCTGGGAAATGGTTTGGAGAACTCCTTGGGCCAATTTTCCCGCGACTTCCGGGGCATGCGCGCAGAGAGTGTGGTATTCGCGCGGGTCCAAACGAAGAAACTCGCATGGCTCGAGAGCTTGAGCCGCCACCGCCCGAGACTGATCGCCATCCACCAATGAGAGCTCTCCAAAAAAATCGCCCGACTGGATTTCAAGCCTCTCCCCTTCCAATCCCGCAGCGGATAAAACGGCTCGACCCGATTTTAAGACCACGAGACCCCGCGTCGGCTTTCCCTCTTCGGCAAGCCAGGCCTTCCCCTGAATAGTTTCCTCTTTCATGTAAGGAGCAAGAATGGCCAGCTCACGATACGAAAGCGCCCGAAACAGGGAACAACGTCGCAATGTTTTGATCTTCGCCATTATCGATACATCGACTGATATTCTACGTAGTTCTTCGCCGAGATAAGAATCCAGGCTCGCTCTTCCGCCGTCAAGTCTCGTTTCGGTTTTGCCGGCGCACCCATCATGAGCACTCCGGAGGGTACGCGTGTCCTGGGAACCAACAGGGAGCCCGCGGCGATCATCGAATCGCTCTCGACGACCACACCGTCCAATAAGATCGCCCCGATCCCCACCAGGACTCGATCATTTACGATGCATCCGTGAAGAGTCACCCTGTGCCCGACGGTGACATCGTTCCCGATTGTCGTAGAAAATTGGTCTTTGGTGACATGCACGACTGAGGCGTCCTGAATATTGGTTCGTTCTCCGATACGAATGGAATGAACATCTCCACGCACGATCGATCCGTACCAAAGACTCGACTTCGTCCCGATCTCCACATCTCCCACAACCGTTGCATCCGGCGTCATAAAAACAGTGGGATGAATTTTGGGAGTTTTGTTTTTGAGCGAAATTACAGGCATGAGGCCATTTTTCCCCGAAGCGTATTAGATCGCGCTTCTTTGATTTGAACCTTAAGAAGTTGTCCCGCCCAATCTTTCGAACCCGCAAAATTCACCGTCCAATTTTCGCGTGTCCGTCCTGCGACGTCGCCTGGACCGCTTTTCGCCTCTCCCTCCACGAGAACTTCGACAGTCTTTCCCACCCAACTCTCGCTCTTCTTTGTCTTGAGTTCCCGTTGCATGGCCTGCAAGCGAATCAACCGCTCGTTTGCAAGATCGGCCTCGACGAAATCCTCTACCCACTGAGCTGCTTTCGTGTGAGGGCGGGGTGAATACACAAATGAAAACGAGTCATCAAACTCAAATTCCTCCAGCGCTCGCATCGTCGATTCGAAATCTTCGCCGGTCTCGCCCGGAAAACCGACAATGATATCTGTGGTAAGAGACAACCCAGGTAGAGCCGCCCGCAGTTTTTGAGCCTTCAACCGAAAATCGTCCAGCGAATAACTTCGATTCATTTTCTCCAATATCCGGTCGGAACCGCTTTGCAGAGGGAGATGCAAGTGCTCACAAATTTTTTCGTTTTCTCCCATTTCCTTAATCAAATCATCGGAAAACTCGGAAGGATGCGATGTCATGAATCGCACACGCTCGATTCCATCTACCTCGGACACTTTTCGCAACAGCTGGGCGAACGTGATTTCACCTCGCTGGTCTTTTCCATAAGCATTTACGTTCTGACCCAAAAGATTCACCTCTTTCACACCCGCCTGAGCGAGCATTTCCACTTCCGTAAGAATGTCGACAGGCAAGCGACTCATCTCCCGGCCCCGCGTGAAGGGCACCAAACAAAATGTGCAAAACTTGTTGCATCCGTTTTGGACTGTCACCAGTTCGGAAACAGGGTGCGCAAGGCCCGCATTCTGATAGGGAAGAAAGGAATAGTTTTTCCACCCGTAAAAATCGATTTCCATCGATTGGGTTCGTTCTCTTTGTGCTTTCTCCACCAGTTCCGGAAGATTTGTCCATTGATGAGTCCCAAAGACCAGGTCGACATACGGGGCTCGTTTTTGAATCTCCTCTCCCCTCGACTGAGCCATGCAGCCCCCCACGGCAATGACCATGGAGGGGTTTAAAAATTTTACCGGGCGGAGTCGGCCCAAAGAGGAAAAGGCTTTGTGATCCGCCTTTTCGCGAATTGAGCAGGTGTTGTAAATGACAAGATCAGCTTCTGCGGGTTGGGGAGTCCATTCGTACCCAAGCCCATGAAACATTCTGTACGTCCGATCCGACTCATAGTCGTTCATCTGGCAACCGTACGTTTCAATGTGAATTTTCTTCGCCACCATTCGCACCATACGCAGGCCTAAAAGTACCGTCAAACCAGACGGTTAGACTACTAAATCTGAGCCAACGAATCGCTTGATTCGGTCGTAAAGCGAGAGACGGAAGGGTCTATTTGTTTCACGTGGCCCGAGACAACTTTACCCGGGCCGACTTCGATCGCTTGATCGGGTTTCGTTTCAACAAAAATTCGTTGGAGCGATTGGGTCCAACGCACTGGTTTCCAAACTTGGTCAACTAATTTTTGAGCGATCTGGTTTCTCGTCTTCACCCAATCTACATCGACATTGGCCACATAGGGAATCTCGGGATCTCGAAACTCAACTTTGCTCAACTCAATGGAAAGTTTTTCGGCCGCAGGTTTTAAGAGAGAACAATGAAACGGTGCACTCACTTCAAGCGGTATGCAGCGTTTCGCTCCTTGTTTCTTTAACTCCTCATTCGCCAGCGCAACCCCTTCCACGGTTCCACTGATCACGAGCTGGCCCGGGCAGTTGTAATTGGCCGGCTCGACCAACTTCCCTTGTTCGGTAATTTCCCGGCAGACAATTTCAACTAAATCATCGGAGGCGCCCAAAATGGCGGACATCGTTCCAGTACCTAAAGGAACCGCCTCTTGCATAAATTGTCCACGGGCACGGACGAGACGAACGGCATCTGTAAAACGAAGAGCATTGGACAAAACAAGCGCTGAATATTCCCCCAAGCTATGCCCGGCCATTACAGTGGGCCTTATTCCACGTTCTAACAAGACTCTTCCCACAGCTACACTGACAGTGAGTATGGCGGGCTGAGCGTTTGCCGTTTCTTTCAATTTTTCCGCGGGTCCCTCCCAAATGAGTTTTGAAAGAGCCTCTCCCAATGCAGCATCGGCTTCTTCAAATGTTTTGCGCGCAGTGGGTTCGGCATCGGCAAGCCATTTTCCCATCCCGACCGCTTGCGATCCCTGGCCTGGAAAGAGAAACGCTCGTTTCAGGGCTCTTCCTCCAAATCCATATCGTCCATGAGATCTTTGACGTCGGTGGCACCGAACGGATTCTTCGCCCCTTCTTCGAACTCCTCTTTGAAGCCGAATTCATGAAGTCGCTTTTTCAGGGTCTCTTCATCGGCAAAATCCGATTCCAAAATATCGTTGAAATCGTCGGGATATTTTTCCGTCACATTTTCCACATAGCGGGTCAATTTTTCACGTGCTTTTTCCCGTCGCTCGCGAACAATTTCCCGCCAATTTTTGATGTAATGCATCCGACAGAATTCGTTCGTCGTTTGGGGTTGGTCACAGCCCGCTTCCGAGCATTTCTTCATGCGTTTTTCTCTCGCCGCCGGCTTGGCTTCCATCTTTTTGGGCATGATCGGCCGCCTTGTACCATTCTTCTCAAGGGTTACCACTTTTTCTTTCATTCGACTCTCCACTGGTTTTACATCTGGGAAAGGAGCTTAAAGTAGTGAATTAACATCGGATCCGACCATTCCCGAATCCCCTCGATTTTATCCCGAATATTCCCTTCTCTGTCGATGATGTAGGTCTCCGGCACCTTGAAGGTTCCATATTGCCGAGAAACCTTTTGATCGCTATCCAGAAGAACGGGAAATGGAGCGTTTCGATTTCCCCAAAAGGAATCGATCGCCTTTTTCCCTTCCGAATCAATTGAAACGGATAAGAGAACAAAGTTCTCCTTCTCCATCGCGTGATACACTTTTTCAAGATAGGGAACTTCGACTTTGCAGGGCTCGCACCATGTCGCCCAAAAGTTCAAAAAGACGACCTTGCCCCGTAGAGAAGATAGAGAAATTTCCTTTCCATCGAGTGATTTGAGCCGAAAGTCGGCCGCGCATTCTCCTTCATGTCCACCGACTCGCTGTGTACACAGAGCGAAGGCCGAAGAAGCGATAAGACCGGTGACTAAAAACGCGCGAAGCACGAAGAGAGGCTACGCCGACTCTTTTTTCTTGGAAGCTTTCTTGGAAGCCGGTTCAGTTTTCTTCTTTTCGGCTTTCGGCTTTTCTTTGGCCGCTTTCGGTTCCGGCTTGGTCTTTTCGGCTTTCTTTTCCTTCGGCTCTTTGACCTTTTCTTTCGTCTTTCCCTTGGCCGATTCTTCTTTTTTCTTCGTCTTCTCGCCGGGGATCAATTCGATCAGGCCCATCTCTGCGCCATCGCCACGACGTAGGCCGAGATGAAAAATTCGCGTGTATCCCCCCTGCCTCGTCTTGAAACGTTCCGCGAGTTCGCCAAAAAGCTTTGCCACGGTTTCTTTACTATAAAGATAAGAAAGCGCCTTTCTTCTGGCTGCAAGCGTCCCCTCTTTGCCCAACGTGATCAGGGGTTCGACGATTCTTCGCATTTCCTTCGCCTTCACGATCGTCGTTTCGATCCGCTCATATTGGACAAGTGACGTCGCGAGTCCCCGAAAAAGAGCCTTTTTCTGCTCCGGGCGGCGACCAAACGTCTTTCCTGCTACGCGATGTTTCATGAAGCGGTCACCTCATCATTGGGAACTTGGGGAAGAAGAGGATCGCTGAGGCGTCGTGTTTCGAGTTCCGTCACAATCGCCGGATCAAGTCTCATGCCTAGGCTTAGCCCCATTTCGGTCAGAATTTCCTTAATTTCGTTGAGAGACTTCCGACCGAAATTCTTTGTTTTGAGCATTTCGTTTTCGCTCCGTTGAACTAGCTCGCCGATATATTTGATATTGGCGTTTTGGAGACAATTCGCCGAACGAACAGAAAGCTCGAGTTCATCTACCTTTCGCAGAAGATGTTCGTTGATTCCGGAGCCGGGCTCCAAAACCACGGGAGCTTCCACAGGTTCAGGAACCTCTTCAAAGTTCACAAAGATTTGAAGTTGTTCCTTCATGATTTTGGCGGAATACGCCAACGCATCGTCCGGCTTCACAGCGCCATTTGTCCAGACTTCGAGCGTGAGCCTGTCATAGTCCGTTCGTTGACCCACACGGGCCTGGCTGACATTGTAGTTGACCTTCTTGATAGGCGAGAAGACGGCGTCGACCGGAATCGTTCCGATCGCGTGATCTTCTTCCTTGTTTCTCTCTGCCGGAATGTAGCCTCGTCCCATCTTCACCGTCATTTCAATCTCCAAACGGGCATCGGGACCGAGCGAAGCAATGTGATGATCGGGATTGAGAATCTCGATGTTTTCGTTGACGGTAATGTCTTTCGCTTTAACCGCCTTTTCTCCTTCGGCCTTAAGATAAATCTTTTCAGGGCCCACCGAATGGCACCGAATAAGAACCTCTTTTAAATTCAATATAATATCTGTAACGTCCTCAGAAACACCTTTAACTGTGGTGAATTCATGTTCTACGCCTCGGATTTTGACGCTGGTGATTGCCGCACCTTGAAGCGACGAGAGCAAAATTCGCCGGAGAGAATTTCCGAGAGTGATCCCAAAACCTCTCTCGAGTGGCTTCGCGACGAATTTCCCATACGTCGGTGTCAACGTGTCGGTATCAATTTCCAAAGTTCGTGGGTGAATCAAATCTGTCCAGTTCTTGTACATTTTTCGTTCCTCCGATTATTTCGAATAAAGTTCAACTACCAATTGTTCCTGCATCGGCATCGTCAGGTCTTCGCGCGAGGGAAGGGTTTTCACCATTCCCGCAAAGCCTTGACGGTCGAGTTCAAGCCAAGCGGGTACCCCACGTCGCTCCACCGCATCCAGCGACGCATTAATCCGGGCGACTTGCCGACTCCCCTCTTTAATAGAGACCTGTTCACCCATCGCTACCGTATAAGAGGGAATATCAATTCGCTTGCCGTTCACCGTCACATGGCCATGGCGAACCAATTGCCGAGCTTCATTTCGTGAAGTGGCAAATCCGAGTCGGTACACCACGTTATCCAGACGTCTTTCCAAAAGGGTCAGGAGATTGACGCCTGTATTTCCTTTCGTCCGGTTGGCATTGTGGAAATAGCGTCGGAATTGTTTTTCAAGAAGCCCATAAAGGCGACGAATTTTTTGCTTCTCACGAAGTTGAAGGCCGTAATTCGAAGCCTTGCCTCGCTCCTGACCATGCTGACCGGGAGGATAGCCCCGACGATCAATGGCACACTTGTCGGTGTAACAACGATCGCCTTTTAAAAATAATTTTACGGATTCACGCCGACAAATGCGGCAAACCGATTCACAATATCTCGCCACGCTATACTCCTCTCAAACTCTTCGCCGCTTCGGGGGACGGCATCCGTTATGCGGAATGGGGGTGACATCCCGAATCACATTGACTTTGATTCCCGTGGCCTGAATCGCGCGTACCGCGGCTTCACGCCCCACTCCGGGACCTTTCACATGAACATCCAGGGCTCGAACCCCATGTTCCATGGCCTTCCGAGCTGCATTTTCGGCCGCCACCTGAGCGGCAAAGGGAGTCGACTTTTTCGAACCTTTAAATCCCTGTGCGCCGGCGCTCGACCAGGAAAGAACATTTCCGTTAGGTTCCGCGATCGTGACAAGCGTGTTGTTGAATGTCGCTTGGATATGCGCCACAGCGAATGGGACCGCCTTTCGATCCTTCCTCTTCTTGGGAACAACGGGTTTCGCCCCTTCGGTTTTGGGTTCTTCCGCGGCTGTGGCCGCCTTCTTTTCTGTAGTCTTCTTTTCTGAGGTCTTCTTCTCTGCCGTCGCCATGATCGATTCCTTACTTCGTCGCCGGGGCCGTAATCTTTACCGCTTGACGACGAGGGCCTTTTCTCGTCCGGGCGTTGGTATGAGTTCGTTGCCCACGGACTGGAAGAGATTTTCGGTGGCGCAAGCCCCGATAACAACCCAGATCCATGAGGCGCTTGATGTTGGCGTTGGTATCCCGGCGGAGATCCCCTTCCACTTTGAATTTCCGGTCGATAATATCGCGAATGCTGACGATTTCCGCTTCCGTCAACTGTTCCGCTTTTCGCGTCATATCCACGTTGGCCGCGTCACAAATTTTTCGCGCGCTCGTAGTTCCAATTCCATAAATGTATTGAAGCGCAATGCCGATGCGCTTTCCACGGGGTAAATCAACACCTGCAATTCTCGCCACTCTTTTCTCCTTATCCCTGCCGTTGTTTGTGTCGCGGGTTGACGCAAATCACGCGGACCACATTTTTTCGGCGCAATACTTTGCACTTATCACAAATTTTCTTCACCGATGTTCGTACCTTCATGATTCATTCTCCCTTGTTTTTTCCGATGCTCAGTGAACGACACTTAGAATTTCCGGCCCGTCCTCCGTGATCGCAATGGAATGTTCAAAATGGGCGGAGAGTTTGCCGTCTAAAGTGACGGCTGTCCAGCCATCTTCTAAGATTTTTACTCCCGCCCCCCCCTCATTCACCATGGGTTCAATGGCTAAAACCAGCCCAGGCTGAATTCGCATGCCGGTACCCTTGGTGCCGAAATTCGGCACCTGCGGATCTTCATGCAGTGCCTTGCCGATTCCATGCCCAACAAAATCTCGAACCACTGAGTATCCCGCGGCTTCAACATGGGCTTGAACGGCCGCCCCAATATCATGGAGTCTGGCTCCCGGCTGCGCCGCCGTTATTCCCTTGTAGAGCGATTCTTCCGTCACCTTCATCAGTCGAGCTGCGGCTGCCGAAATATTGCCAACGGCACAAGTGACAGCCGAGTCGCCATAATAACCTTGGTAGATCACTCCCAAGTCGAGGCCTACAATATCCCCTTCCTTAAGCTTTCGTTTCCCAGGTATTCCATGAACCACTTCGTCATTCACCGAAATACAAATGGTCTTCGGATATCCCCGATATCCCTTAAAGGCGGGTTTAGCCCCCTGCTTCGTAATCATTTTGGCGGCCTCTTGGTCCAGCTCATTCGTCGTCATTCCGGGGCGAATTTTCTCGCGAAGCGTGTCTCGTACTTCCGCAACAATGGCATTGGCTCGCCGAAGGATATCGATTTCGTTCCTATCCTTGAGAAGAACCATGACTATTTCTCCAGCTCCTCTTCCAGGAGTCGCTCCACCTTTTCGGCTGCGAGACTGCCATCGATGGAGCGCAGTTTCTTCTGCTTGTTATAATAGGCAACAAGTGGCTCCGTTTGTTCGCGATACACTCGCAAACGCTTTCGAATCGTCTCCGGCTGATCGTCAGATCGTGGCTCTAACTTTCCGCCACAATTATCGCAAATTCCCTCTTTTTTCGGTGGGTTAAAGTAGATGTTGTAAACGCATCCTTTAGGGCACTGTCGCCTGCCGGATAAACGCTTCACAACGATTTCGTCATCGACTGCGAGATTGATCACGCGGTCAATGGATTGGCTTGCTTTTCCCACCATGGCGTCAAGCGCCTTTGCTTGTTCGAGGGTTCGGGGAAATCCATCCAGAACAAACCCCTTTCCTTTGGGAAGCCGCTCGCGAATGAGGCCAATCACGACGTCATCCGGCACAAGGGCTCCTCTATCCATGTAGCCCTTCGCTTCTTTACCCAGCGGCGTTCCATCGGAAACCGCCTGGCGGAGAAGATCGCCGGTCGAAAGATGAACCCAGGCATGGCGTTCCGCCAATTTTTTCGCTTGAGTTCCTTTGCCGGCTCCAGGCGCTCCTAACAAAATCAAATTCATCCTAACCTTTGCGAGATTTAAAACGGGAGGCGCGAGGGCCTAAAAATCCCTCGTAGTGATGCGAGAGGAGGTGCGATTCGATTTGTGCGATCGTATCGAGTGCAACTCCAACCACAATGAGAAGGCTCGTTCCTCCAAAATAAAACGAAACTCCCGCCCGTTGCTGCAACATCACAGGCAACACGCAGATGGCCGAAATATACGCCGCGCCGATTAGCGTCAGCCGTTCTATGACCTTCTCAAGATACTCGGTCGTGGCTGAACCGGGGCGGATGCCCGGAATGTACCCGCCGAACTTCTTCATATTGTCCGAAACATCCACGACATTGAACTGAATCGCCGTGTAGAAGTAACAAAAGAAGATGATGAGACCGACAAAGAGCGTGTTGTAAAGCCACCCGCCATACCGAATTTGATCGGTAATCAGATGCATCCACGAAGCATGAGAGAATTGCGCAATCGTCGCGGGAAACATGAGAAGTGAACTCGCAAAAATGGGAGGTATCACTCCCGACATATTGAGTTTGAGGGGCAAGTATGTGCTTTGCCCCTGGTACATCCTTCGGCCAACGATTCGCTTGGCATATTGGACCGGAACACGCCGTTGTGATTGCTCAAAGAAGATGACTCCAAAGATCACGGCAACCATAAGGCCGACCATGAATAAAAGTGGGAGGGGTCCCAAATCTCCACTTTTTGAGAGTTCGTACGTGTTGTGAACGGCTCGTGGAAGGCCGGCGACGATTCCAGAAAAAATGATCATGGATATTCCGTTGCCGATTCCCCTCTCATTCATTTGCTCACCCAGCCACATGAGAAACGCGGTTCCCGAGGCAAGCGTAATGACGGTTTGAATACGAAAGGCCCAGCCAGGGAACAAAACGAGGGACTCGCTCGCTCCTCCTCCCTGATTTTCGAGAAATGAAGCGATACCAAATCCCTGTATGCAACTTAAGACCACGGTCAAATAGCGGCTGTATTGTGTGATTTTGCGACGCCCCATCTCCCCTTCTTTTTGTAATTTATCGAGGTATGGAAAAACGACGGTAAGGAGCTGCAATATAATAGATGAGCTGATGTAGGGCATGATCCCCAGAGCGAAGATCGAAAAGTTCTGAAGCGCCCCACCGCTAAAGAGATTGAAAATATCGAAGAGTGTTCCCCTTTGGCTCTGAAAAAATCGAGCAAGAGCGCCGGCGTCAATTCCTGGCGTCGGAACATGAACACCGAGGCGGTACACCGCGATCATGGCGAGGGTAAAAACGATCCTCTTTCGGAGTTCAGGGATCTTCGCCATGTTAGAAATATTGGCCATCGATCCCTTTACGCCTTAATCACTTCGGCTTTTCCACCTGCTTTTTCGATAGCGGCGGCGGCGGATTTACTAAACGCCGTCGCTTTCACCGTGAGAGATTTCTTGAGTTCCCCTTTTCCGAGAATTTTATAAGCCCCCTCATATTTTGCTCGGATCAACGCTTTTTCTTTGAGCGCCTTCAGATCAACCGTGGCATTCGTATCAAACCGATTGAGATCGGCTAAATTGACGACGGCGACTTCTCGCCGAAAAATATTCGTAAATCCAAACTTCGGAAGTCTTCGAAGCAAAGGCATTTGGCCCCCTTCGAATCCCTTTCGAATATCTTTCCCTGCCCTCGCACGTTGCCCTTTGTGCCCCTTTCCCGCCGTCGTGCCGAGACCCGAGGACTCGCCCCTTCCCGCTCGTCGGTTCACTTTTCTGGATCCCCGCGCGGGGCGCAAATTGGAGAGATTCATTCTACTTTCCTTTCTTTTTCACCGTCGTCTTGGCGGTCGGCTTCGGAGTAGCCTTTTTCGGTGCGGCTTTCTTTTCCGTCGCAGGCTTGGCTTCTATTTTCTTGGCCGGCGCCTCTTTCGATGGAATCACTTCAAACATCGCCTTCTTCGCCGGAGCTTTGGCTTTTCCTTCGTCCCATCGAATATCCACAAGATGAATCACTTTTCGAATCATCCCCCGCAGTGAAGGAGAATCCTTACGAACGATGGCGGAGTGCCGATGACGAAGCCCCAACCCACGAAGAACCTCCCGCTGATTGGGAGTCGTCGCAATCGGACTTCGGACCAATGTAATTTCAATCGCTTTTTGCATACCTCACCTCAGACCGAGTGGGCCTCCCCTTGCATACGTGTGGCCACTGATGTCTCCGGGTCTTCGAGTCGCAAAAAAGCATCGAGCGTCGCCTTCACGACATTATGCGGGTTCGAAGTGCCAATCGACTTTGTTAAAATATTAATGATGCCGACAGACTCGACCATCGGTCGAACGGCTCCTCCGGCAATCACTCCCGTTCCGTCACTGGCAGGCTTTAAAAGGACCGTTGCCGCACCATACGTTCCTCGAACTTCATGGGGTACCGTGCCGTTTCGAAGAGGAATCTGAATGAGAGCCTTGCGAGCCTGCTCGCCCGCTTTACGGATCGCCTCGGGTACTTCGTTCGCCTTCCCTAAGCCAACTCCCACATGCCCAGCCTTGTCTCCAACGACGACGAGAGCGGAAAAACTGAAACGTCGGCCTCCTTTGACCACTTTGGCCACACGATTCACTTTCACCACTGTTTCGTTGAGCGTTAGCGCTGCTGGATCAATTCGTTTCATTCAAACTTCCTTCCTTAAAATTTCAATCCTTCTTCTCGTGCCGCATCCGCGAGAGCTTTGACTCGGCCGTGATAAAGATAGGCACCTCGGTCAAAACAAACCTGCGAAATATTTTGTTCCTTCGCCTTCTGAGCCAAAAGTTTACCGACCACTTTGGCTGCAGCGGTGTCGGCCGTCTTCTTCAATGTTCCTTTGAGCTCTTTGGAGCGTGTCGAAACGGCAACCAATGTCTTAGCCGCGGTATCATCAATAATTTGGGCATACACATGTCGGCTGCTTCGGAACACAGAAAGCCGCGGCCGTCCCGCCGAAACGGTTAGATTTTTTCTCGTTCGCTCCCGGCGAATTTCCACCGGAGATTTTTTTCCACGTCGTGCACTCATACTCTTTTCCCTTCCTATGCAGCGGCAGTCGTTCCCCCCCCCGCCGCCTTTCCTGCTTTCCTTCGAATCGTTTCACCCGCGTATTTAATTCCTTTCCCCTTGTACGGTTCGGGGAGTCGGAAATGACGAATTTCGGCGGCCGTCTGGCCGACCAATTGTTTATCGGCGCCCGAGACTTTAAGAAATGTCTGCTTATCGACAGCGATCGTGATCCCCTCTGGAATGGGATAGACCACCGGATGAGAAAATCCAAGGGAGAGTTCTAGCGTCTTTCCCTTGACCGCCGCACGGTATCCGACGCCGATCACTTCCAACTGTTCCTCAAATCCCTTCGCGCAACCCTCGACCATATTTGCCACCAGGCTTCGAACCAGGCCATATCGCGCCTTGACTTCAGGAGATTCCGATTTCATCTGGCAGACCAACTCTTGGCCATTAACCGCCACGCCGATTTCCTGATCTAGGGTCAAGGAGAGTTTTCCCTTCGGCCCTTCCACTTGAAGAAGGTTGCCGCTGACCACGGCTTTGACCTTCTCGGGAAGATGAACGGGCTGTTTTCCAACGCGTGACATAGTTCCTCCGTTACTTCACCTGACAAATGAGTTCGCCGCCCAGATTCGCTTCGCGAGCTTCTCGGTCGGTCATGATTCCCTTGGACGTCGTTAAAATCGTTGTCGCCAGCGACTTTCCCGAATGGGGGATCTCAGATGCGGACGAATAGTAGCGGCACCCTGGTTTGCTCACACGAGTCAGTTCCTTGATCATCGGATCGCCGTTCGCGTGATAGCGAAGTGTCACTGAAAGCTTTCCGTGTCCCTTGTCGGGAACCACACGAACATCGGAAAGATAACCTTCCTTCTTGAGGATCTCAGCAATCGCCTCCTTCATGCGCGAGGTCGGAACTTCAATATCGGCATGATGGGCTCGTGAAGCGTTTCGGATTCGTGTCAGAAAATCTGCAATGGGATCTGTGGGTACCATACGTTCTCCTTACCAGCTCGCCTTGGTAACACCGGGGATTTCGCCACGGTGAGCGAGTTTTCGAAAGCAAAGGCGGCACATCGCAAATTTTCGAAAATAAGCCCGCGGCCTGCCACAGAGCAAACAACGGTGATATTCCCGAACGCGGAATTTGTTTCCCCGCTTCGCCTTCGCAATCATAGATGTCTTCGCCATACCAACCTCTCTTAATTTTCCCGAAACGGCATGCCCATAAACTGAAGCAACGTCTTGGCTTCATCTTTGTTCTGGGCTGTCGTTACGAAAGTGACATTCATCCCCAAGATCTTCTCGACCTTGTCGAAGTCGATTTCAGGGAAAATAATATGTTCACGGATCCCGAGCGTGTAACTCCCTCCCTGATCAAATCCCTTGGGAGAAATTCCTTTGAAGTCACGAACACGGGGAAGCGCGACGTTGCAGAGACGATCCAGAAACTCATACATGTGATGTTGGCGGAGCGTCACCATGCAACCGATCGGGAGTCCCTGACGGAGCTTGAAATTTGAAATGGCTTTCTTCGCACGCGTGATCACCGGTTTTTGTCCCGTGATCTTTCCCATTTCAGTCGCGGCGATATCGACCACTTTAGGGTCGGCCACGCCGGCTTTTCCAAGCCCCATGTTAAGAACGATCTTTTGAAGACGGGGCACTTGCATCGGATTTTTGTAACCGAATTTCGACATCAGTTGAGGCACCACCGTCTTTTGGTAGTGATCCTTGAGTCGTGCGACGGGTTTTGTACCTTTGGTCATCTTCTCTCCTACTTCTTTCGCTCGATCACTTCGCCGCACTTCGCACAGACCCGCACTCTTCCTTCACCCTTTACTTCTTTCGACCGGACACGCACCGGGCGCTTGCACTTCGAGCAGACAAGCAAGACGTTGGAGAGGTGAATCGAGGCTTCCTTCTCGATAATCCCCCCCTGACGGTTTTGCTGGTTCGGCTTCTGATGCCGTTTCACCATATTGACCCGTTCCACGATGACTCGTTCTTTCTTAATGAGAACTTCAAGAACTTTTCCATTTTTGCCCGCCTCACGGCCGGCGATTACTTGAACAATGTCGTTTTTCCGAATCGGCTGGTTTGCGCGATGTTCGATCATTAGAGCACCTCAGGAGCAAGCGAAATGATCTTCAAAAAGTTCTTACCGCGGAGTTCACGCGCTACCGGTCCGAAGATACGTGTGCCGATCGGTTCGCGATCGGGTGTAATGAGAACAGCCGAGTTGTCATCGAAACGAATGTAGGAGCCGTCCCGACGTCGAACCTCTTTTCGTGTTCGAACAACAACCGCCCGCTTGACGTCTCCCTTCTTCACCTTCGCCGAAGGAATCGCCTCTTTGACGGCGACGACGATCACATCCCCCAGACTCGCGTACTTTCTGCGGGTGCCGCCGAGAACTTTGATGCACTGAACTTTCCGCGCACCCGAGTTGTCGGCGACATCTAAGTTGCTTCGCATTTGGATCATGTCGCGGCTCGCTTTTCCTTCGATTCCTTCGGCTCCTTCGTTTTCTTTGCCGGAGCCTTCTTCGTCGTCGCGGGATGAGCCTCTTCTCTAATCTTTGACTGACGAACGATGGCGATGACCGTCCATCTCTTCGTCCGGCTCAGGGGTCGACTCTCTCGGATTCGAACCACATCCCCCATCGAGGCGGTTTCTTTCTCGTCATGTGCGACGAACTTTCCCCGCCGCAACATGACCTTTCGGTATTGCGGATGGGGGACATGGCGCCGGGTTTCGACGACCACCGTCTTTTGCATCTTGTCGCTGACGACGGTGCCGACCATTTCTCTTCGAGTTCCCCGTTCCTTCATCCTCATGACCGCACCTCTTTATTCTTTCCTTTTTTCGATTCGCTCTGGATCGTCAGCATCCGCGCATATTGTTTCTTCGCCTTTCGAAGCTCCGTCGGCTTATCCAGCTGACCTCCTTCTTTCTTAAATCGAAACCAGAAAAGCTCCTCCGAAACCGCCTTGGCTTTCGACGTCAGCTCATCCGCCTTCATACTTCGAAGATTGGCCATTTGTTCCTTGCGATATACTCGTCCCTTCATGCTGCACCTCGGGAAACAATTTTGGTTCGAAGCGGGAGTTTGTGTGAAGCCAGGCGAAATGCCTCATTCGCGACTTCTTTGGTGACTCCCTCCATTTCGAAGAGAACACGTCCCGGTCGAATCACCGCCACATAATATTCGGGAGAGCCCTTCCCTTTTCCCATTCGCGTTTCGGCCGGTTTCTTTGTAATCGGCTTGTCCGGGAAGATTCGAATCCAAATTTTTCCGCCCCGCTTGATGAAACGGGAAATTGAAATACGACCCGCTTCGATCTGGCGGCTCGTGATTCTTCCGCACTCCATCGCCTGAAGGCCATAGTCCCCGAATGCCAGCGATGAACCCCGATATGCGGTCCCTCGCATTCTCCCCTTTTGCATCTTTCGATATTTTGTTTTCGCCGGCTGTAACATATTTTACCTCGTTGCCACCTGATCTGTTCCAAGTGTCTCCGTCGTGGCTTCCGCTTCGGCGACTCGTCCTTTGCAAATCCAAACTTTCACGCCGATGATTCCGTACGTCGTTTTCGCTTCGGCAAACCCGAAATCAATGTCGGCACGAAGCGTATGAAGAGGCACCGAGCCTTCCATGTACCACTCGGCCCGGGCAATTTCGGCGCCTCCGAGACGTCCGGCCAACCGCACCTTGATTCCGGTAGCGCCCAACTTCATTGTCGCTTGAACTGAACGCTTCATAACGCGGCGGAAGGCCACACGCCGTTCGAGCTGCATGGCGATATTTTCGGCCACGAGCTGAGGGTCGAGTTCGGCCTTTCGAACTTCCTTAATGTTCACTTGAATCTCTTTCGACGTCATTCGTTGTAACTCGTCTTTGAGCGTATCGATTCCAGCGCCACGTTTGCCGATGACAATTCCAGGACGGGCTGTAAAAATGTCGACCGTGCATTTGTTCGCTGCACGCGCCACTTCAATTCGAGCCACGCCCGCATGAAAAAGCTGGTCTTTTAATATTTTTTTAATTTTTAGGTCTTCGTGGAGAAGTTTCGTGTAGTCCTTCTCCGAGTACCAACGCGATACCCAGGGCTTTGTAACACCGATTCGAAATCCAGTTGGATGTACTTTCTGTCCCACGCTCTCTCCTATTTCTCGCCCAACACCACGGTAACATGCGACGTGCGGCGATTGACACGCGTCCCCCGTCCCATGGCCCGTGACGTAAAACGTTTTAAAATGGGTCCGCCGTCCACAAAAATCTCTTTAATAAAGAGATTGTCGGCGTCCACATCTCCCTTGCTCGTCGCATTCGACACCGCGCTTTTGATCGCTTTGGCGATCGGCTTCGCTCCCTTGTTGGGCATAAAACGGAGAAGCGATGTGGCTGCGTCGATTTTCTTGCCACGAACCAGATCCGCCACATAACGCGCCTTGCGTGTGGGGAGACGTAAATATTTCGCTGTCGTTTTAGCCGCCATAATTATTCCGTGGTCTCCGTCGTGGTCTTTCGATCACCTGAATGCATGACAAACGTTCGAGTAGCCGCGAACTCACCCAGTTTGTGCCCCACCATATTTTCCGTGATGAAGATCGGAATAAATTTCCGCCCGTTGTGAATTGCAAACGTGTACCCCACAAATTCCGGAAGGATGGTGGAGCGCCGAGACCAGGTTTTGATAACCTTCTTCTGGCCCCCTTCCGTCTCCTTAATTTTCTTGAGGAGATATCCATCTACAAACGGTCCTTTTCGTGTGCTTCGTCCCATTTACTTCTTCTTTCGTTGAATGATGTATTTTTGCGTTCGCTTATTGAGCCGCGTCTTATAGCCCTTCGTCGGCTGACCCCATGGGGTCACCGGATGACGACCGCCCTTGGTCTTTCCTTCACCGCCGCCATGTGGATGATCGATCGGATTCATCGCCGTCCCCCGAACCCCGGGATTTCTTCCCAGCCATCGAGTTCTTCCCGCTTTACCGATCGTCACATTTTCATGGTCGATATTGGAAAGCTGTCCGATGCTGGCGTAGCACTCTTCACGAACCTTTCGGATTTCGCCCGATGGGAGGCGGAGCTGAATGTAGCCCGCATCACGCGCCATAATTTGAGCCGCGGCACCCGCCGTGCGAACCATTTGCCCGCCCCGCCCGACTTTCATTTCAATGTTGTGAACGAGCGTACCCACAGGAATCTTGAGTAAGGGAAGAGCATTGCCCGGACGAATATCCGCTCCGGCACCGGCCGAAACCGCGTAGCCGATTTCCATGCCCGTGGGGCAAAGAATGTAACGATATTCCCCGTCGGGATACTTAATAAGCGCAATTCTAGTTGAACGATTCGGATCGTATTCGACAGAAACGACTTTTCCGACGATTCCTTCTTTGTCTCTTCGAAGAAAATCTATCCGACGATAGCGTCGTTTATGCCCCCGCCCAATCCAGCGTGAGGTCACTCGCCCCTGATTGTTCCGGCCGCCGGTCTTATTGATCTTGTCGACCAACGGACGATAGGGTTCGGCGCGCGTAATCTCGTCAAATGTCACGCGTGTGACAAAACGTTGCGATGGAGAAGTCGGATTATATTTCGTAATCGCCATTAGACCCCCTCGAACATTTCAATTTTGTCGCCTTTGCGCAGAGTCACGACGGCCTTTTTCCAATTTGATTGTTTTCCGGAATATCGGCCAAAGCGCTTCATTTTTCCGCGAACGATCATTGTGTTGACGACCACGACCTTCACTTTGAAGGCCTTCTCAATCGCTGCACGAATCATCGGCTTGGAAGCCGTTCGGCTCACTTCAAAAACAAACTGATGGTTGGCTTCTTTAAGACCCGTCGATCTTTCAGTCACTACGGGTCGACGAAGGACTTGAATCGGTTCGACGATCATGACTTAAGCTCCTTCTGAATCATTTCAAGCGCCGCCTTCGAAACACAAAGATGGTCGTACTTTAAAATATCGAACACCGACACCCCGGAGACATCCGTATATTTCACGCTCTTTAAATTGCGAACCGACTTTTCGAGATTGGCGTTTTTTTGATCGACGACCAGCGCCTTGGAAACTTCAATTTTGTCGAAAAATTTCTGCATGGATTTGGTTTCCGGTTTTTTGAGCGAAAACGCATCGACAACAAAAAACTTGCCTTCCCGTCGCTTTTCACTCAACGCCACGCGCACGGCCGCCTTTCGGACTTTCTTCGGAAGCTCATATGCATAGCTTCGGGGAATCGGACCAAATATTTTCCCCCCTCCCGGCATCAGAGGAGACCGGCTCGTTCCCTGGCGAGCGTTACCGGTCCCTTTTTGCTTAAAGGGCTTCTTTCCACCCCCGCGGACTTCCCCCCGGGTCTTGACCTTGGCTGTTCCCTGTCGTTGGCGAGCCAAATACGCTGTCACCGAATCAAACAGAAGATGTTTCTTGGGTTTCACATCGAAAACATCTGCCGAAAGCGTAACTTCGCCCAAGCTCTTTCCGGTCTGATCGAAACTCTTAGCGGTTAAACTCATGCTACTCCCGATAACTTTCGATTTCGACATCGACACCCGCCGAGAGGTCGAGCTTCATCAGAGCGTCGATCGTCTGTTGTGTGGGCTCAAGAATGTCGATCATTCGTTTGTGCGTCCGGATTTCAAAATGCTCGCGTGATTTCTTATCGACATGGGGAGAACGAAGAACGCAGTAACGGCTGATTTGCGTCGGAAGAGGAATGGGACCTGCAACACTCGCACCTGTTCGTCGAGCCGTATCCACAATTTCAGACGTCGACTTATCCAAGACTTGATAGTCATAGCCTTTCAGACGGATTCGAATTTTTTCTTCCTGTTGCGCCATAGCTCCCCCTTACTCCGCCTTGTTCTTTGCAATGATCTCTTCCGCAATCTGCGTCGGGACCGGTGAATAATGCTTAAACTCCATGGTGTAGCTCGCCCTTCCTTGGGTTGCCGAACGTAAATCGGTGGAATAGCCGAACATTTCGGAAAGGGGAACTTCTGCTTGAATCACCTGGGTACCTGTTCTGGGTTCCATACCCATAATTCGGGCCCGGCGGGAATTAAGATCGCCGATGACATTCGACATGAAATCTTCCGGAACTACCACTTCGGTTTTCATGATTGGTTCCAATAAGATAGGCTTGGCTTTCTTGGCTCCTTCTTTAAAACCGATGGAACCCGCTATTTTGAATGCCATTTCGGACGAGTCGACCTCATGATATGACCCGTCGATCAATTTCACCTTAATATCGACCATGGGATACCCGGCCAGAACCCCCGTTTCGGTTGCCTCGGCAATCCCCTGTTCGATCGGCTTGATATATTCCTTAGGAACCGATCCCCCTTTGATGGCCGACTCAAAATGGAATCCCTTGCCTGTTTCGTTCGGCTCAATCTCAAGGAAGACATGGCCATACTGACCCCGACCCCCTGTCTGACGGATGAACTTTCCTTCCGATTCGACCTTTTTCGTAATCGTCTCGCGGTAAGCGACTTGTGGTTTCCCGACGTTGGCGTTGACTTTAAATTCGCGAAACATTCGGTCGACGATGATTTCGAGGTGGAGCTCTCCCATTCCTGAGATGAGTGTTTGCCCCGTCTCTTCATCTGTCTTTACGCGGAAGGAAGGATCTTCTTGGCCCAATTTATAAAGAGCATCTCCCATCTTTTCCTGATCGCCTTTGGTTTTCGGCTCAATGGCAATTTGAATGACCGGCGCCGGGAAAGTAATCGACTCGAGAATAATCGCCTTATCCACATCGCAGAGCGTGTCTCCCGTCATAGCGGTCTTAAGACCCACAGCGGCTACGATTTCTCCTGCCGATGCAGCAGCGAGTTCTTCGCGCTTGTTGGCGTGCATCAAAAGAATTCGTCCGATTCGTTCTTTTTTCTGCCGCGTGGAATTGTAGACCGTGACGCCACTTTCGAGTTTTCCTGAATACACGCGCAAAAACGTAAGCTGGCCGACAAAAGGATCGGTCATGATTTTAAAAGCGAGCGCTGAAAACGGTTCAGTCGTAGAGGGTTTACGAATTAGGTCATCCGTTTCGGAGCCGGGAGTTCTGCCCTTCACCGGAGGAATATCCAGAGGCGAAGGAAGGTAGTCGACCACGGAATCCAAAAGCTGCTGAACTCCCTTATTCTTAAACGCTGCACCGCAAACCACCGGTGTATGTTTGAGACCGACTGTTCCCTTACGAATCGCCGCGATGATTTTTTCTCGAGATATTTCTTTGCCATTTAAGAACGATTCCATGATGTCGTCGTCAACTTCGGAAAGAGTCTCGAGCATTTTTTCGCGCCACTTCGCTGAGGCAGCTTGAAATTCTGACGGGATGTTAATGGTTTGAAATTCAGCGCCGAGAGTTTCATCTTTAAATTGATAGGCCTTCATCGCGATCAAATCGATGACGCCCATGTGCTTATCTTCCAAGCCGAGAGGAAGCTGAAGAACCACCGGCTTGGCGTTGAGGCGGCTGATCATTTGTTCCACACAGCGTTCGAAGTTGGCGCCTGTCCGGTCCATTTTGTTGACGAAGGCGATTCGGGGAACGCGATATTTATCGGCTTGTCGCCAAACGGTTTCCGACTGCGGCTCCACACCTGCAACACCGTCGAATACGCCCACAGCCCCGTCGAGAACGCGCAGACTTCGTTCGACTTCGATCGTGAAATCCACGTGTCCGGGCGTATCTATAATGTTGATGCGGTGGCCCTTCCAAAAACAGGTCGTCGCGGCCGAAGTGATCGTGATTCCCCTCTCCTGCTCTTGTTCCATCCAATCCATCGTGGCCGTGCCTTCGTGGACTTCGCCTATTTTGTGGGATTTACCGGTGTAGTAAAGAACGCGCTCGGTCGTGGTGGTTTTGCCGGCGTCGATATGGGCAATAATGCCGATGTTTCTGAATTTCTCTAAAGATACTTGCATATCGAATCACCGACAGACGGAGCCCCCTTACCACCGATAGTGCGCAAAGGCCTTGTTCGCTTCGGCCATTTTATGAACGTCTTCCCGTTTCTTTACGGCGCCGCCGCGATTGTTGTAGGCGTCGAGAAGTTCGTCAGCGAGTCTCTCCGACATCGATCGTCCCGGCCGTCCCGCGGCTGCAATGAGCAACCAACGAAGGCCGAGAGCTTCGCGACGTGTGGGACGAACTTCCACAGGAACTTGATAGTTCGCACCGCCAACTCGACGCGATTTCGTTTCAATTACGGGTTTTACATTTTCAAGCGCGCGCTTGAAGACTTTGATCGGATCGTCTTTCATTTTTTCGGCGACGGTATCGAACGCGCCGTAGACAATTCCTTCGGCGACCGACTTTTTGCCGCTTTTCATCACGGTGCAAATGAATCGCGTGATCAATCGATCACGAAATTTGGCGTCGGGTGGGCTTACACGTTTAGAGATGACTCTTCGGCGGGGCATAATTAACCTCTCTTGGAACCGTACTTGGAACGGGAGCGTTTTCGATTCGCCACGCCGACCGAGTCGAGAGTGCCGCGAACGATGTGATAACGAACACCGGGAAGATCTTTCACGCGCCCGCCGCGAACCAAAACAACGGAGTGCTCTTGGAGATTGTGTCCTTCTCCCGGAATGTACGATGTGATTTCGAAACCATTGGTTAAACGAACGCGCGCGACCTTGCGCAGAGCGGAATTCGGCTTTTTGGGGGTCACGGTATACACGCGAGTGCAAACCCCACGACGCTGAGGTGCCCTTCGAAGCGCAGGCGAGGCTGTCTTTCGTTTCTGCTGGATCCGTTTATTCCGGACCAATTGGTTAATCGTAGGCATCGTTTCTCGTCCAAAAAAGCTGCGGGAATTTAGGGAAAGACCCCGAAATTGTCAAGCAGATTCAGCGATTTGACTCAAAAACGCCCCCCATTTGTTCGGAACTCCGCGCGTTTGTTTACCTTATGCGAGATTTGGGAGTGATATTAACCCTCTACCGCCCCGGGCGATTTTCCTTTTGACGATCTTTTGGTATCTCGATAGAGGAACATTATGCCCGGCAAGAAATCTTCATCGGATCTCGATCAACCGGTTACCCGCAAAGAATTCCAACAAGCAATGGACAAAATCGACCAGCGGTTCGTGGGGATCGACCAGCGATTTGTGGGGATCGACCAGGAGTTCAAAAGTATCGCCCAGCAATTCGCTGAGGTCCATCGCAAGATTGACGAAACCGCAAAGGAATTACAACGACACATGGGCGTTCTCTTTGAGGAAATGATTAACCGCCTCGAAACAAGCCTTGAATTTGCTGGCATCCTTCCACCTAAAATCGAAGACCACGAAAAGCGCGTCACGAAAGTCGAAGAAGAAATCCCCGTTCTCCGCTTCGCTCTCTCCGGATCGACCCGATAACCAACAAACCGACTTTATTTCGCGTGGGGGCGCCTGACTTCAGCAATTTGACCCCAACTTTTAAGGCGGAGCTGTGAGCTAGTACATGCAGGGGTTGAAGATGTTGTTTTTGTTCTCGGTTTCGTAACGAGCCAAGGCTTCGGTATCACTTGATAAACATTCGCATGCGTAATCCGTAGCACCCGAATCATGGTGCCACTTCGATAACTCGCTCGGCGCTGATTTAACAGGAAAGGAGGGAATATACTCCCCATCCTTCGTCTCACCGCATATGCATACTGACCAGTCAATATCGGCAATCTGACACTTCCCTTTCCCATTTGGGTTATTACAGGGTTGCTCGCGATATCCGACTTGCTTGACCATCTCCGGAGAATAAAACGTTACGACACAACTCCCAGCCGAGCGCCTAAAAAGACTCATGCTGAGCGCAGAATCTGAAAAACCGATTCCAATAATCAAAAGAACCACTGCAGACGTGAAAAATGCTTTCGTCATCATGATCTTCTAATAAGAACCTCCTCTTATGAGATCTAACGCAAAATGTCAACGCCGAATTTCATGCGACTCGGCTGAAACCACGCCAGATGCGGTCGGGGAACGGTTTTTGGCCATTTGTTGTTTACTCCTCGATGGGTACAATTATGGAAACAATTAGTTGACAATTACTTCTAGGATTGTCAAGAAACTCGAATATGGCGGTCGTTTACAAGCCCACGTTTGAGCGTTCCGCTCAACTGGTTCGAAACCTCACGGAAGCATCTATGCTTGTATCATGGATACGGGAGCAAACCATGGATGTGTCATGGATCGCACCGGCTCAACGTGACACCATGATCCGCCTCGCGCATTCCTCCACGCGAATTGAAGGGAACCCCCTCACTCTTCCAGAGGTGGCAGCGCTGGCAAACGGCGAGGATCTTTCCGTTGAGGAAGACGCAAAACGTGAGGTGCTAAACTATCTCGCCGCCCTACGGTGGATATGGAGAAAAAGCAGTCCAACCAAAATTGAAGAGAGCATGCTTCTCAAACTTCATAAAATTCTCACCACTGGTCTCGTGCCAATAACGGACTGTGGCAAGTATAAAACGAAACCGAACGCCATTTTTCAAAGTGGCCGAGTAATCTACCAACCGCCGCCGCCAGAAGCCGCGCATATATTGACTCGTAGCCTTTTGACCTGGCTCAATTCAAGCCATGCTCTCGCAGAGCATGCGGTTATTGTGGCTTCAATTGCTCATCATCGCCTCGTTTCGATCCATCCATTCTTGGATGGGAACGGTCGAATATCTCGTGCCTTGGGGTGCTGGATCTTATTTCGACGAGGTTTCGATACCCAACATGTTTTTGCTTTGGATGAATTTTTTGATGCGGATCGCAAAAGATATTACTTCGAAATTCAGGAGGCGCGAGATCGGAAGGATGATTTAACATCTTGGATCGAATATGTGAGTGAAGGTATCATCGACACCTTACACAAGACGCAAGTACGAATTCGATCTCTGAAAGCCAAAGCTCCGTCCACAAAAATCCAACTCAATCGAAGGCAGGAACGCCTTCTTCAAGTTTTAGGACAATCTTCATTTCTTGGCGGAGGCGAATTGGCACGTTCCTTGGGCTTAACTCGAAGTCATTTAAGCAAAATTCTTGGCCCACTTCTCAAGGCGAAACTTGTGGTCAAGGAAGGCTCTACCAAGGCAGCGATGTACCGACTCGCCTGACCTGCTAGGCGGTTCACCGGGATGATACTTGGCCGAATACTTATTTCGCGTGGGGGCGGTCTTCGTCGACGACGGTGGGAACGTCACCTAGAGTGCCGAGCGGAAGTGTTGATTCCGCCTCGCCCTCTTCCACGGGCGCTAGCTCCTCGCCCATGACGTTGATTCCGAGGTTGCGATAATAGGTCACACCGGTTCCCGCCGGGATGAGTCGCCCCATGATGAGGTTCTCTTTGAGTCCTCGGAGATGATCATACCGCCCGTTGATCGCCGCCTCAGTGAATACTTTCGTCGTCTCCTGGAACGAAGCCGCTGAAATGAACGACTCGGTCGAAAGAGAAGCCTTCGTGATTCCGAGAAGCAATGGCTCGGCCGTCGCCGGCTTTCCACCCTTCTTCTTCACCTTCTCGTTTTCTTCCGCGAATGTCGCCTTGTCACATTGCTCACCCGAAAGGAACGTCGTATCGCCCGATTCCACCACTTTCACCTTGCGAAGCATCTGGCGAACAATCGTTTCGATGTGTTTGTCGTTGATTTTCACACCCTGAAGTCGATAGACCTCTTGCACCTCATCAACCATATACTTAGCTAGTTCTTTCTCACCCAACACTTTAAGTATGTCGTGAGGGTTCGCCGAACCGTCCATCAGCGATTCGCCTGCGCGAATTCGGTCACCTTCCAGAACAGAGATGTGCTTGCCCTTGGGGATCAAATACTCGCGTACTTCTCCCACTTCCGGCGTCACGATGACTTTCCGTTTTCCTTTTGTGTCTTTTCCAAATGACACAACACCATCAATTTCGGAAATCACAGCAACTTCCTTAGGCTTGCGCGCCTCGAACAATTCCGCCACGCGAGGAAGACCTCCCGTGATGTCCTTTGTTTTCGTGGTTTCGCGCGGGATTCTCGCGATAATGTCACCCGGCGTAACATCTTCGCCGTCGGCAACCATGATAATCGCCTTCACCGGCAACATGTATGCCGCTTCAGCTTCGGAGTAAGCCGACTTGATTCCCTTTCCTTTGGAATCCACCAAAGTCACTCGAGGACGAAGATCAGGATCACGCGACTCCACAATGACCCGTCGGGAAAGACCCGTTACAGCGTCAACCTGTTCCTTCATCGTCATGCCTTCGACAATGTCGCTATACTTCACGCCCCCTCCCACTTCCGTGAGAATTGGAATCGTGTAAGGATCCCACTCGGCGATGAGTTTCCCCGGTTTTACTTTTGTTCCTTCATCGGCCAAGAGCTGCGAGCCGTAGAGAATCTTATATCGTTCGCGTTCACGATGGTTCTCATCGATAATCGCAAGCTCGCCGTTTCGGTTCATGACCGTCAATTTGCCATCACGGTTTTTCACGACGTTTAAGTTGATGAACTTGAGCTCTCCTCCATGCCGAGCTTCGAGTGTGGATTGCTCGGCCCTTCGAGTCGCCGTTCCGCCGACGTGGAAAGTACGCATGGTCAGCTGCGTTCCTGGTTCACCAATGGATTGAGCGGCGATAATTCCAACCGCCTCTCCCACGTTGACCTGGCGGCCTCGCGCGAGGTCACGACCGTAGCAAAGCGCGCAAACTCCCCGGCGACTTTGGCATGTGAGAACTGAACGAATTTTCACCCGCTCGAGACCCGAATCGTCGATCTTCTTCACATACGACTCGTCGATTTCCGTATTCGCCGGAATCAGTACATCTCCAGTGACCGGATCGATGACATCTTCGAGTGTGACGCGGCCCAAAATTCGATCACCCAGAGGTTCGATGATTTCTCCGCCTTCGACAAGCGGCGAGACAAAAATTCCATCCAGCGCTTCGCAATCGTACTCCGCGATCACAGCGTCCTGAGCGACATCCACGAGACGGCGTGTGAGATATCCGGAGTTCGCGGTCTTCAAAGCCGTGTCGGCGAGACCCTTTCGAGCTCCGTGCGTCGAAATGAAGTACTGAAGAACCGTCAACCCCTCTTTGAAATTTGCCGTAATCGGCGTTTCAATGATTTCTCCCGACGGCTTCGCCATAAGACCCCGCATACCCGCCAGCTGCCTCATCTGCTGCGCGCTACCTCTCGCTCCCGAATCCGCCATCATAAAGATCGGGTTGAAGCTGGGGACTTCGTGTTTTTCGCCTTTGGTATTCTCAATATGTTCGGTGCCGACTTCGCGAAGCATTTCTGTCGCGATCTTTTCCGAAACCTGGGCCCAAATATCGATCACCTTATTGTAACGTTCACCATCGGTGATGAGACCGTCGGTATATTGCTTCTGAATCTTTTGAACCTCATGATTGGTTTCATCCAGCAATATCGTTTTCGCCGCTGGAATCTTCATGTCATCCATACAGATCGACATTCCCGCCTTGGTCGCATACTCAAACCCAAGTTTCATGAGTCGATCGGCCAAGATGACGGTTTCCTTCTGCCCGCAAACGCGGAACGTGAAGTCGATCAAATTCGCGAGACGTTTTTTGTCCATCACACGATTGATGACGTCGAACGCAACCTGTGGAGGCGTAACTTCGCTCAAAAGAATACGACCGACGGTCGTATCCACTCGTTTGCCGTTCATTCGGACTTTGATTTTCGCATGAAGGGCAACCTCACCGGCATCATATGCAATGCGGACTTCCGCGGGGCTCGAGAAAAGTCTGCCCTCGCCCGCCACAAAATCACGATCTCGAGTCAAAAAGTAAAGCCCCAACACCACGTCTTGCGTCGGAACGATGATCGGCTTTCCGTGCGCAGGAGACAAAATATTGTTCGTCGACATCATAAGGACGCGTGCCTCGATTTGGGCCTCAATAGATAGAGGAACGTGCACGGCCATCTGGTCTCCGTCGAAGTCGGCGTTAAACGCCACGCAGACGAGCGGATGAAGTTGAATGGCTTTTCCTTCAATGAGAAGAGGTTCAAAGGCTTGAATACCGAGACGATGGAGCGTCGGCGCCCGGTTGAGCATGACCGGATGCTCCTTCACGACTTCTTCGAGAACGTCGAAAACTTCCGTGGCTTCTCCTTCGACCATCTTTTTCGCAGCCTTGATCGTCGTCACATAGCCCCGTTCTTCCAGCTTGTTGTAAATAAAGGGCTTGAAGAGTTCGAGTGCCATCAATTTGGGAAGGCCACATTGATGCAGTTTGAGCTCGGGTCCGACGACGATAACTGAACGTCCCGAGTAATCCACACGCTTTCCAAGAAGATTCTGACGGAACCGTCCCTGCTTTCCTTTGATCATTTCGGAAAGGGATTTAAGAGGCCGCTTGTTGGGTCCTGTAATCGTTTTTCCACGTCGGCCGTTATCAAATAAAGCGTCCACCGCTTCCTGGAGCATCCGCTTTTCATTGCGGATGATGATTTCGGGAGCGTTGAGTTCCAATAACCTCTTCAATCGATTGTTTCGATTGATCACTCGGCGATAGAGGTCGTTGAGATCGGACGTCGCAAATCGGCCACCATCCAGCGGTACAAGAGGACGGAGATCCGGCGGAAGAACCGGAACGACATCCAGAACCATCCAATCGGGCTTATTTCCAGACTCACGGAAGGCTTCCACCACCTTGAGGCGCTTCGCGATCTTTTTTCGCTTGGCTTCGGAATTTGTTTCGCGCGTTTCTTTGCGTAGCTTTTTGGCAAGACCATCGAGATCGATTTCGGAGAGGATTTTCTTTACGGACGATGCTCCCATGCCCACGGTGAAAGAGCCTTCGCCGAACTCTTCGGAAACTTCCTGATATCGGTCTTCGGTGAGTACCTCGCCCTTCTGGAGTTTCGTTGAGCCAGGGTCCAGAACGATATAGGACTCATAATAGATCACCCTCTCGAGATCTTTAAGTGTAACGTCCAAAAGATTTCCAATACGGCTCGGAAGCGATTTTAAAAACCAAATGTGCGCCACAGGCGTGGCCAAAGCAATGTGGCCCATACGGTCACGGCGGACTTTCGATTGAATCACTTCAACGCCGCATTTCTCGCAGACGACACCCCGGTGCTTCATTCGCTTGTACTTACCGCAGTTGCACTCGTAGTCTTTGACGGGCCCAAAAATCTTGGCGCAGAAAAGGCCGTCCCGTTCCGGTTTAAATGTCCGGTAGTTGATCGTTTCGGGTTTTTTCACCTCTCCATACGACCACTCGAGAATTTTCTCGGGTGAAGCGAGTCCCACACGAATCGCCTCGAACGCGAGTGGATCTTTCGGTTTCTCGAAAAAACTGAATGAAAAAATATCTTCCGTCACCATAGTCTCATCTCCTAAACATTATGCGGCTTGCGCGCTTGTTTCCGTCAATGTCTCGTCTTTCCCCTGCGACGTCTCGATCAACTTTACATCGAGCGAAAGAGCCTGCAGCTCTTTGAGAAGAACGTTAAACGACTCCGGCAACCCGCATTCCATTACGGCATCGCCCTTCACGATCGACTCGTACATTCGCGTACGCCCGCCGATATCATCCGACTTCACGGTCAAGAACTCGCGCAACGTATGTGCGGCGCCATAAGCTTCAAGCGCCCAAACTTCCATTTCTCCCAGTCTCTGACCACCAAACTGCGCCTTACCACCGAGCGGTTGTTGCGTAACCAGCGAATAGGGTCCGATGGAACGGGCATGAATCTTGTCGTCCACCAAGTGGTGAAGCTTCAAAATGTACATCACGCCCACGGTCACTCTATTCTCAAAAGGCTCTCCTGTTCTTCCATCGTAAAGCGTGGTCTGCCCTGAGGGAGGAAGTTCGGCGAGTTCGAGCATCTCTTTAATATTCGCATCGCGTGGCCCTTCGAAGACCGGTGACGCCATGAAAATTCCTTCTTTCGCCAAGCGCTCGCAGGCCTGTTTCACTTCGGCATCGCTCATTTCAGAAACGAATTTCTCCATCTCTTTTGTGGCGTATGCCCTTTTAAGAAAGGCTCGGAGCTTATCGGCCGAATAATTTTCACCAATGTACTTCTCGATCTGCTGTCCGAGTCCCCTTGCAGCCCAACCCAGATGGGTCTCAAGAATCTGACCCACGTTCATACGAGACGGAACGCCGAGCGGATTGAGAACGACATCCACGGGACGGCCGTCCGCCAAATAGGGCATGTCTTCCGCCGCCATGATTCGCGAAACCACACCCTTATTTCCATGGCGTCCCGCCATTTTGTCGCCGACTTGAATCTTTCGTTTGATCGCCACATAGACCTTCACCATCTTGATAACGCCCGGAGGAAGCTCGTCACCGCCTTTGAGACGGTTGATCTTGTCGTTGAAAACCGACTTTACGAAATCAATCTGCTCGCGAAGATTGTCGAGAACCGCCTGAATATCGTTTTCAACTTTTTCCCCGTCGGTGACCGAAATTTCCTTCCAACGATGTTGTGGAATCGCCGCCAGCGTTTCGGCGTCGATTTTCTTCCCTTTGGAAAGAAGGGTCTGATCTTTGTCGTCGACGATCCGAACAGCCGATGTCTCGTTGATCAAAAGATCCCGGATTCGATCGTATGCGGATGAGCGAATGATTTTGATCTGATCCTCTTGATCTTGGAGAAGTCGGCGTGTTGTCGCATCTTCGATTTCGCGCGCTCGAGAATCTTTATCGACTCCCTCGCGAACAAAAACCTGCGCATCAATGACGATCCCGGCGGTTCCCGGAGGAACCATGAGCGACGTATCTTTTACGTCTCCCGCCTTGTCCCCAAAGATGGCCCGAAGGAGTTTTTCTTCGGGAGAAAGCTGTGTCTCGCCTTTGGGTGTGACCTTTCCAGCAAGAATGTCTCCCGGTTTTACTTCCGCGCCGATTCGGACAATTCCCGACTCATCGAGATTGCGAAGGGCCTCTTCGCCCACATTCGGGATATCTCGCGTGATTTCTTCTTTTCCCAATTTCGTATCGCGCGCCACGACTTCAAACGCTTCAATATGAACGGATGTAAAGACATCTTCATGGACCAAACGTTCCGAAAGGAGAATGGAATCCTCGAAGTTGTAACCTCCCCAGGGCATGAACGCGACCATGACGTTTTGACCCAGAGCCAGTTCGCCCCGTTCCGTAGCCGGACCGTCCACAATGACATCGCCCCGCTTCACGCGATCTCCCTTTTTCACAATGGGCTTCTGATTGATGCAGGTTGCTTGGTTCGAGCGCTGATATTTAATGAGATTATAAATATCGACTTGGGCTCCCGTTCGATCTCCCTTTTTCGGATCGACCTTTATGACGATTCGGTTGGCATCCACGCTGTCGACCATTCCGTCATTGACCGCCACAAGCGCGGCACCCGAATCGCGCGCTACAATGGATTCAATGCCTGTGCCTACGATCGGGGCTTCGGTCCGAATGAGAGGAACTGCTTGCCGTTGCATGTTCGAACCCATGAGTGCCCGGTTCGCGTCGTCATTCTCTAAGAAGGGAATAAGCGAGGCCGCTACCGAGACCAACTGGTTCGGCGAAACGTCCATCAGTGTGACCTCTTCTGGAGCAACGGTAACAAACTCCCCCTCTTTACGAGCGGAGATGAGCTCTGCTGTAAAGTGCCCCTTTCCATCCACAGGCGCGTTCGCCTGAGCAATAACGTGTTGTGCCTCTTCAAGAGCTGAGAGAAAGGCCACATCATCCGTCACGCGGCCATTTGTCACCTTGCGATAAGGTGTCTCGATAAACCCATGGTCGTTGACTCGAGCAAATGTCGAGAGCGATGCGATGAGACCGATATTTGGACCTTCGGGTGTTTCCACCGGGCAGATTCGACCATAGTGAGTCGCGTGAACGTCACGAACTTCGAATCCGGCACGTTCACGGGTCAGACCGCCGGGTCCCAAAGCCGACAAGCGCCGCTTATGTGTGACCGAAGAAAGCGGATTGGTTTGATCCATAAACTGTGACAACTGGCTGGATCCAAAGAACTCTTTAATAACGGCCGAGACCGGTTTCGAATTAATCAACTCATGCGGCATGAGCGTTTCCACTTCTTGCAAACTCATTCGCTCTTTAATCGCCCGTTCCATTCGCATCAGTCCGATGCGGTATTGAATTTCGACCAATTCTCCAACCGCTCGCACCCGCCGATTTCCAAGGTGATCGATGTCATCCACTTCTCCACGACCGTTTTTCAGTTCGATCAAGTATTTTACGGTCGCAAGTATGTCTTCTTTGCTCAGCGTTCGAGCAGTGACATCGGAACTGATGTCAAATTTATGGTTGATCTTGAGACGTCCGACGGTTGAAAGATCATATCGTTCAGAGTTGAAAAAGAGGTTCTCAAAAAATGCCGTAGCCGTTTCGAGCGTGGGAGGATCCCCAGGGCGAAGGCGAGCATAAATTTCGAGAATCGCTTCATTCGTGTTGGTCATTTTGTCGACCATGAGCGTATTTCGAAGCGCTGCGTTGTAGTTGATCCCATCTATATAAAGGAGGGGAATCTTCTTCACTCCACGCTTAATCATTTCTTCAAAAGCCTCTTCGGTAAGGTCCTTGTTTACCTCCAAGATGACTTCGCCCGTCTTGGGGTCGACAATGTCATGCGCCGCCGCGCGACCGATCAAGTCATCCAGAATGGTCGGGATTTCTTTGATTCCCGCTTCTTCAATTTTCTTCACGGCAAATTTAGTGAATTTTCGGTCTTTCTTCACGATGAGTTCGCCGCTCTTTGGATGAACGACATCATCACAGGCCCGCTGGCCAGGCAAAAGGTCGATGATCACATTCTTTGTCAGCGATCCACGGTTGCCAATCTTAATTTCTTCGGAGTGATAGAAGAAGTTCAAGAGTTCTTCCTCGCTCATTCCTAGCGCTCGGAGAAGTACCGTTGCCGGAATTTTTCGTCGGCGATCGATCCGGACATAAATCATATCGCGATGGTCGTACTCGAAGTCGAGCCAAGATCCGCGATAAGGAAGAACCCGCGCGGTATAAAGGACCGTCCCACGGGTAGTCGTCGCCTTGTTTTTGTCTGAATCAAAAAAGACGCCAGGCGAACGATGGAGTTGGCTGACTACGACTCGCTCGGTGCCATTAATAATGAACGTGCCGTTGGTGGTCATGACCGGTATTTCGCCGAAATAGACTTCCTGCTCTTTCACATCGCGGATCGTCTGAGGTGCCGCTCCTTCTGTCGTATCCCAAACCACGAGGCGAACCACCACCTTGAGCGGGCAGGCGAAGGTCATCCCGCGCTGGAGACATTCATCCACGTCGTACTTGGGATCTTCGAGCTTAAACGAAACAAACTCGAGCGATGCGGTCTCATTGAAATCTCGGATCGGGAAGACAGACTTAAATACCGCCTGCAGTCCGATATCTTCCCGCGCATTTTCGGCGACACCGGCTTGGAGAAATTTTTCGTAGGAGCGAGTTTGGATATCAATCAAGTTCGGGACATCCATTACCTTCTTAATTCCCGCAAAGCTTTTGCGAACGCGCTGACGATGATTCGAAAGTGAAGCCATTCCTAACTCCTTACACAAAAAGAAATCCCACGAATCGGGGTACTCACCCCGCTTCGCCTACAACGATCTATATAATGATGCGTGTTCAGAAGCGTGCTCCGGTCTTCAGCCTACTTCGACCGTCGCACCTTCTTTTTCAAGCTCCGCCTTCATCTTGGCGGCGTCTTCCTTATTCACGCCTTCCTTGAGAACCTTCGGAGCTCCATCGACCAGGTCTTTGGCTTCCTTGAGTCCCAAGCCGGTAAGCGCGCGAACGACCTTGATCACTTGAATCTTTTTGTCACCCGAATTCTTGAGTGTCACCGTAAAATCGGTCTTCTCTTCCGCCACTGCCGCACCGCCCGCTGCCGGAGCCGCCGCCACAGCGCCCGCTACCGCCACCGGGGCCGCTGATACGCCAAACTTCTCTTCCAATAGATCCACCAACTCTTTGAGCTCGAGAACCGTCATTGATTCAATGAATGTAACCAGCTCTTCCTTCGACATCTTTGTTGCCATGGTATTACCCGCCTTCCTCCGTAATTAATTAGCGCCCTTCTCTTCTTTTTGTCTTCGGACCGCATCGAGCGCATAAACGAACTTCCGAAGCACCCCTGAAAGGGTATAAACCAATCCGGCATAAGGAGCCTGAAGCGAACCACAAAGTCTCGCCAACAGCACTTCCCTTCCCGGCATTTTTGCCAATGACTCAATTTCTTTCAGCGCGAGGATTTTTCCGCCCAACACCCCCGCCTGGATTTTGAATTTCTCCTCCTTCTTCGCGAACTCCACCAATACCTTCGCCAATGTCACGGGGTCGGTTTCGGTGTACACCAGGGCCGTAGGACCCTTGAATGAATCCTTCAGAGCTGCAAGCGGGGTGCCTTCTACTGCTCTCGTTGCCAATGTGTTCTTGATGACCTTCAGTCGAACTTTGTCTTTTCGAAGATCCGCCCGGAGCTTCGTGATATTTTCAACTGTAATCCCGGAATAATGCGCCACCACCGCCGCCTGAGCAGGCGTGAGCGACTCGCGAATAGTCACCACTTCCTTTTGCCGTGCATGTTGACTTGGACTCGTCATCGCTTTCTCCCTATGCCGCCGCCATAAAGATGGACGGATCAATTTTTACCGCAGGCCCCATGGTCGTCGAAAGAGTGACGCTCTTGATGTAGGTCCCCTTTGACGTGGAGGGCTTCGCTTTCATCAGCGAATCCATGAGGGCAGAAAAATTTTCCTTAATTTTTCCTTCGCCAAATGAAGACTTTCCCAAAATCGAGTGGACGATACCCGCCTTATCCACCCGGAAGTCGACTTTTCCCGCCTTTGTCTCTTTCACCGCTTTTCCAACCTCGAAGGTTACCGTTCCGGTTTTCGGATTCGGCATGAGACCTCGGGGGCCCAGGACCTGGCCCAATCGTCCCACGGCGCCCATCATGTCAGGCGTCGCAATGATCTTGTCGAAATCGAGCCACCCCTTTTGAATCTTTTCCAGAGCATCTTCTGCGCCGGTAAAATCAGCGCCGGCGTCTTTCGCTTCCTTTTCTTTCTCGCCTTTAGCGATGACTAAGACTCGAACTGATTTTCCCGTGCCATTGGGCAGGCGAACCGAGCCCCGAACATTTTGATCAGCCTGTTTCGGATCCACGCCGAGACGAACCGCCACATCGACGGTTTCATCGAATTTCGCCTTCTTCATCGCCGCCAAAATCGAGAGCGCCTCGTCCAGTGTGTATTTTTTTTCGGGGCTCACCTTCGTGGCATTTTCTTTATATCGTTTTCCCATCTTTCCCATCTTCGCTTTCTTTTAGCCGACGACATCAATCCCCATGCTGCGTGCGCTACCTTCAATTGAGTGCATCGCCGCTTCGAGGCTTCCTGCCGTTAAGTCGGGCATTTTAGTTTTTGCAATTTCTTCAATTTGTTTTCGTGTGACTTTTCCGACTTTGTTTTTATTCGGCACGCCGGATCCCTTTTCGATCTTCGCTGCCTTCTTCAGAAGATCCGAAGCAGGGGGTGTTTTCATGATGAACGTGAATGAACGATCGACATAAATCGTGATCACGACGGGAATCACTGTGCCATCTTGGTTTTGTGTCTTAGCGTTGAACTGCTTGCAAAATTCCATGATGTTGACGCCATGCTGGCCGAGCGCGGGGCCAATCGGAGGAGCGGGATTGGCTTTTCCTGCCGGAATTTGCAGCTTCACTTGAGTTTGAATTTTCTTTTCCGCCATAACGTCCTCAGTTCTTTTCCACCTGTATAAAATCCAACTCCACGGGCGTAGATCTGCCGAAGATAGAGACAAGTACGCGGAGTTTTCCTTTTTCCGGTTTCACCTCGTCGACCAGCCCATTGAAATTCGCAAAAGGCCCATCAATGACACGCACCGACTCTCCCTTTTCAAAGCTCGTCTTATGTTTGGGTCGCAGAGTCCCTTCGGTGATTTGCGTCGTGATTCGACGAACTTCTTTTTCCGGAACCGATGGGGGTTTCGTTCCGCCGCCCACGAAGCCAGTGATCTTCGGCGTGTTCTTGACGACATGCCAGGTCTCATCGTTCAAAATCATTTTGACGAGGATGTAGCCTGGGAAAAATTTCCGAGTGGTCGTCTTCTTTTCCCCCTGAACCATTTCGACGACATTTTCCGAAGGAATCAGAACTTCGCTGAAGAACTCGGACTTACCGAGTTGTTTCACGCGCTCTTCAAGGGCCTGTTTCGCCTTATTCTCAAAACCGGAATAGGTGTGGACAACATACCACTTCATCATCGCCTGCTTATCTTCAGGCGCGGGAGCGGCAGTTTCCGGTGTAGGGGGCGCAGAAGGAGGTTCCGACGAAGACGTCTCGGACGACATCACGAATCCTTCTTGTTGTTCAACGTCCGTCACTTTGCCCTCTTCTCTCCGCTCAAACGCGGAGCACAAAACGAATCAGCCCGGAGCAAAACCAATCGAAAATGCCGAGGATGACCGACATGATGAAAACCGAAATGATGACCACCACGGTAGAAAGCCACGCGTTCTTTCGAGGAGGCCAGGTGACCTTGTGAAGTTCTTGCATGGTTTCGGCCGCAAAAGCGTTCACCTTTTCCTGACGGAAGTAGACAAAAGCCGCCACCGCCATGATCGCGAATGACGCAACCGTAGCGGCTGGCAACGTTCCGAGCAGTTTGGGATTGGGGAGCCGCAAATAAGTGATCACTACAATGGCGACCTGATTGAGGACCCATGCGCAAAGAAACGTAATGACGATGTAACTGAGATAAATCCATTTCTTGTCGCTTCCCATAACGAGCCTGTTGGCTACTTCGTTTCCTTATGAACCACGTGCTTTCGGCAGAAGCGGCAATATTTTTTCCGCTCCAGCTTCTCAGTATTTGTCCGCTTGTTCTTTGTCGTTGAATAATTCCGACGTTTGCAGGCGGTGCACTCCAATTGGATGATGCTGTACATGGTTCTTACTCAATGACCTCCGTCACCACACCCGCACCCACCGTTCGACCGCCTTCGCGGATAGCGAAGCGGCTCTCTTTTTCCATAGCGATCGGTGTAATCAGTTCGACTTCTATGCCGATATTGTCGCCCGGCATGACCATTTCGACATTCGCCGGGAGTGTGCAGACACCTGTGACGTCGGTCGTTCGGAAGTAAAACTGCGGCCGATACCCTTTGAAAAAGGGCGTATGTCGTCCCCCCTCATCCTTCGTCAGAACATAGGCGGTCGCCTTGAATTTCTTATGCGGCGTGATGCTCCCGGGTTTGCAAAGCACCTGACCCCGTTCGACATCTTCACGCTTCACACCTCGGAGAAGAGCTCCAATGTTGTCGCCGGCCTCACCCGCATCCAGAAGTTTTTTAAACATTTCAACGCCGGTTACAACGGTCTTGACCGTCGGTTTGAGACCAACGATTTCGACTTCGTCACCCACCTTTACAATTCCTCGCTCCACACGTCCGGTGACCACGGTTCCACGACCTTCGATCGAGAAGACGTCTTCGACCGGAAGCAAGAACGGCTTGTCCTTTTCACGCACCGGTTGAGGAATAGTTTCATCGAGGGCTTTCAAAAGATCCCAAACCGGCTTCGCGCCGTCGCCGCTGGAATCAGCCATCGCTTTGGTGGCGCTTCCACGGATAATGGGAATCTTGTCGCCGGGGAACTGATACTTCGTGAGAAGTTCACGAATTTCGAGTTCGACGAGCTCCAAGAGATCGGCATCTGCGATGTCGCACTTATTCAAGAACACGACGATCGCAGGAACGTTGACCTGGCGAGCCAGGAGAATGTGCTCGCGGGTCTGAGGCATGGGGCCATCGGCCGCACTGACGACAAGAATAGCGCCATCCATCTGCGCCGCGCCGGAGATCATGTTTTTGACATAGTCGGCATGGCCCGGACAGTCGATGTGGGCGTAGTGCCGCTTTTCGGATTCATATTCGACGTGCGCGAGCGCGACGGTCAAAATCTTCGTGGGGTCTCGTCGAAATGTTTTTGCGTCGGCCTTTGCCACATCATCATAGCCCTTCGCCGTGGCCCAGCCCTTTGTAGCTAGGACTTTAGTAATGGCAGCTGTGAGTGTGGTCTTCCCATGGTCGACGTGACCGATAGTGCCAACATTAATATGTGGTTTCGTTCGCTCAAATTTCTGTTTCGACATGACCTTCTTCTCCCTGTTAAACCCTTAAGTTTTTTTCCTCAACTCACTCATTCCAATTCTGGAGCCCACGATCAGAATCGAACTGATGACCTCTTCCTTACCAAGGAAGTGCTCTACCGACTGAGCTACGTGGGCCTTCATCGGCTTGATCTTTTCTCGTCTGGCTTCGTTCTCGTTCCTCTCTGTTCGATCCAACTCCTCTTCTTTTGGAGCGGGGAACGGGATTCGAACCCGCGACCCTCAGCTTGGAAGGCTGATGCTCTAGCCAGCTGAGCTACCCCCGCTCTTGTTCGGCCGATCCTTTGGCCTCAATCTTCCTCTGGCACACTGGCTCAACAGTGCCAAAATGGTGGACAGGGAAGGATTCGAACCTTCGTAGGCGTTGAGCCGGCAGATTTACAGTCTGCTCCCTTTAGCCACTCGGGCACCTGTCCCTGTCGATCGGCCGGCCCTTTTTCCGCCTGACTTCGTTGCTTCCTCCTCGTCAGCCGAAAAAAACTCACGGCCTCTGTCCATGCTCACTCGCCTTCCAAAAATGGAGCTGGCGATGGGACTCGAACCCGCAACCTGCTGATTACAAATCAGCTGCTCTACCAATTGAGCTACGCCAGCGCGGTCGCCCACTTCCAAATTCTGTAAAAATTTCGTATATTTCGACGTTCCTCCCGGCTAAGAATGTCCTCTATTTGAAGCGCGCGCTTATAAGGTTAAACATCATTTATGTCAAGAAAACTCTTTAAGCCCGGGAAGTTGGCCCTCCTATGACGCGGTATGCGAGAGAGATCGGGATGGCGATGCTGCTCAAGACGACTCCCACCTCAAAACTCCTCGTCTCTGTTAGGGATTTTCGGGTTTACTCAGTCTTGTTGCGGAATCGCTGCCGTTTTACTTTCGTTTTACTTTCACGATTGACTGGAAACAGAATGTTCGATAATGCGACCTCATGCCCGCGAAAGGGAATTCGTCTTCCGAAAATCAACCGGTGACTCGGAAGGAATTCCGGCAGTCGATGAAAAAGATCGACGAACGGTTTGGAAAGATCGACGAACGGTTTGGAAAGATCGACGAGCGGTTCGAAAGGATCGACGAGCGGTTCGAAAGGATCGACGAGCGGTTCGAAAGGATCGACGAACGGTTTGGAAGGATCGACGAACGGTTTGACGGGATGACGGGCGAGTTTGTCAAACTTACGAGCTACATTGATCAGAAAGCGAAGGAGACGCTTGAAACCTCGGAGCGACATATGGGAGTTCTATTTGAAGAAATGATTCATCGGCTTGAGACAAGCCTCGAATTTGCCACGATCCTCCCGCCGAAAATTGAAAATCATGAAGAGCGTCTATTGAAAGTGGAAGAAGAAATTCCTGCCCTTCGCCTCGCAGTCCAGGGAAAATAACTTTCTCACTATTTCGGGCCACACCATGTGGAACTTTATTTCTCTGCTTGGATAAACCGGCCAATTTTGCTCGCGAGGATGAAGTCGTTTTCGTGGAGGCCGTTGATTTTGTGGGTCCAAATCTCCACACGAACTTTGTTGTAATGAATATGAAGATCAGGATGGTGCCCTTCCTTTTCGGCAATCTCAGCAACACGATTTACAAACGACATCGCATCGACAAAATTGGGAAATTCAAACGTCCGCTCAATTCGAAAAATATTTTCGCGTGACGTGAGAGACCAACTGGGAGTTTCCGTTAAAAACTTATCAATTTCTTTTTTCGTGAGGGTCGGCACCCCTCCCCTACATGGCACGCATGTTTTTTCGCTTAGAGCCACTGCCTAATTTGTTCCCGCGGCCGCACTCCCAGCTAACATGGTTTTCGCGGCCGCGCTGAGGCGTCCTTTTTCGGGGTCTTGGATATTGCAGAGCTTGATGAGATCGAGAATTTGGTTTCCTTGCGGCACTTTCTTATCGTCGTCCAAGGTTATTACGCTATGTCCCAACTCTCTTGGTTGATTCGTGCAGATATAGTCGATCTGGTCCTTGCAGCCATGTTTGACCAATATCTTTAACCCGTCCACCACCTTGCTGATATCTACTCCCTTCGTGGAGCTACCATCATAGGAAACGATCGTCGGTGAAATGCATTGATTTGCAGTCTCATTTTTCTCGGTTGTTTCGGTTATCTGTTTTGGGGGTTCCTTTAAATATGGCTCGGCCGCCAGAAGAAATGCCTTATTGTTTTCGTGGCTGGAAGTATCTGGATATTTTTCGGCTTCCTTTAGATTTGCCACAACTTGGTCCCTGATCTTCTTTCTATCAACTTGAGTAAGATTCTTATTTGCGTTCATGGCATCCCATGTCTGGTGAGCCCATCGATTGACTGCCAGGGAAAAGGCGTTTTGCGCTTTTGGATTCGTCGAATCGCACTTTAAAGCGTCCTGAGCTAAATCAAGAGCCGCATTCCCCGGACTTTTTTGGAAATATACTACGATGTCGTTTTTGATTCTACAGTCCGCTGCCTGCGTTGACACGTCACTCAGTTCCTTCACCTTATTTCGAGATGCAAATTCACGAATGGCCGTCTGAATCAGATCTGGATATTTTTTTGCGTACGAAATAGCTGCTTGATCTCCCTCCTGAAAAGCCTGGGAAATTTCAAGAGCCGCTCGCATATCCGCTGCAACATTGGGCCAAATCTTCGCCATTGCGATTAGATGAGCGTTAGCCTCTTCCAATTTATTCTTAGAAATCAGTCCTTGAGCAATATTGGTCGCAACCTTTCCCGCGCTTTCGAGTAATTGCTCGTTCGTCAATCCAGATTCGCTCCAAAATGGTTGCGCCCCCCAAAACGAAACCTTAGCCCCCACATAATCCTTTTGAAGAATTCTTACGTTGGTGAGTTCCGTCCAACCATAATATTTCGACCAACCATCTCCCCCTTTTTCCGCAATGGCTTGAAATCTGTCGGCCAAACTCTCATACGCTATGCCTAAGACTTGTTGGCAGGCTTCCTTCGGAGCGAGCCCCTTCCATTCGGAACCTGGATCGAAAGCGACGCTTTTTTCTGCAAGTTTCTTAACCGTTTGATCAACCGCTCTTTCCACGGACTCAGGTGTGATCGAATCGGAAGGGCAAAGTGCTTCCAACACCTTAATGACTTCACGAATGTTGTAGGCCTCAGTACTCACCTTCGTTGTATCAAAAGGCGCTGGACCCTGTCCCAAAACGAGTCTTGGAATTAGAAGAAAAAAAGCGACCACCATGGTTAACTGGTTCATTTGGAATCCCCCTGCTTGCGAGAATATCTACCACAAAAATCTCGATCATTGCAATGCGTTAGCGGCGGTGAGTTTCTGTCGAGCTAGAACAAGGTTCTTTTGGGCTGCGGCCTCGGATGGCCGCAAATGGAGGGCGACTTCGGCTTCGCTTGCTGCCTTGGCCCACTCTCCTTTTTGTAAGTAATAGACCGATAGATTGTTGTGGCCAAAATAAGAGTCGGGATATTGGGTTACGAGTTTTTGAAGAACGAAGTAGGCTTGGTCGAGTTCATTGGTTTGAAGATACGCGCGCCCCAAGTTTTCCATCGTGGGGCGGTGATGGGGGTCGAGGAAGAGTACTTGTCGATATGCTTGAATGGCCCTCATGGCGTCGCCCGAATGCTCATATGCGACTCCCCAATTGTGCCAACCCATTCGATAGGCCGATAAATTCACTGGAGAAAGAAGCCCCCACCCCATTACAAGAGCCGCTCCCATTAGGAGTGGAAGAGATCGACGATGTTCCCACGCCTGACTTGCAGGAAAAACCAACAGCGGCCAGGCCGGGAGTCGATAACGATTGATAACGAAAAAAATCAAACAGGTAACGAATGAAATCCCAAATAGTCCAAGAGACATCTCCCACGGGAAATCCGTTTCATTTCTCCTTTTCCAAAAGGGGATCGCCAAAAGAAGAAGGAGGGTGAAGTTCGCACCGCTCAGAAAATAAAGCAGAGGAATTTTTCGCCTTTCAAATCCATAAGGAAAGTCTCCGCCCTTCTCTTGAGGACTCAAAAACAGGATGAATTTCCGTAAATAGAGTTCAAGCGCCTTCAGCGGATGGTTCGCAAGGTAAGTTAAACCTTCATTCCACCAAAAGCGATTGGCCGCTGAAACCGTACCCCCATGTTCAAGCGCATCCAAATTCTGTAGAGAGACGTCAGAATTCACCCCTGGTACTTCACTGTAAGCACCCGCGGAATGGGGATTATTCCCCTGAGCAAACGTCAAACCCGAATTCGCGCTCAGCGTGAAGCCCGCCCCCCACTCCGCATTTCGAATCAAGATCGGTGTGAGGGCCAGTATAACGATCGAGGCGCTAATTAGAGTAGATCTCACAGTAAGGGTCTTTGCGCGCCACCCCCAAATCCAAAAGAGCGGCCAGATCAGGATAAAATTAGGCCGTAAGAGTGTCAGGAACGACGCAAGAAGCGACAGAGAAATGGTGAGAAGAAGATTTCCCTTCTTCTGGGTGAGGCGCCAGACAAATTCAAGAAATAAAATTTCAGCGGCGGCCACAAATGTAACGTCGTGAAGTTTCCATTCGAACGAGATCAGGGGTGCAGAAAAAAGAAGTAGAAGGAGAGCAAACCAAAATGGTTCTTCATTTTTCGACCATCGTTGAACCCAACGAAGAATAAGAAGCGATGAAGCAATGCCCAACACATTTTGGACAAAAATCATTGAGATGGGCGTAATAGGAAAAATGCGAAAAACGACTCCAAGAAGGTAGGGATAGAGAGGAGGATGAAATAAAGCCTCCGAAGGCATTGTACCGGTTCCCACCCACGCCTTTGCCAAATTGAAATAGATCCAAGAATCAGAAATGGGCCCATTGGGTATGGGAGTCCCACTGTAGGCGACCCAAAGAAGGATCCGTTCAATCACCAAAAGAAAAAGCGCGATACGCAACGTGCTTTTATGTTCTACGCTGCTGGAAGATTTCATAGAGTGCGATCGAACCGGCAATCGCGGCGTTGAGAGAATCTCGGCCCCCTCCTGGAAGCTTCATGAGTTGATCGCAACGCTTTTTTGTAAGCTCCCGGAGACCCTCCCCTTCACTTCCGATGACAAGCGTCAGATGCCGGTCCCCGATGGCAAGGGTTGCCAGGGGTGTGGAAGCTTCGGCATCTAAACCAACGACAACCGCTCCATATTCTTGGCAGGTCTTCAGTTCGCGTGCGAGATTCACGGCGCGAATAATCGGAAGGGAAAGAAGCGCACCAGCCGAGGCTTTCACAACGGTTCCCGTGATCGGCGCCGAGCGATCTTTCGTCACAATGAGGGCGCTTGCACCGAAAAAATGAGCCGAGCGAATCAATGTCCCAAGATTTTGAGGGTCTTCGATTCCATCGACGGCTAAGAGAGTAAGAGTCTTATTGCCTTCCAAAGATTCGCTCCAATGCGCAAATGACTCCCAAAGATCAAGACTGATTCTTGCCGCGATATCTTGATGTTTTTCCTGTTCAATTTTCCTGGCGAGAAAATCGCGTGAGACCCGTTGAATCGATATTCCTTTTTTTTGCGCAACCTGAAGCAGATCAGAGTAACGTTCGGCGCTCGAGTTTACGACATAAAAATCATGTGGCCGTGAGTATTTTGATCCGAAAGCCTCTGCGACCGGATGGCGGCCCCAAACAAATAGTTCCAGGGATTGCTTCATGCCTTTTCGATTTCTCGACAAATAGATTCGAAAGAGGCCTTGGGATCTTTTGAGTCCGTGATGGGGCGACCGATGACAAGATAATCAGCTCCAGCTTGAATGGCATCCATAGGTGTCGCCGTTCGCTTCTGGTCATCTTGCCCAGCAAGGCCCGCCGGACGAATGCCTGGAACCACAAGAAGAGTTTTCTTCGGCAATTCTTTTCGAAGGATCGGAATCTCCTGGGGGGAACATACAAGGCCATCGGCCCCCGAAGCTGTAGCGAGTTTAGCCAGACGAAGCACGTGAGAGGTCAGCGGTCCTTCTTGAAAGCCGATCTCTTCCGCACTCTCCGCGTCGAGGCTTGTAAGCATAGTCACGGCAAGAAGGAGGGGTTTTTTTGCCGTGGCCGAACGGTTAATCGCTTCGCGCGCCGCCATGATCATCGCTCGGCCACCCGAAGCATGAACCGTAAGCATGGTGACACTCTTGTAATGACAAACATTTTCTACGGCGCCCGCAACCGTGTTGGGAATATCGTGAAACTTTAAATCCAGGAAAACATTGATCTTACGATTTTCAAACTCTGAAAGAATCGCAGGCCCTTCCGAAGTAAAAAGAACCGAGCCCACTTTCGCCATTCGAATTTCTGGGAAACGATTTAAAAGTTTGAGGGTCTCCGACCGATCTTGCGTATCTATCGCGACAATCAGTCGCTCTTGGGGGGTCACTACTTCCCTCCGACGGAGGTCACAAATCCTTCTTTAAATCCTTTTTTCTTCAGTTCCGCGACAACGGCCACCGCTCTACCTTTTTCATCGTACGTACCCACATAAACACGATGAAGAGCGCCACCCATTTCTTTCGTCGTTTTTGTAAACGCGGGGTACCCATCATTTTTTATCTGATCGGCCAACTCATGCGCTTTTCCGATATCTCTAAATGCGCTGATTTGAATCACATATCCCTTTTTGTTTTTCGGAGCTGCCGTCACAGCAGCAGGTTCGGTCGCCAGTAATGCCTTGGGTGCCGGTGTTGAAACTACTTTGGTTGGCGATGGAGTCTTAGCCGGTTCCGCATCTTCAATGGGCTTCACAGAGGGCTCGTCTTTCAAAGTCTTGAAAAACGTCAGCTCTTGGGCCGACTCATGTTCCTTGAGAAGTGACTCGACAGGTTTCTGAGATGAGCTGACTTCCCTCCACTGTTTCCCCCTCTGCCAGCCCAAATAGTAGGCAAAAAGGCATAGGCCGAACGTAGCGACTGGGAATCCAACGTAGTAAATCCATTTTGAACGTTTCACCGTGCAACCCCTTAAAAATATTAAACAGTTTTACATAGTTAGCAACTCAAACCCGGCTCAACGAAACGTGGTTCGGGCGCCTTCAGTCTGGTACTATATATATGTTGGGGTGGTACCCTCCCTTTTTCCATGGATCAAGAAGTTAAAGAAAAGATCGAGCGGGCTCAGGGTCTGCTAAAAGCGTTTGACCGCACGATTCGATCGCATCGCCTCTACTCCGAAAACAATCCGGTTTTGATCAAACATCAGCAGGATCTCTTCACTATTTTCACCCAATTCTTATCTCTTTACGAGGAACTCGCGGTGTACGTCGAGCCATTTCAATTGAAAGTGGACGATGAAGTCGCCTATTTAAATCAAAATCAGGGGGAGAGTTTTGCATTCCGACTCTTTAACGATGGGATTCGTTCGATCAAATTTCGCAACGGAATGACGCTTGATGAACTGAGTCAATTTATTGGGGCCATTAACTCGGGTGTAGGAGACACAGCAAAAGACTCCGATGCCGTGACTTCATTTTGGGAAAAGGAATTTGACCATATCGACTATACCGTCGCTGACATGATCATGGATGAGACGGGTTCGAGCGATAAATCGCTGGATGAAAAAATCGAGGAAGTGGCCGACCCAAGCATGAGCATGTACCACGGAGCGGGCGGAGAGGCGGACGAAGACATCTATCAAGATTTTAAAGTAACGCTCAACATGCAAAGTGTTGGGAAAATGTTTCAGGACCGTTGTGTGATGTCGGCTAACGAACTTGCGCAAATTCAACAGGACATAGCGGAGAGTGAACAACCCGAACGCTTAGTCCTCGATTTTGTGGATATGGTCCTAGCGATGATGCATGAAGAGAAAGACCCTGATGAATATTCGCGCGCGGCTGAAGCGCTGGGCAATGTTCTCGAAAACAACTTGATGCATGGCGAATTAGGTTTGGCTCGAATCGTGATGGATCAAGTTCACCGGTTCCCTGAACGTCCCATCGTCCTTACGGGAATCGATCCCGCGATATTGCAGAAAACACTTCGAATTCTTTGGCCGATTCGAAGAGTCGACATGCTTATCCAGTCCCTTAACCAGGAGCCCAAAGGAACAGTCGAAGATATCGAGACGTTGATTCGATTGATCGATCCCACCACCCTTCCCCATTTGCTCAAACAAGTTCCTACGATTCTGGATCCCAATAGGCGAAGAATTTTTTGTACGGGCATCGCTCAACTTCACCGAGGAGATCTCGGCCTGTTTATGCCGATGCTCGCATCGAAAGATCCGGATACTCTTCGCACGGCGCTTTTTATCATCGCCTCCATTAAAAATGATAAAGTGGTCGACCTCCTCCCCCCGCTGATTCAGCATCCCGATCTCGCCATTCGTAAAGAGGCCATTGCCATTCTTCGAAATTTTAAAACGCCTAAAACACATAGGATCTTGGTCAATCTCCTCAACGATTCCAATTTTGAAATACGGGTGCTTGCTCTTCGAATTCTCGCTTCCTCTCAGGATCGCGAAATCGCGCGCCAATTGATGGCTACGATGAACCGGGAAGATTTTCACCAAAAACCGACACAGGAGCGAAAAAGTTATTTTCACGCGATTGCAAAAATCGCGGGAGACGATTTTATTCCCTATCTTCGTGACATTCTCGCTACCAAAACTTGGTTTAGAAAGAACGAGCAGGAAGAACTCTATCAATTCGCCACTTATGCCCTCGGAATTATTGGGACCCCGCAAGCCAAATCGGCTTTGCAGGACTCCACCAAATCGAAAAACAAAACGATCCAGCGCCTAAGCATTACCGCACTACGCATATTGGAAGGTTCGCTTCCCGCGAAGGAGGCGCAACCATGATTAACGAAAAACCGAAGATTTTAGCGAATCAACTCTTCATGCTTCTTAAAACCGCGCAGATTCATGACCCCCGAAACCGTGCGTTCGCCAATCCGCTGGCCCAATTCCGCAACTTGATCGATGAATTGATCTCAATGGACGGCGTCATCTCGATTGAGTCTGTAGAAATGAATCTTTATTACAATGAAGAAAAAATCCGAAACGATATTTCGACGTTTGGAACGTTTTCTTATCTCAATGAGGAATTCGCAAAAAAGCAGGTGGGTGGTCTTCGGATCCTTAAAACCCCTTCGGTTGAAGAGCTGGCCTCTTTTCTCGCCTTTTGCGTTCGAAGAACCGACTCGACCGAAGTCGGTTATGACGCGCTCAACAATGTTCTCAGCACCCAAGGAGTCGAATCGATCGAGTTTATTGAACAAAAGGATCGTATTTCTGTTTCAAGCGAAACGCGCTCCGAAGTTGTCGCTCGAAAGCGACAGGCCCTTAAGGGCTACATCAAGGCCATCGATGTGATGAAAGCCTCAGCCGCCAATATCAGCGCCCCCAAGATGCTTGAGGCGCGAAAAGCGAAAAGAATTGTCTATAACTTGGTCGACATCTGCATTGAAGAAGGTTTCTCGTTCCTCGGCCTTTCGAATATCAAGAACTATGACGAATATACGTTCAATCATTCGGTCAACGTATGTGTGTTGTCGATTGGCTTCGGGAAGAATCTTGGGCTTACGAAGACGCAAATTGGCCAGCTGGGAATTGCCGGCCTCTACCATGACTATGGAAAGATGGCGATTCCAAAGAATATTTTGAATAAGCCCGGAAAATTCGAGCCGGATGAATGGGAAGTGATGAAGTCGCACCCCTTGATGTCGATCAAAACGCTGTTGGCGCAAAACACCTTGCAGGAAATGGATATCAAGAAAATGATCGCGGCGTTCGAACACCATCGGAATTATGATTGCACGGGATATCCAGATACGGGCGTCAAAAAGAAAATGAATTTTTATTCGCGCGTGGTCGCGATCGCCGATGCCTACGACGCAATGACCACCAACCGAGTCTACCAACGTGCCATGCTGCCCACTGTCGCATTAAAAATTTTGATGGATAATGCCGGCACAAAATTCGATCCCCTCTTAGTCAAAGCGTTTGTGAGTACTGTCGGAATCTATCCAGTGGGCACGTTATTACGGATGGCCGATGGCCTATTGGCAATCGTAACGGCCGTAAAACCGGACCCGGCGAAGATTGATAAGCCGACGATCAAAGTGGTTGCAAACGCGAAAGGTCAACGACTCGAGAACGGCCCTGAAATTGACCTTGCCGCGCTCGCCGAGGAAGGGCGACCCCTCGAAGTAGATGCGGTATTGAGGCCAGAGGAGTATCGAATCAATGTGGCGCACTATCTTTTTGGCGATGTCGCAAAAGAAGCCGGCGCAAACCTAAAAAAACCGACGGGGACTGTCCACTAGACGTTGGCGTTTTGAAACGTTCCTGATATGACACGCAGGTGTCTCGAGAAGATTTAGTTTTAATTGAAGGAAAAGTGGTCGAGGTTCTCGCGGGAGGGAATTTTACCATTGAAGGACCTAAGGGAATGCGAATCAACGCAAAGCTTGCGGGAAAACTTCGACGACGACATATCCGCGTGATTTTAGGAGACCAAGTCACCGTGGGCGTTTCTCCATATGATCCGAGCCATGGACTGATCACCTATCGTGGCCGCGACCCTTCTCTTGTACCCGAGCAAGAGCAATAAATTTTCTATTTCTGAAGGATGACACTCGGTTCGCCGGAGCCTGGCGTGACACGTCCGACGATTCGTGTGCCGGGAATCATTCGACATGCTTTTGATGCCGCCGATTTCGGAACGACCAACATAAATCCAATACCCATGTTAAATGTTCTAAACATTTCAGCGTCGGAAATGTTTCCCTCATCCTGAAGAAATCGAAAAATTCGCGGTGGTTTCCATGATGACCGATCTACTTCTGCATGTATTCCGTGAGGAAAAGCTCGAGGAAGATTCCCCTCAATTCCCCCTCCCGTAATGTGAGACATGCTATGGACCGGAATCGCTTTGATCAGACGGAGAATTTCACGGACATAAATTCTTGTGGGGCGAAGTAACTCTTCACCAAGTGTGCGCGAAAAGCCCTTTGGCCGACTCCGCAACGAGATCTTTCTCTTGTGGAGAATCGCCCGAACCAGTGAGTAGCCGTTCGAATGAATTCCATTGGAAGGAATTCCTAGAACAACATCACCGGGTCGAATCTTCCTACCATCAATAATTCTTTTTGCTTCCACGACGCCAATGCAAAAACCCGCGAGATCAAAGTCATCCCCCCGATAAACTTGAGGCATCTCCGCTGTCTCTCCCCCCACCAATGCACAGCCCGCCATCTGACACCCTTTTGCGATGCCTGAAATCAATGCCTTCCCCTGTCCGAGACGCAAATGGCCAGTGGCAAAATAGTCGAGAAAAAGGAGAGGCTCAGCGCCGATCGTCAACACATCGTTAACCGACATCGCCACCAAATCGATTCCCACCGTGTCGAACTTTTTTAATTCCGTCGCGAGAAGAACTTTTGTGCCCACACCATCCGTGCCGGTCACGAGAATGGGACTCTTGTATCGATGAGGCAGACGAGAAAGCGCCGCAAAGCCCCCGATCGATTCCAGGACTTCCGAACGCAACGTCCGCTTCGCCAACGGCTTAATTAGTTCTACCAATTGATCGCCACGTGAAACGCTCACTCCGGCTCTGGCATAGGTCAAACCTTTACGGCCCATCGGATCGCGGATAATAGGACAACCGCTTACGAGAGTCACATGAAACCAACATCCCTCATTCGAAAGACATTCCGCCGTTACTTCTTGGTGGGAGTGATCGTTCTTCTCCCCTTTGTCGTCACATTTAAATTTTTCATGTTTTTCATCGAATCCCTCAATTCCATCTTAGAAGTCCAAAACGGGCGCTTTCTCTACGTCATCCCGTCTGAGTTTCATCCTGACTTCCTTCTAGGGGTACATATTCCCGGCCTCGGACTTATTTTTACACTCGTCATTATCTTAACCGTCGGCATGTTGAGCCGAAACTATTTTGGGCGTCGATTGCTTCGTTGGGGAGACAACATGATGGCGCGAATTCCCCTCGGGCGCGTCATTTATAAAGTGGTGAAACAGATCCTTCAAACCTTTTCATCAGGCCAAATGAGTCAGTTCTCGAAAGTGGTATTGGTGGAATTCCCGAGAAAAGGGGTCCATTCCATCGGCTTTGTCACCGGCACAGCGACCGGCGAGGTACAGGAAAAAACGAAAGAGACGGTGATCAATGTCTTCGTTCCGACCACACCCAACCCCACCAGTGGTTTTTTGATCATGGTTCCGGAAGATGATGTCACGCTCTTGGAAATGTCGATCGAGGATGCGTTCAAATTGATCGTCTCTGGGGGAATGGTGACCCCCGACAATGACCACTAAGAACAAAGAAGAAAAAATCATCTCGGTCGCAGTGAATCGTCAGGCACGTTTCGAATTTTTTATTTCAGAAACCTTTGAAGCGGGGATTGAATTACTGGGGAGCGAGGTCAAATCGATTCGCGATGGAGGAGTGAACTTAAAAGAAGGGTTCGCCCATATCGAACGCAATCAACTCGTCTTGGAAGGCGTTCACATCAGTCCTTATTCCCATGCGAACCAACAAAATCACGCGCCGATTCGAACTCGGCGACTTCTTCTTCATCGACGTGAAATCGATCGAATTGCGGCCGAACTTTCTCAGAAAGGGTTGACCCTGGTTCCCCTTCGCCTCTATTTTAAGAATGGATGGGCCAAGATTGAGCTCGGATTGGCCAAAGGAAAGAAACTCCACGATAAGCGGGAATCGATCAAAAAAGATGAAGCGCGTAGAACGATGGATCGCGCACAAAAAATTCGCCGTCTGGCCTAGTTCAAGTAGACTTTTTTAGTGAACAGTGTCGTCGCGAGCCTTCAAATGAATCAGGAAGAAGTAACCACACGAACTTGCCCCAACTGCGGCCAAGAACTCTTGGAGCGAAAGTGTAAGCTGATCTGTGCCAACGGGGGCTGTGGATATTATCTTTCTTGTTCCGATTTTTACTGAAGTTGTTGAATTTATTGATTTTATTTCCTTTCGCGTCCGCGGGAAAATTAATCACTCCCTCATGAGCTGATTGTGGTACTCTGCGCCCGTTGACCGCCTTAGAGTTCTTCGAGCATGGTGCACGTGTCCTCTTTAGCGGCGTAAAAAGCCTTTAAGGAGGTTCGTTAAAATGGGTAAGCGTTTATATGTAGGCAATTTGCCGTTTTCAGCAAATGACGATGCGCTTCAGCAGTTGTTTGCTCAGGCAGGCAGCGTCGAATCTGCAAAAGTGATCACCGATCGGGCTACGGGTCGTAGCAAAGGATTCGGTTTTGTGGAGATGTCGAATGACCAAGAGGCGACAGACGCCATCGGTAAATTTAACGGCACCGATTTTCAAGGCCGTGCCATCAATGTTTCGGAAGCTCGACCGCAAGCGCCCCGTGAGGATCGTTTCGGCGGAGGCCGAGGTCCAGGCGGCGGTGGTTTTGGAGGCGGAGATCGAGGGAGCAGAGGCGGAAATCGCCGGGGTGGTGGCGGAGGCCGAGGTCGCTTCTAAGTTTGAACTGAATTAATTTGTATAGCATGAAGGCGAGCCCTAGGGCTCGCCTTTTTTGCAAATGTGTCAATGAAACCTAGTCGAAACACCTCACTTGCCATGATTTTGGCTTGTTTAGGAATCGTGGTTCACGGTATCGCTCTTTGGAATCCATTTTATTTTGACGATATTTTTGTCCTTCGTAACAACGGATGGATCGATCACCTCCAAGCGCCGGGGTTCTGGTTTAAAAGTTACTTTATCGATAGTAATCAGATTTTCGCCGGCTACCGCCCTCTCCTCATGCTCACGTTTTGGTTAAATGCTTTTGTCTTCGGAAAAACCGCCGGCTCATTCCGTTTTGTAAACATCGGTCTACACATCACAAATGCGATTCTTCTTTTTCACTTGGTCCGAACCCTGCCTTACTCAAAAGAAAAAAATGGGATCGCCGGGGCCGCCGCTTTTCTCTTTCTCCTGCATCCCACGCAGACCCTTCCGATCAATTTACTCTGGAAACGAAGTGAATTGCTCGTGACCACATTTATTTTGATGGGACTTATTCTTCATTCGAAAGAAAAGCAGCGTTCGAGATACCGCGTTTTCATCATCGTGGCGGAGTTTCTTCTGTTTGCTCTTGCGCTTTTCACCAAAGAATCTGCTTTGGTTTTCCCGGCGCTCCTCCTCGCTTTGGACTTTACCCTCCTACCGCTTGGTCTTTATATTGGGCTGGCGATAGAAGCGGTTTCTTTTTACTTTTTTCGTTTCATTTGGGTCGAAGGATGGATGGCAAAAAGATTTCTCTTTGTTCCCCATCGCCATTCGTGGGATCACGTGACTTACTTCCTGACGTCGCTCGAGTGCATTCCCCGGTACTTTGCGCTTCTGGTACTTCCCAATCCCCGAATCGTCGACGATCCATCTCCTGTAATCACTTTTCCATGGCAGGGGTTGGCTCTCACTTTTTTTCTCCTTCTTCTGTCCCTCTTGATCGCCATTCGGTTTTGGCGGCAGAAAATCATTCCATTTTCAATCGCCCTCATCTGGATTTCGATTGGCCCCACCACCGGATTTATGCCGGTTTACTTCGTGATGGACCAGATTCGTCTCTACCTTCCCATAGCGGGACTCTCGATTCTTCTCTCCTATTTTCTTTTTACCTATTCTAGACGACACATCTTCTTGCTCGCGATTCTTTCGGCCTATGGAATTCATTCGTACCTCATCCACCGTCGATACAGTTATCCCGTGCTGACATGGGTTGACGTAGTAGCGATCTATCCCCAGAGCAATGTCGGTTGGGCGGAACTGGGAGTGGCGCTTGCCGATACCGACAACTATCCAAAAGCCATTCAGGCATTTGATCAGGCGTCACGAATCGAACCGTCAAACCTCAATTACAAAATTCTAGCAGCTCAAAATCGGCTTCGTGCCGGGGAATCGAAAGAAAGTATTCTTTCATGGCTTTCGACTCAGCCGACGAAAAATCTTGCGACACCTGATGCGGCCAATCTCGCTCACCTCGCTTCCATGGCCGGAGACTACGAGCGCACTCGCACGATCATGATTGAAGCCCTCTGGCTCAATCCGAATTTCGAGCCGGGGTATGTGGAATTGGGAACCGCTTTAACAGGGCTTGGACGCTACGACAAAGCGCGACGGGCGTTTGAGCGCGCTCTTGAGCTACTTCCGAATGACCCTCTGGCAAGGATGGGGCTCGAACGACTCTCGAAAATGAATTCAACTACCAATTGAAGGCCAGCGAATCAACGTGCTTCCAGTGACAATTGCCCGCTTTATCCGTATTTCCGACAATCACTCGAACCAGTTTTTCGCGGCTTGTTAGCGCGGGGGAAATGGTGGAACAAGCGAGTTCAGACGGGCGATTATTTCCCGAAAGTGAACCACCGCAATAAATGGGAGTGCTCCCCGCGGCTTGATCATAACCAGTGGTTGGGCTGGGAGGGCAAACCACCAGATGCCGATAGTAGGAATAGGGACCCGAGCCCGTGCCCAACGTTTGGCCCAGGCGATTGAGGGGTCCCTCGGTGCGCACCAACGCATTGTTAAGACCATTGGGCGCTCCGTTCGAAAGATCGACATCCGAGCCTAATGTGGCCCAAGTTACGCCCGCAATATCCTCGATCGCCGATTGAGCCAGGGTTCCCGCGTCATCCGTGGCGCGCGCCTGGCGATTGCCTCTCGAAATCACCAACGTCATTCCGCCAAAACCGATGATTCCGATGGCAAAAATGATGAGGCCGACCATCAACTCGAGGAGTGTAAATCCCTTCATCTCTCTCACCCCTTCTTGCTCAATATGGCTACCAGCTCGGCGGCTTTGGATGACACTTCGTTCATCGCCCCAGCTTTGGCTGAATCTTCGATTTCCTTCGCCAACATTTCCGTCCGTTTAAACAAAGCTTCTTCCGCATCGAAAAACCCATTGAGAGAATCGCGCGAGTGGATCAGGTAATCATATTTTCGGAATCGAACACGGGCGGTACGATCCCCATTCCGCCACGCCGAAATAGCTCGTTCCAAGCCATAAAGAGGTCCCCACAGCCGATGACTCATGAGAATCCCGATGACGAACAAAATTCCGAACGCAGCCATCACCAGAGGCCATTTGAGAAGAACGAAGTTGAGGAGTTGCGGAAAAAGAGATTCCGCGATGTCTTCCCCTCCCATGAGAAGACTCATGGGCGGAATGAAGAGAAAGAACCCGCAAACAATCACAAATCCCATCGTGATCGCCACCAGTTCGAGCGAAAACCACATTTGCTCTTTTAAGTTCACGATGCTTTTTCGTCTTCGCCAAGTCATTGTCGACCTCCCATTACTCTTTTAGCTGCTCCACCCGCCGCATGGCCACCATTCGAACTTTTCCAATGCCTTCTTTGGGTTCGCTATCCACCAGCAAAATATCTGCGCCCGAACCGAACCAAGGGCGATCCATAGGCACCTTTCCCGAAGGATAAATATGAATCACGTAACGCGAAAGCACCTGCGGGGTGCTGACGTCACTCAGCCTTTCCATGACCACGCGATAGGGAACTTCGATCAACTCTTGATTCATTCCAGGGCGAATGTCCTTCCTTCGGAATTCAATGTCCTTTCGAAATTGTTCCACATAGGTCCACGCGCTCCTCGCCGGAGGGATCGGATCCGGCCGGGATGAAGAATAGATTCCAATGAGAATGGCAAAAAAAACAAAAACACCCAAAATCCAAACTATGGGAGGAAGATCTTTCACTTGATCTCCTTCCGAATATCAAAGGGGCGGTAGATCGGATTCGTTGTCACGTACTGCCACTCCCCTGCGGCCGACGCAATGTCCGCGCTCCTTAAACTAATCTCCCGCTGAATCGCGCATTCTCCTCGAGAGAATCCAATGTTCACTTGCACTTCCTTATGCTCGCCATCGTCCTTCATCTGAAGAAGGAAGTTCTCAAAACCTGAGGTCACGAGCCGCTGTTTCTCTCCGATCTTCTCATACAAATAACGAATGGGAGGAGTCTCACTCATAACGGATTGGTAACTCATCGGGATCACTGTTGCTACAAGCGCACCCGCAGCAAATTTCCGTTGCTTGTCTTTCTCCGGATAATCCACTTCCACCGGGGTCGGAAGATCACCACCGCCTTGAAGAGCATGTATCACCTTCGCCGAAACGTAAGTGGATTCTTCGCAAACGAATAAGCTCTGCCCAACGACAAATGGCTGCGCCGCTACGACTTCCATAAGGCCAGGAAGAACCATTGGGCGAACAATAGGACGCGCCGCCTGAATATCCCAAAATTCTATATGATCTCCTTGGGTGACCCCGACGGGACTCACTCCCACTTTCAGGCAGGCTCCTCCCCACATTTCCCAACGCCGAAGTTTCATTTCGATTTCGTCTGCGGCCCGGGTCCAACGCCATGCCTGTTCATCGCAAAAATGGGCCACCTTAAAGCGTGCTTTGGACCGTCGGCTATACGCAAAACTCGAAATGAGAATGAGGAAAAGAACGCCTGTGATGAGAATTTCTAGAACTGTCAAGCCTCGATCGGAGGGGAAAGCGAGGTTTCTTCTCATTTAATATTTTTCTTCCCAAGCGATCGTTAGAAGTGGGGGTGTAGATCCTCCTCCTCCCCCTCCCCCGGTGCTGGCGAGGGCCGTTGCGGCATATCCCAGGCCCTGGCTGCTGTATCGAATTTCGGAAGTTCCCGTAAGAGATATTTCCTTTTGAACGTCCACAGCGGTCGAATTGGTAATGATTTGACCGTAGACCAGCGCGCGTCCACTCGAAGATGAAAATGACAGACTGGCGTAGTTTCCCATGTCGAGAACGAGACCCACAATCGTCACCGTTCCCGTCGTCTCAATCTCCGTGTTGCTGGCAATGATGAGAACACCGCACAAGTTTGTTTGGCCTTTGAACTTATACGATGATGCGGTCGTATTAATGATGAACACTTTGGGTGTAGTACATTCACTCAGATCCGCATTGTTCGACTCACTTCCGGTAAGAACCACCACATTCGGCGCACTCGACGTTAAAGCAGCATATTGGTTGTAAAGTGTTTGCCATTGGCTGCAATTCGACCCCGAACCCGTATTTTGTAGTGTTGGGCTGGGTGCGGCGCTGACATAACTCGCCGAGCCCTGCGTATCGGTGTTGGTCACGCCCTGACTTGCAACCGCATATCCTGTTCCTCCCGTCCCATTTAAAATCATGTCACAAGAAGTTCCGTTACATGGCACAATATTGTTGGGCGCCTGATAGTCTCTTCCATCGATATGAGAGCTACCCTTCATCTGGACGTCGGTCGTCGTACCACACAGAAGACCGGCGGCTGAACCGCTTGCGGATCCGTCACTCGGGTTTCCAGGGAAGGTTACGGTTGCGGTGGTCATTTGAAGGTACGTTTCAATATCGACTTTGCCTCCCTGCGCTGTTCGCCCGCTGGAAGTGACCATAATAATGTTGTCGCAGTCATGTGTGGAGCTTCCTCCCGTACATCCGCAGTCGGGAGTCCCCCCGCACGAAGAGGGTCCGTTATTGTTTTTGATCGTCACGGAGTAACTTCCCGATCCCCATGAAGTTGTCGGAATAATCGTGAGACTCGGATAAGCGGCAAAAAGAGCATTGAAATCCGAATACCCTTCAATAATGGGTCGCGCCTTGGCGATCCCAACTTCCGCAATATTGAAAACGTCGAGCGTTTTGCTGTAGTTGCCGCTCACTTTAATCGTGGAAGTAGTAGTCGTAACACCAGTAATTAAGAAAAAGCTCATCGCCATCAGAGCAATAAGTACTAAGACGATTATGAATCCCCTCTCGCTGCGCTTTGCCATAAGTTTCTCCTTCACTATCGGAAATTACGAAGAAGGATGTTTTCTTGAATCTCCTTTGTATCTTCCACTCCCGTTTGTTGGTTCACGTGTCCCGTGCCTGTTTTAAGATGAATCCGGACCTTTCGAATCAGGGCGGCGTTGGGTGGCGGAGAAGTGTAAGGCGAAACGTCGTAAGGAGAGTTACATCGTCCGGCACTGCAATACCATGCTCCCGAAGCAACTTGATAATCGATGTCGAACCCTCGGACGTTTTCAATCACGAGCTGATTTCCCGATTGACGTCGAATTTGATCCTTCACTCCATCTGGAGAAGCAGGATTGTCGATATATTGATAGATAATGTCTTCGTCGGTGCCCGTACTCACAGTCCCGTTACCGTCGAGATCGGCCTTTAGTTCGAGTGAATCAAATGTAGGGTTGGAAAGTGGAATATCGACTCCCGAGCTGTAGCCAAGAGCTCCCCGGGGATTGGAACCGGCGCGGCGAATGTCTCGGCCGATGATAAAAAATGAAATCGTATCGAGGGACTCCATATCCGCGCGGAGACGCTGTGTCGAGGCAACTTTTCTTTGTCGACCCAAGTACGTATAGATTCCCGCAATGGTTACACCCGCAAGAACCAGGGTGACCATGATCTCCACTAATGTGAAGCCCTTCGCGCCGCGGTAACTAGTTGATGATAATGTCAACCGCTCCCCCGACATCGACATTGATCGACTTTGTTTTTCCTGCGCCCAACGTGGTGATTGTTACGTAGGGAGCACCCGAAGAGGATCCCTGGAACGAATAGAGCCCGCGGGGTGTGGCCCAAAGATTGGTCCCCGCATTGGTATAGGTCGTTGAAGTCAGGTTTGTATTTGTATTCATCTTCCGAGTATCGGTCACAGCGCTCCAAACCAAAGTAGTGGCATCTTGCGATTCAATCTTCCACTGATTGTCAGCGGTAAAATTGAGCCGATGGTTGAGATTCGTGGAAATCGCGCGGGATCGCATGTAGATCAAGTCATCGTAAATCCCCTGGGTAGCCCGGTCGACATCATCCCGTGAAAGCGATCCCGTCAGTGTCGCGATCACAAGACCCGATACGATTCCAATGATCGCCAAAGTCAATGCGATTTCAGTGAGCGTAAATCCACGTACTTTTTTCGTGCAGTTCCGCCGCATAAAAGTCCTCGAGGCGCGTGAGTTTAACACACAATTTTAACATATGAAGGAACCCTTCAACTTGTTTTCGATTCATGAAAGAAAGTTTCCAGCCGGCTTCTGGAAAGCTTCTGAAACTGGAAAGAAAAGTTGTTGTAGCTCTACTGAGGTCTGACGGAAAGTTGGACGGTACTCGCGCTGTTTGAACTTTTTCCCTGGAGCATGAAGGCAGCCCCTCCGGCCGCCGCGGCACCACCCACCAATGTCCAAACCCACCATTTGGAATACCAGTGCGACGAGCTGGAAGAAACTTCGGCTACCTGGGCAGCGGGTGCCGGGCTGGTGGGTACAAAAGCAGCGATAGGAGATTCGGGGGCCGGAGTAGGCGCCACCGCTACCGGTACAACCACCGAAGGCTTCGGGAGATAGAGATCGCGAATATCCTGAAGGTCTCGTTCAGATGGGCGCTCGCCTTCCCGATAACTTCTTGCCCATTTTCGCTTCTGCTCACGGAAGAGTGTGACGCTATTTCCTTCCACGACCAAAAGTCCGTGTGCATTCGATTCACGCTGCAACTTTTCAAACAGAGGTACGCGTCCGTCCCCGGCGGGAAGAGTGGCTATTTTTGCAACAAGTTCCTCGGAAGAGAGAGGCTCGAGAATCGGACGTATCGTTTTCCCTGACTCGGAGATTTGAAATACCTCTTCATATGACCGAAGGCCATCACCTTCCACCTTCAAATGGTGGAGCCCTATCCTTGTTCGAGGAATCCGAAGAGACCCTTCTCCGATGCGAAAACCATCGAGATAAACCGACGGTCTCGCTTCCGCGCGCGTTTGCGGTTGCACCACCAATTCTGCGCGAGGACGATCAATCACTTTTCTACGCGCTTTTTTGTAAACCGCGATAAATTCCGGAGCGTAGAAAGAGTCATCTGGAACAGCTCCGCCCAAAAGCACGTAGGTTTCCATGGCTTCTTTCGCTTGCATCGGTCGCTGCATCGAAGAATGAACAAACGCCTCATGGAGATACGTTTCTCGAAGAATCGTTAAATCGTTTGAGGATCGGGCATCATTTAATTTTTTGAGGCCGGCGTCGAACTTCATCCGCTTAAGAAGCATTTTCGCTTCTGTGAGTAGCATCCGTCCTCTTTCCACTCTCTCGGATTGTGATGCAGCTGCGGGTAGAATCCTCTCAATGCTTAATTGATAAGATGAGGCAAGCGATTCGAGTGCTCGAGCCATCTCATCTCCGCGTCCCGAAGTATCATTTATAACAATCGACACGAGACGAACGGGGGCCTCCTCAGCCCTGAGCGGGGCTGGTAAAACAAGGCCCAGAACAAGTAACATCGAAAGAAGCTTTCGCCCAACCATGTCCCTTTAGATTTGCAATCGCCAATCCAAAGTATTTTATCGACCCCTGTGAGCCACTCTATTGAAATTATTCGATTTTTTTTCAGAACGAGCGGGCAAGAATCGAGCACATCGCAAACATTTCAGCCCCGATGTAACCCAAAGTTACTCTCCCTCTTCGCCGCCCCAAATATCGGTTAGGTTGAGCGTAATGTCTTTCTTTATATGAACGGTAACCTCACGCTTGCGGTTTAGTTTTTCATTTTCGAATCGAAGTTTGTGTTTTCCCGACTCAATACGGTGATTGAGGATGGGGGTATTCCCTATGGCCCTGTCATCCAGAAAGACTTTCGCAAAGGGGCCGTCCGGGAAAATGGTGAGGTAGCCATACGTTTTGGCTTCACTCTTTTCTGACTTGCGCGCGACTTTTACCGGGCGGGGTGTCGGAGGCGAAGTCGCTGATAAAGGAACCTGGGTCGGTGTGGCTCGAGCAACGATCTTCGTCGGAACAGGTGACGGTGTGATGGAAAAAATGCGCGGGGTGATCCGCGGAGCAGGAATGGTGGATATCACTCGTTCCTCCTCTTTTAGAAATTTCCAAACCCCGTAGGCACCTAGCAATGCTATCGCAATAAGGACTAGAAAGACCCCGCTCCCAGGCCGATGGATTTTGGTATCCGGCGGCGACGTGATGTCCATCATATGGAGATCCGACTCGGGTATCGTATGCGTGCTCAAATCAAGTCTTTCCACCACGCCGAATGCCTTTTCCCCGAACAGCAGACGAAGATGCGCTGCCAACCTCTTTCCATAATCCGCCCTACGATCTAATTCGACGACATTTCGAATGGCGGCAGAAAATTCAGAGGCGGACTCGAAACGAAGGGCGCGATCGGCGCGGAGACTTTTTTCAACAACCCGCTCAAGCGCCATCGGAAGACGGGAATCCACCGAGCGAATGGGAGTGTATTTGCCAGACAGTAGAAGCTCTACTTGTACTTCTTTTTCCTTCGCTCGAAATGGCCGCTGATTGGTGACGAGCGTATAAAGCAAAATTCCTACGGCAAACAAATCGGTCCGCTCGTCAATTTTCCCTCCGGTTATTTGTTCAGGAGCCACGTAGGAGAGTTTGCCTTTGAACATTCCCGGCTGCGTCGTCGGCCCGTCTCCACCAATTGCTTTTGCAATTCCGAAATCGGTTAACTTCACTTGCCCTTCATACGATAGGAGAACATTCGAAGGACTCACGTCGCGATGAATCACGGGAGACCTCGATCCATCGCTATTACGTCGCTCGTGAGCGAATCCCAGAGCCGCGAGAATCTGCAGTGCGATATGCGCCGCAAGGTCAAGGGGCATATGGATCCGCGCCTCCAGCTGACGATTGAGCAAAGCTAAAAGATCCACGCCCGACACATATTCCATGGCGATGAAATAACTTCCGTCAATTTGACCGAAGTCGTACACGTCCACGATGTTCGGGTGATTCAGCGTGGCCGCGATTCGGGCTTCTTCCATGAACATGGGAAGCCAATCGGAACGAACCACGAGTTCAGGTCGGATCCGTTTGATGGCGAGAACTTTTTCGAAGGACCCCGGGCCATAACGCCGGGCTCGAAATACCTCGGCCATCCCTCCCAAGCCAATTCGCTCTTCAAGCATGTATGCTCCAAACCGCTGCGGCGCCACGATCAAAGTATCCCGGAAATCTCGCCGATGGACAAAAAACTAAGCTGTAAGGCACTACTCGCCCCGACCCATCCCTCGCCTTCAAAGCACAGGAATAGGGATTTTTAGTGTGGAGGGAAGATACGTTTATTTGATTCCATATTACTCAGATGACGCCCTTTCACAGTCGAGACTAGAAAGCAACCAGATGTAATTCTCTGAATCGCCGTAAGAATAGGGAGTTGTGGCCCCAAGTGCGACCTGGCCGACCTAACTTGGAGCTGTGAATACCGTCAATTTGTACAGGCTTGCGCCAAGTCTATCTGCCAGGGAATCGAGGTCTGCATTCGAATATCGTGCAAGTTTCAGGATCGTCTGGCTCTCGCGAAATGACCCTAGCGCTATCTGATAAATGCGCCTCTTATCGTTGTACGAACGCTTCGCATTTCCTTCAGAAAGATTGAGGGAAATGGAGGATGCTGAACGTAATAATTGGTCTTTTAAGTGACTCGGCAATTTGATATTTTCAACTTGGCGATAATAATCCATTGCCAAATCCAGGGTTCGAAAATTTGACATACAATTTTTCTATTCAATTGCTGGGCCAGATTTTTGGTGCGAGAAAAATGTTCGGTAGTTCCGATTTTCAGTCTTATTCCGAATACAGAATACCGAATTCCGTATTCTGAATTCTGTATTCTGAATACTGTATTCTGAATACTGTATTCTGAATTCTGAATACTGAATTGTTGAGTGGAGGCGGGGGGAGTTGAACCCCCGTCCGAAAACCATTCCTGCCGCGCCACTACACGCTTATCTCGCAATTTGAGTTAGCCCGACGAACTCTTACGAGCGAGATCTCGTCGCGCGAGCCTGAAGTGTTTTCTCGTCGGCGTTTTACTCAGGCGCTTTCGCCAACCAGCCTGCTGTTTTAACGTCCTTCTTTATTAGCAGGTGTCACAAAGTCGGACGTGGTAGCGCTAAGCTGCCATTGCTAGTTCGTTGCCGAATAGCGTTTTTCTACCTTTTTAACGAGGCCTGGTAGAAACCTCGGCGTGCAACTCGGCGTTCACGGTTCCCGTCGAAACCTGTCGCCCCCTCCGCTTCATTATATATACGAACTTCGCCTACGGCTTCGGACAAAAGCTTGATTCGGAATCGCGTTTCTGTATTCTTTTTTCGCGCAAGGCGAGAACTTAAAATAATTTAATTATTTCAAACACTTAGAGGGCGTTATGGCGAAGAAAAAGAAAAAAGGAAAGAAACGAACCAAGGCTCGCAAATCTTCCAAGAAAAAGAAGAAAGCGGCGCCGAAGAGAAAGAAAAGCATGAGACGAGCGGCGAAAAGATCTTCGCCAAAAAGGAAAATGGCCAAGAAAGCTGCCACGAAGACGGCAGCAGCCCCACGAGGTCCCACTCCCTCGTTCGTAGGCGCAATGGCTGCGGGCGCGGCTGCTATGGCTACATCAACATGGAGGGGATCTTCGGAAGGTTCCTCTTCGGCTGGACGGTCCACGCCTAAAAAACCTTCGGGTGGCTGGGACGAGTACGATACCTCACGGAAATACCTGGAAGGGGAATATGCTTCCGCTGAAGAGGAAGAAGAGAACGATGACCTCGAAGCGGAAGACGATATCGGAGATGCCGAGGAGGATGTCGAAGAGGATGAATACCCCCGCCCGAGTTTCGGCCGCGACGAAGAATAAACCTTGGATTATCGGTCTTACCGGTAAAAACGCCACCGGTAAGGGGGAAGCAGCTCAGTTCATCGCCCGGAGCGGTTATCTCTATCGATCCCTGTCCGATATTCTTCGGGAGGAAGCATCTTCTCGAAAGCTCGATCCTTCACGCGAAGTGCTCATTACGCTTGGACGTGAACTCCGCGAGTCGGGCGGGCCCGGGGTTTTAGCCGCTCGAACGGTTCCGCAACTTACAAAAGATCGTTACGTAATCGATTCCATCAGAAATCCCGCCGAGATAGACATTCTAAAAACCGCGGGAAATTTTTTTCTACTCGGGATCGACGCGCCGATCGAGCTTCGGTTTGAAAGAGCGTCAAAACGCGGGCGAATCGAAAATGCCTCGACGATCGATGAATTCCGAAAAATAGAAGATCGCGAACGATCAGACAATGCGTTAGCGCAGCAACTCGATCACTGCCTTCAACGCGCAGACAAAGTTATTTTGAACGATTCGTCATTAAAACATCTGGAAGAAAACGTGCGGGAGGTTCTGATCAAGGCGGGTTTTCCGCTCGAAGGATAGAAAGTTATTCGAAAAACTCTTTTACGGAAGAAACAGATTCATCCACAGCAATGGATATCGAACTTCCATAAGTCTGCCCCACCGCCGTAACATCATTCTTAGATGCAATGCGCGGGGCATAAGGGCCCTTGGGTTCTCCACAACTTCCAAAAAAAAGCGTGGAGCCAATCAAAATTAAACCGAGCGAATATCGACGTAATGTCTGTAACCGTCCCAATCCAAATCCAACAAGGACGATCAAAGCGAGGAAACCCCAACCCGCAGCCGAAGAATCCACTTGATAAGTAACCAAAAAAACACGCGGTTTGTCAGGTTCAAAGAATTCATCGAAACCTGAAAAGGTGATTTGCCCTTTCACCGGATCAATCGTTGATGCTGTCGAGATGAGTTCGTCCCCGACACTGATTCCACCGCTGTTATCGCTGTCTTCATAGAGTTTGGCAGCCGTTACACCAGACAACTTTTTCGTTCCGTCGTCCGTAAACACAATTCCGTGAAGCCGAAATGTCTCGTCATGGGCGGTGATTTTCTCACTTTTTACCAGAATCTCTCCCGTTCCATCTGAGACGACATCCCCGGGCCCCTTTCGAAGTTCGAGCTGAGGATTTCCTCCCGACAGCGTGGCGGTAAACGTGTAGGAAGCCGTGGCATTTTGGGTGATATTGGTTACTAACAAGTAGTAGGTGCAGTTTTTCAATTTCGGATTCGAACCTGAATCAATCGTCAATGTCTCTTTTGAAGTGGGGCCGCTTGATTTCAATTCCGCCTGCTGGCTTGAAGTTCCGTCTTCAAGACCAGGAGTGAGCCCGGGGATGACATAGGAAAATTCAGTGTCACAGCGGCCGACAATGTCGAGATCTTGGGAGCTGGAGCTATCTAGTTGCAGCGTCATCGCTTTCGCACCCGGCGGTACGGTGATAAAGTACTCCAGTGGAGGGAAAGTACTGCTGACGGTTCCGGAAACTTTCTTCCCTGAGATCAGCCTACCGTCTTCGTTCAGAACAAAATTGATGTTGTTGGTCGGCGTTCCCAGAACGGTCGTGACGGGAGTGGACTGGGTTTGGTCATCGACTTTGGGATCGAAGCTTTCATTACTGCCGCTATAGAATTCCGTGGCGATGTAGGGAGGATAGGGAGTGAAGGCGTTGATCGGTCGAACGACCGGCTCGATGGAAACGTCGTATGTTCCGGCGTTCAAATTAGCGCAAAAATATTCGCCGTTATCTTTTAGCTGGGAATCTGAAATCCAAGAGACCACATCAAATAACGAATTGGTTGTGTTTCGACAAACCACGTTCACAGCACGAACCCCTTCGCCTGTTCGCCTTCTGATTTTCCCATAGATAGATGCCCTGTTTTCATAATTCGGACTGCGTGGATAGAGAAACCCGAGAGAAAACTCATCGTCGGGATTGGGGATCGCCGTCTGGTCGGGTTTATTTCCCAGTGTGTCGAACATCGTAGGTACATCCTCATCCTTCGTCCCCAAAAGGTCAGCATTTATTTGGGTGTGGGAAAGATTGAGCATGTGGCCAAATTCGTGAACAGCCGTTGCCGTGAGTGTAATTTCACTCGGGGCGAGGCCATTTAAAATGGCGAGTCCTTCGGTGATTGAATGATTTGAACTTACTAACTTGCCCGGTGAGGCCACTCCCAAAATACAGCCCTGTGGCGAATTGCAATCCGAAGCGCCTGTTCCAAAAAGGTCATCAATGATGGCCCCGTCGGAATCATAGATGACGATTGTATTTGTTCCATCCGCTGAAACGGTTCGAGGTGCTCCTTCGCTGTCGATCGTCACGTAATTTGTGTAATTCGAGCCATCCACATCGACCGACATCATCCCATCGGATACAAAGGACACATCTGCAATTGTTACTCCGGCCCAGGCGCCTAGAGCACTTGCCACGAGCATGTTCGGATTTGGAATTGCGCCCAGGGTACCTTGGTCGGTCTTATAGTGAATCGGTGTATGCGCCGCCCAACGATACGGAACACCTTTGAGATGATCGAGAAATCCGGCCCCCTGAGCCAAACGAACATAAAAAAGAATGCCCAAGAAGAGCACCTTCCTCATGGCCGCTCCTGCTGATGAATTTGGACCAATTCACGTAATTCTCCGAGACGAAGCACGGGGGAATGAGAATTTTCGAAACCCATATCTCGGGTTCGAGAAATCAAACGGCTGCCGCGAAGTTGTTGGAAAAGAATAGGATTACCGGAATGGACCAGCAATGCGTCGTCACGATATTTGTTTTCTTTGGCTGGGAACCGAAAAACTCCTTGATGAAGACCCGCGGGACTCGCCAACCCTATTCGGCTCGGCCGGCGAAGAAAAACAACGGCCGTCTCCCCCACCTGAAACCGAGGAAGATCGGCTAGAACTCCGGAACGGATTGGGTTTGCCGTTCCAACTTGGCGAACGGAAATCGTCCCTGTTGTATTATTCCCCTTCCAGATCTCGCGTACTTTAAAAGTGGTTACAAAGGCTCGGAGGCCGTTGAGCGCTTTATCGTCTTGTATGGAAAGAACGGTTCCGACAAAAACTTGATCCGAGGCATCAATGAGACCCTCCAAATTCGCAGGTTGGACAAACAAGGCAAAAGAACGATTTGAGGCCAGGCAAGTGAGAAGCAAAAGTAGATATTTAAAACTTCGCATCACCATTTTCCTCCCAGCGCAAAAAGCGCCTGCCCTCGAACAAAAAGAGGAAGCCCCTTCGTCGCGAACGGCGTGACTTGAAAAGAAGCCAGCTCTGCATCGATAAAAAAAGTCTCGCCGATGGGGAATCGAAAACCCCCTCCCACGTCGAACGTCGCAGCGACAAAAGATTTTCCATTTCCGGCAAATCGCTCAAACATGGTGGCCCCTCGAATCACCAATGTAGCCATATCCCACTCCGCAACGTCGAAGAGCGTTTCAATTCCAAGTCCGAAGTCATGAAAGCCCCCACCCATGGAATATTCGACCGGAAGGCCGATCGCGACCCCTTTCCAAAAACGATGCTCGTATGAAGCGCCCATTCGAAATTGCGTCGTCCCAAAATTATGAATGTCGTAGACCGGACCGACAAAAAGTCTCGCTTCCTGTTTCTTTTGCCGCGGAGGAATTGAAGATTTGCTTTTCTCCTCCTTTTGCTTCGCCTTTTGCTCTTCAGGCGGAGGGGCGGCCGTCGTCGCTTCCGTTCTGGGATGGGGATCTACCGTCACCTGATCCGTCTCCATCCATCCTTCTATATTTTCCATATTTCGAGTGAACCCCACAAGATACCGGCTCCCTCTTTTCTTATAGACTCGAATAGGAAAGCCGGTTGGCAGCGTGGTTACTGAATGCCCCCCCTCAGGCGTGCCAAATACGGTTCCCTGAATTCCTTTGACTTCACCCGCATAATAGATGCCCCCATAGGTCGCCGAGACGTAAAGGGAAATAACAAGGAAGAGCAAAAAGTTTGCAAATTTCAACATGCTTTCTAGATTGGAGAGATGATGAACCGAATATGGCCCCTTACTTTCCTTATGTTATCCTCTCTTGGCTGCGCGACACAAGCTCCTTCAACCCCAGCGGCAAGTTCTTCTCCCGCTACTAAATCGGCGCCGAAAACCACTGCCGCTGCTAAATCGGCGGCTGTGAAGAAAGGAAATATTACCGTATTGGAAGCCGTGGCCTGTCGATCGATTGCGGAGCGGTCCCCGGTTGAACCCGGCACGACATTTAAGTCCGACATTGGTCGGATCTACGTCTACACAAGAATAACGAACGACGGAGGAAGCGACACCACCATTTCCCACAATTGGTTCTTTAACGGAACAAAACTCGCTACAGTCACGCTTCCGGTAAAGGGAGAAAACTGGAGAACGTTCAGCTCAAAGAGTGTTCAACCCACACAAAAGGGTGATTGGAAGGTCGACGTGGTTCATTCCAACGGAGACGTGATTACCTCCGTCCCCTTTAAGATCGAATAGACTCCATTCTCGCGGTGAGCAGGAAACCGCCGCCCCAATTTCTAGCTATTAGACCATAAGTATTCAAAATTTAAGGCTTATGCTGCGGCATAGGTTTTGGGTTATCCCCTCATATGTTGAACCGCTCTGCCGCAAACAAGCTCATTTTAGCTGCGGGTCTATTTTCGCTTTTCCTGGGTTGCGGGAAAAATAACGGAGACGAAACCCATGTAAAACCCTCACCAACTCCAACCTCTGGCCCCACCAATTCTGATTACAACCTTTCCCGATACGCGAAAATCTCCTCCCGAAGCTCAAGCAACCCAGATAGTTCTGAGTTTAGCGACCATTATGCTGCGACCAATGTTCGCGATGGATTTGTGGGAGGCGGGACAGACGGAACTCTTCCCGATGGATATATTTGGATCCCCGCGTCTGGCACGACGACCAGCAGTCGCATTCGACTTGAATGGAACAGTCAGGTCGTTGTCTCTTCTATTTCTATCTACGATAACCCTCAATCGGGAAACCAAGTTCTCGGGGGCAGCGTTTATTTTGAAAACAGTGTGGATACCCACGCAAGTCTTCCACTCGCTACGTTTGGCGAACTCCCCGATGACGCTAAATCGGCGGCATTCGTATCCGCTCCCGGAGGTCCGATCACGGCGCTCGAAGTGGCGATCGTCAAAAGCAAGGGAAGCTCTCCCGGCATTTCCGAAATCGTCGTCAAGGGACATCGCGTAGAGGAAGCCATTGCCGAAGGTAATGTCGCCCGATCTGGAGCTTTTCCCAAAGGCGAACAAGTTGCTGTCAAGGATCCATACTCGGGCCCCGCCACCGGGCCCTATCGTTTAGAGAAACTTATTGACGGAGATCTTTCGAACAACTCGATGTGGATTTCCAATGGGCTCGGGATTAACGCCAGACTTTCCATGGAATTTGATCGAGTCTATGACGTGAAAAAAATCACCTTGTACGACCGGACCGATATGGCTGGTTTTAATCGCACCACAACGCGATTTACGAGCGGACAAATTACTTCTTCGAGCCTCACACAGCCAAAAACGTTTTCCAAGGACACAACGGCTCCCTCTGTAGATGTCGTTTTCGATCCACCCGTATCGATGGACAAGTTCCAAGTGGAGTTCTCGAATGTGGTTTACGGCTCGGATACGGGACTTCGAGAAATCGAAGTGACCGGCGAATACAAACCCTAATTCGAGGGGCTCTTCCCTACATTTGAAAGAGGATCAACCTGTATCGCTTTCCCGAACGACTCGTTTGCGGCGCGGCTGTTACCCTTTTCTTGATAAAGCTGCCCCAATCGATAGTGCGCATCGTAGAGTTTGGGATTTAACGCCACAGCCTTCTTGAAAAGATCGATCGCCTCGTCACTCTTCTTTCGGGATTGAGCCACACGTCCTAACCCATAATAGGCGTCGGCAGAATTGGGATCGATGGACCTCGCACGTTCAAATTCCGATTCGGCTTCTGCCACCTTGTTGGAGTCTAAGAAAAGACTGCCTCGCAGAACATAGGCTCCCGCAGGGGGAGTTCCTGCACGAAAAATCATGTCGAGTTCTCTCTCCGCAGCCTTTGGATCCTTGGATTCGTATTTGAGCTTGGCTAATTCGAGACGCATTTCACCGTCGTTGGGATGCTTCTCCAAGTACTTCTCCAAAATCTTCGCGGCGCCCCTTGGATCCTTCTTGTCCCGTTTGAATCCGACCAACCAGAGTGTGGCTTCCTTATGATCCGGATTAACCTTCAAGACCTCCTGATATTGATCCGCGGCTTTTTCGAACTCTTCGTGCTCATAATAGGTCTTCGCCAGCATCATTCGCGCATCATGAAAATCGCTTTTACGGTTAATCGCGTTTTTGAGCGATTCGACTCGCTCCGAGGTCTCCGATTTTTCCGTCAAAAGCTTTGCTTTCTCGTACCAGGGATACGGATTCTTCCCATCGAGTGACGCGGCCTGTTCAAACGACTGCAACGCCTCCTTTTTCTTTTTGAGTCCCGCCTGCGCCAAACCTAATTCATAAAAGGAGTCTCCTCGTGTGGCGTCGAGGGATACCGATCGATGGAGTTCATTTTCGGCTTCACCAAACTGTTTTCCATCGTTGTGCATCGCCCCTAAACGATAATGAGCATATGCGTCTTTCGGAGTGAGTCGAACGACCTCGGTATAGGCCTGGAATGCGCTCTTTGTATTCTTTTCCTCGTCATAAATCGTCGCAAGCCCCTTCCAACTTTCCGCATCCTTTGGATTGAGTTTCACCGCCTTTTCCAGCGCCGATGTAGCGGGGCCCAACTCCTTCTTTTTCAAAAGAAGGGCTCCCAGTCTGGCGTGGGCATTCGCATTTTGTGGGTCGAGTGTGATCTCCGTCCGGTAAGCCGAAATGGCTTTATCGCTCTCCCCCGCTTTGTCGAGCGATTCAGCCACTCCTTTGGCCAACTTTGGATTTTTGGAATCAAGCTTGAATGCTTTGTCGTAGGCCTCCGCGGCGTCCGACCAGGACTCGAACTTTACGCACGCCTCGGCGCGGCCGAGATGAGCCGCTCCATCCTTCGGATCGAGTTCTCCGGCTCGCCCAAAAGCCGCTGCGGCCTCTTTGAATTTGCCCATCTTCGTCGAAGTCCGGCCCAACTCCATAAATGCATCTTTTCGTTTGCCATCGGCTTCCGTAGCTTTTTGGAAAGCTGCATCGGCTTCCGGAACTTGATTGGCTTTCGCGAGCGCACGACCATAGTCATACTGATATTGGGCGTTTTTGGGTTCGAGAATTGTGGCCTTCTGAAACGAAGCAATACCTCGCTCCAGTGTTCCGTTCGTTAACTCCAGCTTCCCGACTTCCCAATGAAGATCCGCCCGTTGTGAATCGTAACGAACAGCGGTTTTGAAACTGTTGAGCGCATCTACATTCATTTTTCTGGAGAGGTGAATGCGGGCAATTTTTTCATGGGCGGCAGCGTCTTTAGGGCTGAGCCGCACAACCTGTTGATATTCTTCCAGCGCCTTCGTGTAGGCAGGAAGCTCAAAATAGAGATCCGCCAGGAGACGATGTCCTTCTACGTCTCTCGGATTGGCCGCCACATAATTGCGTAACGAGCGACGGGCCCCTTCTTTGTCACCCGCCCCTACCTGGGCCTTTGCCATTTCAAGATAAAGCTGCGGCTTTCTTGGATTTAGACGAACCGCTTCATTGTAAGTCTTGGTCGCCTTGGTCCATTCTTTTAAACCCGCGTAGGAACGAGCCAGCCCGATCGAGCTGGCAGGCGAGGCCGGGCGAAGTCGATGAAGGGATTCATAGGCTTGGGCGGCGTCTTTCCAATTTTTTGCATCCGCCAATAGATTTCCCAAGTGTTCCCAGCCATCCGCATGCTTGGGATCCGCCGACACAGTTCTGTGGAAAAATTCGATGGCCTGCTCGTTCTCCTTCCTTTCCTCGCGTAGTAGACCGGCTTGATAGGCTGGAAAGGCTTTTTTCGGTTCGAGGCCTGAAGCCTTTTCGTAGGCCTGAAGTGCTCCTAGTTTGTCTCCTTTTTTTTCTCGAGCCTGAGCTAAGAGCTCCCATGCCGGGTAGTGATTTCGATCCAGCTCCACCGCCTTTTCAAGATGGGAAATGGCGGCCTCCCATTTCTTTGCTCGAAAAGCGATGGTTCCAAGAGCCGCCTCGGCCGCGGCGTCGCGCGGTTCGAGATCTATTACTTTTTGGAAATTCTTCTCACTCTCGCTGTATTGGCCACTTTCGAAAGCGATCTCACCCATGGCTCGATAGGCGGGAGTATATTTGGGATCAATTTCCGTGACCTTTTGATAGGCCACCACGGCCTCTTTTTTCTTGCCGGCTCTACGGTGGAGCTCCGCCAACCGAACAAACGCATCGCGATTTTTTGGTTCGATTTTTGTCAGGCGCGTCATCGCTTCCGTTTCCGTGGCCGGATCATTCGACGCACGAGAAACGTCGACTAATCCATGAACGTATTCCTCATTGTTCGGATCGGCGGCGATGGCATTTCGATAGGCTGCCTTGGCCTTCGCATAGTCTTTACGCTGCATGAACGCACGGGCTCGATTCGCTTCGGCTCGGTGATACTTTGGATTGATACGAAGGGCGGAATCGAATGCGGCGATCGCGCCATCCAGATCTCCTATTCCCAATCGCGCCTCCCCTAACCCATTTTGAACGGCGGCATCGTTCGGATTTCGTTTCGCGAGCTCACCGTAAAAATCCACCGCCTTACCATATTTTTGTGTGGCGATGCTGAGTCGCGCGGCCGCCTGAAGTCCGGCCTGTTGTTGCGCTGACGTGGCGTCTTTGTTCATCCCCACTTTTTCATATTGATCGAGCGCATCGCTCTTTTTGCCTTCACCTTCATACAGAGCCGCCAAACTCAATCGCGCTTCATGATCATTGGAATTGAGATCGAGAGCTCTCTTAAGTTCCGGCTTGGCTTCGTCGAGTCGACCGAGCTCTACCAAAGCAATTCCAAGGTAGCGCTGGCCGAGCGCCTCATTATGATTGTTGGAAAGAAGTTGGCGCGCTTCATTTTCCACTTGCGGCCATTTCTTCTGGACCACCAGTTCGGCCAATCTTTCACGAGACTCCCATGTGGGGCCGAGCAGCTTCGAACGATTCCCGCCACTGAACTCCTGCCGAGCGGCCTCCATTTTCCCCGCTTCAAGATAGGCCTGACCGAGCGCTCCGCGAACCCATGGATCAGAAGGAGCTTCCGTCTTGAGTCGCTCGAGTGTTCGAATTCCATTTTGTAATTTTCCACTTCGGACTTCCGACAATGCCTGACCTACACGAGCCGGCATTTGATCGGATTTGAGGGAAAGAGCCCGAGTAAATCGTTTTGATGCCGCCGAAGGATCTCCTTTTTCGAGCGCGACAAAGCCAAGTTCTGTATTGGCTTCGGCCAGGTTTGCATCGATTTCGAGCGCTCGTTCTAATGCAATGGTCGCCCCCTGCAAATTCCCTCGTTTCCGCTCGATTTGGCCCATGCCCAGGTAGGCGCGCGCGTCTTTTGGATTCGCGATGACCGCTTTACGATAGGCATTCAGCGCTTCGTCCAAGTCGTTTTCCGTCGAAGCGGAAAAAGCGGGAACGAAAGGCACCAACATGGTGAAAAGGAAGAGAAAAACTGCAATTTTTCGATGGAGTTGGGGGTTCATGGGCCCCTACCTAAGAGATTCAGAGGAATTGGTCAAATAAGGCATCTCATTGAATTGCAACCTGGTTGAGGAAGAGAGAGAAAAGGGCTATGGTTCCGCGCCTTTTTGAGGGCCTAAGAAAACTGAATCTATGCCTGGACCGGAAACAAAACCCCCCCCGCGAGGGAGAGAATTCGACCTTCTGGAGCATCGCTATCGTGACTCCGGAGAATGGGCGAAGCTCGCGGACCTATATAAGGAGTCATCGCATCAGATGGCCGATAAGCGCATGGCCGTACAGCGACTCCTGCAGGCGGGAGCCCTCTACCGCGACAAGGTTAAAAATGGAGATGGAGCCAAACGCTGTTTCGAACAATCGGTCACGATTCTCAATAACTTAGTTAACGCCACAGACAACCGTCTCGCGCAATCAGATCTGCTTTGCGATTTGGCCAAAATTTACCTCGAGATCCTTCAAGATCGTGAACGAGCCATCGAAGCGTACGTGCGTGCCTTCGAACTCGATCCTCAGAAGACCCATTTGATGTCCGTTCTCGGCGACATCTATGCCCAACGGGAGGGGTGGTCCGATGTCGTCACTCGCTTCTCGACGGAAGCGAAGGGCGCCGCCAGTCCGGAAATGAAGGCGCAATACCTGGGCGAAGTGGCCGATGTCTACTCGTTTATTCTCAACGATCCTCAACGCGCCATCACCACGTATCGGGAGATGCTCAAGCTCGATTCGAACAACCAAAAGGCGATTGAGGCGCTGGAAAGTCTTTTGGTGAAAGAGCGGAAATGGACCGAACTCGTCACATTTTATGAAGATCTGAAATCCAAAACCAAAGATCGAGATGAAATTATTTCCCTCTGCACAAAGTTGGGAATGATTTTTAAAGACAAACTCCATGAACCGGTTCGGGCCATTGCCGTCTATGAAGAAATTATCGCGCGCCAACCCAATAACTTCCGAATTGCTTCCAAGTTGGAGGAACTGCGCGGAGACAAAGGCCTGTGGTCGAAAAATTTTGATGAAATCGAAGCGAAGCTTCGCACCGCAAAATCGGCGAATGATCGAGTGCCTCTGCTTGTTTCAGAAGCCGCTATTGCCGAAACTTATTTGGGAAAAGAACATCTGGCGAGTGAACGACTGGCGGAAGCGCTTCGATTTTCTCCGGCCAATCCTGAAGTGTTGCGACGTGCGGTCGACCTTTGGAAAAAGAACCAGAGCTGGGGCGAAATCGCGCGTGCCTACGAGGAAGCGGCGGAAAAAACCAACGACAACACCTTGCGGGTTCAAGCGCTTCGGGAGTTGGCTGAGATTTCATTTGATCGACTCAAAGATCCTACTCGTGCCATTGCCGCGTATGAAGCTCTCCTCCAGCATTCTCCAAACGATCCGGCCTCTCGACAGCAATTGACGGCTCTATATGAGCAACAACGTCTCTGGGATCCCCTCGCTCAGTTGCTCGAAACTTCCGTTCATTCGGCCAAACCCTCGGAGCGAATGGCACTTTGGCTCCGACTCGCCAAATTACGCGAAGAGGAACTCGCGAATCTCGACAGCGCGACCGAGGCCTATGAAGAAATCCTAAAAGTAGACCCTCACCATCCTGAAGCCCTTGCCTCGCTTGAACGCCTCTATCCAAAGCAACGACGCTGGAAAGATTTGGTCTCCATATATGAACGCCGTGCCGAGCAATTGGCCAAGGCCGAGGAAAAAGGCGCCGTCTACCTCGCTCTTGCCAAAACGTTCGAAGAAAAGGTGGGAGATTTAAAGGGCGCTGCCGCCGCATACGAACGGGCCCTCCCCTTAGTGGAGGATTCGACAAAGATCGCATCGCGTGTCGAGCAGATTTATTTCAATGAAAAACTCTGGAAGGAATTGGCCGCCCTTTACGAGCGATTGATCCCGCGCGCAAAAACCCCGGAAGAGCAGGCGAAGCTCCTGTTTAAATCGGCGGAGCTGTACGAACAGAAGCTCGATCGCGTGGGAAGGGCAAAAGAATGTCTAGACGCCATTCTCGAAAGAAACCCTTCCGACATACTTGCACTTCGAAGCCTGGAGCGAATGGCCGAGCGTGGAGAGAATTGGAAGGAACTGATTCAGATCTATCGCCGACAGACCGATATCACTTCGGATCCGGCGGAGAAATTGTCGATTTACCTCAAAGCGGGAGAGGTTTTTCTCTCACGGCTGCAAGATGAAAAACGAGCCGAAACTTGTTTTAGAAAAGTGGTGGAACTCGACAACACCAATCGCGTAGCCCTGAATTTTCTCGCCGATTTTTACCGAAGACAGGCTCTCCCCGAAGAGCTTTTGATGATTCTGGAGACGCAGGCTAGCGCTACAGCCGAACCAAAGCCCCTGTCCGAAATTTATGTGGAAATGGGAAAGGTCCTGGAGTCATCCCTCCATAAAGAAATGGAAGCCATCCAACAGTACGAAAAGGCGCTCGAATTGGATCCGACCCTTCCCTCCGCCCGGCAGGCGCTTGCCCGGATTTATCAGTCAAAGAATCGCTGGGATGAGCTGATACGCACGTACATGGGGGAGCTCGAGCAAGAGCGGGACCGGATCCGGGGTGCGAATCTGGCGGCGACCATTGGACGCCTTTTCCAAAAGGAAATGGGAAACGCCGAACAGGCCATCGCTTATTTTCAGCGATCCCTCGATCTCAATTCCTCAAATTTGGAAGTCGTTGTTGATTTAACCCGCACATTGGAAAAAAGCGGGCGTGCCAAAGACAGCTTGCCCTATTATGAGCGAATCATTTCTCTGTCGGGCGAGCCCAGGGAATCCGCCCGCGCGGCCCTTCGAATCGGCGAGATTTATTTGGATGTTCTTCACGATCCTCATTCCGCCGCGAGCTGGTATGAAAGAGCGCTCACATACGATTCCGAATCAAAAGTCGCTCTTACGCGGCTCACCCAACTCTACGAATCGCTTCAAAACTGGAAAGGACTTCTCCACGTTTACGAGAAGATTCTCCCCACGCTTTCCGGCGGCGAAGCCTCGAAACTCCATTACCGCGTCGGAGACTTATTTGAACATCGTCTCGGGGCAACCGATCGTGCGCTCGTCTCGTACCAGATTGCGAGCGAACTCGACTCCAAATTCATCGAGCCCATTTCCGCCATGCGGCGACTGCTCAAGGCCGAAGAAAATTGGGGAGAATATTTAAAGCTGACCCAAGCGGAATCCGAGTTAGTGGCCGAACCGGAGAAGCGGGCGGCACTCCTATATGAGTCGGGGATTCTTTGGCGGGAACGATTCCTTCAAAATGAACGAGCCATCCGGTCATTCCAAGATGTTCTCGCCCTGGCTCCCAACGATGGCGCGGCGCTCGAGCAACTTTCGGAATTGTATGAAATCCAAAACAACCTCCCTGCCCTTCAGGATGCCACGGAAAGAGCGCTCGGCCGCGTAAAAGACCCCGCGCGACGAACAAATCTTCTCCTGCGTCTCGGAAAGTTTCATCTCCTTACGAAAAAGGATCCGGCTACGGCCGCTCCGCTCTATCGTGAAATCCTCGCCCTCGATCCGAAACATAAGGAAGCCATTTCCGCCCTCGTGGAGATCACGAAGCTACTGGGCGATTGGAAAGTTCACTTAAGTACCCTGCAAATGCAGCTCGAGATCGAGACCACGAAAGAGGGCAAGACCGATGTCCTGTTCCAGATGGCAGAAGCTTGGAAGGGCCCCCTTCGATCGAATGACAATGCCGTAGAGACCCTTCACGCCCTTCTTCGTCTCGACCCATCCAACCATCGAGCTCTTTTGGCACTGGGCGAAACCGTTTCACAACCGAACGAGTGGCACAAAATTTCTCGCCCGATTTTGGAAGGCCTAAAGGAGAAGAAATCACTCAACCATTATGTCTCGGCGGCTCTCTCGATTGCGTCGATTGACCATGAGCGTTTCAAACGAACGGATTCCGCCATCGTTGTCCTTCGGGAAGCGATGGAAAAGACGGGAGATCGTGAAGACCTCCTCGATCGGTTAATCGCGCTGTACGAAGCGTCCGGTGAAGCTGTGGCAATGGCCGATGCGGCCATGCGCCGAGCACAACTTCTAAAAGTTCCGGCGGAGAGGGCGAAGGCCCTCGTTCGAGTGGCGGAAATGTGGTCGGAATCGCTCGACAACCCCCGACAAGCCATCAGCGCCTTGGGCGAAGCGCGAAAGTTGGAGCCCGAAAATCCGTTGATGATTGATCGCTTGATTGCTCTTTATCTTCGGACGGGAGATTGGAAAAAGGCCGACAAACTGATTTCTGAAACACTCGAGGGGGACCCCCTGACGTCCACTCGAGCCCAGGATCTTGCATTTCAGCGGGCCACACTTTTGGCCGAACGGCTCAAGCAACCGGATCAAGCTATTTCTATCTTGGAAGAGATCATCCCAAAATCCAGCGATCCCAAGCCCGCTTTAGAGTTGGCTGCGCGCCTGTACGAGGCAAAAGATGATTGGGAAAATGTCGTTACTTGCATGGCGAGATTGGCGGAACAAACCCATGGGGGCGACACGGTGGAGCTGCGTCGGTCGCTCGCCGACATCTACGAACATCGGCTTCACGATCTAAATGCGGCGGTAAAACAATTCGAATTAATCCTCCGTGCCGTCCCGCGAGATCGGGCTTCTTTAGCGGGCCTCGAGCGGCTTCACGAGGAGAAAAAAGACTATGCGGCGCTCGCCTCTGTTCTCCAGCAACAAATCACGCTTACGCGAGATGCGGCCGATGCCGCCAGAATTTATCGCAAACTGGGGGACGTGTGGGCCCGAGGAATGAAAGACACGGACCGTTCTCTCGGATTCCTGGAACGCTCTCTCGAGCACGACCCGTCCCAAACCGAAATCCTCACACGGTTGATTGAACAATATCGAAAATTAAAGCGACCTCTTGAGTTAGCGGAGGCGCTCCGGAAACAAGCGAAGCTGGTGGGACCCGATAAAGCAATTCCCATTTATGAAGAGTTGGCCGATCTCTGGAGAAGCACACTCGCCAATCCGATCCAGGCGCAGGAATATCTCGAAACCATTCTCAAAATGAACCCGACGTATCGGCCGGCGTTGCTCAAGCTGGCGGATATCCATCTTCAAAACGAGAATTACCGGGCGCATGGTTGGACCCTAGGACAGCTCGCCGAAACCGCCAAAACCCCCGCGGAAAAGGTCGAAGCATGGCTGGCCCTGGCGGAACTCCAACAAAATCGGCTGAATTCGCGGCATGATGCGATGGAGACATATCGCCGGGTCCTCAAGCTGGATCCCAAACAGTCCAAAGCACTGGACCGGTTGCGGGACCTCTTTGGAAAAGACGAACGCTGGAAGGATCTCGCGGAAGTTTTGAAAACGCTGTCAAAAGAAGTGGATCCGAGAGCCTCGGCCACTATTTTGCGCCAACTCGCAATGATTGAAGTGGATCGACTCAAACAGCCGGAGCGGGCCATGGCCACATTGACCCAGCTTCGGAAATTCGATCCGGAAAATGTCGATGTTCTCCACCAACTTCAACAGCTCTTCGAGCAATACGGCAAATTTTCGGACCTTGCCGGACTTTTCGAAGAGGAACTCCGTGGCAAGGTTTTAGAGGAAAGGCGATTGGAGCTGCTTAAAAGGCTTGGATCCCTCTACGATGAACGACTCAAGAACCCCACCCGAGCGATCGAATGTTATGAAGAGCGACTCGGACTCGTCGCATCCGATATGGAGACCCTCTCCCGCCTGGAATCGCTTTACCGTCGGCAGGGACGTGAAGAAGATGCCGCGCGAGCACTGGAACAAAAAGCGGCTCAACTTCCGCCTGGCGATGAACGAACCGCCATTTTGGAATCTCTGGCGGACCGCTATTGGACGAAGGGAGAAAGGGGAAAGGATGCCCTTCGTTGTTATCGATTACTGGCGCAAGACCCTGCGCAAAAGAGGCGGGCCTTTGAGCGAATTGCCGGAATTGAAGAAAGATTGGGTCTGTTTAGTGAATTGATCATCACACTTCGATCGCTCATTGCTGAGATTCCCGAACCACGGGAACAAACCATTCGCCTCTTGCAGCTCGGCCGCGTTCACTATGAAAAACTGAATGATCCCAAAACGGCGGAGAAAATTTTCTTTGAAGCCCGAAAACTTCAGCCGCATCAACCCGAAATTGTCGATACCCTGAGTGAATTTTATCGATCGACGAAACACTGGCAAAAGGCAGCCACATTGTTGGGAGAGGAAGTTCAGGCGACCAAAGACATTCACCGACGCGCCCCCCTCCTTCGTGAATTGGCCGATTTGTGGCGGGGGCCGCTGAAAGATCCGGCAAAGGCGGTCGCTCTCTATGAAGAGCTGGTCCGAATCGCACCTCACGAAATGGATGCGGTTTCGATTTTGGCGGAGCTTTACTTTGAGCGAAAAGCTTTTAAGGAAGCAGCTCCCCTGCATGAGCGGCTTGTAAAGGTCGCCGCTCTTCGCAAGGATCCCCCTCGGGCCTCGCGCCTTTTTTATCAAATGGGAACGATCGCCCGTGAGCTGGGGAAAAATGATGAAGCCATTCTTCACCTCAATCAGGCCCTCCTCTACGATCCCACACATGCGGAAAGCGTGCGGGGATTGGCCGAACTTTTTTACGACCTGAAGCAGTGGGACAACGCCATTCGCATGCTTCGACGGGCGATTGAGCTCGGCCGCGCCGAAGATCGCGCCTACATCGACAAGAACTATTACCTCCTCATTCAAACTCTGGATCGTTTGGGTCGGGAGGATGAAGCCATCAAAATATACGAGGAGGCTCACTCGCTTCTCGAAAAGCACCTGGGAATTACCAAGTTGGCGGCCGATCTTTACCGACGAGCCCAAAAATGGACTCAAGCTCGTGCAACTTACTTGCGAGTTTTAGAACTTTCTAAGACGAATTCAGACCGACATGACGCCCTTTTCGCCCTTGCTGAAATTGCCTTTCAGCATTTCAACGATATACAGGCCGCGCGCGAAGGCCTCACTTCGCTTTTGCGGGATGATCCCAATCATAAGAGGGCTCTCGAACTCTTTGTCTCCGTATGTGAAAAAGAAAAGGAGTGGCCGGCCGCTTTGAGCTCGATCGAACAACTGACTCAGCTGGAACAAGATCCGGAAAAACTTTCGCAGCTTTGGCTCCGCCTCGGACGAATTCACGATCGAGAAACAGGGGATCTTCGCAAAGCTCGCGAGTCTTATCTTCGATCCATCGAAGTCGGAACCGGAGATTCCAGCGCGATGGAAGCCCTGCAGGGATTTTGTAAGACGGAATCGGACTGGCGTGAGCTCTCACAGCTGTACGAACGTAAATCGCAAACCCTTCAGGACTCGGGAAAACGAAAACAAGCGGCCAATTTCAAACTCGCTTTGGGATACCTTTATCGGCAGCACCTTCGCGACGATCAGCGGGCCATTCAAGCGTTCCGCGCGGCTGTCACACTCGATCCATCCGCCGAAGCGATGTTGGCTCTGGGGCGAGTGCTGGCTCTCAATCCCGCGACGCGAGACGAGGCGATTCGAATTTTCGGGCAGTTGACGGCCGGCGCCTCCCAAAAACTTTCACTTCTTAAAGAGATTGTCGATTTCTACACCTCGGTCGGAAAGAAGGACCGGGCCCTTGTGGCTTCGACGATATTACAGTTTAGAACTACTCGCACGAGTGACCCAATTACTGATGTAAAGCATTCTCCCCTCCTGCCGGAAAATACCGTTCTGGATCTTTCCTCCCTCTATGACCTCCTTCCGGAGAGCTGTCGTTCGCCTTGGGGAGAAGCCATTTCCGAAATTAATCTTTCACTCATCCCCTTATTGACGTCGGGACAACGATCGGCCGCGATGTTAAGCGCAACGGATGTCGTCCCCAATCAGACAACGGAAGCGGTGGCGGAATATTCCAAGCGGCTGGGCCTGGATGGAAAGAAAATTTCTGTTTACTACAGCGCCGCGGTCAATGACATCGGTTTGGAATTAACCTCTCCGCCCTCGGTGGGCGTGGGTCCCGGACTTTACAAGCTCGATAAATCGATTCAGCGTTTCTTTATTGCGTTCCACCTGGCGCGCCTTCGCCTCGGAAGCTTACTCCTGTCACGAATGTCCTCCACTGCGTCGGGAGAGCTGCTCGAGGCGCTTCGAGCAACGGGCGAAGAAAAGCGACCCGCAAAGGAATCGGTCGCCGCGCTCGTCGCCACACTGCAAAAAGGACTTTCACGCAAGGATGTAAAGACGTTAAGCAATCTTTTCTCGGCCTCCGTCACCCGCCCGCCATTGACACCAGCCGCCGACCAGTTGGGCCAAGATCTGGAACGAGCGGCCATCCGTCTGGCTTATTTTCTCTTCGACGATCTCGCATCGGCTCTCCGGGCTGTGTCATTAATGGGTGAGGCGGAGCGGGAGGACTTTATCGCTTTTCTCCTTTCACCGAATCATTTGGATTGGCGCGAGCGTCGGCTAAAGTAGCTGAGTGAGCCGAGTCATCCCCGCTTTTCAGCTTTATTTCGACCAAGAGTTTGTGGCCGATGTACCCATCAATACGACCCCATTTTTGATCGGAAGAAAGACCGGTTGCCACCTTCGCCTGCTTGATACATCCGTGAGCCGTGAACACTGCCGGATTACTGTAGGAGAAAAGGGCGAGATTACCGTCGAGGATCTCGCCAGCACTAACGGGACACTCGTAAATAATGAACGGGTGGTGAAATATGCCCTTCAGCCTTCCGACATCACCACTTTAGGACGCTGTACACTCATTTTTCATGATTTGGATCCCGGACGATACGAAGCGGGGGGGGAAAAAATTTGGTCGAGACTAATCGGGCGTAGCAGACATGTGAAATACACGGGGCCAATCGGGAAATATGTTCTGCCCCTTGAAAACAGTGTGACTCAATTCGATGCGATTTCATATGCGATGGTTCGGGATCAACAGCATGGAGAGGAAGCGGAAAAAAAGAGCCGCGCCTACCTGAAACGAATTCCGCGCCTCCAAGTGGTGGCGGAAGGAGGAGCTCTCAAAGAGGAAGTTACAAAATTCAACGTTTCACAAAATATCTTCGCTGGAATAGATGATCGAACGTTAAAGGCGGTCGATCGCTCCAAAGAAGTGTTTACGCAACCGAAGGTGCGAAAGCCCTTTTTTAAACTCCCCTGGAAGATTGTGGAGCGCGTGATTGCCCCTCTCCTTCTGGCCGTCACGATGATCATCGTCGGGTTTTACGTGCTTCGATTCCATATCGACACACAATTGGAAATTGCGGAGAAGCATTGGGACCAACGCCTGGCGAAAATCGGCGAAAAACTTCAACAGGGCGACGAGAGTTTTCTTGCTCTTACGAACGCCCCGGCACCCGCCACTCTCTCACGACCTTCCTCGAAACCGATTTCCATCGATGAAGTCTGGAAACAAATTGATTCCCGATTTGATTTGAGAAACTACCTTCTCTTCGGAATTCTTGATGAGGTCCTGACCTCAAAGGACATCCAGTGGTCGATCGATGAAGCGATGAAAAACCTTTCACGTGCCAAAAGCGTTACAAGCCGCCTTCCTTCCGTGAAAAGTGTCCGAATCGTTTTGAACACCGAGGCGGTTCCCTTTCAAATGGCGGGACTGGGGGAGGGTCGAATTCTCATGTTCACGGACGAAGAACGAACCGTTTCTATGACCGACGCCTACAATCAATATCGCGCAGGCCTGACCCCTCGAATGGCCTCGGTCTCTTCCTGTGCCGGCAGCCGAAGTTCATTTGCGCCGGGGAAAGTGGTCCTGGCGTTTACGATTCAAAACAATGGAGTTCCAACATCCATATTCGTCAACGAGGATCGATCGAGTAAGGAGCCGGCCCTTTGGAATTGTGTGCGAAAAACGCTGGGAGAGCTTCATCTCCCTCCCCCTCCGGGAGGAAGGTTATCTATTGTATATACCTTCCGCTTTGGGCCTGCGGCTCGGGTGACGTTTTAGGGCACTTTTATCCCGATTCTGCACTTCTTTATTGACCGGATCAGCCATTGGTATAGAGGGGGGCCGCAGTTAAATAACCCCCTCTATTTTAAGGAGAAGATATGAACCGTAAAATTGCGTTTTTCCTCGCTCTTGCCCCCGTAATTTTTCAAGGCGTGGCATTGGCGGACAATACAGAATCAAAACCCGGCGTCATGATGACAAGCACTGAAACCATGACGGCGACTGTAACCAACATTAACAAGAAAACCCGTGAAGTGACGTTAAAGGACACTCAGGGGAACGAAACCACTGTGGTTTGTGGCGAAGAAGTGAAAAACTTCGATCAAATCAAAAAGGGAGATGTCGTAACTGCGGAATATACGGCGAACCTCGCTCTCTATGTTCGTAAGTCCAACGAACCATTGAGCCACGAAGAAAGCGCCGCGATTCAGACCGCTCAAAAGGGTCAAAAGCCCGGCATGCACGCCACGAAAGTAACGAAAATCACGGCCCAAGTTGAAATGGTCAACTACGACACACGAATGATGACGCTGCGTGGACCGAAGGGCAACACAATGACCTTCAAAGTGGGTGAAGAAGTAAAGAGACTCAACGAAATTAAAAAGGGAGATCAGGTCGTCGCCGATTATACGGAAGCGGTCGCGATCAACGTTACCCCAGGAAAGAAGTAATTTTCAAAGCTACATTGGATCAACGGAGGGCGTGTGCCTTCCGTTGATCCAACATATTAAATGACAAAATTTATTACTTCCTTCCTATCGATCGGTCTCCTTGTCACAATAGCAGGGTGTTATCCCGATGGTATCGATACCTTTGAAGAGACCGATACTGTCTTTACCGTGAAAAACCCCACCGCCGATTATTCCGCAAATAAAACTTTCAGCATTCCGGATCAGGTTGTTGATCTGTGTGATTTCAGACCCAAGAACCCGCCGCAGGAAGGCGATGTAGTGGCGCCGCCTGACTGCACCAACAATGATAAGATTGACCATTCCTTCGACTCTTTGATTCTTCAAACGGTGAAAGAGAATCTCACCCATTACGGGTACTCGGAGGTCGACCCGAACACAGTGACTCCCGACGTCGGGATCTTTGTCGCGGGCGCGAAGGGCCAAATTTACGTTCAATATTATTACGACTATTGGTACTGGTATTGGGGCTGGTATCCGGGCTGGGGCGGCTACCCTGGGGACGATTGGTACTACCCTGCCTATCCGGTTACCGTGGCCTACGATACGGGAACGCTTTTCATCACCATGGTGAAGCCGACCGCGACGGATAAGCATTTGCCGGTTCTATGGAATTCCACGATTAACGGACTTTTGGGAAGCGATGTGGTGACTACTAAGTCCCGCATCAAAACAACTATCAATCAGGCGTTTACTCAATCACCTTATCTTTCGGTGAAATGATGAATCGCACTTTTCTCACGTCGTTTGCCGTGTTTTTCCTCATCGCAACAACGCTGCCAAACGAAAGCAAGTCGGACGAACTTCCCGGACATTCGCCTTGGTTCAGCTCTCTGACGTACGACATGGCCATTCCTTTTGGGCAGGCCAGCGACTTCGGCGGAGATTTTGATCCCCTGGGAGTGGGATTTGATGCCCGGTATTTTCTCAATCCGAATTGGTCACTGGGATTTGCGACAGGTTGGCAGGTACTCGATCAGAAAACAACCACGGCAAGTCAGATCAACAATGTGACACTTCACGGAACGCAACTCCGTTACCTCAATCTCTTGCCCCTAATGGTGAGCGGCCATTACTACCTCCGTCAGTACGTGCCGCAGTGGTGCCTTCCCTTCGGGGGGTTGGATGTCGGGACATTTTGGGCCGAAAGGCGTGTGGACGTAGGACTATTCAGCGTTTCAAACAGCGAGTGGCATTTTGCCGTCGCACCGGAGCTTGGTATTGCATTCCGAATTAAGGATGTGCTTCCCCTTTTGCGGTTTCGATACAATCATCTCTTCGGCTCTGAAGGGTCGGACGACCTTCCCTACTTCAATATTAGTATCGGCGCCGCCTGGAACTGATTTCCCATTTAAATCATGAACGGTGAAAAAGGGGAGCGAACATGAGTGCGAGTAAACCAATTGCCCCGCAAAGACCGACGAATTTCTTTAAGTGACGCCTCCAAAAAGGGAGCTTTTTCGCCGCTTTTTCCTCATAGGCCTCTTGCTGGGCGACTTCCGTCAGATATCGATTCACGATGTCGTCCGCATTAAGCCCCGCATAGCTTGAAAACACACGAAGAAAGCCAACCACGAACGCCTTGTGCGGTAAGTCTTCCAGCCGATTTGATTCCATCGCTTCAATGTATTTGGGAGAGACCTTCGTCACCCGCATGACTTCTTCCCGACTAATCCCGCGAAGAATCCTCTCTCGGCGAAGATAAAGCCCGAAGTTCAGCTCGCGGAGATACTCCGTGCCCACTTCCTCTTCCACCATTCCTGGAGGGGCAAACCCTTCGGAACTATTCCAAGGCTTTAAGATTGTCTCGGCACTTTTTGCCATAATCTCCCTCTTCGTCTGATTTCATACACTCTTTGAACACTTCCGCCGCGCTCGCTCGCTGCTTTAATTTCACGTACGTCATTCCCAGCAAATAAAGCGAATCGGGACATGCTGTTCCCCAGGCCCCTTTGGGGGAGGCCTCGCAAGCTTTTCGTGCATTTTCGAGTTCGGCTTTAGCCTGCGGATATTTCTTCTGTTGCGTATAAATATCGGCCAGCGCTTTTCGGCTCAGGACGAAATTTCGATTGTGAATGAGTCCCTTCTGATACGACTCGATCGCTTTGGGGACGTTTCCTTTTTTTTCATACGCATAGCCCATGTTGTGATAGGCCCGCTCTGGCGTCGCATAAAGTACATTTTCAACTGCCTTGGAGCACTCGGCAATTCCATCATCGTACCGGCCACGAGTGATGAATACAGCGCAGAGATGATTGCGTGCCTCTGAGTAATCCTTGTCGAGCTCCACCGCTTTTCGAAAACAACGTTCGGCATCATCGAGCAGATCTTTTTCCGAGTACGCCAGCCCCAATAAATTCTGAATTTCGGGATTCTTTGGATCGAGCTGCTCGGCGCGAAGGAGTTCTGCCAAGGCCTGTGTCGCCTCCCCTTTATTCAGGAGATTTTGGGCCAATTGAGAATGAAGCTCGGCTTCTTTCGCCTGTTTGGGTTTGTCAGAACTACACCCGAGTAATCCAACGAGGAAAAAAACCATGGCTGTGAGGGCTCTTCGTTTCATAGGCTGGAGAGAAATCGCAAGACTGCACGAAAACGGGTTTTATCCATTACCATGGGTTCTGCTTTCGCCTCGCGAACCGCCGGGGCCGCCTTTGCAGGTGCCTTCGGCGCGGGGGCCGTAAATTCAAAGCCCGCAGAAGGTTCATCCCCAGCCATCGAGGGTTCGCGGGCGAATTCCGCTTCCATCAAAAGAAGTGATTCGTCTTCATTAAACTCAGGCGCGAGAGCGGGCTTTTTCAAAGGCGAAGCGACCGCCGTGGGGGCCTCAGGCGCATTCGCCAACTTTATTAAATCATCGAGTGATTCTTCGACCTCATCCAGTAGAACGACAGCTTCTTCCTCTTTCGGTTTCGATTTTTCTTTACCCTTTGATTTACCCTTTTCTTCCGAGAAGACGGGAAGATCGGCAAGAAGTTCCTGACGCTGCTCTTTCGAGAACTTTGCCAGGTTGAGATTGTCCATCATGAATCCCATGTTCTCGACAAAATCGAGGGCTTCACTCTCGACTTCGGGCTGCTTCTTCGGAGGCACAGCTCCTTCGTCCCAGCTATACATCACTCGGTCATGACTTTTTGAAAGATAGAGAACGATGTGAGTGAGAAGCTTTTCTCCTTCCGAAATTGTGCAAACGTAAGCCTGCGTCGGTTCAGCCGAATGATCAGCGGCCGCAATTTTGGGTTCGTTAATCGAATTGAGAACGGAAACTACGCGCGGTTCCGTATTCTTGGGGAGACCTTTTTGCGTTTCGTTCAGTATGAACATTGGATAGGTATCTTTAACCCATGAAGAGCATTGCAAAATTTCCCCTTAAGGTCAAAGAAAAAAAGCCCTACCTTACATTACAATATGTAGACCATTTCAAATTCGATCAAAACCGTAACCTTTTGTGTAACGCGTCGAGCAAATTAATGAAAGCGTCCGGAGAGAGAAGTAAATTGGCTAGCTTCCCTTTCCACCTCGAGTAATCGTGTCAGACGATTCACAATGACTTCTTCTGAAAAAATTTTCTCCGCCTCTTTCACGAACGAAAAAGCATGTTGCATTTCCGCTTCGGCAAGTTCGGAATAGAATGTTTTCCACTCTCGATCCGGAAAAAGTTCGGCAAGAAGTTCAAAACGCTCCATGCCCCGAGCCTCAATTAACGAATTGACGAGAAGACGATCGAGCAGCCGCTCGTCGCTCGTGGGGCGAATCTCTGAGCGAAGATGCCGAACATACACATCTTTTTCATCAGGGATGAGAGGAGCACCCAGGCGCAGCATGCGTTCATGAACCATTCGAAAGTGAGCTATCTCCTCCTCGGCGATTCTTCCAGCCGTTCGAACGAGAGAATGTCGGTCGGGATATTGAACGATTAAATCCATGGCCACTGAGGCCGCCTTGCGCTCATTCGCCGCGTGATCCGCCAAAAAGAGATGAAAATTTTTCTGAGCCGCTTCCACCCATTGGAGAGGAGTCTGGCTCAATAATGTAAGGTCCTTTATAAGCGGTACCATGTCGCTCCCTCGTGTATCGATTGTGGTTCCCGCCTACCAAGAACTGGAATCATTTCGACGCACGCTATCGTCCATTGCCAACAGTTCCGTCGCTTCCGGTCGGCGGAGGGCGGAAGTTAGCATGGTTTGGGTTGTCAATCACCCTCAAAACGTGTCGGAAGAAATTCGGGAGGAAAGCGATGATTTGGCAACTGAATTGGAGAAAATTTCTACTGATTTTCCGATTGCACTTCATGTCATTCGAGCCACACAACCTGGAGTTAAATTTGGTGTGGGCGAAGCTCGGCGAATCGGTATGGATTTCGCCGCCCATGAGCTTCTGAATTCCCCGAACGATCGTATCGTCTCTCTCGACGCCGATACTCAAGTGGCCGAAAATTATATTGAGACCCTGCTCACTCATCCCATGGCTGGCGCGGGATTTACGCTCGCATACGAACATCGCCCCAACGAATCGGAGGATCCAAGAGCGATCTCTCTTTACGACCAGTTCTTGCGATATATGGCCGGCGGGCTTCGACGCGCCGGCTCCCCTTTCACCTTTATCCCGATTGGTTCGGCGATGGGAACCGATCGAAAACATTATTTGTTAAGTGGTGGAATACCAAAAAAATCGGCGACAGAAGATTTTCATTTTCTCAATAAACTTCGAAAGCTCGGAGAGATTGAATACTGGCCTGAAACCACCGTGTACCCCTCCTGTCGTAAATCGGAACGAGTGTATTTGGGTACTGGTTATTTTCTATCGGAATATTCTCGTAATCCTCAAAAAGCCTTTGCTCGTCTCCACATCCCCTCTCCCGCGGCTTTTGAAAAACTCACAACGGCACTTTCCGCTATGAATGAATTCTTTGAAAATCCCCAGCTTCCGGAATTTGTCTCCGAATTCGAACCCGCACTGCGTGAACTTCGTGGAAACTGTACTTCGCCGGGAACCTTTCGCAAACGCCTCCCCCAAGTTTTCGACGGCCTTGCCACCTGGCGCCTCCTCCGCCAGTGGTCCGCCGATCTTCCTCACCCCACCGAAGATGAATTTCTTGGCTCGTGTAAAGGGGTTTAGATCAACTTCTTCCAGTTTTCTTTTGCATCGAGCAGAAGCGACGAAGGATTTTTCTTCATCTCAGCCCATTCAGCAGGCGTATAGATCAGAAGATCCATCGCACCGAAGTCATCCAAAAGATCATGAAACGACGTGAATCGTTCAGGCCAGGGAAGCGAGGTCTCAGTTACTAGAATAACGTCCACATCGCTATCTTGATCCGCTTGATTAAGCGCGTAACTCCCGAATAAATAGGCCTGGTTTACACGTCCCTTCAACTTTTTTTGGAGCCTGCTAATTAACGCGCGCCGCGCCCATTTCGGCCGCCCAGGCCAAACTACCGCGGATTCTTTTCTCATCGCGTGGACGCCGTCGCTTTCTCCAAAAAGAGATGCGCGTATTCGACGGCCTGCCTGGCTTGCTCCAACCAATTATGGCTCCGGTGCGTCTGTTTCACGGTAAGCAATTTAACACGGCGTCGTCACCCGTTGCAAAGCCAGATTGAATTCATTGTTGATCGAACTTGAATTGGCGTTCGGTTTGTTCTTCGTCGGCAATTACACGTAATGGAATTCTTCCCACTTCCCGACCGTCGGTCGTCTCAATGGAGACCCGCCATTTTCCCGGCTGATAGTTCGCCTTAAATGTCACGCCCCGATAGCCTTCCCTCCGTCCCCCACTGATCCGAAGGGGAATCGCATCGGAGTGATGCCATCCCCGCTGATCCTTATAGAGCCATCGGACAAAGAGATCGTCTTTAAAACCCGTGGGGGAAAAAACTCGGACGAAACAATAAATCTTATCTCCCGGTCGGGCGTAAAAGGTCTGATCACTTGATTCCCATATTCGCCACCAAGGCCGCAAATAGGAAAGTTTGAAACGATCCCCTTCCCTTTCGATATTGTGAAAAATTCCAATGTAGCTGGTGGAAAGCGGAACCGGTGGAATCACTTTGGCAAAGTAGAGAAGAGAGAAAATGAGCTGAATAGTGAGAAATGGAAGGACGAGATGTTTCCGCATTTGAGGAAAGAGATCTTTCATTCGTTTCTTGAGAAATCGATAGAAGGGCCAAAAAGAGACGAAAGAAACAGCGACCGAACCCAAAAACGGAACAACGCCAATGAATCCCAAAACCATGGGCACGATGTAAATGAAGAAAGATGTGAGACACAGACTGAATAAAGCGACATGCACGGCTCGCTGAGATTTTCCGAAGCGCATGAATTCATTGGCGGTCAGAAGAACGATCAAAGCCCCCACGAAAAAGAAAGAAGTGAGGAATGAGGCGCTTTTAAAATAAAAAATGGAATAGACATTCATCAGCGTCCCCATGATGAAGTGGAGAAAGGCTTCACGGTAACGCCAGGCTTTAGCAAAGAATCGACCTGGAGAATAGAGACCCGTTTCAAAAAGAATGTCGTAGGAGAGGATCACTGCAATAAAAATCAAATAGAGGGCTTGCTGACCGATCGCGAAGGGATCGTCGATATTCCCGAGCATGACGACATCGAACAAAAACCCAAGCAGAAAGAAGAGGATCGGCACCCAACGCTCGTATCGCTGGTATAACGTTCTTAGTTTGCCGGGAAGGCCTAACATGGTAAACGAGAGCCTATAACGGAAGGATGCTTGTGGAAAAAGAATTTGAAAGGTTGCAAAAAGAAATGAAGAAACAGGTAGGCAAGTTGGAAGACGAATTAGAAGCCGCCTATGAGGAGGGGAAAGGCGCAATCTCCACAATTGAAGAGAATGTAGCGAAAAACCCATGGAAGAGCCTGCTGATTGCCTTTGGCGTCGGCCTCTTGGCGAGTCGCTGGCTAGAACGGAAATCGAATGACATCAAACATTCTTGACCTCTTCGCAACCGCTATCAGGCTTTTCGCAACCGCGAGCGATGTACGACGTAGATTTTTTGACTATGGCATGGCTCTGCTCTTTTTAGCTCTGGGGGGTGCATTCCTGATCGCCAGCGCCGGGTTTTTAATTTGGGCTCTTTATGATGGTCTTTCCATCGTCATGGCTTCGGCCAACAGTGCCCGATTGATTCTCAGTATACTTTCGATGGGCGTCGCTGGAATCCTCATCTGGGTCGCCAAAAAAACAATCGACTAGTCGATCCAGCAAAACTTGCGGGGAGATGCCGATTTTAGGCAGCAATCTGAACTAATATTTTAGTAATTTCATACACTTAAAAATTTAAGCGCTGGCAGGGCCTGTGCATTTTTGACCTATCAAATGAAGGGGGCATGTAAGGCAGTTCTTTTTGCTACCGGCTTGGCACTAGCGTTTTCATGTGCCAAACAGGACGAGTCCTCTCAGTTTGCTATTACTTTCGAGAAAAATAATGTCGATCCTGCATCCACTTCAGGCTTGCTTGCGGTTGTAACCGAAGATTCTCACGGATCCATCAGGGTTGTTTATTCCTCTGGATTTCAACCGATAAACAAGATCGGACTGGACACGACAGAGTTGCCAAACGATCCCAACGCGCAAATCGTAGTATTGACGTATCAGGAATCCTTGGTAGGCGTGACACCATACTTTGCCCCCGGCACCGATCGAATCAATCCCAGCCCTCTCGACATTTTCTATGCTCCGTTAAAAAGTGGCGCTTCATTTCGAGAACTTGGTCTTTCGGATATAGCTAGCTCGCTTGCCGGAAAATTTTCAAAAATGGTGATGATTAATCGCCCGAGTACTAGTCATCAAACCTATCGCTATAACGTCGCATCTGGAGCCAGTAGCTTGGGACCGGACCCCATGCTCAATAATTTGGTCGTGGATCTTTCAGCTTATGGCTTTTCAGCCACGGGTCCCAAACCGCATTTCATTGTCTCGGAACGGGACTACAATGTAACCGGCGCGGATGGGAATTCACTTACCGGCGGAAGTTATTGCGGTTTTCAAGAAATCGCTTCGCTTCAATACAAAGTATCGTGTTGGGTGGTGTCGAACCTCGGGAACAAAATCGCATCGAGTTTCGACTGGTTTGCTATCCAGGAACCTGCAGGAATTGCCAGCAACCCTGGCCGACTTCGTATCGCCTCGGATCAAGATTTGTTGGGCCCCTCGGCGCAACTCAACAAACTTGTCACGGATTTGGAAGCGGTGGGCTTTGATCCAAACGGTCCCGCGCCAATGGTGATTACATCCATTCGAGATTTCAATCCCGCGGGAATCGCAAACCATTCACTCGATGCGGCGTATTGTTCGTCGACACTTACATCTTCCCCCGATCCATTTGGCTTCATAGCGGATTGTTGGGCCTCCCCCGCACGCGGATATGGTGCATCTGATGCTGTGGCGGACGGCCAATTCCAATCCTCCTTTGATTTTCTAGCCATTCAGCTTCCTGCCGTTTCGGATCCGTCGATCCTTCTCCCTAAAATTATCTTGAAGAAAAACATGCTGGCATCGGTAACGGTTTCCGCGCCCTACAACATTATGAACTTCGATCTTTCTACGGATGGTTTTGTAACTACAGACCCGGTTCCCAATGTCATTGTTACACAGGTCGACTACAACACCGACACACTCGGTTTAAATTTTAATGTGATAGACAAAAGCTATTGCGGATACACGGCTACAGGCCCATTAACGTATAATGTCGACTGCTGGGCCGGCGTGGCAGCCTCTTCGTTTGATTTCCTCGCGATTCAGCCTCCGCCGTAATCGATCGAGTTCGCGCATCTGTTGATGGGCTTTTACGAAGGTGATATTTCTGCATCATCATGCAGACGCGAAATCGCGCTCAAGATTGGCTGAAACAAGCACGAAATGATCTCCGTTACGCCGTAGCCGCTTTGGAAGACAAGTTTTACTCGCAAGTCTGCTTTATTTGTCAGCAAGGTTCTGAGAAGGCCCTCAAGAGCATTTTTTATCGTCGTGGGGCGGAAAAGATTTTTACGCACAGCCTTCACAAACTTTGCCAAGAGCTGAATATCAATTCAAAGCTTATGAATGCGGCGAAAACGCTCGACTTGTATTACATTTCTGCACGTTATCCCGATGCTCTCGCTTCGGGAACGCCTCATGAAATATTCACAGAGAGTCAGGCAAAGGAAGCCATCCGACTGGCGCGCCTCTTTATTCGAAAGGCGGGAAGTCGTTCAAAATGAAACGTGATTCGGAAGTTGTAATTTGGAGAAAAAAAGCGCCAATCCGCGGGGTGGCACTTCTTCGTTCTCTCCGAAAAAATCTCAAAGGGCGCGTGGAGACTGCATATCTTTTCGGGAGCCATACGCGAGGGAAAGCGAGTTCGGGTAGCGACATCGATCTTTTTCTCATCACTGATACCAAAAGACCTTGGCCAGAGCGGGGAAAAGATTACTTTGATCTCATCGATCAATTCGGCGCCGTCGATCTTTTGGTCTATACGCCTGAAGAATGGCGTGAAATGATAAAGAACCCTACTCCTTTTCTCCGCCACGCCAAACGAACGTGGAAAAAAATCCTTTAAACTCTTCCTTCGATCAAAAGCGCCAGTTTTTTGCGTACGGCGGCGGGGATGACTTTGGGGTCGGTGACGATGGCGGTTTTGAGTGTGTCTTTGCAGGTGCAAGTCCGGTCGGGAATATTTCGTGCAACTTCTTTAATGATTTGTTGGGCTGTCGCGACGTTTTTCTGCATTACTTTCACAACGGCGTCCGCCGCAACCGCTTCCTCTGAAATGTGCCAACAATCATAATCGGTGGCGAGGGCCAAACTCGCGTAGCAAAGCTCCGCCTCTCTGGCGAGCTTCGCTTCGGGAATATTCGTCATTCCGATCACACTCACTCCCAATGACCGATAGGCCATTGACTCGGCGCGCGTCGAAAAGGCCGGGCCTTCCATACAAATGTACGTTCCGCCATCGTGTGTTTTCGCACCGACTTTCTTTGAAGAATTCACAACCGTTTTTCGCATGTTGGAGCAAACGGGATCACCGAAAGAAACATGCGCCACAATTCCTTCGCCGAAGAACGTCGAGGCCCGGCCTCGCGTTCGGTCGATAAATTGATCGGGAACCACCATGTCCCCCGGATGAATTTCTTCTTTCATGCTCCCGACGGCGCTGACACTTAACACCCATTCCACGCCGAGCTGACGAAAGCCATGAATGTTGGCCCGATAATTGATCTCGCCCGGAAGATAACGGTGCCCCACACCATGGCGGGGAAGAAAAAAGAGTCGAACGCCCTGTTCCAAATCTCCCGAAACATAGGGGTCGGAAGGTTTTCCGAATGGTGTATCGAGATCATGCTTTTCAATGTGGGTCAGCCCTTCCATGGAATAAAGCCCGCTGCCGCCGATGATTCCGATTTTCTTCGTCATACTCCGATCTCCTTAGGTTGGTTGTTTCCGGCAAGCTGACCACAGGCTGCCAAAATATCTTCGCCACGGTTATTTCGAACCATGGAAAAGATTCCATATCGAGCAAGAACCGTTCGAAACTTTTCGATAGCTGGTTTATCAGGTCGCTTGAGCTTGGGAAAGAAAGGATTTTCATTGTATGGAATCAGATTCACTTTGGCGGGAATCCCTTTAAGAAGCTTACCCAGTCGCTCGGCCTCTTCGGGTGAATCGTTTTGGCTCTTCATAAGAACGACTTCAAACATGAGGTGCCTGCCGTTGGCCAATTTCATATTCCGCAATTCGTTCGTAAGTTGGTCGAGATTATATTTTCGATTGATCGGCATCCAATAGTCACGCGATTCATCCGTGGTACCGGTCAGAGAAATGGCGAGCTTTACATCGGTCGTTTCAAAAAATTTCCGAATGTTGGGAACAATGCCGGCGGTGGATACCGAAATTTTTCTTTTCCCAATCGCCATCATGTGGGGATGCGTCAAAATTTCAATCGCTCCAATCACATTTTCCATATTTAAAAGAGGCTCGCCCATGCCCATAAAAACCACATTGCTAACGGGTCGTTTCTCGATGACTTTGATGTAGCGAACCTGATCTACAATTTCACTAATGGAAATATTTCTTTTAAACCCTACCACTCCCGTCACACAAAAGGCGCACTTGAGCGCACAGCCCACTTGCGAGGAAATACAAAGCGTGTTTCGTTTCTTCTCCGGAATCCAAACGGCTTCAATCGCCTCGCCATCTTCGAGCGTGAATCGATATTTCACCGTCCCATCGGTAGAAGTAAACGCTTCCACTTTCGGTAATGAAATCGAAAATGCTTGCCCCAGTTTTCCTCGAAAAGCCTCCGACAAATTCGTCATATCGGAAAAAGATTTCGCCCCCGACCAGTAAAGCCACTCCACGACCTGTTTCGTACGGTAGGGTTTCTCTCCCATCCGGTAGAAGTCGCTTTTCAGCTCATCAAATGACAAACCCGTAAGGGGCTTTTGGGACATCAGGGGTTGGAGCGAAGAATAGCGAGATCGTGGAAAAAGAAATGAATTTCCTTTTCCGCATTCTCTCGGCTGTCCGAACCATGAACGATGTTTTTCTCGACGTCCGAGGCGAAATCCTTCCGAATCGTTCCCGGCGCCGCGTCTTTCGGATTCGTCGCTCCCATCAACTCGCGATTTTTGGACACCGCATTTTCTCCGCGCAAAACTGAAACAATGATCGGCCCGGAACTCATAAAATCAGTCAGGCTATCGAAAAAATGCTTGTCGCTATGAACGGCATAGAAACCTTCCGCTTCGCGCTTGGAAAGACTCGTCATCCGCATCGCCGCAATTTGCAGACCTGCTTTTTCAAATCGATGGAGAATTTCACCGATGAGCCTCTTTCGCACACCGTCAGGTTTGATAATCGATAATGTCTGTTCCATATTTTTCCTTCCTTACTTTCGCAGTGCTTTCATCACGGTTTGGCCGATTTCCGCGGGGCTTTCGCACACATAAATTCCCGCATCACGCATGGCCGCCTTTTTACTCATGGCGGTTCCCTTGCCTCCCGAAATGATCGCCCCCGCGTGACCCATTCGCCTTCCCGGTGGTGCCGTCATTCCAGCCACAAACCCGATGACAGGCTTTTTGGAATTCTTTTTTACCCAGGCGGATGCTTCTTCCTCCGCTGTTCCGCCGATTTCACCGATCATCACGATGGCGTCGGTTTCACTATCATTTTCAAAAAGAGGAAAGAGGTCGGTAAATACCGATCCGATAATCGGATCGCCGCCAATGCCAATGCATGTCGATTGGCCCAGACCCAATTGTGTGAGTTGATGAACCGCTTCGTACGTCAATGTACCGCTTTTGGAAATGAGTCCGACTCTCCCAGGCTTATGAATATAGCCCGGCATGATGCCGATTTTCGCCCCTCCCGGCGTGATGATTCCGGGACAATTGGGGCCGATCAATCGGCTTTTGCTCGAAGCCAACTGCCGTTTCACGCGGGCCATATCGATTGCGGGAATTCCTTCCGTAATGCAGACAATGACCGAAACTTGAGCATCCATCGCTTCAAAAATCGCATCGGCGGCAAAGGGTGCGGGCACATAAATCATTGTGGCATCGATTCGGTGATCACGTTGGGCATCAAAGATGGTGTCGTACACTGGAATTCCCTCGACTGATTGGCCCTTTTTCCCAGGCGTCACTCCCGCCACGACTTTCGTTCCATATTCCTTACAGGCTTTCGCGTGAAAAGAGCCGTTCGCGCCTGTAATGCCCTGAACAAGAACGTTCGTTTCTTTTCCGACGAGAATCGCCATTAGTGGCTTCCTCTCGCGGAATCCACGGCAAGTTTCGCCGCATCCGCCATATTTGTCGCCGTGCGGATATTTAGTTTCGCTTCACTTAAAATTTTGCGACCCTTCTCCACATTCGTACCCTCGAGACGGACAACTAAAGGAACTTTCAATCCCACCTGATTAACCGCTTGAACAATGCCCTCGGCCAAAACATCACAGCGCATGATCCCACCAAAAATATTGACGAGAATGGCCGTCACTTTTGGATCGCTCACGAGAATCTTGAACGCCTCACGAACCATTTCGGCAGACGCACCCCCCCCGACATCCAGAAAATTAGCCGGCTCTCCCCCATGGAGTTTGATGATATCCATCGTCGCCATGGCCAGGCCGGCACCATTGACCATACAGCCGATATTCCCATCGAGGTGAATGTAATTGAGATTCCATTTCGCCGCCTGAATATCGATTGGATCTTCTTCATTCGGGTCGGCAAGTTCTTTGAGTTCCGGATGACGATAAATGGCGTTGTCGTCAAAATTGATTTTCGCATCGAGAGCGATGAGACGCTGATCTTTCGTTACCACCAATGGATTGATCTCGGCGAGAGAGCAGTCTTTCTCAATGAACAGACGAACGAGCGATGAAAGCATTTTCCCAAATGATTCATGTAAGTGCTTTTCAAAACCAAGAGCGAACGCTAGCATCCGGGCCTGATAACTTGAAAACCCGACACCGGGATCCACATGAACTGTGAAAATTTTCTCCGGATGTGTGGTCGCAACTTCTTCGATTTCCACGCCACCTTCGGAGCTGGCCATGATGGCAATGGAAGCGGTGGCTCGATCTAACACAGCGGCCAGATAAACCTCGCGAGCAATTGCGCATCCCTCCTCGATCCAAAGCCGTTCGACTTTTCGTCCTTCGGGCCCGGTTTGAGGCGTCACTAATGGTTTGGAAAGAATGGCGGAGGCATTCGATTTTACTTCGTCCAGCGTTTTGGAGAGTTTGATTCCTCCCCCTTTCCCTCGACCACCGGCATGAATCTGCGCTTTAACCACCCAGGGGCCTCCCCCTAACTTTTTTGCCGCGGCGGCAGCCTCCTCGGAAGTTTTGGCCAATTCTCCCCGCAATGTTGGAAGGCCGTACTCCTGAAAGAGCTCCTTGGCCTGATACTCGTGAATTTTCAACGGAGAAATTCCTTTGCCTTGTCGGTCAGCTCACGCACGGCCGCCGCCGATTTTTCAAGCGCGGCTTTTTCATCTCCCTCAAGTTTGATTTCAATAATTTTTTCCACTCCCTTTGCGCCAAGCATGGCTGGAACACCCAGATAAATATCCTTCATTCCATATTCGCCGTTTAAGTAAACACAGGAGGGAAGAATCCGCTTCCGGTCATGGAGAATCGCTTCGGCCATCTCGACTACCGCGGCCGACGGTGCATAAAACGCGGAGCCAGTTTTTAAAAGAGCGACGATTTCGGCTCCGCCGTCGCGAGTCCTTTGAATAATTTTTTCCAACTGATCTTTGGGTAGAAGCTGCGGTACGGGAATTCCAGCCATCGTCGAATATCGGACGAGCGGCACCATCGTGTCTCCATGCCCTCCAAGCACAAATGCAAAAACATCCCGTACCGAACAACCGAGAGCTTCGGCTAGAAAAGTTCGAAAGCGAGCGGAATCCAGAACGCCCGCCATGCCCAAAACTCGATTTTTTGGAAATTTACTGACTTCTGCCGCGACGTAAACCATGGCATCGAGAGGATTGGAAACAATGATCAGAATTGCGTTTGGAGAATATTTGGCAATTTCAGCCGTAACAGACTTTACGATCGACGTATTAATTTTCACCAGATCATCTCGCGACATTCCTGGTTTGCGAGGGGAGCCGGCCGTAATAATGACGAGATCAGAGTCTTGCGTCACCTTGTAGTCGTTGGATCCGATGACTTTGACATCGTAACCTTCAATGGGCCCCGCTTGGGCAAGATCGAGCCCCTTGCCCTGTGGAACCCCTTCTATAATGTCGACCAGTACAACGTCACCCAGTCCCTTGGCGGCAGCCCAGTGAGCTGCCGTGGCCCCTACGTTTCCTGAGCCTACAATCGTGATTTTCTTTCGTAAATTCATGGAATTCACCCGGGGCGGATATACCACCGGGGTCTGAGATTGCAATTCCCGTTACTGGAGTTTGACGACGGTGGTGTCCAGATGAACCGAGTGGCACTGGCCGTCGGAGGATTTCCAAGATGTAAGTACTTTAATCTTTTTTTCGTTATTCCCAGGCCCACCTGTGGTCGTGATGTCCGCATCGGAACACGCAATCCACTGCGTCCGGGAGCCGTTGTTGGAGGCATCTACACCGCAATCTTTTTGAGCGGGGTAAGTTCCAGGGGTTACAGTCGCCGTAGGGTTGGGGCTCACATTACTGAACGAAGGGTTCTTGTCGGTACCCTGACAAATGATAAACGTCCGGGTGAATTTGTAAGGGCCGCGCGCCGTGACCGCGGCATCGCCGCACGCAGCTCCACCCCCGATTTCAGTGGCAACCGCCGAGCAAGTCTTTCCTTCGCTATTTAATCTTGAGGCATCCGATGATCCTTCTTGGACCATCGCACCCAAAGGAATGCCCTGAGCCAACTGGGTGGTCGGATCAGTACCCGCATAAGTACCTAACGTAGTCCAATCGATATCTTTGAGTGATTCGATCTTGAGTTGCGAAATGTTCGTTGCAGATGTCAAGTCGCTAGCACCGCGATTGCCTCGAGCGACAAGAACGGTCATCGCGGCCATTCCGAGTAATCCGATGGCGAGAACCACCATGGCCACCAGCACCTCGATCATCGTAAAACCACGGTTGTTCATTAGAAGTTCTATTATAATATCAAATATTTAGGACCAAAAAAAGAGATTAATCCGTACGGCCAATCCCTCGGATTTGCTCCTCTAATGCATATTGCTTGATCTTATAAAGGAGGGCCCGGTGGCTGATTTCCAGGAGCTTGGCGGCTTTAGTCCGGTTCCCATGGGCTTTTTTGAGCGCCCGCACAATCAATGTTTCCTCCATTCTCCGGCTCGCTTTTTTGATCGAAAGATCGTCCCCCTCGAGCGTCATCGCTTGAGGAACCGCATAACTCTGACCTTCTCGCAAATTCACAGGGAGATTCTCGACGCGTATTCGGTCCCCTAAGGCAAGAACCATCGCGCGCTCAATCGTATTTTCAAGCTCGCGAACATTTCCAGGCCAATCGCTTTCCATCAGAATTTTCATCGCGGCGGGGTCAATTCCCAAGACTTTCGAGGAAAGTTTTTCATTGTATTTTGCAATGAAGTGGTCGACGAGCAGGGGAATATCTTCTTTTCGTTTCCGAAGAGAAGGGATGTGAAAAGGCAAAACATTGAGTCGATAAAAAAGATCTTCGCGAAACGTCCCTTTTTCGACCTCCTTCGCAAGATCTTTGACCGTAGCCGCAATGATCCGAACATTGACTTTGATGGGATTGACATCTCCCACACGCCGGATTTCTTCTTCCTGCAAAGCGCGTAAAAGTTTTACTTGAAGAAGAAGCGGTAACTCACCGATTTCATCCAAAAATAACGAACCGCTGTCGGCTTCCTCGAATAGGCCTTTTTTGGTCCGGACAGCCCCGGTGAAGGCTCCTTTCATATGTCCGAAAAGCTCGCTCTCGAGAAGATTCTCCGGAATAGCCCCGCAGTTTACGGTGATAAAGGCTCGATCAGCTCGAGAGCTGTTATAATGAATGGCGCGTGCGATTAATTCTTTTCCGGTCCCGCTCTCTCCCAGCAAGAGGCAGGTAGTTTTGTATTCGGAAATTTTCTTCACCGTCTGAAAAATCTCCAACATGCCTGGGCTCTTGGAGACAATATTCGAGAATTGATATTCCTTTTTTACTTCACCTTTGAGCCGTACATTTTCTTCCTGAAGGCTTTCCCGTTCTTCCGCTTTCTTTAGTGTCAGGATGACTTCATCGGGCTTAAAAGGTTTTGAAATGTAGTCATAGGCGCCGTGCTTCATCGCCTCCAGGGCTGTATCGATATTGCCGAAGGCGGACATCACCAATATGGTCAAACTGGGGTGGCTTCGTTTGGCGCGCCTCAAAAAATCGATTCCATCCATTTGCGGCATTCGAATATCGCTTAGGACAAAGTCGAAACTCTCTTTATCGAGTTTATCGAGTGCGTCCTTGCCGTTTTCCGCCACAATCGGTTCGTAGCCCTCGCGCTTGAGGAGAAGTGAGAGCATATGCCGCATGCTCTCTTCATCGTCGACGATCAGGATTCGTTTTCTCGCCACAGCTCGCTCGAAGGGGCCAAGACTATCAGAGCTCCCTCACCCCGCAAATTTTGCGCAGTGGTTACCGGGCCGGGGAAATCGGAAAGAGGACGATAAACGTGCTCCCCTTCCCCACTTCACTTTGTACGTCGAGAAAACCACCGAGTGATTCGACGAGATTGAGTGAAACAAATAGCCCTAGCCCACTTCCCTTGCCAACCGGTTTCGTCGTGAAGAAAGGATCGAAGATTTTTCCAAGATCCTCATTTGAAATTCCGGGTCCACTATCTTCGATCGAGACTCGAAGTGCCTCTCCCTCTTCTTGGAACAGAAATGCGGGTAGTTTTCCTCCACGACTCCGCTTTGCATCCACTTCCGTGGATTCGGAATCCCCCGCTCTTCGACTTCGCCGTTGATTCATCACCTCTGGGCGTGGACGGTCTCCTCGTCGCATTCGGGAACGGAAAAGAAACCCAATGGGCTCTTCTCTCAGTTGGCGATTGAGTAATCGCTCGGATTTCAATAGTACCCTTCCCCCTTTATCTAAGCTTTGGACGGCATTCAGGGCCAAATTCCAAAAGATTTGTCGAAGAGGATCCGACGCAATCCAGATCGGAGGCAGGTCTCCCGCTAAATCCACATCCAACACAGTGGATGGATCGATTCCCTGCGCGCGAATCCCTTCGACCGTCGAGCGCAAGATGTCATTGACGTCACTTGCAAATTCCGGGGCCGAATGGGGACGGGAGTAGTCGAGAAGTTGACGCAAAATTCTTCCCATCCGATTCACTTCGAGGTCCGTTCTTTCCAGGAGTTCTGTGGCCTCTTTGTCGTGAACAGAAGATTTCAACAGAGAAAGATATCCCGAAACCGCGCCCAGTGGATTTCCAATTTCATGTGCCACGCCCGCCGCAAGCCGACCTACACTGGCCAGCTTTTCTCCTCGAATGAGAGCCCGCTGAGCTTCTTCCAATTCGTCATTGAGGCGCTCTAACGATCGCGCATAATCGGCCAATTTTTCCTGATCTCCCACCAATCGAACGCGCATGCTTTCAATCGCCATTCCCAACCTTCCGATCTCATTGTTCTGATCTACACCCACTCGATGTTCCGTTTCGCCGGCACTCACGGCGGTCGCCGCACGTTCAATCGACTGCAGAGGATTAATCACAATATGCCGAATGAGCCGATAGCTAGACCACACCAAAACGGAGGCGAAAGCGATGATATAAAATCCAATCGTCAGAACGATTTTGGCTCCCCCTTCCGGATGAAGTTCGGGTAATGTCTTCCAAAGGAGGAGAGAGAGAACGCCATTGGATACAATGGCGATAATGGCCAAATAGCGTACGACTTCCCGTTGCAATCCTTCGGAACGTTTTTCTACTTTGTGATCGCCCAACACATGGTACCCTTAACCTGAAACGGATCTTCCGCAAAGAGGAGAAGAAATCATGTCAAACGAGCGAAGAAGGAAGAAGTTCATTAACAGTTGGGCGCAGCTTTCCATTGCCGTGGAGGTGGTTCTCCATTCTCTTTTATTGCTTTCCCTCATTTCCCTCCTTCTTTTTGCGCCCCCATTTGTGACGATGATGAGCCATTACAGTGTTGCGGACCACCAAGCCGTCGCACGTGACCTCTGGGAAATGAACATCTCCAAATGGCCTCTCTTTTTGGTTTTGGCGGTTTTTGTCGGATTCATCAGTGTTCTTTTTAGCCATCACATTGTCGGCCCTGGATACAAATTTGAACATATCTTGCACGAACTTAACGAACGAAATCTCGCCCAGACGGTGATTCTCCGCAAATGGGACTACTTGGTGGAAGTGCAGGGAGAACTCAATCGCCACATTCTTCAACTGCGTGAAGATCTGGGAAAAATCCGGGAGTGCAGTGGCAATTCATTGGAGGTGCTGGCCGACCTTCGACCAAAAGTTTCCACCGAGGCCGCACAACAGCTCGAAAAACAGCTCAGCGAGATCAGCCATATTTTGAAGGCCTACCGTGGAATTGAATGATTTCAGTGGCAGTCTTTTAGAGGCCTATGATGTGAAGTAGACGCAGGGGAACTTCAAAAGCCGCTGACCCAAAAAGACCGAAAATGGCGAGACCCAAACAAAGAAAGGGTCCGAAGGGAATGGGATATCGACTCCCCTTACCCTGGAAAAACATGAGCGAAAGGCCCACCAAAGAACCCAGAAGTGATCCATAAAAAAGAGAAGTGAGAACGCCCGTAATTCCCGTATGTGCTCCAAAAAGGGCCAGAAGTTTGACATCACCAAATCCGATTCCTTCCCGACCCGTGATCTTTTCGTAAAGCGTACCCACGCCCCATAGAATTCCTCCACCGGCCAGCGCCCCTATCACTGCCTCTTTCCAAGTGACCCACCATTCCAGACCCAACCAGCTCGAAAGAATGGCAAGCGCAAGACCCAACCACGTTCCTCCGATGGAAATGGGATTGGGAATAATTCGAAATTCCAGGTCAATCAAACTGACAATGAGGAGCGCCGTGATGAAAAGAAATAGATAAAGGGAAGAAAACGAAAAACCATGAGTTTGATACGTCCAGAGCGCTAGAAGAGCCGTGGCCATTTCCACCAACGGGTATTGGAGGCCAAAAGAACTGGCGCAACGTCGGCACCTTCCGAACAACCAGAGATAACTTCCGATCGGTATATTGTCGTACCAAGCGACCGGCGATCCGCAATGCCCGCAACGTGATCCAGGGAAGACCACCGAAAGATCTCTTGGAAGGCGATAAATGCAAACATTTGCGAAGCTCCCCACCATCGCCCCAAAAACAAAGGCGAATATGGAATACATCATGGAGACACCAATTTCATCAATCGGGTATCTCCTCGTCGAAAGAAACGTTCGGCCAATGCATCCTGTATATCGGTGGTCCTCTCCTCTGAAACGAGATAGGGAAGGATTCCCTCCGAAGCTGAAACGAGAAACGTATGATTTTCATCTGCAGTTCGAAGATGCAAAGAGATGGGCGCTTGAAATTCGAGATACCCATTTCCATCCCGATTAATAGTAGCGGCTTCGCCAAACTCTCTCGCTCCCTGATTTCCCATCAGAAATCTTCCCGCAAGATCAATGCCTCTGCTGATGCCTATATCCCCCAATTCTTTTCTCAATTCGTCACGATTCCATCTCTCTTCCAAATGCCGACTCGAAAGGTAGATGGGGTCATTCGATCCGATCAATAAGAGATCATACCCCTCGACCGACTCAAAGATCATGATCTGTGGAAAAACCGAATGGAAAGTATGAATGATGGAAGCCACGAGCGCACGGGTCATTCCATAAATGGGAAGCCATTGGCACATTACTCCTCCATTGCGCAATCTGCTCTTAGCGATTTCAAAAAACTCGCGGGTAAAAAGAGGGGCGACTCCGCTCATCCATGGATTCGATGGCTCCGAAGTGATGACGTCATACGTATCCTGGGTGCGCGAAAGAAAATGGCGCGCGTCGGCAACCACTTGTCGGTGAGGAGGGCGAAGAGGACCATGATTGACATCGAGAAAATATTGAGAGGCTTCATAAACCGCCGGTTCAATTTCAACCGCCGTGACTTCCACGCCGGGGAACAGTGCGGCCACACCCGCTGTGACCCCGCTGGCAAAACCGATAACGAGTGCACGGGTGGCCTCTTTTGAAAGGCTCAGCGGAAGAGCTGCAAGGAGAACCTGGGTGGATCGATCGCCCATGGCGCTTGCATCCGCTTTCCCATCCACAGAAAGAACGCGGTCATTTGCCGTCTTGGTCACCGCTACCGTGGAGCTAATACCCTCCCGGTAATATAGGATTTCTCCCAACTCAATTTTTCCACTTCCCCCCCCTAGAGCATCGCCTACCGCATATTTGTAAACCCCACTCGCCAGAACCGAACGGTCCCAAAACTCCCCTGCACGCCAGACAAAAACAGTGGCAAAGAGAAGAAGAAGAGCGGCAACGAAACGGCGGTAACTCTTCCCTCCCAAGTCAGCCGACGAACCAAACCATGCCACTCCAATCAATACATTTCCCATCAAAACAAATATGAGAATTGGAAGAAATCCATAATGAGGGACGGCGTAAATGCCCGTTACTACAATGCCCAGAATCGCGCCCAGGGTATTTGCGCCGAACATCATTGCAGCGGAAGAACTCTCCCTCCGATGATCGGAGGAAAGTAAGATCAGGGAAGGAAGAAGCATCCCCTGAAGAAGCGCCGAGGGAAAAATCGCTATGACGGAGAGAAAGAATTCGAAAAAATGGAGTTGGCTTGGTTTGAGAGCAAAAAATCTCACCCCTTCCACAAAAATATAAGGAAGAAAGCTAAATGAAAGGATGCTCCAGGCTATCGAGGCCGCAAGAAAAACGAATCCAACGACAATCACATGACGGAGTCGGAAAGAACGAAGTAAAAACGGAAGAAGGACTGCGCCGGAAGCAATGGCTAGTAAATAGACGAAGAGAACCACCCCGAGGGCATAGACCGAGGGCCCCAAAATCAATGAAAGTAGGCGCGTCCAGACGAGCTCCAACGAAAGGGCCCCGCCTCCAGCCCAGGCCGCTAACGCCGCCCATCTCGACCATTTGCGGTCAAACCCGTTTTGTTCCCCCTCCTTTTGGATGGGTTCGGAAAAACCGGAGTCAAGAGTCCAAACATTCACCGCCGCAACTACAAGAATTCCCGACGAAATGATTTGAGTCGTCGCTAAGCCCGCCATCGGAAGAAGGAAAAAGGAAGCCGCCAGGGCTCCCGCAGCGCCCCCCAATGTATTCACACCGTAAGTCCATGCGACGGTGGGGGTGGAATCCTCCTGACGGTTAAGACCTTCGATAGCGAGAGGCAGGGTGAGGCCCATGCAGAACGTCGGCACCAGCAAACCCACGATCAGTAGGACGGGAGGAAATGTGGGAGACATTCCAAATTTCCCGTACAAAATCCCCATCGCGAAGGCCAACACCGCTGTCACCATTTCCGCTAGTGCATAAAGTCGAAACGGCTTATGTACTAAATGAATCTTCCGCTCTATGGAAAGATTCCCAAGGGCAAGCCCTCCCATGAATGTGGCCATCACGATTGTCGCAGCCTGGGTGGTGGTTCCGAACACCAGGACCGCTAACCGTACCCAAATGACTTCCAAAACGAGCGACGAAAAACCAGACAAAATAAGCGAGCAAAAAGCTCGAATGTTTTTCTCCTTCACATTTTCCCCGTTAGGCACTCAAGAGGCCCAGTATCCAGAGCACAAAAGACCCGGCAAACGACACGATCCATGGAAGGGAAGAACGAAAGTAAAATTTTCCTTCACGATCACACCCTTTCCAAATCAGCAGGAAGACGGATGCGACCCAACTGAAAAACCCGATCTCCGTCATCAGAAGGCCAAGCGTCTTGGGGCGTTCATCCTTCGCCAAAACACGTTGATGAAATGCGAGCACATCAGCACGCGATTGCCCCGGATTTTCCCGAATTTGCTCGTCTGTCCTAAGTTGGGCGATTCGATCGTTGATATGGGGAAGAAGATTCGCATACGGTGTATAGAGGCTTCGAATGGCATAAATTCCTCCGCGCATCGAGTCGTATGCAAGAAGTGCCATCGCCGTGTCTTTCGATTCTTGTTGGGATGCGATTTCTTCCAATCGATTCAGCGCAGCCTTGGGAAAAGGATTCCCCGGAAAATACCAGTGAATGGAGCGATCGAAGTGAATAATCGCCTCACGCATCTGATGAACCGAAAGCGCTTGAACACCTGCCCGGTATTCGTTCCGCGATTCGATGGTCATTCGAAGAATAACGGATCCCACCACCAAGAAAATTGCGCTTGCGTAGATTACGATGCGCTTCACTGCAAATCTTTCCGACGAAATAGAAATGTAGCTCCCACGAGAAGAATAACCACCCAACAAATGGCATAAAACCATCCATTTGCGATTTGCGCCCAGGGAATTTCGACTCCATGAACAACGTCCGAATTGATGACAAAATGATCGAGATTAAAAAATTGAAGAAAATGAATAAGCCCTAAGAGGACCTTATCCATTAGCCCCTCGAGGGGCGTGCTCTTTTGCGCGTTCTTCCAGAGCTTTACGCCTACTATGAGCGCCAGATCATCCGTGAGATGGCCGATCGCCAGAAAGGAAAGCGAAAAAATCGAACTCATAAAGGGAGTACTATAGGACGAAAAGAGAAGAGTCGCCGCTATGAGCACGCAGAGTTCCGCGTAAATCATCACAATTCCCTTTAAAAGTTGGAAGTCGAGCGGCTCCCGATAAAGAGATAAAACGAAAAACCATAGAACGGTCATCGCAATCACAATCATGCCGACCGTGATGGCCAGACCGACAAATTTACCCAGAATAAATTCAGCTCGACTCACCGGTTTAGAGAGAATGGTATAAATGGTCCGCCGATCGACTTCCTTAAAAACCAGCCCAATACCAATAAAGATAGAAATGAGTGACCCGAAGAAAAAAATGGACGCAAGCCCCATGTCCTTGATCACCTTCGTCTCCGCATGGAGGGAAAGCTGCCCCAAGAGAAGGGAAAACAAGATGAGTACGGCCGCAAAGAAAACGAGAATAAACAACACTTTCTGCCGAACGGCCTCTCGATATGTATTAAGGGCTAATGCCCATACCCGAGCGATCATCGTGCCGCCTCGACTTGTTCTAAGAAAATGTCCTCTAGGCCTTCTTTGTGGGGAATTACCGAGAGGAGCCCGAGACTCTTACCTCTTGCCCACGCGAGCACATCTTCCAAAATCGAGGGATCTTTCAGAAAAAGAACGACGAGGTCCCCGGTTGTTCGACGAACTACGCGTTCGCCCCAGGGAAGCGATTCCTCACCGATTTTGCCACGATAGGTGACTTCAATATTTTTCACCTTTGGCCGGACAAGATCTTCAATCGCTCCTGAAGCGCGAACTTTTCCTTTCACAACGATCGCCACTTGATCACAAATCGCTTCGATGTCCGGAAGGATATGGGACGAAAATAAAATCGTCTTTCCCTCGTCTCTCAGTCGCAAAATGATGTCGCGGATTTCTTTGCGACCAATCGGATCGAGTCCCGACATTGGTTCGTCGAAAATGACGACCTCCGGATCGTTGACTAGCGCCTGCGCGATCCCTATGCGCTGGAGCATTCCCTTCGAAAATGTCCTGAGTTTTCGTCCCCGTCGGTCGGCCAAGCCCACCAACTGTAAGAGTTCATCCGTTTTCTTGATTCGCTCATGGCGGGAGAGGCCGAAGAGACGTCCATAAAAATCGATGACCTCCTCCGTTCGAAGATAGTCGTAATAGTATGCATTCTCGGGTAGGTAGCCGATGGTTCGCTTAGCCGCCGCATCATTGGGCGGTTTCCCGAGGATGGACGCATGGCCCGTCGTTGGCTGAATGAGCCCCATCAGCACTTTGATGGAGGTCGTCTTTCCCGAACCGTTGGGACCTACAAATCCAAAAATATCTCCCTGACGAACTTCGAACGTGACGTCTTCGAGAGCGCGAATCTTCTTCTTCCAAAAATCTCCGCTGAATTCCTTTGACACATGGTCAAATTGAATGAGCGGTTGACTCATGGGGGCCCTTCTAAAGAGGAATAGTCGTTAAATTCAGGAAATTTTTCCCTGACAATTTCCAGAATTTCTTTCGCTTGTGTCACCCGATGTTGCCTCTGGGCCACCAATGCGTGAAGCAAGAGATTTAGCATCAGGGGTTCACGCGCAAAGGCGGCGTGATTTGAGGCTGTACGAAGAACTTCCTCGGTTCGCAGCCGGAGACGATCCGTTTCATCCATTACCTCAACACCGCGAGTCAGAAAAAACCAACCCCTCGGATGCAGCTCTTCCATTCGTGCAATATCTTCTTTGCGCAGAGAAAAACGATCGTTCGACATTTTAAATAGCGCTGGTTCCCATATCAACGTATCGCTTCGAAACGGGAATTCAAGTTTGTTCCCGGCGTCCCGCATTCCACGAAAGGTAACTTCAAGATCCGGACGCCTTCCTTCCACGATTTGACCATATCGGATCATCGTCAAAGTGGAAAAACTCGCCAAGGAAACCGTGCTCCCCGGTGGAGGCTCTTCGCCCAATGCACGAAGGTGGTCATGCGCACTCCAATCCGATCGAAGGGAGTATTCCGATGAAAAATGAAAGGCTTGCCAGAATAAAATTCCTACGATCGATGCCAAAAAGAAACTGCGAATCACATGGTTCCCCAGATGAGTACTCGCCCATTCGACGAAATGGAGAATCAGGAGCCCGTATAAAAGTATAGCCGGAGTGATGTATCCCCCGACGTCCGGATTATTCGGCCAAAAATTATTCATGGAAATGAGAAGAAAAAAGGAAATGCCGATGCCCAGAAGGATACGCACTAAGTCAGCCTTCGAGGAACGATAGAGAATTACCATACCAAAGAGACCCATCATCGTGAGCGCCGGTGAAAGCGCATCGATCATAAGACGGGACAGCGCTAAACTATTCGCAAGCCAGGGAACAGCCGCTGGAACGTCATACGCCTTGTAAAGTTTTCCTTCGAGAAACCAAACCAGCTGTGCAAACTCACGAGGATTACCAAAATTCCACGCAGGCTTTTGTGCCGCGCGAATGGGCAAGTAGAGAATTAATATCGAAACAATGATGAGAAATATGAGGCCTCGAAAAGGGAAGGATCTTCGAAAAAAGAACGGGATCGCCGTCGCTGCAATTAATGGATGTGTGAGGGCGGCAAGCCCGAAAAGAAAAAGTGCGCTGTAGGTTGAACGTGGGTCTTTCCTTTCCGCGAGAGCGATGGAACTGATCGTCAAAAAGGTCGTAGTGGCATATACCTCCGGGCGAATGGCCTGCCAGGAGACTGGAAACGAGAAGAACAGGGCCAATAATGTTAACGTGGTGGGCCAGTTTCCTTTTCCCCTCCCGACAAGCAAGAGCGAAACCACACACGCAGACGCGGAAAAGAAAGCGGCAGCGAGAGTGGCTCTCCACGACGGATCACCGATCGGAAGCAATTGAAAGAGGGCCTGTCCGAATAGGTACGGCACCTCTCCCGGTGGATGGCCGATCCCGAGCGTGTAAGAGGAGAGTGTCAGTTCGGCAGAATCAAGCCAATGAACTGACGGAGCGGCAACCCCAATCCAGTACACCCATGCTGCAAGGAAAATGAAAATCAATGGAGATCCGCGATCGCAGCCGAAGAAAGCGGAAAGAGGTAATGCCAGAGAACTCTTGCATCTTGGTCCACCAGTTCGTCTTCTCCGGATCGAAGAAGGAGGTATTGTTGAAACGGTACGTACGGATATGTCGCGCGCCATTCCACCACTCGTTGCTGAATTCGTTCCTCCAGCTGACGAATTCTTTCCAAAGCCGCCTTTTCGCCATACTGGGTTCGATAGTAGAATTCGAGGCGATCCCGAATTCGCCGCTGAACTTCCGGGTCCTTTTCCTCTCGCAATTGGGATTGAAGCGTTTCCATGGCCAACATCGTCTCTAAGAAATGAGTCCCCTCCTCCATCTGGCCGGATTTCTTGTAAAGTGTAGCAGCGAGCGTCTTATAAAGATCTGGCACTCCCGGGATTTTAGCGGCCTCCGCAAAGTAGGGAGTCCCTTTGACTTTGTCATGGAGTTCCATGGCGTAATTGAACCCAATCATTTGGGGTATCAGCCAATAATTGGAGACATGTTTCCAGGGTTGAACTTGATTTTGAATGGCTCTCCATCCCTTTTCGAGGAATCGCGTGCTGGCAAGAATCTTCTCTTTGCTGATCGCACCTCCGGAATACATGAGAAAGGCCCCCGCCCAAACATAAACTTGCTCAAAACGGGGGTCGAGATCCGTGATGAGATCCACGAGTGCCTCAAGAGAAACGATGGTTTTTCTTGCAATGAGTTGTTCCCCTACATAGCCGAGCGTTCGTATCCAAATAAGATCCGAAATAAAGGCCTCATGCCCCAAAAGTAAGGGTCTTAAAAGCCGTGCGTTGGGTATATATGTGTCCGACGCTTCTCGGCGATTTTCCGACTCCATCACCCGAAGATCAGTATGGGAATTCGCAATTCCAAAGATCGCCAGAGTCAATAACATTCCCAGCAGGAGCCGACGACTGACACGAGAAAATGCCATCGTGAAATCCATATTACCCCGTTGAGGCCAAAAGCAAACGGGCCGGGGATATATGCCCCGGCCCGTTTGAGGAAAATACTTATGAAGTCTGTTTACTCGATATCCTGGTTCGAGTAGAGACCCGCACCGCCGTCCACTTCACCGGTGCCTGAATTGACTGTTCCAATACGCTCAAAGAGCGAAGTGGTTTGGTCGCCGTCGAGGTCGCCTTCAGCTCTCGCTGTAAAACGAGACTGCGTACCTGTACCGGTCTGCGTCGCCGTATAACGATAGAGAACAGGTGAATCTGTTCCGAACTTCAACGCCGACCAGTTCGCATCACCCCAGTTACCCGCAGTCTTGTTCACACTGGGAACTGAACTAGGTGTAGGACCTGCCGCAATAAAGCGCTTCGACAAAATGGTTCCTGATTGGTCAACATACTCTTCGTTATAATAGGCGATTTGTCCGTCGTAGATCTTGCGGACGTTGGTACGAGCTTCCGTAGTTTTTGACTTCTTGATGTATTTCAAGAAGGCAGGAATGGCTACGGCAGCCAAGATTCCGATAATGGCCACGACGATCATGAGTTCGATCAGCGTGAACCCTTTTTTATTTAGTTTCTTAAACATTACGTTCCTCCCTAAGTTTCAAAATTTCGAAGTAAAGCCGAGTGCATTACTAAGCAAAGAGCAAGCCAATCTACCACGTCACACCATCTCAATATTTATTAATAATATTAATATCTTATAACTCGCATTTCGCATGCGAATTTGAAAGTGACACTTTTGGGCTTAATTCTTTTCCGATTCTTAATTCCACGGGCAAATTTTGTCACTCTTCTTCCTCCACTGCGATTCCGTGCTTCATTAATCGATAACGCATGGAGCGAAAACTGATTTTCAAGATCTCCGCGGCCTTTTTCCGAACCCCACCCGAAAGACGTAACGCATCCAAAAGCAGCCGCTTCTCATAGGAGTCGATCGCTCGTTCCAAATCAATCCCTTGGCTTCCCAAATCTTCCGTCGGGGGTGAAACAAGCCCGCCTGCCGAACGGATATATTCAGGTAGCGCCTCTAATGTAATCCATTTGGTTCGCTCCAAGGCAACACTCTGCTCTATTATATTCTCCAGCTCCCGAACGTTTCCGGGAAAGTCGTAAACGCTAAGCCGATCCATCGCTTCTGGAAGAATCCCCTCGATGGGTTTTTCCTGCTCCCGCGAAAACCGTGAAAGGAAATGTCGGGCAAGAACGGGAACATCCTCTCTTCTTTCTCGCAAGGGGGGCATTTTAATTTGGATGACGTTCAGGCGATAATAGAGATCTTCCCGAAATTTCCCTTCCTCAATGGCATTATCCAGCTCTCGGTTCGTCGCGGAGAGAATACGTACATCAACCGGCACTGAAGTTGTGCTCCCGATTCGCCGCACCGCTCGCTCCTGAATCACACGAAGCAACTTCACCTGCATCGCAGGTGGAAGTTCTCCTACTTCATCGAGGAAAAAGGTTCCCTGCTGGGCGGCTTCAAATAATCCCATTTTATTCGCGTTCGCACCCGTAAAGGCTCCTCTGACATAACCGAAAAGTTCACTTTCAATGAGATTTTCGGGAATGGCGCCACAATTGATTGATACGAACGGCTTTTCGCTTCGGGGAGAATTTTCGTGAATTGCTTTGGCCACCAATTCTTTTCCAGTGCCGCTTTCACCAATAATGAGCACGCTCGATCTCCCTCCCGCCACGCGCTCGATTAAATCAAATACGCGTACCATTGGTTTGCTCTGTCCGACAAAATGTTCAAACCCTTTTCGCCGATGAACCTCGCGCTTGAGTTCTTGGTTTTCTTGAAGAAGAGATCTTTTTTCGAGTGCGTTTTGAATGACCAATCGAATTTCATCCACTTTAAAGGGTTTCAAAAGATAATCGTAGGCCCCTTTTTTCATCGCTTCGATCGCCGACTCCGTGGTCGCGTACGCAGTGATCATAAGCACAAGCGTTTCCGGCGAACCTTCTTTCACTTTTTCCAGGACCGAAAGGCCGTCCATATCCGGCATGGACAAATCCGTAATGACGAGATCGTAAAATCGTTGTGAAATTTCCTTTAATGCCGAGCGCGCATCACTAAACACATCGACTTGATACCCCTCTTTTTCTAAAAGAATTTGGAAGAACTCCAAAATCGAAGGCTCATCATCAATTACGAGAAGTCGGGCCATTTTACGCGGCTCCGAGCGAACTAAATGCAACCTGTTGCTCCACCGGAAGTTTCACTCGAAACGTGGTTCCCTCGCCGGGAGCGCTTTCCACCGAAATGCTCCCACCGTGCTCTTCCACAATTCGGCGTACCATGGCCAAACCCAGTCCGGTTCCTCTCGCCTTTGTCGTCACAAAAGGTTGGAAAATTCGATCCATGAGGTTAGCCGGAATCCCGGGACCCCGATCGCGGATTTCAATGGTGGTCACACTCTCTCTGGCTCCTTTCTTAAGAGCCACATGAATTTCACCTTTTCCTCCCAGGGCTTCCTGAGCATTTTTCAAAAGATTCCAAAGCATTTGAGAGAGGTGCTTCGGATCACCCTGCAGAGTAACTCCTTGTTCCAATTCCAACACGACTTTCGCGCCTCGGTCGCCCAGTGACTTGGAAAAGAGATCGGAAGTTTCTTGAAGCAACTGGTCGATTCCCACCTCCTCAAACTGAGGCATATTGGGTTTTGCGAATATGAGAAAGTCCGTTAGAAGTTGATTCAATCGATCTGTTTCACGCAAAACAATTTGCATCAATCGTTGGTCCTTCTCTTTGAGCGCGGTCTCTCCCCCCAATACCTCGATCGCTCCGGAAATGGATGTGAGTGGATTCCGTATTTCATGCGCCATACGCGCGGCAAGCTCACCCACGGCGGCCAAACGATCCGCCCGCTTGACCTGCTCTTCCATTTCACGGTAACGCGTCAGGTCCTGAAAGATGATCATCGTCCCTGGCCTCCCTTTTTCTTTTTCCCGCAAAGGGGACACCGAAAAACCGAGGGTTCGTTCCATCCCGTTGGCGGGAAGGAATTTCATCTCCCAACGCCAAGGTTGCGAGTCGCGAGATTTCATTCCCGCGTCACCGATTAACTTCCCCTTTGCATCAGGAAAAATATCGAGAAACTTCTTGCCTCGAAGATCATCCCACCGGAATCCGGTGATCTCTTCCGCCGCACGACTCCAAAAGCTGACTTTCCCGTCGGCATCGAGAGTTGCAAGACCACTCGTAAGGCTTTCGACGATTCGCCCCATCAAGAGTTCGAGGTCTTCCAAACTGTGGCTGGTTTCCGCGAGCAACTGTTCGGTCTGCCGAAGACGAACAGAAACCCAGCTCGACACATAGGCGACCGCGAAGAACACCGCGATGTTAAGAACGATGGAGGAAATGACCTTGGTTTCCAACCAGAGGTTTCCTTCCGACGACAATTCAAAAAACCGCGGGACAATTCGAAAATATTCGAGATCGATGAGGGTTCCATAAAATATGCCGCTCAAAGCAGCGCTCGCAAACGCCCCTTTTCGAAACAGCAGAATGGATGCATTAATGATCGTGAGCCAATACATAAATTTGAACTCACTATCGATCCCTCCGGAAATGTAAATGAGGCCGGTTGCAAAGATGAGATCCCAAATGATTTGACCGAAGGCAAAATAAGATAGTCGTTCGATGACGATGTATCGGTATATAAGTCCAATCGCGATAGCGATGGCCAAGTGACCCAGGGTAAGAACGAGAACGGCAACGAAAGAAGGTCCGAAAAGGTTATTATCGCCTCCGGGCCGGACAATCAATGTCCCCAACGCCAGAATGGTGGCAATGGCAAGGCGAAAAACGATGAGCCATTTCAGACGCTCTGAAAGGCCTTCGCGCTCCTTCGGGCTCAATGTGGAGGTCGCCACTAGTATCCGAGATTAGCCGCCGCCGATGGTGCCGGCGAGTTTGAAGACGGGGAGGTACATGGCGATGACCAGGCCGCCGATGATTGTCCCGAGGAAGACCATCATCATCGGCTCCATGAGTGCGGTGAGCGCCTCGACCGCGGAATCCACTTCATCATCATAGAAATCGGCGATTTTGTTCAGCATCGCATCCATGGCGCCCGTCGCCTCTCCCACGCTGATCATTTGGCAAACCATGGAGGGAAAAACGCCGCTTTCTTCCAGCGGCTCGGCCATGGTCTTTCCTTCGCTGATCGAAACGCGGGTTTCCATCACTGCTTTTTCCACGACCTTGTTCCCGGCGGCCTTTGCCACGATATCCAGCGCGTCCAAAATGGGAACACCGCTGGTAATCATCGTGGCCAATGTGCGTGTAAATCGAGCCACGGCGACTTTTCGAAGTAGCGGCCCAAAAACGGGCGCCTTTAGAAAAATCCCGTCTATCGTCAATCTCCCCTTCGGAGTTCCGTAAATGTATTTGAACAACACAATCACGCCACCGATCACGAAAATAATAGGAATTAACCAAGTTTTGAATCCCCGTGAGATTTTGATGACGATTTGCGTGGGGGCCGGAAGCTCCGCATTACCAAATTCCTTAAACATGTTTTCAAAGATAGGAATGACCCATCCGAGAAGAACACCTACCACAATCGCGGCTACGCAAAGAATCGTCGCGGGATACACCATGGCGCCTTTGACTTTCTTTTTGAGCTTCATGGCCTTTTCCTGGTAATTCGCCAGGCGCAAGAAGATCGTGTCGAGAATACCTCCCACTTCACCGGCTGCCACGAGGTTCACAAAGAGTTCATCAAAAACTTTGGGATGTTTCCGAAGCGCATCTGCGAACGTCGATCCTCCTTCGACTTCTCCTTTCACCGCCAAAATCACCGTCTTGAAGGCCTTGGATTCTTGCTGGTTACCGAGAATTTCAAGGCACTGCACGAGAGGCAGACCGGCATCGATCATCGTGGCGAATTGGCGCGAGAAAACGACGATATCTTTTTCCGCCACCCCTCCGGACATAAATCCGGGAAGGGCAAAGGAAGCCTTTCCGGTTTTTTCGACAATTCGTTTGGGCCGAACCTGCTGTTGGCGCAGCCATGTGATGACCGCCGCTTGATTCGGGGCTTCGCGTTCTCCTTTTTTTGCGACTCCTTGCCGAGTTGTCCCTTCCCACTTATAAACCGGCATCTTATGCTCTCTTCTGTCCGCCCGCCACGGTCATCCCCGCCCCCGGTATAATTCCGCCATTATTGATGATTTGGCGCAACTCTTCAGGATCGGAAGAATGAGCCACCGCATCTTCCATGGTAATGAGCCGTTTCGAAAAAAGCGCGTACAGTGATTGATTCATCGTCTGCATTCCAAACTTCGACTGGCCCACCTGCATTTGCGAATAAATTTGGTGGACCTTATCTTCGCGGATCAAGTTGCGAATGGCGGGATTGGGAATCATGACCTCGATGGCCAATGCCCGACCTTTTCCGTTGGCCTTTGGAACTAAGGTTTGCGAAAGAACTCCCTCCAACACAAATGACAATTGTGCTCGAACTTGCGGTTGCTGGTGCGATGGAAAGACATCGACAATTCGGTTGATGGTTTGCACGCATGAATTCGTGTGAACCGTCGCAAAGGCAAGGTGGCCCGTCTCCGCGATCGTTAACGCAGCTTCGATCGTTTCCAGATCCCGCAATTCACCGATCAGAACCACATCCGGATCCTGACGAAGAACATATTTAAGGGCGACCATAAATGATTCGGTATCGGAATGGACCTCCCGCTGATTCACAATACAACCTTTGTGCGGATGCAAATATTCGATCGGATCTTCGATCGTCATAATGTGCTCATGGCGTTCGGTGTTGATGGAGTCAATCATGGAAGCGAGCGTGGTCGATTTTCCTGAACCTGTCGGACCCGTTACCAGAACCAGACCCCTAGGCTTTCGAATCAGCTCCTGGACAATGGGGGGAAGAAGCAATTCTTGAAACGAAAGAATTTTGAACGGGATGACACGAAATGCACCCGACACCGCTCCCCGTTGCATATAGATGTTGGCTCTAAATCGGGAGAGACCTTTTACGCCGAAGGAAAGGTCGAGTTCATTGTGTTCTTCGAACTTGTGCTTTTGCGCATCGGTCAACACCGAGTAACAGAGTTGTTTGGTTTCCGGCGGAGTGAGCGGTGGCATCTTAAGCGGAGTCAATTTTCCGTCAATCCGAAGCTGCGGGGGGGTGCCGGTCGTAATGTGAAGATCACTCGCATTTTTCTCGATGAGCGTTTTGAGGAGTTGGTGAAGATTGGCCATTAGGCGTCGCTCACCGAGACACGCAGAACCTCTTCCAGTGTCGTGAGTCCCTCTTCCAGTTTGGAAAGCGAAGACTGACGCATCGACTTCATTCCAAGGCGCATGGCTTCTCGTTTGATTTGCGCCGTCGAAGCACCATTTAATATAAATTCTTTGAGTTCTTCTCCGATCGCCATGACTTCATAAATTGCGATTCGGCCCTTGTACCCTGTTTCGCTGCAATTGCCGCATCCTTTTCCATGAAACAGCTGGACTTTGTTCGCAACATCGGGAGCCATGCCGGCATCGATGAGTGTTTGAGGAGGCACTTTCAATTCTTCCCGGCACTCGTTACAGATCTTTCGCGCGAGCCGCTGAGCGAGAATGCAGTTCACCGAAGAAGCCACGAGAAAGGGTTCAATGCCCATGTTGAGAAGACGGTTCACGGTGGAAGGCGCATCGTTGGTGTGGAGCGTAGAAAGAACCAAGTGTCCCGTCAGAGCCGCTTTGACGGCGATTTCAGCCGTTTCAAAGTCCCGAATCTCACCCACCATGATGATGTCGGGATCCTGCCGCAAAAAGGATCGGAGAGCGGCGGCAAAATTAAGGCCGATATCTTCGTGCATCTGCACCTGGTTGATTCCGGGAAGATTGAATTCCACCGGATCTTCCGCCGTCGAAATATTGTCGGAAATCTGATTGAGCTCGGAAAGAGCCGAATAGAGTGTTGTCGTTTTTCCGGATCCTGTGGGCCCCGTCACCAGAACCATTCCGAAGGGTTTATGAATCGAATCTTTAAAATCTTTGAGCGCCTTTTCTTCAAAACCCAGCTTCGTCATGTCGAGCTGAAGATTCGATTTGTCGAGAAGTCGCATCACCACTTTTTCTCCGAAAAGCGTCGGGAGGACGGAAACGCGGTAATCCATTTCCTTTCCTTTTCCCATTTTGAGTTTGATACGACCGTCCTGCGGAAGCCGTCGTTCCGCGATATCGAGTTGGGCCATGATTTTGAGACGCGAAACAATGGCATTTTTCAATTTGAGCGGTGGCTTCATGACTTCGTACAAGACACCGTCAATTCGGAACCGGATTCGAAATGATTTTTCGTACGGCTCGACGTGAATATCGGAAGCTCCTTTTTTCACGGCGTCCATGAGGACCAAATTGCAGAGTTTCACCACCGGCGCATCTTCGGCTGACTTGGCAAGATCGGCGATGTCGGCGTCTTCATCTTCCGAAATGTATTCGATGCCCTGATCGTCGAAGTCGGCCAATACTTCTTCGAAGCGCTCTCCCTCATCGTAGTAACGCTCGATCGCTCCTTTGATCGCGGCTTCAGACGCCACCACAACTTCGATGTTGTAATTCGTTAAGAATTTAAGGTCGTCAATGGCGTAAATATTCGATGGATCGGCCATCGCGACGATCAGATTCGACCCCGATCGATTGACGGGAATGACCTGGTGTTTTTCGGCGACATCTTTGGGAACCAGATTGATGACATCCTGTTCGATTTCAAAATCTTCGAGATTGATGGACGGAACGCCATATTGTTTCGACAAAAAGGCGGTAAGGTCGCTCTCCTTTATATAGCCGAGTTTGGTGAGATTGTAGCCAAGTCGCCCACCGGTCTTTTTGGATTCTTCTTGGGCTTTTTGAAGCTGTTGGTTTGAAATGAGATTTTCACGAACCAAGAGTTCGCCGATACGGGCACTCATGAGAAGCTAACCTCCAGCGGAAGAGTTGGGTCCATTCGTTTCAAGGATTTTCGTTCTAAGACCCTCAAAAGTTAACAGCGCTGACAATTTTTGTCAATGGAAGTTTGCCTATAAAATCATTACCTTAGCGTAAACTTACGTTTCCACCACGCCCTGCGTTACCCTCGAATTTTTCAGCAATGAAGAAGCGTTAGAAGCCTTTTACCTTCCCCGCCTTTTGATAGCACTGCCAGACAATGTGCCAGGCCAGAATCGTGACGAGAGGGAAAACTCCCCACCCACAGGCTTCGACCATTCCGAAATTTCCGCCGGCAAAGGCCGTCGTATGTTGATTGATCATTGCCCAGAGAAGTGGGAGAGAAAGGTAAGTGTTGTGCCTGGATCGCAACCCCGCGAGAGCCACCAGATCCGCATTCGGAGCTTCTCCCGCTTTGACCGCTGAGATGATTTTCTGCTGACTCGGCCAGATTCGAAACCAAACATTGAAAGCCATAATCGTTCCAAACATGGCCCCCACATGGATGTTATAAGCGCGATACGTAAACCCGGCCCATTTGTACATGAGAGCGATGATCACGGTGATCAAAACAAAACCAGCGATGACAAAGGCCTTTTTATTTTTGACGAGAGCGCTTTTCGCAAACGCATCGTAGATAAAGGGGGAAAGAAAAACGAAGAGGACCATGACGATTGCTCCCGCGCCCCAGCCACCGCTGGGATCGAACATGATTCCCCCGTGATAAAAGACGAGCATGAGGAGCAACACTCCCGTAATCCATGTCCACGCCGCCCCCCATCGAAACCAGAAAAGCGCTCGAGGCATCAGTTCCGGAACGACTTTCTTTTTACTTTCCCCGTCCAGTGTCCCGGCAAACGGACCGTTGACAAAGTTGAAGAAGTAAAGAAGGCCGATCCAAATAATTCCCGCGAAAATATGAAGCCAACGAAAAAGAACGGAAAGCGCATCCATGGAAACCTCCAATTCCAGCAACCTACAAACCTCCCCCCACCAGGTCAACTTTTTGACTTACCCTAGATTCGGCAGGGCTGGTTTACGATGGCCACGGGCGGGGCGAACGAGGTTCGATAATTCTTATCAAACAGAAGATCGATATAATACACCGTGACGTGACGAAGCGGCGGGGTGTGATGTTCAGTCTGATTCCATTTTCGGCAGAGATATTCTCCCGCGACGGGTTGGAGATCTCTGTACGCCCTATTCGTTAAATTATTCCAATAGGCTCTCGACTGGGTATTGGGAAAAAGATCGGTCGATCTTACCGGTTTTTCCCATGTCGCGGGGCCGCCACTTCGAAGATCAATCAGGGTGCCATCCGCGAGTGTCCCGATGAAGTTAAACCAACCGGCCGGAACGACTTGAAGATTAGAAAACATGGCCCAACGTTGGTTCAAATAAAAAATATGGAAGGCTTGGGTAACCCGAGGTCCCCATGGAAACGAGAGTCCCCAAAAATTGATCAGGTTGGTGAACAAAATAAGAAGAGACATGAAGGCCGCCGCAATTTTTGACCGTAGCGAAAGATCAATAGATAGAGGTCGGTACGAAAGCCAGCGGATCATCTTGGAATGAAACGATCGATTTCCAGAGACACGACCATAAACTTTTCCACCTATCCATCGGAGGGGAGCTGAAGAAAAAATCCGAACCGACCATTTAAAAATGGGGGAACGAGTGAGAAGTTCCAAGAATACATCGTACTTTGCATAGAGCTTTCCATTCTCATCTTCGAAGACCCAGGAATTATTTTCTTTCATGGTTCTCAGAATCTCTCCGCCTTTTTCTTGCGCGGTCATAATCATCGACTTTGGCAGCCCTAAAAAAGTTTGAAAGAGAAGCACGCTCTTTCGACAAAATCCGCAGTCGGCGTCGAAATAAAGCTTTGCTCCCCCGAGCGGCCAGTAAAACTGGCGAGAAAGGTGTTCCCAAAAAGAAGAAGGCAGAAATGCGATGATGGCTACCACACTCGCCGGTTGGAAAACTCCGATAAATAGAGTGAGCCAAATACTGATATGGAGAAATAACAAAGCTTCAAAAAAGAACATTCGGAAGAAATCAATGTTCCATGCCACCAAGAGAAAGAAGGGCACAACCCCTTCCACAAAAAGAGAGCCATAACTTAACCCTTTTAAAAGCATCGGAAATTGTAAGAGCCACTGACCGATGGGCTGGACATAGGTGTCGACGTGGAGAGTCATCCAAAGCGCCTGACCATCCTTCCAGGGAGCGAATCGCCACTTATAAAGAGCCGTCGTCAAATACATCACCAGTGTCTGCATGAGGTAGCCGGCGGTTGCCACGGATGCGATCGAATCGGGGATCTTTTTTTCGAAGCGATCCAGCGCCCGATCGACCGACCAATAGGCGTTCAATGGTAAGAAGAGAGACCAAAGGAGCAGGACCCCTGGAACCATATTTTGTTTTTCGACAATCGGAAGGTTTCGTTGAACCAGCGAGATATGAAAAAGAAAGCTGAGGAGAGTGACGAGGCGTGTCCGATAACCGATGATCAAGAGAATGGCGAGAAGCGCCTGAAGGATAAATAAAAACGCCTCACCTGCGGTCGACCCCGTGAGCGTATGAAGGGGAGAAAAAACAAAGTATGAACGGAGAACTTCTCGGGGAAGATTCCCACTGTCGGTATAGTTTTGCGATAGCGTTAGGGAACGCTGATAAAGATCCATAAGGATCACACACCCGAGCGTCACCCGGAAGAGCGCTAGGGAACGCAGGTCCAGAGAAAAAATAGTTCGGAAATAACGGTTAACCTCAGTAGGGAGAAATCGGCTCACTGAATTCAAGTCAATCGAAGCTTTACCGTTTCGTCAATCACGGCAAAAATCAGGACGTGGGCCCAGTTTCGGACTTCGTAAAAGCCGGCAAACATTCGCGGATGGTTTATCCATTGCTCTTGGGAGTTTGGTGCATTCTCCTCTTTCTTCCTGTCATTAATTTTGAATTCGTCAGCTTCGACGACCCGGGAAAACTCACGGCACGACCCGTCTTTGTTCAACTCACCTGGTCAGGCATCGCGTCCATGTGGAACCCTAAACTCCTTGCCCTTGGCCACGTCGAAGATTTCAGTCCGATCCGCGACATGAGTTACCTCTTCGATCTTTGTATTTGGGGATGGTCAAGCTCAGGCTTTCATATGACACAGGCCCTGCTCCATCTGCTCAATGCGCTTTTGGCTTATGTCTATTTTCGAATGCACGTCAGTTCAAAGGCTGCTTTTGTCGGTGCATTAGCATGGGCGGTGCATCCACTGGTCGTGGAACCGGTAAGCTGGGTTACGGCGAGAAAAGATATTTGGGTGGGTACCGCCACACTGATTGTCCTTTTGTCAGTCACTCGCCCGCTCGCAACTTGTGGTGGCGTCATCCTCGGCCTCCTTTCCAAGACAAACGCTGTGGTTTTGGCGCCGCTTTCCGGAGTGGTCTCTTGGCTTCGACAAAAATCCATTCGATGGGTTACGGTCGTGAGCCTCACCCTTTTCTCCGTCGCGTTTGGAGCGTACGTCACACTTGCAAGTTGGCAGCCGGGGGGCCTCGTAAGTGAAGTTTCATTTCGCGAAGCCTACTCCGCCTGGCCCATGGCGCTTCGAGTCTACACCCATGATATTCAGAAGATTCTTTGGCCGACCGAACTTTCTCCCCGATACTTTGATTCCGCCGGAGTTTCAGCTTTCCATCAATTCGCGGGGCTCATTCTCATGTTCTTGACGGGTCTTGGAATCTATTTTTTTCGTCGCTCTCCCCGCCTCTTGGAAGGGATCATCCTTTTTATATTCGGAATTCTTCCAAATTTTCTCCAACTCGCCGTCGGGTACCCGATCGCCCGTGCCGATCGCTACCTGTACGTTCCCTTGCTGGGTGCCGCTCTGTGTTTTGGGATTTTGGTAGATTATTTGAACGAAAGAATTCCGCGGTTCGGAATTTCTTTTTTGGTCATCCCTTTATTCTTAAGTTTTCTTACGTTCAGGCAACTCCCAGTTTGGCAGGATTCGTTTTCCTTATGGACACGTGTCGTCCACACTTCGCCGAAAATTTACTATGCGTGGGATGAGCTTGGGCTGGCGCAAATGGAACGTAATGATTTGGGTACGGCCCAGGAAAGCTTTGCAAAGGCGTTGAAGCTCGATCCGAAATGGTGGCCGGCCTATGTTCATCTCGCCGCGGCTCAAATACGCGCCGGTCTTAAGAAGGAAAGCCGTGAAACGCTCGTTTTTGTGGAGTCGACAGCATCGGCGAAAGAACTTGCCGGACTTGCCTCCAGTCGAGGAAACGTATGGGCCCGGCTTGGCGATCCCGGCCGGGCGGCCGCGCTTTATCGCGAATGGCTGGAGTCTTGGCCCACGGATTTTTCCGCCTGGAATAATCTGGGCGCCGCGTACTTACAACTCAACCAATGGGACAAAGCTCTGGATGCGTTTGAACACGCCATCGCGCTGCGCCCCGATTTCGCATTAGCGCGGCTCAACCGCGCGCGAGTCTGGAAAATCACGGGACGTTGCGCAAATTCCGAGCAACCTGAATGTCTTTATTAATTTGTGCGGCCAATTCTTCTGCAGTTAAAAATTTCTTTTCGTCGCGAATACGCTTGATCCATTCGAGTTCGATCTCAATCCCCACCAGGTTTTCTGAAAAGTCGAGAATGTGGGTCTCTACAATTTCTTTAGGTACGGGGTCGACCGTTGGACGCACTCCAATGTTTGTCGCACCGGTATAATGTTGGTTCCCGATCGTTACCCGTGTCGCATAGACTCCACGTTTGGGAAGCATGGTAGGAACTTGTTCTAGATTGGCCGTCGGAAAACCAAGTCCCTTTCCACGCGAGGCTCCTTTGACGACTTTGCCGTGGGTAGAATAGGGCCGACCCAGAAGAGTGGTGGCTTCCTCCACATTTCCATCCGTGAGCAGGGACCGAATTCGAGAGCTGCTGACGATTTCCCCTCCGGCTTCCACTTCGGGAACGATTTCAAGATCAAATGAGAGTTGTTGTGATAATTCGCGCAAGCGCTGGGGGGTTCCTTCCCTCCCTTTCCCCACATGCGTATTGGGTCCGATGAGCAGGAATTTCATCCCGAGATCGCGCAACAAAATTTGTTCAACGAAATCGCGCGCCGACATGGCCGCAAGTTGTGGCGTGAATCGGAGTATCATGGCATGGCCAATACCCAAAAACTCGATCTGACGAATCCGATCCGATGGCGTACTCAGAAGAGGAGGCGCCGCATGCCCCAAAATCAAGGCGGGATGCGGATCGAATGTGACGGCTACCGAGAGTAACTTGCGCTTTCGCCCCTCCGCGATCAAATGGCGAAAAATTTCACGGTGCCCGATGTGAACACCGTCGAAATTTCCCACCGTAACGACTGATTTTTCAATCTTCACTTCATCCCCCGTATGGTATCGAGATTCTTCTTCGCCCCCTCATGATCGGGCCAGCGGCGAAGCACCTCTTCATAAATGGAAGCGGCGCCTTTTACGTCTCCTCCGTAAAAATGGGAAGCGGCGAGATTCATTAAAACTTCGGGGCGCTGGGGAGCCAGCTCCGACGCCCTCTCCAAAATCTCTTTCGCTTCATCAAATCGTTTCAGTTTTAAATCCGTCAATGCAAGATTGTAGCGAAATTTCCAGTTGTCTGGATCAAATCGAACCGCATTCTCACCGGCTTCGCGAGCCTCTTCTACCCGATTTTCATCCATAAGAATGGTCGCCATTAAATCCCAAGCTCTTCCATTTTTTGGATCCTGATTGAGCATTCGATCCAGCTCCAAAAAGGCGAGTTTTTCTTCCCCCAATCGATACCGAACCAGTTGCAGGTTCAGTTCGGCTTCTACATGGTTGGGCCGGAGGGAAAGCGCCTTTTCAAAGGAAGATTTCGCTTCATTATAATTCCTGTTTTCCAACTCCACCCTGCCCCACTCATCCCAAGCCACCGAAGATTTGGGAGAGGCTAGCGTCGCCCGCTTCCACAATCGCTCTTCATTTTTCCAAAACGAACTCGAATACATCGCCCACGGAATCCAGAGAAGCGGAACGAGCAAGGCCAACGGGCGGCGAACTCCCTCCCACATCGCGCCGAAGATCAGCGCCACACCGATCGTTGGGAGATAGAGGTAGCGGTCGGCAAAGAGTCCTTCAAGCGGGAGAAGATTGGAGACCGGAATCCAAAAAAGTAGAAAGAGAAACAAGCCCGTTCGTATTTGTTTCGCACGTCCACGGGCGAACACGATGGGCGAAACCGCGATTTCAATAAAACGCGTCGGCGTCGTGGCGCAGGGGAAAACAGAAAGTGAAAGCGCCGTAAAAAAAGCTAGCCCGACCGCTCGAAGATGCGCCGAAAGAGTTCCCCCCCACATCGGGCGCGTAACGGTCGGAACGATGAAAAGATGGAGCCCCATGAGAACCGTAACAAGAAGGAAGGGATAGATAAGCCGTTTTCCCTTTGGTCGGTTGAGAAACAATCCGACCAACGGAAAGATCAGAGCTGATTCTTTGGACATGAATGCCAGGGCAAACGAGATGAGTGCCGGCACATCTCGATTTCGTTTCCATAGCAAAATGGCAAGAAGTCCGAAAAATGCCGACATCAGGTCGGGTAGCGTCGAGATAAAACTGACCGGCTCGGAATGAATGGGATGCAGAGCCCAGAAGAAACCGGCGCCGATCAACGCAAATCCCGAAAGCCCCAATGACTCGAAAAGAAGGGTAACCAAAAGCGCGTTTGCCGCATGAAAAAGAACGTTTACCGCATGAAATGGAGCGGGATGGATGCCAAAGACTTGCGCGATCATGAAATAGAGAAGCGTCGGGATCGGGCGCCAATAGCCACTTGCGGCTGGGACTTCATGAAGTCCCCAATAATCGGATGTAAACGCCCGCCAAAGGGTGGAAAATTGGTGAAGAGAGGGGTTGGTCAGGATGGTCGGAAAGTCATCCCAGACGAATCCAAACGTCACTGTCCAGGCCCAAACAAGAAGCGCCCCAAGAGAGACGATCCGGGCGGCTTTCGGTATACTACGAAACACACGTCCTGTGAGCTTCAAGACCGCCATCTATGGAAAGTACTTTCTCCTCGACCGGATCGCCGTCGGGGGAATGGCCGAGGTTTTTAAAGCCAAGACTTTCGGCGTACGCGGATTTGAGCGTTTGCTCGTCATCAAACGCATTCTGCCCCATCTCTCGAAAGATGAGGAGTTCGTCGAGATGTTTATCGACGAAGCAAAAATCTCGGTGGAATTGACGCATGCCAATATCTGCCAAGTCACCGATCTGGGGAAGATCTCCGACAACTACTTCATCGCGATGGAATACATCGACGGCAAGGATCTTCGAGCCATTTTGAAGAAATGCTACAACGCAAAAACTCCACTTCCGATTCCACTCGCTCTCTATATTTCCATCGAAACCCTCAAAGGGCTCGACTATGCCCACCGAAAGTCCGATTCGATAACGGGAAAACCATTCAATGTCATTCACCGGGACATCAGTCCTCAGAACATCATGGTGTCGTACGAAGGAGAAGTAAAAATCGTCGACTTCGGAATCGCGAAGACAGAATCCAAATTAAATAAAACACAGGCCGGCGTCCTCAAAGGAAAATTCGGATACATGTCGCCGGAGCAGGCATCTGGGCTGGAACTTGATCTTCGTACGGACGTTTTTTCGGCCGGGATTTTGCTTTTTGAAATGCTGACCGGTCGCCGCCTTTTTCTGGGTGACAACGATTTTGAAACTCTCGAAAAAATTAAGGAGTGCGTGATTCCCTCTCCTTCCAAATACAATCCGGAAATTTTTCCTGAACTTGAGCAAGCCGTAAAAAAGGCTCTTGCGAAGGAGAGGGAAGATCGTTTTACCACCGCCCAGGAAATGCAGGCGGCGCTTTCCAAGATTTTTTACACTACATATTCGGAATTTTCGGGGAAGGATCTCTCGCATTTTCTTCGCAATTTGTTCGCCGAAGAAATTGAAAAGGAGCAGGAGTCTCTTCGCCGGGCGCTCGATGCCCTCCCTCCCGCCGAGCTTGCCGCGGCGGCTGATGCCGCTGAGGCCGCTAATGATCGGATCATCGAATCGGGGTCGCGGCGCTTTCCGGCGAAACCAGCAACTTCTCCATCCCGACGAAATGCTCCCATCGGCGCGCCTTCCCCACCGACCAACCTCCCCATCTGGAAAAAATTACCTCTCCCTCCATGGGCGGCGCGGGCAGCGATCGTCGTAGCTTTTTTTGTCATCGGAGGTTGGATCGCAACCAGATTATTTTCTTCGCCGCCCCCCCTAGCCATTCCACAAACGCCCACCCCCGCGCCTTCTTCGGCAACGGTTTCTCCGATTGAAATTCTTTCAGATCCGGCCGGGGCGACAGTATCCATCAATGGCAAGGCCTTTGGCATGACTCCCCTTTCCATTCCGCTTGAACGAAAGAAACTTTATGAGTTGAGATTGGATAAGGAGGGATACCATACGAAAGTGGAGCGCTTCCTCGCCACGGAAGATCAGTCCAAATATGGACCCTACGAATTAGAGGCCGTCGTTCCCCACGCGGGCACACTCAATATCACCTCTAATCCCCCAGGAGCGAAGATTTCGATTGATCAAACCCGCACTCGCTTCCGAACTCCCGCTACATTGGGAGATGTGACTCTTAATGAAATGCACAAGGTAAAAGTGGAGCTGGATGGGTACAAATCACAAACGAAAACAAAGATCCTGAAAAAAGCGGAAGAAGACCTGGATTTCAACCTCGACCGGAATGTGGTCACGCTCCATATTTCCGTAAAGCCTGAAAACGCTTCGATCTATATCAATGGTCGACAGAGGGGAGTGGATGCGGACGATTTGGTACCGGGGAAGACTTATGCCATTCGGATCGAAGCTGATGGATACGAAACCATTCGTGAGAATTATAAGGCGAAGGATCAAGACGAGGCCAAAGGTTGGGAACTGAGAAAGAAAGAAATTATTTTCGGAACGATCAGTTTGGGCGCCATTCCCTGGGCGAATGTTTTTGTGGATGGGAAAGAAGTGGGTGTCAGCCCGATTCTTGATCATAAGCTCACTGTCGGGGAGCATTCGATTGTCTTTCGAAATCCGGATTACAAGCCGGTCATAAAGAAAGTGAAGATCCAACGCGGTAAGAATCCGGACCTCATCTACGATTTTAAGTCGTAAATAATGTTTGAACTTCCGTCCCGTCTCATTGCCACCCAACCTTCCAAGACAAGAGAAGGGGCAAGACTCTTTGTTTACAATCGAAAGTCTCGAGAACGAGTTCACATAACCGTTCGTGAAATCGGTACGTTTCTTCGCGCGGGAGATCTTCTTGTTTTAAACGATATCGCTGTGGAGCCGGCTCGAGTCTTCCTTCAAAAGATTACTGGAGGAAGGGTTGAGGTGCTTTTCCTTTCACCTACCTCGCCACGTCACTGGGAGGTTCTTTTGGGAGGAAAAAATGTCTCTGGCGCGAAGACCCTACGAGATGAGTCGGGTGAAATGAAGTTTCGAATCACACGAGATTTAGGGGAGGGAAGATTTGAGCTTGAACTGGACTTGGACACCCACGAGTTTCTCCCCTGGCTTCGGAAACACGGTGTTCCCCCTCTTCCACCCTACATTCTCCAGGAGCGACGGCGGAGGAGAGAGAGTGTTGAGTTTTCCGACCAAGAATTTTATCGAACGGACTTCTTTAGAAAGAAGAGTGATCACTATGGTGCCGTCGCGGCACCCACAGCGGGGCTTCATTTCTCACGCAATTTTCTCGACGAGCTTTTCGCCAAAGGAATTGAAACTTCGTTTATTTCGCTGGCAGTCGGCTGGGGAACATTCCAACCTTTGACGGAAGAGCACCAGCGGACAGGGAAACTCCACTCCGAACGAGTCGAAATCTCCCCCGCGAGCGCCCAACAACTCTGGAAAGCGAAAAAAGAAGGTCGAAGAATTATTTCTGTGGGTACGACAGTTGTTCGCTCGATTGAATGGTGGGCAAGACTGGGAGCACCCCCAGAAGGGGCGTCGGGTGACTGCGATCTTTTTCTTCGGCCCCCTTGGAAATCCGAATGGATCGATGCGTTGGTGACCAATTTTCACCTCCCTGACTCCTCGCTTCTTTTATTGGTCGCGGGATTTCTCGGTGACGACGGGCTAAATACGCTCGTTTCGCTGTACCACGAAGCAATATCTCGGGAGTACCGTTTTTATAGTTACGGCGATGCTATGCTTATTCTTTAAAAATCGTCAAAGTTGACCGGAATCTCAAGTCGATCTACAAGCGCCGATACTTTAAGGAGCAACTATGTCTGAGACTTACGAGGCTTATTGCGTAAAATGCAAAGCCAAACGAACGATGGCCAACGTCGAAGTTGTAAAAATGAAAAATGGCCGCCCAGCCGCCAAGGGAGCCTGCTCTACTTGCGGAACGGGTATGTACAAAATTCTTTCGTCGAAATCGTAACCGACTAAAACGGCCACCACCAGGGTTTGTCCTGCTGGCGGTGTTTGATGAATCCTCTTCGTTCAAATACGGCCTTGAGAACTCCTTCGTTTTTTCCACCGAAAAGAGCCCGATCCGCCGCCACAACCGCGCCAGGTATATCCGTTAAGCGCACCGATCCTCTTGCACCGGAGCGATCCAAGCGCGGAAGCATGGCGATCGAAAGCTGATCCGCCATGGCAGCTCCTATTTTTGACCGGATTTCCCACATGGCTCCCGAAACCACCTGCCCCCCCATATGTTCATCTTCATCGCGGCTCGTGGAAAAAGGGAGGTCGGTATCACAGCGGCGAAGAGGCGAACCATCCGGCATCGCTCCCTCTCCAAGGGTCGGCATATCGTAAACCGCGCAGGCGTAATAGTCGGCCATTCCTTCGTGAATTGCTGGTCCGTCGCCCGAACTCACGCTAAATCCGATGTGCGCGAGGTGATCGATGACGGCATGACCATATTCATGTGTGATGACCGTATTGTCCTTGGCAAGATCGCGCAAATTCACTCCATCCCCGTCTCCTATGGCAATCATTTCGCCGTCGTAAAAGGCATTGTCGTAATCCTTACCGTAGTGAACATAAATAGGGAGGCTGCCGAACGGTCGATAACCCCAGCTCTTGTACTTTTCCATCGCCACTTGCGTGGCGTAATAGACCTGGGCCTCATCAAAGTGTGTGTCTCTCGGGTCGAACACATAGTCACCGCTGTTATTTGTGGCCGACGGACCATCTTCGTTGAGAATCATGACTTCCGGACTGACGAGTCTCTCCCAAGTGAGAAGATTGGGGAGAACGACGGGTGTTAAGGTTGGTGTTCTCTCTAGCCACGTTTTCCGTTCGTAGACTTCAGCTCTCCCTTCCGCATAAATGATCTTGTCTTCATACATCAGAACGTCACCGTGGGTTCCGTGCAGGTACGCCTCAAACCGCCCGTAAGGATCTTTCAACACAAAAGTAACTTTGAAAATCCCCGTCACCCCTTTTCCATCGGGATCTTCGGCCCACATCGGCTCGACTTCCTTTCGCGTTACCGTTCCGAAACGATTGCCCAACATTTTTCGCATTTCGATTTCGGCTATGTTTCCAGCGTCATCTTGATCGATCGTGGTGGGTAGCGGATTCCGAAGACATTCCCCATCGCAGATCGTGGCGGCCTCTTCTTCTTTGTCTCCATCCGGACGAAAGCAAATCCGGGCGGAAGTGCCGACGATCTCCATCGACTGAAAATTTTGCTGGTGCCAGAGGCAAAGATGCCTTGCCACGGTTGATGCATCGGGAGCCGTGAACGCCGATTCCTGCGGAAGATTGTATTTCGTCCGAAGAGAAGCCAGGAATACGGCCGCCTGTTGACTGACTTTGGATTCGACGGCCTCCTGCGAAACAGCGGTCTCGGCACTCGATTGCCCGAGTGCCGAGAAAGTCCGCGTGTAGGCTAAGCCACTGACTCGATCCGCGTTAGCGTAGGCCCCCCCTCCTAGGAAAAGTGCAACGACAACTCCGAGCCAACCCACGCACCAATCGAGTTTCAAGGTTCCCTCCTTCACCCGCTCCATGCGAATTTAAATTCGCATATGCTAGTTCTTGTGACTTCTGAGTCGCATTAGTATCAGATAGTCATGAAAAATCTACACAAATCTGTGGATAAAAATGCCCCCTAAGAGTCACATCATGGCTGAAAGCGTTAGATGTGTCAGCGAGTTCCCACCGCTGCAACCAGCGATGGGAGCAGGTCGTGAACGCCGTTGATCACAAATTGTACAGAAACTCCCGCTATGATGAGGCCCATCAACCGATTCATGACGCGAATTCCTGACGGACCCACGAGTCGAAGAACCTTTGTAGAGTGACTTAATATAATGTAGGTCGAAAGAGCCGTAACGAAGATCGCCAAAATCACGACCATCGCATTGGCCACTGATCTTGCCTGACTCATTAATACGATAACCGTCGTAATGGCTCCGGGACCCGATAAGAGAGGAATCGCAAGCGGGATAATGGAAAAATCTTCCTTTAAAGCAAGCTCTTGTTGCTCTTCGGGCAGAGTTTTGCTGCGAATGTGCTTTCCTTTGAGCATGTCGAGAGCCACTGTGAAAATCATGATCCCGCCGGCGATTTGAAAGGCAGGAATCGTGACTCCCATCAATTTAAAAACAAATTCACCGGTCAGGGCGAAAAAGGTGAGGACAAGAAAGCAGGTCAGACTTGCCCTGCGTCCGATGGTGCGGGATTTCTCTTCAGGTAATTCAGCCGCCTGAGTAAGAAAAATGAGTGTCGCGCCCAGAGGATTGACGATTGTAAAGACCGAAACAATGGTAACCAGTACAAATTCCAGCGTAATTCCATGAAAAAGGGTCACCCCTTATTCATATCATGACGACTGCAAATGTCTTATAAAGGGCCATGAACTCCCCCTTTCTATCAGCCTGTGTAGGGCAAAAAACGCCTTGCACACCGATCTGGCTCATGCGACAGATCGGACGGTATCAAAAGGAGTACCAGCAGATCCGCAAAAAAGTCGGGTTTTTGGAACTCTGCAAGCGCCCTGATCTGGTATCGGAATTGACGACAAAAACGGTGGAGCAACTGGGTGTAGATGCCGCCATTATTTTTGCCGATATTCTTTTGATCACGGAGCCAATGGGATTTTCGCTTCACTTCGATGAAGGAAAAGGACCCCAGATCGAAAATCCATTTCGAAATGAAAATGATCTGACAAGAACCAAAGTGGCGGAAGCTTCTTCACTTTCTTTTGTAGCCGAGGCAATCCGACAGAGTTGCAAAGCCCTTCCCAAAGAAATTCCTCTGATAGGTTTTGCCGGCGCTCCTTTCACCGTCGCGGCCTATATAATTGAGGGGAGGAGTTCAAAGCATTTTGAACATACGAAAGTCCTCATGCGGGCCGATCCCCGCACCTGGAATCAACTCCTGGATCGTATCTCCCAAGGAACCATTTCCTATCTTCAATCGCAGTTGGATGCGGGGGCTCAGGCTCTGCAACTCTTTGACAGTTGGATTGGCGCCCTTCGTGCCGATGAATATCGGACGTATGTTCTGCCTCATGTCCAAAAAATATTTCGATCCATTCCATCTTCGATCCCCACGATTCATTTCGGGACAGGGACCGCTCATCTTTTGGAAGTGATGAAAGAAGCGGGAGGAACGGTGATGGGTGTTGATTTTCATCTCCGTTTGGAAGCGGCCTGGAAGCGGCTGGGTCCCATGGCCCTCCAAGGAAACCTGGATCCTACGGTTCTTCTCGCCTCTGGTGATGTCATTGATCGGGAAGCACGAGATATTTTGGAACAGTCGAAGGGCAAGTCAGGGCACATCTTCAATTTGGGACATGGAATTTTGCCCTCGACTCCCGTCGATCATGTTCGTCGTTTGGTCGATACGGTTCACAACGTCTCTGCCAAGTCCGCCGATCGATGAATTCTTCTCTACGCCGTATTGTCATCGTTGGGGGGGGCATCGGGGGCCTGGCGACAGCGTTTTATTTGCGCCGAGCCGCAGCGGAAAGAAAATACCTCCTCGATATCACACTTTTGGAAGCTTCTTCCCGGCTAGGAGGGGTCATTGAAACACAAGCGAGAGAGGGATTTCTTCTCGAACTCGGTCCGGACTGTTTCATATCAGACAAGCCGGCAGGACTGGCTCTCGCCGAGGCACTCGGCCTGGAAAAGGAAATGATCGGAACCCATCCCGCGCACCGGCGAAGTTTTGTTCTAAGAGGGCGTGAGCTTTTGACAGTGCCTGAAGGATTTTACTTGATGGCTCCCACATCGATTTGGCCTTTTCTCCGATCTCGAATTCTGAGTTGGCCAGGGAAACTCCGAGCAGGCCTGGATGTAGTTATTCCTCGAAAGATTCTCGATGACGAATCTTTAGGTTCATTTGTTCGCCGGCGCCTCGGTCAAGAGGTCCTCGAGCGAATTGCCCAACCGATGATCGGTGGAATCTATGGCGCTAACCCTGATGCCTTGAGCCTCCGCGCCACCATGCCTCGATTTCTCGAGCTCGAAAAAGAATACGGAAGCATTATTCGCGGCCTTCGCGTAAAGCGAGCGAGCACTTCTCCGACTGGAACGAGTGGACCCCGATATGGCCTGTTTGTCTCATTTCAAAATGGTATGGAATCGATGATTCATGCCCTGAAAGAAAAATTGGGAGATTCGATTGAGCGAGATCATGGAGTTCGTACCATCGAGAAAACGTCGACCGGATGGCGGATGGCCACGAACCGCAGGAAAATCGATGCCGACGTTGTTGTCCTCGCGCTTTCCGCCATCCGAGCCAAAGAAATCATACGACCTGTGGATTCGGCCATAGCGGCACTGATCGAAACGATTCCTCACGGATCGATCAGCACAATCAATTTTGCGTATCGGCGAAATCAGATCGGCCATCCCTTGAATGGAATGGGGTTTGTAGTTCCAGCCACCGAAAAACGAAAGCTCATTGCCTGTTCGTTCAGTAGCCAAAAATTCCCAGGCCGTGCTCCCGAAGATTCGGTTTTGCTTCGGGCGTTTGTTCATGGCACCGAAGATCATACGAATGAAGTCGAACGTGAATTAGCCGAAATTCTTTCCATCCACGGTGACCCCCTATTCGCTGTCGTCGCACGTTACGATAGAGCGATGCCGCATGCCCCGCCGGGCCATGTGAAGCGCGTGGAGGAAATGGACCGAGCGCTCTCCAAACATTTGGGACTTCACGTCGTCGGAAATGCCTACGCAGGAGTAGGCATACCTGACATTTGCGCCCGCGCTGAACAGGTCGCTCAGTCCATTATCGATTTGTCTTTTCGGTAAAGCCAAAGACAATGTTCTACGTTGCAAAAAGTTTTTTCCCCTTGAAATCCGTGGATCGAAGTTCTTAAACTTGTTCGCTCCTGGAGAGGATGAAACAAAACGAGATCGAAGCTTTTCCGATCGGCAATTTCAAGCGCAAACTTCAACCGACTTTCATCCACGCCCTCCCGGTCCATTAGGAACTGACGCCAATCGATGTCGGGCGAAAGGTAATGATAGACAGGGTAGTTATAGTCCAATCCCGTGCTTAGGAGTTTTTGCCGGGGAGGATGTTGATTCACCCACTCCAGTGCTTCGCGGTAAGGATAGGAGTGTTCGCCGACATCGTGAACGTAGATTCCCCAATAGGATTTTCGGGATCCATCCGGATGAAGGGGAGAGAGCCATAGATGCATTGCGATTCCAGCTATAAGTATTCCCATCAGCCATTTCGGATGCAATTTTCTGATTTCATCCACTGCCACATTTCCCAGGTAAAAAACGAAGGCGAATGGGATTAAATTGAACCGGCTATAGCCGATGTGCCCCTGTTCATCCAGCACCACCATTAATGTCACGGAGAGAGTGCCCAAGACTATGAACAACAGTGAGCCGCTCTTTTTCTGCTTCGCCAGAAGAAAAAACCCGGCCCATGCGAACGTGCACATCGCCCCAAATTGTTCCACGTATGAACGAGCAAAAACCTTTCCCCATTCCCCAAAAGGCGCGAGTTGGCTCCACTTTGGAGAAAAAGTTCGAATCGAACCGACGTGATTTCGAAAGTAGAGATAAAGAATCAGAGGAAATAGGAGAGAGAAGGCGTTTAGTAGTTCTTCCATCATGATTCGTCGCCTGGGGACAGAATGCTTTCGAAGTTGAACCACGATTCGAACAATCAGAAACGATGCGAGTATGGGAGCAACGGTCTCCTTCATGAACCCGAGAGATAAAAGAGCCAACCACGAAAATCGTCGCCGGACGTCCGCACGGGGAAGCTCTAAAAGCGCATCGATGTCGAAAAGAACAACAACCAACAATGCAAAACAAAGCGGCTCAATGTAGGCCAGCGCCGCATAAAAACTTGCGATGGGTATTGTCAAAAGAAAGAGCGCGTACAAAATGCGCCCGCAGATAGTTTTCATTTGGCACGCCATAGCCGCAATAGGGAGAGCAAACGAAAAAAAAGGAACTATTCTAAACGTCCATTCATGAAATGTGGCGGAGAATGGTTGCAATGCAGCTACGGGAATTGCCATAAGATATCGCGACAGAGCTAGATATCGCGCGATATCCGCGCGCGGGAGGGGTTCACAAAACCCGACCACAGCTTGTACAATTCCAAAGGCGAGCGCTGCAAAGAAAAGAATCCATCGCTTGCGATTTCCTCGCCATTCCACCCATTCAAAAATGATTCCGAGAAGGAAAATTCCTAAAAATGATGAAGAAGAGATCCTGCGGGAAAACTCATTAATGATGTCGATATGGTATTCCTCATCGCCCCGCCAAGGGATCTCAGCGACAAGAAATCGCCCATAGAGCAGGAGCGCCAAACCTACAATCCACACCACGGACCTACGAAAAAGGACGAAAGGCACACTTCTAAATGGAGCGCGGCCCCCCGAGATCATCGCCCACAAATAACCCGATGCGATCAGAAGTGCGCAGACCCATCCCTGGTATGCGATCGAGCCACCGGTATACCAGTAGGGAGTAAGAACAAATGAAATCGTGAATAGAGGGAAGAGAATTCCAAACGGGCTGTACCCTAGCACCATTTCAACCTAAACCTTCGAAAAGCAAACCAACACATTTTGAGTAGTAAAAAGCCGTGCCTAAAGCGATCAATTTTGGTTTGGCCGTATTGCCGAGCTTTGTAATGCACCGGAATCTCGAGAATGGGCATTTGGAGCCAGGCCGCTCCAAAAATGAGATCAAAATCACCAAACGGATCGAAATCTCCAAACACGTCTCGATTCTCGGCAATTCGCTGATAGTCGCTCTTTCGAAGAACCTTGGTACCGCACAACGTGTCTTTGATGGGTTGTTTCAAAATCCAAGAAAAAAGCCATCCAAAAATTTTATTGGCCATTTCATTGAGCGCCCTCATCGATTCCTTCTCCATGGGATATACCAAGCGTGACCCCATAATGAATTTCCCATGTCCGTTCGCCAACGCAGAATAAAATGCGGGGAGTTCCGCCGCATCCACCGTGAGATCCGAGTCGAGAATCATCAGCACCTCTCCCGAGGCTTTCGAAAATCCCAGACGAACCGCATCGCCCTTCCCTTTCCCGACCTGTGAAAACACTCGGTGCGCTACAGGTCCCCGATATTTTGCAATTTCTTTGTGAATCTCCTCCAGAGTTCCATCGGTCGACTTCCCATCGATAAAGATGACCTCCGTGGAGAGCCCCATGACGGGAATTTGCGAAAAGCATTTTGAAATATTCCCCCGCTCGTCTTTACAAGGAACGATCACCGAGACCGAAAGGTCTGGCAATCGCTTTGATGAATCTTTATCTTGCGTGACGGTCGTGTAAACGCGAATAAATGCGAATTCGTTGAGAAGCGGTATGTGTCGCAAGATGGAATGAAGCACTCCAAACCAACGATCCTCTTGCGCAATCAGTTCGAATCCGCCGATCTTTAAAAAGTTCAATATGTCGATATTCGAAAGCCAATTCGGATGCTCGCGAGTCTGCCGGAAGAGAACACGCCACCAATGGTTGACATGAAGAAAATAAACCCGCGTATCCGTGGCGAGAGTTTGGTGGACTTGAAAGAGGAAGGTCTGAATGTCCTTTAGAGAACCAAAGAGGTCGTCGACAATGATAACGTCCGCAGAATTTAGCCTTCCATCCCGAAAGTCGAATTGCCTGCGATCGAGAACGGCGACAGTCGAATCCGAATTGCGCGCTCGAAGTTTTGAGATGACCTCTACACGAATTCGTTCAAGCAATCGTCACTTCTTTAGAAAGATACACATCCTGGATGGCGTTGAGGATCTCGATTCCCTCTTTCATCGGGCGCTGAAATGCCTTTCGCCCCGAGATGAGTCCCATTCCGCCGGCTCTTTTATTGACCACTGAGGTAAACACCGCTTCGGCAAGATCATTTTTCCCCGACGCGCCACCCGAATTGATCAGACCGATTCGACCCATATAGCAATTCGCCACCTGATATCGAACCAAGTCAATGGGATTGTTGGACGTGAGGCTGTCGTAGACCTTCGGATGCGTTTTTCCGAATTTAATGGCATTGTATCCTCCATTATTTTCCGGAAGTTTTTGTTTGATGATATCAGCCTCGATCGTCACGCCTAAATGGTTTGCCTGACCAGTTAAATCAGCCGAAAGATGATAGTCCTTGTCTTTCTTGAACTCTGAATTACGGAGATAACACCAGAGAACCGTAAACATGCCCAGATCATGAGCCTGCGAAAAAAGGTCGGTGACCTCCTGAATTTGCCGGTGGGATTCCTTGGAACCAAAATAAATTGTAGCGCCGATCCCAATGGCTCCCATTTCAAACGAGCGCTTTACATTTCCGAATCGAATTTGGTCATAGGTGTTGGGATAGGAAAGAAATTCGTTGTGGTTGATCTTTACGATAAACGGAATCTTGTGGGCGTATTTCTTCGCCACGATTCCCAGACCGCCGAAAGTGGATGCGACAGCATTGCATCCCCCTTCCACCGCCAATTTCACAATATTTTCTGGATCGAAATAAATGGGGTTCGGAGCAAATGAGGCGCCGGCCGAATGTTCAATGCCTTGATCGACCGGAAGAATCGAGACATATCCTGTCTTGGCCAGTCTTCCGCTGCTCCAAAGTTTTTCTAGATTCCGAAGAGTTTTTTCAGAGCGATCGCTCCATTTCCAAATTTGCTCGATGACATCGGGCCCAGGCAAGTGAAGATCCGATTTGGAAAATCCCTTGCAAACATGCTCTAAGAGGTTCCGATGTTCCCCTAACAATTGTGGGATGTTCGTCATGAGGGACTGTTTATCTATCCGATCAGACCGATAAATCAAGCTGGCGATGCGAGCGAAGTGGTGTAGCATGCGGACCGGCTTTGGGGAAAAAACGGAATGAATCTGCCGAAATTCGTTTTAATTTCACTTCTCGCGTTAAGCGCTTGTAATTCGCCCCCCTCTCCGGAGTCTCCGAAGAAAGTGTCGGCTCCATCCACGGGCGGAGTCACGACAATTAAGGGAGAAGTCCGGTTTGACGGCATTCTTCCCCCAGAAGGGAAAAACCCCGCTGGAGGTACGCCCGAATGCGTGAAGGAAAATCCAGAGAATCACAATCGCAGAGCGATCGTAACGAATGGAAAACTGAAAAATGGTTTTGTCTATTTAAAAGAGGGAGTGACGGGAACATACCCTCCCCCTTCCACTCCTGTGATTCTCGACCAGCATTCATGTTCCTATTTACCCCGGGTTCTGGGAATGCAAGTGGGACAACCTCTCGAAATTCGAAATAGTGATTCGTTTCTGCACAACGTTCATTCCAAGTCGAAGAACTCGGCCAACTTCAACATCGGTATGCCTATGAAAGGAATGAAACAACAAAGAACCTTTGATCATCCCGAGGTGATGGTCATCATGAGATGTGACGTTCACGGGTGGATGATGGCATTCATCGGCGTTCTACCTCACCCTTACTTCGCGGTTTCGGGTGATGACGGCTCTTTTCAGATTTCAAACGTTCCCGCCGGAACCTACACGGTGGAAGCGTGGCATGAACTATTTGGGACTCAGTCAAAATCGCTAACGCTATCTGCGAACCATCCGGGAGCTCTGGAGTTCATATTTAAGAACTCATCGGCAAACTAAAAAATTAGTTTTTTATCGCAAAGATTTGATTCCGATACTCCTTCGCTCTTGCCAAACCCGCTTGGGCAAAGGGATTGTCTGGATCTATTACGAGAATATGAATGCACTCCGATTCAAGCTCAGGATAATAATGCCCCTCCCAATATAATCGAGCGAGCAAGATGCGAGCCTCAAGATCATTTTGATGAGGCCTTTCAAGATACTTATTTAATGCGTGAATAGCCTTATTGCCCTCATTTATGCTCTCATACATTTTGGCAACCTGGAGATAGGGGAGGTCATCGCTGGGATCCAAATCCCTCGCCAAAAACATCATTGTGATGGCAGTTTGTTCATCCTGGAGGATGTCAAACACCATTCCAAAGGCACGGTTGAGTACTGGCCATTCTCTCTCGAAGCTAAACGCACTTTTTAAATCTCTCATCGAGCTCGATATCTGATCTCGAACCGCCTGAGAAAAATCATCTTTATCGGTCAGATATTCGACCGGTGTGCAATCTTCAGTCGCACATAAACCGTCAATCGCATGAATAAAAAGCCCGGCGACGATTGGATCGAATGCCTCTTTCGAATGACCTTCAAGATAAATATTGTGAATTTTCTCGCGTTTTTCAGGGTCAAGACCCGTGGTACCTAAGTAAATATTCGCGAATCTTGTCTCTTTCAACACACGAACGTTTTGAGAATCCAAGAGAGGTTCGGGTATACACTGATTTAATGCGGGATTCATGATGGAACCTGGCTCGTCCACAAAGAACCCTCCAAAGGCCAGGATCAATTGACGGACCGTGGTAAGGCGGCGTTGGCAAGCATCATTGGTTGCTGGAGTATCTCTGATCACCACCAGAGGGCCGTATGTCGTGTGCCTGCTAAAAGATTCAATTCGTCCAGGAACCTGATTCTCGGTTCCCCATTTTTGATACGAAAATCCAATCAGGAGATCAAAGTCAGGTGGGCGCGCATCATAAGTCGCTTTAAGCTTCGCGTGCATTGCCCGCGTGTACGGATCAAGCCGATAATCCAGAGAGTTATACGAGCGACGTTTTGGAGTATTCAGCGAAATAACGGGAACAGAATGGTCCCGAACAATGGATCGACCACTCCATTGATTCAAAAAATTAAAGGCATAGGTTAGGCGATCCTCGAGATTCGCTTCCCAGTTGGATTGTGCGGCAAACGCACGATCCACAATAACGCGTGCTTTTTGCACGTCGGTAGCGGATTGCGAAAAGGCATTTCCGCCGAAAAGCACAATAGTTACAACTAAATATGTAGCCCCCCTACACATAACCCCACCTTTATGGAACTCTGCGTCGCGAAAGTCAAGAGCTATTCTTCAAAATCCTGCCCTTCTTCAACTTCGGGAGGAGGGAGAGTTTCAACAGGAACCGATTCAAACGAAAGAGCGCGCTCTTTTTCGTAGGGAAGATTTTCGGATGCAATGAGTCCCGCTTGAGCCATTCGATCGAGAATTTCTCCGATTCTTTTTCGAGCAAAAGGCGTCAGTTCATTTCGTCGAAACGATTGGCTGTATAGTTTGGGATTGGGAAGGAGCATCGCCAGAAAGGCTCCCTCCTTCGGTCCGAGATTTCCGGATGACGTTGAAAAATAAACCTTAGAAGCCGGTCCAATGCCGTAGATGCCGGGGCCCCATTCCGCGATATTAATATAAAGTTCGAGAATTTTCTTTTTCGTTAGTTTTCTTTCCATCGAAAGCGCGAGAAAAATTTCGCGAATCTTGCGAATGAGTTTTTTATCTTTACTCAAAAAAATATTCCGAGCCACCTGTTGTGTAATCGTACTCGCACCTCGGGCATACCGTTTTTTGCGCCAATTGGCTTCGGCCGCTTCGCGAATTTGTTTCAAATCAATTCCGCTATGCGAATAAAACGCCCAATCTTCACTCACGAGAATGGCGCCCAAAACGGATTTTGAAACTTCTCCCACGGATACCCACCCCCCCGGACGCTTGGAGACTATTTCGACATGACTTTCCCCCTTCGGTCCCATGTGTACAACGGGGTATTGACTGAGAAGAATCTCCGCATTCGGCAACGTGGCCCAAATACCCCCGACAAAGAGGAAAGGAGCGAGGAGCAGAGAGATAAAAATTCCCTTTTTCACTTCGATCGAGCTCGGTGAATCAATGCCACCCCACTTGCGATCAATCCGGCACCGATCACCTGAATCGGTGCCGGCCATTTTCCAAAGTAAATCCAATCGACAAAGATGGCTACCAAGGGCGCCGTGTATGTCACCGCGGAGGCTTTCAAAACCCCCCATTCCCTAATCAACCGAAAATAAATGAGCCAGGCGATCGCCGTGGAAACCAGGCCGAGATAAAGAATGCTCAAAATGGCCTTCAGATGTGTAAAAAAGGACGGGATCCAATCGACTCCTTCCGCCCAGGCACTCAGAAGGAAGAGGGCCAGGAAGGAAACGATCCCTTGGATCGCGATGTTCCAACGTGTATCCACTTCTTTCACCACGGATTTCGAAGCGATGGATCCGAGAGCATAAGAAATAGACATGACGATCACGGCCAGCATCCCAAAAAGCGCGCGATTCTCCGAAGGAGAAGCTCCCAAAGAAGGTTGAAAGACCATTAGAATCCCTATAAATCCGAGGACCACTCCCGCCCCCTTCATCCATGTCGGTTTTTCGCCGGGCAATAAAATCATGGAAAAGAGAAGAACAAAAATCGGAACCGTCGCATTGAGAATCGAAGCCAGCGCCGGGGGAATGAATTTCTCGCCCCAAAAAAGACAGGCCCAGGGAATCGTAAAATTTATCAAACCGATCAGCCCAATTCGAATACGCATTTTTCGGGAACGAGGAAGCGGAACGCGCCGAACCAAGGCCAGTCCCCCTAAGACGATCACGGCTACCAGAACTCGCAATGATGCCGCCGCAAAAGGAGGAAGAGCGTCGACGGCAAAACGGATGGCGATAAAGGAACACCCCCAAAAAAGGGTGAGGAAAAGAAAGAGGATCCAGGCCACAGGGGGGCTCCGTCTACCATAAATTTTCCGGTGGTGGAAATTCGAATCTCGGGTGAAAGTATCAGTGATGGACCACTTTGAGATTTATCACGAAATCGGAATTTTGATTGTGATGTGCGTCGTCGTTTCGCTCATCTTAAATCGGTTCCGACTTCCCGCGGTGGCGGGTGTCATCGCGACCGGAGCGATTGCGGGCCCCCACGGCATGGGATGGCTCAAGAATGTGAAAATCATCGAGACCCTGGCCGAGATCGGAGTGGTCCTCCTTCTCTTCACGATCGGCCTCGAGTTTTCGCTGCGTCGCCTCCGACAAATCGCGAAGTTTGTCGCCATCGGTGGATGCCTCCAAGTGGGCCTAACCGTCCTCGCGATTGCATTTCTGTCGTATCTTCTGGGAGCCTCTCTTCGCCAAAGTTTTTTCTTCGGCTTCATCACCAGCCTTAGCAGTACGGCCATCGTCCTGCGGGCCCTTTCAGATCGTGGTGAACTCAATGCGCCTCATGGGCGCTTCATCGTCGGCGTATTGATCTTTCAAGATCTCGCCGTTCTTCCCATGGTGATGACTATTCCCTTCCTCTCTACCACGACGGTTACAGGCGGATTTTCTGAAGTGCTTTTCTCGCTAGGGAAAATGGTGGCGGTTCTTGGATTGACGGTCTTGATCGCCCGGTATTTGGTGGCGCACGTATTTGATTTGGTTGACGCGAGTCGAAGCAGGGAAGTTTTTCTCTTGGCGGTGGTCGGTACCTGCATGGCCATTGCTTGGGTAACAACGTTGGCGGGTCTTTCTCTCGCTTTGGGCGCGTTCTTAGCGGGCTTTATTCTCGCCGATTCGGATTACGGCGAACGGGCATTAGGAGAAATTCTCCCGATTCGATATCTTCTCAGCAGTATTTTTTTCGCTTCGCTCGGGATGCTCTTCGATCCGGCGCTGGTTTTGAAATACCCGGGCGTGACATTCACTTTGTTTTCGATTCTCTTTTTTGGAAAAGGATTCATTGCCACACTGGCCGCCATTGCCATGCGTTTTCCAGCGCGCGCAGCGTGGCTTGCGGGCGTCGGATTGGCACAATTCGGCGAATTTGGATTTGTCCTGGCTGAAATGGGGGTTCGATCGAAGCTCATCCAGCCCGAAATGATGAACCTCATACTTGCGGCCGGTGTATTGACAATGTTTCTTACACCCATCGCCTTGAAAATCGCGCCTCACATCACAGCGGGAGAGCTTTTACTGCGTCCCCTCGAACGGCTTCTCGGCGTTCAAGGGATCGACGAACCGGCGGAGGAACATCAAAAATTGGAAGATCATATTGTCGTCGTCGGCTATGGCATTGCCGGACAATCTCTGACATCCGCGCTTCGATCTCTTCAATTTCCATACCTCATCGTGGAACTTAATTCTGAAACGGTAAAAAAAGCGCGCGGAGCGGGAGAACCTGCCTATTATGGAGATGTGACGAGCCGCGAAGCCCTGGCTCACGCCCGCGTCGATCATGCGCGCGCCATCGTTCTTATTATCAACGACCCCGATGCGGCTCGGCGGGCGATTCTTTCTATCCGGCAATTCAGCCGTACGGTCCCTATTTTTATCCGATGCCGATATCTTTCCGACGGAACTCACCTGATGTCATTGGGAGCCACGGATGTCATTGTCGAAGAAGTAGAAGCAGGAAAGGAAACGGTATCGCGCGTCTTGCAACTCCTTGGGGCGGAGCGCAGAGTAAATCGAACGTTTCAGGCGACATGACAACTGATAGAAGGCTGGTAGGCTAGCTCTACTCAAATGATCCCGATTCCGACGAAGCGTCTTTCGGAGAGCTTTTACCTTCATCCCTGGTTGTGGCTTTTGAGTCTTCTCCTCACGCTCATTCCGAGTCTCTATTGGGCAATGCAACTCCCTCTTCAAAGCGACTTTAAGTATCTCCTTCCCCAGAACAAACCCAGTGTCATCAACCTCAATCGAATTGTCGGGAAGGTCGGTGGTGTGGGTAGTCTGGTCGTCGCGATCGAATGCGATGACTATCGGGCCACCGAAAAATTTATTAATGCTTTTGTCGAGCGCCTCAAATCAATGCCCCCCGGGTATGTCCGATATGTCGATTACAATGTCTCCCGAACCAAAGAGTTTTTTACCAAGAATAAATATCTTTATATCGATCTCGCCGACCTCCAGTCGATCCATGATCGTTTGGCGAAAAAAATTCGGTTTGAGAAATTGAGGCAAAACCCGTTCTATATCGCCCTCGATGAAGACCGAGCCGACTTCGATTTGAGCGATATTGAAGCGAAATATAATTCGAAAACCTCCCGTTACAATTACCAGGACGGTTATTTCTTCAGCGATGATTTGAGACTGGCGGCCGTCACGATTAAACCTTTTGGCTCCTCCACCGGAACCGGTTTTTCCAAAGAACTAATCGCCCAAGTTCAAAAAGTGATCGATGCGACGAACCCTGCTTCCTTTTATCCTTCGATGAAGGTTTCGTTCGCGGGGAAATTTAAGAAAACACTTGAGGAATACGCCCAGTTGAAACTGGATATGCTCGAAACCCTTGGCCTGACTCTTTTTTTGGTCGGATTCGTTATTTATCTCTACTTCCTCCGTTTCCGTTCCGTTTGGATTCTAACTCTCCCTCTCACATTTGGAGCCGCTTGGACGTTCGCGTTAACCAAATTTCAGATTGGTCACTTAAATTCTCAGACCGCGTTTTTAGGAAGCATCATCGTGGGCAACGGCGTCAACTCTGGAATTATTTTGTTCGCGCGCTACCTTGAAGAACGCCGGGCCAATCAAGATATTCGCCATGCGATTTTTACGGCGGTCGACACGACCTGGCTCGGCACATTTACGGCGGCCATGACGACAAGTGCGGCTTTTGCGGCTCTGGGTCTTTCGGAAATTAAGGGCTTTAGTGAATTCGGATTTATCGGCGGCGTGGGTATGATGCTCTGCTGGTTCGCCACCTATTTGGCCCTCCCCCCTCTTCTGATCATTACCGACCGGATTAATTCGATTGTGGTGGGGAAAAAGATCGTTTCAAAGCAATGGGAACTCTTTCTTCGCCCGGTGGGGAGTTTGGTTTCAACATTCCCAAGATTGGTGACGGGACTCGGCCTTCTCCTCGCCGTTTTATCCACCGTCGCATTCGTTCAATTCGTTCCCAATTCACTCGAATACGATTTTTCGAAACTGCGGAACCGCCCACGCACTGCGCCCGTTCCGGGGGGGTCGATTTATGATCGTGTAGACGAGATTTTTAAGCAGGAACTTTCGCCGGTCATCATTCTTTTGGATCGGGAGGAACAGGCCGCATGGATTTGCGACGTGGTGATGAAAAAAGAGGCTCAACTTCCACCCAGCGATCAAACGATCGACAACTGCAAAACCCTTCAGTCCTATCTTCCGGAAAACCAAGAGGAGAAACTGGTTCTTCTCAAAAAAATTCGAAAGCTCCTCGCGGACAGCTCCCTCAATTTTGTAAAGCCGAAGTATCGAAAAGAGATCGATGAGTTTCGAGCGAGCGTAAACGTAAAGAAAATTGAATTTAAAGAATTACCTGAAACGATTAAACGAAATTTCCAAGAGCTAGACGGAAATTTGGGGCGGATCACGTATATCTTTCCCCGACGCGATGCCCAGCTAACCAACGGAGAACGCCTGATCCGTTTTGCCGATTCTCTCAGCGTGATTCGATTGCCGGACGGAAGTGAGGCCAATATGTCCGGAGAGGCGGCGATCTTTGCCGATCTCTTGCGCGCCGTGAAACATGACGGTCCGATCACGACTGTTTTCGCGTTTCTGGTCGTCGCGCTTGTAGTGGTTTTGAATTTTCGCCGTCGAAACGCAATCATTTATACGTTGGGGGGATTGGTCATAGGCGTTACGTACTTGCTCGGCCTGGAAGCCATTCTTCACATCAAGCTCAACTTTTTTAATTTTATTGCTCTCCCGGTCACATTCGGGATTGGAGTGGATTACATTTGCAACCTTCTTCAGCGTTATCGTTATGAAGGAAGGGGATCGATTCGAAAGGTGTTGGTCACCGTGGGTGGGGCGATCGTCCTTTGTTCGCTGACGACATTGATCGGTTATGCGACTCTTCTTACGGCCACGAATCAAGCACTCGCCTCGTTCGGATGGCTGGGGCTTTTGGGTGAAATGGCCTGTCTTTTCTCCGCAATCGTAGTCATGCCCGCCCTCCTTCACAGCTATGAAAATCACACATAGGAAAGGGGTGAGGGTTAATCCTCGCCCCCTTCTCTAAACCTTCAAAGCCGATTAAAGTTTGAAGTAGATCTGAAAGCCGATCGGAAACTGAATGTCGTGGAAAGTGTTATTGCCCACCGCAAGGTCGTATCGAAACTGTGCGCCGATCGCGACCGTGTTGCTCAGCAAATAATCGATTCCCGGACCGATTCCGAAATCAAAGCAGTCATCCCCGAACACATGTGTATATCCAATGGCGACTTGAGCATACGGAAGAGTCCTACCGAGTCCCGGCCAATAGGCTTTCACATTTGGAAGGAATCGAAATGTGTTGGCTCCCGTCACATGCTCGTATCGAACATCCAGACCGGGGGCCCAGATATCGGTCAAAAAGTAATTCGCTCCAAGTCCCAACGTAACAATCTCGGTCGAAGCATCTCCGCGAATGATGTTGGGATTTAAATCAAATTTAACCTGAAGATCCCCCTGCCCAACGCTGTAATGCTCGTGGCTGATCAAAGGTGTGGTCGTTGATGCCCACGCTGGAACAACCACTGAAAGGGCTAACCCTGTTACCCACAAAACATTCTTCCACTTCATTCTCTTTTCTCCTTTCAAGAAAAAAACCATCTTACCTAAGGTTTTTGGAATAGCGATGTTTCAGGAACTCAATGAAAAGAGGAAGGACAGAAAGCAAAATGATGAGGATGACTACTGTTTCAAAATTTCGCTTCACGATGGGAATATTACCGAGACAAAACCCCGCGATGGTCATCGCGAACACCCATCCCATTCCTCCCACCATATTAAATAAAGCAAATCTTCGATATGTCATGTTCGCCATCCCGGCCACAAAGGGAGCAAACGTCCGAATGATAGGAATGAAGCGTGCGAGAATAATCGTTTTTCCTCCGTGCTTCTCATAAAAGTCGTGCGTCCGGCGAAGATGTGACTGTTTGAAGAGAAGGGAATCCTCGCGATGAAAAATTTTTGGGCCGGTTTTTCGGCCTAGGAAATATCCGGTGGCGTCCCCCGTGATGGCCGCAATCATCAAAAGAAAGTTCAGTCCGACGATATCGAGAATGTCCCGACTCGCCACAAACCCAGCGATAAAAAGTAGGGAATCTCCTGGAAAGAAAAAGCCAATGAGTAGGCCGGTTTCCGCAAAGATGACGAGAAAAAGGATCGGATAGGCAAGCCATCCCCATGAAATAAGAAGCGCTTCCAATTGATTAGGGTCAAGAAGTTGAAAGATGCCTCCGATTCCGCCGGTAACCACATCGAGAGTCTGCCCAAACATAAAGATTGAATGAAGAGTAACGACCAAAAAATGAAAAGACACCTAATTTGGTGTTGCTTTCGGTTCCGCAAAATTGTTAGAGTCGCTCAGGAAAGAACTACTTAATTACTTACTCCGAGGAGGCCGTCATGAGTTCCCCCCACCTTGACGTCGTGAGTTCCAACCCGGTCGCGCTTCCATCCAATGTTGAAAATGAAATTCCGCCCACTTTCCGGAATCTGGTGCGCGAGCTTCATGAATCCATTCGAGCCAGTGACTTTGAAGCCGTAGTCCGACTGGCCGACTCGTTTCGAAAGGTGTTGCGCCATCGCATGGAAGAGGAAGACTCTCCCGACGGTCTACTTTCCAGTGTGGAAAATAGCGAGCCTCGACTGGCGCCGAGAGTTCAGAAATTGCGTGAGCAGAGAAGAAATGTTTTTCGTCTTCTCGCAAATATTCGCGATGCCGCCACATTCAGCCTGGAAAAAACGAAGCTCCTCATTCCCCTTCTATTCTTGCTCTACCGCCAGTACGAAAGGGAGACTCGAAGAATGATTGCCGAATATTACTTCTACGATGAGGTAGGTTGTGACGGTGGCTAGATAACTAATTGAAATCGCTAATTAATTCTTGCTAAATTTCGGTTTCCTTATCCCAGGGTGAGCCTATACAATGGATACGTTGTGTCTTTAACCAGTCTTCCAGCCCGGCTCGGGCCTTATTTACTCATACATCGGATCGGCGAAGGCGGACTGGCGGATGTCTACCTCGCGCTCCATGGGGGAGAGTCCTTCGCGATTAAATGCCTCAAACCCGAGCGAGCCACTTCGGACAGATACGTTGCTGACTTCGTTCGCGAAATCAAAATCGCTTCAAGCCTCGAACATCCCAACATTCTAAGCACGATCGATCACGGAAAAACGGATGGCGTCTATTTTTCCGTCATGAAACTCGTCGTTGGAACCACGCTGAGTCAAATTGTTTTGGATTGGAATGGGGAAGGAAAGCAAATTCCCCTTCCATTTGCCCTTTATATTTTGCGCGAATGCCTCAATGCCCTTCGTTACCTTCACCGGAAGACGGTTTTTGAAAACAGCCAGTCCGTGGTGTTTCACGGCGATCTTTCTCCCGACAATATTCTGATCACACAGGATGGGAGAACGTTACTCATGGATTTTGGAAGTGCCGGACAAGTGACCGCCACCGATCCACGCGATCATCACTTGGGGAAAATGTATTATCTGCCCGCGGATGTGATGGAGAAAAAATCGGTGACGACGCAAACCGACCTCTATTCTCTCGGCGTCATCGCATTTTATTTGTTGTATGGAGTTCATCCTTTTGAAGGAAAAAATAAATTCGAACTCTATAAAGCGATCCGAAAAGGGGAACTCCCCAGGCTTGATTCCTCTCAAATCGTTCGTTCAAAACTCGACGAAGTGGCGCTCCGGATTTTTTTCAATAAGGCGCTAAACAAAAACCCCGATCTTCGGTTTCACACGGTAGATGAATTTGAGCAGGCATTTAGCGCCCTTCGCTTCACGGCATCGTTTCCAAAAACATTTTCCGAAGTTCACGAGCATTTTAACGAAGCAGCCGCCAAAAGGTTACAAAGCGTTGAAAGCGATTGGTCCGCGAGAATCTCCAATCATCGAATGTCTGAGCAAAAGAATTCGATCCCCAAAACCTCGGGTCCGGTGGAGTCTCTTCTGGCTAAAATCGATCAACGAAAACACCCCCGAGTCTCTGTCGAGGGACAAAAGTTGAATGCGGAAGTCACTGTGACACAGAAAAAATTCAAAGCGAATTTTGCGATTCATGAGATTAGCCAGGGTGGCATGCTCGCAAAATGTGAAGGGATTAAACCCTCCACCGGCGAAAAATACCCCATTGTAGTTCATCTTGACGATGGTGGTGCTCCCATTCGGGCGGTCGGCCGGATTGTTTACACGGTCTCGAAGACGTCCAAGCTTTTCGCCGGATTTCAATTTATCGAGCTCCCTCCATTGGCTGAGAAACGACTCGGTGACTATGTACTTTCAAAAATGACGTCTGCAGAAAAACCGTTAGCGGCTCAAGCAGAAGACCCGGCCGAACCCCACATTGATATCTTTTTTTCGAGCGTGGATGAATTTCGTTCGGAGTTTGAGAAAAATATTCAACATGGAGGCATGTTTGTCCGTTCCACGCGACCGATGGGTGATAACGAAACGGTCGTCCTGCGGATTCAGCTCCCGCAGGGACTTCGTCGTGTCCTCCTTCGAGGTAAGGTCGTTTATTGTAAGCCTCTCGAAGCCGTATCTCGTTCTGATGAGAAACATGGGGTCGGAATCCAACTCATTGAAAGTCAGCCAAAGCTGCGTGAGCTCTTTGCGGACATCGTTTCCTGAGCGCCAGGCAGGCTGAATCGAAATATGGTTCCATGTCCCTGTTTTGATTGTGCTTCAATCGCCCCACCGTGGGCCTCAATGATTCGGCGTACTGTAGCAAGACCCAGGCCGAGACCGCTCCGTGGATTCGCAGGACCCCGAACGTAAGGTTCGAAAATGGCCCCGTCCGGAAGATTCGGGAGACCTGGCCCTGAGTCCTCCACTTCGAACACGATCGTCGATGAATTTTCTTCCATCGCACGAATCACCACATTTCGGGTCCGTGTTTCTCCCATATAATAGATCGCGTTGTGAACGAGATTGGAAAGAATGGAGAGCAAAAGCCCTCGATTACACTTTACCTGCAATCCCGATTGTGCATCCAGACGAACGCTCACTTGGTGCCGCTCAGCCAAGCGTGCGGATTCCTGAATGACTTCTTGAAGGACCGCATCCAAATCGGATGTCTCTCCATCTCGAGGAATGGCTCCTGATCGGGCAAACGCCAAAAGGCCGCGAACAATTTGATCAATCATCCGAAGTTGCCCCCTCCCCTGATGCATAATTTCAGCCAGCTCCTTATCTTGAGGCGCCTCGGTCGCCACCACATCGAAAGCCATCGCCGCCGCCGCCGTGGGGTTTAGAATGTCATGCGCCATTCGGCTCGCGAAAAGTCCGAGCTCCTCTGCCTGCCGTTCCAAAAGTTCCGTATAGCGTCGGACCACCTTAAAAATGGTGAAGGCAGCAACAATGGCGAACAAAATGCTCAGGATATCAAGGGCAACCGATAGGAAGAAAGACTGCTTCCAAATCTTCTCGATCTTTACCGCACGGGTCCGAATCTCGTCCATGTTGACTCGAACCAATAGAACCAAGAAGGAATCGAGCCGCTCGCAAAGCGGCTTGAAATCGAGATTGTTCAGACGACGCGCATCAAACCCATTCTTTTGCTCCCTTGCTTTGAAGATTTTCTCAGTGACCTTAATCAATTGATCAAGCGTCTCGTGTGTCATGGGCCAAAGTTTCTTTTCGGTCGAGGAGGCCGGTTGGGAAAAATACTCTTTTGCGGCATCCAATAACCTTTCCTTGGTTTTCGCGATTCCCTCCCTATGTTCGGGAGTCATATTGTCGCCATCGGCGAAGTCATCGACCAAGACTTGGAAATGCCTCACCTCACTTCGAATTTCCTCGATTTCCATCATCCCCGGTGCCGAATCGGAAAAGATTTCAATGGCGGCATGACGAATTCCTCGAGTCCGATATTCTGAAAGGAGAGTCGAGAAGAAAAAGCTAATGACGACGGACGCAAATGCAAACACCAGCGTCCGAACGGTGGGATCTTTTTTCCTCCCCATGGCGGGGACCATAGGCCCATTTATTCCGACACTCAAGGCACTCGAAAATCTTTGAAATCGAGCGAGGATCGGCGATTGTTTCCTTTCTTTGTGCCTTCGAGAATAAAGATCACGATTGCTCTCATCCTGACTTTGGCTTTTTTTGGCGAAGGAAAGGCTGCCGATGCACCCACCAAAAGGAAGACCATCGGCCTTGCGCTCAGCGGGGGCGGGGCTCGAGGTTTGGCGCATATCGGCGTCTTACGTGTTCTTGAGGAGTTGAGAATTCCGGTCGACCGAATCGCGGGTACGAGCATGGGATCGGTGGTAGGTGCTCTCTATTCATTAGGGTACTCCCCGAATGAAATCGAGGCGCTCTTGGTCAACGAACGTTGGAGCCGCTTGGCGGACGATAAAATCCCCCGCCGCGACCAAGTGTATCGAAGGAAAATTGATGATCGACGTTATATCGCCGATTTTGAAATGGGATTTCGAAGCGGAAAGTTTCGATTTCCCTCCGGTCTCGTCTCGGGACAGAATTTGAGTGTTTTCCTTCAATCTCAGTTCCTGCCCATGTATCCCGTGAGTGATTTCTCTAAACTTCCGATTCCCTTTCGCGCTGTCGCCACCGATGCCGAGACGGGGAATGCTGTGGTTCTCTCATCGGGAAATCTGGCCGACGCTGTCCGGGCAAGCGCGGCAATTCCGGGACTTTTTTCCCCCGTAGAGCTTAACGGCAAACTACTGATTGACGGGGCTACGGCTAATAACCTCCCGGTAAATATCGTACGCAATATGGGGGCCGATGTTGTGATCGCGGTGGATATCAGCACCCCGCTTTCAAAAAAGGAAGAGCTACAGTCTTTCGTCGATGTGACCGATCAATCGAACAACATCTTGATACGCAAGTTCACGCAGCAAGAGTTGGGAAGCGCCGACGTGGCGATCGTTCCAAATTTAGAGGAGTTTGGAACCATGAGCTATGACGAAGGCGAAGCGATTGTGGCGCGGGGAGAGGAGAAGACAAGAATGCTCGCCTCCGCATTAAAATCCCTTTCCATATCCTCCATGAACTATGAGGCCTACCAAAACAGACGAAGGGTTCCCCCAAAACCCCCGCCGAAAATTCGGTCGATTCGAATTGAGGGGGCAGAGAAAGTCGATCGCCGAATCATCCTGCGCCGAATGGATCTTCACGCGGGCGATCCTTTTGATGCGTCGTTGTTGGAAGCCGATCTTCATCAAATTTACGGCCTTGGCGATTTTGAACGGGTCGATTACTACCTTGAACCGGTAGGAGACGATGTGGACCTCATCGTCCGCACACGTGAAAAACGTTGGGGACCCAACTATCTTCGATATGCCGTCAGCTACGACGGCGAACTGAAGGGCCAAAACGACATTAATTTCCTGGCCAATTTTACAATGACTCGGCTCGACCGATTCGGTGCGGAATGGAGAAACGACGTTCAAGTTGGAACCACTCTCCGGTATTTGTCGGAATTTTATCAGCCCATCGGTTATAGCGGCGTCCTCTTTGTCGCTCCCCGTCTAAACCTGATACGTACGCCGCAGGATGTTTATTCGGGGGTGGATCGGGTCGCTCAGTACAATGTGGACCAATTTACGGGCGAGATGGATTTGGGGGTCCAGTTCGGGACATTCGGCGAGTTACGCGCTGGAGTGCTCACCGGATATACAAATGCAGATGTGGGAACGGGCGATCCAACGCTTCCTTCCTATGGAGACCATAACGGTGCTCTTGTCGGCCGATTGACGATCGACCGCCTTGATCAGTCGACGTTTCCTCGCCGCGGTATCCTGTTTTCTACAGATGTTTATTCGGCGTTTCATTCTCTGGGAAGTGATCAAAGCTACCGTAAACTTTCGGGCCTATGGAGCGGCTTCGAGAGCTGGGGACGCCACACTGGCTTTCTCGCCGCGGAAGGGGGATCCAGTTTCGGAACCTCACTTCCCGTTTATGACGAATTCATGTTGGGAGGCTTTCGCTCCCTTTCCGGTTTTCGAGAAGAGGAGTTGCGGGGAGCGCATTTTGGAGTGGGTCGGGCCGGCTATCTCTTTCGACTGAATCGGTCTCCCAATTTCTTCTACGACTCTATTTATCTCGTAACCTGGGGAGAGGTCGGAAACACCTGGGCCAATGCCTCCGATTTTAAAGATGTCGACCTACATTATACGGGCTCTTTGGGTGTGGGTTTCGATACAAAGCTTGGGCCGGCTTACCTTGCATACGGGCAATCAGGCCTGAACCATTTTCAAGTCTATCTTTCCATCGGCCGAACCATCACCCGTCCCAATCGAAAGTTCTTCTAAGTCGGGAAGCTACCGATCTCGCGAACGAGATCGGTCTCGCGAAAATGGGAGAACTACGGTACAATGCGCAAATGAACACTCCGAAATTGAATTGGACCAATGTCACCTTCTTCGGCGGAACTTTCCTTATAGCGGTCATCGGCGGAACGGTTTACACATTTAAGCACGGTATTACATGGCTCGATATCGCTCTTTTCTTTGGAATGACCATTCTCTCACTGATGAGTATCTCCGCCGGATACCATCGCCTCTACGCGCATCGAACTCATGAGTCGGCGACCTGGTTGAAACTCTGTTATCTCGTCTTTGGAGCAGCTTCGTTCGAGCAGTCCTGTATGAAATGGGCAACAGAGCATCGCCTTCATCATCGTTTTGTCGACACGGACAAAGATCCCTACAATGTGAAGAAGGGAGGCTGGTGGGCACATATCGGCTGGATCATCTATGAGGATCCGGCACCGCTAACCAATGTGCCGCAAGATCTCTTGAATGATCCTCTCATTGTTTGGCAGCAAAAGAATTGGGTGTGGATCGGAATACTCGTCGGGTTTGTTTTACCGATGGCTATCGGTGCGGTCTTTGGAAATCCTTGGGGAGGCCTGCTGTTCGGCGGCGTGATACGCCTCGTCACAAACCACCATGCCACGTTTTGCATCAATTCGCTGGCGCACATGATCGGAGATCAAACGTACACCGATCGCAACACGGCGCGCGACAGTTGGATCACGGCCATTTTCACGTTCGGGGAGGGCTATCACAATTTTCATCACTGGAGCCCGGGAGATTATCGAAACGGTGTCCGACGCTATCATTGGGATCCCCCCAAATGGTGGATCCGTGCAATGGATGCTTTGGGCCAGTCATGGGACGTCAAGCGAATGCCCGAAGAAGCCATTGTGCGCGCTCGCCTCGAAATGCAACGACAGCGGGCGGAGGCGAAAGGCGCTCATCCGAAGCTAAATGAGATGTACGAGAAATTGATGGCGCATGTGGAGCATCTTGGAAGAGAGCGCCGGACCTGGATGGAGGCGAAAAAGGCGGCCTCGGCCGCGGTTTTCCGGCACGAGATTGATTTACTCAAAACCCGGTTTGAAGAAGCGAGGGCGACATACCGGGAATCTTACAAGGCCTGGAAACGTTATTTGCGCACGCGAACCTTACCCGCCTAAATCAGGGGCGACTCTTCACACGTTCGGAAAAGTAACGCCATCGTTTTTTGATAGGCTTGATGGTCCGGGCGCTTGGGCCGAACTTTCAATCGATGGCCTGTAGCCGAATCTACGGCGCCGGCATCCACCCAATGCCCTTTTCCCTCGGAGTTCACGACAAACACCCACGGAAAGGGTGGAGTCTTACCAAAAATTCCTGATGCTCCCACGAAACCGACTTCACCATTCTCGAATTCAACCCAACTTCCCACGGGAAGCGGGCCGAGAAGGCGCAAGAAGGTATTGAGCACCTCGGTGCGATATCCTCCCTTCCGATTTTGAGCGGAAAGAATTCGAACGGCTTCCCAGGGGGTGAAGCCCGCACGATAATTCTTGTGCGTCGTCAACGCATCATAGGTGACGGCCACAGCCACGATTTCGGCGAGGAGGCTTGGTTTCATTTCACGTCGGGGACGAGGATAGGCATTGGATGAGCGGGAAGCCCAATGATGCTGATACGCCACCAACACACGCTCGGCGACCGAATCGTTCATGTATCCCAATTGCAGAAATGTTTTGGCCGATTCGATGGGATGGCGCTGGATCGCTTGCCATTCTTCGAAGGTCAATTTTCCCTGTTTCGAGAGAATTTCGTCCGGAATCTGAAGTTTTCCCACGTCGTGCATGAGCGCAGCAATGCCCAGATCGACCAATTCTTTCCGGCCAACCCCGATTTCTCTGGCCACCATGATGGAGAGAATGAGCACATTCACACCATGGTGATGAAAATAGGAATCAAAATTTTTTAAAAGAGAGAGCGCGCAAAACAGTCGAGGCGTCTTCTCTGAAAGATCGACCAAATCGCAAATGATCCTCTGAGCCTTTCGAATCGCCGCCACCTGTTCCTCTCCCGGAGCGCATCGCGCGAACTCCCGGAGAACCAAAAGCCCTTTTGCATAGGATGTCACGGCCGCATAGGCCAGGGGGGGCATGGGGAATTCGACGGCCGTAGGGTCGCGCAATTCCATGACGGGATGTACTTCGATCTGTTCAATCCCCGCCTTCGTCAATCCTTCATTAAATTCCCGATAACGCTCCTTTACTTCCGCGTGCAACCCGCGACGAATGGAAATGAACGTTCTCCAGTGCCGCTCTTGGGTGGTAGATCGAATTGTAATTCCCCCCAGCCCCATCGCCTGAAAAGCATCCGAGAGGGAAAAAAGATTCTCTTTCTCAGCAAGAGTTGGTTTGATCCAAAGACCATTGAGAAAAAATTGGTCATCCACGATTCGAAACTCGACCTTTCCCTCGCGTTGAAACACTTCGTTGCCCTTTTCCAAAAGAATGCGAATCGGCTCGTCGAAGATTCGATTTTCAGAATCATGTACCTGCGCCGTCCGCAAAATCGAAAAAAATGCGGGCAACCATTCCCGACCCAGTTGGTTCAATCGAATCATTTCTTCTTTGGTTCGTGACTCGGTTCGCTTCTCGGTGCTACTCAACGGAGCTCTCCTCTCGTCGATGCGATTGTCTCTCCTTCAAATGACGCGCCGTCTCGCGCAGTTCTTTGCTCCAGAGCAACTTCCCTGCATACTCGTCTAGCAATGTCTCGGCGGAAGGTCCTCCGATTTCAGCGATCCCGTAAAGCGCGGCAATCCGAAGCTCATGCTCCCGATCTCCGGAAGGGGTTTCTCGCACCACTTGGTTCATAAACTCGAGGGCCGAATCTCCCCCGCACCGGGCCAGGGCAACAAGCGTTCGCTTTTTCTCTGTGGCATCCCGATCCAGAAACTCTTCTTTTGAAATTTGTTCGGCCAGAGTTTTCACCATTGAAATTGGCTTTTGAACGGAAATATTTCGAAGCGCTGCCAGACGCACATCCTCGTCGAGATCCTTCATCGCCCGGCGGTGGAGATCCGTAGTTTTGTCTGAGGGAATATTCGATGCGGCCCGCATAACTTCAAGCCGAACTGCGGCGTGAGGGTGCGCTGCCACCTTTACCAAAATGGGGAGAAGCTGTGTTTCGGGGAGTAATAGCGAAAGGATTCGAACCATATCTCGAACCACATTCCCTTCGCTGCGAGTAAGAGCCGCGGTATATACGTCGATCTCTTTTGGATATCGTTCGATTAAGAATTCCACCCATTTCGTATGGAGCGTTTCCTGTGGAACCGCCGAGAGAATCTCCAAAATGATCGCCGGTGCATGATCTCCTACATAGGTCAGGAGGCCGGTCCATTCTTCCGGCTTGGAGGGTAGAATCCCATTCCAACGCCCCGTAAGGAGACGGAAGAATTCCACAGAAAAAGCTTTGTTGATCTCCTCATCGATGACCGCATAGGCCTCCAGTTCTTTTTCTCCGACGAAGAGTTGTACCCCTCGAAGTCTTTTGAGCCATTCGTTGGCCAGGGCAACATCCCCTTTTTCCAATTGCCCCATCACCACTTGAAGGTAAGAAGTCACCAAGCCCGGAAATGCCTCCGTGCCTATCTCCCCCTCCAGAACCTCGGCAAAAACCAATCCAACCTCGGCCAAAACATTCCGATGAGATACCGCGGCAGCTTCTTGGTACAGCGGATCTGTTTCTTTTAAATCACGCTCGAATCGCTCCGCCGGCACGGATTGACGAACATCTTCGGCGAATTCTCCCCTTGGAGTCCCCTCTTCTTCTACCGTAGGAATGTCTATATTGCCGATCCCACCCGCCTCAATCAGGCGCGTCACAAAATGGCGGATATAGTTCGCATCATTCTTTTGATCGTCGGTAAGTTCTTCCTCATTTATCGTTTCACGCAAAAGAGCGTTTAGATCTCCAGAGTGAATATCCACTGTTTGATATCGAATATTTTGGAACCCCTTCTTCCAAAACAAAGTGACGGTATCGTCTTCCCGAGATTCATAGCTCCGTTGATCGCGCGAAAGAACGGAAACGAAATTCTTCAGCTCCTCCTGTGTAATAAGGGGGAGCCATTCGAGCGTCCGAATTCCGTCAAGAAACATGGCTTGAATGAAATTGTTTTCTCTCTTTTCGATCGTAAGAACCGCTGTTCCCTTCCATTCCAGGTCCGTTCGCTTAACAGCCAATTCCAGCTTTTCGTTTTCACCAAAGAAGTCTTTGAGTCGTGCATCGAGATCCCGTATGGCACTCTGAGCCTGTGGATGGGAGGATCCGTAGAGGGAAAATTGCCGAATCGCCTTATCGAGTAAGGTGAGAATGAGTGGAACGACTTCCACCTTTATAGTCTAGCCCTCCACCCACCCCTTCGCTACTCGCGAAAAAACCCCAAAAAATGTGAACGAAAGTTTACAAAATCAGGCCATAATCGAGCCTTCAATGAAAAAGGTCCTATTTTTTTCCGTTCTCCTCATCCTAGGCTTGATCGGCTCCCAGCAGAAAGAAGCCCTTCAATTCCTCCCGGATCAGGCCATTGAAACGGCCACCATGTTTTTCCTCGGTTTTATTATGATCCATGTCGGCTACGAATTCGAAATCGAAAAAATAAAATGGAGGGGGTATGCGATTGACTTCGCTGTGGCGACCACCGCCGCGGCAATTCCATGGGTTTTTTGCGCCCTCTATTTCTGTTTTGTTCTCTTTTCACCTGAAGATCGGCAATCCATGTTGGTTTGGAAGCAGTCTTTTCTCGCCGGATGTTTTGCCGCTCCTACTTCCGCCGGGATTCTCTTTTCAATGCTAGGCGCAGCAGGACTTTCAGCAACATGGGTATTTCAAAAGGCCCGTAATCTCGCCATTTTTGACGACATTGCAGCCATTTTATTTCTCATTCCACTTAAAATGTTCTTTATCGGCCTTCGTTGGGAACTTGCAATTGTCGCTGTGATTCTCATTCTTCTTCTTTGGATCGCCTGGAAGTTTCTCCATCGAATTCAGTGGCCGGTGACTTGGCCTTCGGTCATGTTTTATTCTGGATCGATTCTGCTTTTCTCACATATTTTGGAACGGGTCGCATCTGTTCACATCGAAGTTCTTTTGCCCGCCTTTGTCGTTGGATGCGTCCTTGCCCGCCCCTCCCAACCCAGGCATTCCGACGCTGAGGAACAAAAAACCGCTACTTATGTCACTGCCGCTTTTATGTGTCTCGTCGGTCTTTCCATGCCGAAGATTTCAATTTCTTCGGAATGGAAGATGATTCTCATGCATACACTCGCCATCACATTTCTTTCCAATTTGGGAAAGATGTTTCCTTTTCTCTGCTACAAAAAAGAAGCGACCTCGAATGAACGGCTGGCCCTCTGCATCGGAATGTGGCCGAGAGGAGAAGTGGGAGCGGGTGTCCTGGCTCTCGCGATCTCATATGGATTTGGCGGACCTTTGGTGGCAATCGCCACGCTCTGCCTCGCCCTCAATTTAATTTGCACAGGATTTTTTATTGTCGCCGTGAAGAAATTGATTCGAACGCCGGCTACTTAAGTCTTCCCGCAAGGGGGACTTGGACAAGACGGCCAGGCCCATTTTCGGCCGGAAGGTCGAGAATGACCAATGCCGAAAGGTCGACGGCAATTTCGAGGGGATGGTATTTTTCCTCCATCGAAATTGGTTCGCCCGGTGCTTTGGGTTCTTCTGTGTGGAAGGCTTCGATCCAACCGGATTCGATTTCAGCGATGAGATATCGATCTCTATAAAAAGCAAATCCCGTGATCCCTTTCTTACCTTCAAAACGATGTCGAACCGTAACGGATCGATCGCGCAGGCCCACCACTACCAAAGCCGGCGACTCTCCCGTAGTCGTCACAAATAGACGCTTTCCATCCGTTGTCGGAATCAGGCGAAAAATGGATCCCACATGAAGGTGAACAAAAGCCTCGGGACCGATAACAAGTTCCGCACTCTTTTTATCCGGGTTGATCGCCCAAATAGAATTGTCGGCAGAATCCGTGACATACGCACGACGATTCATAAGTGAATAGGCTACATCATTCAGCATGCCCTTGGCCGGCACGACTATTTCAGCTGGAGCGGCATCCGGTTTTCTGAGCTTGATAATTTTTACCGTGTTTCCATCCACGACATAGATTTCATATCGTCGTTCATCAAAAGAGACTCCGCGCGAAGCCTTCAAGTTGGAGAGAAGAAGTTCGGTCTTTCCTTTTGTTACGCGGGAGAGGGCTCCCTTACCATCAGAAGTGAGATGGGAGACGATAAATTCTCCGTCAAAAAATAAAGGAGTCATGCTTTGCGGAGAAAGAAATCCTCCGGCAATGACACGCTCCAATGAACGATCATAAGGCACCACAGGAGCGGGACGATTGCAACTTAACAAAGAGACTGTAACTCCCGCCAAAAGTGCCCCATTTTTTGCCAGGGATTCCATCGTCGCACATAGTATCAGAACTCACCTCATGAATCGCAATCTCTACTTTCTTTTCATCGGGCGCGCTCTAGCTGTGATCGGCCTTCAGGCTCAAAATGTCGCCATCGGCTGGCAGGTCTATCAAATGACCAAACGACCTCTCGACCTCGGCCTCATTGGTCTGGCCCAATTTCTACCCATGATTCTTCTTTCCCTCATTGCCGGACAAGCCGCCGATCGATTTGATCGACGAAAAATCGTTCTTGGGTGCCTTGTGGTTTTTGCCGTAGTAGCTTCGCTCTTCTCTTTTCTTTCCAAAAGTGGAGCTTTAACCGTCTCCACGATTTATGGTTTGCTTATCATTGTTGGCATTACTCGAAGCTTTATCGGCCCTGCCGTACAATCTTATTTCCCGAGTCTTGTGGCACCTGAATATTTTGCGCGAGCGATGGCTTGGAATTCGTCCAACTGGCAATTGGCCACTGTGATCGGTCCATCGGTCGGAGGAATGATTTACTCGTTCTCCAAGAGCGCTCATCTAGTCTATGCTCTTTGCGCAATTACGATGCTTCTTTCGTTTATCTCTGTGGCCTGCATTGATGTCCGGACTGGACGATCCGATCATGCTCCCATCACTTGGAAGACATTTTTCGCCGGAATCCATTATGTCTGGAATAAAAAGATTCTGTTGGGCGCCATGTCGCTCGATCTATTCGCGGTTCTGCTCGGTGGCGCGGTCGCTCTTCTCCCAGCCTATGCTAGCGATATCTTAAAAGTAGGCCCTGCGGGGCTCGGCTTTCTGCGAAGCGCTCCAGGTTTGGGAGCGGCGTGCATGGGGATTTTTCTCGCCCTTCATCCGATTGAATCTCGGGCGGGCAGAAAGTTATTATTTTGCATCGCGGGTTTCGGAACATTGACGATCGTCTTCGGACTTTCGACCCATTTCGCTCTTTCGCTCACCGCTCTATTCTTCATGGGAGCCTTGGACCTTGTAAGTGTGGTGGTACGCGGGGCGCTAGTTCAATTGACTACACCCACGAACATGCGTGGGAGAGTAAGTGCCGTAAATATTGTTTTTATAGGTGCTTCGAACGAATTGGGCGAATTTGAGTCGGGTATTACGGCGGCTTGGTTTGGTGTGGTTCCGGCCGTAGTCATTGGAGGCCTCGGCACACTGCTAGTCACGGGCTTGTGGTCCATTTTATTTCCAGAACTGCGAAATTTGGAACAGATCCGGAGTGACAGCGGATGATTTTCGGGTACTCTGTGCGCCCATGAAACTTTATCAATTCCCCCACTCCACGAATGTAGAACGCGTTCAACTGGCGCTGGCCCACAAAGGACTTAAAGCAGAGCCCGTCTGGGTGAACCCGAAAGATCGATCAGAATTGAAGCGAGTGAGCGGCCAGCCTCTTGTACCGGTTCTGGAGGATTATGGCCGGATCGTTTTCGATTCCACAGAAATTATTCGATACCTCGACACACAATATCTCGAAAAACCTCTTTACCCCTTCGATCCATCCGAGCGGGCGAGAATGGAAATCTTTATCGATTGGTTCAACCGAGTTTGGAAACGACCTCCAAATGACATTACGACGGAATTGCAAAAGCCGAGTCCAGATCTAACGAAGGTAAAAAAATGGGGAGAGTGGATGACAAGTGCACTTGACCTATTTGATTCGATGCTCGTCGGTTGGGATTATTTCTTCGGTTATTTTTCCGCCGCTGATTGCATAGCCTTTCCCTTTTTAAAATATGCCCTTTTGGGCGCGCCCAAGGGCGACTCGGATCTATTTCACAAAGTCCTGGTCGATTGGATGCCTTTGGGCTCCACTCATCCTCGCTTGATGGACTGGATCCGCCGCGTCGACACCCATCCCCGCGCTTAGGGCGTCAAAACTTAATCCCAAATTCGCGTCACTGCGTATTTATCAAAAACTTCATCGCTGCTTAAGAGTTTCATTTTATCTTCCAGTGCTTGAGCTGCGAGGATTCGATCGAAAGGGTCACGGTGATGGAAGGGAAGCTGCTCAACCCGAAGGGCATGCTCGAGTCGTATAGGGAGCAGCGCGATTCCAAGATCCTGCTGCGCTGAATCCACAAATGCTTTTAACTTTCCAATAATCTCCAGTTTCCCAAGACTTATTTTGATCGCTAATTCCCAAACACTCACCAAACTTAAAAAGAGCTGATTTTTTGTATCCAAAAATTCCCGTTTGGCTAGTCGCGGAACGTCGGCGTGGTTCATACGAAACCAAAGAAGAGCCTGTGTATCAATCAAGACCTGCCGACTCATCGATAATCATCAAAGTCCGGAAGTGGCAAACCAAAGTCTTTGGAGATCCGAATCCGATCTTCATAATCTCCTAGTTTTCGCTCCGTATCTAAGGTGCCGACCGCCCGCAGTTCAACCACAGGCCTTTTTCCTCGTAAAATAACAACCGCCCCGCCCCTCAAAACTTCTTGAATCAAGCGGGAAAGGTGGGTTTTAGCTTCATGAACCGTTACTTTCTTCATATCTGTATCATAAGTGGACTAACTAGATTAGTCAACTTAGAAAGTCTCTCACGCTAACGAACCTGCAAAATCAGGCATTTGAGATAATCGGTTTCAGGGATTTTGTGTACGACCGGGTGGTCCCGGCTGGCGCGGCGGTATTGGAATCAACATTATGAAATTTTTAGAATGGCTTCGATACGGGACAGGAATTTTTCGGATCTTGAAATGGCTGCTTCCGCCTCAACAAGAGTGAACTCTATAAAGACATCATAATCGCTATTCTCTCGCGAATTGCGCAGCTCGTTGAGCGTCATTGCATACTCCCGCTCGATCACTCCCGGCTGAACAAAGTGCAAACCAAACAAATTAAGCAACCCTTTGTGCGAACGAGCGCGCATGCCCTTCGAAAGGAGCAGGGCTTGAGCGCCGTGAAAAACGGCATAGTAGGCGCGGGAAATCGCATCGTCATAAAATCCCGAGTTCGATTCCACCTTGGCGGACGCAATTTTTTTTCGCGCCTTTGAAAGTAGAGCTTCGATCTCCTTTTTCAGTTCAGGGGCCATAATTTTTTTCCTTCTCTCATAACGGTGGTCAAAAACGGCGACTGAATCGAAAGCAGATGGTTCGCTTGCGAAAGCCCGTAAATCTTAACTGAAAGAGGCACTTGCAATTCGAGCTGCACATCAAGAACAATATTCTCGATCTTGCGTCGATTTTCCGGACTATCCGGATCAATTGTCACCAACACGTCTAGATCGGAATCCGGGTCGGCCGCACCCCGCGCAACAGAACCGAAAAGAACCACGGCTCGCACAAAAGCTGAAGCGGACTTTCCCAATCGTCGAGCAAACTCTTCTGCCACTGAAGCGTAGGCCTTGCTGTAATCCTTCTCCATGTCAAAAGCCTATCATGTATTCGCCTAGTAAACACGCAAGATCAGGCACTTTAGGTAATTGGTTTCAGGGATTTTGTGTACGACCGGGTGGTCCCGGCTGGCGCGGCGGTAATCGATGATTTCAAATGCTCTTCGTTCTCTGCGAGCAACCGAGGTGATTAATCCCTTCCACTCCTTCCGGCTGACCCTCCCAGAGCAACTGCACGTGACTAAAATCCCTTCGGGCTCAAGTTGATGAATCGCTGCTTCATTGAGGCGATAATATAGCTTTAGGGCGTTTTTCTTTGTCTCTCTCGACATCGCTAACTTTGGCGGGTCGAGAATAATCATCGAAAAGCGCCGATCACCGATTGATTGCAGATAAGCCAGAGCATCTTTTTCGATAAACGAGACATTCGAGAGCTGATTGCGAATGGCATTTCTTTTCGCGAGTGCGATCGCGCCTTCTGAGCTATCCACGCCGATTACTTCTTTCGCACCTCTCCGGGCTGCGTGGAGAGCAAATCCACCCGAATAACAATAAAGATCGAGAACGGATCCCCCTTTGGCTAAATCACCAACCAATGGACGGTTTTCCCGTTGATCGAGATAAAATCCGGTCTTTTGTCCCGACCGCAGATCAACCTCGAACAAAATTCCATTGTCTTCGATCTCGATCGCTCCGTCTGGAATTGCGCCATATAAAACCCTCTCCTCATTCGGGATTCCCTCTTTTTTAGCCAGACTCCCGCTCGATTTAAGAAAAATTCCCTTTGGAGATAAGAGTTCCACCAGAGCCGCACTGATTTCGTCGAGGCGCGAATAAATCACGCCACTTGTGACTTGCATTACCAGGTAAGCGCCATAACGGTCCACGGTAAGACCTGAAAGATAATCCGCTTCGCTGAATATCAGACGACATGCATTGGCATCGCTATCCCGCTTCGCAATGGCGGTTTTGATTGCTCGCTTAAAAAATTCAGAATCGAGCGACTCATTTTTCCGCGAATAAATCCGTACGCGAATTTCACTCTCGGGATTGAAAAGGCCGTTTCCAATCACTCGATTCTTTTGGAGAATCGTAACCTGATCCCCGAGGCGGGGTCTCCCCTCCACTCTCTCAATCATCCCCGAAAAAACCCATGGATGCCCCTCTGCGGGCGGATTCCCTCTCTTCGGATGAAGAAAAACCGCTCTCACCACCGGTCAGCGAAGAAAGAGCATTTCGCGGTACTTGGGGAGGTCCCAAAGATCGTCGGCGACTTTCCCTTCCGCTTCGTCGCACACATCACGAAGTTTGGCCATGGCAGGCAAAACTTTATGGCTTAGCTCGCTCGCCTTTCGCGCCTCATCATGAATGGCCTGAGCCGCGGCGAAGGCCTTCTCAAGCGCCTTTGTGGCCGCGATCATTCGGCCATAAAGATCATTGATATCTTCCACACGGTCCATATGTGGTTTTTCGCCAACCTCTTTGAGTCTTTCAGCCATTTTTGAAACGCGGGAGAGTTCCCCTTCGACGGCGGGGAACACATGCGTATCGCAGAGCTCCAGAAGAGTTGCGGCCTCCATTTCGATCTGTTTGATATAGCGTTCCATCATGATGTTATGTCGCGCCTTGATTTCTTGCGGGGAAAGAACTTTCTGCCGAGTCAAAAATTCCCAGGATTTTGAATCGTCCAACACGGCTAGCGCTTCCGGTGTCGTCGTCAGATTGGGAAGGCCTCTCTTTTTCGCTTCGGTCTTCCATTCCTCGGCGTAGTTATTCCCTTCAAAACGAACCGCCTTCGTCTCCCGAATCACTTCGCGGATCAGCGCCAACACCGTTTCATCGCGAGATTTGGTCTGAGCAAATTTCTTTTCTAGACGATCGGCCATTTGAGAAAACGTGTCGGCCACCGCCGCGTTGAGGAATGAAATCGGCACTGCGATATTTTGCGAAGCACCCACCGCGCGAAACTCAAATTTGTTTCCCGTAAATGCAAAGGGAGAGGTTCGGTTTCTGTCGGTATTGTCCCTGGCTACCACCGGGAGCTTCGATACCCCCAAGCTGATGATCGCCTCATCCGTGGAGTCTTCGATCAATTTCCCCTCCTCAATTTTATCGAGGATTTCGCTCAGATTGTCTCCGAGAAAGGCGCTGATAATCGCCGGGGGAGCTTCGTTTGCCCCCAAACGATGGTCATTCGCCGCCGAAGCAATACCGACTCGAAGCACATCCGCATGTTCATGTACTGCTTTAAGAACCGTCATTAACACCGCGAGAAAACGAAGGTTTTGATGAGGTGTTCGCCCCGGATCCAAAAGGTTCTCACCCTTTTGTGTGGACAGACTCCAGTTGTTATGCTTTCCGGAGCCGTTGATTCCCGCGAACGGCTTTTCATGAAGGAGGCAAACGAGATCGTGCCGCAGAGCAATCCGGCAGAACATATCCATGGCTAGTGAGTTATGATCGGCACTCACATTCGCATCCTCAAATACCGGTGCCGATTCAAATTGCGCCGGCGCCACTTCGTTGTGACGAGTTTTGACGGGTACACCGAGCTTATAGAGCTCCTGCTCGGCTTCCTGCATAAATGCAAGAATTCGCGATGGAATTGAACCAAAATAGTGATCTTCAAATTGCTGACCTCGTGTCGAAGAACGACCGAGAAGGGTTCGCCCGGTCATGAGGAGATCCGGGCGCGCGGAAAATTGGGCACGATCAATTAAAAAATATTCCTGCTCGGCTCCCAGTGTGGAAGAAACGGCAGTAATATCGACATCCCCGATCAATTTTAAGAAACGAACCGCCTGCCTGGAGAGTGCTTCGGTCGAACGGAGAAGAGGGGTTTTCGTATCGAGCGCATCCCCATGATAGCTCATAAACGCCGAAGGAATGCACAGGGTTTTGCCATTCTGTGTTTCATGAATAAAAACCGGACTCGTCGGATCCCACGCCGTGTATCCACGAGCTTCAAATGTGGAGCGCATTCCCCCGCTTGGGAAAGAGCTGGCATCCGGTTCCGACTGAATCAGCGCCGAGCCGGTGAATTTTTCCATGGCAAGCGTCTGACCGGTTTCCGACGTCCGCGTGTGAATAAAGGCATCATGCTTTTCGGCTGTGAGCCCCGTCATCGGCTGAAACCAATGGCAAAAATGCGTGGCACCCAGGCCCAGCGCCCAATCCTTAATTCCATTAGCGATTTCATCGGCGACATTCTTGGTAAGCCGCGAACCTTTGTGCACCATTGCCGTTAGCGCATCGTAGGAATCTTTCGAAAGTTTCTCTTTGATCTGGTCCAGACCAAAAGTATGGCTGCCGAAATAGCCGCTGACGGGAAGAATCTTCCCATGGCTGTCGGTGGGGCGAGTGAATGTACGTGTTTGACGGGAAATTGAAGCCTTCGCGGCTTCGCGACGAAGTGACATTTTTTCCTCCTATGAGCTTCAGAGAGTCAAATTGCCCCGCTAAAACCCGGGTTAATGTTGTAACTCGGAGAAACCCAAAAGCGCCTCTCACGAATCACACGAACCGTAACACAATGATTATACCTGAAAAGGAATTTGATTTCTCTTACGCGGCCAAGGGGCTCGTTTGATGAATTTTCTCAATCTCTATATGGACTTTGCCGTTCTGATCCCTCGAAAGCATATCCACAAATCGAGCGTTCCAGACCATGTCATCTACCGTATATGAGAAACGGGCGAAGATATTTTGATAGAAAATGTCGTCCATCCCGGTGAGCGAAACAATGATTTCCGCTTCGCATGCGATGAGAGCAGCCTGATCCATCCCGTAAAGAGGGCTTTCTTTGTCGATGGGATGCACTACGGTCCACATCAGGCCGAATAAAGGCGATTGGCTCCGAATTAATTTGAGATCATAGAAGTTGCGGTACGTTCCGCCCTCCTTCATTTTTTCTGTCTTCACCAGAGACACTTGAATCGCGGCATCCACAATATGATTCTGCCGTTCGTTCGTCATGCGGAAAAAGAACGAAGGAATCCCGTTCCGAACTCCAATGAGTGCTACGTTGCTAAAGACAACCCGGGCGGTGGGACGGGCGAACCGTGCAAAGAGAAGCCCCGTAACCACGGCGAGCGAAAAAAGTCCTGTTAATGCTTCAAACGTCACCAGGAGATTGGGCATGAGGCCGATCGGGCTGATTCGACCATAGCCGATCGTCGCGAACGTCTGAACACTAAAGAAGAAGCAATCGGAGTAATGAAGGAGAGGAGACTGAAAACGAACTCCTTCCAACGAATCCGCCGCGCAGAAGAAATAGGCCAGTCCGAAGATTGAGTTGATCGCGAGATAAACCACGACCACAAACAAAAGAAATTCAGCCCAAGAAGCCGCCAAAAGAGAGTGATAGAGATCTGCGAGATCGATCGATCGCTTTCGCGTATGTTCAACGTTAAAAGAACCATCGCGCTTGAGATAACGAAAGTGGGAGAGAGATTCCGCCATTCTTACTCACCCATCGCTTTCACGATGAGGCGTTTTTTTCGGCGACCGTCGAATTCCGCGTAGTAGATTTGCTGCCAAGTTCCAAGATCAAGTTTCCCCTTCGTAATCGGAACGATCACTTCATGACCAATCAAGAGACTCTTTAAGTGACTATCCCCGTTTGTTTCACCTGTTCGATGATGACGATAATTTTCTTTGAAAGGCGCCAACTTTTCCAGCCACTCGTCGATATCGGCAATCAGCCCATCTTCCGCGTCATTCACATACACTCCCGCCGTGATGTGCATGGCTGAAACCAAGACAAATCCTTCCTGAATTTCGCTTTTGCAAACAATCGTTTCAATTTCGTCGGTGATTCGGACATATTCCCGATGCTTTTTCGTCTCGAAGAAAAGGTATTCCGTATGGCTCTTCATACAAGCAAGCCACTAAATACCCTAAGTCGTAGACAATTACGAAACTCTACGCTAGAGCGTCGAGGGCAATGGTTGAGTGATTGATTTCATTCCGCGAAAGGATCAGATCGTGAAAACAGTTTTTGGAATCGTCGGAGTATTTCTGGTGGCGGTCGGCGGCTCAGCCCGAGCTCAGGAAGAGTGGCAGGCGGATGCGGGATTCAATGCCCTTTTCAATACTGGAAACTCCAGCAGCCAGACCTTCGGGGGAACAGGATTGGTCAGCCACAAAGAAGGAAAACACAAGATTGGGTGGACCGGCAAAGGAGCTTACGGTCGCGCTGAAGACCCCGCCACTGGAATTTCTACAACAAACACGAAGAATTGGGAGACCGATCTCCGGTACGATCGGTACATTACCGATCCCATCTCTCTGTTCGCCCTCACTCACATCGGCGCCGACGAACCCGCCGGTTTTGATCTAACGTATGGTGGCGCAGGAGGTGTGGCGGATGAACTATTTCGAACGGACCCGAACTATTTCAAGTACGAACTTGGTTTCGATTATACGCGCCAGAATCAAACGGATTTTAATGATCAAAACATCTATTCCGCCAGGGTCTATTTTCTTTATAAATACACGTTCTCCAAAGTCTCTTTCTTCAGCCAAGACATGGAAAATCTTTTCAACTTGAGACAAAAGGATGACGTTCGAATCAATACGATGACCGCACTCACGTTCAAAATCACGGAAGTGGTGGGATTCAAGGCGGGCTACAATATTCGATTTGATAATTTTCCAGTCCCCGGCAAAAAGAAAACAGACACCCAGACGACTCTCGGAATCGTCGTCGATCTTCTCTAACGAAAGGACATGACCATGTGGAAGAATGCTTCAGGGACGATTGCAGCGCTTGCGCTTTTGGCCAGTCCTGTATTCGCCGCGGATGGAAATACGGGACTCGTGGAATTCAGTCCTTTCTTCGGTGTCGGGCTTCCCGACGGCTATGCGGGCCATGATCCGGACAATGGACCCGTCGCGGGAGGACGATTTGGGTATTTCTTAATGCCTCCGTTGAATTTGGAAGTGACGATTCAGCGTCTTTTCACAAATGCGCTTGGCAAGAGAGGGAGCATTGATGGATTCCGCTTCAACGGCGGATGGAGTTTCTTAAACGAAAGTGATTTTCGGCCGTTTGTGACACTCGGTCTCGGTATGGAAATGAGTTTTCTTCAGCCTGCCGTGGACGAAACCAGTTTTGCCATCAATGTCGGCGGAGGCTGCAGATACTATTTGGGGAAACATGCCGGATTACGCTTTGATGCCCGCTGGATTCCCACGGACGTGGGCGGTCTAGTGGACAAATGGGAACAGAATTTCGATTTTACGGCAGGAATCTTTTTCCTCTTTGGAAAAAGATCCGAGATGCTCCCGCCGCCACCCGCGGCTCCGGCGGCGGCTCCTACACCTGAACCGACTCCAACGCCTTAAAGAGCACTCGTACAAAACTTACATTTGCGTGCGGCGACAGCGACCTTTTCAAGGCAGCTCGGGCACTCTTTTGTCGGGGCGGCAGGGGCTTCTTTTACAAGATTCTTTATCACCATGAAGATCACAAAGGCCACAATGACAAAGTCGACAATATTCCCCACGAAGTCTCCGACCCCGAACTTAATCGGACCCACATTGAGCGTGGCCGCCCGCCAGTCTCCGCTCGGCGTGAGAAAGCCTACGACCGGCATGATCAAATCATCGACCATCGCTTTGACGAGTTTTCCCACTGCACCGCCGATGACCACACCGACTGCGAGGCCAATCACGCCATGCTTGAGTAAAAACGCACGGAACTCATCCACCACTTTGGGCTGCTTGATTTCCATCGTAACTTCCCTTCCTAGTCGAGCCAGTTGAGCTCAACACGTCGGTTCTTTCTCTTTCCTGCCGAAGTGTTGTTAGGCGCGATCGGCTTTGAACCGCCATACCCTTTGACATCCAAACGAGCCTTGTCGATTCCCTTTGCGACGAGGTAGTCGGCAACCGACTGCGCCCGGGCCTGCGAGAGCTTCATATTGACGTTCGCGGGTCCCACATTGTCCGTATGGCCTTGGACCTCGACCCGTACTTGCGGGAAATCTCCAAGCGCCGTCGCTACACCATCAAGAACCGGGAGCGATTCGGGAGTAAGATCGGCTTTTCCGAACTTAAAGTTAACTCCTTTGAGAACGCCTCGAGCTTTGGAGACAACCGGGCAACCCGCTTCATCTACCTTCACTCCTTTGGCCGTGTCGGGACATTTATCAAGATGATCGGCCACCCCATCGCCGTCGCTATCCAGTGGGCAACCGTTCGAATCCACTTTGACACCGGTGGGTGTCCCGGGACACTTGTCCGCCGTATCCACCACGCCATCGCCGTCGGCATCATTCACACATCCCTTGGCATCCACGGTGGAGCCTTTCGGCGTGTCAGGACACTGATCGATCCCATCGGGAACGCCGTCGCCATCGCTGTCAATAGAGCACCCCGTAGCGTCTACTTTCACGCCCTTTTCCGTTCCAGGACACTTATCAATGCCGTTGTAAACGCCGTCGCCATCATCGTCGCTGGGGCAGCCCTTCGTATCGACTGTGGCGCCTGCCGGCGTATTCGCACATTCATCTTTTTTGTCGGGAACTCCGTCGCCATCAGAATCCTTAGGTGGCTTAGTTCCAAAAAAGAAACTTACGCCGAGCGCTCCTTCAAAGTTGTGTTCGCGCGTGGTGACATTGTCCCCCACTTCCACAAAGCTGTATCGTCCATCGATACGCGCGGCGACCCAGTCGGTGAAAAAATATCGGAACCCAAGACCCATATTGAGACCCAAGTCGTTCGATTTGAAGGTGCTATAGATGTTGGTCCTTTCCCAGCCCAGACCACCGGTCACAAATGGCCGGAAGCGTTTCCCTGCAAGAAAGTTGTAAAGAAGATTGAAGCGAACGGAGGTAAAATTCACACCATTATTCGGACCCGTGGCGCGCTCGGTATCGGTATACATTGTCTGAAAGGAAGGTTCGAAGCTCACCCCATCCTTGACCCAATATCCGAATCGGCCCCCGTAAAGAAGGTTGTTTTTTGGGTTATTCCCTGAATATTCATCGGGGAAACCGTAGCCGACATAGGGTTCGACTTCGATATCTCCGGACTCACCCTGCACCGCGAAAACAGGCTTCGCCAGAAACACAGATGCCCATAAAAAGACCAACAAAGGGATCGACTTTTTCATATCGCTAAGCTTCCTTTCAGGGGCCCTACATACCCGAAATTCTTTCCAAATCCAGGAAAAGATTACCTTTCTCCCCCAAAGCGTTCCTCCACAAGCTCTCGAACCATGCTGACGATTAAAGGATGATTTCCCACCGTTTCCGCTCTCACCATCCGTAAGCCAAGGCGTTCGGCCTGGCCTTTTGCCTGGATGTCGAGGTCATATAAGACTTCCATATGGTCCGAAACAAAGCCGATCGGGGCGATAATGACATTTTGAACCCCCCCGTGGAGGGATTTGAGGTGGTCATTGATATCCGGCTCGAGCCAGGGGGTATCCGGAGAACCGCTTCGGCTTTGATAAACCACCTTCCAGGATTGGGGCTGAATGTTTTGAGCAATTTTTTTGGCGACGAATTGTAATTCTCGAACATAGTCCGATGTTTCTTTCATCGACGTGGGCACACTATGAGCCGTAAAGGCGATATGAATGTTTCGCACTTCCTCACCCAATTTCGAAAGCGCTTCTTTCACACGAAGGATATTCGTCCTTAAAAAATTTGAATGATTGTAAAAGCTCTGAATTTTTTCGATCTCCGGCGCGCCCTCCCCTATCTCGTTTCGGGCACGCTCAAAGTCTTCAAGATACTGTCGGCATCCGGAGTAGGAAGAGTAGGCCGAGGTAGCGTAAGCTAGAGCGCGCTTTACTCCTTGCGTTCGCATATCGCGGAGCACATCGGGAAAATAAGGTTTCCAATTTCGATTCCCCCAAAAGATGGGAAGATCGATTTGATGGGTTTTAAATTCTGCCTCAAGCAGGCGTCTGAACTCCCGGTTTTGCTCATTAATGGGGCTCACCCCGTTAAAGATTTCATAATGGTGGGCCACTTCGTTCCTCCTTTTCGAAGGAACATTCTTTCCCCGAAGGACGTTATCCAAAAAGGGGCCAATATCTTCCATCTTCTCCGGCCCGCCGAAGGAAGCGATAAGAAGGGCGTCAAATGGAGGTTTCATGATGTTTCTCCAGGAAGAATTGACCCAGTTCCCATTTTTTATCCACTTTCTTGAGTTTCGGTTGGGCGCACGTATAGTTCGCTTCGAATTTTTCCAACCTTAAATAGAGGAGAGTGAGTGATGAAAAAATTTCTTATGACTTTGAGTGTAGCCGCTCTAGCGACCACAGGAGCCTTGGCCGCGGATTCTTTGGGAATGAGACAAGGTAAATATGGCATGGGTGGTTGCGGTCTGGGAAGCATGCTTTTTGAGAAGAATACAAAAGTGCATCAAGTCCTGGCGGCCACTACAAACGGCACCTTCGGTACGACCACCTTCGGAATCACCTCCGGAACATCGAATTGTACGGGCGGTGGCGTGGCAAGAGCAGACAAAGAGCGAGAAATGTTCGTCGAAGCGAACTTTGAAACCCTCACCACGGAAATGGCGCAGGGAAAAGGTGAAACTCTCGCAGCGTTCGGGAGTTTGCTTGGATGCACCGATAGCGCAAAGTTTGGAGCTTTCGCGCAATCAAACTATGCCGGCACCTTCAGCAAGGCTTCCACTCCGGCCGAACTTCTCGGTGTAGTGGAAAATGAGCTTGGAACAACCTGCCAGCTCTAATTTGTTTGAATTGATTTAAGCGAGAAAGCCGTGCCCACAAATCGGAAACGATGGAGGGCACGGCTTCTTTTTTTCTCTTTTCTACTCTTTTCGACCGCGGCCTTTGCCGATTACCTTTCTGAACTTCAAGCACGCGCCGGAGAATTAAAGCTAAGCGAAGATCGTTATTGGTCGATTCTCCTCCATTACAAACCCCGATGGTTTGGGGGTGTTAAAAGTGAAAACGACGACCCCACATTTTTCTTCGCCCCCGACGGAAAAACAAATCCGCAAAGCGAACTTCTTGCAACGCTTGCCGCATTTTTCAGACCCGCCGAGACCGATCTGGAGAAACAGCACGTTCAATGCCGCTTTGTGGCCCGCTATCATTGGTTGAAGGAAAAACTTTCTTTCGATTCGGCGCGCCTTCCCGAGCAGGCCTGCCCTCGGTATGACGAATGGAAAAAGGGGATTGCTCCCTACGGCCTCTCTCTCGTTTTCGCGTCGTTTTATGTGAACAACCCTGCATCGATGTTCGGTCATACGATGCTGCGGTTCGAACAAAACCCGGCAGATTTGCGGCCTGAGCTCCTCTCCTACGCCGCAAATTATGCCGCTACCCTCACCGAAGACATGGGCGCTCTATACGCGATAAAAGGATTGACCGGCGGATACCGAGGAACGTTTTCGCTCTACCCCTACTATATTAAGGTTCAAGAGTATTCGAACTATGAGAGCCGGGACTTATGGGAGTATCACCTTACTCTCATCCCCGACCAAACGATTCGAGTCGTTGAGCATTTGTGGGAGCTTGGACATAGTTATTTCGACTACTATTTCATCGATGAAAATTGTTCCTATCATATTCTTGGATTGATCGAAGCCGGCAATCCCTCTGTGGATCTTCAATCCAGGTTCTACCTCTTTGTCGCTCCTTCTGACACCGTTAAATATATTTATCGGAAAACACCTTCGGTGGATCACGTCGTCTATCGCCCCTCTCTCCTGAGCCAATTCCACCAAGAGCTCTCGATTTTACGCCCAAATGAAATCGATCATCTCCATCGACTCATTAAAAAGAAAGAGTCCCTCAATGAAGCTCCCTATCAGGACTTATCGAACCCGGAAAAGGCGCGTGTCGCGGACACCGCTATCAAATTTGAAAACCTCAAACACCGAGAGGACCGCTCTTCAAAATATTACCAACAACTTCTCGCCGACCGAAGTCAATATGGGGTAGTGCCTGATTCCCCCAATCAACCGTTTTCTACGCCGCCTCATCTTGGGCATGAGTCAACGCTATGGGGATTGGGCGCAGGTGCAGATTCCAATCAGAGCTTCGAAGAGCTTCGTTTTCGTCTGGCCTATCACGACCTTTTGGCGCAGGAGGACGGTTATCCCCCCAATGCTGAAATCAACCTGCTACGGCTTCGTCTCCGTTTTTATAATGAAGAGAAGGAGGTCGCCGTGGAGGACGGAACGATTGCGAATGTGGTCTCCCTTTTTCCGATCGATTCATTTTTCGTAAAATCCTCCTGGCAAGCCGGTTTTGGGTTTCATTCGCAAGTGAATTCCGCTTGCGGACGTTGCACAGCCGCATATGTTCGCGGCGGAGCGGGGTTGGCGTATGGGAATAGAGTCACCGCTTATATTTATGGAAATCTGTATTCCGAGATGGCCCCATGGTCCAATATGGACTACCGCGTGGGACCTCAGGGAGAAGGGGGATTGGTTTTTCATTTGATGAAGAGATGGGCGTTACGTGGATTTGGATTGTATGACTATTCTCCCATCGGCGCTCCCACCATTGACTGGCGAGCCGGTGGAGAGAACCGGATTACTCTTGCCCGCAACATTGAGCTTCGCATCGAGGGGAGTAAATTCCAGGAAGGATGGGAGGCGCTCGGAGCGTTTCAATTTTATTACTAGCGGGACCAATCTTGGGCTGCACCAATCTTTTCTATCAACCGACGCGAGAGGAATATTTTGCCCCTTCCGAAAAGGTCGGGCTCCATTGCGAAGACATCTCTTTTGAGAGCCTGGATAAGACTTCCCTTCATGGCTGGTGGTTTGCTGCCCAGGGAGACAGGCCCGCCAAAGGGACCGTTATCCAATTTCATGGCAATGCCGAAAACATGACAAGCCATTTCCTTTCCACCGTTTGGGTGGTCAAGGAAGGGTACAATTTTTTTACGTTTGATTATCGCGGATACGGCGCATCGAAAGGCTCGCCCTATCCGGCCGGAGTTCACCAGGATGCCTTGGCCGCCATGGAGTTCGTTCGCAAGCGGGTCAGCAATCAGGACCATTCGGTTATTCTGTATGGACAGAGCTTGGGAGGCGCGATCGCTCTGCGCGCGCTTGAAGATGTTACCAACCGCAATTTCATTCGAGCGGCGGTGATCGAAAGCTCTTTTCTTTCGTACAAGTCCATGGGCATGGAAGCGCTTTCCCGTTTTTGGCTGACCTGGCCGATCCAATGGATGAGCTTTTTACTTGTGACAGATGCCTACAGCCCGAAAAAACAATTCTCGAATCTTGCTGGAATTCCCATTCTTTACATCCATGGCGAAAAAGATCCAATTGTGCCAATCTCACAGGGGAAAATGCTGTTCGACGCCGCCCCCGAGCCGAAATGTTTTTGGTCGATCGATTCCGATGTCCACGGACATCTCATGAGCGTTGAAAAAGGAAAATATCGAAAAGATCTGATCCACTTTTTAGAAACGCAACAGTGCGGAGAAATCACTTCCCCAAAAGGGACTTGATGCCGGAGGTGACACCCTGGGCGGCTTTTTGGGCGGAGGCGCCGACTTTGTCGAGCTGGATACTTCGTACAATTCCCGATATTAATTCATTAAATATTTTCCCCACAGCTTGGGCGGGGCTGATCCCGCCTGACTCCGCGCCTAGGTTTTTCATGTGAATTTCCGGGAGGGAAATTTCCGTATCGCTTCCGAATAGCGCCAAACGAACTTTCGCATTTTCGATTTTGAGATCCTGAATAATCACTTTTTTAGCCGGATTGCTCTTTTCGCTCGTCCCACTCGCCGGGAGTTTTTGCGCGAACGCTTCGACGTTTCTTTGAATCTGTTTCAAATTACTGTTGGAAAGGGTTCCTTCATACGTAATGGCGGGACTGTCCACGTAGACACTTTGAACGATAATCGTATTTCGAAGAAGAGAGCGGTTCACCAGGTTAATGCTCACTTTTTCCACTTTTACAGCGTACTCGGTCTTGTATCCCTTGGGGTTGCCGAGAAAAAATCCCCGAATGCTTCCTCTCCCCGAGAAGGGAAGGAGACCGACAGAAGAAACCGTTAATTCTGTCTGTGTAATTTGCGGGCCAACGGTTTCAATCGCTTTTTTGACGATCGAGCCGAGATAAAAATAACCGACGAGAACAACGACAACAAGAAGTCCGCCAATACCAATGAGGCCGAACTTGAGAAGCCGTTTCATATTCAAGGAATCGTTTCGATTTTGGTTCCGAAATATTCGGTGTCTCCGAAGCAATTGGTCGGTATGCCCCGGTGCTGGTTGTAGCTGACACGAACTTTTTGTCCGAGAGCCTTATTCATTTGGGCTGCGACCGCATCGTCTCGAACGGTGAAAATGAATTTCTCAGGCGTGGCCCCGGGCAGCGCCGTCATCGTCAATTCACCCTCCCAAGTCTTACAGATCCATCCTTTTTTTGAAAACTTGAGAAGATAACCGGCTCTTTCACCTGTCGAAAAACTCCAGTGCAGAACCAGCGCCGTGTAACCCACAAACAAGAGAATCGGAACAATTAGAATTCCGACCAGCCATTTCATGGGAGAAAAGGCGGGCTTACTTTCATCGATCGTCACATCATTTTTAGTTGATCCAAACATGGGGGCACATATATACGCCCCGGCAAAAACGGCAAGCCGCCGGTAGTTTAGAGATCGTAGGTAACGCCCGCCATGAAAACGTAGCCTTCCCGATGGTCTCCATTGAGATGTGTAATGGTCGGAATTTGAATGGAAGCATAGACCAAAAGATCCATCACGGGCTGCCACATAATTCGGGGAGTGCTGTAGGCCAGAAAGCCGCCGGAGTCGGCATCCGCGGTGCCTCCTTCCATATTTTTTGCGCTCCATCTTGTATCGAAGACAAGCTGGGTGGCCCAATCACGTGTGATCTGGAACTGCCCCGCGAAACTGTTCACCAATGACCGCCCTGCCTCAAAGCCTTCCCATCCGGAAGTAGGAAAATACCCGATACCGCTCGCGTAGAAAGACCAGGGATATCGGTAATGACCATACCAAACCCCACCCGCCGGAACCCAGGCTCCCGTGCCGGATTGCGCTTCGATTGCAAGTGAATTTCCCGCACTATCCGTCTTTTCGCTGGCCGTCGGCATTTGTAGAGAGCCGATCAATCCGACAAGATGTCTTCCGTCCCTAAGGCGATCAGGGAAGAGAAATACTTTTGTCAGAAGGCGGATATCGCCGATCCCGAACGTATCTTGTTCCGGGCTCCCCATCTCCGAGAATTTTTTTGAAACCAGCGGAAGTGTAAGCCCAAAGAGAACAGGGCGGACCGGCGCATAGAGACCTCCCAACTCCCATCGCCCCTCCCGGAGATCGGAGGAGTTCACACCTGAGACACCAAAATCTTCCGTTCGGTAACGAAATTCAGAAAAAAGGCGAAATCGCCCCTGAAAGGGTTTCTCATCGCCCGCGAGCGTAAGTGTCGGGTCGCCGCAACCGCAGGTTGAGCAAGCCTCCGCTTCCCGCTCAGCCATAGACAGTATCGCTAGGAGAGCAATCGTCCAATGAATCAATCTCATTTCAGATCGAAGAGAAGAATTTCATTCATGGCATCTTGGCCGACAATTTCGATCCCTTTTTCCTTTTCTATCGATGCGCCATCTCCCGCGGCCAATGACTCTCCGTTGATCTCGACCTTTCCTTTCGCGACCTGAAGCCAACCCGCTCTTCCGCTTTGAAACGTGTGATTCACGCTTTCCTTTTTCGCGAGAAGGGATGCGTAGAGAGATATGTCCTGGCGGATCTGGATCGAACCGTCGCGCCCATCGGAAGAAACCACCAAACAAAGATTTCGTTTTTTGTCTTTTTCAGAAAAATTCTTTTGGCCATAGGTTGGTTCATAATTCGACCGATCGGGATAGATCCAAATCTGAAGGAGATGAACCTTCTTTTGGTCCGAAGGATTAAACTCGCTATGGGTGACCCCCGTTCCCGCGCTCATATATTGAACCTCTCCCGGCTGAATCACCGAGCCGTTCCCCATACTGTCCTTGTGTTGGAGGGCCCCTTCAAGAACATAGGTAATAATTTCCATGTCGCGGTGAGGATGGGTTCCGAAACCCTTTCCCGGCTCGACCCAGTCTTCGTTGATCACACGCAGGCTTCGGAATCCTTCAAATTTCGGGTCGTGATAGTCAGCAAAGGAAAATGTATGAAATGTTTTGAGCCACCCGTGATCAAAGTGACCCCGCTCATTTGATTTTCGGACCGTAATCATGAAGTTCTCCTTTCTTATCTGGGGCCGGTATATATTCTTCCCCTCTTGTGATCAACCCCCTCGACGTCCATTCCATTTTCTTCACCGTCATCGATTACCCGATGAGTTATCTCGAGTTCTTCGGAACGATTTTCAATCTTTGGGCGGTGTGGCTAACCACGCGGCGTAGCATCTGGGGGTGGCCCATTGGTTTGGTAGGTGTGGTCCTCTATGCCTTTCTGTTTTATCAAATCCAATTTTACTCCGACCTCATCGAGCAGCTCTATTATGTAGCGACCGGGCTTTTCGGCTGGTGGGCCTGGCTTCATCCCCCGACCGCCGCGCACGCCGACGAAAAGAGGGAACTTCGCGTCGGCCAACTCACTCTTCGGACTAACATTCTGGTGAATTCCGTCACATTCGCGATTTCACTCCTTTGGGGATTCGGTATGACGAAAATCGATCGCTACCTTCCGATTCTCTTTCCTGAACCAGCATCATTTCCATATTTAGACGCCATTACAACGGTCTTTAGCTTTCTCGCACAGTGGCTCATGGCGAAAAAGAAGATCGAGTGCTGGATCCTCTGGATCGCCGTCGATTTTATTGGAGTCGGCGTGTATTGGGCAAAAGGTATTAAATTTGTTGCTCTGGAGTTTGTTCTCTTTCTTGTTCTAGCCGTCATGGGATATCTCAATTGGAAAAAAGAGCTTCGAAGATATGAACGGATAGATTAACGGATAAATTCCTTGGCGGCCTGCTCTAAATCTCTTCGAATTTTCTTCCAACTAATTCGTTGAAGCATCACCGGCATCGGACTCGACTCGGACTCTTCGAAATAAACCAAGCTTTTTAACAAATGCGCTCGATTGTATTCACGCCCCTCGAACTTTCTTTCCACACACCGAAAAATGCTTTCTAAATTCCATCCTGCGGCAAGTAGAGCGTGAAGATCAACAAAGTCCTTTTTTTGACCTCGCTGGCTCAAGGCAATGATTTTCATCGCAGCGATATCGTCAAGCGACGCAATCGAAATCCCTTCAAATAGCATAGGTTCTTTTAGTAGTGGATATGGATAATTGAAGTAGGAAATTTTTACGTCCGATAGTACCCCGACGAAAGTATCTTCGGTTTGTATTTGGACGTCGAGCCGCCCCAGCTTTGCGAGCTCAGAAACAAGCTTCTCTGTATTGAACTTTTTCGGATGAAAAAAATCGAAGTCGATGGATTCGCGATGTTCTAATTGAAGCGCGAGGGCGGTGCCTCCCGCCAAATAAAAGGGCTTTGAAAATGGATTAACGCCAGCGAGTTTCGCCCAAAGCATCTGTTGCTTCTTCGGCAGAATTTTTAGATTCATCTCTCTCCTCATCTGTAAAGAGCATCTTTCTCCAGAAATGATACGACCGAGGGGAGAGTACTTTTTCCCCTCGTCTTTCTAAAAATTTTTTCAATTCATTCTCCGTCGCCATTGAAAAAATCCAGCGGATTTCAGGAAGGTCTCCTAACTCCAGGATCCTTTCGATTACGAGAGGATTCGTTTTTTCTAATTTTGAGGAATCAACATCCCAAAATAGATGTTGCATGAACGAAGGAACGCCCCGCGTCGGACCAGAAAAAGCCGTCGGGTTTGAGCGAAGAGCACGCTCGGAGATTCGCAGGGTACGACCGAAGCGAACCGACTCAATCTCATTTCGGGCGCATTTGCGATAAACCGTTTGTGGATGTAGGCCAAGCAATCGAGCTGCCTCCCGAACGGTCATAAAATGCTCGTTTCTTTTATACATTTTTATACGATTATATATGATTGATAATGAAATGAAAAGCCCTTCTCCTCCTCATCGAATCTGCGTATTTGGACCCGAATCGACGGGAAAAACATCCCTGGCTAAAGCTTTGGCCAGACATTTTCGAACAAAATGGGTTCCTGAATATGTTCGTGAGGTGGCCGCACAACAAAAGAACAAAGTTTATTACCGCGATGTCGTTCGCGTGGCGAGGGGTCAGGTTCGGAGAGAAAATATCCTAGCCAAAAAAGCACGCCAATTTTTATTTTGCGACACCGACACGCTTCAAACCATTGTCTACAGCCGACATTATTTCAAAAAAGTCCCCAAAGAAGTTCTAAAGCTCGGGCGGGAAAAACGTTATGCTCTCTATCTTTTGTGCGACATCGATCTTCCCTGGGTTCCCGATCCCCAGCGCGATTTGGGCCATATGCGGCCCCAAATGTTCAAGAAATTCCGCCGTGAACTCATCAAACGAAAGCTCCCCTATGTCATTATTCGCGGTCGCGGCGCTACTCGAACCCGTAACGCCATCCGTGCGATTACTGATTTTGCGCGATGACAGAGAGAGAAAGCATCGTGATGAAGATCCAAAGGATCAGGCCTTGGAGGAGTGGGCGGGCGCCGACCTTCCGAATCGCAGAGACCGAAATGGCCGTGCCGATGAAATATAACGTAAGCCCGAACGCAATCTTTGCGATCTTTACAATGTCCTGATGCTCGCCGAACCATTCAATGGATTCTTCCTTCGTCTTTGGCTCGAGATCATGGATTGAGGCGGAACGAATTTGGAGGGCGCCTTGTGGGGGGGACATACCGGCACTATATTAAACCCCGATGGACTGTTGTGAAACAGATGAATCAATTGTTGAACGCGAGCTGAGGAATTACACGCGGCGATTCCAAATCTGTCTTCCTTTTACGGTTCCCCTCTTTTTTCTCGCGATGAAGGGCGAGGGTTGGATCCAATTTGGTCTCGCTTCCCCTGTGGTGTTATGGGGAGGATTTCCATTCTTCAAGAAGGGTTGGAATTCAGTTCGAACCCGGCCCAATATGTTCACGCTGATCTCGCTTGGTACTGCTGCCGCCTATCTTTATAGTCTTGCCATCCTTCTTTTCAGGGCGGGCCATGTGTACTTCGAAGCTTCGGCCGTAATCATTACGCTCGTTCTTTTGGGACAGATCCTTGAGATTCGTGCTCGTCAAAAAACCGGTTCAGCCATCAAATCTCTACTTCGCCTAGCACCCAAGGAAGCGCGGATTGTTCGACCGGATGGGACAGAGGAAGACATCGACATTCGGCATGTTCATCCGGGAGATCGCCTTCGCGTTCGACCGGGCGAACAAATTCCCGTCGATGGAACAGTGATCACCGGTGAAAGCTTTATCGACGAATCCATGCTGACGGGAGAATCGTTTCCGGTTCAGAAAAAAGCCGGAGATTCGGTTTCGGCGGGAACGACGAACCAACAAGGAATGTTGCTCATGGAAGCCAAGGGCGTCGGCGAAAAAACGTTGCTCTCCCAAATCGTTCGCCTCGTTCAAGAAGCGCAACGGAGCCAGGCGCCCATTCAGAGTCTCGCCGATAAAGTTTCCGCGTGGTTTGTTCCCACAGTTGTTATTACGGCAATCGTAACAGCCGTCGCTTGGTTTATTTTTGGTCCCGAGCCTCGGCTATCTCATGCCATCGCCAACGCAGTAGCGGTTCTCATCATTGCCTGCCCCTGTGCACTCGGATTGGCAACGCCCATATCGATCATGGTGGGCACCGGCAGAGGAGCTCAAGTAGGCGTTTTATTTCTAAATGCTAAGTCATTAGAACAATTAGAACAAATTAACACTCTTCTTTTCGACAAAACGGGGACACTTACAGAAGGGAGCCCTATTCTGCTTCGAATTAACACCTTCGGAAAATTTCAGGAAAAGGAAGTTCTTCGAATGGCCGCCTCGCTAGAAAAGGGAAGTGAGCATCCCCTTGCCGCTTCAATCATTAAAGGGGCAACAGAGCGCGGAATTCGTGATTTTTCTGAACCGAAAGAATTCAAGTCGACACCGGGAATGGGCGTTTCCGGAGAAGTGGACGGGAAAAAAGTATCCATCGGACGATCGGATGATGACGCGGCTAGTCTCTCCATTTTGATCGATGGCGAGATTGCCGCTCATTTCTTCGTCACCGATCCGATCAAACCCTCAGCAAAAATTGCGATAGAGGCAATACGTGCTGAAGGAATTCAAATCGCCCTTGTTACGGGGGACCAGCTTCGCACCGCCCAAGATGTGGGAGGTGCTCTTGGCATATCGGAAATTTATTCAAGAGTCCTCCCCAGTCAGAAAGCTGACATTGTGAGACAACTGCAAGCGAAGGGGAAAAAGGTGGCGATGGCGGGCGATGGAATCAATGACGCTCCCGCTCTCGCCCAAGCCGATATCGGAATTGCCATGGGATCAGGCACGGATATCGCCATGCAAACCGCGGGAATTACGCTTGTGAAAGGAGATTTGCAGGGAATTCTCAGGGCCATTCGGTTGAGTCGTGCAACGGTCCGAAACATCCGCCAAAATCTCTTCTTCGCATTTCTTTATAATGTTCTTTGCGTTCCCATTGCTGCGGGGCTTTTGTATCCCTTCTTTGGAATACTTTTAAGTCCCATGATCGCCGGCGCGGCCATGAGTTTGAGTTCCATTTCCGTTATCGGAAATGCCCTGCGGCTCCGTAAAATTTCTCTCACATGAATATCGGCGAAATTCACGGGCCACTCAGTGGGTGGAGGCGTGGTGGCCCAATTTTAACGAGACTTTCTTTTTCCCGAGCTGAAAGGTTTTTAATTTCTCTTTCCCTGCGCGACGCGCTGGAGCGATCCGGGAAAGTTTCGATGTAGGCAATTCGCTTAGGCGAATGAATGCGAAAGAATTTAGCACCATTCCCTTCGCAATGTTCTGCGAACCTGCGTTCAATATCCGTTGTAATCCCCGTATAGAAAGCGGCGTCGTGGGTTTCAATCATGTAGACCACCCAATTCACCCTAGCAGTGCATTCGAATCAGGCTCATCAATGCTTCAAAATTGATCGGCTTTTGAACTCGTCCCACGATTCCATCCAGGCCCAAATGGTTATAAACATCCACTACACCTGACATGACTAATACCGGTATTTGAAGGAATGCGGGTTCCTTTTTCAATTGGGAATGAAACGTCCAGCCATCCATTACAGGCATCATAAGATCCAGAAGAATAATACATGGGGCGAATCCTTTCTTTAAAATCTCAAGCCCCTCCTTGCCGTTATTCGCGACTTTCGTGTCATATCCTTCAAAACTAAGAAGTTCGGCCATAGACTCACTGACCGCTTTGTCATCCTCGATAATGAGGACCCGATCCGCCTCAGACATGATTGACCTCCGTTCCATTACTCTTACTTTCTCTCGTAAAATATTGGTAGGGAAGCGAGACAACGAATCTGCTTCCCAGATCTACTTGCGACTCTAGCTCCACTTTGCCCCCCAGCGCTGTGAGAATCTGTCGGACAATGGCAAGCCCCAAACCCACTCCCGGCATATTCTTCTCGCGTGTTGAACCCACTTGTTCAAATGGTTCAAAGATTCGCTCCTGATCACTCGGCGAAATACCCGGTCCGGTATCCGCCACGACAATCCGGCAGGAGCCGTTGGCTTTTGAAAGAGTAATTTCAATTCCCCCCTTGTCCGTGAATTTGAGCGCATTTGCCAAGAGATTGGTGAGTATCAATTGCAAGAGCCTGGGGTCCGTCGCCAGAACCGGAACATCCCCTTCCTTATTTAATTTCAGCGCCAACCCTTTAGCTTCGGCTTCCGGCCTGAAATCACCGATTAATGACTCGGCGAGTGCGGAAATGTCCGTTGGTTCAATTTCAGTCGTCAATTTTCCGCTCTCCACCCGGACATATTGAAGCAATGAGTCAATGAGTTCGGTCATTCGAGCTGTGGAACGTTCGATTCTCTGGACGATGTCCCGTTGCTTGTCCGATACGGTCGCTTTTGGGTCGCGTTTCAATATCTGTAGTTGCAACTGCATGGCCGTCAACGGACTCCGAAGTTCATGAGAAATCATGCTTAAAAAATTACTTTTTAATTTGCTGACACGGATCGCTTGGTCGCGTAAAACCCGCATGGAATCTAAAGCTCCCTGAAGGTCTCGTTTCTTCGACGTGACTTCGCGAGCGAGGGTTTCTAAATCCCTTGTCTGCTGTTCCGTCTCCGCTTGCAAAATATCATGCACACGTTTCACTGTGATCCAGTTTGAGACCCTGGCCCGCAGCTCGGAAACCGAAAACGGTTTCATAATGTAATCTTGTGCTCCCTCCTTGAGAAGTTTGATACGCAATTCATCATCTGCTTTTGCGGTAAGTAGAAGGATGGGAACTAAATCGAGCTCGGGCTTTTTGCGAATTTCTCCTACCAATTCATCACCGCTCATTTCCGGCATCATGACGTCGCTCACCAGAAGATCGGGCTTCTCTTTGTTAATGATTTGAAGGGCTTCTTTTCCGTTCATCGCCGCCGCCACACGATATTCATCGGAGAGGGATTCTTGGATAAATCGATTCATGTCAGGATGATCTTCGACCACGAGCAATAACGGCTTTTCCTTTGCGTCCGCCGGAGAAAGCGCTTCCACACGAGCCCGAAGTTCTTCAATGGCTTGGCGTGCCACTTCTTCCATTTCAGGGGTCTCCTTTGGAGAAGACATGTGAATGCGCGCGCTGGGTGGCGCTACCAGCGGAAGGCTGAGCGTGAAAAGTGCACCCCCTTTCGGGGCATCTCCCACAGAAATAGTCCCGAAGTGAAGGTCCACAAAACTCTTCACAATCGACAGACCGAGGCCAGTGCCTCCGAATTTGCGGCGAGTCCCTCCATCCAATTGCCGAAATCGTTCGAAGATTGCTTGGCGCTGTTCCTGTGGAATTCCCGGACCGCTATCTCCTACCATTAGTGTGACCCAATCGATTTCTTGATTGGCATGTTCCTCAAAGGGGGAGATTCGCTTTTCCTTTTTAACCCCGAGGTAAATTGCGCCTCCCGCGGGCGTGAACTTAAAGGCATTTGATAGTAGGTTGAGTATGATCCTCTGAAATTTGTCGGGGTCGATTTGACCCATGATTCCTTCAATAATTTCTTCGGTGAACCGGATATTCCGGTCCATCGCGATTCCCTCGAAATTTGCTGTCACTAATTTTACAGTCGATCTGACATCCACTTCCACATATTCCAGTCCCATCTTTCCCGCTTCAAGTTTCGAAACATCCAGCAGGTCGTTGACATGCTTGAGAAGCGTTCCTGCATTTTTCAGTATGAGTGTGGCATCTTTCCGTTCCGCACTGGTCAACCGCTCATTGGCGATGAGCTTTTCGGCGGGACCCATGATCAGCGCAAGAGGAGTCCGAAGCTCGTGACTGATATTGGCAAAAAATTGCGTCTTGAGTGCATCCAATTCTCTTGATTTTTCGTACATCGATCCTAGGTCCTTGACCATGGTTTCCAATTTCACACCATGCTCTTGCGCGGCCTTAAACGCACGAACCAACTCCATGGCTTTCGGTATCAGCGGAGGTAACAAGATCGCAGTAGCAACGGAAACCGTGGCCGTAAGAGCCCGCAGAGTTCCATCCACCCAATAAATGGGATTCCAAACGACCACAATGTCAGAAAGATGGGTGAGCCCACAGGCGACAATAAAGACTCCAAACGCCACGAACATCCATCGAAAGGGGATCCCTTTCACGCGGTACACGAGGTAGACGAGCATGGAAGAGATCGCCAAGTAAGCAAGGGCTATGAGGCCGTTAGACCCGACCTGAAGCCAGACCATCACCGGGTTCCAAAGATAACAATGCCCATGTGGCATGAAAAAAGTAGCGGAGAGGACTTCCCGTAGCGTTTCCATTTCGCCTCCTGTCGAATCGTGCGGCTTTAAAATTTACTCCCCTCTATTTGAATTGGAAATTTCAGTGGGGAACGATTTAAACCGCTCCTACAAATTTAGCGCTTAGTAGAGGTAAACGGCTCCAGCGGAACTTGCGTCATTGTTCTTTTCGTTTCCATTCACACCGATGGCATTGCTGTCTTCATATGAAGCCGAAATCGCCAATGTTTTTCCATCGCCGCTTAACGCAACTTTTTCCCCGAACAAATCACTTGCATCTGTATTGGGAGCCTTCACATACGCCACTTGGCTCCAAGTCGTTCCCATGTGGGAAAATATATAAACCGCACCCGCATGAAGCTCTGAGTTATCGCTTTGATCGCCACCCATTCCAGTAGCGCCGCTGGATTCCAGAAAAGCGCCCACAGCTAATCGGCTGCCATCAGAGCTGAGGGCCGCCCACTTTCCGAAGTTATCCTCACGATCGGTGTTCGACGCCTTTACATACGCCTCCTGACTCCATGTACTTCCCGACCGGGTATAAATGTAAACGGCGCCGGAATTTACTGCGTCGTTATTCGACTGGTCTCCGCCAATGCCGATGGCATTGCTGTCTTCGCTCCGTGCGCCCACGGCGAGAATATTCCCATCACCGCTCAGAACTACCGGAGCCCCAAAAAAGTCGCTGGAATCGGGATTCGAAGCCTTAATGTAGGCCTGCTGACTCCACGTCGATCCTGTGCGGACAAAAATATAGGCAGCGCCCGATTCCAAGATCGTATTATTGGTCTCGTCTCCGCCGACCCCCGTAGCATTACTATCCTCGCCGTCCGCTCCCACCGCCAAAGTGTTCCCGTCTGCGCTGAGCGCAATCGTCCAACCGAAGACATCGTTCGCCTCTGAATTTGAAGACTTGAGGTAGGCCTGCTGACTCCACGTCGAACCCGAACGAGTAAAGACATAAACAGCTCCGGAGTTGCTCGCCGCATTATTCGTTTGGTCGCCGCCGATTCCGGTGGCATTGCTATCTTCGCCGGGGGCTGAAACAGCAAGTGTATTTCCATCCGAACTTAACCGAAGAAATTCGCCAAAGTTGTCGTTGATATCGGGATTGGAGGCTTTGATGTATGCTTCCTGATTCCATATGGAGCCATTGCGGGTAAAAATATAAACCGCTCCCGAACCATGCATGGAATTATCCGTCTGGTCCTGATTGATTCCTGATGCGTTACTCGCCTCGAGGTTCGCGCTCACCGCCAACGTGTTTCCGTCAGAACTCAGGGAAACATCATAGCCGAAGGAGTCTCCTGCTTCAGAATTGGAAGATTTCAAATATGCTTCTTGGCTCCACGAATCTCCAACTTTTCGAAATACGTACACCGCTCCCGAATTTGCGGCATCATTATTATTTTGATTGCCATTGATCCCAATGGCATTGCTCCCTTCACCGCGTGCGCCCACGGCCATCGTAGTACCATCTGAGCTAAGCGCTACGGACGATCCAAAATAATCATTCGCATCCGTATTTGAGGCTTTGAAGTACCCAATCGCTTTAAGCATATAGGCCGAGGCTTGAATGCCCTTTGATGACGTACAACCCACCTGATTACAGGCATCCACTCGATACCTCGCATGCGACCAGTCGTAGGTCCATGTCATGATCTTTTCGGAAAACTTAAATCTGGTTTGATTCCCACCGATTTGCACAAAACCCGATCCATCCGGATCTTCATAAAATTTGTACGTTGTCGCCCCGGAGGCATCATTCCAAGAGAAATTCAGACTCCCGAATCCAGGCTCTAATTTTAGGATGGGGATACCTGGCGCGGTCAGGACGGGTTTTTGAGTCGAGTCCTCACCATCCCCGCATGACAACAGGGAAAGACAAGCCACCACGCTTCCCGCGAGAAGAACGGGTCTTCTCATACAGCTTCTTGATACTTATGGCTTGGGCGCAGCTGGGGCCGCGGGTGCGGCAGGGGCTGCCGGAACAGCCGCCGCAGGCGCCGTCATTCCTGACTTCATGCCCGTGGTGGTCTCCTTCATTTGTTCCGCCTGGCCAGCCGCCTTCGTCATACCCGTGGTCGCGGTGCCGGTTGCATCCATCATGCCTGTCTCAACCATCATGTCTTTGCATGAGGTTGTCAGCTTTTCCGATTGAGATCGGAGGCACTTGATCTGGCGACCGCCTCCTTTGGTGACTGCGGGGCAAAGGGTTTCAAGATCGGTCTTACAAACTTGGCGCATCTTTTTGACGGATTCGTGTGTCGCCTTCAAATCTGCGGCCTCATCCAGGCTGGTCTTACAACCTACGCTGATATTTTGGACATTTTCCTGCAGACATTTATTGAGAGCCTCCTCCCCTTTCGCCTTCTTGCAATAGTTCTTAATATCTTGCTTGCAGGGATTGGGGGGTTCCTCTTCCTTTGCAAAACCCGCGAGGGGGAATGCTAAAGCTAAGAGTAAGCTGATTAGTATTTTCGGGTTTATTCGCATTTAATTCTCCTTATGAAGTTATTCCGGGGGCACATATATCAGGATGCCTTTGGAAGTCACCAAATCCGAATCTATGTCAATGTCGTGTGAAAACGGCGAAAGCTCGCGACTACAGTGACCACAGCCATGATGGAAAGAACCACAATATGTTCGAGGGTATAGTGGATCTCCCCTCCTTTAAGCATGATGTTTCGGAGGAGCCCCATAAAATGAGTGAGTGGATCGAGCTGGGCAAGCCACCGCAGACCGGCGGGCATATTTTCAACCGGGAACATAAGACCTGAAAACATCATCATGGGAAATATGAACAGAAATCCCGCGAGTGTCGCTTGTTGCTGGTTCTTGCAGAAGGTGGAAATCAACGTCCCCATCCCCACCGCCGTGCAAATGAACACAAAAGCCGAAGAAAAAAGCGCTACGAATGACCCGCGCATCGGAACCTGGAAGACGAACATCGCCACTCCCAATATAAACGGAAAGTTCGACATGCCGAGGATGACATAGGGAATCGTTTTTCCATAAATCACCTCCGATGCCGAAACGGGAGCCGAAATTAACATTTCAAATGTCCCCATTTCTTTCTCTCGTACAATGGCCATGTTCGTCATCACCATTGTTGTCAAAAGCATGAGCATGCAAAGGGTTCCCGGCACCATAAAAACGGACGTCTGAAGATCCGGGTTGAAAAGCACGCGCTCGTCGATCTGAATCGGCGGATCGGGTGGAACGATATTTAATTGGGACTTTAGGCTATCGGCCACGACTTTCTGAATATAGACTTCAACGGCTCGTGCCTGCGTCACATTTGTGGCATCGACCAAAAGTTGCAAACTCCCCTCGCCCCTTCCTAGGGCGCGAGTGAATCCCCCGGGCGGGGGTACCAGAACCGCATCGGCATCGCCATCTTGTATGATTCGAAAGGGATCCTGCTCAGTACTTTGTACCGGTAAGAACCATCCCCCCGCAATCCCGCGCTCGTAGATATCGCGCAAAACGGTATCTTTTGAATCAAAGTGCGCCGCCAAACGGATATTTTTCACCTCATTCGAAAGAGCAAAGCCAAAGATCGTAAGCTGAATGAGCGGAGCAATAAAAAGAAGGATCCGCATACGGGGATCCCGGAGCGTTTGGATTAATTCTTTCCGAACGAAACCCGATAACGTTCGCTTCATGGCTCGAGATCCCTCTTAAATCGTCTTGTGGCAAGCCGGATCATGACAAAGCAGAGAAGAGTGAGCATAAGAAACGTGCCGCTCAATTCGAGAAAACTGGATCCCTTTAAAAATGTGTCCCTCCCAATCCGCATAAACCACCGGGCTGGCAAAATCATCGTAAAATAGCGAAAAAACGTCGGCATGCTCGCGATCGGAAAAATGAACCCCGACAGCAACGTGGAAGGAAGCATCCCCGACATCATGGAGAACTGCATCGCCAACACTTGCTTTCGGGTCGTCACGGAAATGAGAAGCCCCTGGGCCAGATACGTCACGAGGAAAATGAGACAACCGAGCGCAAAAACGAAAAAGTTCCCGACAAACGGCACATGGAAAGCCGCTCTCGCAATCACATAAATAAATGCCACGGCAATCACACCCAAAAGCCCATAGGGCGAGAGTTTCCCGATGATGATCTCAAGCGGCTGAACGGGGGTGGACAGAAGAAGCTCCATAGATCCGTTTTCCCATTCGCGTGCCACCGTAAGCGCCGTCAAAAGAATCGAAAGAATCGCCATCACCACCACGGTCAGCCCTGGTATGACAAACCAGCGGCTATTCAACTCTGAATTAAAAAGAAACCGGGTGCGGAGCTCATACGGTTTAGGAGGATCGAAACCGGCGATCCGTTTGGAAGCGATTTGCTGGATCGTTCCCACATATTCGAGAACGGGCCCTACGACCGACGAATCGGAGCCATCCACTAATACTTGAACCGAAGCCCCCTTCCCAGCCATAAGATCGGCCTGAAAGTGAGGAGGAATCACCAATGCCGCTCGTGTCCGCTGGGAAGTCACTTCATTAATCGCGGAGTTGGGAGACTGAACGGGGAGATTTCGGAAATAGCCTGAGCTGGCGAACGTGTCGAGGAGTCTCCTCGAACCCTGTGTTTGGTCGGCATCGCTTACGGAAAGCGGCACATCTTGAATATTGAATTCGATGGCCAATCCATACATCACCACCATAAAAACCGGCATCGCGAGAGCGAGAAGCAACGTGAAGGGGTCACGAAGAATGTGAAATACCTCCTTTTTCGCAACAGCAGCGGCACGCCGGAAAACGAAAGAAGGCATCGTCATTCCCCCTCCACCTTCCGGATGAAGACATCCTCCAGCGAGGGAAGAATTTCGGCGATTTTGAACTTCTTTTCATATTCCGGTTTTATTTTTTTCCATTTTTCCGGGTTCTTCACGCTCGCATGGAATCGAAGGCCATACGGTTCAAAATAGGAAAATAGATCGTCCTGATCCAGCGCAAGAATTTCGGCAAAACTTACATCGGATTTCGGTTCGAATTCGAAAAGCGTTTCTTGAAACGTCGATTGCTTCAACCCTGCCGGCGTGTCGAGGCCAATGATCTTCCCATCCCGCATGAGGGCGATCCGACCGCAATGTTCGGCCTCGTCCATATAATGTGTCGTCACAAAAACAGTCTTTCCGGCTGAGGAAAGTTTTCGGATGAGCGACCAAAACAGAGCGCGCGAACCGGGACTCACCCCCGCCGTCGGTTCATCCAAAAAAATGATTTCGGGGTCATGCAAAAGAGCGGCCGCTAGCGAAACTTGTTGCTTGATTCCTCCGGACAATTCCGAAACGGACGTGGAAAGCGGCCGATTGAATGAAATAAAATCAAAGAGCTCCTTCCTGCGCTTTTCGTAGGTTCCTTTTTCCAATTTGCGTAGAGCGGCAATGAAATTGAGATTCTCTTCCACCGTAAGATCGTTATAGAGCGTGAATTTCTGCGACATGTAGCCTACCTTCGCCTTGATCACTTTCTCCCCATCATCAAACCCCGCTCCTCCCACACGCACTTGTCCCTCTGTCGGAGGAAGAAGGCCGCAGAGAACCCGAATGGTAGTGGTCTTCCCCGCGCCGTTCGCGCCGAGAAACCCAAAGATTTCTCCACGCGCCACAGTAAAAGAAATCTGGTTAACGGCGATGAATTTGCCGAAACGCACGGTCAAATTTTCCACTTCGACCGCTGGTTGGTTCAAGAGAGTCTCTCCTTGAGGAACAATTCGTCGAAACTTTTGGCCCCTTCTTTTGCTAAGAGCTGGCGAGGTTCTCCTTCCGCCACGACCTTCCCCTTCGACATGAGATGAACCTGGCCACATCTTTCCGCTTCATCCATATAGGCGGTCGTAAGCAGAATTAAGATATTCCGATCCAGAAGTTTGTAGAGCAGTTCCCAAAATTCACGACGGCTGATCGGATCCACACCATTCGTCGGTTCATCGAGAAGCATCACTTCCGGCGATCGCAAAAGGGCGCACATCAATCCGAGCTTCTTATACATCCCCCCGGAGAGATTTCCCGCGGGTCGATCCACAAAAGGGGCTAGGCGGGTCATCGAAAGTAGCTCCTCTCGTTTTTCCTTATAGAGATCCGCCGAAATGCCGTAGAGATCTCTAAAAAATTCAAGATGTTCATCAATGGAGAGATCCGGATAGAGACTCTGCTGCTGTGGCATATAGGCAAGCTTGGGTCGAATTTCTTCGAAGTCGACCGCTCGACCCCCTCTTTGAAATTCCACAACTCCGGACTTTGCCTTCATCAGGCCTAGGATAATCCGCATGAGCGTCGTCTTTCCCGCTCCTTCCGGTCCGATCACGCCATGCATCTCCCCTGGTGCGAAATCAAGTGAAACATCGCTTAACGCTGGATGGGGTCCAAATTCCTTCACCACTTTTCGAACGGAAATGGAGATGGGAGAGGTTTTCATGCCGACCTCAGATCATTCGGAGGGAAGCTCTACCTCGATGGTCATGCCGGGCTTGAGAATCTCCTCCCGATTCGCCTCCAAAAAACTGATCTTCACACCATAGACGAGGCGCGTCCGTTCGGAGCGGGTCTGAACATTTTTGGGCGTGAACTCCGCTTCGTCATTGATCTTGAGAATTTTTCCATCGAATTCCCGATTGTTGAGTTCAGGGAGAATTCCAGTCAGCCTCATTCCGGGTTTTAGCTTCGAAACGTCCGGCTGAGGAACATAGATGTAAGCCCAGATGTCCCCAACGTTCGCCAAGGTGAGTATCTTTGTGCCGGGATTCACCCATTCGCCGGGCTCATGGTAGCGGCTCAGAACCGTTCCAGATATGGGCGACCGAAGAACGCACCAGCTCAATTTTACGTCGGCATCATCCTTTTTTGTCTTGGCGTCGTCCATCGCCTCTTTCGGAGCGCTCCCCGCCTTAAATAATCGCAGAGTCCTGTTGTAATTCTCATTCGCCCAGGCCGAAGATACCTTAAGGTCGTCGCATGCGAGTGATAAAACGATCTGCTCCGGTTTTACATGTTCCCCTTCCTTAACGGACACGTCCTGGATCACAGAGGAAAGACGAGAGGAGAGATCGACCTTTGTCGCCTCAAGAGTGCCGGCGAAACGAAAAGGACCTCTGAGCCAATAATATTTCGCTGTGAGGCCCGCGGCCGCCAGTATAATGATGACCCCCATCCACCCTTTTTTGGACTTTTGTTTCTCAGCCACCGGTCGTTTCCTTTCCTGACAATACTTTGAGTGTGATGAGTTCACGAAGCATTTCCGCATCGATTCGGGCGGCCGCCATTTTAGAAACCAGCGCCTGGATGTTTGCACTTTGGACATCGATCAATTTGATTTTTCCCGCCTTGTACGAGCCGTAAAACAGACGAGCCACTTCTTCGGACTTCTGCACATCCTCCACCGCAATCTTTTTCTGCTCACGCAAGCTTTCGAGCATCTCGCGCGCTTTCATAAAATCCTTATTGAGATCAATTTTGAGCTGTTCCTTTCGATATCGGGCCGCATCGGCTTCTCTTCTCTTTGCCGCAGCCTCGTGTCGCAATTTTCCGCCTTCAAACAGGGGCGCGCTAAGCGTGGCCATCAACGTATTTTGGTTGATATTCTCTTGAATGGGGCCGTTCGGATACTCCAGGGTGCTCTTTCCCATCAATTGTATGGAGGGAAAAAGCGCAGACTTCTGACTGGATGCGGAGTACTCGGATGACTGGGCTAAAAGCTCTTGGCTCAGAATCGTCGGCTGACTCTCGTCGGGGGGAGGAATATTTTCCGATTCTTCTTCCGACAGAAGTTTGTCAAAGGAATCAAGTTTGAGGGCCAATTCCACGTCAGCAGTATTGGGCGGTCCCGGGCGAAACACATTTTTAATATCGGGTCGACCAACTCGGGCGAGGAGATCTTTGAGTGATGCGGACAGCTCCGACTGCTGATGCTTGAACTGAAGCTCGTAACTGAGCACTTCTCGCTCGGAGGTCACGACATCGACACGGGCGGCAGCTCCCGCTCGATAGCGAGCTAGAACATCCTTTCCCTGAGCGCGGGCCAGCGCCAGTGTTTCATTAACGAGACGAAGTTCTTCCAAGTTCAGCTGCACTTGAATGTAGGCCGCTCGAACGGAATACAGGAGTTCAAGTCTGGCATTTTTTCGCTCCTCTTCTTTGGATTCCGCTAATTTTGAATAAGAACGATACGTATCGCGGGCGCTACCTGTGTCCCAAAGGGTATAAGTCAACATCGGGCCGACGCTGTAATTCGAGTTGGAACCGAGCGGAATGGAAGCGGGAGGCGGAAGTTCGGGAACCTCCGTGATGTAGCGATAATTTCCTTCAATGGAAAGGTGAGGATAAAGCGCCGCTGAATTTGAATCGGCCCGTTCCAAAGCCGCTTTCGCATTCGAATCGAATTCCTTTACATGATTTGATGTCTGAAGCGCCCCCTTCTCCGCCTCATGTAGGCTCAAGGCAAATTCCTCGGCCCGCGCCACCCCAAGTGCCAGCAGAATTCCCGCGAAGAGGCTTTTCATGACTCTACTTATGAACATTTGTCGATATGAACGTCAACGATTCTTATCTTTAAAAATCAGATAGACGGCCGCCAGAATGAGAACCATGCCTACGAGCTTATTGGGGCCGATCGGCTCATGTAGAAACAGCGCTCCAAAAATCACGGCCAACACCGGGCAAACATAGGCGAAGGTCATTGCGATCGTGGGCGGAAATTTCCGCACCACCGCCACATATGAACTGTAAGCAATGATGGAACCGAAAAAGACAAGGTAGGCCCAGGCGAAAACTGATTCGGATGTCGGATGAGGCCAGGATTCTCCCGCAAGAAGCCACATCAAACAAAACCCGAGTGACCCGAACAATTGTTGATACGCGGAAGAGACAAATAGTGAGGAACGTACCGGCAGACGCTTCTGCAGGTGGGTGCTGATTCCCCATAGAAAAGTGCCCAGAAGAATAGCGAGTGTCGGCCAGAGATAGGTTTGATTGGTTCGGAAAATATTGGCGCCGCTTAAAGCCCCCATTCCGCAGAGGGCCAAAAGAAATGCCCCCACCAGATGGAGTGAGGGAAGTTTTCGATCCAAAATATGACCGATAATGGCTGTCCAAATCGGTACGGTACTGAAAACGAGGGCGGCATACCCAGCATCTACCCACTGCTCGGCCCATAACACAGATCCGTTGCCGGCTACCCATATAATGATGCCCGAAACAGCGCTTACCCACAGCTCGCGCCGGGAAAGTCGGAGTGGCATCTTTCTTGCGTAAGCCCACGAAAAGAGCAGAAGGCTCGCAAGCCCCAAACGAGAAGCCCCTACAGAGAATGGCCCGAATCCGGAATGATTCATGACTGCCGCCCGCATCGCTACAAAGGTGCTCCCCCATATAAGGTAGACGACAAACAAATGTACATACGCGCTCCGCTCCGGTGGTTCAGCGGGCACGGCGGCTTGTATTGGACGAGACTGCGACGGCAATTATTTGTTGGCTACAAGACCTTCCGATTCAATATGAATCGTAAAACCATTTCGGTCCTTATACTGATAGTCCAAGCCGTTCCCCTTGTAATAGTGTTCGCTCTTTGCCAGGTAGAAGCCGTCGTTTTTTTGCGCGCCCCAATATTTGAGATTCTTAATGATCTGCTGTTTCCCATGATCATCCTTGACGCCGGTCAAATTCACTTCCGCCTTATCACCCAATTTGGCGTGCGCGTTCATCCCCTTCATTTCCCAAGCAATGGGTGCGGAGTCTACGACCATCTTCTCCCACTTGACTGGATAAATCTGGCCGATGAGAAATTTGAGAGCTTCACGTTGTTCAGGAGTTGCCGAGGGCTCGAATGTGGCCACGGCGGTTTTCATTTCGCCCTTCGAAAAATCGCCTCCAAGATCTCCTGAAAGCCAAAACTTCGTTCCATCCACTTTCACATCGCCCACGTGTCCCGCGACTACTTTGACAGCGTTATTAAATTCGCAGTGATGACTTCCTTCAGGGGAAGGATTGAAATAACAGGGACAGAAAAGGTGGCAGGAACAAGCCTCAATATAATCGGCTTTTACTTGCCAGGTTTTCTTCGACTCCTTGCTATAAACCCACGTCCCTAACGTTGAAAGTAAGACGAGAACTAGAATTCCTTTTGCCGTTTTCATAGGCACTCCTCGAAAAGGTTGACCTAAAGAAGGGCAACCTACTTCACCCACCCAAAAGGTCAAATCCAAACCTTTGAGAGAAGTTGTGGTAAAGTATTGACGTTGTGCGTTATCTCAGCCTGATGATTCTTCTGATTGCTTTATCCTCTGGGACGTCGGCCCAAACATTTACACTGTGGGGTACCGAACACACGTATCCCGGCGGACCAAGGACTCCCTGCACGATTCAACATGAAATCATGACAGAATTGGCCAAGACCCGGCCGCTTCAAATCCAGATTCCTAACTTCATCTATGCGGAAGGCGAAAGCACGCCCACACAAGTGAAAGATCACAATTTTATCATCAGCGCCGGAGAAGATGACAACGTTCATTCGTATTTTAGTTTATACGGCGCGACCAACTTGATCGTTTCTCAGATTTTTGAAGCGTTTAGTATCAACCAACAGAATCCCGAACAGGAATATTGGAACAATTTTCAATCGTACTGGGACATTCTTTTTCAAACCCCCCATTTGAAAGAAGCCACCCAAGAAATCTTGGCCAATCCGAAGAACCATCCTTATCTGAAAACGATCGATGGAGATTTGAAGGCGGCTCTAGCCCACAGCATACCCCCAACTCCCGAGCCAGGCCTTCTTCTTTACACCGAGCGATATTTTCATGGGCCTGTTTCCGACCGACCCCCTTTGGACCAACTCAAAAACATCCTGCAGGCCTATCTCAAATTATCTGCGGACATTGGCTCTTCCGTTTTTGGCAACACATTGGCATCCTCCCGTGTGAAATATGACATGACGATTACCGACCCCAAATCAAGATTTTATCAAAGAAAACTCTTTGACTTCATAAAGCCCTCCGTCCTGTTTACGGAAACGTACTTCCTCCAATCGAACAGAACTCAGGAACAACGAGACCTTGAAAAAATCTTCAAACTGGATTGGCGAAATAAATTTGTGTTTGAAAATATCGTTTCGATTCAAAAACAATATCCCAACTCGAACATTTTACTCTGGATCGGTCAGGGGCATGTTCCCTACTTGGTCTGGATGATTGCACATTCGAAAGCCTTTACCGACGAACAGAAAGACCATATGCGCGTGATCACGAACAAGACAGATCCGACCCTCTCTTGCAATCTCGATCTGGTCTTGGACACCGTCCGAACCGGAAAAGGATCTACTCCCTTGCCGGACTGGCAGACAAAATTTGGTTTCAATTAATGTTGAGTCAAGCTTGGTCTAAAGTAGGCCTCCGATAGATCAGGTTCGCTCAACCCTGATCTGGAATTTCCGGTTCGACCAGTTGAGCTAGCAAGTTGAGCGATTGCTGCCAGCCGAGATAACACATTTCTACAGGGATCACATCCGGAATTCCCTCTTGAGTGACTTTAAGTTCTGTTCCGCACGCAACCTTCTTAAAGGTCACCGTGACCTGCATTTCGCCTGACAAATGGGGGTCCTCAAATTTGTCCGTGTACTTTACTTGTTTGTTCTGCGTGACTTCCGCGTATTTGCCACCAAAAGTATGGCTCTTGCCGGTAGTGAAATTTGTAAACGACATTCGGTATCCGCCGCCCGTACGAACATCGATGGAATGAACCTTGCCCGTAAAGCCGTGCGGGGGAAGCCATTTCGCCATGGCGTCAGGATCGGTAAAGGCTCGATACACTCTTTCAGGGGGTGCACTAAGGACTCGATGCAATTGAACGGTATTCGGCATTTTATTCTCCTTGTTAAAGCCCAACTACCTATCGCCTAAAACGAATGTGTTGTCACCTTTGATAGCTCTACCTAACGAATCTGTTTTTATTTTTTTACGATGCTATAAAGCAATTGATTGGGAAAATGATGGAGAACTCCTCCTTCTTCGATGAAAATCTAAGCAAAGTTCCTGCACTCACACTTACTTTCTGGATCATCAAAGTTGCTGCAACCACTTTGGGAGAGACCGGTGGCGATGCCGTTTCGATGTCGATGAATTTAGGCTATTTCATAGGCACGGCGATTTTTGCAGCCATCTTTTCAATGATGGTGGTCGTCCAAATGAAGGTCACTCGTTTCCATCCTATAATTTACTGGGCCACGATTATCGCCACAACCACTGTGGGCACGACCTTGGCCGATTTTGCCGATCGTTCTTTAGGCATTGGTTACGCGGGCGGGAGTTTATTGCTCTTTACTTTGTTGATGGGGTCTTTGGCCGTTTGGTATTGGACGCTTGGTTCAGTATCGGTTGATACCGTCAGCAATCCGAAAACCGAAATGTTTTACTGGATTACGATCATGTTTTCCCAGACTCTGGGAACCGCCTTGGGGGACTGGACGGCGGACACCGCCGGACTCGGGTATCGTGGAGGCGCAATTGGCGTCCGCTACATGCAGCGGGTTCGAACTATGCTCCCGTATTTTCGAAGAGTAAACGATCTAGACCTCGTATCAAGCCTTGAATAGTCATCACTTTCTGAATCGCCAACAACGTACCCTTTACATAGGGATCAGCACCTGACCCTGAATCATGTCTGATGGTGAGGCTTTCATTTGAAAGTCCAAATATGACTTCAAATGATGAAGTAAAATTGGGGAGTCTCATTGAATGCACCCTTGTGCTTCCGATATCGGCTCCTCTTGCTTCAGCTTTCCCATGAATTTTTTCCACCGGATAAAACACTTTTGTTTTTCTTACATTTGAAATTGCCTCTGCGAGCTCTATCGTAGTACCAGAGGGTGCATCTGGTTTATCAGCTATTCCATAGTCAATGATCTCGCAGGCATCGATATGTCTCGCCGCAAGAAGTGCAAAATGCTTCACCAATGCGGCGGTAAGTGAAAAATTACCCGCTGAAATCACTCCCAATTTTTTCTTTTTGGCTATGGTTTCGATTTCCCTGAAGTCGCTTGCGTTCAATCCCGAAGTCCCGATCACAACTCGAATGCCCATCTCTAGTGCAGCAAAAACCCTTTGCTTCACGGAGTCGGGCTTACTGTAATCAACGAGTACATCGGGACGGATCTCCGTCGCCTCTTCGAGAGTCTTTCTGATAATTACGCCCATGCTCGATAGACCTAATTCACTACCAATGTCCTTTCCAGCAGTCCGACGCGCGATTGCTCCAGTCAATTCGAAATCGTTTGATCGAATTAACGATTTGGTAACCGCACCACCGGTCCAGCCAGTAGCACCTGCAACGCACACTTTAATGGCCATAGAGCACCTTAAACTTTCTGACTGGTCCGTTGTCGCCGCTCTTCTCTTAATTCTCCCCTCATACTAGTTGTTCTGAGCGCCGGCGAGAATCCAGTACCGAATGGCTGCAAGGTTATCGGAGGTGAGTTTTGTCTTACTCTTTGGCATCTGAACTGTGCCCGATTGGATATGTGCAGTTCCGGCGAGCTTCCAATAGAGGTATGAGTTGTCCGGATCGCCTGGGTGGACCCGCTTGAGTGACCCTAAGTCTCCCGTTTCAAACGCCGTGACACCGACAAGATCACCAAATCCGGTCGAAGCGCTGCTCATATCGAGGGGGTTGCTCAGATCTGGTTTTCCCGAGCCGGTACTGTGACAAGAGCTACCTTGGCAACTGTTGACCTTGCCCGTCGCGAACCAATTCGCGTACATCGTTGACCATTTGACTGTGATTGCCTTCGACATGCCACTCGTACTGCTGCTGACATTGCCCGCAGAATCGACGGCCTGAACACAAAAGGAATGGCTCCCAGGCGTAAGCGCAGGTGACGTATAGGAGGTTTTTCCCGTAACACTTGCGCTGACGGTACCCGAGCAATTGATGGTTTGGTGGATCCGATAGACGATAGAAGAGGCGGGAGTTCCTCCTGCGCCGCAACTAGGCCCTCCATCGGTTGCTGCGGTCCAATGAAGTGTTGCAGTCGCATCTTCATTGTCCGTGATTGATGATATATTACTGAAAGTTGGGTCGCAGTCATCCGGCCCCGCCCCCGTCGTAAAACTCCAAGTCAGTTCGTTTGCAAGAGGTGTCCCATCTAAAGACTTCACTCCCGTCGTGGCATGCACGGTTACGGTCTCACTCGTGCCAAAATCGGAGGTCGGGTTAAATGTAACCATTTTCTGAGCGGCGGAATAAGTCACTGCTCCAGCAACAGGCGTTCCCGAGACAGTCGGGAAAAAAGTAGAGTCATCAAGGGTTGTGGGATCCATGGCCACGTCAAAAACGGCGGAGACATTGGTATTCGTTGCAACATTTGTAGCCCCACTTCCCGGGATTTTGGACTCCACCTGAGGAGCTGCCGGAGTTGGAGTCGGTTCTACGGTAGGATTATCGCTGCTAGAACAACCGGCGAATAAGAAGATTCCAATCACTGCCTTTGAAAAAAAAGATCGATTCATTTTACTATCTCCTATCTTGCGTTGCGAACGTTGTGCATGCGTGCGCATATGTGAGTGTACGTTCACCCAACTTCAATTTCCGAGATTCCGATATCTTTATCAGCTCGGAAAGAAGCGGACAGGCTTGGTCTCTCCTTCCCGACATGAAGAGCGCCTCAGATTCTATTTCTTTAGGTTCCACTTCGCTTGGTCTAAGTTTTTCCGCCTGGCGTGCATATTCGATCGATTCCTGCCATTGCCCTCTTCGGCTCTGCACATCCGCCATTCTTAGTTGGCCAAGATAAGAATTGGGATCGACCTTCGTCAGCGTTTTAAGCACGCTTTCTGCATCTGAATACCTTTGTTGCTGAAGATAGACGTAAGACAAATTTTCGAGAGTCGGAACATGTTCCGGAGCGATTTTCAACACCTCTTGATAGGCCCGCTCCGCTTGCGGAAACAAATTCATCCTCGAAGAAGCCACGCCCCAATTGTGCCATCCGGTCAACGCTTCCACAGGAGAAACTGCGTTTGGAATGGCCGCTATGACCATGATGACTCCTATCAAGAGAGCAATGGTGTAAGTCACACGCGGTTCCCCCCCTTGCTCTTTGGCCTTTCTCTTCCATTCGTGGAACACATGTTGAAAACCAAAGAGCGCCGCCACCAAGAAAATCGGCCAGGCGGGGGCTCGATACCGATTGTTTACGTAGAATACGACGCATGTCGCGAAAGATGTTCCAATGAGGGCAATCGCCGGAATCATGGGAAAACGATATTTGCGTAACGATGTAAACGAATAGAGGGAAAAAAAAGTCATAAATAAGAATGTCAAAAGACTTGTTACATGCAAGAGAGGGATCTGCTGCCTTTCGAAGGAAAACGGAATATCTCCCCCCAACTCCGTGGGAGAGAAAAAGAGAATGCTTTTCCATAAAGCGAGCTTGAGCCCCTGTGCGGGGTTTTCAAACCACCAATTCAACCCCTTCTTCAGCCAAAAAGTATTGGCTTCCCCAATGGTTCGCGCACCGCTTTTCGCAGCAATCCTTATGACATCATCGTTCTGCCGAAGAATATCCGGCGAAACGCCCGGGACGATCGTATATTTTCCATCCGCCATTGAATTATTCCCTTGAACGAACGTGATCCCCGTATTTGCAGAGGTCGAATAGCCCGCTCCGAATCGATGGTTTCGGATCATAATCGGAATTAACAAGAGAGCCGGCATGAGAAACAAAAAAATCACGGCCGCGCGCCCCAACTGTTTTCTCACACGAGGCCACATGGACCAGACCCCGAAAACCGCCAGCGCCAAGACAAAATTCGGGCGCAAAAGTACCAAGGCGGACAATAGACTACCGCAGATCAGAAGCAGAATATTTCGCTCGCCAATCTTTTCATTCCAATTTTCGCCAGCCCAAAGCCACCATAGTGTCAGGAAGAAGATAATCTCTAGGTTGATCGTGAGCGATTCGGGATAAAGCCTCCATTCATAGAAAATCCACGATCCGCTCTGGAGAAGAAAAATGAGTCCGATCAGAAAAACCCTTACGCTGCCAACGGTCCAGAGTAGGGCGGCCAGAATCGTACAACCGGCCAAAATTCCGAAAACATTCTGCAAAATGAGCATGGGCTGAACCGAATCTCCAAAGAGGACGTACATCGACCCAAGGAGATACGGGTACAGGGGAGGGTGGAATGCCGCCTCCGGTGGCATTTGACGAGTCTCCGCCCAAACCTCAGCCAGGTGTCTGTAAACGAGCGGATCTGCGAGAGGACTCTTCGGTATTGGAGTCTGATTATAGAAATACCAGAGGCCTGCTCTCAACGCAGAGAGTGCCAGGAAGCCGACGACCAAAAGCTTCCATCTCTGACGATTTTCCATAAAAGACCCGCACTACTGCTGGACGATCGGTTGCGCACCTCTAGGGGGCAATGCTCCCCTCTCACCTCTCGCTGACTGCTCAAGATAAGCTTCTGCGACTTTCTGTGAAAACTTTGCGGCGCGAAGGGCCTCGCGGTCGGTCTCCGTTTTCACGGCCTGGTCGAGAAACGTCTTATCCTCGGTCGTTAAATTCGGATTCATGGTGATCGCCTGGTATGCCGATCGACGGATTTGCGGCTCGTAGTTTGGAGACGCAAAATTTTGGATCGATTCGCGTGCCATCGCCTTCATTTCCGGGTTCTGGCTAATAAAAACGCTCTTTCCCAAATTTCGAATGGCATCGGTCCTTACGGCTGTATCGGCATTTCGGTTATCTGCCAAATTCGACATCGTTGTGACCGCAGCCTTCGAATTCACAGATGAAAGCATTAAAAGCGCAGTTTTTTGATTTTTCGGATCGCTCGATGTCGTCATACGTCCTAAATAATTGACCTGTGAGTCTGGAGGAAGTTCGCCAAAAAACTTCATCAATTCTCTTTTTGCCCGATCGTCGGATGTAGAACTTACAATTCTGTAGAGTTCCTCACGCGCTCCCTGCGAATTCTTGAATTGACCGAATAACGCTCTTCGTAATGCCTTAATTTTGGCCTGCAATTCCTTCTCTGCCATACGGTCTCTCTCACCCTGCGGTACGCCTTTGGCGGGGGCCTTCAATTTGGCCCAATCGCGAAGCAGATCTTCGAGAGCGATGAGCCTTTGTCTGATCTCCGCTGGCGCCATCTGAGTGAATGTAGATTGTTCGGTTGTTATGGCCTGCTGCTCGTGCAAAGACCAGTCCCCTGAATCCTGATGCTTCGCCTTTGCTTTTGCAATTTCGGCCGACTCAGAAGGCAACTCTTTGCGAGTAAGGCTGATGAATATTCCGGCTACGATAGCAAAGACTGTGACCAAAATCGTTATCATCCATTTTTTTGATTTAAGCATTTTCCGGCCTTTCGTATTTCAAAGTAAAAACCACAATTGACTCGATTTAGCAAGGTGACAAATGCAAACGGCACTTCACGTGAAGTGCCGTTTGGTAAATATATAAAACTCACTTCCGAATTAGCGCTCTCGCAATCGCTTCCGCCTCGCCTTCAGAAGGAGCGCTACTGATGTGAGGCCGAGAAGCAGTGGAAGACTCGCTCCCTTACTCGCACAGCCAGTATTAGCAGGAACGGCTGGAGGAGCCTCAAATGCACCGAGGTCACAAGTTGCGTCGGATCGTGCCACGCCACGAGCGTCCGTCGCTGTACACCCCGCAAGTCCCGCATTGATCGCCGGACTTCCTGCACCCAGTGCTAACGTTTGACCCACGGCCTTTAAGTCCGCGCCTTGCTTCTGACCATCATTATCGGCGAGTTTCTGCAATAGGGGATCGCCCTTTATGATGTGAGCCGTCTCGCCGAACAATTCGCAACCCTTCTTGTTGCCAATGATGTTCGCGCCCTGAAGATAGATCTCATTATTGTCCGTCGTGAAGTCGTTAAAGCAGTCAGGAGCTTCACCGCCGGTGTCCGTATTTCCAAAAAGGATCGAGTTCTTCAGCGTCACCGTATAGTCGTCGTTGTAGAGACCACCGCCGTCACCGTGGGTCAGACCTCCCTTATTTGCATCTGCCGTATTATCGGAGATCGTCACATTTGAAAGCAGCGTACTATAGGAATACGCGTACATGCCGCCTCCGTTTCCATCGGCTGAATTGCCCGTGAGCGTCGAATTCTGCATGATCACGTTGTAATCATCGACATATATACCGCCGCCCGCGCGGTCGTCAGTGCCGTCATTGCCCGTTACGCTGTTCCCACTAAAGAGACTGTTACGAATGTTTGTGCCGTAATTGTAGGTATAGAGTCCGCCGCCACCACCATCTGAATTCGTTCCGCCCGTACCGCCTTTGGATTTGTTATTGAGGAACGAAACGTTGTCGTAGACAGCGCCATAACTGTCGTAATCCATCACACCACCGCCCGGTGATGCGGTATCCGCATTCGCCGTGTTGTCGGAGATCACGCTATTCGCCACGGTGTCAGAGTAGTCGTCGTACATGTAGATACCCCCACCACCCGTTGAGTCGCCGCTATCTTTGTCCGCGTTCGCCACGTTGTTGGATACAGTGGAGTTAATCACGTTTAGGCCGGCTTCGTAGGAATAAATGCCACCGCCGGCACCGTCCGACGTATTTGAATCGATCGTACTATTCATGACCGTCATGTTGGATTCATAATCGTATATGCCACCGCCCTGATAGGCATCCGTCTTGACGCTGTTGTTTGAAATCGTCGAATCCACAATCAATCCACTACTCTCGTAGTCGGCAAAGCCGCCGCCGTCGTATGTGGACGAATTCTTATCAATCGTCGAATTACGAACGGTCATAGCTCCGTAATAGTCGTAGATTCCCCCACCGTAATCTGAAGTATTATCGGAAAAGGTGGAATTTAGGATTTCGCTCGAAGACTCATACGTATAAACGCCACCCCCGTAACCGTTGTCGGCATGATTCTTTGAAAACGTGGAGTTCGTGATGGAGACCGTGTCGTAGCTATAGGCGTAGAGTCCGCCGCCGCCATCCGTGCTATTCGATTTGTTGTGTGAGACGATTGAATTGTCGAGGACGAGACCGACTTCGTCCGCCAGATAAATACCGCCCCCATCTGAAGTAGCTGTATTGGCTGTGACCGTGCTATCGCGCATAGTCAACCAGCCGTTGTTGGAGACATAAATGCCGCCACCTTGCGATGCGCTATTTCCGTTTTTTACGGTGACTCCTTGCAAAAGAAGGCCTGTTCCGTCGTTGTTGTTATTGACAGTGAAAACCCGGTCATTCGTCTTTGTGCCATTTCCGTCGATAATCGTCTTATCGGAACCCAATCCGACAATGGTAACGGTGTGGTCGATATCGAGGTCAGCCATTCCATCCGCGTCAATATCGGCACCACAGGAAGGAGTATCTGGACAGCCCGAAGGCTGAAGTTTGATCGTTCCTTCCTTATCGATGGAGATCGTATCCCCCTCGAGCGCAAAGTTCACAGCCCAGCGAAGCGTTCCCGAGGAACCATCATCCGCCAAACTTGTCACATGGAGCGTGGTTGCCTTTGACGATCCGGCAAAGAGCAAGAGATTTGCTGCCACACCTACTAGGAGCGCCCGGGTCCTCATTAATAGCTCCTCCGTGAGGCGTTCATTCGCCTTCGATGCAAGGCCAAGCCTAGCCCAGCCAAACTCATCAGGAGAAGCAGAGCCGAGCCCGAAGCAGCGCAACCACTGGTATCCGCAGGCACCACTTTGCTAAGCTGAAATGCGCCGAGATCGCAAAGGGCATTGGGTCGTTCCACGCCACGTGCGTCGGTTTTCTGGCATCCGTCGACACCCTTAGCCAGCGCGGGACTTCCGTCCGTCAACGCCAGGGTCTGATTGACGCTCTTAAGATTGGCACCTTGTTTAAGGCCATCATTATCCGCCAAGGCATCGGCGAACATCGGATCTTTGTTCGATAGGTTTGCCATATCGCCAAAGATTTCACAGCCCTTTTGGCTCCCGAGGATATTCGCGCCCTGAACCACGAACATATAATCATTGTTCGTGAAGTCGTTGTAACAGTCTGGTGCATCGTGAGCCGCGCTCGCGTCATGGTTTCCCTGAACGATCGAGTTCTTTATGGTCACGGTGTAGTAGTCATTATAGATACCCCCACCGTCACCCCCCGTAATTCCGCCCTTATTCGAGTCCGAAGTATTATCCGTCATCGTCACGTTGGAGAGCAGCGTGCCATAAGACGAACTGTAGATTCCTCCACCGTTTCCAGAGGCCGAGTTGCCGGTAAACGTCGTATTTGTCGCGACGAAGTTATAGTCATCGATGTAGACGCCGCCGCCCGAATTGTCATAGCTACCGTCGTCGCCGGTTGTGCTATTACCGCTAAAAAGGCTGTTGTTGATGTTCGTACTATAGTTGTAAGTGTAGAGTCCGCCCCCACCGGCAGTGGAATTATTCGAGCCGGTACCTGCAAGAGAGGCGTTGTTGAGGAATGAGACGTTGTCAAAGACAGCGCCGTAGCTGTCATAATCCATCACACCGCCTCCAGGGGAATCGCTGTCGGAGTTTGCGACGTTTCCTGAGATGACGCTGTTCACCACGGTGTCGGAATAGTCATCGTACATATAAATACCACCGCCACCTGAACTGTAGCTCGTGCCGCCATCTCGGTTGGCTACGTTGTTCGAAATGGTTGAGTTCATGATGTTGAGGCCACCTTCGTACGTGTAGATGCCTCCTCCACCGTTTGAAGATTCATTCGAATCGACCGTCGTGTTTAAGACAGTTAAATTGCCTTCATACATATAGAGACCACCACCGTCGTAGTCATCTTCCGTGGTCACATTCTTCGATACGGTCGAATCAACGAAAAGGTCACTGCTCTCTTCGTTGCCAAATCCTCCACCGTAGTACGTCGCTTTATTCTTTGTGATCTCCGAATTGCTGGCGGTCAGCGCACCGTAATAGTCATAGATGCCACCGCCATAGTCCGACGTGTTATCCGAGAACGTCGAATTTGTGATTTCGTTCGCATTTTCGTATGTGTAGACGCCACCGCCGTAGCCACTGTCGGCGTGGTTCTTTGAGAACGTCGAATTTGTGATCGATACCGTGTCGTAACTATACGCATAGAGACCGCCACCGCTCGAGTTCGTTGTGTTTTGGTCAACGGTGGAGTTGTCCACGACCAATCCGACCTCATCGGCAACGTAAATACCGCCGCCGTCCGAGGCCGCTTTGTTACCGACGATCTCGCTATCCCGCACGGTCAGCCAGCCGTTATACGAAACGTAAATGCCCCCACCCTGTGACGCGGTATTCCCGTTTCTTACGCTGACCCCCTGGAGGAGGAGCCCGGTCCCATCGTTGTTGTTATTCACGGTGAAAACCCGGTCATTCGTCTTTGCGCCATTTCCGTCGATGATGAGCTTGTCGGAGCCGGGGCCCGTAATCGTCATTGTTTTGTCAATGTCCAAGTCGGCGAATCCATCCGCGTCGCTATCGGCGCCGCAGGGAGGATTCGGACATCCGGAAGGTTGAAGGCTGATCACACCGTTTACTTCGATGGAAATCGTGTCCCCTTCTTTCGCGGAGTTGATGGCCTTACGGAGAGTTCCGCTGGAACCATCATCCGTTAGTTTCGTCACCTTAATAGTTGCTGCCTGTGAAGACCCCACAAACAACAACAGGCCTGATACTGCCGCGAAAATATCTTTCATTCTGAATTTCCTCCGCGAAGGTAAACACTGGATAAAGATTCCGCCCCAACAAGAACTATTTTTTAAACACATTGTGTTTTGCGATACTAAGAATACTTTTTTGATAAGTAAAACTTTTTTTATTTTATTTTTTTTCGTTGAGCGCCGGTCACTCTCCTTCTGAAGAGGGCTGATTTTCGCAAGCGGGTTTGAAGCCTTTCGAACAAGCCAATTCAAATAATGAAGCAATTTCTGCGGATGGATCGATTTGCCCGAGCTTGGCATGTCCGATCCGCCCCTTTTGGTAAGCCTTTCCCAAAAGAAAGCACCCCTGCGGGTTTCCATTTTTCTTGCAAGACCTTTGCACACCCTCCAGGGTCAGCTTCTCATCTACCGGCTTCACACTATATAAAATGCTCTGCACCCCGGCATTCAAGCAGCCCTTTTCATAGCCGAGCAGACACGACCTGCCGAATGCTTTGGCCGAAACGGCATCACTCTGTTTTACGAATTTCCCTTCGGCGAATAGGACACCGCCATCGTTACAGGCTTTTCCGTTTCCTCTTCCGCAAGCGACGTCATACATTTTGACCAACCGGTGACAGCTCGCGAACTTCCCTTCATGGCAGGCCTTCACCCAAAATTCTGGATTTCTGCCAGGATAAGACTGACCGATGAAACGGCTCCCCCACATCCCAAAGAAAAGAAGAATCCAGACCCCCATGTAGACGCGATTACGCACCGCAATAGGCGACGTCATCCCAAAGGTGGCCGCCCGCATGCGCTCGAGTTTCGGAGATTGGACGACTCGGTCGATATATCGAACCATTAAATTGAGAATCGGAACGGGGAGCAACTTATCGTAATGCCCAGGCACGCCAAACACGTCGAATAGAACGTAGAAAACTGTGACCAAGAGGCCGTAAAGGAGGCCGAAAATAAAGCGCCCGAGGTCGGTCTTCGGTGATGTCGCTGGATCGGTCACCAGCAAGTGCATGCCCAAGAAGACTGCGGCATGAATACCGGCATCAAAGAAGATATAGGTCCCGGTTACGCCTGTGTAGATCAAGTTGACGATGAGAAGCGAGACTGCCGCGCCCAATGTTGTCAGCGTCACATAGAATAGCGACTGAACCACCATTCCGAGCAGAAAAATGAACGGGAAAATGAAGGGGGGATTAAAGAACGTCCGTGCGATTTCTGGTCCCTGCGTCGTATCCGTCTTACCGGTCACTAATAGAAGGAGCGAGAATAGGGAGAGTGAGAGGGCGGAAGGGTTGAAAATGTGCGCCTTACGGCCGTCCTTTTGCCAGGTAATGAACTCCTTTCCCAGAAATCCGATACTGATCATCAAGAACTGAAAGACGAACAAGTCGTCCGCAAACCAAAGGAAAAGATTCGTCGAAAAAATGATGGGAAAAACGCCCATTCCGACCAGCCATTTGTCTCCCCGACTCCAGGAGAGCAAAGCGACAAAAGCGTAGGAAAAGGCAATCTGCGCGAAGAGAAGCGGGAAGTAGCTATAAACCGGACGCCAGTAGTATCCCCAGTAAAGGTACATCGACATATGCATGACGGCTTGGACGTAGTGCACTTTGATGAACTTTCGTTCGATCGTAAGCATTCGCCCATTCTTTTGAGCCGTGTACGCCAGCCACGCCCACCATCCGAGCAGGACAATGCCCGCAGAGACAAAGGAGATCGTAAGATTCAGATTGTTGTGAATCCGTGGAAAGAGCAGGAACAAGAAGAACATGCCGGTAAATGCAAACGGCACCGAGAGGTTCTTTAAGAGGGAATAGTTTGGGTCCGACTTTTGTGGAGACAGCGCGTTCGTCGACAACATAAGAGTTAAGGGTCGCAACCTGGCATTTCAGTCGAATTTTGTAAAGACTTTTTCCATAAAAAATGCTTTGAATGCTGCCTTTAATCATGAAGAAAGCGTTTCACAACCTGGCCGTCTACGCGGCGATCGTCGGCAGTGCCCTATTTGCCCTCACTCTCATCCTAAAGTACGGGCCAGGCACTGAGTTCGCTCCAAATGGAGTGGCGATGCCGACCCATCCAACTTTTCTCCATGATGTAGTGCGTAATTTGGAGCAACCGATCACCTTGCTTTTCTTTCAACTGCTTGTTGTGCTTATTTTTTCCCGTCTCTGCATCCTTCTTTTTCGGAAAGTCGGCCAAACCCAGGTCATCGGCGAAATCTTTGCCGGTCTTATTCTGGGCAAATCGCTCTTCGGTTATTTTTGGCCCGCTGGCTTCCATTACGTCTTTCCGGAAACATCGATGCCTCGCCTCTATTTGTTGAGTCAAATCGGCTTGGTTTTTTTTATGTTCGTGGTCGGCCTGGAGCTCAATTTGAAGACACTCCGGAAGCATGCGACGGCAGCGGTGCTGGTTTCTCACGGGAGTATCGTGGTCCCGTTCGTACTCGGGGCCGCGCTATCGATGCTCTTATATAAAGATTACGCCCCCAAGGGTGTCGCCTTTACTTCCTTCTCGCTTTTTATGGGAATCGCCATGAGCATTACCGCGTTTCCGGTCCTCGCCCGAATCTTAAAAGACAGAGATCTCACTCACACCCCGCTCGGAACCATGGCGCTCACCTGCGCTGCGGTAGATGACGTCACTGCATGGTGCATTCTCGCGGCGGTGATCGGCATCGTGAAAGCGGGGAGCTTACGTTCGGCCGGAGGGGTGTTGGCCTTGTCCTCTACGTATATGTTACTCATGATGAAGGCCGTTCGCCCATGCGTCGCACGTTTCATGCGACCGAAGGCCGACGGGACCTACCGGCGTGAACAGTTCGCATTGGTCTTTCTTGTAGTTCTCGGATCGGCGTTTGTAACCGAAACCATCGGTATCCACGCGCTCTTCGGCGCCTTCGTGGCGGGTACGATCATGCCAACCAGCCTCTCGTTCCGGAAGAATGTGATTCAGCGAGTGGGAGATTTAACCTCAGTGACTCTCTTGCCACTTTTTTTCACCTTCACCGGTATCCGCACGCAAATGGGTCTTCTCAACGAGGCATCGGCTTGGGGCGTGTGCGCGCTCATCATCCTTACGGCGATTGTAGGGAAGATGTGTGGAAGCGCAGGCGCTGCGCGCTTTTCGGGGCTTTCTTGGCGAGAGTCGATTTCAATCGGAGCCCTCATGAACACGAGGGGGTTAATGGAGTTGGTGGTGCTCAATATTGGTTTTGACTTAGGGATTCTCTCTCCGGTGGTTTTCTCCATGATGGTGGTGATGGCACTCGTGACGACAGTCATGACCGCGCCCCTTCTCGCGATATTCTTCCCCAAGGAATCCAAAGTTTCAAACGTAATGCTCGTCTCTGAAGGCTCGGAATAATATATTGATATTATTCAATATATATACATATTGTTAACCTTGTAACCAATAGTTAACTAGTGTTAACTTAAATCAATATGGTTAACAATACGAAGAAAATCCTTCTTTCCACAAGTGAGGCCGCCAAGGTTCTGGGGATTAGCCGCATTGCCGTATTTAAGAAAATAAAGAACGGTCAGCTGCGAGCCGAGAAGATCGCAGGGCGTTACGTCATCGATCCGGATCTTCTCGGAATCTCCTATAAAAAACTGGACGCGGCTGACAAGAGACGAATTCGTCTGGCGGTGACAAAAGTTCTAAAGGAATACGGCGACGTGATTAAAAAGCTGGGCGATGAATGATTCACAAGTTATCCGTCAATGAGGTTCAGCACATCGCGTTTGAATTGGCGAACCAATTGATGAAGTGGAGTGAGCCCATTCCTGCGTTCGAAACACGTTACCCGGGGCGGCTAGAGAGCTGCTTATCCACACCCTTTCAAACTTTCGACAGAAAAGATCTATACAAACAACTGACCGAAAAGGCCGCCGTGTTGTTCTATCTGATGATCAAAAATCACCCATTTGAAAATGGCAACAAGCGTATTGCCGTCACGACCCTTCTTTGTTTTCTCTCTTTTAACAAGAGATGGCTTCGGGTGGAGCACGCAGACTTATACAAACTCGCTGTGAGCGTGGCCGAAAGCGATCCTTATTATAAGGACCAAATCACCCTGATCATCAAACGCTTTATCGAACGTCATATGATCCCAGTCAGATGAAAGGAGTGCGCGACTCGATGCGGGAAGCCGAAAGGAAAATTAGCGGAAATATAAAAAACGGTTGCGGCTTAATTCTTTTGCTTATCGGCCCATACCTTAAGCGCTGCGATGAGCGCGGATTCGTTTTCCTTGGCCATTATTTCATCCGCTTCGACGAGGGCTTGCTCAACGTCGGCTTGCGTTTGCTTTTGTTCATCCGGGTTGTACTCAAACCATATGCCCTGAACCATCAACTCGTGTGATTTCTTTTTATTTTGCACTCCGTCGCGGAAGTACTGAACGGCAGTTTTTTCATCCGTATGTATAGCCTTGATCGCTTGATGAGTTTGTGTGGCGCCCAAATTATAGAGAGCCTCGGTAAAATCCGGTTTGATTTCTACAGCGACTTTCAAGAGCCTGGCCGCTTCGTCGAAATTCGAATCCCAAACCGCATCCTTTGCATTGTCATATGCAGCCATCGCTTCAGCCGGGACTTTCGGATTTCGCGCAGGAGAACTATTCGCTTCATAATTTTTTGCCACGGAATAACCGTACCTTGGATCAGACGATTTTGGTTGGTACGGCCGTCTTTGATACCAGCGCCAGCCAAACCAACTCAGTCCCGCGAGCACAGCAATTGTCAAAATCAGACTCGTCGCCTGTCTCATACTATTGAGAATTCTTACATCAGCTGGAGAACCCTATGTGACCATGCATCGTTCACACAACTGGAATTTTCCCTTCCAGAATTTCCGAAGTGGACACCACCTTTGCGAAGGAGCTGATAATGTCAACGGCATGTTTGTGTAATGATTCCTCGTCGAATTGTTCACTACGCTTCGCACAGGAAGCATCGCTTACAAATATAAATCTCTGTCCTCGGTGGTAACCATCAATGATCGTAGCAAGACAGCATTTTGTGGAACCGTACCCCGTAATTACAACGTCTTCTTTTTTGGACTGGCCAAGTCTTTCGACGAACTCCTTTAAGGAATAGCATGAGTAATCACTCTTTACGAATTCTGCCTCCCCTGGCTTGGGTTCGAAACCAGCTATGAATTGCGAATATGGCGATTTATTTCCAAATAAGTCGCCGTCTTGAATATGTCGTACGTGATATACTTTCCAGTCTTTTTTCCTGGCGTAGCCCAAAATTTTCTTGGCATTTTGGAGAGAACTTTGGATGCCTCTAATCCAGTAAGAACGTCCTTCCGTTTCGTATTCCTTTTGAATATCAATGTTCACGAGTACGGGCATTGAGCGTTACGTTTCGTTACATCTTTATCATTCCTATATGTCAACAAAAGTTTGGCGTCCCCGACGGATTGATGCGCTCACGCGCATGCCAATGTGGGGAAACCTCCTCGCGCCCGCAAAGCGGGCACCCGCTCGGAGGTAACATTATATATATTCATTGTCGAACCCGTGTTACCACCGTGAAAGGACGATGTAACGAGCCAGGCGAAAATGGCATTACAGCGTTCGCTCTTTTTCTTGGATTGTGGTGACAAGTTCACGGAATGCCTGAACGTATTTTGATTTAATTTTTGCTACCAATTCCTCGGCCTTTTTCTTGTCGTACGTGTGGGTGGTGAGATTTCGGGCGTCGAGAATATCCAACCATAAGGCTTCATCCGTAAGTAATTTCGCTTTATAGGCTGCTTTGTAGACTTCGCGAGGCGAGTTCTCATCGTAGCCTAGAGTCTCGAGAAGACGTCGCAGCGTCTTCCAACTCAGTTCAAACACGAATTCAAAACTTTTAATCACTCCTGCAACATCACGCTCTTCGACGATCGGGCTTTTCAGAGCTCTTTCCAAGCTGTCTTGAGCTTTTTCAAATTTCTCAAGACTATCATTTACGCGCGTGAGATTCGGTTTTTGACTCATACAATACAATTCCTTCTTTTAGTATTCGGTCACGAAATTTTTTATCGACATCATTTATACATACCAGGTCGATTCCCTTTAGCGTACGCGCATAGTCTTTCACGTCCAACGAGAACCGAGACCATTCTTCCTTTGCTCGCTTGTCCAGATCGAAGGCAAAATCGTAATCGGATGTCTCTCGAAAATCTCCTCGAGCTCGAGAACCAAATAAAATGACCCTTCGCGGATTGAGTCGTTCCTTGGCCAGGGTTACGACATATGCAACTACCGGATTGTTCTTTGCCACATCAGTCATTTGCACCAATGTTGAACTTTCTGTCCGTTCAACCCCGCTACATTTGGCGTGCCGTATGGCACGCCCTCCAACTGTATTTCGAGTCGGAAAGTGAGTCCAATCTTTAATAGTAGTGGCTGGCGACTATTTTATCGGGGGCTTGAGGTCAGTTTGTCTAAAAACTCCAAGCGTTGAATTTTATTTCAAAAGTGAATCGTGTTGAGACAATGGGAGAAGACGGTTTTCGGAAGGGAGAAGAATCCAATGTATCGACCCTATGTCTTGAATCAACCGACGCTATTTCCCCAAGATGTCCGCGAGTATTTGGGACCCACCCATGAAGCTTCCCTTATTTGCGAAGCCATAGGCGTCGTTCGTGAGGTCGACTCGTTTTTACGAGATCGATTTTCCGTAGGGCAAAGTGGCGAAGGTCGGCCCGCATTTGATCCGATCATGATGTTATCTCTTCTTTGCTATGGTTATGCGATCGGCGTTCGGTCGTCGCGAAAGATGGCGCGGCTTCCCGTTCGGGACATGGGGGCGTATTGGCTTACGGCCGGGGAGCGGCCGGACTTTCGAACGATTTGTTTATTTCGAGTACAAAACGAAGAAGCCTTGGCAACGACGTTTGCGCACGTGTTGAAAGTGGCAAAAGAGTTGGGGCTGTTGAATCTGGGGGTGTTGGCCTTGGATGGTACGCGCATGCGCGCCAACGTGAAACGATCGATGTCTACAGTTAAAGAGCTGGAAGAACAACTGGAGATCTATCGAGAAAAGATTCGCGAAATCCTTCGGGAAGTGGAGGAGAACGATCGGAAAGAGGATGAGAGGTTTGGAACGGAAAGCGACGGAACGGAACTGCCCGAGGAGATTCAAAGTGAAGAAGCACGAAAGCAGAAACTGAAGGAGATCGCCGACCGCCTGCGCAACGAGCGAAAGCGAGAGAAGTCAAAAAAACTCCTTCGAGCGATTCGAATGACAGAACGCTTTGAAAAAGCCCGAGCCGTCGCATGGGGCTGGCCGGAGCGGAAGCTAGCCAGTGGCACCGATCCGGATGCTCGACTCATGAAACTCGAAGGCGGAAAGATTCAACCCGGCTACAATGCTCAAGCGATCGTGGAACAAGGAAGTCAGATCATTGTAGGAGGAATCGTCTTAAATGATTCCAACGATTCGTATGCCGCTCTTCCTGCGCTAAGCGACGTCATGGCTCATCAAGGAGAAGAAGCGTTAACGGGACGGGATCTGGTGGCCGATCGCGGCTATTTTAACAGCGCGAATATCGAAACGTTTGTGAACATCCCCGCCAATTGTCTGATCAAACCGATCGGAGAAGGAAATCGGCAATACGTATTGGAACCCCAGGACAAGAAACCCAAACGACTATCCAAATGGGACTTCCGCTTTCACGACCGAGGAGAGCCGGAAGACTCCTTTTATATCTGTCCGAAAGGTCGACATCTTACCTATGTCGGTCAAGAACGATTGGATTCTGGCAGTAAGAGAATCCGGTATGCCCAGCGACGACAAGGGCACCTCTATCGAAGTAAAAATTGTGAGGACTGTACGTTTGCACCGCAATGTTTACCTCCGGATGGCCGTCCGCGAGCGCTTCTCCGGGATCCCATAGCGGACCCGTTCAAAGATCGAATGCATGTGCTTTTTCGAAAACCGGAGATCCAACGCACTTACATCGCTCGGATGTACACCGCCGAGCCCGTGTTTGCGATGGTCAAAGAGCATCGGGGAATGAGACGCTTTCTGTTACGGGGACTAAAAAACGTCAACATCGAATGGCGTCTGGCCTGTCTGACGCATAACCTCCTTCGGATTGCTCGGACAAAGATCGGATCTCCAACGCCTTTACCCGTCCTGACTTGATCCACCCGTCGCTCAGTCAACAGAAATAACCGTAGTCCTTTACCTCAATAAATCCTGCCAGTTTTTAGACACTCTGAGGTGGCCGAGCATCAGCCTATTTGGCCGAATGACTTATTTGTTTTTGAGCAAGGAAGACAACCTTAGAGCCTAGCGCTTGCTTGGCGAACCTGGTCGAATGAGGCTTAATCGATGAATGTCGGGTTCATTAAAGCTCGTACTAACACCACAATCTCATTTTTCTCGAAAAGTTCGAATCGTGTTGACCGAATTGAAACTCGAATGTGAATTCATCTATGTACAAAATTTGCTCTCCACGGATCCTTCAAAGTTTGCTGGGAATCCGATCTTACGTGTGCCGGTTCTTAAAGATGGCGAACATATGATTGTCGAGTCCGATTCGATCGTTCGTTACCTGCTGGAAAAATATGAAAGCGCGGAAAACGATCGATTCTCATTTTTTCAAATGACTTCACCCCAGCGAAATGCCCTTTCATTTATTTCGGCGATCATGGGAGCAGAAGTCGAACTGATCCTTTCCCAACGGAGCGGACTTCCATTAGAGCCTATGCCGCATTATTTTCAACGTTACCGAGAGGTCATCCGCCATTGCCTGGCAAGGCTGGAAAGGGAAGGCGCCGCCATCTGGCCCACAAGAGAATTTTCCTATTTGGATATCGCGCTGATCTGCATGTGGGACCATCTCGGTTACAATAAATTGATCGACATCGCGAAGTCCTATTCCTGGATCAACCAGCAGACTACCAAACACGCCGTACGAGAAAGCGTTGCTTCCACGACACCTCAAAAGATGGAACATTTGCAATGGGAACTTTATCCGAAACAGCGCAAGCGGTGAACGGACGAAAATTGGGATGACAAATTTGCCACTTTATTGCGCTGGCGCACTACGTTCTCGGCTCGTACTGCATTGCTACAACTGAGGGGACCCCGTAATTTGGACAACTGGGTTGAAAGTCTCTTGCTCGCGCACCCAAAAAAATTGGCACCCGCTCGGAGGTAACATTACATTGTCGAACCCGTTTGAACTCCAAATAAAAAAGCATTTGGCGTCCCCTGGTTACTTACGGTAGTACCAATCAAGTCAGCCATAAGAGGGGACGCTATAACCTAAAAAAATCAATGAGATTGTAATCGCCTTACCAGCCTATAGCTAGCATTTCGCTTGGCCAACACTCTGCGGCTGCAAAGTCTGTTGTTCACCTTGTGGGAGCAAGGCGCGTGGACAACACCATTGGACACAACAAAGTTGTTGTCCAATTCTCACGCAAACTATCGCAGAAGCTCGCAGGGCGTCTTGAGCGCAGTCGCAGGCGTGGGAACACCCTTGATACTAAACTGACTAACGTCAAATGATCTATGGTCTAGCGTTTCAAGTTCCGTTACTTTCCCAGAAGCGTTAGAAAGCGTAGCTGGCTTATTTCTTTCAAACGGTGTTGGGCTAAACAAAACGCCGCCGTTTTTAAGGGTAATGTAGGTTGTTCCACCATCACGATATCGTTCAACGTCTTTGATTTTGTATTCCTTCATTGCTTTGAGCGAGCCGACGAATAGTCTGTAGCTCTCATAGCTATAGTTTAGCTTGGCAGCGTCTACATAAACCCAAAGGCTGTTATCTTTCGCCTTGAATACATATTCAGGCTGGCGGTCACTGGTCGGAAGAGGATGTAAGGGAATCTTCCCGCTACGGATTTGGCTTTGAATCTGCGCAATAACCTGGTCTGAGGCAGGTTCAAATAGCTTTGATTTTTCGCCGCATACGAGACGATATTCATCTGATGGTTTAAATATGTCCTTTGTATCTACTCCTGCGTAAAAATCTCCACTGCCCGATGGATCATAGAAGGATAGATGATATTGAGTGGAGGTGCCGCCGAAACCCGTCTCTTCTTGCTGGTACAAACCCTTTTGATTTCCATAAAATGTTAGATTGGTATCAAAAAATTCAGGGTTCTCCCCATTCCCAAGGATTTTGTCCTTATAATCGAATCGAACAATCAGGTTACCTTGATCGTCGTGATAGGCTGTTTCGATCTCTACATCCTTTGTCCCAGCGAATGCTACTTGGTTGACTAGCGAAAACGCTGTTATCAAAAGGGGTACAACTAGCGCACTCGATTTACTCGTTTTCATTCGCTTGGTAAGTAGCATGTCAGACCTCCAAAGTTTTTGCCTACCCCCTTTTTGGCAAGACGCATACCACAAAAGCGTTGTTGAAATCATTGGTAAATTTAAGTTGGACGGCCAAAAAGTTTGCGACATCTGTGGGGCGTTCGAGACACAAATAAGCCAGATTTCAGGACGTTATGTCAGGAGGTGTGCGACAATTTTTTTCTGAAAATCATTTCTTGGAATGGGATTCGAACCGTTGTGTCAACTGGCTCCTGTCTTCTCAACAGCAAGGTCTCTGTTTCATTTCAACCATAATGGCGTCCCCGACATGCAGCGGGTTGAACTCATTTTCCAATTGACCCGAGAAAGTTTGTAATCGTATCAACTAACCCTGCGTCCCCTGTATAGGTCTTTAGCGTAAACTTTGGAACGGTTTCGTTGTTAATTCCACGAATCATAGACGATAGGTTATTCGGCCAAAAACCTTCTTGATAGAGCCCAAGAATCGGAATTTCCCTTATTCCCATACGAGGTCTTAAATATGCGTGAGCAAATTCAATTCCCGTTCCTAAACTGGGAGTCGAAATCTCAAATATGGCTGCATCAATCTCCCCTTCCACCCCTTCGATCATTTTGTTTCGAACATAAATGACTCTCTCATCGCTTTTGGAAGGGAGAGGGCCAATTGAGTTCTCCATAAGACTAAGAACTTCGTCTAAAGTTTTGCCTAAAGTATGTTCAGAATATGTGACATGTCCGAGATTTGAGATTGTTTTTAAAATCAGTTGGTAGATGTTCGAACGCTCACCTCTTTGAGCATGCCCTTGAATTGCCCCACCGAAAAATACCTTCATAACTCCTCTAATTTATCTTAGCAGTTCGACTCCGCTGCATTTGGCGTCCCAAATAGTTACGAATTGGAACCATATCACAAGTTGGCTGAAAGACATGGACTCGCTCCGACGGGAGTTGGTCGCGTGAGATCAGGTCTGAGACCTAACTCAGGACAATTACTGGAAGAGTATCTCCGTTCAAGGAGATCCCTCGTTCATCTCGAACCTACTCGGGAAGCGAAGAGATGGAAATCCCCTACTCCTTCTCTCCTTATCCGGAAAGAAAGGAGGCGAGACGGGAGCCAGAATGTTGCCAGCGGTCTCGCCCCTTTTGTTTTGCACTGGCGTCGGAAGGGCACGGAGGATCTGTGATTGTTGCGAAACACGATTTAAAAATTAGACCCGATCGCTCGGCACCTGAAAAATTGGGCGCGCCAGTAACTTGTGAGAGGAAAGGAAAGTCCTTCGGAGGAGATGATCCAAAGGTCGCCGAGGCCCTCATTCGACAACTTCGGGGATCACTCCCTCCGGAAAGCAGAGAGGACCTCAAGTCGATTAAGAACGCATTGTCTCTTGTCCAACAATTGGGCCCCACCGACCAACTTGAGGGCCTGCTTGCCGTTCAGATGGTCGCAACACACACGCTGGCGATGGAGTTTGTGCGGATCACCAATGCGAATCGCGACCAGCGAGTCGTTCTGGATTCATGCATTACTTGGACCACGAAGCTGCTTAGGCTCTTTGCTCAGCAGGTGGACGCTCTCGGAAGGTACCGGCGGAGGGGTGAGCAGCATTTTACTGTTCACCACGTCTCCGTGAATAACGTCGGACAGGCCGTGGTAGGCAACCTTGTCCCCCAGGGGGTGAGATCAAGTAGCCCGCAAGATGGACCCCATGCAAAGCGAGAATAGTGCGCCCAGGAGAGGCTGGCTTAAGAATGGTAACCGCCCAGGGAATCCCGCGCTCGCTGCGAGATGTCTCGCCAGAACAAGGAGCGGCAACCCCTGTCAAGCTCCATCAATGAAGAGCGGTCGCTGTAGACTTCACGGAGGTAAATCAACCGGGCCAAGAACCGCGGAAGGTTTGGCGAGGTCCCGAAGGGCAAATTGGAAACACGGATTGTACGAAGCGAGCCTCCGTTTCAAAGTAAGGCTTCTCGCAAGCATGCTCAGAGAGAGCCGGATCGTCCTGTACAAAATAGGCCACTGAGCAGTCTAGGTATTCGCGCGCGAGACGACGGACCGCCGAGTCGGGCGACCCAGTGAGATTTTCTCGTTCTTCGGACGCGAAAAGAGGTTCCGTGCCTCGATTCGGAAGAATAGTGCGATGCGGCATAGCGACCGAATTGTGAGGTTCTCACGCCCCGCTTCCAGTCTCTGTGTGTATTTCAGCGATAGCCCCAACTTTTCTGCAAGCTGCTCCTGCGTGAGTCCTTCTCGTTTTCTCAGCTCGGCGACCTTTCGTCCGATTCTGAATAGAACGCGATCAGCGTCCTCCTGTGCCATCATGTTGATGGTTAGAGTTCTCGACAAACATAAAAACCTACTTATAAGTTGGTATTTATGAGATCCGCCAGCTCCGATCCATGCCGATTTCGCTGGTCGAGATCGAACTATTTGTGGATTGCCGCTTGGACTCTCTGCCTGGTGACCTGCAAGACATCTGATAACGCCAGCCCCACACCCACCCCATCAGCGACCGGCTCCCTCACGCCAACGCCATCCCCTACACCCTTGCCTACGCCCACGTTTAGCTGGCACCACCCATCCTCGCTAACGGACCACATTTCACCTGCGAGTGTTGACGCCCAGATGCCACAGGTCGCTATGGATGGTCTCGGCAGCACGATAATTACGTGGCAACAATGGGACGGAAGCAACTGGCAGGTTTTCAAGAGCGAGTATCGAAACGGTAACTGGACAAATCCTTCGAGCTTGGCGGACAACATCTCTCCTGACGGCACCGACGCTGTCTGCCCTCAGGTTGCGATGGCCAGTAATGGAGCCGCGCTTATTGCCTGGCAGCAGGTCGCGTACGGAGCCAAACAAATCTTCAAGAGTGAATTCAGAGGAGGCACCTGGACACACCCGAGTGGTCTAACTGACCACATCTCTCAGAGCGGGACAGACGCAGATTGCCCGCAGGTTGCAATGAACAATGTGGGCAATGCGTTGGTCGTGTGGTCCCAGCCTGACGGCACATCGTGCGGAGGCCAGCCCTGTCGACAGGTATTCAAGAGCGAGTACAGGTCCTCCTCCTGGCACCACCCCACCTCTCTTTCGGACAACATCTCCCCGGACGGGTACGCTACGGACTCACCACAGGCGGCGATGGATAACAACGGAAACGCGTTGGTCGTTTGGGAGCAACTTCTCAGTGGTGGCGGGTCCGGGATTTTTAAGAGCGAGTACCGAAACAACACGTGGACAAACCCATCCAGCATCACCGACTTCATTTCCCCCGGTTACCCAAGCCCGGCATACCTTCCGTATTCTGCGATGGACGACCTCGGTACCGCTCTGATCGGCTGGCAGGAGGATGCGGGCTCATATCAAATGTTTTTAAGCGAATACTCGGGCGGTATCTGGCATCACCCAGCCACCACCAACGACCACATTTCTGTTTCAGGCAGTGACGTTACGGCAGGTCCCAAGATCGCCATGGGTGGCGATGGTAGCCATTTGGTCGTTTGGTGGCAGAATGACGGTTCCCACACTCAGATCTTTAAAAGTGAGTACCGTGGAAGTTGGGTCAATCCATCCAGTCTCATGAACAACATCTCCCCGGACGGAACTGACGCGCAATGGCCCCAAGTAACCATGAATGCGACGGGCGATTCGATCATTGTCTGGCAGCAGTCTGACGGTTTCCAAACCCAGATTTTCAAGAGCGAGTACCGGGACGACGTTTGGAGACATCCGACAAGTCTCACGGACAACATCTCCCCGGATGGAAGCGCCGCAGATAGCCCCGCAGTGGCTATAGATGACAACGGGAACACGATCGTGGTCTGGCAGCAGTGGGACGGATCAACTGCCTGGCAAATCTACAAGAGTGAGTACCGAAGGTTTTGATCGGATTACTCTTGATACTGAGAACGAACTGTCGTAAAAAGAACCTGGCGGTCAACAATAATTTAAGGACCATCCTTTTAGGACGCCCTCATTGTCACGCCCGTAGCGGCGTAAGACCTACCAAAGACACAATTAAATCTTTCAAATCTTTTTTCAGCGCACGTGTGCGCATGGAGTCTTGTGTTATCGGTAGGGGACTGTCGCAAGATTCTCGGGAATCTTGCTCCAAAAGACGACGAAGCGCTAAGTCGATTCCGCGACGACGTGTACGCGATCGTTCGTATCATTCTCAATCTCAAGAGCCTTCCTTGTGGCTCAAACCTTTCTACCACCGAGTCTTCGAACGAGATCCAGGAGCAATTGACGCCCGAGGAACGAGACGAATGGGCGGAGCGCGCTGCCATCATCGAATACGACGGTGGAATCGAGAAACATTTGGCCGAGGCGAAAGCTTTGCAACTCATCAAGGGGAGGGGCTCTTCTGCTCTCCACTAGACCCATGTTGACGAAGTCAGGTGCTGTTACTTACTGCCGTGTTTCGACAGATGAACAGGTCGCGAATTTCAGCCTTCAGACCCAGGATCAGGAGACACGAGAGTATTGCAAGAAAAACGGCTTTGAACTGGTTGCATCCTTTAAAGATGAAGGAGAATCAGCCAAGACAGCAGACCGCCCGGGCCTCATTCAAATGCTTGAATTCTGCCATAAGAATCGGCGGCGGCTCGATTACTTGGTGATTTACGCGGTTGACCGGCTCTCCCGAAACAATTTCGACTACGCACAGATTAAGAAATTACTTGACCAGTTAGGGATCTCGATCAGAGCTGTAACCCAGGACTTCGATGACACGACCGAGGGGAAATTTCACGAGAGTTTGAACGTGATTCTCGCGGAGTTGGACAACAATAGACGGGCTGATCGAACTAAGCGTGGAATGGAAGCTGCAATCAAAAATAAGTACTGGCCATTCGGCACGGCGATCGGCTACAGGAAGCAATACGCATCTAGCGATGCGCGCGCCAGAATCGTCCATGACCCGGCGCGAGCACCATTTATCAAGATGATCTTCGAGCTGTTCGACAAAGACCAACATACGAAGCGCGAGATCCTATCGATTGTTTCCAACCTGGGACTCCGTACTCGAAAGGGCCGATGCCTTGCACCTGAAACCCTGGACCAGATTCTCCGGCGGCCAATTTACGCTGGGCTGTTGCAGGTGAAGTCGTGGGACGTATGCGAGCCTGGCGATTTTGAGCCCATCGTTGATAAGGATTTATTCGAGCGCGTTCAGATAAGACTCTCCGGGCGATCTCCTCATCGGGTGAAACATTCACGGAACAACCCGGCTTTTCCGTTAACGAGGTTCGTCCGCTGTTCCCGTTGTGGCAAGCCTTTGACAGCGAGCCATTCGAGGAACCGGGTTGGGAACTTTTATCCGTATTACGGCTGCGTAACAAAGGGGTGCGGAATTAGAATCAGGGCCGAGAAGCTTGAAGCCCTGTTCCTCTCTCTTCTCGCCAACGTCCAACCTCAAACCAGTTATCACGAGTTATTCCGGGCTGTGATCATCGATGTCTGGGATGAGAACCGCCAGGATGTGTTGAAGAAAAAGAAACTAACAGAAGAAAGGATCTGCTTCTTGAAGCGACGTGAAGAAATCCTTCGAGAGCGGTTCATTTACGAAAAGGCCATTTCATCTGAGGATTACGAAGCCGAGAAGCAAACTCTGCTTCGCGAAATAGCGCTAGCTGAGATGGAGTTTCACGATCAAACGATCGAGGTACTGGACGTTTCCGGCGTACTGGAATTTACGAGGATATTGCTGCAAGACACGGCTAAGCTCTGGCGGCAAATCGATCATGAGCAGAAGAGGAAACTCCAAGCGGTTCTATTTCCTGACAAAATCACATTTGACGGCCAATCTTTTGGAACCGTGACAATGTCACCTATTTTCGAGATGTTACGGTTTCCGAAGGTTGAAAAAAAGCATTTGGCGTCCCCGACGGGATTCGAACCCGTGTTACCGCCGTGAAAGGGCGATGTCCTGGACCGGGCTAGACGACGGGGACGCAACTACACAAGGTCCACATTATATATGTGCCCGCAGGATCCGGCTTCGCCGGTCCGGAGGGTGGGATCCAAGAAGGGGCGGAGCCCCTTCTTTAATATGGTGAGCCGGGAGGGGATTGAACCCTCGACCCACAGATTAAAAGTCTGTTGCTCTACCACTGAGCTACCGGCCCGACCTATAAGGCGCAGCTTTATATCGGGCTTGAGCGAAATGGGCAAGATGACTGGGCTTTTTGCTCATATAGTGATACCTCGCCCGAGAAGGAGGTGTCTGAAATGGCGGAACTCAAGGTCGCGGTAATAGGTTCGGGAATTGTTGGGGAAGCATTGGCCAATGGCTTTATAAAACACGGCTATCAGGTGATGCGAGCCTCGCGTACCCCCGAAAAATTGCGAGAATGGAAGTCGAAAACAGGCGGTAAAGCCTCTACAGGAGATTTTGAAGAAGCGACTCAATATTGTACAAATCCAATTTCCGACGAACCTCCAGTCAAAGGAGTTTTGAATTTTTTTACCGAGAGAAATGAATCGTTGATGGAAAGACTCCAGCGGTCGGCGCCCCAAGTGAATTTCGTGAAGGCTTTTTCATGTGTCGGCGCGGCGTTCATGGTGAATCCCATCTTCGGCAAAGAAAAACCAACAATGTTTATTTGTGGAAACAACGACGGAGCCAAATCTCAAGTTAGAGAAATTCTGACTCAGTTTGGTTGGGAGACCGAAGACATGGGTCCAGTAGAAGCCGCGCGCGCAATTGAACCGTTGTGTATCCTTTGGTGTCTTCCCGGCTTTACCAAAAACGAATGGTCGCACGCATTTCGTTTCCTAAAGATGAGTGGATAACTCAGAGATAATTGGACTTCGTCAGTAACTCCGCATGGAGCGGAGGTCTCAGGGTTGAGGCGATCCCTCCGCAGGATATGGCTTTAACTTATTGAAATCACAGAATAAGGAATTGGTATGGCCATTGCTCTCGATCATTCTAATGAAGATTGTATTGATCGCCACTCTGTCGCTGCTATCGACCTCCTTGGTGGCAATCGCGCAAACCGACTACGAGGTCCCCGTAGAATTCGCCGTAAGCGGATTTGATGGGATGGCTCGAATGCTGAGTCGACGCGGGAATGTGCCAATCAATTCGATTCGAACCATCGATGGCGAGTTACGCCTTCCAATTTCTTCTGATGGCAACGTAACTCTTCCCATAGCTCTCCCTCTTCAACCAGAAACACAAAAGACGATGTCTCTGGAAGAATTCAAAAAAGCAATGGATGCGCTCTTCAATGCAAAAAAAACGCTTCGGCTGGCGATTGATTATGTCACTGTATCAGTCAAGCAGGTCAACCGGACGAAAAGATGCGAATGGAAATCACTAGAAGAAGGCCTTCTTAGTTGCCGAGTCGAGCGATAATGCGCGACCGATAGTACGTTGCCAGGTCATCTGCTGGAAAACCCCGAGTACTGTTGGCTAACCGTGACTCTACATATTCCGCCCATCGCTCTTCTTGGCTTCGATGACTACTTTGGCAAATCACGGAAGCGGAACCCCTATAGATGGGTATCTCAAAGGGAGAATGAGGTTCGGTTTTTTCTCTCTCTTCCAATTGCGTTAAGCGTGCTTGATAACTTGCATCAAGGCTAGCTATTTCACTCAAGTACTTTGCCTTCGCCTCGCGAATCAAGGGCTCGGCGCCATCCTCATCCACCCGCAATAAAGTAGGAACCTTCCGAGACATTCGATCTTGTTCCAACGCAATACGTATGCTGCTTTCTAGTTCGCCTTGAATTTTTTTTCGTTCACCCCAATATGCTCGCGTCGCCTTTTCTTTCGGCGAAACGAATTGCACGAAGGCTTCATACTGGATGAGCGCCTGATCGAGAGCTCCTTTTGTTCTTGCCAACTCCTCAAAGGTCGTAACCGACGAGAACAATTGCCGATCAAACCGCATCATCCTCTTGGCTAAAGTTTGTTCCAGTGTGGAACGAGCCACGTTTTCAGTAATTACCTCTTCCGCGAAATCGATCCCGCTAGAAATTCCGAATACGAGAAGTGAACGAATGCTCATCCCCAGAAGCCACATGAGTGGAGATTCAGGCGCGGAGGCAGTGGAACCCATTTCCAATGTTCTGGACGCTAGGCTTACTCCTTTTCCAGCATATCGAAGAATTCGGATCCCGCCTTCAACCGCACCAATAGCAGCTATCAATTTTGCGATCGTCTCGGGCTGCTCACGCCACTCAAGATTTCCGTTCCAGACTTCAGTCGCTACGATCGATAGCCATAAACCCATTCCAAAGACCCCTACTTCGCCCATCCCGGCACTTGCAGCCACCGTGGACCCTGCCGCTCCACCCGCGACCATGGGTGCGTATACGTTCTTCATCTCTTCTATTGACTGCGCAATCGTCAGCTTGCGTAATCGCATCGGATCTTGAGTAAGAAGATACTCAACCCATTTCTCTGCAAATGATCCGATAGCAAATGAAGCTCCGTCACCCGCCGGCCCCTTCGCGATTTTTCCCATTCTTTCTGAGCTCGCCATTAAAGCCCGTCGAAACGAAAGCTCCACAGCTGGCTTGGAAATCACCATTGGCTCGGAAGCGGGTCGAACTGAAATGAGATTATATGGATATTGGCGTGGCGGGCGATCCGGTGGAATTCGGATGATCGGTCTCGGAGGGGGTTGTTTCTTTGTGGAGCGCGCTGAAATTAGCGCCTGGGCTCCATTCGTGGCTAAAAATCCCATTATGGGGCCCCCTTCGGATCCGTTTTTCGTTTGGCTCACGTAAACGTAAGCCAATTGAACGGGCATCATCTTTGGAAATTTTTTCGCCGCAATAAATTCAAAAGACTTGCCACCTTTCCGAAGTCGGACAATCTCTTCTTTTTCTTCGTTCGTGAGTGAATCAGCGACTTTCCGCGCCCACTTGATTGCTCTTGAGTCTCCGGTAAGGAGCCGCCATCGATTCGAAGCATCGTTGGCCCGATCGTAAGCACCTGATGACTCGGATACCGAAGATGCAAGCATTGTTATTTGTTGAGTCGAAAGAGACGGATTGAATATGGCAGCAAGTTCAAATGGATCAGCTGTCAGGGCCTCTCGATTTCCCTGGAACCAAGAAGGAACCAGCAATTTCTTAACAAAGTTCGTTCGATTGGCTTCGTATTTGTGCTTTGTTCCGCGAGGTGACTTTCGATCCACAAATTCCGCTGGTAGGCGTGGGTCGCCTGTCTTTCTCAAATTATAGAGTCTCGTTAGTAAAGGTATTTCTGTGGGGAGTGCACGACCCCTCACTATCGTAGGTTTGATAACTTGTTGGCGAATGCGAAAAATAATTGCCTCCACATTGATCGCATCCGAGCTAATCCCCTTCGACCTGGCGATCTGCCATTCACGTGAAAACTCGCGAACAACGAAATCAAGGTACCAAGGCTCCCCTTTTCTGCTCGTTTTGCCCGTTGTTCCATGAAAATTGCCCTCTCGAAAAGCTATGGGCAGAGCCGGATCGCCCGCAAGCCGTCTTCTACGGAGTTCAGAAAATAGCGTGTTTTCGGCGGGGCGCCGTTTCCCCAGCCGATCAGCCTCTCGGACAATAATCTTTCGAATATCGCGAACGATATCGACGATCTTGATCACCTCTGGTTTTACCCCCCGCGCAATAAAACCATTCCAACGTGAATTAAACTCGTTAATAAGAAAATCAGAGTACCAAACGTTAATCCGTGTCCTTTTTGCAGATGTTCGCGTATTCAAGAAATTGCCCTCCACATATTCTGTGGGAAGGCTTGAATCGTGGTTCCGTTTTAGAATCACAAGTCTCTTACCTATCGTTCCAACGTCCGGAGACTTTATTCCTCTTTTTTCACCTTCTTGAACAATGGTTGGAAAGATTTCCCTTACAATTGCTGCAATGTTGATCTCTGTCGGAAGTTTTCCTTCTTGTCGTTGAAGATTCCACCGTTTTGTGAATTCAGATTCGAGAATTGGGATATACCAGGAAAGGGCTTGTCCTGTCGGAGATACAAGCTTAGGTTCTTCGCCGTCATCTGCCGCAAACGTGGCCGATATTCCACAAGTGAGCAAAATGACGAGAATTTGTCGCGTAAATTTCCCCACTCCCATTTGTCATGAGTGGCCTAACACGATGCGTTAGTGGCGTCAACGAGAAGAAAATAGGGCGCGAGTGACGACTTGATCGGCGCGGTCGGGGCCAAATGAGACAAGGGTTACGGATGCTTCAGACAGCTCCTCAATTCGATCAAGAAAGGCGCGGGCAGTCTTAGGAAGATCGCCGATCTTCTTCGGAATTTTGGTTAGAGCCGGCCAGCCTCGATGTTCCTCGTAGATCGGAACCGAGCGATCCAGAAGTCGGCAGTCGGAGGTGAAGGTTTCGCTGCGGTCACCGTCACGCTCATAGGCAACCGCGATTTTCACGACGGGAAGATCGGAAAGAACATCCAGCTTTGTCAAAGCTAAATCGGTGATACCGTTCACGCGAACGGAGTGACGTAGAAAAACGGCATCTAGCCACCCACACCGACGAGGCCGACCCGTCGTCGCCCCGTACTCTGCCCCTTTTTCCCGAAGCGCATCCCCTTCTTTGCCAGAAAGCTCGCTCGGGAACGGGCCGCTACCTACGCGCGTCGTGTAGGCCTTTGAGACTCCGACCACCCGGTCAATATCCGTCGGGCCAATTCCTGCTCCGATACATGCGGCTCCGGACACCGTATTGGAAGAAGTGACAAAAGGATACGTTCCGTGATCGACATCGAGCGAGGTGCCCTGGGCCCCTTCAAACAGAATATTTTTCTTTTTTCGTTGCGCCTCATGAACAATGAGCGACGTGTTGCAGACGTAAGGGAAAAGCCATTTGGTGTGCTTCTCGTATTGAGTGACGATTTCATTGATCTTGAGCGGTTTTTCGCCGAACACTTTTTCTAAAATCAGATTTTTCTCGTGCAACACTTCAGTGAGCCTTTCACGAAAGGATTCAGGATGAAGAAGATCCCCGATCCGAATTCCTTCCCTCGCGATCTTATCGACATAGGTCGGCCCGATTCCCCGTCCTGTCGTCCCGATCTTCTTCCCCGCACGGCGCTCCTCACCTAATCGATCAAAGAGGCGGTGATAAGGAAAAACCACATGGGCGTTTTCGCTGATTTTTAAATTTTCCGGTGAAACCGAATGGCCGCTCTTTTGAAGCAGGTTGATTTCCTCCTCGAGACCACCGACATCAATGACTACGCCGTTTCCAATGACCGAGGTGACCCCTTTGCGGAGGATTCCCGAGGGAATCAAGTGAAGGACAATTTTCTTTCCATCCACCACCAAAGTGTGGCCGGCATTGTTTCCACCCTGAAATCGGACCACCATATCCGCCTCTTCGGCCAGGAGATCCACGATCTTGCCTTTGCCCTCATCCCCCCACTGTGCTCCCACGACGACTACATTAGACATTTTTGCACCTACAGCCTGATCTGACGGACATCCCGGATGTTAACAACCTTTTTTAGTTCTTCGATCACCTTTTGCGGAACCGAGGAGTCGACATTTACGATCGACAGAGCCTCTTTTTTCTCCTTGTCGAGCGCCACCTGCATTTGAGAAATGTTGATCTTATTTTTCCCCAGGAGCGTTCCCCATGCTCCCACCACTCCAGGCTTGTCTTCATTTTGGATGAGAACAATATTTCCTTCCGGAATCACCTCGAGAAAGAAATTGTCAAATCGAATAAGTCTTTCTTGTTCGCGGCCAAAGACCGAACCGTCCACTCGATGTTTTTCTCTGCCGGAACGAACGGTCACGCTGATGAGACTCAAATAATCTCCGGCTTCTGCCGCCCGGGACTCGACGACTTTAATTCCCCTTTCTTTCGCAATCACCGGCGCATTTACAAAGTTGACCGCCGTGGAGGATGTCGTCTCGAGTAAGCCGGAAATGGCGGCGACAGTGATCGGCGCAGTATTATATTTGGTAATCTCTCCTGAACACTCAATTTGAATTTCTTCCACAGGAGAAAGGCCCAGCTGGCCGACGAAACTTCCCAATCGCCCGGCGAGATGAAGATAGCGCCCCAATGCCGCCAGAACATCTCGGCTGACCGAGGGAACATTGACTCCGTTGATAATGATGTCATCCACTACGAAAAGCCTGAGTTGTTCCACAGCGGCGGTTACAACTTGCTCCTGCGCTTCAGTCGTGGATGCCCCCAAATGGGGGGTCGCGATGACTTTCGGATGAAGAAGAAGAGGATGATCCTTCGGCGGAGGCTCTTTTTCGAACACGTCCAGCGCAGCACCCGCCACCTGGCCTGTCTTAAGCGCTTCCACAAGAGCCTGCTCTTCGACAATCTCGCCGCGGGCGCAATTAATGATCCGAACTCCTTTTTTCATCTTCTTAAACGCTGCTGTACTGAGAAGATGCTTCGTCTCATCGCTCAACACAGCGTGAATCGTGATGAAATCGGCGCGGGAGAAAAGCTCGTCAAGTTTAACCACGGTGGCTCCCGCTTCGTGAGCCAGTTTCTCCTGAATAAAGGGATCGTAACCGATGACATCCATTTTGAGGCCGCGCGCCCGCGAAGCCACCAACCGGCCGACATTTCCCAGGCCCACAATTCCAAGGCATTTTCCCGAAAGCTCGGTGCCGACAAAAGATTTTCGGTCCCACTTTCCTTCCCGAAGTGTAGCCGCGGCCTGAGGAATATTTCGCGCGAGAGCTAAAATCATGGCAATCGTATGTTCGGCAGTGGTGACCGCATTGCTACCCGGCGTATTCATGACAGCGACTCCTTTTTCCGTGGCCGCATGAAGATCAATATTGTCGTGACCCATTCCCGCGCGAACGATGACTCGCAGCTCTTTGGCGGCTTCGATCACCGGGCGTGTGATTTTGACTCCACTACGAACAAGAAGCGCTTCGTAAGAAGGAACTTCCTTAATAAGACCTTCTTCCGAAAGGCCCGTTTTTATATCCACCGTCGCTTTGGGAATCGCGCGAAGCTTTTCCAGCCCAGCCGAGTTGACTTCATCGCAAACCAAAATTTTCACTTCAGAGACCCTTCAATCGTCTCGAGCGCCCAACGCAGGTCCGATTCACTGCAATAGCCCATGTGGGAGAGGCGAAAGATCCTCCCTTCAAACTTTCCCTGCCCTCCGGCCAACCAAAGTCCTTGCGATTCCTTAAGGCCCGTCAGCCACGCTTTCAATTCTTTTCCCTCCGGCGCCCAGGCTGCTGTGATTCCCCATGTGGCATCGGCATCGGAGTTCACAAGATTAATTCTCATTTTCCGAAACGCTTCGCGCGCCATTTTTTGCATCGCCCGTTGCCGAGAAAAGAGTGCTTCTTTTCCCTCCTTTTCGATCATTCCCAGAGCGACATCAACGGCGCGAACAATTGAAATGGCCGGAGTAAATCCGGTTTGCCCCTTGGGCTGCATCTTCCATTCTTTTTGAAGCGAAAAGTAGTACCCCTGACTCGACGTTTTCCCCAGTCGATCTTCGGCGCGTTGACTGAGCGCCACCGTCGCGAGCCCAGGGGGCGACATGAGCGCCTTTTGTGAGGCCCCAATCAACACATCGATTCGATCTCGCGCCATGGATAAATCATGAATCCCCAATGCTGTGATCGCATCGACGACCAACAGACAATCGTTTCGGCCGGCCAATGCTTTCCCGATCGCCGGAATGGGATGATAGACCCCGGTCGAAGATTCACAGGCTTGAACAAAAACTCCTCGGGTCGCAGGGGTCAATCGCTTTCGAATTTCTTCCGGATCGACAGCCTTTCCCCATTCAACGGTAATTATGTCTCCCTTCAAATGATAGTGCTTTGCCAGTTCGACCCACCGTTCGCCGAATTTCCCTCCCTCGACCACGATCACTTCGTCTCCGGGAGAAAAAAGAGAGGCCACGCTGGCTTCCATTCCTCCCGAGCCCGATGAGGCAAGAACCAGAGCTTCACCGTCAGCATCGCAAAGCCATTTCAGTTTTCGGCGAACCGAACCGAGAATGTCGGCGAACTCTTTGGACCGGTGATGAATCATCGGCAGAGATTCGGCCTCCCGAACCGCCTGGGGAACCGGTGTCGGCCCGGGAGTAAAAAGACGAATCTCCTTCATTCAATTTCCTTTAATTTCTTCTGAAGCTCATCGGTTAGGGTGGTCAGACGCTTTACATCTTTTTGTTCAATGACCGACGCACTTTGCTCGATCATCGACGTAACCTTTTTTTGCTGATCGCTCGAGAGTGTTTCCTTTTTTGCATCAAACACTTTCTTCAAGCGATGAGCTAGCACCTCCGTCTTCTGCGCAAGAGCCTCATTTTCTTCCTGATCCTTCAACGCGACTTCGAGTGTTTCACGCGCCGACCGAGCCTTTTCAATTTCTTCTTGCGACAAACCGCTCGACATCGTCACGGTGATGGACTGCTCTTTTTTCGTGAAAAGATCTTTTGCTGATACGTGAACTATTCCGTTGGAATCGATATCAAAGCTGACTTCGATTTCAGGTTCTCCCGCCTTCGCTTTCCGAATTCCATCGAGCAAAAATTCACCGAGCAATTCGTTGTCGGTCGCTACGGGTGCTTCTCCTTGAAAGACCTGAATACGAACGGTTTTTTGGTTGTCGCTTACAGTTGTAAAGATTTTCTTTTGCGATACCGGCACGGTCGTGTTGGCCTGAATCACGCGCGTGAAAGAACTGCCCGCGGAAGCAATGCCAAGGGAAAGTGGCGTAACATCAAGCAGAAGCATTTCGACTTTGCTCTCAGAGGTCAGCGCATGCGCTTGAATGGCCGCGCCAATCGCGACCGCCTCGTCGGGATGGACTTGCTTCGACGCCGAGCGGCCGAAGAAGTTAGAAACCGTATCCTGAACCATCGGCATCCGGGTTTGGCCACCCACCAAGAGGACGTCGTCGAGATCCTCCTTGGAAAGTCCCGAGAGCTTTAAACACTCTTCCGTTGTAGCTAAAGTTCGTTGAACTAAATTGCCCGTAAGACGCTCAAGCTCCTTCCGAGTAATGGTCAGGTTGAGATGGAGAGGCCCCTTGCCCGCATCGTGGATGAACGGAAGATTGATTTCGATTTCATGGTAGGAAGAGAGATCACATTTTGCTTTCTCGCAGGTGTCCCGAAGGCGCTGAAGCGCCATCCGATGCTGACGAAGATCCACTTCGGTCTGTTGCAGGAATTTCTCGGCGAGATGATCGATTAACAAATTGTCGAAATCGTCGCCCCCAAGAAAGGTGTCACCCGCAGTGGCAAGAACTTTGAAAACACCATCGTTGATTTCGAGTATGGAAATATCGAACGTACCTCCACCCAAATCGTATACGGCAATGTTTTTGTTGTTGCGTTTGTTATATCCATAGGCGATTGCCGCGGCGGTCGGCTCATTGATGATTCGAAGTACATTGAGCCCGGCGATATGTCCGGCGTCCTTCGTCGCCTGCCTCTGTCCGTCATTGAAGTATGCGGGAACTGTAATGACGGCATCTTGCACCGTTTCTTGGAGTTGCGTCTCGGCGACCCGCTTCATTTCAAGCAGGATGTACGAGGAAATTTCGGGCACCGAAAATCGCTTTTCGAGACATTGGATTCGAATGTCTCCATTTTCTCCTTCCACGATTTCGTACGGATAAATCGCTTTGGCGACGCTCGCTTCACGTGAATTGAATCTCCGACCGATTAACCGCTTCACACTGTAAACGGTGCTTTTAGGATTGGTGATCGCCTGGCGCTTGGCCACTTGGCCGACCAAATGACGATTGTTTTCAAGAATCGCAACCACCGAAGGAGTGGTTTTGTATCCCCCTTTGTTAGAAATGACCGTGGTGGTTTTTCCGTCGCAAAAGGCGACACACGAATTCGTCGTGCCAAGGTCAATGCCGATAACTTTTCCCATGACTATTTCCCTTCGATTTCAGAGAGGCCTCGGAGCGCAAACTCATTATCCTCATCGAACTTGAGTGCAAGTTTGTACTCTTTTCGGGCAAGTGTGAAATTCCCCAGGCCTTGAAAAATCTTTCCCATCGATGCGCGAACCGCCGCATCGTTGGGATAACATTCTACGGCTTTGAGTCCCATCTCTTTGGCCCGCTCCAGACTCCCTTTGCGATGCATATATAACATTGCAAGCTGCCGAAAACACTCCTTTTTTTTCGGATTTGCCGTTAACGCCTCCTCGAAAAGCGCGGTGGCACTGACCGTGTCTCCTCTCGCTAGGCACTCGTTCCCCTTAGAGAAGAGGTCGTCGGCGCGTTTGCGAAGAAGGAGAGGCTTTAAGCGATTGTATGCCTTTTGAAATTCCTGATTGTTGGGATCGTATTGACTCGCCATTTGATAGAAAGACGCCGCCGAAAGATCCTTTCCTTCTCCTTCCGCCTGTTTGCCTCGCTCAAAATAAGTTTTGGCCAATGCCAGTCGCTCAATCAATGTTTTGGCTGTCAAAGTTATTTTGGAGGGAGTTGCTTCAGGAGCATGACCCTTATCTCCTTCGGTGCCTTTCGTCAGTGAATGATCATAGGTTTTGCGTCGAGCAACATCCGATAAGTCTTCATACGATTTCGTTATGCGACCAAATATTTCTTCCAGCTTCTCCTTGTAATGACCCAGGAATTGCCCAAAGAATCGGTCGGGGTGATATTCTTTCACCAACCGAAAATAGTTTTTCCTGATCGATTCCACGGATGCCCCCGTTTTTAGATCGAGCACTTCGTAATGGTTTTGTTGGGCCAGTGCAGCGTGGCGCATGAGGATTTCACTCCGCCTCTCACGAGGAATTTTCTTGAGTTGCGGGTCTTCTTCATCTTCGTCAAGTTGGTCGAGAATACTTTTCCCCCGAACTACCGATTTCTTGGGTGCCGCTTTCACGGCGCGAATATCCATTTTGAGAAATCCCGCGCCTACCAATCGCTCCAAGCTTTTCCAAACACGGGCGGTGTCATACCCGAGCATTTGGGCGATTTCCTTCAACGTGCTTGTTCCATTGACGCGGCTGAATATAAAAGCCTCTTCGGGTTGAAGACCGAAGGCCTCAACACCCTCCAATTTTGCAACCACTGGAACACTTTCATCCGATGGAGGATTCATGCAGCCGACTGCCTTTTGGCACGTGGGTGGGACTCCGCATGAACTTTTCTCAGCTTTCCAAGCGTGACGTTCGTGTATTTTTCCGTTGTCGCGAGCGAGGCATGCCCAAGAAGTTCTTGTATCACACGAAGATCCGCACCATGGTCGAGAAGATGAGTGGCAAAGCTATGTCGCAATGTATGCGGAGATAACTTCACGCGAGTCGAAAGCGTCCGCAGGTGCTTTTCGAGAATGACGGCCAGCCCACGTGTCGTCAGCCTCCCTCCCCTTACATTGAGGAAGAAGGCTAAGGTCGTTTCTTTCTTTTGTAATTGATGTCGTTCATTTCGGTACATCCGAAGGGCGTCGCAAGCGAACTCTCCAAGCGGAACAATTCGGTCTTTATCTCCTTTTCCTCGCACACGAACTTCCCTTTGATCCAAATCGATATCTTCAAGATCGAGTCCCACGGCTTCTGCGGCCCGCAGACCTGACCCATAGAGAAGCTCGAAGAGAGCGCGATCTCGAAGGCCAGCCGCCTGATCTTCTGGAGGAATGGCGATAAGTTCTTTGAGAACGGATTCAGAAGCGACCTGCGGAACGCGTTTGGGGATCTTCGGACCGCTGACAGATTCGGTAGGATCGGAAGTGATGAGTTGCTGTCGAGCCATCTCGGCAAAGAAAACACGAATCGTGGCTAATTTACGCGAAATACTGGCGGGGGCGTGTTCTTCATGGAGGGTCGAGAGAAAACCTCGAACATGGTAGCGATCGATTTTGGGAAGATTGGAGGGCGTCAATCCTTTGTCGATCACCTTTTTGTTTCGGAGGAAGGATTCGAACTGCTCGATGTCGGACAAGTAATTTCGAACGGTGTGCGGCGAAAGGCGTCGAACTTCTTTGAGGAAGTTTCCAAACCGCTCTCGAAGTACCTCAGGCCCGCGCGGCATAGGGTGGATTAAAGTATTCATGAAACACTTTTCCCATCTCTGATCTCCATTCGTTCGAAGCATCGAACGCTCGTCTTAACAATTCCAAACGTTTGCCCTCTTTGGTCTGGCCAGCGTTTGAAGGCGGAGGAAAGAGGCCAAAATTAATATTCATCGGCGCGAAGGCTCCATGAAGGGGAGCGGTAGTAATCGCCTTTAAAAGAGCCCCCATGGCGGTGTTTTCCGAGGGAACCGGTGGAATACCAAGACCTCGTATTCGCGCGGAAGCCACAAGTCCCGCCCATTGTCCCATCGCCGCCGATTCGACATAACCTTCGACCCCCGTGATTTGCCCGGCGATCAAAATACGTGGGTCACTCTTTAAGGAGAGATCAATATTGAGTAACTTGGGCGAGTCGATGTAGGTGTTCCGATGCATCGATCCCATCCGAACGAACTCAGCCTTTTCAAGACCGGGAATCATTTGAAAGATTCGCTTTTGTTCCCCCCACTTCAGCCGAGTTTGAAAACCAACAAGGTTATATAATGTCGTTGGGTTATTTTCCCTTCGGAGTTGAACCACCGCGTAGGGCCGTTTCCCCGTACGGGGGTCTTGGAGACCCACCGGTTTCATGGGACCAAATGCGAGTGTTTGAATTCCACGCTCCGCTAAGACTTCGATGGGAAGGCAAGCTTCAAAACACTTAAGCGCTTCAAACGCCCGGACCGGAACTTTTTCCCCGGCATTAAGCGCCTCAACAAATTGCTCATAGTTCACGCGATCCATTGGACAGTTGAGATAGTCCTCACTCTCAGGCTGATAACGACTTCCAAAAAAGGTCTTCGAATAGTCGATCGATTCTGCCGTCACAATGGGCGAGATGGAATCATAGAAATAGAGCGTGCCACCCAGTCTCGCGCTCAAATCATTGGCGAGCGCATCGGAAGTAAGTGGCCCCGTAGCAATAATGACAACGCTATAATTCTCGGGAACTCTCTCAACTTCCTCGTGAACCAATCGAATGAGCGGTTCATTCTTGATTTCGGTCGTGATCCAATCCGAAAACTTTTCACGATCCACGCCGAGTGCTTTTCCCGAAGGCACACGCGACTTGTCCGCCGCTGAAAGAACGATCGAACCTAGATCGGTCATTTCTCGCTTCAGAGCTCCCGGAGCAGAATTGGGATCTTCGGCACCCAGCGAATTGCTGCACACCAGTTCTCCCAGTCCTTCCCGCTGATGTGCAGGTGAAAATTTTTTCGGCTTCATTTCAAATAGGTCTACCCGATGCCCCAAGTGAGCGACCATGGTCGCCGCCTCAGAGCCGGCCAAACCACCCCCCACCACAGCGACGGAAGCCTGTTCCATGAACCTTCTAAATTAACCTGAAATCGCGCTCCTGACCAATCGCCCTAAGCGGCGGGGGCTTCGGCGATAACTTCACGGAAGCCGCATTCTTTGTTCGGACATTGCCGAATTTGGCCATCTTTCTTCGTATATTTTTCTACGATGTAGGGATTTTTGCATTGCGGGCAGGGAGTAGCCACCGGTTTATCCCAACTGGCATGTTTGCATTTGGGATATTTCGAGCAGCCATAAAACGGTCGACCGCGCTTACTCCGTCGTTCGAGAAGTTTTCCCCCGCATCCCGGTTCGGGGCAGGGGACTCCCGTCGAAAGGGAACGGGTGGTTTTGCAATCTGGATATTTGCTGCAGGCCAGAAATTTTCCAAATCGGCCGTTTTTGACCAGCATCGGCGAGCCGCACTTGTCGCATACTTCGTCGGTCGTAGGTTGTTTCTGAATTTCGATCGTGCCGTCATCCGCTTTTTTGAACTCTTTCGTGTTTCGACATTCGGGATAGCCCGAGCAGGCCAGAAAATGCCCGTGCCTCCCCCACTTGATGACCATGGGCTTTCCGCACTTTTCACATTTGAGATCGGTCGGCTGTTCCTCGCGCTTCACATCCCGCATTTCCTTTTTCGCCTTTTTGAGCGATTCGGAAAACGGGGCGTAAAATTTTTGAAGAACGGCTTGCCAATCTTCGGTTCCCTCTTCCACTTGATCGAGTTGCGATTCCATTTGGGCCGTAAAGTCGACATCCAACACGGCGGGAAAATGCTTTACGAGCAAATCACACACCAGCATTCCAAGATCGGTGGGAATGAAATGACCCTGTTGCTTTTCCGAATAATCCCGATTTTGGATCGTCGAAATAATGGAGGCATACGTTGATGGCCGGCCGATTCCCCTCTCTTCCAATTCTTTGACGAGTGCCGCTTCGGTGAAGCGTGGGGGCGGTTTGGTAAAATGCTGGGCCGGCGTGACCTCTTCCAACTTCAATTTCTCTCCCACTGTGACTTCCGGTAGTTGATCCGGCTTATCTTCGTCGGATTCCGTTGCCGACTCATCCCGATCCTCGATGTATGTCTTCATGAATCCTTCAAACGTCATGATGGATCCCGTCGCGCGGAGGCCATAGGGACCTGAAGCTACATCGATGGTTGTTTGATCAAAAAGAGCATCCTTCATTTGGCAGGCGATGTAACGATCCCAAATCAGTCGGTAGAGTCGCTGCTGGTCTTTCTTCAAATATTTTGAGACTCGATCTGGAGGCCAAAGGGTCATGGTCGGTCGAATCGCCTCGTGGGCATCCTGCGCTTTTTGACTCACGCGATAACTTCTCGGCTTTTCCTCCAAAAATTTCTCGCCATATTTTTCTGTGATGTATGCACGCGCATTTTCAACCGCCTCGTTTGAAAGACGGGTCGAATCAGTACGCATATACGTAATTAGACCCACCGCACCCTCTTCCCCCAATTCGATTCCTTCATAGAGTTGCTGGGCGAGCATCATGGTTTTCTTCGCCGTAAAACCGAGTTTGCGAGCACCTTCTTGTTGCAGCGTGCTTGTCGTAAAGGGAGCCGGAGGCGTTCTCTTACGCTGCTTCCGTTGAACATCGGTGACCGTAAAATCGTTCGACCGAAGCGCTTTTTCAATCGTTTTCGCTTCTTCCTCGGTCGGAACTTCAATCCTTTCCCTGTTTTTCGTGATGAGCCGGAGAGTGAAGGGCGGGGGATTTTTGCCATGGACCAAAGCCTCTATCGACCAATATTCCTTGGGCACAAAGGCCCGGATTTCACGTTCGCGATCGACAATAATCCGAAGCGCAACCGATTGAACGCGGCCGGCACTTAGACCCCGACGGACTTTCTCCCAGAGCACGGGGCTGATTTGGTAGCCTACAATTCGGTCCAAGATGCGCCTTGCCTGTTGCGATTCATACCGGGGACGATTGAGTTCTTTCGGATCGGCTAGCGCGGATTCCACGCCTTTTTTCGTAATTTCTTCGATTAACACCCGATAAATTTTTGCGTCGATCTTGGGCTTGGTCCGTTTGGATGACAATTCGCCCGCGATGTGCCAGGCAATCGCCTCCCCCTCGCGATCTGGATCGGGAGCGAGATAGATCGTACTTACTTTCTTGGCGGCATCCCGAATGTCGGTGACCACTTTCTGCTTGCCCTTGATGATTTCGTACACCGGTTTGAATTTGTTCTTCTCGATCTCGACGCCGAGTTTACTCTTCGGAAGATCAATGATGTGCCCCACGGAAGCCTTCACAATAAAGTTCCGACCGAGATATTTTCCCAGTGTTTTTACTTTCGTGGGTGACTCCACCACTACCAGCGACTTCGACATAACTCTCCTTGACCTTAGACCCGCAAATACCTTGCGTCAGATTGTTTTGAAATAACTCCACTCATTTCCAATTCCATCAACCACATCAGCACATTCGAAATGGGCGCCTCTCCCCTTCGAACCAACTCATCCACGGTCGCAGGCAAGTCATACGAGAGATGCTCGAGCATTTTTTGGGCCCCTGTGGAAAGCGTCGAGGGTACCGAGCGAGGCTCGATACGCGGTCTCGCTTCGATTCCATACCCCGGAATAAATGTTTGTAAAATATCGGCGCTGGATGAGACGAGTTTGGCGCCATCCGAGATGAGTCGATTCGGCCAAAACGAGAGCGGCGAATCAATCGGCCCCGGCACCGCGAACACTTCGCGTGATTGTTCCACGGCATGCCGAGCTGTAATCCGCGCACCACTTCGCTCTCCTGCTTCGACCACGAGAACGCCTCGTGACAGCCCGGTGATAATCCGATTCCGTCGTGGAAAATGTTCGGTTCGCGCCGGTTCGCCGCACACGAATTCAGACACCACGGCACCATTCGCCTCAATTTGAGACTTCAAGTGTGAATGTTCGGGCGGATAAATTTGATCGATGCCGCATCCAAGCACGGCGATCGTTGGAACCTTCGCTTTCACCGCTGCCTCGTGCGCAATGGCATCAATTCCAAGTGCAAGGCCGCTGACCAAAATCACTCCCTCGCGCACCAAATCCTCGGCTAACATCCGGGCGATTCTTGCTCCGTAAGGAGATGGACGACGCGGACCCACAAATCCGAGATGAAGCGAATCAGCTGAGGGGAGATTTCCTTTTCCAAAAAGAGCCAGCGGAGGATCGGGAATTTCCGCCAACCATCGCGGATATTCGAGGGACCCGTACGCGAGTATCCACCCCTTTTCTTTTTTCACTTTTTCAAACTCTTTTTCGGCTCGGGAAAAATCGGAAAAAGAACGCACCCGCTTGGCTCGAACAACTTCCTCGGAAGAATTTTCCTCTTCCCGAGCAGCGCGATACACACCGCTTGCCGACCCAAAAAAGTCGATCAGCGCCTTGCGCTCCGAATAGGGAACCTTCCGGGCGAGAGAAATCGCTATGGCTGCGGCGACATCGGACACGCATCTGATGTAAGGGGCGAAAAGCGCCCTCGTCAAGTTAAATTTTTTAAGACCGCGATTCCAAACAGAAAATTTAGTTGGGTTTGCTTGTAATGATGTCCCCCACGCTGAGCGAATCTTTGAGATCTGTTACATATGCCGTTGACGAATGATCTCTCGTTTGCACCACGATCAACCTTCCGACAACGACACGAGGTAACCGGTTGTCATCGCCGCCCAAACCGTCTCCGCGGCGAACCGCCACGAGTTTCAATCCATCGTCGACTCCCTGTTTTTTTCCCAAATTGAGATACACGTAGTCGTTATTGCTGATGAGAAATTTCAGATCTTCCGACTCGACGATTTGCCCCTCCACCTTCTTGTCGGTCTCGTGTGGATGTACGGATCGAAACGGAGAAATGTAAGGAATCAACCGATCGCCGCGCACAACGGAGTCATCATTATCGACGATCATCCCTTCAATCGTATTCTTATGAATCTCCACGATACGAACGACGGCTTTTAGCTTTACCATCACACCCAATTTTCCGAACCAACGATTGGGGTCCTTCACTTTTTTAATTTCCTCTACCGCGTGAAATTGGTCGCCTACGTTCACTTTGGTTGGGTCTTTGAAAGCGATATAAAGGTGATCGCCTGCAATCAGATTGGCCTTCGGATCTCCCGAGTGCGTGACCGTGCCCGCATAGGCCAGATCTTTTTCCGTAATAAACGAAACATTTTTTAATTTGGCCGATAATGATTCCTGTGCGCTATAGGCGAGGAATCCAGGATTGCCCAACCCTGTAGGTGTGGGTACCGGTGTGGGTGTGGGCACCGGCATAAATTCTTCAGCCTCGGTCACCTTAGGCGCTTCGGGAATCCCTTTGGCCGGCGCGGCCCCTCCCCCCACAATATCGAGCTTGGGGGGAGCTGATTCCGAACCGAGAAAAAAACGAATTTTGTTTCCCGGATAAATCAGGTGAGGATTTTCAATATATTGGTTAAGCGACCAGAGTTTCGGCCAGTACCAAGGGTTTCCCATGAATTTATCGCAGAGATCCCAAAGCGTGTCGCCCGGCTGGATCGTATATTCCTCGGGTACCTTGCCGGCGGGAACTGCCGCGGAGGCTTCGGGAGGCGCCGCCTCTGTGGAGGGAGCGGCCGTTACAGGTTCTTCGGGAGGATTGTTTTCGGGATCCGTAAACGTGGCCGGAGCATTGGGGTCGATTTTCGTTTCAGGCGAGGGGGTCACTTGCTCTACACCGGCGGGAGCTTCTTCAACGGCGGGTGGAGCTTCTGGGGGAGTCGCTGTCGTATCCTGCGCGAAGAGCGTCGGCATCCATCCGACGACCAACGTCAAAAATAAAATTCCCGTTCGCATTTACATCCTCCCTTGCGGTTGATTTTTCGAAAGTTCCGCCATGAGCGTCCGTGCTTTCACCGCCGCATCGCTTTGTGGATACGTCGTTACAATCTTTTGAAAGGCCAGGCGGGCCGGTTCGTTTTGTGACAATCGCAAATAACAGGCTCCGGCGCGCAATAACGCATCGGGTACCTTGTTGCCCGAGGGATACTCTCGCCCGACTCGCTCAAAATGCTCCAGCGCCTTGGAAAAATCCCCTAGCCGAAAATAACTCTCTCCCATCCAAAAGAGCGCATTGTCCGAGTACTCATGCTTGGGAAATTGGGCCAAAAAACTTTCCATCATGGAGATGGTGTCTTTGTAATTTTGTGCCTGAAACTGAGCAAATGCCGCGTTGTAAAGTTTCGAAGCGTCTGGATTTTCCTTCCGCTCCTGTACGGTTTTAGGAAGTTCAGGCTGGGATCCTCGATCAAGGCGTGTCAGATCTTCATTGGTCAATTTAATGGGAGGAAGTTTTCGATCTCGTGGATCGTTTGTAATGAGAAAAGGTTCATCTCCGGCCTGTGAGTCACCTACCCATTCTTCATTTCGAACCTGGCGGGGTTTGCGTTTCGAGTCTACAGGCACCGGAGCGGGCGCAGCAGCTCTCCGTTCTTGAGCCAACTGCAGCGTTTCGACACGGTCTTGCAAGACCGCATGGGAGCTTGAGAGTTCATCGACTTTTTTGAGAAGCTCCGTTTGTTTGGTCAACAAAATCTCGTTGTTTTTTTCGAGGTGCTCCAGCCGGGCCTGCATAGTCTTCGACGGGCCGCACGCCGTGAGGCCTACGAAAAAAAGAACCCAGCCATATTGGAGCTTGGACACAGTAAAATTAGATATAATTTGTGTATAATTAGTATAGGGCGCGAGAGTGAAAAAGGTCAAGCGGTCCAACCAATTACGCCAACCATCCTCCCGGAATGCTTTCCATCCCTTCGAAACGAGAAAAAACGCGTCGCATCGGAAACCGTACACAGGCCCGATTTCCAAATTTGGGCGTCGGCAATTCCAATTGACCGAGCCAAACGCACATTGATTTTGACAAGATCCAGATGTGGTTTTGCCTTTGATTCATCTATTTCACCTTCTTCCAAACCGATTTTCGAACGAAAGAGATCAGCGACCCCGCTTCCCACCTCAAACTTTTCCTTTGAAATGGCCGGACCAAGAGCCAAGAAGAGCTTGGCCGGGTTGCTCGAATATGCGTCCTTCATCGCCCGAATGGCCGCGAGCAAGACACCTGCCAATGTGCCTCTCCATCCGGCATGCACGGCTCCGACAGCATGGTGCTCTACATCCGCAATTAATATAGGCAGGCAGTCCGCGACTCGAACCGTGAGAAAGGCGTTGGACAGTTGAGTGATCAGAGCATCTCCCGTCTGAGCTGTGACATCTTCCAACTCTTCCTCTTTATCAATCCGTACCACATGAGTTTCATGGACCTGGCGAACGCCCGCGAGTCGCTCCCCGCTGGTTCCCAAACTGACAGCCAGTCGCTCGTAGTTCCGCTCCACCACGTCATCATCGTCACCGGTATCCCAGCCGAGGTTAAGGGATGCGTAAGGCCCCACACTCTCTCCCCCTTCGCGGGTCGTAAAGCCATGGCGGAGATGAGGGACTCGAGAAAGATGGGGGGCGGTAATGAGGGGGAGCGACAAGGGTCGTTCACCAGATCTTCGATTTAATATGTCCCTTGCGTTTCAAAATCACGTCAATGAGTGCGCGATCGAAGAAATTCGTCTTGGAGCGAAGGGCAGAATCCACCCTCGCGTTATAATGTTCCCTTCCTTCTTGAATCTCTTTGGCAAGCAGCTCAAAGAAATTGTCGTTTTCGATCCCTTCTTTCACTTTCGCTTCATTATATAGAGCAATGTCGGAGGCAGTCGCGCGGGCAAGTCGCTTGGCGGCTTCAGGATCGGTGATAGCGGGCATTGGGTCTAGGGCTCCAGCTCAACATTCCAGTACGAGAAGTCAACCACATTGAGGAACGGAAGCCAATCCCTGTAACTGGCATGCTTCGACGATAAATTAAGGACCTGCGTCCAATGGGGCCGACCCGGCGCTTTGACTAATTTCAAGCCGGCCTGGGCGGGAGTTCTTCCACCCTTTTTGCGGTTGCAGTTGACGCAACTGCAAACAATGTTTTCCCAAATCGTTTTTCCCCCCAGCGCTCGCGGAATGACGTGGTCGAGGTTGAGTTCGCTTTTGGCATATTTTCGGCCGCAATACTGGCAGGTGCTTCGATCGCGAGCGAAAATGTTGTATCGGCTGAATCGAATCTGCTTCTTGGGCAATCGATCGTAGGTTTGGAGCAGGACCACGCGCGGTACGCGAATCAGTCGACCCACCGTCCCGATGGATTCGTCGTGCGCCGCTACGGAAAGTGCGCACCAGCTTTCGAAATCGAAGGTCTGATATTGTCGGTCGACCACGCGCGCCACTCCGGCGTAAACCATGCAAAAGGCGCGGCGAACCGAGGTCACTTCAATCGGTACAAACGACCGGTTGAGAACCAAAACTCGAGTTTGTGCAATCGAACCTGTCATAAAATCTTCTGCGCTCCTTTTTCTACCGATTCCTGCGCAGCTTGCAAAAGAATCTCGAGTTCACCGGGGAGAATCGTTCGCAGATCAAAGAGGATGGAATCTTCACTTCGCCTTCCCACAACCGCCGGATCTCCTCCCCGAAGGCTTTTCTCCCAACGATTGAGCTGCGCGAATGGCGCTGAAATTTCAATGCCGACCGAAGGGAAATGCTCCTGGGGAAGGCTCCCTCCTCCGGCAGAGGACTCGGTATCGACGATATTCACTTTCGCCGTTGAAAAAATTTCTTTGAAACGGGGAAGCACTTTCTTTGCCTCGTTGCGAAGTTCATCTACGCGTCGAAGAAGAAGGCGCGCCACCATGGAATATTCGGACGAATGACGGCTTGCCCGAACCAGCCGTTCCATTAGAGCCAACGTCAATTTGTCGACGCGCACGATCCGGAGCCAGGGATCGCTTCGAATCGTCTCAAGAAAGCTGGCTTTACCCAAAATGATCCCGGCCTGCGGCCCGCCCAGAAGCTTATCCCCGCTAAACGTGACGATATCGACTCCGATTTCGATAAGGCTTGAGACCGTGGGGAGATCTTTCGGCGCGCCCGCGATCGACTGCAAAACCCCTGTCCCGACATCGATCATCAATGGAAGTTGATGTTTTCGGGCAATATCAACCAATTCACGCTCTGAAACCGATTCGACAAAACCTTCGATGCGATAGTTGCTCGGATGGACCTTAAGCAGCATCGCCGTATTCGGGCCAATGGCTTTCGTATAATCGGAAGCACGGGTTCGATTCGTCGTTCCCACTTCGCGCAGTTTCGCACCTGATACTTCCAAGATCTCCGGTATCCGAAAAGACCCGCCAATCTCCACCAGTTCCCCTCGAGAAATCACCACTTCTTTTCCTCGGGCAATCGCTCGCAGGGACAACATGACCGCAGCCGCATTGTTGTTCACGATCAATGCGTCTTCGGCGCCGGTGGCTACTCGAAGGGCATCCACACAATGAACATATCGAGAACCGCGCTCGCCCCGATTTAGATCAAATTCCAAATTGAGGTATCCGCTGCAGAGATCCAATACCTCCTTTAAAAGTTCGGGCGCAAAAGGGGCCCGTCCGAGATTGGTATGCAGCAAAACACCTGTGGCGTTAATCACTCGGCGAAGCGAAGGTTTGGAAAGCCGATCAATCTCCGCGCGCGCCTCGTTAATCCATTCGGTGGACGGAGGAATCTTTCGATTTTTTCGGACACGATCCAGAAAATTTCGAACGGCAAACGTGACGAGTCGATTTCCATCCCGATGCGCCAGCTGGGCAATGTCAGGGTCTGAAAGAAGACTCCCAACCGAGGGAATCTCCCTTCGGGGGTCAACATGGGTAACGCGTTTCGACAACATCTCTATTGTAGTCGGGATTAAGAGAGGTTCAAACGTACGAGAGGGGCACTGCCCAGGGTTCAGTCCTTTCTGTGAAGGTTTACAGCTGTTTACCCACGCAGAAGAGATTGAACTCCTGACGGTGCCCCTCTCAAGCCGATCATGTACGTTAATGTAGTGCAGTATATTGTCAATAAATAATTCGTTACTTCGAAGCCCTAGTTTTATGAATTTTCTTTCAAAACTCTAATGAATTCCGATAAGTTACGGTCTCGTGCGTGAAATTGCTCCAGCTTTGCTTCGCCAACTCAATGAAACAGCGGGCCGATTACTCAACGGAGTGCCTGGCTCTCACCGGCGAGACGCCATAGATGGCCGAGCCGTCACCCCTCGCTACCATACGAAGGAGCACCTTCCCTACTCGACGTCCGAATTGGATATCGGGCGATCGCCCGACGTAGAAACCCTCCAAAAAGGGACGGATTACCTCTTTTCTCTCCAACATGAGAAGGGCTATTGGGAGGGAAGAGTTTACGACAATGTCACGATCACTTCGGAGTACGTCATGTTTCTCCGATTCCTAAACCGCCTGGATCGATCGACCATTGAAAGAGCAAAAGAGACGATTCTTAAGGATCAACTTCCCGATGGAGGGTGGGCGATTTATTACGGCGGACCTTCCGATCACTCCGCGACGGTGGAAGCGTATTTCGCCCTCAAACTTTGCGGTTTAACTCCAAGGCATCACGCTCTCGTTCGAGCTCGAAAACTGATTTCAACTCGCGGTGGAATTCCAACGACGCGAGTTTTTACAAAAATAAATCTGGCGATGTTTGGCCTCTACCCGTGGAGCCGAGTCCCGATCATCAATCCGGAACTCATGCTTCTGCCTCGCAAGGCCCCGATCAATATCTACGAGTTTTCCAGCTGGTCGCGCGCCGTGATCATTCCGCTGCTCATCATTTTTGACAAGAAGCCGGTCCGTAAACTTCCCAAGGCGCATCACTTGACGGAGTTGGGAGATCCTGTCGGTGAAAAGCGTTCGAAGCTTCCAATTGCTCGACTGCTTCGAAGAAAGCACTGGACGCTCGAACAAATTTTTGAACTCGGCCAATCCGCGCTTGGAATCTACGAAAAAATTCCGCTTAAACCTCTTCGGAAAAAGGCGCTCGTCGAAGCCGAAAAATGGATTCTCGCGCATCAAGACCACTGCGGTTCCTGGTGCGGCATTTTTCCGGCGATGGCCAATTCCATTATTGCCCTTCATCTCCGTGGAAAATCTCTTGAAGATCCCATTCTCAAAAAGGGCCTTGCCGCGCTCCGGTCGTATGGAGAAGAAACAAAAGAAACATTCCGAATGCAGTCGACAATATCGCCCATTTGGGATGCGGCGATCGCTTCCTATGCGCTTCAGGAGGCGGGGGTTTCTCCGGCTCACGAAGCCATCTCCCATTGTTCGAAATGGCTTCTGGGCCGTCAGATTCTGGATGTATACGGAGATTGGCGATTTAAGGGCCGCGCCGCCCGGCCCGGCGGCTGGCCCTTCGAACATGAAAATTCGCATTATCCCGATATCGACGATTCGGCGCTCGCGATTTTGGCTTTGCTTCCTTCCGAACGGCTGCCGAAGAAATCGAAGGAAATTACATTTGCCATCGATCGAGGAATTGAATGGTTGTTGGGCATGCAGGGGAGTGATGGCGGCTGGGGAGCCTTTGATCGCGACAACAACCGTCAGCTTCTCAATGAAATTCCATTCGCCGATCTTAAATCTCTTTTGGATCCAAGCAGTCCCGATGTGACCGGACATGTGATTGAAGCTCTCGGCGCGGCGGGATACGAACGATATTCTCAACCGATCGATCGGGCGATCGAATATTTGGAAAAGTCACAGGAATCGAACGGCTCCTGGTATGGGCGTTGGGGTGTGAACTATCTTTATGGAACGGGAGCGGTACTCAGTGGCCTCGCATATGCGGGCGAGAATATGAATCGCGCATACATCCAGAAGGCATCCAAGTGGCTGGAGTCGGTCCAAAATACCGACGGCGGCTGGGGGGAGTCCTGCGCTTCGTACGATAAAGGGACGTATCTTCCTCTTGGAAATTCGACTGTGAGCCAAACCGCCTGGGCGCTCCTGGGCCTACTTGCCGCACCCAAGAGCAATGAAGAAGTCATTCGCCGAGGGGTTGCATATTTAATTGAAATGCAGGAAGCCGACGGAAGTTGGAATGAACCGGAGTGGACCGGCACGGGTTTCCCCAAACACTTTTATCTTCGCTACGACTACTACCGAATTTATTGGCCCGTCATGGCTTTGGCCCGTTACGTGAAATGCCATCAGCCCGCTCAACCCCGCTCCCCTGGCCACGCATAACGCGATTGACAGAGCATGATTTTGGCGATACGCCATAAGTCGTGACGGGGGGAAAGTCATTTTCTATTTTGCGTTTTTGCGTCCTTCTTGTTCCGACAGTGGCATGGGCGGGTTGGTTTCCCGTTTCGCCGGAAAAAGCGGCAGCCCAGCAATGCCAGAAAGAAGTCACCGACTCATTAAAAAAGCGCTTAGTGGATGTCGGCTACAGGGATATTCGAGTCGGGACAAAAAACTGGAGAGACTTCAAAGACAATTGGTGCGATGCCGCTCGGAAGGATTTTCCAAGAGCACTTTTTGGTATTTTTGACATTTACAAACCGGAAAAGCTTCGATCAGTCAGCCGTGTGGTCATTGGTGCCGGCTATTTGCCGGGTTATTGGTTGCATCCGTCGGGTGATTCTTTCGTGATTGATATCGTGGTCACTTGGGAGACCGACAAAGAGGGAAAAAACTACTATGTTGCGCCATTACCCCCTTCTTTGACCGCCCGCCAACTTCCCTAAAAGTCGCCGCCTGAAGGCACAATGTATTCTCGGACCTGAATGTCGCGTTTTTCTTGCAGGTGCGACAAAATTGGGTACGCTCTGGTGAAGGAGGAGTTTCATGCGATATTTTATTTGGGTTCTTGCGGCCATGGGCCTGTTTGTGTTTGCTCAATCCGCGTCCGCTTATGAGAAATCCAGTTGGTACCGCTACCAACCGCTTCGAATGAGCGAAACGTTCGCGCCCTGCCAGTCATGGCGAATGGCTCGAGATGGAATGGGATATGTCTGCGCTTGGCCCGGGATGACGGTTCAGATTCCGAGTCAATCCGACTATCAGATGCTCGAGCAACGCGTGCGCGAACTGGAACGAAAACTAAGCGGCCAATAGTCAAGATCTGCTTTCCTAAACGTTGTTACATACGTTAGGATTCCTCTCTGACTTACAAGGAGAGGCCATGACGGGTTTATTGGTTCTAGTCGTTTTAGTCGCGTTTGTTTTTTTCTTTGTAGTCGGGATTTACAACAAGCTGGTCTTTCTTCGAAACGGCTATAAGAATGCTTTTTCGCAGATCGATGTCCAGCTCAAACGGCGCTACGATTTAATTCCAAATCTGGTGGAAACGGCCAAGGCCTATCTAAAACATGAACGGGAGACGTTGGAAGCGGTCATTGCCGCTCGAAACGCAGCCTCATCCGCGGCGCAACGGGCTTCGGCAAATCCGGGTGATCCATCGGCCATTCAGCATTTGAGTGGTGCCGAAGCAGCACTTTCCGGAGTCCTTACGAAATTCTTTGCGGTTTCCGAAGCCTATCCCGACCTCAAAGCCAATGAGAATATGAAGCAACTTACGGAAGAGCTCAGTTCCACGGAAAATCGAATTGCTTTTGCCCGCCAAGCCTTCAACGATGCGGTTATGATTTACAACAACACGCGGGAGGGATTTCCCGGAAACATGATCGCGAATCAATTCCAATTTCAACCCGCGCAGCTTTGGGAGATCGAAGCGACGGAAGAGCGAGCGGCTCCCAAAGTGAAATTCACCTAGAATTCTTTGAATTTCTTCGAGCATCAACGGCAACGGCAGCGGAACACCACGCTCCTCATTTTGCTGTTCGTTTTCGCTGTGCTGTCGACGGTCCTCATCACGAACGCCACCGTCGCCTTTCTTTTTCAATGTTTCGATTCTCGTTTGTACTCCCGAACGTTTTGGAACCCTGTAATTCTATTTTGGACCACACTGACTACGCTCACCGTGATTTTCGGAGGAAGCCTCTATATGTGGAACATCCTCTCCGCCGGAGGTCACGCCGTCGCGCTTCGTCTAGGTGGAAGGCGGGTCGATTTACAGCCTACCGATGTCGAGGAGCAAAAACTCCGAAATGTCGTCGAAGAAATGGCCATCGCGGCGGGGACCCCTGTGCCAAAAATTTTTGTCCTCGACAATGAGGATGGAATCAATGCTTTTGCTGCCGGCTATGCGCCAAGTGACACGGTGGTAGCAGTCACCCGGGGGACTCTTCAGAATCTTTCGCGCGATGAACTTCAGGGAGTGGTGGCCCATGAGTTCAGCCATATTCTTCATGGCGATGTTCTTTTCAACATGCGTCTTCTCGCCGTCCTTCATGGCATCATGATCATTGGGATCACGGGGAGAATGATTCTCCGTATTCTTTCCGAAGGAGATCGGTATTCCCGCCGATCTCGCGTGGGGAACGGCCTCCTTGTTTTTTTAGCCTTCGGCATCGCTCTGGTTGTAATCGGCTACATCGGTGTTTTCTTTGGGACTCTTATAAAAGCTGCCCTTTCCCGACAGCGCGAATTTTTGGCCGACGCGTCCGCCGTACAGTTCACGCGAAATCCGAATGGTATCGAGGGCGCTTTGAAAAAGATCGGGGGGCTTACCATCGGAGGCCGAATTCACGATTCGCATGCCGAAGAAATGAGCCATCTCTTTTTTGGAAACGCGCTTCACGATTCCTGGTTTTTTTGGTTTTCCACTCATCCGCCGGTGGAAGAACGCATCCGGCAAATCGACCCCTCTTTTGATGGAAAAATTCCATACGTAGCGCCGATCGGTGGTTCCCCTGGCCTGAATCCTCAATTGGCGAACCTTCGCCCCAGTGTGGCCATACCCAGTGGGTTCGATGTCTCGGCTATCGCGCCCAATATGGTTTATGCGGGTACGGTCGTTCATCACATCGGAAAAGTAACGTCAGAAAATATCGACCGCGCACGATTTTTTGTTCAAAATCTTCCCGAGGAATTAAAAGAGGCTTCTCATGAGCCGGCAGGGGCGCGGGCGCTTATTTATGCGCTTCTCCTTTCGGAAGGAAGCATCCAATTCAATCAACTTAAACTGCTACGGGAACAGGAAGGAGAGGCCTTTGCAAACCGAGTCGAATCCCTTCGAAAACAGTATGAGGGAGTGGGACCCAATTCACGACTTCCCCTCGTCGACCTATCGCTGCCGGCGTTACGCCGAATGACGAAAGAGGAAATCGCGGCCATGGGAAAAACATTCCGCGCCTTTCTTGCGCTCGATGAACCGATTTCGTTACCATCCTTTATGATCGTCAAAGCGCTTCACCGTCATTTGCTTGGTGCGCAAGCGGGACGCCCGTCTCTCTTACAGTTTTATTCCATCCAACCCATTCTGCCGGATTGTTCCGTGGTTCTCTCCGCTCTGGCCTACCATGGAAACGATACAGACGAAGGAGCCGGAAGAGATTTTTCGGCGGGAATCGGGCGCCTCGGAGTCACCAATTTACCGATGATGAAAAAAGATCTTTGTTCCGTTCATTCCTTCAACCAAGCCCTGGATCGAATTTCGAGAGCCGTCCCACGCCTCAAAGAACGCCTCGTGGATGCATGTGCGACCGCCGCGTCTGTGAACGGCGCCGTCCGAACTCAGGAAGCGGAACTCATCCGCACCGTCGCCGATACGCTCGACTGCCCTCTTCCCTCCCTCCTTACGGTGTAAGGCAAACTACTCAGGCTGGTGGCAAACCACCTCGACGTTATTGCCGTCGGGATCGAGAACAAACGCACCGTTTAAAAGGTCATCTTCTCAAACGCGGCAGCATGTAACATCGCCAGGCGCGAGAAAATACTCGGATCCAAAATAGCCGCAAGGATCTCAGCCGAATCGACAATGCGTGGCCCGGAACGGTTAAAAAAGGCATTCCCATCTGCAAGATATACCTGATGTTCCCGAGCAGCCAGCCAATGAGAGGGAAGAAGAGATCGAATTCGAGAGATTTCTTTTCGAGTTTGAGAAAGAGAGAAACCGCAAGGCTTTACTACAACGATATCGGCTTCGAGCTTCTCAAGGTCATTATCCTGCAGAGGAACTGATTTTTCTCCTCGTTTTGGCCCCAGCGAAATGCCGCCGGCGATTTCTACTAACTCACTCATCCAAAGCCCGCCTAGCATAACCGGGTCGAGCCATTCAATAGCGACTACTCTCGTTTTCTTCTGGCTCCTTTTTTCACGAATCTCTTCCAGACGAGATTTCAATTCGCGCAAAAGAGGTTTGGAGTCACGGTGAATAGCCACACCGATTTGATTTATGTTCTCCCAAATGTCATCGAGTGTCGTGGGGTGAAGAGTGACCACATTGATAGGATGATCGACGATGGTTTCGAGAGCCTGGCAAAGATCCGACGTGGAAACCGCGCAAACCTCGCAGAGATCCTGTGTCACAATGACATCTGGCGAAAGCTCGCGAAGTACTACCCCATCAATTTCATAAATCGAGAGTGAATCAGCGATTCGTTTTTGGATCGATCGATCAATTTCTTTACTCGAACCATGAATGTTCGTTCGTGTCTTTGTGATACGAGGGAGACTTTCAACGTCCGGCGGAAAATCACATTCATGTGAAATCGCGATTAATTGTTCGAATCCTCCCAGTCCACAAATCGTTTCCGTCGCCGCTGGAAGCAAAGAAACCACGCGAGGGGCACTCATCTCTTAACGTCGGGGCGACGAAAGTAGGCGCTCGGCCATTTCGTATAGATTGGGGCGTTTTGAGTCCATCAATTCTTTCATCGCTTTTGAATCTCCCCTGAGCTTTTCGAGAATTTCGCTGGCTAAACGAGCCTCGACAATTTCGGAAAGTTCGTGAAGACGTCTGCGCTCTTTCTCTTCTTCAGGAAGACCTTTTTTTTCAAGTTCATTCTGATGCCGGACGATCGCTTCGCCCAACTCCCTTATCCCTTCGCCACTTTGGGCTTCGGCCAACAGGACGGGAGGCCTCCAACTCCCGTCTCCCGGTTTGAGAGAGAGCATCGCCTCGACATCACTCGCTACTCGATCGGCGCCATCACGATCCTTCTTGTTCACGACAAAAATATCGGCGATTTCTAGAATTCCCGCCTTGAGCGTTTGAATTGAATCGCCCCCTTCGGGAACCAAAATCACGACCGTGGTATCCACAATGTCGGCCACATCGACTTCGCTCTGCCCCGCTCCCACGGTCTCTACCAAAATAATGTCGGCGCCAAACGCATCCAGAAGTTGCATGAGCGCTCGTGTGGAAAACGAAATTCCTCCGCTCTTTCCGCGCGACCCCACACTTCGAATAAAAACATCGGGGTCACTTGAGTGGCGTTGCATTCGGACTCGGTCCCCCAGCACGGCACCACCCGAAAAGGGGCTGGTCGGATCGACGGCGATCACGCCGACTTTGAGTCCCTTCTGACGGTAGTAAAGAATCAGTTGATCAATGAGCGTGCTCTTCCCTCCGCCCGCGGGGCCGGTGATTCCGATGGATTTCGCCTTGCCGGTGAGCGGCCAAATTTCGGACAGGAGCTCAAAAGATTTTTGATCACGGGCTTCGACGAAACTGAGCAAACGAGCCAGCGCGCGGCGATCTCCCGCGCGCATCTGATCGATCCAATCTTTCAAAGATGCTCTACCATCGATCGAAAGATCGCGAGACCGTCATCGTTGCCCAAAACCGCTTCCGAACAACGCTCGGGATGAGGCATGAGACCGAAAACATTTCCCTTTTCATTGGCGAGGGCCGCAATCGCGTTCATCGACCCATTCGCGTTGAATTCGTCTTTAAGTTCTCCGGTCGGAGATGTGTAGCGAAGGATGACTTGGCCGTTTTTCTCGAGGTGAGAGAGTGTGGCCTCGTCCGTTACATAGCATCCTTCCGAGTGTGCGATGGGAAGGCGAAGAACGGTTCCCACTTTTATGGCACTGGTGTAGGGAGATTGGTTGGATTCGACGCGAACAAACACATCTTCGCATTGGAAACGGAGACTTCGATTTTTCGTCAGCGCACCGGGAAGATAGCCGGCCTCCACTAGAACTTGAAACCCGTTGCAAATGCCGAGAACCAGGCCCCCTCTATCGATAAACTCTCCAAGGCTCTGAACCGCGGGAGAGAGTTTTGCCATCGCCCCGCATCGCAGGTAATCCCCATGGGCGAAACCTCCCGGTAAAATCACGGCCTTATATTGATTTCGTATGGATTGATCGTGCCAGTGGAACGCCGCTGACCGGCCCATCACGGAGGAAAAAACATGCTGGGCATCGCGATCACAGTTCGATCCCGGGAATACCACCACTCCAATGTCTGCCATGGGGGCGAATTTAGCCCGATTGGTTTATCCTGTCGAATCCATGAAGGTGGTTGGGCTCACTGGCAGGTTGGCTATTGGAGAGCTTGACACTGGTAACGCATCGCGCTATACGCGAAGCTATTATGAGAATGAGTCCAATCATCCCCCTCGTTTTACTCCTGTTTTCTAGCGCTTCCTTTTCGGAGGAACCCTCTCCTACTATAGAGGAACCTACCCCAACTATAAGTGTTCAAGGACTCACGGAACACGAGCTTCGACAGATTTGGGATCAACTCGATCTTGCCATTCAAAAAGTAACTCGGATGGAAGATTACTTGATACAGGCCACTCAAACACAATCTGCGATCGTCACTGCATCCAAACGAGTATTGGAAAGCGAACAAACAACTGGTGAAGCTTGTGCTCTGCTTCTTGGAGGTTCTTTAGGCGTTGGAGCTGGAGCAGGAGCGGCCGCTTTGGCTCCCTTTTTTGGTTGGACAATAACTCAAGGAGAATTTCTTTTTTGGGGAAGCGCCCTCTTCGGTCCACAAATCGGAATGCGCTCATTTCTGATCCCAGCAGCATTGCTTGAAAAAAGTGCTTTCAGTAAAGTTCACGCTCTTGCTCCTGTAATTGAACTGAGGCCCGATAATTTCAAGCTTTCCCTTGATGCTTTGGGAACCGCCCACAAGATTCCTCTCGATTGTGTTGAAGAGAGAGATAGGAGATTGGCCGCCTATCAAGCTTACTTGGATGAGCGTTCTGAATGTGGTCTACTTTGTGCGCGCAATGTAGTTTTTAATAAAGTGGAGATTGAACGCGCGACAGCGGAGCTTGAGAGAGATGCGTACACTCATGATTGGTATAGAGGTATCACTGCTTACTTTACCAACCGCAGAATCCAACTGTTACAATTTCGAAAGCAACTGGGAGAATTGCTCCGAGTTCCAGATGAAACTTTTAGGTTCAATATAGACACAAGCCCAAATGGAGCACCCACGCAAATTCTCCGGGCGGATTGCCTACCTATTGACCTTAGCCCACTGCCGAATCCAAAAGCCGATTTACTTATGGGTGCAATGTCTCCCGTTCCGTCCGAAATTTGCGTCGACGAGTTAGTCGTTCGACAGAAAACAGAAGGCCTCGAAGTAGAGGGTCGAATTTTCGGCACCGTGCCCGAACGCGGTCGAGTTTTATACACCGTTCCACGCATCCTCTTCACGAAGGCAAAACTGCCGGGGGAACAATATCTCGTTACGTTTTCGAATGTACTTGAGACCCATCCCAATCATTCACAAACTCAGACGGAAATCGAGGCGCTCTTGGTCTCAGAACACGGGAAATTTAATATTCAGCGTACTTTTGTGGCCCGCGAGCAAAGAGGGCCCGCACAACTCGCTGCTTCTGCCAATTATCACCGCTAGCTTATAGAGTCGCTTACTTGAAGGGGTGATTTTGGCCCAACTGATGTAACATGCCTCTCTATGAAGGTGGTCGGGCTCACAGGCGGTGTCGCGTGTGGAAAGTCAACCGTGGCTCGCCGAATGGAGGAGGCTGGTATCCCTATTATAGATACCGATGAGCTGGCCCATCTCCTTTTTTCGAAATCGGAGATCTTATTCAAGATCGAAACCGAGTTAGGAACTTCCGATCGCCAGGAATTGCGTGAAATGGTGTTTGCCTCGGCCGAGGCTCGAAAAAAGTTGGAAAGTATTCTTCATCCGGCGATCGAGTTGGCACTTCACCAAGAGCTTCATTTGCTTCGAAACACCCCTCCGGTGCCGATGGTGGCAGTGGTGGTAGTACCGCTCTTATTCGAAGCGGGATGGGAGCGACACATGGATGAAACGGTTGCGGTGGTATGCGACGAAAAACTAGCGCGCGAACGATTGATAGCCCGCGATAAGATCAGTGAAGAGTTGGCACAACGAATGATTGAATCTCAATTTTCCGCCGCCGAAAAAGCGAAACGTGCGAACCACGTCATTTGGAACAATGGCTCGAAAGAAGACCTCGACGTTCGAGTTGACGAAGTCATTCTTTCTATTTGCTCGCCTCAAGCAAAACTATAATCGGCGGGCTGTCACTTTAATGCGAAAGTTCGGATGTTTCGGCAAAATCTCAGAAGACACAGCAATCTCACCATTTTTTGGCAACCCATCGATTTTACCAATGGATAGCATTGATATCGGCCAGGAAGGATCTTTCAGTCGAAGCTCGATTCCATAACCGTAGCTTTCCGCCTCGTCCGGACAATTTTTCATTCCAAAATTCTTAACCTCTTCGAGAAAATCAACCGAATCATAGGAATATTCAGACAAATCTTCTTCCGAAAATACGACGCGCCAACCGTTTGAAGCGTTTAGTCGCTTTGAAATGGGATGAATAGGAATAACCGAACTGACTTTGCCACAGACAAACCGCAACGTCGCAATTACTTCGATTTCGCCAGGCATATTGAACCCTTCGCGAATCAGACCACCGTTCGCAACCACGGAAGCTTGAAATTCGTAAAGCCGTTTGGGCTGACCAAACCCAGAATTTGAGATCGCAATGATCGATATGACAATTGCCGCAAATTTCAAAAACATACTTTTATATGCACTCATAACATATTGGACAGTGGAAGGAGACGCTCTCGTGGAAACCAGCGCTCTTGATCGTAGCAAAATTATAGCTATAATTATAGACACATGTTTCAGACAACGGGAGAAATTTTATGAAGATTATTGCATTGGGAAAAGCGAAAAACGAACTCAGCACCTATGTGGATCGTGCACAGGAAGAACGAGTTCTTATTACGAAGCATGGCAAACCAGCGGCGTTAATGGTGGGGGTTGAAGGAAAAGACCTTGAAGACATTGTTTTGCAGGCGAATCCGGAATTTTGGCGGATGATTGAATCACGCCGACGGCGAGGAAAAACCATTTCGTTGAGGCGCCTTCGAGGTCGCAAAGCGATCGCGCCGCGCGGTAAGCATTAAAAATCAGTGCTGGATCTTTTCGTTTTCTTCGATGCCTTCGAGGAGCTGAAAGTAACCGAAAATGAGGGCATCTTGGATTTCGGGATTTAGCGTTCGAATGTAGTCTCGTTTTTCTTCAAACGTGTTCAGCGAAAAAGTGTAATTCAGCGCATGATTGATTTCTTCGAGTTTGGATTGAAAAAGTTTGCCCAATTCTTCCGAATTCTTCGCAAATGCCCCTCGAATCATTTCGGGACTGAACAGAAGGTGGTTCCCCTTTCGGCCCTCGGCCAGGATGAACTGGAACTTGGCAATTTCATGCAATGTCTGCTGAATTCCCATCGGGTATTTTCCCCTTTCCTTGCTTCAATATATGCCCCGGTCCGGGCGCGTCAAGACCGTGCCCGACCGGCAAGCATCGACATGGTTTTGTAAAGAATCTCTTTCATTTCATTTCGATGAACGATGCCATCGACCATGCCGTGCTCGAGAAGAAATTCGGAGTGCTGAAAACCCTCAGGAAGCGTTTCTTTAATCGTCTGCTCGATCACGCGAGGACCGGCGAATCCAATGAGAGCATTTGGTTCTGCATACATCACATCCCCCAACATCGCGCACGAAGCTGCCACACCTCCCGTCGTGGGATCGGTGAGAAGAACGACATAGGGAACACCCGATTTCCTTAGCCGTGCTAGGGCGGCAGTTGATTTCGCCATCTGCATCAGCGATAAAATTCCTTCCTGCATTCTAGCCCCGCCGCTGGCCGTAATGACAAGGCAGGGCTTTTTCTCGTTCGCCGCAAGCTCAAAAGTGCGCGTTAGCTTTTCACCCGCCACCGAACCCATGCTTCCCCCCATGTAGTCGAAGACAAAAGAACCAATGATTATCTCGAGGTCATGAATTCGGCCACGGCCATAAATGAACGCCTCTTTCTCCCTTCCCATTTTTTCGAGCGCCTTGATCCGATCGCGATAGCGCTTTGAATCTTTGAAATCGAGGGCGTCCGTGGGAGACATTCCGACATCGAGTTCCTCAAAACTTTCAGGCTCGAGAAGAAGCTTTAGCCGCTCGCGTGCACCAATCCGGAAATGATACTGGCATTTCGGGCAAACCCATTGATTCCGATCTACATCTTCCTGAAAAAGAATTTCGGCGCATTGCGGGCATTTCGTCCAAAGTCCTTCCGGAAAGCTCGATTTGGCGTCTTCTTCGGTCGAAATCTTCGGAGCTTTTAAACGATCAACCCAGGACATCGTACCTCCTAAAATTCGATTCGCATTCCCGGCTCGAGAATATGAATTCGTGAATCGCCTAACACGGCAAGCTCGCGCAAAGTTTCATCTCGATACGGAGCTTTCAAGTGATAGGCAAACACCGGAATGTTTTTGGTATGAACCTTCTTAAGTTCCCGGGCAAATGAAGCGGGCGTGTGATGCCCGCTCACCTCAGCAAGGGATGCCAGTCGATCCGGAAACGAACATTCCAACAAAATTCCCTTCACATCCTCGCCCCGTCGGTTCACTTCTTTCCAGACCTCCTCAGTCGGCCCTGTATCTCCGGTATAAAGAATCGTCCCACTTTTGGATTGAATAAAGAGTGCCACGCATCCCCCCGGGTGATTTACAGGAATGGCGAGGAATTCAAGATCCGCAGCTTGAAAACGCTTGTTCGCATGAAACGGCGCATACTTGAGAATCGAGTTCTTTTGTGTGGGAAGGATCGTGAAGTCCGGCCAAATTTCATTGTTTAAAATATGTCCGTTGAGCTTGTGAATCGTTTCAGATGTCGCGTGGACGGTAACGGGAGAGGTAATGCGCGAGAAAATATTCTCGGAAAAAAAGGCGAGATCTTTCGTGTGATCGAGATGGGCATGACTTAAAAAGACATCCGTAACTTGCGCCTGTTCTTCGATCGTAAGCCGGGACGCTGCCGAACCCATATCGACGACGACATGTTTACCGATGGCAAAACTGCAGGGATGGTTTCGATCCGATTCACTTCCTGAACATCCGAGAACACGAAAAATCACGCGACGTTCCTTTACGTAGGGATTCTTTCGATGTCTGCGCCGACGGATGCCAACTTGGCGTCCATCCTCTCATAACCACGATCCAAATGGTAGATTCGTAGGATTTCGGTAACCCCCTCAGCCGCTAATCCCGCCAATACGAGCGAAGCGCTGGCCCGCAGATCCGTCGCCATCACGGGGGCCCCACGAAGCTTTTTGACCCCCACCACGGTCACCGTAGATCCGGATATTCGAAGATCGGCTCCCATTCGATTGAGTTCAGCGACATGCATAAAACGATTCTCAAATATGGTTTCGGTGATCGTACTTGTCCCATCCGCTAGGGAGAGAAGCGCCATCAATTGTGCCTGCATATCGGTCGGAAAACCGGGATGGGGCGCTGTTTTAATTTGCGCCGGATAAATCGCTTTGGATCCCTTCACACGCAGACCCTTTTTTTCCACGGTAATGGTCGCCCCCGATTCCCTGAGTTTGGAAATGACCGCTTCAAGATCGGCGGGATTCGCGCCTAAGAGAAAAAGATCGCCGGCGGTAATCGCCGCAGCCGCCATATAGGTTCCAGTTTCAATTCGATCCGGAATCATGGGAAGATGAAATCCATTTAATTTTTTTTGACCTTTGATCTGTATGACGGCTGTTCCCACACCATTAATTTCCGCCCCCATCTGCCGAAGGGCGTCGGCGACTGCGGTTACTTCCGGTTCTTCCGCGCAATTTTGCAGCTCTGTGGTCCCGTCCGCCAGCGCCGCCGCCATCATGGCGTTGATCGTTCCGGTGACGGTCACCGTATCAAAGGCGTGAGTCACACCTTTGAGGCGCTTTGCCTTCGCTTCGACATACCCCTCTTTGAGTTCAATTTCCGCCCCCATCGATTCAAAAGCTTTTAAATGCTGATCGATGGGTCGAACGCCGATCGCGCACCCACCGGGGAGAGCCACGCGAGCCGAACCGCAACGCGCCAATAAGGGTCCAAGAAGCAAAACGCTCGCCCGCATTTTCCGAACATAGTCGTAAGGAGCCTCGACACCGGAAAGAGACTGCGCTTGGACCAGAAGATCACTTCCGTGTCTTTCAAATTTCACGCCGAAGAAGGCAAGAATGTCTTTCATCGTTTCGATGTCATGAAGGTCGGGAATATTTCCAACTCTGCAAGGGTCGGCCGTTAATAGGGTCGCTGCCAACATGGGGAGTGTCGCGTTTTTAGCACCGCTGATTTCAATTTCTCCTTTGAGTCGCCGGCCACCGGTCACTCGCATTTTCTCTAACGACACGTCTCTTCCTTTCCGGCGACAACGATCCGCGGAATTCCAGCAATGTCATTTCGAAGCGTGACTAAGGAGTAGCCGCGATCATGGAGATAACGTGAAATTCCTTCTTTCTGCCCCAAACCCATTTCTAAAAAAAGTCTCGCTTTTGGAAATCGTTGGCTCGCTTCTTCAATAAGGCGAAAAATTAAATCTAGGCCCTGTATTCCCCCATCCAAAGCCACTCGCGGTTCGAAATCACGAACATCCATGGACAGTTCGTCACACTCTTGCGTTGGAATATAGGGAAGATTCGCCACGATCGCATCGAAGGGTTCATTCCCTACATTTTCAAGCAGGTTGCTCTCTCTCCATTCGATACTCACTTCATGCCTATCGCCATTTTTTCGAGCCACCTCAAGAGCGTCACCGAAATCGATGCCCATCACTTCAGCGGATAATAGATTCTTTTTGATCGCAATGGCGATGGCTCCCGATCCGGTCCCCACATCGCAAATGCGGAGAGGCCGATTTTCTTTTTTCGCCCAGGATAAGACCTCATCAACCAAGAGTTCGGTTTCGGGTCGTGGAATAAGAACCCGCGAATCCACGTATAATGGTAGGGAATAAAATTCTTTCTCGCCAAGAATATAAGCGACGGGTTTTCCTTTCCTACGATCCTGAATTAAATTTCGAAATTGATCTTTTTCATCTTCGGTCAAAGGGCGATCAAATTGAAGATAGAGTCCTACTCGATTTGTCCCAAGGGCATGCGCGAGAAGAACCTCCGCATCGAGCCGAGAGTTTGGAATCCCCCGGGCCGAGAAATCTCCCGTCGCCCAACTGAGAATTGAACCTACCGTCCAATTCGGTTCAACTCTTGTTTGCGCTGCCGCCTGCATTTTGAAGTAGCTCCGTTGAATGATGCGTTTGCAACCCTCCAATCACTTCATCGAGGTCTCCTTCCATCACCGCATCCAGTCGATGAAGGGTTAAGCCGATACGGTGATCGGTCAGACGATTTTGGGGGAAATTGTAGGTTCGAATTCGTTCGCTTCGATCTCCGCTTCCCACCATGGTTTTCCGCGCGGCCGAAATTTCCGCCTGCTGCTTTGCCTGTTCCTGCTCTAAAAGCCGGGAGCGCAACACGCGCAGGGCTTTCGCCTTGTTTTTATGCTGCGATTTTTCATCCTGACAAACCACCATAAGACCTGTAGGAATATGCGTAATTCGGACCGCCGAGTCGGTGGTATTCACACTCTGCCCTCCGGGACCGCTGGCTCGCATGACATCGACCTTTAAGTCTTTCTCATCGATTTTGACATCGACTTCCTCCGCCTCAGGAAGAACGGCCACCGTCACGGCCGATGTATGAATTCGGCCTGATCCTTCTGTGAGCGGAACACGCTGAACGCGGTGAACTCCCCCTTCGAATTTAAGCCGGCTATAGGCCCCCTTCCCTTCGAGAACAACAATGACTTCGCGAATTCCTTTGAGTCCCGTTTCGCTCGAAGACATGATTTCTGTTTTCCATCGGTTCCGTTCGGCATAGCGGAGGTACATACGAAGAAGGTCGGCCGCAAAGAGAGCCGCTTCATCTCCACCCGTCCCGGCTCTAATTTCAAGAAAGACGTTTTTGTCGTCGTTCGGATCTTTTGGCAGAAGAAGAAATTTCAACCGCTCCTCGATACGATGGCGCTCTTGCTCCAGGCCCGCCAGTTCTTCTTTGGCCATCGCCGCCATATCAGCATCGGATCCAGCCGCCAGCTCGCGACTTCCTTCGATCTCTTTCCCATTCTTTTTGTAGTTGCGGTAGGTTTCTACAATTTCCACCAAATCCGAATGTTCTTTGGAGAGCTTTTGAAACTCGTCCGTGCGCGAAATCACCGCCGGATCGGAGAGCTTCGTTGAAAGCTCCTCATACCGGCGTTCGACCTCATCGAGTCGTGAAAACATATCCTGTGTAATCCTCTCCCGAAATGGGAGGGTCAGCTACTTTTTCGCGGTCGCTTCCGCCTTGCTCCCATATTTCTTTCGGAAACGATCGATCCGTCCGGCCGTGTCGATGAGCTTTTGTGTGCCGGTGAAGAAGGGGTGGCATTTGGAGCAAATTTCTACTCGGATTTCTTTTTTCGTGGAGCGAGTAGGGATCACATTCCCACAAGCGCAAGTGATAGTGGTTTCAATATAATTTGGATGAATTCCTTTTCGCATAATCGATCTCCCCAAAATTTGAGGGCCGGCTTGTAGCATAGGCCCCCAAAAATTGGTAGCCAAATCGCCAACTTCGTGGAATGAAATGGGTTCGTTGTGAAGGATCGAAACCTCGCCACTCTATTCCAAAAACGGGCCTACCACTCTTCAAAGGTGTCAGCCATTGTGGGAGACGAAGGAAAGGAGATCACCTGGCAGGAACTCGCTAACCTCGTGAAAGAATTGGGGCGGGGGCTCATGGCCAGCGGCGTGAAACCAGGCGACCGCGTAGGTATTATTGGCCCCAACAGCCCCCAATGGATCGCGGCTGACTTAGCCATTCTTTCGATTGGGGCCGAAACCATTCCCACGACCACCCCCACTCTGACGATTGACGTTTCTGATTCAACCTCCGATCGGGAAGATCTGATTTCATGGAAAAAACTGATCGATCGGAAAGAGAAAGCCTCTTCTCAACAGTTCTTTGAACAGCTCGAAGAAATCGGAACACCGGAATATCAGACAAAGTATTTGATTGAATCAGAGCAATTGGCTCGAAGGCTGAAACTCACTCCTGAAGATTTACTCTTCTCCTTCCTACCCCTTTCCGAGCCCATGGAGAGAATCGGCTTTTATGCCACAATGTTTGTGGGAAACCGTGTGGTTTACGTCAAAGAACCCAAAATTGAAAACCTCCCAAGGTATCATCCGACCATTACGATTTGGTCTAGAAAACTTTTTCAAACGATTCATGATGAAATCCGCGGCACTTACTTAAAACGTTCACGAATGGTCCGTTATTTTTTCGACCGGGCCACCGAAAAAGATGCGGCGACACGAATCGGTTGGATTGACCGAAATATTCATAAAAAAATTCGTACCGAACTGGGAGGGAATCTTCGCGCCGTGGTTCGCGCGGAAAGCGTCGACCATTCACTTCTATCTTTTTTTCATCGCGTGGGGGTCTCCCTGGTCGATCCCGTCCGGGAAATACCCATAAATAATTAAATAATTTCAATATATTAGACAAATTTACATGCGGCGCCATTTTGTGGTACGTTGCGCTGCGAATGGGGAAGGCAAAATGAGGGAGGAATCTTGAAACCACTTCCGGCGATTCAGGAAATCGAGCCGTCGAAAATTTTTTGTAATGCGATCGTAGAAGAACGTCCTCGGGAAGCTCTTGCGAGCGTCGGTCCGGCGACCGGAGCAGGGATTTGGCTCGTCGACCGAAATATGCGGGTTCTTTGGATGAACAAAGAAATGGAAAGCATTTACGGGTCCCGAGCGGAAATTGAAGGAAAAAATTGCTTCAGCGCTTTTCGAAATCGGAGCTCCAAGTGCCCCGATTGCCTTCCCACCAAGGCCTTTGAAACCAAAAATATCATGACCGGCTACATCAAGCGGGTGACCGCGGATGGAGTTCAGCGCTATTACCAATTGATTGAAGCTCCCATGTTCGACGAGAACAATGATGTCTCTCGTGTCATGGAAATTGTTCTGGACATTACCGAACGAGCCCGCCTGGAACAGTCACTCCGAACCTCTGAAGCGGAGTATCGTGCGCTATTCGAACGTGCGGGAACTGCGGTTTCAGTCATCCGGCCCGACGGAATATTTGCCAAGGTCAATGATGTCTTCGAGGCTTTGAGCGGATATCGTAAGGAAGAGCTGATTAACAAGGCCCATTATCTTCTTTTCGTCCATCCGAGAGATCGCGAAAGAATCGACGCCTACCACCGTGCCCGCCTGGTGGATTCGACCTCAGCTCCGGCTATTTATGAATTCTCCTTCGTGAACCGTTGGGGCGCCGAACGGACAGTCCATATTTCCGTCAGTGCGATGCCCAGCGGCGAACAAATTTCTTCCCTCATCGATTTAACGGATCAACGAAAATTGGAACAGGAGGTTCGAAGCAAGGAACAATTTCTTGCCAATATTCTCCGATACTCCGTCGACGCCATTGTGGCCCTTGATGAAAACGGGCGTATCCGTTCCTGGAATCACGGGGCTGATCTTATGTTCGGTTACGGCCCGAGGGAAATGATTGGCAAGCGATTTACCGCGATTCTGGCCGAAGAAGTTCGCAGGAGTCGCGAATTTAAAGAGGTTCAGGAGCAATTCCAAAAGAAAGGCTTCTTGCGAAACTATGTCGTTCCCGCCGTTACAAAAGATGAACGTCGAATCACGATCGAAATCACACGAACGGCGATCCGTGATGAGACGGGCAAAGACCTCGGGAGTTCGGCAATCATTCGTGACATCACTGAGAAGCTCCGCTCCGAACAAAGAATGATTCAGCAGGAAAAAATGCTGGCCCTGGGAGAACTTGCGGCAAGCCTCGCACATGAGGTCAAAAATCCTCTCAATTCCATGGTGATCAACATGGAAGTCATGCGGGGGCATCTCGCAAATCTTTCAGGGAACACACAGGCGGCTCTTCAAAAATATCTAGATGTCCTCTCTTCCGAGGTACAGCGCCTAAACAAAGTCATGCGGGGGGTGCTCGATTTTGCTCGTCCGATTGAGGGTGATCTGGCAAAAGTCTCGCTGGAATCCACACTTGAACATGTCATCGCGCTCGTCAATGCAGGAGCGCTTAAGAAAAAAATTAAGATTCGCCTGGCTATTGAAAAGAACCTTCCCGCCGTGGATGCGGTGGAAGACCATCTGAAACAAATTTTTCTCAATCTCATTCTCAACGCTTTTGAAGCGATGCCCAAAGGAGGGGCACTCATGATTTCGGCCGAACGAAATCAAGAAAACGGAATTACCTTAGAAATCAGCGACAATGGAATTGGAATTCCTCGAAAAAATTTGAACCGTATATTCGACCTTTATTTTTCAACCAAGGAGAAAGGAAGCGGCTTAGGTTTGGCTCTCGCTCAACGACTCATTCGTTCGATGGGGGGGACCATTCACGTCAAAAGCCGGGTAAAACATGGCACGAAATTCACCATTACGCTCCCCACCAGCTGAGCCTGAAGAGACCACATCGCGAAACCTTCCCGGGGGAAGAAAGCGAGTGCTCGTTGTGGACGACGAGGTTTCGGCGAAAACCGGCCTCGCCGAACTCATCGGAAGTTGGGGATTCGACACCGAAGTGGCAGATGACGGCCGTACGGCACTTAACAAGATCGAATCTTTCCGACCTCAGATCATTATTTCCGACCTTGTTATGCCGCGAATGGATGGATTGGCTTTACTGCGCAAAGTGGACAAAGAGGCGATCATTTTCGTTCTCCTCACGGCCCAAGGAACCATTCACTCTGCGGTAGAGGCCATGAAGGACGGGGCTTACGATTACTTGACCAAGCCCGTCGATATCGTGCGACTCAAAAGCATCTTAGAGAGAGTTTCCTCCATGTTGGACCGAGAAGACGAAGTAAAGCGATTGCGCCGTGAGCTTCGTCAGCTTGGCTCATTCGGCCAGCTCATCGGCACAACTCCCGCAATGCAGGAACTTTTCCAGCAAATGGAAATGGCTGCTCCTAGTACTGCCTCGATTTTAATTTCAGGTGCAAGTGGTACGGGAAAGGAGCTGGTCGCACGGGCGATCCATGACATGAGCCCGCGGAATTCCGGGCCTTTTGTACCCATCAATTGCGCCGCTATTCCCGCTACTCTTCTTGAAAGCGAGCTTTTCGGGCATGAAAAGGGTTCCTTTACGGGCGCGGTGAAAACAAAAGAGGGATGTTTTGAACTGGCAAGTAAGGGAACCATTTTTCTCGATGAAATCGCCACAATGGCGATGGATCTCCAAAGCAAACTTCTTCGTGTTTTGGAAAACGGAACGTTCCGCCGAATCGGTGGAAAAGAAGAACTTCACGCAGATGTTCGACTCATCGCCGCTTCGAATCTTGAATTTGAAGATGCGATTGATCAAGGGCTTTTTCGAGAAGATCTCTACTACCGTCTCAATGTATTTCGGCTACGCCTTCCGTTGTTGAGAAACAGGGTGGGAGATATTCCTCTTTTGGCTCAACATTTTGTGGAAGAATTTGCGAAAAAAAATAATCGAAACGTTCGAAGCATTCATCCCGACGCGATGATGATTCTTCGCGAACATCACTGGAACGGAAATGTTCGTGAATTAAAAAACACGATCGAACGGGCAGTGATTGTCGCTCGAACTCGAACGGTCGAGCCTGAGGATCTTCCAGAATCGGTTAAGTCACGCCCCAGCGGTGGGCCCACACTCACGTTTCCGGTCGGGATGAATCTCGAGGACATCGAAAAAGAGATGATCCTTCGAACACTCGACCTGACAGGGGGAAACAAGACGGAAACCGCGCAGAGCCTCGGACTGAGCCTGAAAACTCTCCACAACAAACTCAATCGCTACCGCCTTCGTAATCGGTAAGAGGTAATTTTTGCGCAACTCACTCTTCTTTGGCGCAAAGAGTCCGTAAAAATAACTCACGAAAAGTTAATTCATGTATTTTTTACATGACAGATACCATTAAACGAGTATTTTTTACGTGAACTTGTTGATATTCCGAAAAAATTCTTTTCAATCTAGTAGATATTTATTTAATTCCAGGGTATTAACTTTCCCATCGGAGCTAAATTTCGTTGGCATAAGTAATGCTTGATGGATTTAGCTCTAGGTTCTTTTATATTTCGAGGTTTCTGCGCAGATCGGGTTGGGGCCACCTCATTTCCCCCTACTAATGGTTCTAACCCACCATGATTTGCATACCTAGCTTCGGTTAGGCAGGGACTTTCGAGAATAGCACCTCAAGCGGGGAACATTCTTCCCTCCTTCACGTTTCTCTGCTTGAGGTGCTTTTTTTTGTGCGCTGTTAGACCCAGCCGGAAAAAAGAGTCTGGTAATCTACCACCCGAATCCGATCCTTCTCATAAAATCGATCGAAGCGCGGGGACTGAACCAATTGCAGAGACCATTTCGGTTTCAGAAGTCTCGTGAAATGGACCAGATCCTTCGTGGGTTGTTTCTCTCCCGACTTGCATTCAAGAAGCATCCAAGGAACTTGATCTCTTGTCACAACAAAATCCACTTCCCGGCCGTCCTTATTGCGCAGAAAGTGAAGATCAAATTCCCCCTGCGCCGAATCGGTCCAGTAGTGACAGGCTTTAAGCAGATGAAGCGCGGTGAGATTTTCCAAACGTTTCGCCATCAATGTCTTCGGAATTTGAATCAGGTCGTAAAGATATAACTTGGGCTCCGAACGGATCATTCGTGAGAGCTTTTTGGAGTAGGGCCGGACCGTAAAACAAAAATAGAGCGTATCAAGGACCTGCATCCAGCTTCGAATGGTCCCGTAGGCCTTTCCCACCTCCTCGTGCAACGAATGGACCGACAACAATGATCCCACCCGTTCCGGAAGGAGCGCGATGAGATTTCGAAATGCGTGGAGATCGGAAATGTTTAAGAAGTCGCGCGTGTCTTCCATGACCAGTCGGTCCAGACGTAGCCGGCTCCAGCGATGGCCTTCCTGCTCGCTCGCGGCGAGCAAAGGCTCGGGAAAACCGCTCAAATGTAACAGCGACGCCCAATCAAACGAAGCGGTGAGCTTCTCAAAGAGATGATCCGGAGAAGGAGGGGATGGTGTTTCGGCGACGGAAAAAGGATGTAAGCGATATGGGAAATAACGTCCCATCAGGCTGTCACTCCCTCGCCTAAAAAAATCCAGCCTCGCGCTTCCGGTGACGATGATCGGTATTTCGCCGGGTGCGGGATCGTAAATTCCCTTCAAGCGAAGCTTCCATTTTCGGTCTTTATGAATTTCGTCCAAAACAATCGGACCGGGACCTCGCACGGCAATGGCTTTCGACGGAGATTTCATCCAAGTGAGGCGAAATTCATCCTGGTCGAAAAGAAAGTAATTTTGAGGAGACTGGAGATTCGCCTTGGCAAGGGTAGATTTTCCGACTTGGCGGGGCCCGGACACGAACGCCATCTTGCGCTTAGCTAACGCGTCGTTCACGATCGTCCGAGATAAATAGCGCTCGATCTGCATACGGCAAACTATCATAGAACTGATAATTAGACGCGTCAAATTATCAATTGACTGATAACTGGACGACTGTCATTTAAAGGGAACATTCTTCCCTCCTTCACGTTTCTCTGCTTGGGCTTTTTTTTGTGCGCTGTTCGGCGCGGAGGCGGAATTCGTCAAGGGTTTTGGGAAGAGTTTGTTCCACCAATGCGGCGACGACGAAATTGGGAACAAGGCCTTTCATTTCCACTTCAATTTCATACGTCGCTTCAGTTTCTTTTCCTCTTGCTTTTAATTTCCACGCTCCCGTATTTTTCTTCATGAAATCTCCTTCGCGGAGTTTCCAAGAAAGACGAGAAGGAGGGGCTTCAGTCAGTTCCAATGTGTAATGAATCTTTTTAATCAGATCGGCTTCGAACTCCACCACTTTCATCGACTTTCCATTTTCCAAAAGTTTGGTGTCGGAGACAGAGGAAAGAAACTCAGGATAGGATTCATAATCTCGGATGACTTTGAAAAATTGGTCCGGCGTCGCTTTAATAACGATCTTCTTTGTAACTTTTGCCATTAGCCTACCCGCACCAAAGAAATTTTTTCTCCCCAATGGGTATCCAGCACCCATGAAAGGTGCTGATGTCCGGCTGCTTTCAAATCTGGATCGGATTCAATCAGGCGAAATGCCTCTTGGCGAGCCGCCTCTAAAAGATCGAGGTCGCGTGGAAAGTTGGCGACGCGAAACGACGGAAACCCTGACTGCGCCACACCGAAGAAATCTCCCGGGCCCCGCAAACGGAGATCTTCTTCGGCCAAAAGAAAACCGTCATGAATGCTCGCAAATGTTCGAAGACGCTCATACGCCAACTTTGAAATGCCCGCCGGACGAATGAGAAAACAAAATGAACGCTCGCTTCCCCTTCCCACTCTTCCCCGAAGTTGATGCAATTGTGAGAGACCAAAACGCTCGGGATGCTCAATCACCATCACAGTCGCATTCGCCACATCAATTCCGACTTCAATCACCGTCGTCGAAACAAGAATTTGGATTTCTCCTTTTTCAAAGAGTGACATCACTCTTCCTTTCTCCTCCGCCGGCATTTGTCCATGAACTAATGTAACTTTGAATTCAGGAAAAATATTTTCGCGAAGCTCTCGCTCCATATTTGTCGCGTCCTTCGCAGGAAGATGTTCCGACTCCTCGACCAGAGGATAGACCACATAGGCCTGGCGCCCCTCTCCCACCTCCTTTCGAACTGCCTCATAGACACGGGCCCTTTCCTTGTCGGCGAAGATTTTCGTTTCAATTGGCTTTCGTCCCTTAGGAAGCTCATCCAAAAGAGACACATCGAGATCGCCGTAAAGTGTGAGCGCGAGTGTTCTCGGAATGGGCGTAGCCGACATTACCAATACATCCGGCTCGACTCCCTTGGAGCGGAGCACCGCTCGTTGCCGGACCCCGAAGCGATGCTGTTCATCGACAACCACCAATCCTAGTTTCGAAAAGTTCACTTTCTCTTCGAGAAGCGCATGTGTACCGACGACAAAATCGAGTTCACCTTCTAAAAGAGCTTCGAGAACCGGCTTCCGCTCGGCCATCGAATGCCGTCCCAAGAGTGTAGCCACACGGATCCCCGCCTTTTCTCCCCAGCGAGTCAGTGTCCGGCCATGTTGATCGGCCAGAATTTCGGTGGGCACCATAAAAGCGACTTGATAGCCGTGGTCAATCGCTACCAAGCCGGCCAAAAAGGCGACGATCGTCTTTCCACTTCCGACGTCGCCCTGCAGCAATCGGTTCATCGGATGCTCGGCCGCCATATCTTTCCGAATGTTTTCCAGGATTCGCTTTTGTGCCGACGTTAATTCGAAAGGAAGATTCGACATCATCTGATCGTAACGAGGAGCTGCGCGATTAAATGAAATACCTGGACGCTTTGTAAGCTTTCGTTTTCTAAGTCCAAGTGAAAGACAATAGAAAAAAAGTTCTTCAAAGGATAGGGAACGCTCCGCTTCCGATCGTCGGTCGGGAATGGGCAATGTGGAAGGTTGGTGGAGTTCGCGAATGGCCCGCCAGGGAGGCATGAGGTCAAATTTTTTGCAGACCTCGGTGGGGATGACACAACTTCTCCGGTCCCCATATGCCGAAACTACTCCGAATTGAATCTTACGAAGCGTCTTTTGGTAAATGGCGCCCACTTCGCGATAAACCGGGACAATTTTCCCAAAACTGAGTGAATCGATTTTCCCCTGTGACACTTCGAAGTCAGGGTGGTGCATTTCGATTTGATTTCGGTACCGCTGAACTTTCCCACAGACAATCAGCTTTTGGTCTCGTTTGATTCTTTGTTCGAGTGTACCTGAGAGAAAACGAAACCATTTGAGCTTGATCGTTCCTGTGCCGTCATTCAGCGTAACCTCAAAAACGCGACGGCGTAGGCCCCGGTAAAACGCCACGCCCGCAAATACGACGTTTCCAAAAACAATCGCCTGCGTTCCTTCCGTCAGGTCGCCGATCGATGTCACTTTCCGCCGATCTTCGTAACGCGTCGGAAAGAACATGAGAAGATCCTCCACTCTCTCGATGTCAGCTTTTTTAAAACGCTCCGCAAGTGCCGGACCCACTCCTTTTACATACTGAACATTTTTTTTGAGATCATTCGCCGAGTCTTTGAGCCGTTCAATGCTCGGCATCAAATGTTCTTCGGAAAGAAATTGGGGTCGGGGAAGCCGCGGAGAAGGAACTCGATCGGCGTTCGCTCTTGTTTCCATTACTTCGCAAGCGATTGAAGTGATCGTGGAATCACGCGCCCGCTTTGGAAGGCGGCAATCGCCCGTGCGGCAGCTTGAGCTCCCTGAATTGTCGTAAAATAGGGAATTCCTTTTTCCAAGGCCGAACGACGAATCGAATAAGAATCGCGGATTGAATCTTTGCCCATCGTTGTATTCATCACCAGGGCGATCTTTCGATCCAGAATCATATCGACAATGTGAGGCCTACCTTCTTTCACTTTGTTTACTTTCTCCGCTGGAATTCCTCGGCTGAGAAGAAACTGGGCTGTGCCACGTGTGGAGATGATTCGAAAACTATTTTGTCTCATTTGCCGCGCCACCTCGACAATCGCCTCTTTATCCTGATCATTCACGCTGATAAAGACAGCTCCATCATGGGGAAGAACATTTCCCGCTGCAATTTGAGCCTTTCCGTAAGCGATCTCCCAACGATCGTCTACTCCCATGACTTCGCCGGTGGATTTCATTTCCGGTCCCAGTATGGTGTCCACATTTGAGAAACGGGCGAAGGGAAATACAGGGGATTTAACGGCATAGTGCCCCTTGAGACGTCTGGCCTCCAACGCTGTGACATCGACCTTACCCCCCAGCATGACTTTTACGGCTTCTTTGACCAGTGGAATTCCGATCGCCTTGGAAACATAGGGAACCGTCCGCGACGCGCGAGGATTCACTTCGAGAACAAAAAGCTTGTCTCCCTGGAGAGCGAACTGAATGTTGAGTAACCCTCGTACGCCCAGAGCCGAGGCGATTTTTTCCGTCTGAACCTCAATTTTTTCGAGAACGTCTTGGCTAAGTGAAAAAGGAGGGAGAACACACGAACTGTCCCCCGAATGAACTCCTGCCTGTTCCACGTGTTCCATGACTCCGGCGACAAATGTGTTCATACCGTCACTTAGACCATCTACATCGATTTCAATGGAATTCTGAAGATAGCGATCAATCAAAACCGGATGTTGAGGTGAGACCTTCACTGCACGATCGAGATATTCACGAAGCTCATCAAGGGAATGAACGATTTCCATCGACTGCCCACCCAGCACGTACGAGGGACGAACCATAAGGGGAAAAGACAGACCGTTTGCGATTTCCTGCGCTTCTTCCATCGACCGGGCGATTCGGCTCTCGGGCTGAATAATGTCGAGTCCTTCGATCAGATGGCGGAAACGATCGCGATCTTCCGCCTGGTCGATGGCATCGACGGATGTTCCCAAAACATTCACGCCCGCTTCGGCCAGTGACCGAGCCAATTTAAGAGGTGTTTGGCCGCCGAATTGAAGGATGACTCCCTTCGGATTTTCCCGATTCACAATGGCCAAAATGTCTTCTTTCGTTAGCGGTTCGAAATAGAGCCGATCGGAGGTATCGAAATCGGTCGAAACCGTTTCGGGATTGCAATTCACCATGATGCTTTCAATTCCGGCATCGCGAAGAGCAAAGCTCGCATGGACGCAGCAGTAATCAAATTCGATCCCCTGGCCGATCCGGTTTGGGCCACTTCCTAATATGACCACCTTCCCACGTCCCGCCATTGGAATCGCCTCGTCTTCTTCTTCGTACGTCGAGTAAATGTAATTGGTGTGAGCCTCGAACTCCGCAGCGCAAGTGTCGACCAATTTGAAGGACGGGCTTACACCCATGCCCTGGCGATGCTCTCTGACTTTATCCTCGCTCACGCCGAAGATTTCCCCGAGGCGAACATCGGAGAATCCCCTCGCCTTGATTTTTCTCCATTCCGCTTTGTCGAGAGAATCCATCGTATGATCGGCGATTCTTTTTTCTTCTTTTACGAGGCCTTCCAGCTGGTGGATGAACCATGGGTCGATTCCCGTCGCTTCACAGATGGCATGAACGGTGATCCCTCGACGAAGCGCTTCACCAATGATCATGATCCGCTCGGGAACGGCACTCCGAAGCTTACCGATTAAGTCATCATCGCTGATGCCACTCGCGCCGATCCGATCGAGCGATCCCCAGAGCCCATATTGCCCCACTTCCAACGAACGCATCGCCTTTTGAACCGATTCCTCAAACGTACGTCCAATCGACATAACCTCGCCGACCGATTTCATGTGCGTTGTGAGTGTTCGGTCGGCGCCGCGGAATTTCGCGAAAGCGAAGCGAGGAATTTTCGTGACCACATAGTCGATCGTCGGCTCGAAAGAGGCTTTCGTATTCCGTGTGATGTCGTTGGGGATTTCATCGAGCGTGTAACCCACCGCTAATTTCGCGGCAATTTTCGCGATCGGATACCCCGTCGCTTTGGAGGCAAGCGCGGAGCTTCGTGATACGCGGGGATTCATTTCAATAACATAAATTTTCCCCGTTCCCGGATGAACGGCGTATTGAATGTTGGAGCCACCCGAGTCGACGCCGATTTCGCGCATAATTGCGATCGAATAATCTCGAAGGAGCTGGTATTCACGGTCGGTCAGCGTTTGCGCGGGAGCAACCGTGATGCTGTCGCCCGTATGAATCCCGACCGGGTCAAAATTCTCGATTGGACATACCACTACAACGTTGTCCGCTCTGTCCCGCATCATTTCGAGCTCGAATTCTTTCCAGCCGAGAATGGATTCTTCGATCAAACATTCACGGACGGGGCTGAGTTCAAGTCCCCTTCGAACGAGCGATTCATATTCGGCTTCGTTGTAAGCGATACTCGCACCGAGCCCACCCAGCGTGTAGGAAGGACGGATGATCGCCGGAAGTTGAACGTAGGGAAGAGCTTCCATCGCTTCGTGAGATGATTTCACGTAGGCGCTTCGTGGGGTTGGAATATGGATCGATTTCATCGCCTCGCGGAAACGTTCGCGGTTTTCAGCTTTTTCAATCGACTCGGCGCGCGCACCGATCAATTCGACTCGATAAGCTTCCAATACTCCTTGTCGATGGAGTGCCATCGCGATATTGAGGCCCGTTTGGCCCCCCATTGTGGAAAGAATGGCATTGGGTCGTTCTTTTTCGATAATGGATGCGACGGTTTCCGGCGTGAGTGGTTCGACGTAGGTGACGTCGGCAAATCCGGGATCGGTCATGATCGTGGCGGGATTCGAATTGACGAGAATAAGACGGTAGCCTTCCTCTTTGAGAGCTTTGAGCGCCTGAGTGCCGCTATAATCGAATTCACAGGCCTGGCCGATGACGATCGGGCCAGACCCGATGAGGAGGATGGACTTTATGTCGGTACGCTTCGGCATTATCCGGCCTCTCCCACGACTGGATTTTCGCTGTAAATACTTTCCGGTTTAAGGTGACGATATCGCTCGCTTTTTAGTTTTCGGTCGGCCAGTTCCAAAAGAAGTTCAAGCCATTTTTCTCGCGATGTTCCCGCGACCTTTTTTACCTCTGAAAGAATGTATGTTCGAACCTCGAGTGGATGGACCCAAAAGGGATCCGAAAGAATCTGCGTTTCACCCAGCGTAAGCAATCTTGCATCCAAAATATCTCCCCTTCGGATACCGGAATAAATGGGACGCGCTTCCACCACATATGTTTTTCCGTCAAAAAGATCTTTGAGACGGATTTTGGAAGAATCTCCCGAAACAAATTCGAAAAGACTATGGTTCGTATGTTCAAGTTGTCGAAGCGAGGTTCGCTCTTCCTCCGAAGCCTCTCCATCGAACATTTCGGCGTAGAGCCGGACAGGGGGAATCGCCGTCTTTTCAAGCGTCCGATCGAAAATGAACCATTCGAGAAAAGCGTTCATTCGGTTCTCATACATGGGGTCGTCCTCAAAGACTTTCCCCGTTCGGGCGAAATAGCCCTCCTTTGCTGCCTGAAGCTCCGGCAGGTAACGCCCCTTGGCGAAAAATTCGGTTATGCGCTCGATCGTTTCCTTGTACATCCCAAAAACTCCTCAAAAAGATACGCCGCATCGTGAGGCCCAGGACTCGCCTCCGGGTGATACTGAATCGCCTTCACATTCACATCAGGAAGCTCGAATCCTTCGATCGTCCCGTCGGAAAGATGAATGTGACTCACCACGACCCTTCCAAATCTCTTCTTATCGATTTTCGCTAGGCTCTCGCCATCCACGGCAAAGCCATGATTTTGTGACGTGATTTGAATTTTTCCACTCCGCTCGTCGCGGACAGGATGATTCGCCCCATGGTGACCGAACTTTAATTTGTATGTTTTCGCGCCGATGGCGAGGGCAAGGAGTTGATGTCCTAGGCAAATGCCGAAGATCGGAAGTTTTCCGATGAGTTCCCGAAGCATATCGGTCAGCCCCTTGACGGCTGCCGGATCGCCGGGACCATTGGAAACCAAAAGAACGCTTGGACGATGTTTCAGAATCTCTTTGGCCGAAGTCGAAGGTGGAACCACGGTCACGGCCGCACCACCGTCGACCAAATTTCGGAGAATGTTGTATTTCACGCCGCAATCGATCACCACCGCGCGGAGGCTGAGGTCGGCGGCCGTCTCCCCACGAGTATTTTGAGTCCACGGGTAGGACTCTTTGACCGCGACCCGGCTGGCGAGATCCAACCCTTCCATCGATGGAACCTCTTTGAGGCGGGCTCGAAGCTTACCGAGATTTTCTTCTCCAGCGGCAATCAGCCCTCGAAGCGAGCCGTGTTCGCGGATCCGGCGTGTGATGGATCGCGTATCCACACCTTCAATTCCGACAATCCCGTGCTTGTAGAGATAATCGCCCAGGCTCTGGTTCGCCCGGAAGTTACTATAATGAGGGATGTATTCACGAACGACGAAACCGGCAGAGAAAATTTGGCGCGATTCGATGTCCTGATCGTTGACTCCATAACTTCCGATCAAGGGATAAGTCATTGTAATGATTTGGCCGGAATACGAGGGGTCGGTCAGGATCTCCTGATAGCCGGTCATGGCCGTATTAAAAACGACTTCGCCACCACAAATACCGGGGGCCCCGAAGGATTTCCCTTCGTAGACCGCGCCATCTTCAAGTAACAAGTACCCCTTCATTCGCTCCGCTTTGGAAAGACTTCTCGGCCACCCACCCACGTGTGGTGCACGCGCCCTTTACACTGAAATCCAAGAAAGGGGGAGTTCTTCGATTTGGAGAAAAAGTCCCCCTCGGAAATCGTTCGGGGCTCGTCGGGTGAAAATATGACGAAATCGGCCGGCGCCCCTTTTTTAAGCGTTCCTCCCTCGATCCCGGCAATTTTAGCTGGGATCGTACTCAATGACTGGATTAGGCGAGAAAGTGTTATTTCTTTTCCATCCACCAGAGTCAGAAGAAGAGGCAGCGCGGTTTCGAGGCCGATGAGTCCATTGGGCGTCTCGGCAAACGGGAGTGATTTTTCAGCCACGGTATGGGGGGCATGGTCGGTCGCCACAACATCCAGCGTGCCATCTCCCCACCCTCTTCGAAGCGCGGTTCGATCCCTTTCCGAGCGTAAGGGAGGATACATCTTGGCGTTCGCGCCGAATCGCTCTACAGCTTCATCCGTGAGCATCAGGTGATGGGGCGTGACTTCCGCAGTCAACGTCTTCATATGTTTCTTAAATTCTCGAATGAGGTCCACGGAAGCGGCGGCAGAAAGATGTGCGATATGAATGGGAGCCTCCAACTCCGCAGCGATGACCAATGTTCGAACCATGTCTACGGTTTCAGCCGAAACCGGCACACCCATCGCCCCCCACTTAGCGGCCACCGCTCCGTCATGGAGGGTCGGAGAAGGTGAGAGCGAGAGTTCCTCACAGTGCTCAATCAACGGAACCTGGAGCGCCTTCGTTTGTGTGAGTGCGGCTCGCATTAGCCGCGCGTCGTTAATCGGCCTTCCGTCGTCTGAAAATGCGACGCAGCCGGCTTTTTTCAGATCTTCAAGCGGGCTCAACTCTTCTCCCTTAAGTCCTCTGGAAACCGCTCCCACTGGATAAACGCGGCACCATCCTTTTTTTCGCGTCTGCCGGAGAATTTGTTTGGTGGTTTCTACAGAGTCGTTCGGCGGAAACGTGTTCGGCATCGCCAATATCGACGTAAATCCACCGGAAACAGCCGCATGTGTTCCACTCTCAATATCTTCTTTTTCCGTCTGCCCCGGTTCACGAAGATGGGCATGAAGATCAATCAACCCCGGCGCCACGACCATGCCATCTACTTCTATGGTGCGATCGACGGGAGTGACTTTGGATTCCAGAGAAGAAAGAAGGCCGGCAAATCTGTCCCCTTCGATCAGAAGATCGAAACGACCATCCATCCGTTGAGAGGGGTCAATGACCCTCCCTCCACGGATTAAGCATTTCATCCAAGCTCTCCGCGAAGCGCTTCAAAGATGGCCATACGCATGAATAGACCGTTCTCCGCCTGTTTTAATATGAGTGATTGGGGTCCATCCGCGAGGTCAGCATCGATTTCAACTCCCCGCTGGATCGGGCCGGGATGCATAATCAGTGCATCTTCCTTCGCGCGTTTAAAGCGCTCGGGAGTAAGACCGTACTTTTTGTGATATTCAGCGTCGCTGATCGTGAGTTTTACCCCTTCTCGCTCCCGCTGAACCCGAAGCATCATGACAATGTCTGCACCTTCGATCGCCTCATCCACGGTTTTCGTCAACACGGCGGCATCGCTCTCAAGTCGGTCCGGAAGAAGTTCCGGAGGTCCGGACAACCTGCACTTGGCTCCCAATCTTGAAAGAAGAAAGAGATTCGATCGCGCAACACGGCTTCGTAAAATATCTCCGAGAATCGCGACTTCGAGACCTTTCATCGATTTTTTGTATTCGCGCATGGTAAAAACATCGAGGAGCGCCTGACTGGGATGCTCGTTTGTCCCATCGCCGGCATTAACAATGTGAACTCCCTTCGAAGCTCTCTCGGCTAGTTTTGCAACCTCGCCGGAAGCCGGATGACGAATCACAAAAAATCGGCAGCCGAGCGCCCTCAGATTGACGAGGGTATCGTAAAGCCCCTCTCCTTTCGCCACGCTCGAGAGCTGGGGAAAGATCGTCACGATTCGCGCGCCCAGGTGGCTGGCCGCAAGCTCAAACGAGATTCGAGTTCGCGTACTGACTTCCCAGAAGAGATTGACGACCGTTTCGCCATCTAACACGGCATCATGAGAAGAAAGAATCCCTCTCATCCGCTTCAACTTCGCCGCACGATTAAATAGCTGCTGAACGAACTCCGAGTCGAGATCGCGCGTGGAGAGCAAATTTCGCATTCGTTCCATTAGTAGTAGACCACACTTTCTTTAATCTTAAATACGTGCTTCGTCACGTATTGAAACGGATGTTCGACGGCGAAATGCCAGTAAACGACAATTTGAGCCCGGTCCCCATGCCGTTCAGGGAATATATCTTCCGGATCGAGTGTAATTTCAAGCTCCCTCTGGGCATTAATGACCAATGACTCCTTAACCTCTTCGGCCGACCTACGTTTTAGCGTAAAACATTCCTCGTGAACCATTGATTCCAATTCGTTTTTTTTGATGAGGAACGGAACATATTGAACGGAAAGGTAAATGCCAAATGCAATAAATAGCCAGGTGAAGATCGATACCACGTTAATCTGGCGCGGGCCCGACATCGACCTGCTTCCTACCTGAAATCGTTAGCTTATTCCACTTTCAGTATGGCCAGGAAGGCTTCCTGGGGGAGTTCTACGTTTCCCAGGCGTTTCATTCGCTTTTTCCCCTCTTTTTGTCGTTCGAGGAGCTTCCGCTTACGAGTGATGTCGCCTCCGTAACATTTGGCCGTCACGTTTTTTCGAAGAGCAGAGAGGGATTCACGGGCGATGATCTTATTTCCAATCGCCGCTTGAATCGCTACTTCATATTGCTGCTTGGGAACCACTTCCTTCATTTTTTTAGCGAGTTCTCGGCCCTTGTAATACGATTTTTCGCGATGAACGATGAGCGATAGTGCATCGACCGGTTCCCCGTTGATGAGCATATCGAGTTTTACGAGATCCGAAGTCACGTATCCTTTGATTTCATAATCGAGCGAGGCATACCCCGCGGAAGCTGATTTCAATCGATCATAAAAATCGAAAACCACTTCGTTAAAAGGGAGATCGTATTTAAGAATCACTCGATTCGGCGTGGGAAATTCCATGCTGACCTGTTTTCCCCGTTTGCTTTGACAAATTTCCAAAATGGCTCCGACATATTGTGCCGGTGTGTGAATCGTCGCGGTAAGCATGGGCTCCTGAATTTCCGCGATGTTTTGTGTATCCGGCAATTTCGCCGGGTTATCGATTTCAATCGTCTCCCCGCTGGTCAGAACCACTCGATACGCCACGGTCGGGGCTGTAGTGATGACATCGACTTGAAATTCCCTCTCAAGGCGCTCTTGAATGATTTCCATATGGAGAAGACCGAGAAAGCCACAACGAAAGCCAAACCCGAGAGCATTCGATGTTTCGGTTTCAAATGTGAACGAAGAATCGTTGAGGCGAAGTTTTTCCAACGCATCCCGAAGCTCATCAAAGTTTTGATCTGCGGTGGGAAAAATTCCGCAGAAGACCATCGGCTTGACGCGCTTGAATCCGGGCAAAGGCTCCTTCGCCGAATGCAACGCCGATGTGATCGTATCGCCGACACTGGCTTCACGAACATCTTTGATCGCGGCGGCGAAATATCCCACCTCCCCCACAGAGAGTGCGTCGACTGCAACGGGAGCAGGTGTAAGAACACCCAGGCGTTCGACTTCAAATTCACGCCCCGTCGCCATGAATTTAATTTTCATCCCTTTTCGAATTTCACCGTCGAAAAGGCGGAGAAGACAAACGACTCCGGCATACGAATCATACCAACTATCAAAGAGCAACGCCCGTAGCGGCGCCTTTGGATTTCCAGAAGGCGGAGGAATTTTTCGAACGACTTCTTCGAGCAGCGAGTCGACGTTTGTTCCTTCTTTGGCGCTGACAGCGATCGCTCCTTCGGTGTCCAGACCGATGACATCTTCTACTTCTCGTTTGACACGGGGAAGATCCGCGCTAGGCAAATCGATCTTGTTCCATACGAGAATCAGTTCGAGGTTCTGTTCGAGGGCCTGATAAACATGAGCCAGAGTCTGCGCCTGAACGCCCTGTGTGGCATCAACGAGAAGAATCGCCCCTTCGCAGGCCTTTAAACTTCGTGAGACTTCGTACGAGAAATCGACATGCCCGGGCGTGTCGATCAGATTGAATTCATAGGATTCCCCATCCTTCGCTTTGTACGAAATGCGCGCGGTTTGCGCCTTAATCGTAATTCCCCTCTCCCGCTCGAGTTCCATATTGTCGAGATATTGCGACTGCATATTTCGCGAGGCTACCGCCCCCGTCATTTCCAAAAAGCGGTCGGCCAGCGTCGATTTCCCATGGTCGATATGGGCGATGATGGAGAAATTCCTTATTTTTTTCGTATCCGTCGCCACGGCGGCGGGACATTAAAGGATGCTTCGGAAATAGTCGATCGTTCGGGTCTTGACTGAGCGTATCAGCGATGTCAGAAGTGCATAAAGAGGTTCGAAATACCTAATCTTAGAATTATAGAGTTAGTCTTCTATTATGGGATTCTAGGTTATCTCGCATGGGGAAGAATGGCCCGTGGTCAACCTCTCTTTCGTGGTGGATCGATTGGAAAACCTCAGAGTCAGCGGTATTGGATAATCATACTTTGCCTAAGCATTTTGATTTCAATGATTGCCTTCGTTTCTTTAGGTGTGAAACAGGGTTTTGCAGGGCCTGTCCTCGTCCAGTCAGGGCTCAAATCCTTAGGCATGCTTCTTTATCTTTATGTGTCCGGTCGAGCCTGGCAGCTAGAAGTTTATGAAAACGGAATTGGCCCCATAGGTATTTTTCCCGTGGATCAGCTTCGTGTGCCTTGGAAAGATGTTGATTCGTATTCTGTACGTGCAGGGAATCCCACAGCCATCATGTTGGGTGTTAAACTCTTCAATCAAATAGGCAAAGGACAGGATGGATCAATTCGGGTCTACTTATCCGGAGCTGAATCAGTCGCTCTACGCAAAATTCTTGATTCAAAGCAAATTTCAAAGCCAGATGATCCCCGAATCCTTTTGGAACGCAAAGAATTCTTCACATTCAGCCCTCTGGGTGGAATTGGGCTGATTTTCATCATAGTTATGTTTATGATTGTGATTGGAACCATAATCTGAGCGCCTCTGAGAAGCGCTGAAAAAAAGATTACAAAAAGTCCCCTGAATCAAAGAATCGTTCGAAAATAGTCGATCGTGCGTGTGAGGCCGTCTTCTATTGTGATCTTGGGCTCCCAGCTGAGAATTTTTCGCGCGCGATCGATATTGGGGCAACGCTGTTTTGGATCTCCTTCAGGAAGCGGCTGATACGTCAGCTTACTTTTCGAGTTCGTTAATTTAATGATGATTTCGGCGATTGTTTTGACAGAAACTTCGTGGTTGTTTCCCAAATTAATCGGCTCTGAAGGTCGCTTCGCGGCGAAGCGAACAATTCCATCGACCAAATCGTCCACATAACAGAGGCTTCGAGTTTGAAGGCCATCGCCATTGATCGTGAGTGCTTTTCCAGTCAGTGCCTGATTGATGAAATTAGGAATTACACGCCCGTCATTTGGGCGCATCCGTGGACCATACGTGTTGAATATTCGGACAATGGATGTGGAAAGTTTGTGAGTTCGACGATAGGTCATCGTGACTGCTTCCATGAACCGTTTGGCTTCGTCGTAAACGCCTCGAATGCCGATGGGATTGACGTTTCCAAAGTATTCTTCCCGTTGGGGATGCTCCTGGGGGTCACCATAGACCTCACTCGTGGAAGCCACTAATATCCAGGCATTCTTTGCCCGCGCGGCTTCCAGTGCATGAAACGAACCGTACGAACCCACTTTTAAAATGGGAATCGCAAGGGGAACAAAATCAACGGGACTCGCGGGTGAAGCCAAATGAAAAATCCCGTCGAACGAACCAATGTCTGGAAATTTTTCTGAAATGTCAGCTTGAATCAATTCGAAACGCGGTTCTTTGGAGACGTGGCGAACATTATCCCCGGTTCCCGTGACCAGATTATCGATCGCGACGACCTGATGACCATCGCCAAGCAAACGGTCAACGAGGTGCGAACCCACAAATCCGGCTCCACCCGTTACGATGAAACGAGACATTAGAAGGACATCTGTCCTGGAATTTGATTCTTATACTGATCGAGAATGAGATCGATTCCCTGTCGGATATATTCGGCCACCGCGACTTTTGTTTTTTTATTGAGGAGTTTGAGCTTTTCGTTCTGCTCCTCAGTGATATAAATGGTGGTCGAAATCTTTTTGCGCGACATGATGAAAGTGACCCTACGTGCCCATATATATATTGTCAATAAACGTCGGTGGATGACGTTGATGGCGCTGCTTTGCGCATTCGGCTGTGCCTCCGGGACCGGAAATGTATCGAGCGCTAGCAAAGAAGAACTAAAAGTCACGGCCCTTGATGTGTCTGGACGCGGAAAACCAGACACGTGGAGAACTACCCGACCAAGTGGGGATGGAAAGGGAGAGATTTTGGTTCGTGAAGAAGTCGATCTCAATTTAGATGGAAAGGTCGATCTCACAAAGAGCTACGAGAACTCCAAAATATCAAAAATTATTATGGACTTAGACTTTGATGGCCGGCCTGATCTGACTGAGTTTTATGAGAACGGTGAAAAAGTTCGAGATGAAGGAAGCAGAGGTTTTTCAGGAAAGGTCGATACTTGGCGTTACTTCGACAAGGGAGTTTTGCAACGAGTGGAACGAGATACTAACGGGGACGGGAAACCGGACCATTGGATGTATTACGAAAAAGGGGCACTTAAGAGAACGGGAATTGACCTTGATTTCGACGGCGTCGTAGACACCTGGCAGGAGTAATAAATAACTAAATAATAATAGTTAGTTAGTACAATCTATCCACAGGCCCTTCACTTTGCTATGATGTAAGGGAAGTTCCACATGAGTTCATTTTCCCTACAACGCGTTGTAATTCTAGTAGCTTGTCTCGGGTTCGGAAGTTTCTCGGCATTTGCGGGCGACATCTATTACTACGAAGACTCAGATGGTGTTCTTCACATGACCGACGAACCTCCTACTGTGAAATCATACGGCGTTCTGAAACAAAAGAATGAAAACGCGATTCACTTTGCGGCGCGAACGATTCCAAAAGAAGAATTGCGAAAATTGATTGAAGAGATTTCGCCACAGCACGGATTTGAATCAGCACTTCCCGAGGCGGTTGTGAAGGCTGAATCGGAATATGACACGATGGCCGTTTCGAGTAAGGGAGCCCGGGGGCTCATGCAACTTATGCCTGAAACCGCCGATGCCCTAGGCGTAGAAGATGCTCATGACCCCCGACAGAATCTGCAGGGGGGAATCAAATATCTCCGAAAACTTTTCGATACCTACCATGGGGATATCGATCTGGTGGCAGCGGCTTACAATGCGGGCCCTGGTGCGGTAGAGAAGTATAAGGGAGTTCCCCCCTATCGCGAGACCATTGACTACGTGAAAAAGGTGCGAAAGTATTACAACGAATTTAAAGAACGCGCTTCACGCTCAGCTAGCACCGATGCCTTTCAACGACCTCAAGAACTCGTCCCTTAAATCTCAACTGAATATTCCTAATGCGCTTACGTCCATTCGTATACTGGTCGTTCCGGGCGTGATTTGGCTTCTTCATGGCTCTCCGACCTATTGGAATGGGTTTTGGGCCGCCATTCTTTTCGGCTTCGCCTTCTGGACCGATTATTTTGATGGAATGATTGCTCGCCGAACTCATACGGTAACTCGTCTTGGAAAAATTCTTGATCCAATGGCCGATAAACTTATGGTGCTCACGGCGGTGCTCATGTTGGTGGGGCTTCATCGGGTGGGAGTCATTCTTGCGATTATCTTATTGGGAAGAGAAATCGCCGTGAGCGCGCTTCGAAGTCTCGCGGGAAATGAGGGAATTATGATTCCTTCCCGTTGGAGCGGAAAAGTGAAAACATTTTTAGAGGGCTTTTCCCTCGCATTTCTCATGGTGGGACCTGACAATCATATGCTTGGAATTCATTGGATGCCTTTGGGAGAGTGGCTACTATGTGCAGCGGTATTTTGTGCGATCTGGTCCGGAGGAAGGTATTTTGTCGACTACTATAAAGGGACGGTGCCGGCGGCATGAAGAATAAGCGAGGAGACGAGATGGCGGATATGGAAAAGAGTGATCGAATTTGGGATCGCGCGATCGAGGCACTCGAGCGTGGAAAAGAGGAACTCACCAAAATTTCGCGTGTCGGTCGGATGAAACTTGATCTCACACGTCTTCAGCGCGAGCGGGCCGAACTCTATCGAAAATTAGGCGAAGAGACGCACAAGCTTTTCAAAGAAGACCGATTTCATCGACAAGAGATTGAGCGCTTGTTAGTCCGAATTGATCAGGTCACCGAACAAATTCACCAGCAAGAACAGGAAATGACCGGCACCGCCCACCCCGCCCACAAATCCGCCTAGCGCTCTCCCACAATCGACTCCTTAAAGTGGAAAGATCGGCATTTCCAGGTTAAAAGCTATGACTGTGGGGCTGTAGCTCTTGCCAGGGCGGAGCCCAAAATATAATGATCGCATCATGCGCTCTCCTGCAATCGACTACTTAGAAAGGTTCTGATACATAGCCAGCAATAAATTCATCAAGGGGCTGTAGCTCAGCGGGCTGTAGCTCAGCTGCCAGGGCGGAGCCCAAATCTAATGATCGCATCATGCGCTCTCCTGCAATCGACTACTTAGAAAGGTTCTGATAC
>CAYNHQ010000002.1:468702-468901 GCA_964397255.1 uncultured bacterium
ATAGCCAGCAATAAATTCATCAAGGGGCTGTAGCTCAGCTGGGAGAGCGCATGAATGGCATTCATGAGGTCGGCGGTTCAAGCCCGCTCAGCTCCACCAATTTTTTATAGCGCGTTTTTCGATCAGGATCTTCCAAGGCAACTTAGTGAAGCTCCCCGCCGCAAGCGGCGGGGCCTCTACGTGCGGCGCTCCGATTTTC
>CAYNHQ010000003.1:0-293664 GCA_964397255.1 uncultured bacterium
GTCCGGGCCGCCCTTCGCTAAGCACTACCCTCTCCAGTCCACCGCCCGCAGTTCATATTTTTGGCCTTTGTTTCATGGCCTTGGTTCTTGCTTGCGCGGTCTTCTTTTATCGGGAAAATTTAAATTTCATAGTCATTGCCAAGAGCATAGGCATGGGGTTGCTCCTTGCAATACCACTCTGTTTTTTCAGTACACGATATATTGCAAAACAACTTCGCGAAGCTCAATTTGTCAATAGCGGCAGCAAAACATGGCTAGTTTTGGGTCCTCTCCTGGGGGTATTGCTTGCCGAGTTCATTTATAACACTGATTTTGGAAAAGAACTTTCCGGCGCGATATGGCCCGTCCTCGGTTTTCTGATTTCGACACTCCTCACGCCACTTGCAAACCTCATTTACATCTACAAATACGAAAGGAAAATTGGGCAACCGGTATTAACAGCGCCGGATGTATCAAGGACAGATTCATCTTGGATAAAGCGGCTCTGGGCGGGCGATGTGTCGCTAAAGAAAATGTTTTGGTTATGGGGAGTATTTGGGGTCGGTGTTTTAAATCTTCTCACTTGGTTGTTGCCAAAAATACCGGGATCCTCGCATGCGGTCATTCGGGGAGTACTTCTTGTTACAATTTGCTACACCATCCTGGTTTCAGTTGGAACGTGGCGATCGGCCGGTCGGGAAATATCTGGGTCGCGAAAATTTTGGGGTCGCTCTTCATTGGCTGTTTATTGGTCTCCGATTCTATGGGGATTGGGGGCGCTCCTATATTTTGTTCTGCAGTTTGCAACTTCCAGCAGCGACACAATAGCTTCGGTCCTCAATAACATTAAATATGACACATCTATGCCTTATATCGGATTTTGGAAGCAAGATTGCGCCCAAAATTTTGGACTAGCGGTCGAGCGAGCTGACACAAATCTATACTATGTTCGCTTTTGCGGGCCAGGAGGTTGTTTTCCAAAAAGTCGGATGTTCAGAACACCCATTGTTGGAGATGAAAAATATAAAATTTTTAATGCGGATCTGTTTGGAGTCCAATCGCCGTCAGGAGGAGGTTGGTTTGCTTCTGAAGCCAAAATCGACCCAAAGGCAATTCAAATGAAAGACGGCTATATGGTTTTTAAGCGATGCACTCCTACAAATGGCTGATCGACTGCCATTTCTCGTGAGTTAAAATCTCAGTTTTCCGTTTTTCCAAACAATTGTAAGGTGCTCGGCGCGGCCTTCCTCATGGCCCTCGCACCCTATCGTTGGCCGCGCCAAGAGGAAACTGTATTGTAACGATCTGTTTCGGCCGAAGGCTGTGGGGTTTGCGGGGGTTCGCAGGGCGAGGCGGTTGAATTTTGCGAGGCTGTCGCGCGATTGCACGTTTTGTGACGCGAGCGAAGCGAGTGGCGCATAAACGTGCGAGCACGGCATCACGATTTCATCGGATTTTCTTGAAAAAACGTTCGGAAATCGTCTAATAGGCCCGACCAAAAATATGCCAAAACGATTTTCCACAGAATTTGAGAACCTCCCGCCCGGAATGCAGGACTTTCTTAAGCGCCTGGTAGCGGACGTAGTTCCTCAAGAGATCACCCTATTTGGATCGAGAGCGAGGGGTGATCATCGCTCAAATTCCGATTTCGACATCGCGATCCGCTTCGACCCCTCTCGTGAAGAAGCATTCACGCGATTTCTGGTGGACTCGGACAGCGAGCCCATCACTCTATTTAAGATCGACTTGGTTAATTTTAAGCGATTGGATAAGAATTATCAGGAGAATATTGAGCGCGAAGGAAAGGTTATTTATGGCTAATACCGGTTCAGAAAATTTTCGAAAGGCTTTCACAGAACTCAAAAGTTATTGTGCGGTGCCTATTCAAGACAACCGAGATCGCGCCGGAATTATCCAGGCCTTTGAGTTCACGTTCGAGCAGGCGTGGAAAGCGATACAAAAGGCGGCCGGGAGTGTAGGCACCGAGGTGGCTTACCCTAAACAAGCGTTCAGTTTTGCAATGCAATCGGGATGGATCAAACAGAGTGACGAACCGAAGTGGACGACGATGATCAAGGATCGGAACCTCACCTCTCATACTTACAAACAGGAACTGGCGAATGAAGTTCTGTCGCACATTCTGAATGACTACTTAAATCTCTTTGCGGCCCTCCTCCAATCACTTGAAACCCTTAAAAACTGACTCGCCAAGCAAGGGGCCGGAGGCTTCGTATCCTCTCACCCCGACCAACTTTTTTAACGTGTTATACTGTGTACGTGGAAAGCCGAGAAAATAACGAGCTGATTAGGGATTTTGAGGCTTCCTTGCACAGGCCGCTTGAGCAAAGGTTTGATTTTTCCTTCATACATACGTATCGACCTGTGATGGACGATGTTCCCTATCGCACCTTTCAAACAATGGAACAGTATCGGGAGTGGTGCGAGCAGAATCTTCCTTCGTATTTAGGCTATGGCCGATAAGGGCTTTTCGTACCGCCAAGGTGAGAATGTCGCGGACGTATTTGCCCGCCACAAGGTAGAGTATTTGTTTATTGGAAAATCTGGCGCCATCTTCTAAGGACAAAGAATCCCTGCCCCGATTAGAGGAATTCCTAAAATTCCTCAGAGGAAAGCAGAAGTAAGGTTCTCGTTTGTCAGAGTTCTCGGGTAGCGATCACTTGCAGATCGGTATAGGCGGAGATGGCTTTGAAATCGCGATCTTTATGCCAAACGGGAACCCCATGTTCAATGGCGATGGCCGCAATCAAACAATCAGCGGATGAACGAATGGTATACCCCCTTCGACGGCCGCTGAAGTAAATGTCCGCCGCGTCCAAATAAAGATCCAGAGTAACGGGATCGCCCAATCGCGGGAGCGCCAAAAGGCTCTCTTTGATCTTTCTTCGTGGGCCATCGTGACGAATTCCTTGAAGAATTTCTTGGATCACCGGAGGACAAGTAGCCATTTTGAATAGGTCTTCTCCAGAAACGGAACGCGTACGGGCTCCCCTGAGGAGCTCCACCCAAACTGAAGTGTCTGCTAGAACCAAAGACAAGAACCAGCTCAATTAATGTTTTCGGCGCCGCCGGCGGTCTTGTCGCATTTCCGTCAAATTCCCCTGCCACAAGTTACTTCCAATAAACTGATTAAGTTGGCGAATCTTCGAAATTCGTATGCTTTCTTCTAGAGCGTGATTTACTGCAGCGGAATAGGTTCTAGCCCCCAAAATACGTGTCGCCGTTTTTAAGAGCTCCTCATTCAGCACAAGATTTGTACGTTTCATGTGTATATTATGCTTTCTAAAATGACAATCTGTCAAGAGACTCACTTCGCTCGATTCAAACTTGCCCAATGGCGGGCGGCGGGTAAGCTGATATTACTTGTGAAAAATGGAGAAAAAAATCAATGAGCTTCCCTGTTAAGGATGTCACAGAACTCAAGAAAGAAGACATGACCGCCGGGAAAGGAGCCGAAGCCGTCTCGGGCAAAACCGTATCCGTGCATTACACAGGCTGGCTGACGAATGGCACCAAGTTTGATTCCTCGGTGGATCGAGGCCAGCCTTTCAAATTTAAACTGGGCTCGGGGCAAGTCATTAAAGGATGGGACGAAGGGGTCAAAGGAATGAAGGTCGGCGGAAAGAGGAAACTAACCATTCCACCTGATATGGGCTACGGCGCGCGAGGCGCGGGGGGATTGATTCCCCCCAATGCTACGTTGGTCTTTGATGTTGAGTTGTTAGGTGTTGAATAGAAAAGGTTTCACTTTGATGGAGTTAATGGTGGTCGTCGTCATCATCGGCCTTCTTGCGTCCGTAGCCATTCCCATGCTCAACCGCTACATGAAGAAATCGAAGACGACGGAGGCCGTTACCAATTTACGAAAAATTTATGATGGCGAGATCGGTTATTATCAAGAAGAACATGTGGATAGTGATGGGCTTTCTCTGACCGCGCAGTTTCTTCAACTTATTCCCGAACCCCCCTACCCTCCGACGGATCAAAAGAGAACGGGGGATTTTAGCGCGGGAAATTGGCCCTACGTAAAATTCGCCGCCGACGGTCCCACGTTTTACTCGTATATGGCGGACGCGGTCAATGGGACATTAACCATACCTAGACCTTCGGGAGTGCCTAGTCTCCCGAGTCAGCAACCCGACTGGGTGGACGCATTTGTAGTTCGAGCCATCGGAGACATTGATGGTGACGGAGTCTATTCAATGTTTGAACGAATCGCGATCATTCATAGCGGATCTGGAGAGCCGGAAGGCGGAGCTGGGATTTATCAATGGGATCCGTTAGAGTGACGTCGCCGTCACCTTGGGTGTCGGCGATGGACTCGTCGTTGGAGCGGGAGTCGAAATTTTATCTTTCTTTTCGGATTCTAGGCGCTTGGCAATCGCCCGAAGCATTTTGGGGACATAGCTTTTGGTTCCCCACGAAACAAACCAACCCGAGGGAAAAATAATCCCGGGATCCACCCGAGCCTCAAAAAAGACAGCACTTCCTTCCTTCTCCGGCTCAATTCGGAGACTTCCAGAATTTTCCTTCATATTTCCGTCCACCATCGTCCAGTCAAAACGTCCCGCTCCCTTGTCCCGTCCGAGTGAAATGACGTTCCAGAGATTGGAAAAAGGCCAGGGCAAATCCAACACGATGTAAATCTGCTCACGTCCTCTGAGAATTCCTTGAGACTCCGAGACCAGGACGCGTGGAATGTATTTTGGATACTCAGCCGTGCGGTCAAGTAGTTTCCAAACCACGTCGGCCGGCGCCGGGAAATGAGCCTCTGCCTGAACCAAGCGTGTCGAAGAGTTGGGAAGATGAGTGGTGGTATGTTTGATTCGATAAGGATCGAGGCCATCGGCGATCGCGGTCCCGAAAAAGAGGAAAAGAGCGACAGACAAGATCGAACTTCTTATTCGTCTTGGAGAAGCCACGATGCAGAGCAAATAGAAGCACACTCCGGCCACAAGCGTCCAGATTTCCGAATCCACCTTTCTATCGATAAACCTTTGAAATAAGGCTGAAATCCGTTGACACGCTTGAACGCGAAGACTAGCTTCACGCCGCCCAAATTCGAAATCTGGAGGCGAAAGATGTTGCCAAACAAAAATCTGGAGTTGACCTCCGAAGAGATCACAAGTGCTCTTGAGAAACGAGATTACGAGGCACTCAAAACCACCCTTTCAGAAGCGCACGCCAGCGATATCGCCGAGCTTCTCGTGTCTTGTCCGACGGAGCAGATCGCCGAAGTCATACGAATGCTTCGTGCCCCCAAAGGGATTGAAGCTTTTGCCTATTTGAATGTGGAAATTCAAGCGGAGGTTGTCAAGCATCTCGGCCGCGCGGAAATTATAAAGATCCTCGAAGAACTTTCCGCCGACGATCGAGCAGAACTTCTTCGAAAACTTCCCCCCGGGGCCGTCGATTCATTTTTGCCACTCATGGCGCAGGCTGAACGAGACGACGTCCGCAAACTCCTGCAGTACGGTGAAATGACCGCCGGAGCTTTGATGACCACCGAGTATGCCTCTCTTCCACCGGAAACTACGTTGGCCGAAGCGATGGTGAAACTCCACAACATCGCACCCGATCGTGAGACGATTTATTACACTTATGTCGTCGACAGCGCCCGCCATCTGATTGGAATCGTCTCGCTTCGAGAAATCATCGTTGGACGCCCCTCGCAAAAGATCCAAGACATATTGTCGGATTCACCCATTTCCGTACGGGTCGATACCGACCAGGAAGAGGTGGCTCGAACGCTTCGAAAATACGATCTCTTGGCCGTTCCTGTCGTGGATTTGGAAAACCGTCTGGTGGGAATTGTGACCCACGACGACGTCATGGACGTGATCGTGGCAGAGCAAACCGAAGACGTTCACCGACTCGGCGCCGTTGAACCTCTCACGCAACCCTATTTTCAGGCGAAGTTCTGGCAACTCGCCTGGAAACGAGGTTTTTGGCTTCTTCTTCTTTTCGTCGAGGAGTTTTTTACCGGTTCGGCGCTTCGGCATTATCACGATACGTTACAGCAGGCACTCGCCCTCGCCTTCTTTGTGCCTTTGATCATTTCCTCCGGAGGAAACAGTGGGTCGCAGTCGGCTACTTTGATTACTCGGGCACTTGCCGTGGGAGATGTTCGACTCCACGACATCCTAAGAGTGTTCTGGCGAGAAACCGCCATGGGGATTGTACTGGGTACTTTTCTCGGCTTCATCGGCTTTTTGCGAGCTTTGATGTGGCATTCATCTCTTGGGATCAGTCTTTCCGTAGGATTAACGCTCGTGGGCGTGGTGACCGTCGGCTCATTGATTGGTGCTCTTCTGCCTTTGATCTTTAAAAAGCTCGGGTTTGATCCCGCGATTACTTCTTCGCCATTCGTCGCATCACTTGTCGACGTTGTGGGAATCGTCATCTATTTCAATATCGCCCAACTCCTGATTTGATCAATCGTTGAACGAACAATTTCGACCCTTATTTTGTTCGTTTAGGTAATTTTCAACTGGCGCGAAATAAGAAATAACTCCACTCGAACCCATCGGTTCACCCGTGGCGTCTTGAAACACGCTACGCCAATCCCTGGTTTTTCCCAGACGCATGATGCTCATGAGAAACTCTCCTACCTTTTTGTTTCCCGAGTAGTCGCAGTCATGCGGCTCACTATGAACAATATTCCGGCAAATATACTGATGAAGCTGATATTTCATCATGTGAGCTAGGGCATAGTCATAATACTGTGCAGGGTCATCATTAATATGCGTTTTCGTGCAGGCATCACATCGGTCCACTCCCACAGCCGCGGGCGGATCGATGCCCTGGTATTTGGCGACCAGTTCCCACCACCGGTGGTTAAATTCCCCTTCGGGTAAATTCTTTTCATATAAATCATGTTCGAACTCCGTCATGACACCCGCCGACCACGGGAGAAAAACAGGAGCTTCTTCCAAGGCTTGATTAAGAAGCCATTGTGTCGAATCGATTTTTTTATCTGCGGGTAAGATCCCGATTTCCCGGAGATACGAAGGCTGCGTCGACGCAATAAAAATCAGATCACCCAAGGCTTCGTGAAATGCTCGATTCACACCCTCGCGCAATAAAGGCGGGACTTCGGGCCGGGCATACGCGAGATAATAATAGATATGTCCCAGCTCATGATGAGCCGTTCCAAACCAGTACCAGTTTGGCTCCACGCTCATAAGGGATCGAACATCATGTTCTAAATCCATGTGCCATGCGGAAGCATGCGTATTTTTCTTCCGCTTCGCGTCCGCAGGGAGGGCATAGAGATCCGATTTTTTCCAAAAGGATTCGGGCAACGGAGGCATCCCCAGGGATATGTAAAAATTTTCCGCAGTTTTTACGATCCATTCGGCACTTTTCCCTTTCAGCAGATCATCCATTTCTACCCCCTCCGCGAGTCCCGGCCATTCCTGGCCCCATCGGTTTCCTAGCCAGTGGGCCGGAATTCGTTTGGGGACTGATTGTTTGTAACGATCGGCTAGCTTTCGCTTCGCCCAGCAATGAAGAGATTGGTATAGCGGACGGGTCTCTTGCAAAGCGAGTTGCAGCAGTGCCCGCATCTCACCGATTTTCATGTCGTAATCATCGACCTGCAATGCAAAAAACGATGAGTAACCCATTTCCCTTGCCAAACGATTCCGAAGGTCCCTCAATTTCACCAACCCGGGTTTGAGAGGTACGCCGATATCTTTCGAAGCGTTCCAATACCGAAGCCTGTCATCCAAGCTATTGCTCCCTTGAAGAACTTTCTCAATTTCATTGGGAGTAATTTTTTTTCCGCATTTGTCTCCCTTTCGATCCAGACAGAAATCGAATCCATCAACGATCGCAGATTGCTTGGCTTCCGCTTCGACTCGTTCTGCGACAACAGCAGGAAGTGTTCCCGGATAGTTCGCCGCGCTCTGAAGAATGGCGTTGAGTTGACGAATCGTTAATGCAGACAGTTTTTTACGATCACGCAGATAAGACCGAACCTGTTCAATCACCCAACGATTTCCTGCAAACGTGGCTCCCACCTTATCGGCGCCAATTCGCTCCCCCACATGCATGTCCGTGACATCGGTCGAGGCTCCCCAGGTGGCTTCCGTCTGAACGACGTACATCGGCTGAAAAAGCTCGTTGTACATTCGAAGAAAAGACTGAGCTTCAGCTTCTCTCTTCCCCCCTTTTGCCTCCGCCGTAAAACTGAAAAGGCATAGACCCAAGAGAAGAAGAACGGCGATTCGTTTTATTTTCATGTACTGTTACATATCGGATCGGCCCCGATGCGCAACTTCAAAGAACTTACACCCATCGAATGCTGGACGGAGGTTGAAAAAATGGCTCCGTATGCGCACGACGAAGCCCTCCAAGGCGGGACCCCCCTGGCTGTTCTTTTTCCCCGATCTACCGAGGAAGTAGTTCGAATAACGAAGTTCGCTTCGAAAAAGAAAATGCCGATGATTGCACGGGGTGCCGGCTCGGGCCTGAGTGGAGCCGTGGTGCCGATGGAAAATGCGCTGGTCGTTTCCTTTGAACGGATGAATCGAATTTTGGAAATTCGAGCGGATGATTCCATTGCCGTCGTGGAACCCGGTGTCATTACGGGAGAGATCCGCCGTGCCGCGGAAGAAAAGGGACTCTTCTATCCGCCGATTCCCGCGAGCGTCGACTTCTGCACGATTGGGGGAAACATCGCCACAAACGCGGGCGGGCTCTGCGCAGTGAAATACGGGGCGACCCGAGAATACGTGATCGGCCTCGAGGTTGTTCTGGCGAGTGGCGAAGTAATCCGAACAGGAGGTAGGTATCTTAAAACCTCGACCGGCTATAATCTTACCCAATTAATTGTCGGCTCGGAGGGAACGCTCGGCATTGTGACCCAAATTATTCTTCGATTGATTCCGTTTCCAAAAGAGCGATTGACTCTTCTCGCCTCTTTTTCATTGCTTGCGGAGGTTTCCCGTGCAGTCGTCGCCATTCTTTCAGGTCAAATCGTACCCCCTACATTAGAGTTGATTCCAAAAGGGGTCGTGGACTGCGTCTTGAGCCGACATCCCAATCTCCGCTTTCCCTTTCCGGATATGGCCGCTTCATTGCTCGTTGAACTCGACGGCCGAAATGGAGCTTCGATCGAATCCGATGGAGAAATTCTGGATCGAATTCTTCGGCAATCCGGTGCTAAAGACATTCTGGTGGCGACCACTTCTTCACAGCGCGATGAAATTTGGGGTGTTCGAAAATTGGCCCGGGATTCGATCGCCAACTCAGGAGACTTCATTGAAGCCGACAGTGTGGTTCCTAGACGAAATGTTCCCGCTCTGATCGAGGCCGCAGACCGCGTGGCGAAAAGAAATGGAATGGATGTCATCTCCTACGGCCATGCAGGAGATGGAAATCTTCACACCTATTTCCGCCGAGGCAACCTGTCAGAATCCGCTTGGAAGAAAAAGTCAGAGGCGGCTCTTCAAGAATTTTTCGAAGAGACCCTTCGATTGGAAGGAACCCTTTCGGGCGAGCATGGAATCGGGTTTCTGAAAAAAGACTATATGCCGATGGCTTTTTCAAAACCGGAATTGGATCTGATGCGGCGGCTAAAAAAGGCCTTTGACCCGGACGGACTTCTCAATCCTGGTAAAGTACTCCCGTGAAAGAACTCGGAACCTCTCCAGACCCCCTTCCCCCGACAGAGGAACATAATCCCCTTTCGGAAGACATCGACACCAAATCGAGTCTCGAAATCGTTGAGATTATTAATCGTGAAGACGCTCGAGCGGCGAAAGCGGTTTTTGAAGCGAAAGCCTCGATCGCCGCGGCCATCGACTGGGCCGCTCAGGCTTTCCAAAAAGGGGGAAGGCTCATTTATGCCGGTGCGGGAACGAGCGGACGCCTAGGCCAACTCGATGCATCTGAAGCTCCGCCAACGTTCGGTGTGCGTCCTGATTTGATTCAGGCGCTTGTGGCCGGCGGTACAAAGGCGTTGACGCGATCCGTGGAGGGCGCGGAGGATGATATCGATGCGGGAGTTAAAGATCTGGCTTCCCGCTTGCCAACGGATCGCGATGTGGTGATTGGAATTTCCGCCGCTTCGACAACCCCCTATGTTCGAGGGGTGTTGGCCGAGGCGCGACGGGTCGGAGCCAAGGCGATTTTGGTCACCTGCAATCCTTTGCCAGAAAAAGTTGATTTTGCGGACCTAGTGATCACGGCTGTTACAGGTCCCGAAATCTTGACCGGCTCCACGCGGATGAAGGCCGGAACAGCCACAAAGATGATCCTCAATATGATCTCTACCGGCGCCATGATTCGGACGGGACGAACGTATGGAAATTTGATGGTCGATCTTTCCTGCTCAAATCGAAAATTAATCGCCCGAGGAATTCGTATCATACAAAACGTCACACAATTTCCGGAGAAAAAAGCCCGAACTCTTCTCCGAAGCGCCGAATTTCACGTGAAAACAGCTTTGGTGATGGGAATTTTCGGTGTGGATTTCGCTGAAGCGGAAAAGCGCCTCCGCCAAAGCGGTGGCTTCCTTCGCCGGCTCTTCGACCACAACCATCGTCGAAATCCCAAAATCGGCGCGATCTTTTTCGACATGGACGGAACGATTCTTCAATACGATCTGCCTAATGGTTTTTCAACTTGGGCCGCGCTGGGCTGGGCGTTCGGAATTTTTGCTGAAATGGAGGAGTGGGTGGATCGATATCTCGCCAAAGAGATCTCCTATGAAGACATATGGAAAACCTGCGCAGAGCGGATTCGAGGTAGAACGTTTCAAGAAATTCAGGATATTCTTTTTCCGAGCGCTGGAACACCTCCCTATAGTCGAGGATTTCCTGAATCGGTCCGAACTCTTCGCGGCCACTACCCGATGGGAATTGTTTCAAGTGGTATTTCCGTCGTATCGGATGAAATTCGAAAGAAATTGAATCTCGATTTTGAAATTTCCAATCACTTGGGAGTTCATCAGGGAAAGTTTGATGGCTCATACGAAATCCGTGTGCCATTTAATCGAAAGCTGGATGTCGTCAAAGCGAAAGCGGACCAGCTGAAAATTCCTCTGAAACAAATCTGCTTTATTGGCGATTCGCCCAACGACGTCGAAGTCCTGCAGGCGGTTGGCTTTCCAATCGCCTATCGCCCCAAGACAGAAAAGGTGGCCGCCGCAGCCAAAAGAAACGTGATCGGCGATTTCCTCCAGCTCCCCCCTCTGCTTGAGACCTTTTGAATACCGTATTCCGAATACTGAATTCCGAATTCTGATAACATTACCCCAAGCGCCTGTAGCTCAGCTGGATAGAGCAACGGCCTTCTAAGCCGTAGGTCGCAGGTTCGACTCCTGCCAGGCGCGCCAAATTTTATAAGCTATCGACAATATTACTGTTTTATTAAAGTTTTTACCGTTGGAAATACAAATGTATGTACAAATGCTATTCAATGGGGGTAGTATAAATAGTGGAAGTCGAAGGGTTTGATTGGAATGCAGGGAATGCTTTTAAGAGCGAAGCAAAACACGGCATCGCACGAGAGGCAATTGAATCACTTTTTCAGAAGGCGGTTTGGGTAGCTCCTGATCCCAAACATTCGAAATCGGAGGAACGTTTCCTGGCAATCGCGACCCTTGCAAATGAGAAACACGTGATCGTGGCATTTACATTTCGATTCCGAAGTGGAAAACGGCTCATCCGCCCGATTAGTGCACGATACATGAACAAAAGGGAGATAAAACGATATGAAGAAAACTTTGCTCAAAATAAAGAGTGATAGAGCAGCTAAGAATCTATTGAAACGTGATTTATCTGAATATTTGAATCAAGAAAATTTTCGATTAGCTACGTTTGAATTTGCTCCCAAGAACAAAAGTGTCACGCTCAGACTTTCGGATGGGCTTTTGAAAGCTGTCAAAATGTCGGCTTTAAAACAAGGGACCAATTATCAGCGCATTATTCGCCAAGCAATCGAGCTATTTTTAAGAAATCGGGCAGCCTAAATATCGGCATTCCTTTTTTCTCTGCTGCTCGCATTTCCCCAAGCCTTAAATCAATGCTATAAACCGCGCGCAATCAACAGTGGTGGATGTAGCTCAGTTGGTTAGAGCATCAGGTTGTGGCCCTGGGGGTCGCGGGTTCGAATCCCGTCATCCACCCCAAAATTTGCGGCAGCAAATTTCCCGATACACGATATTCGATACACGAAAGGATCAAAGCCGAATTCATGGCTCTAAAAATCGGAAAATTACTTGTGGAACATAAACTCTGCACAGAAGAGCAGATCAATCGCGCTCTTCAGGCTCAGAGAATGTACGGCGGGAAATTGGGGACCAATCTCGTAGAGCTTGGGTTTATTTCCGACATCGACCTCGCCACATTTCTCGCCAAACAATTGGGAATCCCCGCAGCCTCGCCAGCCGATTTTGAAAATATTCCAAAGAATGTGATCGACCTTGTTTTGGCGACATTCGCTGAAAAAAATAAAATGGTCCCCATTAAACTCGACCAGCGCATTCATGTCGCCATCAGCGACCCGGGAAACTTCGCCGCCGTCGACGAGCTGGGATTTAAAACCGGGAAAGGAATCCAAAAAGTCGTCGCGCCGGAAATATGGGTGGTGGCCGCACTGGAGCGCTACTACAAAATTCCACGGGAAATGCGCTACATCTCTGTGAAAGACAGTATCGCGGTGGAAGATGTATTGGTTTCCACCCGACACGATACAAAGAAGCCTGAAGGAAGCGACAGTTTTCATGATTACTGTGCACGCCTTCTTACGGTTACAAAAGTCGAGGATGTGTTTATTTCTCTTTCTGATTTTCTCGCCGGTTTTTTCCCTCGGCTGGCAATTTACACCATACGAAAAAATGAAATCGGCGGCCTTCTTGTTCGCGGCTTCCCGATTCACACGAAGCAGTTTACGGAGATTCACGCGCCTTCCGATTCGCCGACGATTCTGCGCCAAATTATCGATCGAAATGAATCTTACGCGGGCCGATTGGGTGTTTCATCCGACGACCAAAAGCTCTTCGGCCCCCTTGGGATTGAGGCTTCAAAGTCCGTAGGAATTTATCCACTCTCCTTTCAAGGAAAGGTCGTTGCATTGATCGTGGGCGTGCCCGATAAGGACTTGGGCCCTCCCCGACCGGAGGCTGGAAGGGTGATTATGGAGTCGCTTTCAAAGGCTGCGATCTCTCTTGATATCATTGCACTTCGGCGAAAGCTGATGCAGGAACCCACCGTTCGGGCGTGACGAGGAAACCAAAATCGTCTAGATTCCGCCGTCCGCGCCATTAGCTCAGCTGGATAGAGCATCAGGCTTCGAACCTGAGGGTCGGCGGTTCGAATCCGTCATGGCGCGCCATTCTGAATTTTTGTCGCGCGAGGCCAACAGGGACCACGGTAAGCTGTAGGAAAAATTCAATTTTCGATCTTGGATGGTCGGGTTCAATCCTATTTTTCGGAAAAAATCGTTTTGGATTTCTGGATCGTGTCGCGCCGGGCTCAAACCCGCTTGGTGGGCCGCTTCGAGAAACTCCTTGGCCGGTTCAAGCCACGAAATGGCTGACCGCTCCCACTGAGCCATTTTGCCCTCAATTTCGAGCTTCCGGTTAAGCAATGACTCCTTTTTACCGAGGTACTCCGAGTTATCCACCACCCCGTTTAAGTGGGCGTCAAGGAGCCGATCGAGCTTGCCGCGAATGCCTGCAAGCTCGTCGGCGGCATTCTTTTGTAGGTCAGCCATTTGGTGGCTTGAGTCTTCCCGTTCCTTGGCCCAATGGTTCATGATTTTTTCGTATGTTGCGGTTGGGAGAGCAACGGATTGGATCGCAGAGTCAATTTGCTTCGAAAGCTCTTCACCCCGAAGGTATCGCTCGCCACACTTCTCGCGCTTCTTTGTGCAGGCGTAATAGGTGTGACCCTTTTGAAGCTGAGCGGTGATCGAACAACCGCAGGTGCCACACTTGGCCAGGCCAAGGAATGGGAAGCTGTGCCTCGTTTGCATGGGCTTCGCCGATCTTCGAAGAATTTTTTGCACACGATCAAAGAGCTCCTTGCTGATGATGGCTTCGTGGCGCCCCTCATACGTTTCGCCGGCCCAATGCATAAGCCCGTAGTGAAATGTCTCCCGTAAAATCTCATGAACTTTCGAGAGGGCAAGAGGCCGGCCTTCCCTTCCTACGAGCCCCCACGATCTTGCGGCAACTCTCAGCGATTTGATCGTGTGTTTGCCGGAGGCAAATTCTTCGAACATCCGCCGAACGAGAGCGGCCTTGTCTGGATCCGTGACAACCTTTCCGCTGTTCTTGTCATTTAAATATCCGAGAGGTGCGCGGTGGGGCCAATCTCCCTTTCGAAGTTTCTGACGCATCCCGCGCTTTACATTGACGGAAAGGTTGTCGCTAAAATGTTTGCTCTGCGCGAACGAAATGTTGAGCATGAAAAGCCCCTGAGGCGAGTTTTCAAACCAAAACGTTGGAAATTTTAACGACCGGAGCCGGCCGGTATCGAGAAGATAAACAATTTGACCGCCATCTACGGAGTTTCGAGCCAAGCGATCTGGGTGCCACGCAAGTATGCCCGCAGCTTCTCCACGTTCAATTCGTTTCATGACGTCACCGAAAATAGGCCGGCCCGGGGCTTTCGCTGTTCGCGCTTCGATAAATTCGCGAGCAATCGTTAACCGCTCTCGTTCGGCAAAGAGGCGAAGCTCATAGAGTTGAGCTTCGATTGAGAGGACTTGTTTGTCTTCCGTGTCTGTGGACTTGCGGGCGTAAAGAAAGTATCGAGAATTCATGAGCGAAGAATATGTACGACCGCAAGTCGACAGACAAATCTAAAATGGTCTTTCTGGAAGCGGCCCACCAAGCGGGTTTGAGCCCGGCGCGACACGATCCAGAAACCCAAAACGATTTTTTCTGGAAAATAGGATTGAACCCGACCATTCAAGATCGAAAATTGAATTTTTCCTACAGCTTACCGTGGTCCCTGTTGGCCTCGCGCGACAAAAATTCAGAATGGCGCTCCTTAGCGGATGAAATCAGAACCTACTTTGAAGCGCAATTGAAGAAGATTTGAAGCCGCAACGTCCGCGCCAGCAAAAGGCGCTGTCACGTCCGTTGCAGTTCGCACTGCTCGTTCGAAACTCATCGCCCACATCTCTCGCTTTGCCGTTGACTTGCAACCGCCCTGCCTTCGCTTCACTCACGCGCGGCGGTTGCACCTGCGAGCCTTTGGCTCGTTTGGTTTCCGTCTCAGACCCGACCAGGCGTCTCGGGCTCATTTGGGGGCCCGGGGACAAAATGAGCCCGAGACGACACTCAAATCAAATGAAATACTAGAAATCGCGACGACAAGAACTCCGTTACGTCCTTAGCGTTTGAAGTCCGAAAGGCGATCGTAGAATCCTGGCGCCTCTTCCGGCAAACCATCCCCAAGTGGAATTCGCGCGACACCTGGAAGAGGATCGTTGCTCGTAACAACTGTCTGCAGCCACCACTCATACTGCCAGGGTCCTCTATCTCTGTTGAGCATCATTTCTTCTGCGCCTGGCGGGAGCCCTTCTTGATTTGATAGAAAAACGGAGCTTTTGAACAGGATGAGCGTAACTCTGCTTAGTCCCGACTTGAGGAGAATTTTTCGAAGCTCCTTATTCGAGAGTAAAGCTTCTCTCAGTGGCTCAAGCTGATATTCAAATTCATCATCAGCAATCACAAGCTCTTTTGCACCGTGCTGGACTGCCATACGAGCGAACTGTTCCAGTTTTTCCTCCGGGCTCATCTTTGCGTCGCTTGCACTCGTCTTATATTTGCTCATAAATGCGAGCCATTGGTCTCTATCCGGAAATAGAACCCGAGAAATCTGATCTACCTTCGGATAAGCGAACGGAGATTTTCCGCCCGAGAACATTAAGACATTCAGGTGAAATAGAGCCCGCAGTCGGGCCAACCGTTCCAACAGTAACTCGGCCTCTTCCGCTGGTTTCGGCCTGAACTCCAAGCCCTTGTCCAAAGTGCCACCTATATCAGTCACCAGAAATATTTTTGCTGCAATCTCAGGAGAAAAACCAAGAGCGCCGATTTCGGGATGAATCATAAGAGACTTCACCTTCATCTCGTCAGCGATCGCTTGGATTTCGTCAGCATTTGCCTGCCTTAGCGGTTCGCCCAATGTTTTTCTTTTTTCCGCAAGGGCCTCTGCGTCTTGGGGGCTAATGTAGATCATAGGGTATCCATCGGAGGCCGGCACAAGCGTCTCCCCCGGCACAGCTTCATCGCCAATTTGCATCACGATGTCGCCGTGACCAGATATGTCGTTTGTAAGTCTTCCCCGCGAAAGGCGAAGTGTTCTTCCTTCAGCATGCACGACGGCCAAATTCATACCGGGGCGAGGTATAACGAGGCCAACTTCGCTCAGTCTTTTCCATCCCTCGCCTCGCATCCTGGCATCAACATCAGCAAGAAACTGTTTTTTAGCGGCGTCTCTGCCAAAAAACGGAAGTCGAACTTTGTCCGGTGCTTTATCGCGCTCGTCATCCTTGTCCGGCTGTCCTTCGCCCGACGTTCCTTCGCCCGAAGATCCATTCTCGTTGATGGAGTTCCATGCTTGAGGCACTTTGGTGACTGTATTTGGTGCTCGCGAAGATGAAGTATGCGAGGCAACGAAATCGCGAATTTTGTTCTCACTCTCTTCGCGCGTTTCATAACCAGTAAGAATGATACCTGTCTGAATCTTGTTTCGGGTTTGAGGTTTAGCTTTTTGCAAGCCAGAGCTCTGGACTTGCTCTAACCATTTTCTCCACTCGTCCACTTGTTTCCAACGCGCTGGCGTCAAAAAAGAAAAACGCTCAAGCTCCTGGGCGCGCTCTTCCTCAGTTCCCTTGCTCCATCGCCAATCGGGTAACAGTGCAAATGCTGGTAACTCCTCAGGGCGCAACATCGGAAGAGTTTCAGTGAATCGTCTCACCTGTTCATGAAATGCTAGATGATCTACTTGGCACCAGGCGCAGCGTTTATTCCAATAACTGAAGTGACGTTCCAGCCAATTTCTTTCTGAACAATTTTTTTTCTCCGCCACAATCAGACGATGCTCTGGTTCAAATGCGGGATTGTCGGGTGTGATTCCATAAAGGAGAGCATCCGCATAAATCGGAAGTGTAATTTTCAGATCGTCATAGGCTCGCTTCGTAGCGAGGCCTGCTAGTACTTCCAGGCCCAGTGAGGATGCCGGGGCACTGCTTTTTAGTGGCAATGTTTCGAGAACTACCGCTAGCGGCGCAAAAAGCCATTCAGCTAAGCCAATTTTGGCAGCACTCTTTGCTCCCACCTTAACGGCTTCTTTTTCCGCGAGGTCTCTAATCGCCTCTTCAGTTATTTGTTTTGTTGTTTCTTGCCGCAATCTTTTTGCCAACTCTTCGACCGCTTCATTTAGGATCTGTCTTTGGCGAAACTTGCTTGCTGCATCGACAACGTTTTCGCCCGCAGAAGAAAGTGTCTTTGTGGGCGATGCAGGAACACTCACCTCGGGAACGGCTTTCAGCGCCACAGATCCCTGACTAGCCCACGCCTGGGAGCCCAGAGAAATCATGGAAATTAGACTGATAAAAGTCCGAAATCGAGCCATTAAGGCGTTACGAGAATGCATGACTTAGACCCCCTAGAGTAAAGACATAACCATTTGAATATATGGCACAAACTCCTACCCAGGATATGGTTGTGATCCTTAAGTTGAAGCATGCTTGTCGCGATTTTGGGACAAAAAAGCTCATTCTTGATTTCGTTAATTTGCCACATTGCGGCATGCCTTCTAACAGCTCCCGCCGGGCACATCAAGCCCCGGAAAAAATAGACCCCGAGACGCCTGGTCGGGTCTGAGACGGAAACCAAACGAGCCAAAGGCTCGCAGGTGCAACCGCCGCGCGTGAGTGAAGCGAAGGCAGGGCGGTTGCAAGTCAACGGCAAAGCGAGAGATGTGGGCGATGAGTTTCGAACGAGCAGTGCGAACTGCAACGGACGTGACAGCGCCTTTTGCTGGCGCGGACGTTGCGGCTTCAAATCTTCTTCAATTGCGCTTCAAAGTAGGTTCTGATTTCATCCGCTAAGGAGCGCCATTCCTTCCTTCGGTCGGTCTGTCATGCTTTTTGAATTCGCGCGCAGGCTTTGCAATTTTCTACTACCTCGCTTTGCATGCGCCTTCTCATTTTTCGCGCCAGCGCAAAAAGCGCGCTGACACGAAAAATGAACATGCGTGCCTTCGGCCCGTTTGGATTCCCGTCCCAGACCCCTCAAGATGACGAGGCTCCTTTTGCGGGGCGGGCGAAAAAGGAGCCGAGCCACCTTCACCGCACCCTTACCCTGTTTAATATGTCTGTCGAAGAAAGGTCATGGCCGATAGGCAAATAGCGCATACCTAAGACTGGTGAACATGCACAACGTCGTCTAGGGGGTGACTCCGATCGTTACTTCATAATCTTTTTTTACGACGCCCTTACGAAGGTCCGAATACGAACCTCCGTCATTCCGGGGTCCGACGACGAGAAAATTGCCGACGGTTTGCGCGTTCGTGTCGGTGGCAACATCTGCCAAGAGCTCCCGATGCTGAAGGCGCATTTGTTCTAGAAAGGCATGTGTTTGCCAATAGTCGGGCTCCAGAAATACAGCGGGTTCATTATCTTTTGTCTGCCCTAGCTTGATGATGTTTCGAAGGTAAGCATGTCCTAAAGCTTTCGTTTCTATCGTTTTCTCATTCGCAAGTGTGAAACGAGCCGTTCTTAAATTTCCATCGAAAGTCACCTTCAAAAAAGCGCCTTCTTCAACCGCCAGTTTCACGGCGTTGTAATCTGAAAGAGAATTGAATTCATTCGAAGAGAGCGCGAAACTTGCCATCCCTTGAGTATTTGCATCGATGACATATCCAAGAAGCGTTTGAATATACGAGCCGCGCCGATAATCCTGACACGAGGAGGTATCCACCAAATTCCCGATTGTCAGGAGAAACTTGGGGTCATGACTGATCACGGAAAGTACCAGCGCCTCCTCCTGCTTTCCCTGATCTTCCCATCGACCAATCGCTTGATTGAGTTTGAGAAGGTCATGTCCGATCTGCTCACGACTGAGAGCAGGGAAAAGCCCTGGATCGCGACGCAGGAGAAATGACAGAAATTTTCCAACGCTCTTGATTTCTGACGGCTCCAAATAATTCATTTCTCCCGCTAACAGTCGAAAGAGCGTGAGCTGGAAATTGGGCCCTTGAATTCCATGAAGTTGGGTTCGCAACTCAGATAGGGTCGCTTTCGGATCTTGTCTCGCGTCGGTGACCAAACGGATCAATTCGCTCGGAAGACTAGGAGCTAACTGGTATCCGACATGTTTTAACAGACCTACAGATAACGATTCTCGAAGATCCGCGACGAAGGTATCGCTAACGTTTGAAGATGATGAGGCCACAGCGCGATGAACTGAAATCTTCGCCCGCGGGCGCATCCATCCATCACGCTGTCTTTTCGTTTTCAACACTGCCAATTGCTTTGCCGCACTCTCTTGATCCTCAGGACGTTCGGGATCACCCGAAAATTTGTAATCTTCGAACTTATTTCCCAACGTAGCTTTGAATACACGAGCTAATTCCACGATCTCCCTCCTCCAGGCCGGACGGCCCTGAAATCGCGCGATGAGCGTCAAAATGGGCTCGATGTCTCCCCATTTTTTCCTGAGTTCCAGGAACTTTTCATACTTGAAGGCGATCTTTTCTCTTCGAAACAACCGCTCCAAATCAGATTTCACCAGATCCCTCGTGCGATCGATGAGCTCACGAAGTTTTTCGGGACCGATATGTATATTTAACAATTGCAATTCGGACCTGATGGAATCCCACGCGGCCGGATCGTTCCCTCGAAGAGATTTCAACGCCCGTAAAGCTTCTAGAAAATCGCGGAACTTGGAAATGTGAGACCTTGCAAATACGATTGGATCAAACGTCACGTCAGCGAACGCGGGGTTCCCACGAAGATGGGCTTGCAGATCCAGGCCATAAGAGAATATTTCCGCGATCATCCGTTTTGGAATATCGGCGGATCGCAGCGACGGATCAGGAATTCCAATCGCCAGGCTAAATAGCGCTGTTGAATCGCGCGGAGGATTTCGGATAATTCTATAGCTATGTATTGTAGATGCCGCACCTTCAGCGAGGAGACGAAGACCAATTTCCCGATCTCTAACGCGATCCCACAAGATCGGAGCAAGTGTAGGTACGTAACTGGGAATATCGAAATTGCCGATCATTCCCTTCAGTTGTGCCTCAAGCGTTTCAATGTCAGGAGCTAGAGTAAGTTCATGATCCCGACTGAGAGCTAGGATTGCAGCTTCGGGGTCATTTGCAATGGCGTGTGCCGCGATTTCTCCCGTGTCAACATGGTTAACATAGAAATAGATATGTAGACTTCTCAAACGACCCGGAAACTCAAAATCGAGTGAACTCACTACATCGGCCGCAAGGCGCTCACGTTCCTCGGACGAGAAAAGCGTATTTAACCAGTTTGGTATCGAATCAGGGCGGAACGCGAATCTACGCACAGCGAACTTGTAATTTTGCCCAGGAGTCAGGCCGAGTTCAGGAAGCTCGACGCTGCTAACTTCCCATCGATTCAGCTGCATCACAATCTGAAATTTTTGATCTCGAGTCAAAATTTTCCATTCATGTAAATGAGCCGCGATCACGCCACCCGAACCAGAGTCAAACGCCCTGTTTAAGAATCGATGAAGTTCCTTCCCTGTAAAAGCAGCTCGATTCTCAGCCAGATATAGGACGAACACGGCCGCGCCCTCCTCCATACTCAGCAGGACTTTTTGAACTTCTGATTTTGTAAGTCCTAAATCCGCCTGCAAGAGAATTTCCGGATCGATCTTTACGAGACCTTTCGCTACCAAGAATCGGTCTTTTGAAGATTGAATTAGCTCTGGTAATGCCAACCCAATAGTTCGGTGCAGTGCTAGAAATGGATGGGGATGAACTCGAGCCAATGGTGCTACCTTGTCTTCATCAATAAAAGTTTCCAATAGGTAATGCCTCATCTGGGAATCGGAAAAAGGAAGCTGTTTTAGATCGTGAATAAATTGGCGATGTCTCTCTTGGCCACTAGTAGGGTCGGTGTGATAAGCGACGATCACTCCCTGAAATGTAACTTTTTCGACAGCGCTAAGTCTTGAGTCAGGAAGATTAGCTATGGCCGTCTCGACCTGCCACTGACCCATGACGAGCGCAACCTCTACGATGTCGGGGAGTCCTAATTTGAAACGGTCGCGCTCTCGAAAAAATTGTGCGATGTCCTTTCGCGCTAATTCTTTGGCGTCATTTGACGTGCCCAACCGTTTGCCCGCCGATCCGGATTCCGCCATTTGTTTTTCTTCGGATGGACGCACCCCATCGTTCTTGCTTTCCGACAGACGCGATTCCGATTCGTGAGTTGCCGCCAACTGTTGGCCACCTGATTCACTCGACTTCTTTTGCAGCTCATGAATCATCCAAGCCGGAATCGTTGTTGCCGGAGTTTCGGGCGCACTCTTTTCCTTCTGACCTGTGGCTCCTTTGATAAGCGCGACTTGATTCTTGCTAAACCGTATGGGTTGGGAAGGTGCGCGTAGTTCTTTGGCAGGAGTCTTTCTTTGAACGAAAGCCGGTTTCGAAAGCTCGATACCGTCGAGTGGTTTCGTGGTTAGGCCCCCTAATTGAAGCTGCGCGATCGTGAGAAGCGCTTCACCCCACTCTTCGTACCAATGCAGCGATTCGGTCACATGCCCCGATAATGAGGCCTCGAGGTGACCGAAAAACGCGAACGAACCTCCTTCGGTCAGAAAGTCATAAATGAATTTCGACCCTCGCAGCGCCATCGGAAGTCTTCCTTGAATCAATGCGGTTCGTTCAGCCCGTGAAAGCGCTTCCGCCGACGTCCCGAGAAAGGGCGCGCGCGTCCCGAACCATGTAAAGTTCGCGACCTCTTGACCGATTTCCAATGCGCCAAAGAGGACTGAACCGGAAACCACACTTCGCCAATAATTCGGCCATCGCCATGCTTCCCATCCGGTGATCGGCGTTTCCAGCGACGTTATCGCCGTTCCAAAGACCGGACCGTTGACAAATAGGCTCACCAACAGACGAACCGCCAGTTTCTTAGCGACCTGTTCGCCGTAATATTCCGCTACCGATTCAAGAACCAGACGTGAAGCGAGTCGACCTGCAAGACCCGCCGGGGCGATAATCAGCGTCGCCTCCAACGTTTTTTCCCAAAACCAATTCTCTTGCGCGTCGGTGAGTTGATATTTTCGGAGAGGATTGTCCATCTTCAGGACATCGTCGTAGGTTTCTTTCACATCGGCGGCCTGGAACGGCTCGCTTCCTTTGAGCGAATCGCGATCGATGAAGCGGAATGAATCCACCTCCCGAATCCGGAGAAGAAGCGAGACAAGTAGATTTTCCTCTGCCTGATCGATCGCTTCGTCGACCAAACGCCCGAGAATTTCAGGCGTCAGCCGGCTCGTAATAACGTCCGGCGTGATGGCGGGGGGGCTGGTATGCTTCGGATTTTCAGCTTTGGGGTGCGTTTCTTCAAAGAGATGATTCGACCAGACGTCATGGCAATGGAAGGGCTGAGGCGCGTCGTCGTTTTTCGCTACTTCGATTCGCTGATAGAGATTCCATCTCCCCTCCGATGTCGTCCGTTTTTCTTGAAATTCCTCTTCGATTTGGTTTCGAATCTCTGGGCGCATTCCGTCGAGATCTTTTCGGTAAGCCACTGCTTTCTCGCATGCTTTTTTCCAACGGGGGTCGTCCCACGCCTCGGGTTGCGAATCTCGCTGTTTCGACATGGCCGCATTGAGCTCGGGGCCCAGAATCTTTCGCGCTACTTTTCGAGCGTCGTCGCGTGAGGTTTCATCGGTCGATTGTTTGCGAAGATCTTTAAAAATCGCCGTCCAAAGAGTTGATACTCCCGGGGAGCGGGTGACCCGTTCCAAATCTCCCCATCCCGGAGTCATCATGAGATTCGCTTCGGCTCCCAATTGTGCCATCGCGCCTTTGAGCTGCCCGTACTGGAATGCACTCTTAAGAAGGCCCGACCATTCGTATTCGTCGACCCAGGAAGAGGGAAAGCCTCGCTTGGGATCGCCTTTGAGCATGGCGAGAGCGAGCACCACGCGGTCGACCTCCGAGTGGAGCTTTTTCCGTACCGCCTCCGTGACAACGGCTCTTCGCTCAAACGCTTCGGCCTCGTCCCGCTGAACGGCTGCTTTCGAGCGATTTCCAAGGAGGGCCGTATCCAAAAACGTAAGCCCCATCGCTTGGCGTGCGCGAATCGAGGAGAGAAAATCGAACATGTCGACCAGCTCTAAAGCGACGTAATTTCGCTCGGACTCATGAGCACGTTCGAAAACGAGTAACTCATCGGCCAGCGTCCGGTCGAATTTGCGAAGATTCGCGAGCGGAACGCCGGGGCGAAGTTTGAGCGCCGGGCCTTGCATGAGCACTTTGCCTTTTTGTGATTCGAGCCAGGCCGATAGCTCCCTACGGTCATCGTGCGCAGCGAAGACCGAGCTCATCGCAAAGAGGAGGGCAAGACTCAAGAATCGCGCGAACATCCGAGTCGTCTCCGCTTTCCTCGGATACGTTTTCATTTCATCCGCTATGGAGCGACATTCTGAATTTTGATTACGCATGTGAGAAATTAGTGCGCTTCGAGTTCCTGTTCCGAATCCATCATGGTCTTTATAAATTGCTCACGGGACTCGCTGACATACGGTTGGAGGGCCTGATGAAATAAGATTACCTGCGCTTCCAGGGAGCGGCGCAGATTCAGCCGGTCTTGCAGAATCATTTGAATGGGCATTCGCGCCGTCACCGCGCCACTCTGTTCGTGAGATACGAGCCGAAGCCGGGCATCGTCATCCAATAGATGCGTGAATACCCTCGCCATCGAACCCGGGCCTGACGTCCATGTACGCATTCGCATACGCAAATCGCGGGCCGCCTCCGCATTCCAAAGTAACTTCCTTCCTGATACGAGGAGACCGCCAAGGCTCGAACGATACGTCGCTGAATTCGCGATTTCATCGTCTCCTCCGCCGGAAAGGACCAGCAGTTGATGAAGCTCCCCCAGCCAGACCTCCGGACGCGTGGCCCGAATTTCCCGAACGCTTCGCTCCGCCTCGTGATCTCTTGCGGAATATGAAAATCGGGCTTCGCGAGCGGGCGTTTCAGGAAAATACTTTTTCATGATGTACGCCTGCGCATCGGCATCGCTTGCCTTCGTGACATAGAAGTAGTCTCGTAACCGTTCATGTACACCGTTTAAGAGCTGAGCCAGAGCGGCCTGGGCGAGTTGGACTCGAATCGTCAGCTCACTTTCCATTTGCGCGAAAAATAATTCCTCCTCCTCCAACGCTCGTTTCATTTCATCCGACATTCCGGCAGGTGTGATGAGACCTCTGTCATCACCCATTTCCGTCACTGGGCGTAAATAGAATTCAACGTCCCTTCTTTTTTGCGCCATCCTTTGTTTCCATCTTTCGAAATCGTCGGAACTTTCCACACCATATCGAACGTCCTGATAGAGCGATTCCAACATTCCCGCCATACCGCTCGTGAGAAGTAACCCCACGCCCGGTGACAGGGATTGGGTCACGCCCGTGCTGACCGAAAGAATGACGAAGGAGGCCATGAGATCGGTCCACTGAATCGATCGAAATGTGTAGGAAACGCTTCGAGAGCGATCCATGGCGAGCCACTTGGTTTTCGTACGAAATACATAATCAAATTGGGCGAGGTCGGCTTCGGATAACGGCGCTTTCAAAACGCTTCCTGTAAACGTAGTGGGTAACAAAGCGGGAAGAACGAGAGAATCTTTCGTTAAGGCGTTTCGAAACGTCTTTTCCGAAGCGAAATACGCCAGATTTGTATTTCTCCGCGATTCAAGGGAGCGCGCCACATCACGAGCGGTCGTGGCATTTTGATAGATGTTCTGGGCCACCAATCCCACCCCCAGACCCACCTTTCCGATAAACGAAATCAGACGGGGGAGAGTTTTTTGCGCCAGACGATCGCTTAACTCGCCGAGGCGCTCTTTCGGAATGACTTTCAGAATGCCAACAAGCGATGCGCGCCCCGCGACTTGCGTGGCGACGTCCGCTGTGAAAAAGATTCCCAACGACTGTAGATGCGGAACTGAAAACACGTGCTGAAACCCCAGCGTGATCGCTTGCAAAGGCGTCGCGCCCGACGTCTGCATGATTTTCACGGCCTCCATGACGGAGAGGGCCAGGAGAAGCTTCGCCTGTCCGCTCACCATCTTGGGTGCTGTAGCTCGAAGCGAGAGCCCTTCGACGAGTTCATCCACAAACGCCTTTTCCACGACTTCGATTTCCGCCCGGATCTCTTCGGCCTGCTGAGCCGAAGCCAGCGCTTCGTCGGTATCCGCGACCTGACCGAGGGCCGTCAGAAAGGCGCCGTTGGGATGAGTTTGAAACGTGGGATCGGCCTTCATGATGGAAACCATTGAGCCTCGAATATCCGGCGGGAGTAGATCCAAGGCTCCTAGGAAGACGGGCGGGCTGATTCGCGCAAGTCGAAAATACGCGGCGGTTTTCTCATAGGCCTTTTGCAACCCGCCTGGAAATGCGCCGGTGTCGGTCCCCCCTTCCGGAATGTGGCGATGGTGAATGAGGCCGGAACCACCGGTATCGATTCTCGCCCGGGAAAAATGAAAGGCATTGAAAGTGGCCGGTAGAAGTTCGGCGAGCGTACTGTTGCTTTTCGCCTGCGCCCGAATATTGCTCAGCGAATTGTCTATTTGCTGGACGGAAGGAGCTTGGGAACCCAGTTCGTGGTGAATCACGGTGGAAAGTTCGGCGATCGACAATCGGTTCAACTGGATTTTTCCATCCAGACCCGCCTGATGGACATCTTCCCAGTTCCGCAGAATCCAGCCTGCGACGAGCTTTGTGGTTTTCCCTCTCAACACGGACGCAGCAATTTGATGCGAAGTTGAATCCTGTGGCGCGCGCGGACCGGGGGCGGGAGCAGCTGCGGGTTCAGGATTCGCCGCAGGCGGTTCCGGCACGGTTGATAATTCTTCGCGCTTGGCCGTTTCATCGATGGAAATGATTTTTCCCTCCAAACCGAAAGAATGCGCATAAAACGGATTTTTCAGACGGGCCAAATACGGATAGGGCTCGGCATCCGAACTCTTCCGAACTTGCGCTAGCTCGATGACGGCGATTCTGGGCCGCTTCAACAACAGCTCTCTCGCCTGATGCTGAGGCAGAATTCCGTCGACTTTTGGATTCCACCCCCGTGGCGTACCGGAGGGTCCCAAATAGCGCTCCACCAATTTTCGAAAAACGTTCTCCAGATCGGCCCGATTCCAATCCCCGAACGAACTCAGAAGCACGATCGGCCTCCCATCTTCCGCCCGCCATGCATTGGCCTTAACCAGAATATTCGACGCGCGTATGTTCAGCCTCACATAAAACGTGGTTTCAACCTCCCCGAAGCCTCTCCTGCACCGTACGGGGAGGGAGCCGGCAACTTGGTGCGTTGAAACCTGGATGAGAGGGCCTTCCAAGCGAATCAATTGGGCCCGGTCGATGCCGGGCAATCGAAGGATGTCGGGCGAGATCGTCGGTGCCGGCCCGCGATCCGAAAAAAGAAAACTTCGAATCCGCCGCGTCAGCTCCGCATCGCTGATTTGCTCCTGCGCTCCGGCATCCGCGGCCTCTTTTCTGAAACGCCGATACGATTCCGGGAACTGAACCGGATTTTCCGCATACAATTTATTTACTATGGAAGATACCGCTTCGTCCGCATCCGGCCGCAGCTTAAGCGCGATGGTCACATTGTGCAGAATCTCCGGGAGAAGAACTTCGATCGATTCAACGGTCGCCTGACGCGTATCATGTTTGTACCATTCGAGGGCGAAGGCTTTGAGAACCTGAAATGGTTTTACCTGCAATTGCGGTTCCCCCGCCACCGGAGCTTTAAACAAATTCGGGTGATCTCTGCGAAGGATATGAGCCACCGTTTCAATGGATTCACCGATCTCGGGCGAGACCTCGATTAAGTCTCGGGCAACATCCTCGGGTGACCGAAAATTTGTCCAGCTAAGCAATTCCTCTTGACCGAAGAGATTCAAGACCTCGTTCACCTTATGCGAAAGATCCGGTTGAACGTCGTCTGCATCGGCCACTTCGACAGCTCGATTTTCAGACAAGATCAGATGGGGAGTGAGTCGAGCCAAAGATTCATTCGAAGCAAGTACCTTTGAAAGCGCAATGGCGTGATCTGCGCCGGACATTTTGTGGAAGGAGGTTCGCACATACAGAATGAATCGTGAATCCTCGGGAATTTGGCAATGCTGGTATATCATGCGCATCAATTCGGTTTCCACATTGTCGTGACCGATTCGAGGCGCTCGAATCATGATTTTGTATCCAGAGCGGTATAGAGCTTGAAATAGCTCTCGTGTGTTTTCCAGAAACCCCACTTCCATTCCCTGCTCCGAGCCGTATAGGCTGCGCACCGGGTACCATTTTCCGTCCGCCGTCCGAACGCGCCTGATATTTCCCGTGATCTTTTCGGCATTCAGGTCCGGATCCAACGTACCGTTTCGGGCCGCAATATAGATTTCGGATCCTTCCACCAGAATTCGATTTTCGCCGTTCGGTTTTCCGAGGGCAGGCGCCGCAGCGACTTGCTGTGAAATCGGACGATAGGTCGCAGGGCGACGTACGGTTACGGGATCCGGCTCATGAGAAAGATCGACCGTTTTCATCTGGTCGCGCATTGACTCAATCTCGGAAAAGTTTTTGGCTCGCGAAAGCTCGTCGAGCCAAAAGTACGCGATATCGGGATCCTTCCCTTCGAATGGCGCCAGAGCTTCGAGCGTTGAGACGACGAGCCCCTCACGGAGACCACCCGCCGGGGAGAGATCAAGGACTTTGGATATCGCTTTCGGCAAAAGATTCGGTTCCGTGGAATTCCGAATCGCTCGCAGGCCTCGAACCGCCGTAGGAGTCATTTGCGTCAACGAACCATCGAGAAGATCGCGCGGGACAGCGTTTTCGAAAAGATTGTAGAGGCCCTCCGATTCCAGAAGACCCTGATTCACCATGGCAATGGTCTTTTCTCGCGGCCGTGTGCTCGGCGGCGCTTCTTCCGGCATCTCACCGTTGAGCGCCATATCCAACGAAGCGGATAACGACGCGTCGACCTGTCCCATACGTTCCAGCCGCCAAATTACGTCTTCCAGAAACGCGGGCAGATTGTTGACGGCGGCCAATCCTTGCCCGTTCTTCGACCGAAGGAGCTTCTGAACCGCCACCAACTCCGGTGTCTGGGGATTTCGGACGGCGAAATACGCTCGGCGTGAACCCAGCGTGGCCAACCTTTTTGCAAGACGGACTACGGCCCCTTCGATATCGTGATCGTATCTGGGATCCTTCGCGATCGTCTCCGCAAATTCTTTTTGTTCGCGAATGAGGCCATCCACGACCTGCACCTGTTCCGGAACTCGCGAAAAATCTCGAACGGTCTCGAGCAAGGGAATGACGAATTCGGATGGGCTTTTCGTGGAATCAAGAAGCGGGTGTAGATGATCTCTTGTGAAGCCATTGTCGGCGGCGGCTTGAATCAAGGGTGAAAGAATGGATCGATAGGTCTCGAAACAATCGATGGCGAAGCGATACGTTCCGATGCGTGAAGCGCGGGCCGTGATTTCCGCCGAACCTTCGTTAGAGGCCGCCACAGCGAATCGCGCGGCGCTGGTACCGACCGCCCGGCCGGCATCTCCACCCAAGGGCTCAGGCCCACGAAGGAATGGAAGCAGTCGGTTGTATAAATTTACACGGAACTCCGCGCGTTCGAGTTCCGGGGCAAGTGAAGGTGTTCCATGATCGACCAGATGCGCCGCCAAATTGCGCGCGGCTTCCAGGTGCAACACATCGCTCGGACGAGAAGGACGCGAAAGAAGAACTGTACTCGAAAAACGAGAAAAATTTTGATCCACCTCGCGAAACAGCGCTTCGCCCTGCAACCCTGTCTCGAGTTCGATTCTTACGACCCAAACCCGAAGTGCGAACCTTTCCGCAAATCCGAGGGGCCGGATTTGCTCCTGCGCAATCGCGTGACTCCAGGATTGAAGAAAGAGTGCAAGCGCAAAGGCGGCCTGGAAAGGAATGTGGATTATTCGAAATTTCACGGCTTACGAAGATTCAGCAAGGCACATGCCAGAAGCCGCGCCGCTAATAGATTATTTATACTATAAATATCAAGTAGTTATGGTGCGTTTTCTAAGGTCGTTTCTTTCCTGTGTCATGCCTGGGGCGCCCGCCGCTGGGGTTACCCGTCACTTGAATTCATCCCCTAAGGCGCCATTCCGAATTTGCCCTGACGGTTATTCTCGAATATGACTTCGATCCAAGGGGGGAAATATGAAAAAAATGGTCGTGCTTTGTATTCTGCTTTTCGGAACCAATTCGTTTGCTGCGGTTTCGCCGTACTGGGATTCGGTGATTCAGGTCGACGCTGTTGTTCATTCCAAGGCTGTTGCAGATGTTTTGGGTACGCGCATCACCGTAATCAAGAGTCTGGGCGATCTCCGTTTTGAAGTGGATTCCGAGACGTGCCGTGCCACCGTAACGCTGTCGGCTACGGGGCCGAATCAAGCGGGACCGGTTTCGTATACGGTGGCATCCGTTACCGATCGTTACTGCGAGTGATGTAGGGCGAAGAAGAGGCTACACCTCATAAAATTCACGCTGCCGGGTGACGCCTCATGCGACCCGATAGCCTCATTCGCTAAGGAGCGCCATTCCGAATTGGTCTTCAACGTTAGTCAGTTGTCTTCGAAGCCTCAGGGCAACACTTGCACATGCTCTTGGCCATACGCTTAAGACCCGCGAGAATAATGATGACAGGCCATGCGATCGCAGCCGTGTGATCACTGATGACGCCTAAATTTTTAAGCAAGAATGTGAGACCGAAAAGTATGACAAAAATCCCGATCATTTTGTGACAGGGGCAACAGCATTTTTTCCCATTCGAATCCATGTCGACCTCGCTTTCAAATTGAACTTACGCCACTTTATCGATCGATGATACATATTAAAGTCGCTTATTGCCGCCGTGGTGGAATGGCAGACACGCCAGGCTTAGAACCTGGTGAGAGTAATCTCGTGGGGGTTCAAGTCCCTCCGGCGGCACCATTGTGAATTTAACTTCCTGAAATCATTCAGTGCCGAGAGAAACATAGGGTCACTTGCGGAACTTTGCGGAACAGCTCGTTTTATTTCGACTTCACTGCACTTCTGTTGAAGCTTCGGACCTTACCTGCCCGACGAGAAAATTCGCTAACGCTGCTTTCTGCGTCGTCTCGGTAACTCGCGCGTAATGGTCGGTCATCTTGGAACTTCGATGCCCGAGCGCCGCTTGTGTCGCCCGCTGATTCCCCGTCTGATCCGCATGAAGTTTCGCGAACGTGTGACGAAGAAAATGGGTCGAGCGAACTTTAAACCCCAACGCCCTAAGCGCTTTGTTGTACGCATTTTGGATCGCTGGATACGTCAACGGCTTTCCTTCCTCTTGAAACACAAAAGGACCGTTGGTTCCTCTCTCCCTCCACTCCCGCAAAATTTCCACGAGCCTGGGAGGCAAGAGAATCACACGGGTTTCGCCGGTTTTCGTTCCTGACCGAAGTCTCGGTTCTTTATGCGGCCGTTTCCACCAAACCACCTGACAGATTCGAATCTGTCCGTAATTTAGATCCACGGATTCCCAATAAAGCCCGCCCGCTTCGCCAATCCGAACGCCGGTCATCCCCTGAAGCGCAGCTAGGTAATAGTAAACCGGCTTGTGGTGCGTCCGAAGACGCTCCAAAAACCGTTCGTACTCTTCCCACGACAGCGCTTTCTCGATTCCAACCGGCTTCTTCCGAAAAACCGAGTCGCGAACGTGCCGTTTGAGATAAGGACTTTGAAACCGAGGATTCTTGTATTCCTTGTACCAGTTCAACAAGAGTCTCAAGGTTTTGACCTCCCGTTCAAACGACGCTCGCGCAGACTTTTTCGGATATGCCGGATCGATCAAGTGCATGATCCAGGCGTCGATATCTTCCGCCATCAACTCTTCCACCGGAGCCTCGAACAAAGGCTGTAAGTGAACCAAGTTCTGGGCGTAGAGATCCCACGTACTTTCTGCTTGCCGGGCGCGTGTCCATTCTCGCCAGTCATGGATCAGATCCTCCACCGTGTAGACCGACTTCTTAATTTTCAGAGTCACGGGATTGGAGGACACCTTCCACGCTCGCGCTTCTTCGATGGAATCGAAAAAGCCTGACGTTTGAACACTGCGGCCAAGCGCCTTTACGCGTTTTTTGGCCCGAAACGGTTGTTGGTTACATCCTCGAATGGCCCGAGGATCGACATATTTTTGCCTCTCCTCATCCCATACCCAGACTTTATAGATTCCCGGGTATCCCCGCACTGAAGTTTCAATGCGGTTTCCCCGATACATTTGATTGTCGTTCATAGAATGCTTTTCCTTTCCGACAACCACCGTTGGATTTCCTGCATATCGAATCGAACCATCCTTGGTTGGGGTCGAACCGTTGGAATCGCTTCCTTCAACACCCAATCTCGGATCGTCTTTTCGCTGCAGGCGAGATACTTCGCCAATTCTGCAACCGTTACGAGTCGACCTATTCCGTTTTCAAAGAACGCTCCTCGGGAGGACCAATGATTTTCCCGAGTTCTGACGGAAGAAAGACTACCATTCCGAATTTGCCGTGACTTCTTTTTTCCCATCAACGCATTTTTAAGGCCTAGAGTGGATGTGGCGTATTCTGGATTTTCCCAAAGGATAACCCGGTTTTCTTCAATAGAAGTCACTCGATCTTCCAATCCGATAACGTCGGTTTGGAATTCTTTTTCTCACTTTTCTTTGCAGGCTTGCTCTTCGGCGTCGCATCGATTCGCTCTTTCCTTTTGAGGTGGAGCGCCTGCGTATCGCTATTGTTGGGAACCTGATTAATGGCAAGCGCTACTTCTTCCGTCATCGGCTCCTTCGACAAAGGCAAAAAATTCACGCGGATCTTCGCGCTTCGTGGAGGATTCTTGCGGATGACAATCGCCTCGCCCACATTGAGATTTTTGAATTCGTTGGGATGGATTCGAAATTGCTCAACGGTCTTCTCACTCCCCGTTCCGGTGTAGCCTCGAAAGAGCACTCCCTCGCTCGTTTGTTTGGTGAGTTCCTTGCCGGACTTCGTTCCGATCATGGATGCTAAGACTTCCGCACTCATCGGATTTTTCTGCAGAAACGCGACGGTGGTTTGGGTGCATCCAAAGATTTGATCCCGAAGTGTGTCACTGAAACGCTGAAGATCGGATAGCTCCTGGTGGGCAATCGTGACGGCAATCTTCGAGCCGCGGGCTTTGTTCAAAAAACCGATAAATTCTTCGGTCGCTAATTCCGAAAACTCATCGACGATGACGGCAAAGTGATCGGTCTTGAGATCGCCTGAGATCAGGCGTCCACTGACGACTTTGAGATCGCTTAAGAGGAGTTTCCCCAGCCTTCGTGAGCTTTCCCCAAATCGCTGAGAATCGAGAAGCACGTACAGTATTTTCCCCTGTTCAATGATGTCGGCGAGATCGATTCCCGGTTTGCCAGACGTTAATAGGCGACCGAATTCGGATTTGACCATTACTTCCAAATCGGTCCGAAGACCCTCGATCTGCTCTCGCTTTGCCTGCACCGAGAAGTCCTGGGCAAGCTCCAAAAGATCTTTGCGAACGTCCGTATACTTGGCTGGCACTTCGTTCGCTAAGATTCGAATCGCGGAAGGACTGACGAGACATCGATGAAGATCGGCCAACGTTACAACCTGCTTCGTTTCGTCTCGAACGATGACGAGGCCGCGACAGAGATCGAGCAACACCCGTTCGGCCACTTTCTTGTAATGGATTTCCGACCAATCCAGCGCTCCGATCAATTTGTCTTTGAGCTCGGTGGCATTTCCACGAGCTAATACATTGTAGGGTAGCGAAAGGGCCGGTTCGGAAAGATGCAGAATCTGAAGATCCGAAAGCCGATCGTGTTTTTTCGCAAGCGATACCAGCTCTTCGACGGTTTCCCAATCGGCTTTGAGATCAATAAAGGCAAAACCCAGTCCGTAGCGAATGTGATGCGCGTAGAGATTGCGCAAGAAAACGGATTTTCCAGAACCTGATTGACCAACCACGTGCATGTGGTGTTGAAGCTCAGAAAGTGAAAATCCAACCTCCGCACCGAGTGAATCTCGACCGATTCGGACACACGGAACCCGCTCCGAAGATGGAGGGTGGAGATCTTGGTAGATCCGGTACCAAATCCACGTGAAAAGCGGCCAATGGAAAAAAGGCAACATGAACAAAGAAAAGAAGGTTGGCGCAATGTTCGGGAACAGTTTGTCGTAACCGAACGCGATTCCGACACCGATCAAAACGATGGCGATGACCGTTGCTGCCCAATGAAGAGTTGTCGCCCATCTGACAGCGGATACAAAAGGAAAGGCTAAAGCGATGCCGAGGCTTCGGAGGAAACGATAGTAGCGGCGCGATAAAAAGAGCCGGGTCCAAAAAACATTCGAGTGCTCTCGATGAAGGTAGTCCACCAGCATAGCTCCCGGGATCGAAAAAAACGCCAGCAAAACTGGCAATAGATCCTCCGGCGAAACGTAGTTGCGTAACCATCCGTGAATGAAAAAATCGTAAGGCCGTTGGTACATCGCGGTTACGACCCCTTCGAACTTATTAAGCAACCCTGGATATTCTCCCAGGCCGGAACGAACCGCCTGGAGAACGGGAGCTTGTAGGATGTGGAGAAAGAGAACGAGGAGGAGAAACGTAACCATTAGGCGAAGTCCTCGATCTTCCTTTTTCTCGTACGCCCAGTAGACGAGATATCCCCCCACAGAAAAGACGGCGAGCGGAATGGAGATCGCCAAAACGCACGCGGCAATCACGAGCGCCTGTAAGCCGAAACCAATCATTCTGTTCTCGGAGCTGTTCGGATCGTTAAGCGGTCCAGAGTTCCGGTTTTTGTTATTCAAAAACGAAAGGAAGTCTTCGGACTCTTTCTCGGAGCGATACTGCCCCAAACCAAATGGGTCGCTCATTGGATCTCCCGAAGTTGCTCGTAAGGAATGACTTTAAAAAGCGTCGAAACGTCCCGTGTGACGTCCGAAAGGGCTTCAAAAATACGCCGCGAACAGGGGACAAAAAGAACGCCGACAAAATCTACCTGTTTGCTTTCGATTTTCTGAATGTACTCGACTACCTTGGCCCGATAGCGTGCTTTCGACTTGGGCGTTAGCTCCAATTCAAATGCCCGGGTCGTTCCGTCTTGGAACTGAAAAATGGCATCCGGCAGCCGCCCCTTGGCAATAAATTTGAGCGATTCGCGACGGTTTCCTTCCGCTTCCTGCAACAATTCGGCGAGCAACCGACGTTCACTTTTCCAAGCGGAAACGAACGCTTTTTCTTCCAACAAAAGGCGGCATTCGGTGACCCGATCGTCATGTTCAAATTCTTGATAATGGACTGTGCGAATGGGAGGCGAAATGAGCGCATCAGGTTGCAGGAGCTCGAGCGCTCTCACCCCCTTCGCGGTGACCAAATAATACAGAGCTGCTCGGGTATGAACTCGAATCGAACGGATGAGCCCATGACGTTCCAACAAATTGAGCCGGTCCCACGCATATTTCGAGCTCTTGGATACTTGATCCTTCCAGATGGCTCGATAGACCTGCTCCCGACTGGCACACTTTTGATCTAACAAAAATTCAATCGCCGCCACTTCCCGCTCGGTCAGCCTTAGTCCTCGTTCTCCTCGGGGTGTTCTTCTTCCCTCTTCTTTCCTATCCCTTACCTCTACCTCTCTCTCTACAACTTCATTCATTCTCTTCTCCCTCTTCCTCTATAAAAAAATCACTTCCTCTTACGCCTGCACGCGGGACCTCAGTCATCACGTAGAGAGGGCTGAGGTCCCGCGTGCAAGGCGGCATTCGGTCGTCTCTACTTCCATGAATTTCCAAGCGAAATTCCACAAAGCGCGACCGACGCAAGGTACCGATCAGCATCGGTGTGAGGTTTTTCATGTGAATCCGAAATTCGGTCATCGATTTCACGCAGCGCAACGAGTGTGCCTGCGGCCGAGACAATGCTAAGGACTGCAACTTAAAGCGATTTGGCTTAAAAACCGCTTCCTCAAAGGATTTCAGCGAGACCGAAAATCGGTCACTTCAAGACTGAAAACCGGTCACTTTGTAACAACAGATGAGAAGTAACGATCGGAAAAATTCCAAATAAATGATTAGGCAAATGGAGATGGCTTATTCCGATATGTTGAACAGTGACGTCGCGTAATCCCGCGCTTCGTAGAGCGTCCAATCTCCAACTTTGTGAGGATGATTCGGTACCGTCAAATCGAAATTGATCATCTTCGGGCTCCCGGGAGCCTTCCAATAGATGCGATATGTGCTTCCTGCGGCTTCGGAGAATCTTCGTTCCCAACCAAAGGCTTCTGCGCGATCGTCCAACATCAAACCCTCCCGGAACAACTCTTCGTTCTTAAGATGGTTGCTGAAAAATACCTGCGCCTTGAATTCCTTAACTCCGCCGCTGAAGAGAAAGCGGCGTGCACCACTCTGATCCGATAAAAAAGCACTCAGGTCCCGCCATCCTGCGGTCTCGGGAGACGCGGGGTAAACACGGTTTCCGGCCGCGTCTATGTATTTAGACTCCCACGGGTCTAATGCGCGAAACGATGGAGGAAGCCGATTCACGCCAACCTTCGGTGCCCAACCTGGATTCTTCATGCCGGAGGGCTGGCGCGGATCGATGCTGTCCTGATCCTGTTCCACCGGCGGCCTGACCGACACAAGAGATTCCCCACCAATACTCCGGATGACGCCGGGATCATGCGGGAGCTGGTCGTATCCCCCAGCAGCGAAGTTCTCGAACGTGAACACAGCGCTCGCAACCTCCAGGACCGATAGGAAACGGGACATTACCGTCTCGTCAGGGCGATCCCCCTGGCAAACCTGGGCTAAGTGCAAGTTCTGGATGAACTTGTTCATGCTTCCGGAACTCTCCCCTGGGATCATCCGTTTCACGAAGCCGTTAACCTGATTCTCCAGCAGAGGAAAATTACTTCCACGATTTGCGCTTGCACAGTGACTCCGTGCGGCGGCCCGGAATTCGTCCAGAGCCACCTCTTGATATCGCGTGAAATGGGCAAGAATTTCGTCGTCGTACGCTTTGTTCTGTCCTACGGGTAGATACGGCGTCACGCACGCCTTGAACGACTCCGCCAAGCGGAGGCCGAAGCGAAATTCAGGCCGTGTCGGCCAACCAGATGGGGAGGCGAGTTCAGTGAGATTAGCATCCAACTGCGTGACGAGAGCCTTCATCGCCAGAACTCGGGCTTGAGCCTTGAAATGATTTTCAAACGCACGGTTGTGGTTTGTGTCCATCCATTTGAAGCGAATTGTTGTTCCCCCGGATTTCTTTTCGTTATTGAAAGGCGACTCAGTTACGTTGGCAGCGAATTCAACCTTACCGAAGGTGAAGTCAGAATTATCGAGCTTCCGATCCGTTGGGGACGCGTATGCCAGAATTCGGTCACGGAGAACGTTTCGGAAGGCAATTACCGCGGTCGCGAACACTGAGCCGAAATCTTTGGCAATGGTTTCCGCCGAGAGAGTCGTAGCTCCCAGCATCTGATCGATCCGCCAAGGGTTACTCGTGTAGTCGGTATACGAGAAATGCTCTACGTATTTCCGCTCTTGCGGGTCACAGGGCTTTCCGACTTCGCATGGGCTGACCTCGGTGACCGGATTGTCTTCGCTAACGGCTTTCTCGCGAAAGAGATTTAGATTGTTGTTCTTTTTGACGGAATCTTGCGCAGAAGCCAATAGTGCCACTCCGATGCGAGCTGCCGTTTCCGCGAACGGTGGATTCTCAAAAACGATTCGAACCGCAGGAGAAAGCTCCATATCCCAGAATGCTATGCGCCCATTGTTGATCACCATCCACTGATCGAGGGAGGAATTCGGTCCAACGCCAATGCTGCGGGTATCAAGCCTCGACTGACACCCAATCAAGTCGTCATTCCGGAGCGAACCGAAGTGATTGATCGGGTACTCATTTGAATTCCACTGCGGCCGGTGCCCGGATCGGTTCTCAGCGACAATTTGAAGCGTCTTTAATTCTTCGTACCAGTCGAGCACCTGGCCGACATACGGATGATCCGGCATGGCGGCCACACGTTCCTGGAGGCTTAAAAGCGAAACGCCATTCTCAGCGTGTACGAGTTCTTCCGCAAACCCGGCGAACGCGTCTGTTTGCTTTGCCAATTCTTCATATCGTTTTACGAGATCTGCGTTGGCGTCGTGAAAATCGGTGTCAATTTCATCCGCAAGAGACTGGCAAAGCCGTTGGATGGCGGAAACAAGGAGCGATTTATCATCATCCAAAAGTGGGGCCCGCTGGACAGACCGTCCCCCAAAGCTGCCCCCATACATCGCTCTGGAAGACATCGGTCGTGAACTGAAAAATTCTCTGGGAGGAGGCGGTTTAGCCCCTCCTCCACACGTTGAGAGGTTCAGCATCGCTTCATCTACGCGCTGTTCAAAAGCCAGATCTCTCATTTCCGAAAAGAGCCGGAGTTTGAAAAAGAGGTAGCCATCTTGAGCCGGTCGCTTTTCTGCGAGATAGCTCAACTCTGAAAGTTTTCGGATCTGTGTTCGGGAATCCATGTCGGATGGGCGTTCTTCCGGAAAAAGCGCCCAGATACCTGACCCACCCCGCACATCGTCCTTTCCGCCGAAGTAGTTCCAGCTTGCGTTTCCGTCTTCCAAAGTGTGGCGGTAATAGTCTTCGAAGAAGGAAGGGGGTGAGGGGGGCAATTTCTTAGATTGGCTGTTTGGCGCGGCGGGACCGGGATCAATTCCGACTTGGGCCCAGGTCGGGGCCGCAACAAGCGAGGCAAGAATAAGGGTGTAGGCTACGGCTCTTGGCATTTCGTGGGAGAATACCGCAAGTCCTGTGCCTTGGGCGAACCAGAGTAACGCATCTAATGTATTGTAATATCAGTTAGTTGAGCACGTTTCCGGATTGACCGGTGTTGTGCAGATATCGGCCCAATGCCCTGCCCTGTCCCACTTGGTATTAATAGAAGCATAACCGGAATGGGTAGCGTGCTAGCACGCTACCCATTCCAAACGGAGTTAACAAGATAGAATTTTTCGATTAAGAAGCTTTCCAGAATATAAACGGACTAGTCCGTTTATATTCTTTGTACGTCGTTTTGTCAATCACTCCCTGGAATACCCCTCCTTTACAAAGCTTTAAGCTTGTGCTAGCCTCAATGTGTTAACACATTGAGGCTGTAGAAAGCTAAAAATGACTGCAAAACGGACCAAACATGCTGCGAAATTAGTTCGCGTTCATGCTGACTTGAAACTGGAGCTACAACAACCACGACACCGCGTATCCGCTCGCCGATTCATCGATCAGTACTTGCAGAAGCATCAACTAAGCGTGAGTAGCTCGAACCGAATTCGGAAACAGATTTTCGATCCAAAAATACTTAAATCTATCCCTCTAAAGTGGTCGCCAACGACCAAACATTTTCGCCATATTGTTTCTACTTCAAAAGACCCTCACCCCGCCGAAATCGCTATGGCCTTTTTCGATCATGGCTATATTTGTTTCGGAACCGCGCTCTACTGGAATGACTTATCAAACCAGACCCCTACGAATTACTACATAGCCAATGAGCGAAGAACACCAAGCAGGACAAAATCTACTTTAATTGTCGATGATACCTTCTTACAGGATCAGTTTATCAAACCCGTACGGGAATCCTCTCGGTATGCAACTTGGAGAACTTTTCGATTCACGCTCATCGATCGCAGCGCTTCGAACTCTCTGGGTGTCATTACAAAAACCATTACGAATTCAGGGCAAGAGATTCAGTTTCGCCTCACAGATAAGGAGCGAACCCTCCTCGATTGCGCCGTTTCCCCACACCGCGCTGGTGGAATTCAGGCGGTTGTCGATTCATTCCGTGTTTCCGGTGATAGTCTTTCTCTCGACAAATTGATCAAATACTATGATTCATCGGGTTTTAAATATCCTTATTGGCAAAGAATCGGCCTTCTTCTGGCACAGGCTTCAAGTAACAAATTAGCAACTCTGTGGGGCACGCACTTTGGGAGATCGAAAGTCCGTTTTTATGTCGATCACAACTATAGCGCGAATTGGATCGTCGACCCAACGTGGTCAGTCGCTTACCCTAAGGGACTATTCTAAATGACTATCGACGAGGTTATTCGAGAATCGGTAGTGGCATTGTTTTCCAATTCCATTCTTGAAAAGACACTCGTCCTTAAGGGTGGGGCTGCACTACATTTAGCCGAGAAAATCGATTCACGATTGTCCTCCGATATGGATTTCTCCATCGCCGAGGCCATTGAAAATCCGGACACGTACTTCAAGGAAGTAACGGATGTTCTGCAAAATCAATTCGGTGCCCTGGATTACGATGTAATCGACTCGCGTCATGAACGAAAACCCAAGGTTCGAATGGAAGGTCTTCCACTGTTTTGGGGTGGGTGGGTCTATACATTCAAACTTTCTGCCAAGAAAACCAGGCGGGACTCACCTGAGGCACGGCAAAGATCAGCTTTAATGCCTGAAGGCTCGAACACCACTAAAATCGAAATTGAGATCAGTGAATATGAATACTGCGGGGACGTGGAAATAGTTCGAATTGATGGCACAAAGGTTCATGTGTATTCCAATATTCTTCTTGTACTTGAAAAACTGCGTGCCATTTGCCAACAGCACCCCAGTTACCCTTACGGGACTAAGAAAAACCGTGCTCGCGACTACTACGATATTTTTTGCCTGGTAAAAAAATATCGAAGTTCAGAAAACTTTTATAAAGCGCTTAAAGCTCATATCGCGGCCGTTTTCGATGCCAAAAAGGTTCCTCTTGACCTTCTGGATCGCATTTTTGATGCGGATTTTGTGGCTCTACAGGCGGCAAACTTTCCTTCGGTAAAAGATACCGTCAAAGAATCGATCGAGGAGTTTCCGTTCTATCTTGAACAACTGCGCATCTTGGTTTCTCAAATCCAGTAAACTCGACATTGCCATTCTCGACCCGAGTGCGCTCTTTTCTGCGGAACATTTGCGGAACAGGTCGACCGTAATTAGTGCTTTTTGACGGTAATCGTCAGTAATCCAGCGGCAGCTATCTTTTTGATGTTATTGTTTTTCCCTTACCTTATGAACTGTTGCAAACCCGCTTCCCCATTCCCTCCGGCGGCACCATTGTGGGTACGTTATCAAGCCTATGGAAAAATGGCGCATTACTTGTTTGACAACGATCGGATTTTTAGAGCCAGCGCGATGACTACAATCGTAAGCAGAAGTGTGCTGATGGCGAGACCCATTCGACGAGTAAGGTATTCGCGGAGGGCCTGAAGGCCGGAAGCGTCGGCTTTTTTAAGACTCGCATATCCTTCATTGAATTTCGCTTCGAGCTTCGGTTTGGAAAATGCGTGAAGTTCGGTACGGGCTTGAATGAGCGACTGTTGTGCAGATTGTAGAAAGTCGTTTGCCTCCATCGTATCCATCCCTTTTTGTTCCGCCTCATGAACAATGCCGGCGACCCGCGCCAATTCGTCTTTATATTTCGTGATGGCGGTCGATACGTACGCTGCAAAAGTCGCCCCTTTAGGTCCCCCTATTTTCCCTTCTTGATGGCACTTCATGCAAATAGCGTTGGGATTATTCCCGATAAGGTCATCCGATGTGTGCCTGATCCCATGGTTTCCATGACAGGTCACACACTCCTTCAAAGGTTCAGTCGATAGCGGTTTTGCCATCGGACTTGCGAGGAAAAGGTCCGCATTATAACGGTGACAACCACCACAAACGTTGGCGATCATGTGCGTACCCGATGGCATTGCTCCATGGTTCCCGTGACAACTGCTGCAGGAAGGTGCGCCTCTCAAGTTGCCTTTTTCGAGCAGAGCTTTTCCATGAACGCTTTGGAGATACTCTTCATACTGATCCGTCCGGATTTTGTATTCAGCCATATATTCTTTGTTAGCGTGACATCCAGCGCACATCTTCGGAAGGTTTGATGGATAAACGGGAGAGAGAGGATCGCTCACTTTTCGAATCCCATGCGCTCCGTGACAACTGACGCACTGGGCGACCTTGTTGTCTCCGGTTCTAATCCGTTGGCCATGAATGCTGGTCCGATATTGGGCGAGCTGGTCCACTGCTAAAAGCGGCGTATACTTCTTCATGAAGGCCGCATCGCTGTGGCAGCGGCCGCAGAATTCAGGAATATCAGCCCGTTTGGGTACGCCTTTAAAACCGCTTTTCGGGGACTTCGCCTCATCCATATCATCGGTGTTTGGATTTCCTCCGTGACACATTTCACATCCGATCCCCGCTTTAGCGTGGACGTCGTTTTTCCAGTCCGTCGTTACGGGATCTTCACTATCCTGATGACATTTCAGACAACCTCCCCCTGGAAGTTTTATTTCATCAGCCCAAACCAAAGTGGAACAAATACAAAATAGGCTCGAGATCACGACGAGCGCCTTCATTTGAGCACATATCCAAGAGTCGTCATCGCACTGATATAAACAACTACGCCGACACCGACGTATTTAAGAACCGATCGGATTTTCGGATGAGTTTCTTGGTCGATCCAAGGAACCAGCATCCAGAGAAATCCCCCCACCGACACCCCAGCAAGGCCAATAAGTTCTCCATCGATCGGCCCGATCTTCGAAGGAAGAAACTTGAGCGTCTGAAACATCCAGACGAAATACCATTCCGGACGGATTCCTGCGGGGGCTGAAGAAAATGGATCGGCCTTTTTTCCCAACTCCCACGGGAAAAAGACGGCCAGCATGGCGAGGATGTCCAGGACCACCAACCACACCAAAAGCTCCCGAAGGAAAAAGTGGGGGAAGAAAGGGATCATCTTTTTCTTCGTGGGGTGGCTCTTCCACTCCCTCGGTTCATGCATCCCCTGAATTTGAATGAACAGAAGATGAACGACGAGCAGTCCCGTCAACAGAAATGGAAACACCGCTACATGCAACGCAAAAAAACGGGGAAGTGTGGAACCGGTCACCTCCTCCCCACCGCGCAACACTTTCATCAGGAGAGAACCCACAAGTGGAATCTTTCCGACCATGTCGGTTCCGACTTTGGTTGCAAAGAAAGAGAGTTCGTTCCAGGGAAGGAGGTAGCCGCTGAAGCCAAAACCGAGGACGATGAAGAAGAGAAACATTCCGGTAAGCCAGGTTAGTTCTCGTGGTTTTTGGTACGACCCCAGGAAGAAAACACTAAACATGTGGACAAACAGTGCCAGCACCATGAGATTGGCCGACCAACTGTGGATCGATCGGATCAGCCATCCGAACTGAACCTTCGAAGTGATAAATCGAACGCTCTCAAATGCGGCGTCAGCACTCGCTTTGTAATAAAACATAAGGAGAATTCCAGTGATGACCTGAATAACGAAAAGAAAGAGGGCGACACCCCCGAAGTAGTACCAGACGGACACTCTTCCCATCGGAACTTCTTTATGGCGGAACCATTCGAAAACGGCTTTGAGCGGGTAACGCTCCTCCAACCACATCTGGATGCGTTTTAGACTAGACCTTGCGCGTGACATAAATATCGTTGTCGGCAATGCGCACGTCGAGAGGTTCGAGGGGACGGGGGGGCGGCCCCGCAATATTAATTCCGTTCAAATCATACTGGCCGTTGTGGCATGCGCACCAGATCCGCTGCATGTCCGGTCGATATTGGACAATACAATCTAAGTGAGTGCATTTCGCATAACAGGCGGTGAGTTCACCGTTTGGCTTTCTCAAAACAATCACAGGCTTTGATCCAAATTTGAAGACCTTTCCGGAGTTCGGAGGAAGATCTTCGATTCGAGCCACTTTTTCAGATAATGCTTCCGCCTCCATCTCGCGCGGCGGAATGACGTATCGGATGACGGGATATAAAACGGAGGCAAGCCACGCCAAAGCGCCTCCCCCGAGAACCAAATTGAGAAACTCCCGGCGGTTTGGTTTTTCGACCGCCAAGAAGAGACCTCACTTCGCTTTCGATTGCAGCTGCCGAATGTACTGGAGCATCATTTTTGCTTCATCGGCAGACATTTTTTCCTTAAACGCGGGCATTTTGTCTTTGCCGTTTATGATGAGTTTAAGAAGTTCGTCATCGGTTTTCGATTTCGCTTCCGACCTGAGCATGTTGAGAAGACTTACATCTTTAAGTTTCAGAGGCTTGGCGATTTTGGGATTCCCCTCACCGGTTTCCGCATGGCAACGCTGGCAATGCTTTTTGTAAAGCGCCACCTGGGCATCCGATTCGCCTTCCGCATGTGAACCGAACAGAAGGGAAAAAGAACCTAAGAGAAAGCCTATTTTTCGGAGTCCTTTCCTTTTCATGGTCATTCCTTAAAAAAGTGCGAGCAAGCTGACAAGAATTTCGTGAACCCGGCCTCCCGGAGTATTTCGAAGATCAAATCGGGGAGTCACTCTAATTCGAACATTCTGTCGAGGCATCCAGGTAATGTTGGGTGAAATCTTATTGAAGTCATCTACGCCACTGTCGTCAGATACCCAATCATATTCGCAAGCCACTAACCAGCTCGGATCAATGAGATAACCGAGCCGTCCTTCAATCCCGTGTTGGTTGTTTTTCTGTTTTCCAGAGGTTGAAAGATCCCAGTCCCCATCATGAGCAAGGATGTAGATCGCACCGGCATCCAAGCCTTCATAGCGAAGGTTTCCCCCTCCCGAAATCCGGTAAAAGCGATTTACAACCTGCGCGGTCGAGGTATTGGCGGTATCCCAACCCAACATGGAGTAGGCTGAAATAGCGCTTCCTTCAAAATCTCCTTCTGTGCGGTCCAGGCGGAGTGTTCCAAACACATTCTTATACTGGTTTTTATCGTCCGTATTCGCTCCGTTTGAAACACCCACAGCGTAAAGAACGGGGCCGTAGTAACCGTACGATTCGACGGAGGGCAAAGGCTCTGCCACCGGAATTTGATCTTCCAATTCTACACCACCGGCTGTCGTATCGGTGTTTGTGCCGCCCGAGGTCTGAATCATGGAAATAGCATCGGTTTCGATCCAAGGGATAATTTGAAAATGATCGGATAACACATGCCACTTCATGGGAGAGAGACGTCCGGCCCGAACGTTTAGTACACCCGGAGGCCCGACAATGTTATGCCACCCCACGGTGGCCATATCCAGCTCCACTCCGTCTTGAGAGGCATCGATTTCGGCAAAAATGGAAACATTCTTATAAATCGTGCCCGCCGCAAAAAATTGAATCTCATTAACTTTTCCGACGCCAACGCTGGTCGTCGTTGATCCGTTTTTTTCCAAGTCATGAGTCCTGACTTCTAATGGGGTCACATTCGCTCCCACGGAGAACAGATCTTCTATTTTACCGATGTACGTGTTGTCTCCAACTTTGGTCTTGGTGTCATCCCCATCTTGAGAATCGGGCATCTGATAACCGTTTCGCATGAATCGCTCGCCATAATAATTGAGACGGGGAAAGGCCGTATGACAGGTCTGGCATTCGACGTCGTACTTTCGGGTCCACTGTGCAACCGCCAAGGCTGATGAAGGTGAAATCGTGGGAGCGCCAAAGCCGACGAAAATCAGGAGTGGAAGAACGCGCCGTAAATTCATACAAGCCCCCTTTCTTTCAGAACTCAATTTTTCCTCATTTCATTAAAAAATATAGAACGCGTGTTCAACAAAAAACATGATTTAAATCATCTTTCCAGTGCCAGATGTAATAAATCGCGGGGTACACGACCAGCTCCAAAGCAAAACTGGTTACTAGACCACCGACCATGGGTGCGGCAATTCGTCGCATCACATCGCTTCCGGTCCCAGTGGACCACATAATGGGAAGCAGCCCCATAAAGGCTGCCATGACGGTCATCATTTTAGGGCGAATACGCTTTACGGCACCGTGAAGAATCGCTTCCTTCAAATCTTCTTTGGTTTTCATTTTTCCTGCACGCACTTGTTCTTCATAAGCTAAATCCAAGTAGAGAAGCATAAATACACCCGTCTCGGCATCCAGACCCATGAGCGCAATCATCCCGACCCAAACGGCAATGGAGAGGTGATAGCCCAGAAGATAGAGAAGCCAGATTCCTCCAATGAGCGAAAAAGGAACCGCAAGGAGGACGATCCCCGTTTTAATGACCGACTTCGTATTCATGTAAAGTAGAAGCGCAATCAGAAAGAGCGTCAGAGGCAGAATTGTTTTTAGCCCCTCCTTTACGCGGGCCATGTTTTCGTATTGTCCGCTCCATACAAGGGTGTAGCCCGTAGGTATTTTTACTTTCTCTGCAACTATTTTTTTTGCGCGCTCAACGTACGTTCCGATGTCTTGCCCTGCCATATCGACATAGACATAGCCTGCAAGAAGACCGTTTTCGTTTCGTATCATGGAAGGCCCTTCCACCAAGCGAACATCGGCGATCTGGGCGATGGGAATATGTGCTCCAGATGATGTGGGTACAAATACTCGCTTTAAACTTTCCAAATCATCCCGAAATTCTCGGGCGTAACGAACATTGATCGGGTATCGTTCTCGTCCCTCTACCGTTGTGGAGATATTCTCGCCCCCAATGGCTGAGTTAATGACCATCTGGGCGTCCTCAACCGAAATTCCGTACCGAGCGAGTTCATCCCGCTTGAGATCAAAATCGACGTAGTAACCTCCCGCGGCACGTTCGGCATAAACATTTCGCGTATTGGGTAACGGTTTAAGGGTGGCTTCGATCTCTTCGCTAATATTTTGAATCACCTTGAGATCATCTCCCATGACTTTGATTCCGATGGGAGTTCGGATGCCGGTAGAGAGCATGTCGATCCGGTTTTTGATCGGCATCGTCCAGATATTTGGAATTCCTGCAAACTTGAGTTTTTCGTTCATATCATTTTGGAGTTCTTCGAACGTCTTATGATTGGGTTTAAACCAATCCCACACCCCACGTTTCACTTTGGGCCACTCGCTGACAGGTTTCAAAACAACTACTGTTTCAACCATGGAGAACGGCGCAGGATCGGTTGAGGTCTCGGCACGCCCTGCCTTTCCATACACCGTTTCGACTTCTGGAAATTCTTTTAGTAACGAATCCTGGATTTGAATGATCCGTTTGGCTTCTGTGACGGACATGCCGGGGAAGGCTGTCGGCATATAGAGAAATGCACCTTCATTCAGCGGCGGCATGAATTCCGACCCCAATTTCATGTACGCAGGGATCGTTGAAAGAATAAGGAGAACAGCCACAACAATTGTGGCCACACTGTGTTTCAAAACAAAGTGAACAACCGGCTCGTAAATCCGAAAAAGGACCCTGCTTATGGGGTGTTTTTCTTCAGGATAGTACGTTCCGACGAAAATGCGATTTGCAACCCACGTAACTCCTTTTTGAAATGACTGAAATATTTTCCAGGGTTTGAAGGTGAAATCATCCATTCTTGTAAAAAGCATTCGGATGGCGGGATCAATTGTAATGGCGAGTAGCGCAGCCAATGCCATGGCGAGAGTCTTGGAAACCGCCAACGGTTTAAAGAGACGACCCTCTTGGTCAACGAGCGTAAAGACAGGGAGAAAGGAGACGGCAATCACGAGAAGAGAGAAGAATACGGATGGCCCAACTTGCTTTAATGCCGAAAGCCGGACTTGATGAAAATCCCCCTTTCGGCCCGTGGAATTCCAGATCTCTAGTTTTTTGTAGGCATTTTCGACTTCGACGATCGCACCATCCACGAGTACGCCGATGGAAATGGCAATTCCCGCCAACGACATGATGTTTGTCGTAAGCCGAAAGAAATACATCGGAATGAAAGCAAGAAAGACGGAAATCGGAATCGTGACGATCGGAACGATCGCAGAGGGTATGTGCCAAAGAAAAAAGAGAATCACGAGGCTCACGATTACAATTTCGATTTTGAGTTCGTGCTTGAGCGTTTCAATGGAGCGGACGATCAAGTCAGATCGGTCATACGTAGTAACAAAATGAACCCCTTTTGGGAGGCTGGGGCGAATTTCTTCGATTTTCTGTTTGACGCGTTCAATGACATTCAGAGCATTTTCCCCCTGTCGCATGATGACAATTCCTCCTGGAGAATCGCCCATGCCATTTAGGTCCGTAACCCCCCGCCGTAAGTCTGGCCCCAATTCCACACGAGCCACATGCTTTACAAGAATCGGAACACCCGATTTGGAATCGATGCCGATCGCGATCTTCTCGATGTCCTCTTTGTTTTTAACGTAGCCACGCCCGCGAACCATGTATTCGGTTCCTGCAATTTCTAAAACTCTCCCACCGGTATCGTTGTTCCCCTTCCGAACCGCTTCAATCAGGTTCAAAATACTGATGTCGTAGTGGGCTAACGCATTTGGATCGACGTTGATCTGGTATTGGCGAACAAATCCACCTACTGACGCAACTTCGGCAACCCCAGGAACCGACTGGAGCTGAAATTTCACCTGCCAGTCTTGAAGACTTCTAAGTTCAGCCAAATTGAGTTTCTTGGAATCATCCATGAGAGCGTACTGAAACACCCATCCTAAACTTGTGGCGTCCGGTCCGATCTCTGTTTTTACGCCCTGTGGGAGCGTGGATTGGATCTTGCTCAAGTATTCGACGACTCGGCTTCTGGCCCAATAGAGGTCGGTACCATCTTCAAAAATGATGTAAACGTAGGAATAACCGAAGTCGGAAAATCCACGAATCGCTTTCACTTTCGGTGCGCCCAACAACGACCGAACAATGGGATACGTCACCTGATCTTCCAAAATATCGGGAGAACGATCCCACTTTGAATAAATGATGACTTGTGTATCCGAAAGATCGGGTATCGCATCAAGCGGTACGTTTTTAATACACCAAGCTGCGCCGAGGATTGCGACAGCGGTCAAGATCATGACCAAGAACTTGTTGTGTGCACTCCAATCAATGATCTTCTCGATCATTTGGTTTCCCCAGTTCGGGTATGCTCACGAGCGGACTTTAATACCGATTGGAGTTTTGATTCGGAGTCGATCAGGAAATTAGCGGAAGTGACAATCGTATCCCCCGCTTTCAGTCCGTCGAGCACTTCATAAAAGTCTTTTGACTTCACCCCAAGCCGAACCTGCGTCGGGACGTAGGTGCCGCCAGCCTCTACACGAAAAACAAAAGCATCATCTCCCGAATGAAGAACCGCGCTTTCGGATATGGCAAGCCGTTGCCCCAAATCTATGACGATTCGGGCATTCACAAACATATCGGGACGGAGAAGACTTTCGGGATTCGCCACTTGAACTCTCACGCGAATGGTCCGGGATGGATTGTTGACCACAGGACTAATACTCGAAACCGTTCCTACAAACACCTTGCCTGGAAAAGAGGGGGTCTCGACTTCCACACGTAGTCCGGGCTTGATCGGAGTTACCTCATATTCAAAGATTTCGGCGTAAACCCAGACTGCGTTCTTAGGCAGCAAGAGGTTTGTCACATCGACATTGGGCGAGGCGAGTTTTCGGATTTGATCGTCCGAAAGACCCATCAGTCGCAGTTTGGTCTTGGCGCTTTTTAGAAGCTCCTTGGATTGTGACTCAAGCGGACCTTGTTGCATCTGAGAAATCGACAGTGCCGTTTGGCGGTACTCTTCAATGGCAGCGTAAAGGTCAGGATCAAACGCCACACGTCCACTGGAACGGACTTCATGGACGAGGGGTCGCACGCTCACGGTATCTGTCGTAACACCGATGAGTTGCTGTTTCTCTTGCGACAGCGAAAAAGTACCACGGCCCGTTACATCGCTCTCCTGTTTTGTAGTTTCTTCTTCTTGATATACGGGGATGAAATCCATTCCCATTTCATCTTTTTGAGGGGTGGCTGAAGTCACATCCGGCCTCATGGGGTGACGATAGAACAGGATTTTCCTATCGCCTTTTGGCGCTTGCGGAACAGCCTGATCTTTTGAATGAGAATGGCAATCCACAAGAAACAGAGGCAGTCCAAGTAGGACAAGAGCAATAGCGATTCGCTTCATGATTTTGTCTCCAGTGTTCCTCCCAGTAGCGTTTCTAACTCCGAGATCTTGATTTCTAAATCCACCCGCGCCTCGCTATACGAATAATGAGTTTGAAATCGGTTTCGAAGGAGATTGAGAAGCGTTGCGTACTCCAGTTTGTCCGTTAGATAAGCAGATTGCCCCGAACGAAGCGCTTGATCGGAAAGTGGAAGAAGTCCTTTTTCCAAAAGTTCTAGTCTCTTTTGTGAAGCTACGAGTCCCGCAAAAACGGTGTGAACTTCGTGAAGAAGGTGAAGTCGCTCTTCTTCATAAAGCGCTTTCCATTTCGCGTTTTCAGCCCTCGCTCCCGCAACGATTTCGGATTGCTTCGAATTCGCCCACAGAGGAAGACTCAATCCAACTCCTCCCGTGAAGAAATCGGTTCCAGGATCACCGGGGCTTGGACTTCGTTGCGTATAAGCCACTCGAAATTCAAAATCTGGATAATAGCCTCTCTTGGCATATGAGATCTTGGCTTCAGACGCCTCGATCATGGACTTCATCGATGCAAGTTGAGGATTGTTCGCAACGGCCTGTGTTCCGAGAGATTCCTCGGTCATCGCACTTGAAAAGTTGGCTTTTGGAAAATCTTCTGGTTGACCGATGGCATGATGTTCGGGGCGTCCTACAGCATGATTGAGATCTCCAATTCGGACATTGATTTCTTCGTCTGCGGTAATCAGATCATCCAGAAGTCTGGCTTCCTCGACTTGGGCACTTAAAAGCTCGGCCTGGGGAAGTTTTCCAGTCGTGTATCGACTGCGGGAAGCACTTAATATAGAACGCACGACGGTAAGTTGGTCACTGAGGAGACGCTTTTTTTCATGAGACAAATAGAGCTTAAAGAAAGCGATTTTGACTTCACGGATCAACTCCAAGCGAGAGTTCGCATATTCTTTTTCAGCCGCCTGAAATTCCTTCTTCGCATTAGTTTTAAGAGCCGACCGTCTTCCAGGGAAAGGAATTTTCTGCGTTAGGCTAAATTCATTTCCGGTCATTCCAAATTGATCTGTACGAAAGGAATCGATGGGATAGTTCACGGCGGCGAATCCAAACACAGGGTCTTCCAGTGAGCTTTGCGGCCCGATTTGAGCTTCCCTTACCCTTACTGTGTCTTCTTCAGCCTTTAAGCTCGGTCGGTTTGCAAGTGCTTCTTGAATTAAATCGTTTAAACGAACTGTCGAAAGCGTTGGACCGCTCTCCTGAGCGAATAGAGGATGCACAAAGACCAAGGCGGATAAGAGAATCAATCGCATCTGATAACTCCTATTTACGTATACGTTTTAAAAATGCGGTTTGTGACGAGGCCTAAATAAAATTGTAGGATGGATGTCACAAACACCATGGCCGAGCCGTATACAAATGTAGAAACATCCGATGAAGAGCTTATGACGGCTTATCAAAATGGCACCGAGCTAGCGTTTGAGGCGCTTTACAAGCGCTTTTCAGGCAAAGTGTACGGGTACATCAGCTCGAAGTTATTTGAGAGGAGTCTGACGGATGATGTTTTTCAGAAGGCATGGCTCAAATTCCATCAAGTACGGCATCAATATCAATCGAAATTTAAGTTTCGCCCTTGGCTGTTTACCATCGTTCATACAACCATCGTGGACGCAATTCGGGAACAAAGCCGAAATCTAAAAACGATAGAACTCTCCGAAACTCTACAAAAACCCTCTTCCTCAGCGTTTGAGATGTCCGGTTCCGTTGCAACCGCACTTGCAAAACTACCTGACATCCACCGCCAGGCTCTTGAGCTTCGATATTTGGAAGAACTCCCCTACATTCAGATCGCCCACGAACTGAATACATCCCAAGTGAATGCTCGAAAACTTGTCAGTCGTGCGCTTCAAAATCTAAAAGCGATTTTCAAAGGAGAGAAGAAGTGACTTTGCTTCCTTCCGACAATCAGGAATTCCAAGCGTTTCTACAGGCAGAAGAAGCCAGACCCCCTCAAGGACTTTCCGAACATATTTTGTCTCAGGTTCATGGGGATCTTCATCCCTCGGCATGGAAAATCTTAGGTAAACTCTCTCTGATTCATTTGGTTGTGGCGAATCTAACTCTCCTATTTTGTCCTCAGTTCGGTGTTGGTTGGACGAAACATCTGGGTTTGTTGTCGGCGTTGATGAATTTGGGTCACACAGTTTGCATGGCTTCCTGCGGGATGATTTTTGTGGGATTGAGTCTTTTGGCCGCAAGTCTACTTCTTTATCCTGAAGAACTTCGTGCTCTTCGTAAAAAAGCAGCTTTCCAAGTAGCCTCCATATCCCTGCTTTCCCTTGCCGTGTTGATCTGTTTTGGCGCAACGATGGTATGGACTGTCGGTTTAGCCTGGTTCGGTGGAGCACTGCTGGGCGGGCTAGTCTCTGTCGAACTCGTATTTCGGACCCGCCGACATATTTGGGCGATGTGAGTTGATCAGGAAATAGTGACCTTCCGGCGGCACCAAATTGGGTATATACCACAAAAAATGCGGAGATTAGGCTTGAATCATGCGGAGAATCATGATTATAATCTCCGCATGAGATGCGTAGAATGACTCGCTATATTCACCAACTTCCGAATTGGCCGAAATTGAAGTGGGACGTGCTTGCTTTAGCTCCCAAGTTAGCTGATATCCGCCATCGTCAAGGTCGTTTAATCGGGCGGATGGAAGGACTTGGTTTTTCCCTTCAAAAGGAAGCTGTACTCGAAACCCTTACCCTCGACGTTCTAAAGTCGAGTGAAATCGAAGGAGACTTGCTTGATCCCAAACAAGTTCGCTCATCCATTGCACGGCGTCTGGGAATGGATATCGCCGGGTTAGTACCCTCTGACCGAAGTGTGGAAGGTGTCGTAGAAATGATGCTGGACGCAACACAAAACTTTGCCAAACGTCTTACCCAAGAACGTTTATTCAAATGGCATGCAGGTCTGTTCCCTACAGGGCATAGTGGGTTGCATAAAATTTCTGTAGCTGCTTGGCGAAAAGATATGAAGGGGCCGATGCAGGTTGTCTCCGGCACGATCGGTCATGAACGTGTGCACTATGAAGCTCCGCCTGCGCATAGATTAAATGTCGAGATGAACGCATTCCTAAAATGGGTCAATGCATCCGATGAAATCGACCTCGTTGTAAAAGCAGGGATCGCGCATTTATACTTTGTCACGATCCATCCATTTGATGACGGCAATGGCCGCATGGCTCGAGCAATTTCGGATTGGCTTCTCGCAAAATCAGAGAAAAGTTCGAAACGTTTTTACAGCATGTCTTCACAGATACGGAAGGAGCGAGAAAACTATTACAAGGTTTTGGAAACCACACAAAAGGGAGCGCTTGATATCACAACATGGATAGAATGGTTCCTCGGTTGTTTAGATCGCACCTTTAACGGGACCGAATCAGCCCTTGAAGCTGTTTTCCGAAAGGCTCGATTTTGGGAAAAGAATGCAAAGACGCCCCTCAACGAACGACAACGTGCGATGCTGAACAAACTTCTAAACGGTTTTGAAGGAAATCTCACAACATCAAAATGGGCCAAAATCTCGAAATGTTCTCAAGATACCGCCCACCGCGATATTCAGAACCTGATCGATCAGGGCATATTGATCAAAAGCGGCGCGGGAGGGCGAAGTACAAGCTACTCGCTAAAATAAGAAAAATTACCGTAAAGAGCGAGTAACTTCTCGATTGCGGTCGATCCAATAGCCCCATAGGGGAACGAGCCATCCGCTGAACCCCACCAGCGCGATGGCTCGTGTATTGGGTGGCGGCGGACCGATAAATGTTCCCACATAAATAAACAGCAAAAGAATGATGAGGCTCCAAAGTGAAACGAGCCCTGCCAGTCCCTTTTTCCTTGTCACAAACAGATACACCGCGAGGCCGGAAACAAACATCGCTCCCTCCACCAGCGCTGTAGCCATTTTTGAATTCCATAAACCCAAACCGTAGCGGTCATCCCCCCAGGGTGTGATCGGCATATCGGAACGGTGCGAAAAGAAATCCAACACCCAGTGACTTACCACAGCGAATGCGCACACAATTGCGCCCTCTCTATATTTTGTCCGCGCAAAATAAATCGCGGCAAAAAGACCCGCCCAGCATATCGCCGCTAACAGGCTATGCGAATAAGGGTATTTGGAAAAATAGAGTGGATTAAATTCCGATACGTTCCGAATGATATCGACCTCTTCCCATCCCAACAGAAGAAAAATCGGCCAAATGAAATCGAGCAGGCCTGCCGCGAGAAAAAGTGCCCCTAACGAAGTTTTCGGTGCCACCTTCTTCGCCGCAAGTCCAACTGCATAATGTCCAAGAAACATATTGACCTCTCATCCGCTCGCAAGAGCTTCGCGCAGGGCATCGCTATGGCGGTGACTCTCCATACGCGCAAGCAAACTGTACGCACAGGGTACTACGAATAGCGTCAGGAGTGTTGAAAAAGCAACACCGCCGATCGTTACCACCGCCATCGGACGCATGACTTCGGCACCAGGTCCCAGTGCTGAAGCGGCGGGAATCGCCGCCACCATCGTCGCGATGGAAGTCATCAGAATCGGGCGGAGTCGCAACGGGCACGCTTTTAACAATGCCTCGCGCACATCCAGACCGTTACCGCGCAACTGATTCGTAAAATCCACAAGCAGAATCGAATTCTTTTTCACGATTCCCATCAACAGAAGAAGACCGATCATGCTGAAGATGTTGAGCGAGAGTCCAAACACACGCAAGGCGATCAGCGCTCCCGTCACGCTGAACGGCAGGGCCAACAGAACCGTAAAGGGATGGATGAAACTGTTGAACTGGGAGCCCAAAACCATATACGCCACAAAAATTCCGAGAATGAGAGCCACCATTAAACTCTCAAAAGATTCCTTAAACGTTTGAGATCCTCCCGACGCGACCAAATGGTACCCGGGCGTCAAAATGGTTTTCGCTTCCCGCTCCACAAAACCCATTGCATCAGACTGTGATTTCCCTGGCGCGACATTCGCGAATACGGAAATCGATCTTTCTCGATTGAACCGACTAATCGTAAGCAACGAAGACTGGTCTTGAAAAGCAACGACTTCCGACAACGGAAGTATTTCGCCGTGCGAATTCCGGACCCAAATTTTTCGAATATCTTTGGGCGTGCGGTTGTATTGATCGAGAAGTTTGATACGAATGTCGTCGCGGTGGCCCGCATCGTCGGTGTAACGCCCCACACGCAAGCTTCCCACGAGTGCGCTAATAGCGTTTGAAATATTGCTGACGGTCACGCCCCGGATCGCCGCTTTTTCCCGGTTCGGAATCACTTTGGTCTCAGGCATGTTCGGGTTGTAGTCGGTATCCACATCGGTCATTAAACCGGAATCAGACATCCGAGACATGATCTTTTGCGTGAAGAAAGCCAGTTTTTCCCAATCCGGCCCCTGCAGGGCGAACTGCACCGGAAAGCCCCGTTGGGCGGAGAATCCGGTGAGTGAAAGATCCAGAACCGTTGCCCGGCTCACCCCCGGGATTTTTTGAATCAGTCCGCGAATAAACGGCATGTATTCCGATTGGTGGGGAGGCTTGTGAAAAGGTGCCGCTACCGGACGCATGGAAGGATCTTTCATCATGACAAACAAATTTCCTTGATTGACCAAGCCTCCTTGAAATCCTCCAACGGCCGTGTAGTAGCTTTCGATCTCTGGACGTTCTTTAAGAATCGCTTCCGCTTTTCGAAAAACAGAATCGGTGAAATCCAGTGAGGAGCCCATCGGCGTCTGAATTGTCATCAAGAAACGGTTTTGGTCCTGTGGCGGAACAAACTCTTTCGGCGTTCCTTGAAGCAGGAAAAGCGAACCACCGAAAATGATGAGAGACATAAAGATCACCGCCCACCGATGATGGAGAGATCCGCGGAGCAGCCATTTGTAGACGCCTGCGATCCCCTCCATGCCTCGATCAATCCAACGACCCAATGCCGATTGATGCCCCGATTGTAGAAATTGAGAGCATCGCATCGGCGCCAGTGTCAAAGCTTCAAGCAACGAAAGACTCACGGCGACCGACATCGCCACTCCAAATTGATAAAAGAACTTTCCGATAATTCCCCTCATAAAAATCACGGGCAAAAAGATCGCCAGAATTGCAACGGATGCGGCGACCGCCGCCGGAGTGATTTCACGAGCTCCTACCAATGCCGCTTTTACTCGTGTGCTTCCCATCTCTCGATGGCGAACAATGTTTTCGAGCACCATGATGGCATCGTCCACGACAATTCCGATGGAGAGCGAAAGGGCTAGGAGTGTGAATGTATTGAGCGTGAATCCGCAAAAATAGAGAATAATGAATGCTCCGATGAGCGACGTCGGAATCGCCAGCACCACATTTATAGCAGAACTGAACGATCCCAAAAATAACCAGCAAACCAGCGACGTTAAAATCGCGGCGAGCGTGAGCGAAAAAATCAGTTCACGCGAGGAAGCTTCAATGAAGCGAGTGCTGTCGTTCACGATCAGCATGTTCATTCCCTTGGGAAGTTCTTTGCCCAACGAGATCAACCGCGCTTTCACCGATCGGCCTACGGCCACGGCATTCGATCCCCGCTGTTTAACAATCCCGAGCCCCACCGCCATATTTCCATTCACACGGGAAATTCGGCGGACATCGGCCAGACCCTCCTCTACTCTCGCCACGCTACCCAGATGGATAGGCGTCCAAACCGGAGCACCCCCACGGGAAGGAACGACCAATTTTTCGAATTCCTGCTGCGTCGCCACCTCGCCAATGACACGAATGTTCACTTCACGCGGGCCATTATCCATGTAGCCCGAAGGTGTGAGCGTGGTTCCGGTGGTGATTGTGGCAATCACATCATCCACAGCGAGTTGCTTTTCTCGCATTTGATCCACATTCAGCCCGATCCGCATGTTTGGATCGACGTAACCGCCGAAACGAATGTCCCCCACGCCGGGAATTGTAGCGAGGGCATCTTTGAGATGATCGCGCGCAAAGAGCATCGTTTCGCGCAGCGAACTTCCCCCGTACAGCGTGATAAACATGATGGGCTGATCTTCCGGATTCGATTTTGTCACGATCGGCGGATCGATATCGACGGGAAGAAGTTTTTGGGCCTGGGCAATCTTGGTGTTGACCTCTTGTAGGGCCGCATCGATGTCCCGGTTGAGTTCAAATTCGACCGTAATATTGGATAGACCTTCTTGGCATTTGGAAGTGACATTGCGAACGCCTTCGATCGTCATAATGGAATCTTCAACAACGTCGACCACTGCCGATTCCATGGTTTCGGGAGAGGCTCCGGTCCATGAAATGCTGACATTGAGAACCGGAAAATCGACGTCGGGAAGCTGGCTGATTCCCATTCGCGAGAAGGAAATGGCCCCGAAGACAATCAATCCGATCATCAGCATCCAGGCGAAGACCGGACGCCGAATAGAGATGTCGGAAAGCGACGTCACTTTGGCTATTCGTACCACCTGTTGATTGAATTATGAAGGAGCGATAGGGTCGGAGAGTGCAGGCCACCCATCGACCCATTGGCGTCGTCCTTTTTGAGTCAACTTCGCTCACGATCTTTACTGCGCTGGCCATGGTGACCACTCTCGACTATCTCGCGCAAGTTCATCTTATTCATCATTTTTGGCCGATCGCTTGTGGCGTGATCGTCGGATACATCGTATCCGATTTTCTTTCCGGATTCGTTCACTGGTTTTGTGACACTTTCTTTGAGGAAGACACACCTATCATCGGTCGAGCACTCATTTACCCCTTCAGAGATCATCATCGTGACCCCACCGCGATGACCCACCATGGATTTTTGGAGATGTATGCCAATAGTTGCGTCCCCCTCATTCCCATTCTTTTCATCGTCTGGGGATTTCAACAATCTCCCGAGGCTTCGCTCTGGCAAATTGGAATTCAGACATTTTTGCTCACGATCACCGCTGGAGCTTTTGCGACAAATCAATTTCATTCTTGGGCGCACACCAAGGAGCCACCCCAGTTTGTCCGTTGGTTGCAATCCACTGGTCTCATCGTCCCTCCCCAAATGCATGAGGCCCATCATATATATCCGCACCGGAATGCTTACTGCGTGACCTCCGGCTGGATGAACGGAATTTCCGATCGTCTGAGAGTTTGGAGCTTCATGGAATATGCGATTCTCCATCTCGGGGTGCCAAAGTCCCGAACCGCAGAGGCGCATTGACACAAGGCGTTACATCCGATATATCAGACCCCTTATGACCCTGCGTGCGGCTTTATTTCTTACCCTAGGCTTGTCTATAGTTACTTGTGTGCCCCCTTTGCGAGCGGAAACAAAGCCCCCGAAGTTAAAATACATAAAGAAGAATTTTCCCGGCCTCACTGTATATTATTCTGACAAAGAAATCGGATTTGAAAACGGCGATACGGTGAGGCGTCTGACTTGGCAGTACAATAATTTTCGCCACATGTTAAATGTAAATACGGGGGAATACCTTGGATTTGCGGACTGCGCTTACCTCCAGATTAAACATCATTGCACGGGACCGGAGGAAGTATTGGAGATTAGCTTTTGGGAAGGTTTCTACGATAAAATTAAAGCGTCCAACGATCCTGAAATTTCTTCGCTAATCGACAAGTTAAAGCTCGACCGCAATCGCATTCCTTCAAATCACCGTGTCGAATTTGTACTCGATACTCCATTCATCCTATGGACAGACGACGGAATTCGAACCTTCTTTAACGGGAAGGACGGAAGTATCCATGCCTACACTTACACGCTCGAGGGAATGGAAGATGTCACCACTCCACTCATCAAAAAGGCGTTTATGGACGCTCTGCAAAGGGATAAAACAGGAAATCCTAAAATCGCCGCGGCACTCGAATTACTTAAGAAATCCAATTGAGTCTCCATTCCGAGGCCTTTACGCTTTGGGGCGAGTCGTGTATTAGCGGCCCCCTTATGAAGGTCTCCATTGAAACTCTTTCGCCGGTAAAGAAGAAACTCAATATTTCCGTGGCTGAAGATGAGGTAATGGAAGAGATTGAATTGGCTTACCGCACCGCCGCCCGTCAGGCCCAAATTCCGGGATTTCGACCCGGAAAAGCGCCCCGCCATATTCTCGAAAAGAAATTCGGCGCATCCATTGAGGGCGAAGTGTATGAGAATCTCGTCCGGAAAACATTCGTCAAAGCGCTTCAGGATCATTCGCTCGACGCAGTGGCCATGCCCTCCATCGAGCAACCCAAACGTGAAAAGGGTCAGGGCTTTTCGTATGTCGCCTCAATTGAAGTGAAACCTTCGTTTGAACCAAAAGATTACACCGGGCTGAAACTCAAGAAAGAAGATGGAACGGTTACGGAAGAAAAAATCAAAGAGGTATATGCTCGACTTCAAGATGCGCAGTCGGTCCTTCGCGTTCGCGAAGGGGCTACTCATCCCCTCAAAGGAGATTTTGTATCCGTCACGATTCAAGGAATCAATAGTGACGGAAATCTAAAATCGACGGATGAACCCCGCGAGCAATTATATGAAATCGGCGGCGAAGTGATTCACCCTTCGATTGAAAAAGCGCTAAAGAGTTTGAAAGTGGATGAATCGGCACCCGTGACGATTGAATCAAAGGATAAGAAGGAAATTCACGTCCGGGTCACGCTTAAAGCAATGAAAGAGAAAATCCTGCCCTCTCTCGACGATGAATTTGCGAAGTCGGTCGGCCCATTTGAAAACATGGCCGCTTTGAGAGAAAGGGTAACGAAGGACCTACAAGAAGAGCTGGATGAACGAAACCGTGCCGAATTGGCGCGCAAACTTCTTGATGAAGTGGCGAAGAAGAACCCGATCGATCTTCCCGACACGCTTGTGCATGACGAGCTTCATCAACTTATGCATGGAATTTGGCAGCAGTTTGAACGGGCCGGCGTGAAAGAGATCCCGGAAGAATATTCTGAAAAAGTATTGCATGAGAAATTAGAGCCCGATGCCAAACGGCGAGTACACGAACAATTGTTAATTGAAGCCATCGCGAAAAAAGAAAAGCTGGAAGTGAAGGAAGAAGAAGTCATTAAAAAGCTGACTCAAATGGCTTCGGAGGCGAAAGTTCCAGTGAGCGAGTACAAAGCGTACATGGAGAAGTCTGGCCGGCTCGACGGGCTTCGCTTTCAACTCGTTGCGCAGAAAACCGTTGATTTCCTTCTCTCCAGCGCTAATATTAAATAGTTAATATTCAAAGATATTTTTGTAACAAAAGAACGGGGTACACATGACGCTTGTGCCAATGGTCGTGGAGCAAACTCACCGAGGTGAGCGGGCCTACGATATATTCAGTCGGTTACTTAAAGAGCGAATTATTTTTCTAAGCTCCGAAATCAACGATGATGTCGCCAATCTCCTCGTAGCTCAGCTTCTTTTCCTCGAGTCGGAAGATCCGGAAAAGGAAGTCCATCTTTATATTAATTCCCCAGGTGGATCCGTTTACGCAGGACTCGCGATTTACGACACGATTCAACACATCCGACCTCCGGTTTCTACCTTTTGTGTGGGAATTGCTGCTTCCATGGCGGCACTTCTTTTGGCCGCAGGGGAAAAAGGGAAACGATTCGCCCTTCCTCACTCCAGAATTCTCATCCATCAGCCCCTGGGGGGATTCCGGGGCCAGGCCAGCGATATCGATATTCAGGCCCGGGAGATCCTTAATTTACGCGAAGAATTAAACAAAATTTTGGTGCGCCACACGAAGCAACCCATTGAAAAGATTAAGAAAGACACCGATAGGGACTACTATATGGATGCTAACGAGGCGAAAGAATACGGAATCATTGATACAATAGTCATTAAGCAGAAAGGGCCAGCATCCATATCACCTTTAAAGAAACCTTGAGGATGACATGACGATGAATCGCAAAGGACCGGATGGAAGCAATAATTTAAGTTGCTCGTTCTGCGGCAAAAGCCAAAAAGAAGTGAAAAAGCTCATTGCCGGCCCGACGGTTTATATTTGCGACGAGTGCATCGAGCTCTGCAACGACATCATTGCGGAGGAAAATGAACGGGAAGAAAAATACGGCGGCCGAACGCGAATTCCGAAACCTTCGGAAATCAAATCGACGCTCGATGAATACGTCATCGGCCAGGACCGCGCGAAAAAAGTTCTCTCTGTCGCCGTTTACAACCACTACAAACGAATTGAGTCGCGGACTTGGAACCAAGAAGTTGAACTTCAAAAATCAAATATTTTGATGCTCGGTCCGACGGGAACGGGAAAGACTCTTCTGGCCCAAACGCTTGCCAAGATTCTCAACGTTCCGTTTACGATGGTCGATGCCACAACACTGACTGAGGCGGGATACGTGGGAGAAGATGTAGAAAACATCATCCTCTATCTTCTCCAAAATGCGGACTACGATATTGAGCGAGCGCAGCGCGGGATTGTATACATTGATGAAATCGACAAAATCGCCCGAAAATCTGAAAACCCTTCGATTACTCGTGATGTCTCCGGCGAAGGCGTGCAACAGGCGCTTCTAAAAGTGTTGGAAGGAACGATGGCGAATGTTCCTCCCAAGGGCGGAAGAAAACATCCGCAACAGGATTTCGTTCAGGTCGATACAACCAACATTCTTTTCATTTGCGGTGGAGCGTTTGTTGGCCTCGACGATGTGATCCAGCGAAGAACGAATGAAAAGCATATCGGTTTTGGGGCCGACATTAAGGCGAAGAGTGAGCAAAAACTGGGTGAAATTTTAAGCGGCGTTCAGCCGGAAGATCTTTTGCGATTTGGAATGATCCCGGAATTCATCGGGCGCTTACCTGTCATCGCCACGCTTAATGAGCTGGATGAGGCCGCCCTCATTGAAATCCTTACAAAACCGAAAAACGCGATCACGAAGCAGTATCAAAAATTATTTGAATTCGAGAAAGTGAAACTCAAATTTACCAAAGGCGCGCTTACCGCCATTTCGAAAGAAGCCATGGCGCGAAAGTCGGGCGCACGAGGTCTGCGTGCCATTCTCGAAGACATCATGCTCGACATCATGTACGACATCCCCTCGAAAGATAACATTGAAGAATGCGTGATTTCCGAAGAAGTTGTACTGAAGAAAGATAAGCCCATTATTGTTTATCAACGGGCTGCCGAGTCAGCCTAGGGAACTTATACCACCATATTCTCGGAATTTTTGTTTACGGTTGCGCCGATTTTTTCCGGATTATAAATTTAAGCTATTAAAATAAAAACATTTTATTCGCAGTAACTTAGGTACGATTGTTGCTCTTTAATGATCGGTGGGACGAGATATGCAAAATGCGGAACGAGAGTCCGTCGACTCGCAAATGGATCTAAATGATGAGTTGGATCGGATTTCGGACCATCTTAAAGCATTCGAAGCTTGGACGAACCTGTCCACGTCTCCTATGGAGGGAGGTTTGCTCGAAGAAACCACGATCGAGGGTTTGCTCCTTCAGGCGGAGCAGATCCGATTTACCGGCTATCTTGAACTCAGCCGTAGTACTCGCAACTGTCGTCTCGGATTCCGCCATGGATATCTGGTGTTATTTTTTGATTCCATCGATCTCGAACCAACCGAAATTCGTCACGGAGAGCTTCTAGCCCGCGTCCTGGGATGGCGCTCCGGTTCTTACAGTTTTGTTTGCGAGGAAAACGTTCCGACGAACGAAGGTTTTCCGGTTCGTCCCGGCAAACTTCTTACCGTTGCATGGCATTTTCTTGTCGGAAAAAGAAGGCGATTCTTAGAGGAACGTCCTCTGTTTAAAAACTTTGCCGATTTCGGTGCCAATCGGCCGGAAATTCAAATTCTTAAAGAACTCTCACGCGCGCGCGTAAGAGGTGAAACCGGCATTCTTCACATTACCAGCCAGCATGGTGAGAGAGACTTCATTTTTCGAAACGGTGAACTATATGATGTAGTCTGTACGACGAGTGGAAGTCAGTTGACGGACATGATTGAGCGCTACGGCATGCTTTCCAACCATGATTTGTCTCGACTGAAAGAAATTGAGCGTCAAACCAAGATTGCCGTGACCGACATGGCTCTCCGCGATGGACTTATGGAAGAAAAGGATCTCTCTCTTCTATTAATGCTTCAAAAGTGGGAAAGAACATTTGAGGTCTGTCACTGGGAAGATCTACGTGCACAATGGCACGAGGGCCCCCAAGTATCGAAACGCGAACCCGTCCCTCCTCCGACGCGAATGCTTCTCCCACGTTGTCAATATTGTGGCGCCGAGACGAACGAAAAGAATGTCTGCCAAGCCTGCACGACTCGCTCCAAACGAATGAATCAAGTCAGAACTCGCTTTGCGCAGATGGGTGAGAACGACAAGAAGCGTTCGGTTCTCGCCCGAATTTCACTCAAAAGAATCTCCTAAATCACTGAAATTGCATCCCCCTTGCGCGGAGAGATTTCGTACCTATCTTTGGGTATTCAATTCTGTGAAGCCCGCAAGCTTCTGATATAGTGGATGTATCCACGGAAGGAGTTCAATGTTCTTCGAAAAACCGAAGGAAGGTCAGGAACCTAAGCCCCCCGCAGCGACCCGCAAGGTACCAATGCTCCCGCTTCGTGACATTGTGGTGTTTCCTCACATGGTCGTACCTCTTTATGTGGGGCGCCAAAAATCAGTGGCTGCGCTCGAGCACGCCATGGCGACCGACAAAGACCTCCTTCTTTCGGCGCAAAAGCGGGCTAAAGTAAACGATCCTAACGCTGACGATATTTACGAAATTGGGACGCTCGGCACCATCATTCAACTCCTGCGTCTTCCCGATTCCACGGTAAAGCTCTTGGTAGAGGGAAAGAAGCGGGCGCGAATTCGAAATTTTGATCCGCGCGAAGATTTCTTTCTGTGTGAAGTGGAAGAAATTCCCGACACACAAAATATGTCGGTCGAAAACGAAGCTCTGATGCGTCAGGTGCACACCACATTTGAAACTTACGTCAAACTCAATCGAAAGATTCCGCCCGAAATGCTGATGTCGGTCGCATCGATCGACGACCCATCCCGTTTGGCCGACACGATTGCCGCGCATCTCACACTAAAATTGAAAGACAAACAGGAAGTCCTCGAGCTTTCCGATGCTACAGCCCGGCTGGAAAAATTGTTTTCGTTGATGGAAGCGGAAATCGAAATCCTCCAAGTGGAAAAGCGAATTCGAAGTCGCGTGAAGAAGCAGATGGAGAAAACGCAAAAGGAGTACTACCTTAACGAACAGCTCCAAGCGATCCAGAAAGAGCTCGGCGAGCGGGACGAGTTCAAGAATGAAATGCAGGAGCTTGAGGAAAAGATTAAGGAAAAGAAACTTTCCAAAGAGGCGAATGAAAAAGTTCAAAAGGAGCTGAAGAAACTCAAGATGATGTCGCCGATGTCGGCCGAGGCGACTGTCGTTCGAAATTACATCGACTGGATCATTTCACTCCCGTGGGGCGAATACACACAGGACAAACTCGACATTCCCACGGCGGAAGAGTGCCTCGACCGTGAGCATTTCGGCCTTGAAAAGGTAAAGAAGCGGATCATAGAGTATTTGGCCGTTCAAAAATTGGTCGATCGGATTAAAGGACCGATTCTCTGTTTTGTCGGACCTCCGGGCGTTGGAAAGACGTCACTGGCTCGATCCATCGCCAACGCTACAGGACGCAAATTTGTTCGTATGTCCGTCGGTGGAGTTCGAGACGAAGCAGAAATTCGTGGGCATCGTCGTACATACATCGGCGCTCTTCCGGGAAAAATCATTCAGTCGCTCAAAAAGGCGGGAAGCTCGAATCCCGTTTTTCTCATCGATGAAGTCGATAAAATGTCGATGGATTTCCGCGGTGATCCCTCTTCAGCGCTTTTGGAAGTGCTTGATCCGGAACAGAACTCGACGTTCAACGATCATTATCTCGATATGGACTTTGATCTGTCACGCGTGATGTTCGTAACCACGGCGAACTCTCTCTTTGCGATTCCAAAGCCTTTGCAGGACCGCATGGAAGTGATTCACCTCTCGGGATACACCGAAGAAGAGAAGCTTAATATCGCGCGGCGATTCTTAGTGCCCAAGCAAGTAGTCGAAAACGGCCTTCGCGATGCCAATATTGAATTGCCCGATGCGGCGCTTCGAACAATCATTCGGGAGTATACGCGTGAAGCGGGTGTGCGAAATCTGGAACGGGAAATTGCGACCGTATGCCGGCAAGTGGCGAAAGAAGTTGTGATCAACGGTCCTGAACATAAAGTAAGAGTGACATCGAAACTGATTCACAAATACCTCGGCATTCCAAAATTCCGATGGGGAAAAGCGGAAGAAAAGAATCTCGTTGGAATCACAACCGGTCTCGCCTGGACGGAAATGGGGGGAGACCTCTTGGTGATCGAAGTCACGATCATGCCGGGTAAGGGGAAAATGATTATTACCGGTAAATTGGGCGATGTGATGCAGGAATCGGCCCAGGCCGCCCTCTCCTATGTTCGATCACGCGCGAAAACGCTCGGCCTTAAGGATGATTTCTATCAGGGGATCGATATTCACGTTCACGTACCGGAAGGAGCAATTCCAAAAGATGGTCCTTCCGCGGGCATTACGATGGTGACATCAATCACTTCGGCTCTTCTCCGAATTCCAGTGAAAAGTACGATTGCGATGACGGGTGAAATTACTCTTCGAGGCCGAGTGCTTCCGATCGGCGGACTAAAGGAGAAAGTGCTTGCCGCTCATCGGGGAGATATTCGGACAGTGATCATTCCGAAAGAGAATGAAAAAGACATCGAGGATATTCCTCCTCACATCCGGAAGCAGATGACGTTTATACCTGTGGAACTTGCTGATGAAGCCTTACGCCAGGCGCTGCAGTTGGAAAAGCCGGAGGAGTTTCTCAAAGAATCGGCCGAGCTTGCTCTGCCGATTTACGAAACGAAAACCCCTCCGCCGGCCACAGACAAAGCCAGCACCGACAAAACAGAAGGTATTGTTCATTAAGAAATGGTGGGCGCTGAGGGTTTCGAACCCCCGACCCCCTGCGTGTAAGGCAGGTGCTCTCCCGCTGAGCTAAGCGCCCTTTGCAGCCTGAACAAAACGTTGGATCCTCTTCGGATCTTTATATCCATCGGGACCTTTCACGCCCGAATTTACATCGACACCGTAGGGTTTTACCAGATGGATCGCGCGGGCGACATTTTCGGGCGTGAGCCCTCCCGCTAGAAGCATCGGGACTTTATAACGCCGAACGATCTCAGCACTGAGGTCCCAGTCATGAGTTTTACCTGTCCCCCCTACTCTTCCCGTCGGTCGGTCCAATGTATCCAGAACAAAACCATCTACCGAAGACAGATAAGGTTCTGCGTACACCAGTGAATGGATGTCTTCGACGTGAAGTGATTTTAATATTCGGACTCTCGGCAACGCCTTTCGAATCACCGCCACATCTGCCGGACGTATCTCCGAGTGAAGTTGGAGACCCATTGCGCCTGTACGTTTAACGATATCAATGAGGTCCGCAGGCCGATCGAGGTGAGTAACGACAAGGGGCATCAGACCCATAGGCAGCGGATCAATCAGCTGCTTGGCCTCTTCTACAGTGATAAAATCATCGCTTGCGTGAACTTGTCCCACAAGAAATCCAGCGGCGTCAGCTCCTGCGTTTAGACATGCATCGACGTCTTCTTTGCGACGAACGCCACAAATTTTCACCCACATCAATTTGAGTATGCCCCTCAAGCTCTGTCTTGTCAGCCTGCTGGAATCATTGACCAAATTCGCCTAAATTGTTACACACTCGAAGTCCATGTAACTGAATCGGGGTCGTAGTTCAGCTGGTTAGAACGCATGCCTGTCACGCATGAGGTCGCGGGTTCGAGTCCCGTCGGCCCCGCCAAAATGGCTGAAAATCATTGTGGCAAAACATACCCCCGAAAGAATGATAAAATGGGTTTTGTCAGCCCACGCGGTACTCAGGATGGAAGAGCGGAACCTCTCGATTGAAGAGGTTAAACGAGTGGTTGAGCATCCTGATTACAAACTCCCGCAGGGAGACAAGTGGATATTTGCGAAGAAGATAGGCGCAAGGCGCGATAACGATATCGCCGCCGTTGTTTTGGAAAAAAAGGAGCGTGCATTATGGGTCGTCATAACACTCATGGTTCGATTCGAAAAAAGAAAGTAAAGCGTTCCGCATTTCCTCAAATCTATATCGACAAAGATATGGATTTTGCGTCGATCAAGCTGTCTCCCGGTATCGAAGCTCGCTCTTACGTGAAAAACGGTTTCGCATTCTGTGAAGACAGACTTGGCCGAGTAATTGAGGTTCAAATTTTAAATCTTAGCCGCCTCAAGAGGGACCACGTCCGCTCGGCAGCATAACTCTGAGATATCTGTAATCTTCTCATCCGGTGCCAACCTTAACATTTGACTTACCCCTAATGGGGGTACCTTATGCTAGCTAAAAAACGAAAACCGATGTAACTGCAGAAATGGCATTAAAACTTGCAGCGGCGTTTCAGACAACGCCCGATTTCTGGCTGAATGCCCAGAAAACGGTTGATTTGTTCCAAGCGAAATCTGAAGTGAAGAAACTTCCTAAACCATTGCGCTTGGTGATGGGTACAACATGAAGAAGCCCAAGTACACCAAGGCATTGGGTAAAATAAACCAGAAATTCGCGGCACGATTGTTGAGTAAGATTCTGCACACATCAATTCATAATTCTCAATCCCGTTGGGGCGGCGGGTCGGGTGGTATCTGCACCAATTTGTGTATCGAGAACCAGCATCCAATCATTTCCTCCAGCGCTATGTGAGCCAGGGGATGTGAATGACTGCGCGCTCACTGTGTTCGCAATGCTGAACGCTCCTCCCGTGATGTCGCTATAAACTCCTGTCGTCGGGTCCCACCAGCGGGCGCGAGAATTTCCTGCCATCGACCGGAAATCGACAGTCACACTTTGAGCGCCACTACTGTACGTGGGGACATAAACAAACATGAACGTACCATCCGAAGCCTGAGCTGCTGCCGCGTAGTTCGCTGGCGTCCCGCTCTGACTCCCATTGGAGGAGGTGACCAGCCGTCGCATCCCGGAAAGTTCCGAAGGGATCAGTTTCTGCCATTGAAAGGATTGATAGAGAGCCGACATTCTCTTCATGTCTTGTGCACCGGTGGAGGTGAGACTTGCTTTCCAATTGGAATAAAGATGAACGACGGCCTCATGTTCATAGAAAAGCCCTGCTGTTCCGCCTGAAAGAACAGACCAATACTGTGCGTTTCGAACATCTGGCGGTGTTCCCGGCGCAAAATTGGAATTCTCGTACGTCGTTTCCTTCAAATACGCGGGAAGCGCGGCTGGAATCGTGGAGGAACCGGGATTCCCTTGCGAAGCGGCGATGGGCACATATTTCCAACCCATACGAGATTCCGGATACGTCAGCGTATTGTTTGGACTGCCGTTCGGATAAACACCACCGTAGCTATAAATTCCATTGAGCTGCATAAGATTCACGAAATCGACGTTATCGGTCGAAAGCGTCGGCGCGGACCAATCGCCCGAACGCAACTGTTTGGCCCCAGCCGCTTGCATCGAATTTACAAGTGCCACAACTTTTTGGTCGTTGCTCGGTTCGTTCCAACCGTTGTAATCACTTCCATCGACCCAGACAATGTTGTTTCGATTTTTGTAACGATTGCCGAGATAATTTCCCAGCGTCTGATGTGCGGTTGTAGAATTGGCCCTCACATCGGGCCACCACCCTTCTTTGCCGTCGCCGCCGTATCCGTAATCGATCGCGTAAAGATGAATGTAAAAACCATAGTTTGTCGCAAGATCCAGGATTTGATCCAGGTATGCGAAATAGGTGTCATTTGGCGTGCTGAAGTCGGCGGTTCCACTGGTGCCGCTATAGGTGCCTCCACCCAGCTTTGACCTGAAAGGATAGGCTCCGTTCCCGCCGGCATAGGGGGTGTAGCTGCCGAAATTCCACGGCATTGAATAGATCTGAACCGAATTGAATCCCTGCGAAGCACGCGTGGATAAATAGTAGTCGGCGTCGGCCAAAGAAAGGTGAGCCAAAGGTTGAGGAGACCCGCCGACCATAAAGAACGGTTGGCCATTTTGATCCTGCACGTATCGGCCGTTCGAGGATGCTTTGAGTGGGAAAACAGGACTTCCCAACGCGGGCATGACTAAGCACGCGATGAGCAAGAGAGTGGAATGAAACCCCATCCTCATGCACAGCTGTACCGCAATCTCCGGGCCGAGAACTAAAAATTTCTATGGCCTTGAAATGAATAACTTTTCCCATCCGAAGGCTCTATTTTTGACTGCTCATCGCGTGCGCAACTACGCAATGTTTTAGTGAAGGGTCGAAAATTTTACATGAATGAAGATGATTTGCCGACCTAGGCTAAGAATGAAGCGAGCTAACGGTGAAGCAAATGTGCGATACCTCGCCCGATAAAAGAAAAGAACTCCGTCCAGTCGGGACGAAGAAAATGTGGCCCGGTATACACCAAAATCAAAATGGAAACGGCGAGAGTTCCAAGGAGCCAGGGGCGCAAAATAAATTTTCCGATCTTATCGACTTCGGTTCGAAGTGAAGCAAATGTGGCCCCGAGGGGACCTTCAGATGTCGCTTCTGCGATATTCTCTGGAAAAAGGCTTTGTTTCTCTCCCACCATCTTCTTTTCTTGAAGGTGGGCTTGGAGGTGAGCCCGCGGAGAAGAAATCTTCTCTCTTCGAAGATAAACCTCCAGTGCCTCTTTTGCGGCGGAGGCGGAAGTCCAACGGCGTGCGGCCTTACGCTGAAGCGCTCTCTCCACAAAGGCCCGAAGAACGCGAGGATTCTTGCGTGAAATTTTTCGGTACGATCCTTTTTCGAGTTCCTGGATATGCTTCCCGAAATCAGTCATCGAAAAAGGCTTTACTCCTTCCAGCATTTCATACAGCAGAACTCCAACCGCAAATAGATCTGAACGACTGTCAATGGTTTTGCCCAGAGCTTGCTCAGGGGACATATACAATGGAGTTCCGAGAATTTGTCCGGGCGCGGTCATGGGTTCGAGTTCAGGGCACAGCGAGATTCCAAAATCCATCAGCTTCACCACTCCTTCAAAGGAAAGAAAGAGATTGGCCGGCTTCACATCGCGATGAACAATTCCGAAGCGATGAATATATTCGAGTGCTGAAAGAGTTTGGTAGGTGACAGCAGCCGCGATGTCAGGAGGAAGGTTGACTTCCTTATCCATCAGTTCGCGAAGCTCAATCCCATGGCAATATTCAAGAACGATATATCGAGCATTCGACATCGTTCGATAGTCATAGAGATGAATGAGGTTCTCGTGAGAAAATTGCGCCCACATCGCCGCTTCTCTTTCGAAACGCTGACGGACAGAGGGGGGAAGAAAAGTGTCGGGCGAAAAGCGCTTAATCGCCACGTAGCGCCCCAATGTCTTGTGAGTGGCTCGATACACCGTGGACGATGATCCATTTCCAAGAACAGAATCTATAATAAATTCAGGTAAATCGCGCTCAACTTGTGATGGAACACCCGAAGTCATGGGCAGATATCATACCTCAATATTTTTACTCCATGCTATAAGCCCGGGCCGAAAGAGGTGGTTATGGCTGACGCAATGACGGAATTTAAGAACAAAATGAAAGAGAGTTGGGCGCATTTTGCTCCCATTGAGGTGATGACAACGATCCCGGCGGGGCACCTGGTGGCCTTCTCGGGAACTACATCGGGAGAAAAGATTCTCGATGTCGGTTGTGGAACGGGCGTCGTTTCCATCACGGCGGCTCGAAAGGGAGCCAAAGTGACGGGCTTGGATTTATCTCCTGCACTCCTTGAACGTGCAAAGGAAAATGCAGCTCTTGCACGGCTGGAAGTTGATTTCAAAGAAGGGGATGTCGAAGCTCTCCCCTACCCGGATGACTCGTTCGACAGAGTACTAAGTCAGTTCGGCCATATGTTTGCGCCACAACCTGAAATCGCCATTTCAGAAATGCTTCGAGTTCTTAAGCCTGGCGGAACGATTGCTTTTTCGACTTGGCCTCCGGAAATGTTCGTGGGAAAGATGTTCGCATTCACGTCACAATATCTTCCTCCTCCGCCTGTGCCCGTGGTTCCTCCACCACAATGGGGAAATCCGGATACGATTCGTGAGCGTTTCGGAGATCGAGTAAGCAATATACTTTTCGAGCGAGAACAAATGAACGTGCCGGCTCTCAGCCCCCAGCATGCCCGAACCATGTTCGAGAAAAGTGTCGGACCCTTAATTACATTGGTCGAGACCCTAAAAAAGGAACCGGCCAAGCTCGCGAAGTATCAGACTGAGTACGAGACGCTTATTTCGACGTACATGGATCGCAACACGCTACGACAGCATTTCCTCATGACCCGCGCTCGGAAAAAGAGCTAGCAGTTTTGCTTCGCCGCCCACTCTTTGTGGCGTTTGGCCATTTCCTGCGGTGGAACATCTTCGATGTGCGTCGCCATCGACCAGCTGTGGCCGAAAGGATCCTTCAGCTTCCCATACCGATCGCCCCAAAACATGTTTTGAAGAGGCATTTCTACCTTGGCGCCGGCGGTGGTCGCACGATTAAAGGCAGTATCGACGTCTTTCACGTACAGAAAGAGTCCCATCGTTGTTCCATTGACGGTCTGCGGTGAGGTGGCCCCCATCTTCGGCATTTCCTCCCCGAGCATCACCATTGAATCGCCGATTTTCAGTTCAGCGTGCATCACTTTCCCATCCGGCCCCGGCATACGAAATGTTTCCTCCGCGCCAAACGCCGCCTTGTAAAAATCAATCGCCTTAGCTGCATCTCGAAGGATCAGATAGGGGGTAACCGTGTGATATCCCTTGGGACAAAAATCTACTTTCTTGGACATAAGACCTCCATGAAAAAGTTCGGCTGCCCTATAACAAATTTGGGGGAGAATGGCTATAGACAAAGGTTAGTTCAGATTGACGCCAAGCCAATGGCCGATGAGGTAGGTGACCCCCCCGGCGAAACTCCCGATGAGTAACATTCGAACGCCGCTCCAAAGCGCATTGCGGCCAGTAAATAAACTTAAAGAGCTTCCGACACTGAGAAGAGCAATTCCGGTTAAGATACTCGAAATAAGCAGTGCTCCTGGAATTCGAACTAGAAATGGAAGTAGAGGAATAAATGCGCCGAAACCAAAGGAGACAAATGAAAAGAGTGCGGCCCCCCAAGGAGAACCAAGATGATCCGGATTGAGTCCCAATTCCTCACGCGCCAATGTGTCGAGAGCCCGCTTTGGATCCGCGATGATTTTGCTGGCCATCTCTTTTGCCTCTTCGGCCGGAATGCCTCTCGCTTCATAAATTAGAGACAACTCCCGTGCTTCTTCTTCCGGATATTCCTCGATCTCTTCTTTCTCAAGGTGGATCTGATATTCGAACAGCTCGCGCTGAGAACGAACCGACACGTACTCTCCCGCACTCATGGAAAAAGCTCCCGCCAGAAGCCCCGCGATACCGGAAAGTAAAACCATATCGGGGTCAGCCGTGGCTCCGGCAATACCGAAGATGAGGCTCGCATTTGAAATGAGACCATCGTTTACTCCAAAGACGGCAGCCCGAAGATTTCCTCCACCGGTGAGCGAACGATGCCGTTTTTCATCGTGGGGATAGGCCGGTGAAGTATAAACGGAGAGCCCTCTCACTTTCATCGCCGCCAGAACTGGAAGCATGGCGCGAGGACCCAAAGCGCGAAGGGCGGACACGACCATTCGAACACGAAAGGTCGGAATATATTCCGGCTCTTTTGTATTTCCTTGATTCATTTTCGAAAACCAAACAGAGGCCTGGCGATCGGCGGCTTCCTCCATCGACCGAAAGAGTACTTCGCGTGAATTTCCTTTTTCCAAGTTCGCCATCTGGCGATAGAGGTAGGCCGACTGCTTCTCTTCTCTCCAACTTTCACTTGCGTCGGACATCCGGACCCTTTCGTTTTCCTCTCTTGCGCCCCTTTCCTTTCCTCATTCGATGCTTTTTTTCTGGCACGGGGGGGCGCGGTGGAAGCAGGTACTCAGCCACAAAAACATATTCCCCGACTCTCTTTCCATTTTTGGGCAGAGGCTCCTCGGGATTTTCGGGTTTAAGCACGACAATTCTTCGAAGATACTTCGCATGCTCACGATCCACGACGTCTAACGCTTGCGAAGCGAGCGCGAGTTTATCATCTGGCCATTGGAACTTTTCTTTCATCCGAAGCGTGAGAGGTTCTTGTATTTGACCCAAAAGGTCATTCCACTCTTTGATCCTCTGTTCCCTTTCAGCGTTTTTCCGGGCCATTATTTCGACATACCGTTCATCGGGGGTCTTGATGTGATCGTCCGGGGGGTTCGGCGCTTCCATCACCACGGGTGTTGCCGGCGGGACAGTCTGGCTCCGGTTTTCCTTCCTCTTCGCTTGAACGAGTTCATATCGCCATTGGTAGGCTTCCCGCAGCGGATAACCCGAAAATTCCGTGAACGTTTTCACGGGCGTCTATGTACCACATTGGCTTCATTAGGCACGTTGCCAGAAGGTCAGAAGGAGAGCAATCTAGAGATCGATGGGCGAAAGTTTTCAGGGCCGCGGGTCGGTTACAAATCCTGTGGGACGATTTGAAGCGTTTGAAACGGAAAGGATCGACGACGGCTGGTGGCAGGAAGAGGAGGCCCATCGTCTTCCCACCATCGTCAGCCCGGTTCAAAGTCGAACGATTATATCCAGAAATGACTCCCCCGATATTCCCTTCGATCAATCGATTAATCCCTACCAGGGTTGCGAGCACGGGTGCTCGTATTGTTTCGCACGCCCATCCCACGCCTATCTCAATCTTTCGCCGGGGATCGATTTTGAAACGAGAATTTTTGCGAAAACCAATGCTGTGGAACTTCTTCGAAAAGAGCTTTCTCGCAAAGGGTACATCTGCAGTCCTATTGCCCTCGGAACAAACACAGATCCATACCAACCGGTCGAGCGAACTCGCAAAATTACAAGGGATATTCTGGAACTTCTTTGGGAATGCCGGCATCCCCTTACGATCGTAACGAAATCGGGCCTGGTCCTTCGAGATCTAGATTTACTCACGAAACTCGCAGAAAAGAATCTCGTTCGAGTTTGCATTTCCATTACCACTCTTCGAGCGGACCTTGCGCGCAATATGGAACCTCGGGCGGCCTCCCCGGAACGTAGACTCGACACCCTACGTGCACTGAGCCTGCGCGGTATTCCTTGTGGAGTATTGGCTTCCCCTATGATTCCAGCACTCAATGATGTAGAACTTGAAGTAATACTTGAGGCTTCATCTAGGGCGGGGGCCTCTTTTGCGAATTACATTTTGGTTCGACTTGCCCTCGAATTGAAGGAGATCTTTTCCGCCTGGTTAGATGCGCATTATCCCGACCGAAAAGAACATGTACTGAATTTGATTCGTAACTCGCGCGAGGGAGCGCTTCATCAAAACGAGTTCGGAACCCGCATGAGGGGAACAGGACCCTATGCGGACCTTCTTCAAAAGCGATTTGAACTAGCTCAGAGACGCTTTGAATTGGATCGAGAAATCCCGCCGCTCGATTTGATTCAGTTTCGACCGCCCAAACGCCCCACTTCACAATTGTCTTTCTTCAATGATCAAGGAAACGCCGAATGATCTGCCCCAAATGCCGTACAACCATGCGACTTTCGCCGGGGAAGAATCCTGAATATGTCTGTGGCGGCTGCGGCACTCGGAGACCCGCTTCAAAAAGCTCCACCCCCGCCGAGCCCCACATAGAAGCATTTACTCCACCCGAGGAGAAACCGAAGGTGGAGCGTCCACCGGAACCCCCAGCGCCCATCGAAGAACCGATCATCGATGAAAAGGAATTCGAAAGACCAAAGCCGACGCCCAAAATCTCAGGTTCGAAGAAGAAGGGTCGAGCTTCCGCCCCTCCCAAATCGACGGAACCCCCGGAAATCACGATTCCCCCCAAACCGATTGCCAAGCCACCCGAACCCCCTAAACCAGCCCCTCCCCCGCTGCCGAAACCAGACCGGACAAGGGAACTTAAACGACTCGCAGATATACGTCGGACCGTAACAGATGCGGTTCTTCGTTTACGCAAAACGGAAAACGATGTGAAAGAAATGCTTCGCGGAACCACTGCGGAGCTTGAAGCCTTGCAACTTTCAATCGATGAGCTCGAAGAGTGGATCAAAAAACCTTAGAAGAAGGAACCGAGTGGCTGGTTGGCGAACGCTTTCGTGGATTGAATCTCCCCTGCCGGATTGGGCGAGAACTACTTTGTAATCTCGATGCGCCAGGTTCCGTCGCCGGCGATGCCGAATTTTTTTGCGAAGTCTCCTTCATTAATAGCGAGAGCGAGAGAAAGAAGACTGTTTTTATAGAGAAGGGGTTTTCCGACAGGTACATCTCCGAACGTATTCACATAGGGTATTTTTAAGTTTCGTTCCGGCTTTCCTTCTGCGGTTAACTTGACATGAAGCGTTTCGCCGATTTTGAGGCGAAAGGCTTCGATGAATTCTAAAGAAATATTCGTCCAGGCATTTCCATAGGCGGGATCGAGAATCTCAATCGTTCCGATCAATTGATTCCTTTCCATTCTCGCTTTCTCATAAGGCAATTTCACGAGCGCGCCTTCGAGCTTTTCACCCACCTGATCGAACGAAATCCTTCCCGAAGCCAAGAGTGCGGCCGTATGGGAAAAAAGATCACGGCCATCAAACGTATACGAGCCCGCAACTCCTTTGCGCCTGAATTTTCTGTCATTGATGACGCGCGCGGATTCGATTCCCACTCGATCGTCAACCAAGGTAAGTGTCCCATTGTCCGGAGTGACGAAGAACATCCCATTTTTAGATTTAGCGACAATGGGTTTTCGATTCGTCCCAACTCCTGGGTCGACCACAATGACGAAGATGGTCCCCTGTGGCCAATAGGGAGCCGTCTGAACCAACCGATATCCACCCTCCCAAATGTTATAGGGGGGGATATCATGCGTAAGATCCGAGACCTTTATTTCCGGATCGACGGAAGCGATGACGCCTCGCATGGCGCTCACGGCGCCATCTTTCAGTCCAAAATCCGTTTCCAAAACGATGGCCGGTTTTGCATGCGCCGCGGCTGAAAACAAAAGTAAGAAATAAAATATTTGTTTCACCTGGTTAGGCTACCCATTGACGTGAGGGGATCAACCTTTTATACGACCGAGCCGATGATTACGTTTACAGATGCCGCAAAAGCGAAAGTCGCGGAATTTCTAAAGGCTTCCGGAAAAGAGGGACTCTCACTTCGAATTCTGATTCAGAGCCGAACGGCGAAGGGTTTTACATATCAATTCGGTCTCGAGGACTGGAAGGAAGAACGTCCAGATGATCTGACGATCCGCGAAGGAGGATTCGCCACGCGTCTGGATTCTGACACAGCTAAGTTTATCCGTGGTTCTGTCGTTGATTGGGCCATAAAAGACGGTGCCGCGGGTTTTGTCGTCCAAAATCCAAACTCCCCTCTGCCCACTGGAACTCCGGAAGAACTCAAGATGGAAATTATCGAAGCGATTAAAACGATTTTCGATCCGGAAATTCCCCGCGTGAATATCTACGACCTCGGCTTAATTTATGATGTCACTGTGGCGGAGGATCGAAAGGCGACGATTCAAATGACTCTGACGGCCCCCAATTGCCCGGCCGCAGAGCAGCTCCCGGCGGAAGTTCAGATGAAAAGCAAAGCCGTGCCCGGCATCGTCGACGCCAAAGTGGATCTGGTCTTCGATCCCCCCTGGCATACTGACATGATGTCTGAGGCCGCTAAGCTCGAACTTAATTTATGACGGAGTTTTTTTTCGAGCTAACGCCCGAGCGAGTTCTCGCGGCTGCAGAAGCCTCGGGCCTGCGATGCAATGGGCGCTGTTTGGCTCTCAATAGTTATGAAAATCGGGTCTATGAGCTGGAACTTGAAGAAGACGAGACCAATGAAAAACTCCACCCGATTGCACGAAAAAGAGTCGCCAAGTTTTATCGCCCCGGCCGATGGAACCGAAAGCAAATTTTGGAAGAGCATCAATTTTTGCTGGACCTGAAGGAGAATGAAATCCCTGTTGTGGCTCCGTTGGTGTTCCGAGATGGATCGACGCTTCAAGAAATGAAAGATGCAAAAATTTGGTATGCTTTGTTTCCAAAAGTAGGAGGAAGAATTCCCGACGAGCTCGACGATGAACAGCTTCATTGGATCGGTCGGCTTCTGGCTCGGATTCATTCCGTGGGCGCATCGAAAGAATCTCGACATCGAATGACACTTACCCCCGACACCTATGGTCGCATGAATCTCGCTTTTTTACTTAAAGAGAATTGGATCGTCGAAGAGTTTCGTGAACGCTATGAAAAAGCCGTGAAGGAAATCTGCAACTTGGCGGATCCGCTGTTTAAGAGGCTCCTCATGCAGAGAATTCATGGAGATTGTCATTTGGGAAATTTGCTATGGGGCGCCGAGGGCCCATTCTTTCTCGACTTCGACGACATGCTTCGGGGACCTCCGGTCCAAGATTTTTGGCTCCTCATCCCCGGCCGGGATGAAGAGGCGAAAGCAAAACTGGAGGTTCTGCTCGAAGGATATGAAGAAATGCGCTCTTTCGATCGTTCCACACTGAAATTGATTGAAATCCTTCGCGCTCTCCGCTTCGTTCACTTTTCTGCTTGGCTAGCGCGCAGATGGAAAGACCCCGCCTTCCCGCGCGCCTTCCCCGAATTCAATACGCTTCAATATTGGCGCGATCGCACCACCGACCTCGAACAACAGCTTGCATTGATTCAGGATGAAATCACCTGATTGGCACGAGCCAGCGCGGCATCGAGGGACGGCACTACATTTTCCGCCCCCAACACTTCCAACATTCCGGCACGGCTCAAAGCATAGCGAGGCTGGGGAGCAAGACCTTCGATGATCAATTGCGTACGCGCCCCTGCGCAGCTCTTTCGAAGTTCTTTGAGCGCCTGAATTCCGGATGCGTCCATCGCATGCACATGCCGAAGTCGTAGAATCAATACCTTGGGGGGATCTTTTCCAATCCGAAGATTGTCCCGTATGCGCGAGGCCACACCAAAGAAGAAAGCTCCTTCCGCTTCGTAGATATCCACTTCTTCGGGAATGGTCCTTCTTGTTATCGAATCCTTTTGCTGGTGCAGAGTCTCCTCATCCACAGGCGATTGAATTTCGCGGGTTACTTCTCGGATCGTTGTCACATCGGTCATACGTTTCATGAAGGACAACATCGCCAGTAGCATCCCTACTTGAACCGCTACGGTCAGGTCCACCAAGATGGTAAGAAAAAATGTGACAAGCAAGACCACCACATCCATTTTGGGAGCACGCAGGAGCGATCGAAAGGCATGCCACTCGCTCATGTAATACGAAACAATAATCAATATTGCTGCGAGAACAGCCATCGGAATGTAGGCGGCCCATCTTCCGAAGACCAACATAATGAGAAAAAGTGTCGCGGAATGAATGATGCCGGCCATCGGAGTGCGGCCTCCGTTTTTGACATTCGTTGCCGTTCGAGCAATCGCCCCGGTTGCAGGAATTCCCCCGAAAAGAGGAGTCATTATGTTTGCGAAACCCTGTGCGATGAGTTCGGTGTTTGAGCGATGCCTTCCTTCTATCATTCCGTCCGCCACCGTAGCGGAAAGAAGAGATTCTATGGCTCCCAGCATGGCCACCGTAAAAGCGGGTGCGACCAGTCTTCGAATTTCCTGAAACGACTCAAGACGCGGCCATGAAAAAGGAGGGAGCCCGGTCGGAATTGCGCCGAAGCGCGAGCCAATCGTTTCAATCGGAATATGAAGAAAATAGACTAGGGGCGTGACCAAAAGGATCGCGATGATCGACCCCGGTATTTTTCGGTTGATCTTCGGCCAAACCATCAAGATCAACAGTGAAAAAATTCCGACGGAGAGCGTGGCGGGGTCAATCGTATCGATGGAATGAAAGTAGACATTCCACTTTCCTACGAAATCGGCGGGGAGCGGGGGCGTAGCCATTCCAAAGAAATCTTTGATTTGCGATGAAAAAATAATGGCCGCAATTCCAGCGGTAAAACCCACCGTGAGTGGATAGGGAATGAATTTGATGATCGTTCCGAGGCGGAGAATCCCCATCAGGACTAAAATGGCCCCCGCCATAGCCGTGCAAAGAATCAGACCGTCGATGCCATAACGCTGAACGATGCCGTATACGATGACGACAAACGCTCCCGTGGGCCCTCCGATCTGAACGCGTGAGCCTCCCAATGCCGAGATTAAAAAACCTGCAATAACCGCGGTGGTAAGGCCGCGATCGGGAGTCACCCCTGACGCAATGGCGAATGCGATCGCCAGAGGAAGGGCGACAATTCCGACAATGACACCTGCGGAAAGATCGTTCCAAAATTGGCCGGATGAGTAGGATTGGATGGTCGTCCAAAACTTGGGAGCAAAAATGGATTCCGCTTCCGGCTGTTTTTTAGACGACGTGGAAGGCAATTCTATGCGAAGTCGCGATCCATCACGGTCTTGCGCCCGTCACTTTGGGCGCGAGCGATGGCTTGATCGCAAAGCGAACGAATCCGATCGGAAAGAGCATCCAGCACACTCGCCGACGTATTCATCGACGACTTGGTTCGGATATATCCTTTCACTTTCGACGCTACAACCAACACTTCTTTTTTCTCATCCATCTCTAATGCTCCTTCCTAAAATCGGTTAAAAACAATTCGGTATTCTGTCACAAACGCGATTAACGGCAAGAATCAGGTCGATTTCGAATTAATTCGTCCACTACGGCGGGGTCGGCCAGTGTCGATGTATCCCCCAAATCGGCAGTACGATTCTCGGCGACCTTTCGTAAAATTCGCCGCATGATCTTTCCAGACCGTGTTTTGGGAAGCGCCGGCGCCCATTGAATGACATCTGGTGCGGCGATAGGGCCGATTTCCTGCCTAACCCATTTGATCAATTCGGCTCGAAGAGCATCGCTGGAATCCACTCCCGCCTTAAGCGTTACGAACGCGTAAATACCCTGTCCCTTGACATCATGGGGCATTCCAACCACCGCCGCTTCCGCCACATTCTTATTTCCCACTAGGGCACTTTCAATTTCAGCCGTGCCCAAACGATGCCCTGCCACATTGAGAACGTCATCCACTCTCCCCGTCACCCAATAATCGCCATCGATGTCACGGCGGGCCCCGTCACCGGTGAAATATTTGCCTCGATACTGAGAAAAATACGTCTGAACAAATCGGGGATGATCCCGATACAGGGTTCGTGCCTGGCCCGGCCAAGATGTGTTAATGCAAAGATTCCCTTGGGCTTGTCCCTGCAATTCTTTTCCCTGGTCATCCACAATGGATGGTCGAATTCCAAAGAGAGGCCTCGTGGCGCTCCCCGGTTTCAATTTGGTCGCCCCAGGCAAAGGAGAGATCAAAATTCCACCGGTTTCGGTCTGCCACCAGGTATCTACAATCGGGCAACGCTCGTCGCCCACCACCCGGTAATACCAAAGCCACGCTTCCGGATTGATCGGCTCGCCAACGCTTCCGAGAATTCTCAGACTCTTGCGCGAGGTTTTTTTCACCGGCGCATCTCCTTCGCGCATCAGTGTCCGTATGGCCGTGGGCGCCGTATAAAAGGTCGTAACATTGTGGCGATCCACCACATCCCAAAATCGCGAGGGCGAGGGATACGTCGGGACTCCTTCAAACATGAGAGTCGTCGCGCCATTGGCCAGAGGACCATAGACCGTGTAGCTATGTCCGGTGACCCAACCGACATCCGCCGTACACCAATAGATATCGCCGTCGTGATAATCGAAAACATATTGATGTGTCAGCGAGGCGTAGACGAGATAGCCCCCCGTCGTATGTAAAACTCCTTTTGGTTTGTTCGTCGAGCCGGAGGTGTAAAGAATGAAGAGGGGATCTTCAGCATCTATTGTTTCGGCGGGACAGTCTGCCGACATCTTGCCCGCAAGATCATGAAACCAGATGTCGGTCTTCGGGTTCCAAGGAACTTTTTCCCCCGTATGTTTCACGACCAAGATTTTTTTCACCCACGGGCATTTGGATACCGCTTCGTCGACATTTTTTTTGAGGTCGATGGTTTTATCGGCTCGCCTTCCCTGATCCGCTGTAATCACAACTTCACTTTGGGCATCTTCAATCCGCCCCGCGATTGAATCAGCGGAAAAACCGCCGAAAACCACCGAATGCACCGCTCCGATTCGTGCACATGCGAGCATGGCCATAGCGGCTTCCGGAATCATGGGGAGATAAATCGTGACTCTATCCCCTTTCTTCACCCCTTGGGCTTTCAACACATTTGCCCATCGACACACACTTTCATGAAGCTCGCGATACGTAATGGCGCGAGACTTTTCGTTTGGGTCGTTCGGTTCCCAAAGAATCGCGACCTGATTACCTCGTTTCTTTAGATGCCGATCCAGGCAATTGAGGCTGACATTGAGCTTTCCCCCTTCAAACCATCGGATATGAACATCGCCTTCAAAACTCCAGTCGCTCACCTTTTTCCAGGGGGCAATCCAGTCGATCCTTTTAGCCTGCTCGCTCCAGAACAAATCCGGATTTCGAATTGATTCTTCGTAGAGAGACCGATATTGCGATCCATTACACCAGGTCCGCTTCGACCACTCCGGTTTCACATCAATCACTTTTCCCGTTGTCACAACCCCCTCATATCGAATTCTTTCTTGATTCCAAGAACTCTCTTATAGAGGGGGGATGCATTGGACTTGGACCCCTATCCTCTGCTTGCTTCTGACGGGCTGCCTTTCCCTTCCGCCGGCCACTCCCGTTCCTCCTGATTTTTCGCCGATTACCAGCGCCGAAGTGCCGGAATTGGCTCGAAACGGAAACGGCCAAGTGACATTCGTAAATATTTGGGCGACCTGGTGCCCCCCATGTAAAGAGGAACTTCCGGATCTTTTACGGTTGGAACGTGATTACAAAAACCAAGGGGTCAAACTCGTTTTGGTATCGGCCGATTTTGAGTCGCAACATCAGGCAGCTCGAGAGTTTCTCTCTCAGATCGGAGTCACCTTTCCCACTTATTATAAGAACGAGTCGGACAACGAATTTATCAGCGGCATATACAAAGAGTGGTCGGGGGCACTTCCGGTAACGCTCCTATACGATTCTTCCGGACAAGTACGACACTTCTGGTATAGCCAAGATGTTTACGCCAATTTCGAGCGCGTTTTGTTAGCTATATTTCCTGAAATTCAGAGGAGAAAAAATGAATAAATTTCTTTTGACGGCGTTTCTACTTTTCGCCACGCAGGCCTACCCCATCGCCATCGGAGATTCTTTGCCGAAATCAACGGAGAAACTGAAAAATATCGATGAAAAAGAATCCACCCTCGAAGGATTTGTGGGGAAAAAAGGAACTCTTGTGATTTTCTCTTGCAACCACTGCCCCTGGGCGAAGGCCTGGGAAGATCGGATTGCCGCCCTCGGAAATAGTTATCGAACGAAAGAAATCGGCGTCGTCATGATCAATTCGAACGATCCGACAAACAATGAAATCGATAACTTCGATGGAATGAAAACAAGAGCTAAAGAGAAGGGTTTTCAATTTCCATATGTTATGGATGGAACATCCAATATGGCTCGCCTTTTCGGAGCGCAGCGAACCCCCGAGGTGTTTCTTTTTGATGGCAAAGGCAGGCTCGTTTATCACGGGACGATTGATGACAATGCGGAGAAACCTGATCAGGTCAAAAAAACGTATTTGAAAAACGCCTTGGACCAAGTCGTGAACGGCAAACCCGTCACGGTCAGTAGCACCAAAGCCATCGGCTGTTCGATCAAGTTCAGGAAGTAGATAGAGCCATCTCCGCTCGCGGCCCCGGCATCTGGAGCCTGGATCAGTTTTGTACGAAATGGACCCCAAGACCTTTGAGTTATGAGCCCGATGCGCTAGCATGTATAATGATCAGGTGATTGATTTTGGGACACTAGGGAAGGATTTCCGCCGGCCGATTGAAGAATTGGGGAAAAAGTATGGCGTTGGGAATATACGCGTTTTCGGTTCGGTAGCTCGAGGCGAAGAACATGCCGGAAGCGATCTCGATTTACTTGTGAGCGTGGAGCCAGGTCGAACCCTTCTCGATCTTGTTGGTTTTGAACAAGATGTGTCATCCCTACTTAATATTCGTGTTCAAGCGATTTCAGAACGTGCGGTTAGTCCCTACATGAAAGCGCGTGTTCTTGCTGAAGCTCGCCCGCTATGAATGATATTGATCTTACGTTGGTCTGGGATGTTGTTGAGAAGTATCTGCCGGACCTTAAACGGATAGTTTCAGAAGCCCTCATATAAAAGCATCGCTCTTTAGGCGAATTACTTTTTCTGAAGTTTTTCGAGTTCGGTGGCGACGTCGTGGGCGTTGAGGGCCGGGTCGACATTCTCCATGATCGAACGAATTTTTAGCTCGGGATCAATGAGAAACGTCCAGCGTTTTGCAAATCCCACCATTCCCGCCACACCGTAGGATTGAATAATCTTCCCTTCGGGGTCCGCCAGGAGCGGAAAATTCAAATGATACTTGTCGGTAAATTTTTTCTGTGACTCGACGGAATCTTTGCTGACACCAAAGACTTCGGCTCCTTTTTCATGGATGACTTTAATACTGTCGCGAAACGCACAAGCCTGCTTCGTGCAGCCGGGAGTATCGGCCTTCGGATAAAAGTAAAGAACCGTCCACTTCCCCTTCCGATTGGCCATATTGAATGCCTCTCCGGAAGCTATTTGGGTTTTAAACGTCGGAGCCGGGCTCCCGACTTTTAGGCCTTCTGCCGCCGAACTCGAACCACCGAAGAGACCCGTAAGAATAGATGTAAGTGCCATAATTCTCCTTAATCGAAGTTTATACACGCTCAGATCGTTTCACGGAGCGGAGATTTTTGGGAAGGATTTTTTTTCGAAGGCGGATCATCTTCGGCGTGACTTCAATCCATTCGTCTTCATCGATCCATTCAATCGATTGCTCCAGTGACATCGACCGAATTCCAGCCAAAGTTACAAGGACTTCCGCATGCGCAGCTCGAATATTGGTGAGCTTTTTCTCCCGGCAGGCGTTTACATTGAGATCGGTGTCTTTACTGTGCTCACCGACAATCATCCCCTCATACACTTTAATGCCGGGACCGAAAAAAAGCATCCCCCGATCTTCCAAACCCAAGAGGCCGTATTCCACCGTTTCCCCCTCCCGATCGGATACCAACGCGCCATTGGTCCGATGAGGAACATCTCCTTTATGAGTCTCGTATCCTACAAATTCGGTGCTAAAGAGCCCCTGCCCCCGAGTCGCCGTGAGATAACGTGATCGAATTCCCAGGAGGCCACGAGTCGGGATTTTGATTTCAAGGCGGACTCGATTGGCTCCCCCACCCGGCCGATGGGCATGCGATTCAAATTTCGTCAGTATCCCTTTGCGGCGTTGGAACATCTGCGTAACATCACCTGCAAATTCCTCCGGAAGGTCTAATACAGCAAGTTCCACAGGTTCAAGAACGCCACCACTTGCATCCTCTTTAAAAAGAACCACCGGTTTACCGACCATGAATTCAAATCCTTCGCGCCGCATTTGCTCGATTAAAATGGCGAGTTGCAACTCTCCCCGTCCCAAAATTCGGAATTGATCTGGAACCTCTAATTCTTCAAATCGAAGCGCGACATTCTGACGAACTTCGCGCAGCAATCGTTCGCGAAGCTTTCGCGATTGAATCGCCTCCCCCTCTTGGCCGGAGAATGGAGATGTATTGACGGAAAAAATCATGCCGAGCGTCGGCTTTTCCACAGAGATTCGGGAAAGTGCCGGAATCTCCTCGCTGGACGTCAATGTATCGCCGATTTCGAATGTCTCGACTCCGGCAATAAGACCGATATCTCCCGCCGAAAGATCTTCGACTTCCTCTTGTTTCAAGCCTTCGAAGGTGTAAATCCGCAGCGCTGAAAATGAAGTCTCTTTTGGCTCGCCGTTCGAGTCGATGCCGCGCAATAGAAGTTTGTCGTTTTTTTTCACCAAACCGGCCGATACGCGGCCGATCGCCAAGCGGCCGACGTAGTCGGAATACGAAAGATTTGAAACGAGCATTTGAAAGCCAGAAACATTCGTCAAACGTGGCGACGGCACCTGATTCAAAATCAAATCGAAGAGCGGCTTGAGGGATCCGCTCTTCTTCTTCGAAAGAAGATCCTCAATCTCGTGCACGTAGGGAGTGCACCATCCTTCTCGACTGCACGCATAAATGATCGGAAATTCCGCCTGCTGATCAGACGCCCCAAGTTCTACAAATAAATCAAATACTTGATTCATCACTTCTTGAATTCTTCGAGGGTCGCATTCGGGTCGGTCCACTTTATTAATGACGAGAATCACTCGATGGCCGTGGCCGAGAGCTTTTTGAAGAACAAACCTTGTCTGAGGGAGCGGTCCTTCCGCCGCATCGACGAGAAGAATCGCGCCATCCACCATTCCCAATATCCGCTCCACCTCTCCCCCAAAGTCGGCGTGACCTGGGGTATCTACAATATTGATTTTCGTATCACCCACGCGAACCGAAGTGTTCTTCGCGAGAATCGTGATCCCCCGCTCTCGCTCCAGATCCATCGAATCCATGACCCGCTCACCGATGGTTTGATGTTGGGCAAAGGTTCCGGCCTGGCGCAGCAAAAAATCGACGAGCGTCGTTTTTCCGTGGTCCACGTGGGCGATGATGCAGACGTTTCGTAAGTTCAGCATACGTTTTAGGGCGCGCGCTTGTAGCTTAAATCCTATACTTCTGCCATCTTTCGGTCATGCCGAATGTCTCCGGTATCTATATATATCCGATCAAGTCCTGCGGAGGTATCTCACTTTCGACTTGCCAGGTTACTCGTCGCGGTCTGGCCGATGACCGTCGTTGGATGCTCGTCGACCCCCGTGGAGAGTTTTTAACCCAGCGAACTCTCCCTCGAATGTCGCTGATTCGAACGGAAATTTATCAGGGAAATTTTCAAGTTACCGCGCCCGGCCTCGCCGCGTTTTCACTTCCGAATAAACCCAAAGGAAAAACCATTCATGTCAATGTTTGGGGGGATGTCGGACACGCCGTCGACAGCGGCGATGAAACCGCCAAATGGTTCACCCGATTTTTGGAAACACCTTGCCGTCTCGTTTATCAACCCCAGAACGAGATTCGTGAAATTCACGAAGGAATCGAACCGGAGCGAAATACCGTGAGTTATGCCGATCGTTACCCTCTTTTGGTCCTATCCGAGGCCTCGCTCTCCGACCTCAATTCTCGGCTAAAGAATAAAATCGGAATGGAGCGATTTCGACCCAATATTGTAGTTTCGGGAACAAGACCTTTTGATGAAGATGATTGGCATGTTATTACGATTAACGACGTTAAGCTCGAAATTCATAAATCCTGCATTCGGTGCACGATTCCCACGGTCAACCCCCAAACCGGGGTGATGGGTAAAGAGCCTCTGACGACTTTGGCTACATATCGAAAGAACAACGGGAGCATTCATTTCGGTCAAAACGCCATCCCCTACAGCCTTGGAATCCTTCACGTGGGGAACGAAATCACCATCAATTCTTGACGGGGGCCGGAGTTCTGGTTCGATGCATTTTCTGGAGGCTGTACATGAGAGGTTTTTCTTCAGTCATTTTATCGATCGCGCTTTTGGCCAGTTGCTCCGATTCCGAGACCGACACGAATGATTTGGCTTCGCAAACTTTCCCCACCGATCTCGCGATCACTTCCCCCCTGGCAAATGGTTCGGCCGTGGAGGGATTGGTGAAGCTTTCCACTCGCGCTCAAACTTCCAGTGACACGAATATTCCCCTCCCCTTCGACGAAAAAAAGGATGAGATTTCCAAACGCCTGATTCAACCCGATATCAGTGGGTGCGGCTTTACATCTACCCTCTTCCGGCCGGCTAAAGACGTAACATGTTATGGCCCCTCGATTTCGTATGAAAATCACCAAGACTTTAACTATTCGGTAAGCGGCGTCTTGCCCAATGGAGATGTCGGAATTTGGGACGAAAACGAAGGGAGTACGGGAGAAGCATGCATCGCCGCAAAACTCAATGGGCTCATCGGAACGTTGCAGGGTCAACTCGATACAGCGGTCAATCTTTTTACTGGAATGCTGTGCGCAGCCAATGCCGGCGGAGAAGATGTTCTTCCCCTACCGAGTGAAACCAAAAACTTTCTATCGGTACTCACGGATGCAAAACTTCCGTATGACCTTACCACCGCAACCATTTCGCGGGAGAAAGAGAACGATACGGGTGGACATCCCATCTACATTTATGAAATGGCTGGAAAGGGTATCGACAGCAAAGCCATCGCGATTCATTTGCATCTCAAACATATTCCGCTGAACAAAACGAATTCAGTTTATAAAGGTAGACTCTGGTACACGCTCAACGGGCCATTGGCCGACCGGCCCCTCGCCTGCCAAGTAACAAAGCAACTTCGTCAGTTCGCGGTATCTATTCTCTATGAAAAATCCTCCAAGGGTGTTCTCTTGTATCGCCTTAAACGCGCCGAATATTGTAGTGATAAAATCGATCCTTTCGACTCGAATAACGATGTCGATTCCGCCAGCAATTGGGTCTCGCAATTCAGCGATGGCACGTTTCAAATCGATACATCTAAGGAAACCGGTTCCTTTTCCTATGCATGGCAAGCGGGCACACCCGACGATAATTCGCGGACAATATTGGCGGAAATCAATTCCAACGGAAATGGCGGGCGATCAGGGTGTGGCTATTTCGGATTCGGGCCGAGGGTCCAAGATACGAACGTCGGAAATATCGACGGAATGATATGCAATTGGGCAGGACCCGGTGCCGTCCATGTGGTTCAACCGATCGTTCAACGTCAGTGCGTGACCTATAACTCGACGAAAAAACAATTTGTTTCCGACCCCGATACGTCGCGTATCACCTATGCGCCTACGAACGCCTGCGACTCTTTTGATGATGGATTTGTCTTTGATGGAAATCCGGGACCCTTAACCAATAACCTTTTGCCCATTGCCGATATGCAGTTGGATGTGTCCGTTCCGCCACGACCAGGACAATTATAAAAATTGAAACTTCCTTCCAACCAAGACCTGTACGAGGCCTCGGTTCAAGACCCTGCGGCCGAAATCGACCAATTTGAGCGAATGTTTCGTCAGTGCGCGGGATATCGCCCTCTCTTCTTCCGAGAAGACTTTTGTTCTTCATTCGCTCTCTCCGTTGAGTGGGTCCGCCGGGGGAGAAAGCGGATCGCTCACGCCGTAGACCGCGACCCAAAAATTCTTTCTTTTGGCAGAAAAAAACATTTCCCACTTCTCACGCCCACCGAGCGAAAGAGAATTTTTCTACATGAGGGAAACGTTTTAAAAGTCGCCACGCCCAAAGTTGATTTGATCGCTTCGTCGAATTTTGCCGTGTTTTATTTGAAAACAAGAAGCGACCTCGTTCAATATTTCCAAAAATCATTTCAGAGACTTCGTCGCGGAGGAATGTTTTCGGTGGATCTCCTCGGCGGAATCGAGCAACAGTCGACCAACGTCACGCGTACGAAGATGAAAATCGGCCACCTTTCTTACACATACGTTTGGGAGCAAGTCTCGTTCAATCCCATTAATAGCGAAGGGATTTTTCATATTCACTTTGAATTTCCCGATGGCAGCAAACGAAAAAGAGCTTTTACATACGATTGGCGAATTTGGTCGATTCAAGAGATTCGTGAAGCCATGAAGGAGGTCGGATTTCAGAAGACTTACGTCTACTGGGAAAGGGATGACGGCAAAGGAAGCGGGAATGGAGAGTTTTACCGAACCGAGAAAGAAGAAAATTGTGAGTCTTGGCTCGCCTATGTTGTCGGTTGCAAATTGAACAGCCCGGGCTAACATTCAGTTGTGCCCGAAACATTTTTGGTAACAGGCTCCTCCGGTTACATCGGGTCCCATATCGCAAAATATTTCAGTCGTGCGGGGCAGAAAGTGGTGGGACTCGATAAAGACCCCACGCCTGTCTACATAAAAAAATATCTTTCCGCATTTCATCATGGGGACATCAGCGAAGGGAAAGAGGTCACCGAATTCTGTAAAAAGCATTCGGTTATCGGTGTTGTTCATTGCGCGGCTCTAGCGCTTGTGGCGGAGTCGGTCGAAAAACCAAAATTGTATCGTGATTTTAATGTCACTCGCGCCACCAAACTCGCGGATTCTGTGATCAAAGCGGGTGTTCAAACGTTCTTATTTTCTTCCACGGCCGCGGTATACGGGGAACCCCAGCATCTTCCCATGCGTGAAGACCACCCCAAATCGCCCGTCAATCCCTATGGAGAAACTAAACTTGAATTCGAAGGAAATCTCGCGGAACGGGCGGAAAAAGGTGAATTGCGCGTGGGGATTTTACGTTACTTCAATGCAGCCGGTGCCGACCATCAGGGAGAATTAGGAGAAGTTCATGACCCGGAGACCCATCTAATTCCAAACGCGATTCTGGCCGCTACAGGAAAAAAGAAAGAATTTGACGTTTTCGGCGACGACTACCCCACACGTGACGGAACCTGCGAGAGAGACTTTATTCATGTGTGGGATTTGGCGGATGCCCATCTTCGTTTGATGGAACGAATACTCAAGACAGGCGAAGGGGGAACCTACAATTTGGGAACGGGCACGGGCTATACGGTGAAAGAAGTTCTGGATGAGATCGATCGGCAATGGACCCAACCTCTCCCCCGCCAGATGAAGCCGCGCCGTCCCGGCGACCCTGCCATTTTAGTTGCGGACGCCACTCGAGCCCGAAATGAGTTGGGCTGGAATCCAACTTCATCTGACCTTTCCAGCATCGTTTCAACCGCTCTTGCCTGGCATCAGCGGTAGGGCTTTTTTCGGGGAGCATTGACAACGTGGGGTTCGTAATAGGTCCGCTCTTTTTCGCCCTTGAGAATGGCGCCAACGGCTTCCCAACCCTGCATGAACGAATGATCTTGGTTGCTCACTTCATATTTCCAGCCGCCAAAGCGGCCTCGAGAATAGACTTTCTTCTCCAATAACTTTTTTTGAATTTCATTTAAAACTGAATCTCTTCCCAAAAAGGGCGTGGGGTAGCCATGAGCGGCGCGAAAATACCAGGTGGAAATCACATCTTCTTTTCGCTCGATCAATTTCGTTTGCAAAAGGCCCTGAATCGTTTCTTCCACAATCTTCGAATGATCTATCGGCTTGTGAACCGACTCCGACGTTTCCGTCATGAGTGACCAGAAACGAGAAGGATCTGGAACATTCCCAGGGCTATAGTGCGAAAAGACAGTCACGCGATAAAAAGGTGAGGTCGATTCGGGGAAATACATCCAACACTTTCCCTGAAGTCGCTCGGGGCATGTGCCTTTGAGTCCCACACCCACAATATTCGACGAAGAATAAACCATTTGATTCCCCAGCTTCGTTAGCGCTTGATCCCCGGTCAGGCGGCAAAACTCATCGATTGGGAGGGAAGAAAGAAGAACATCGTACGAATAAAGATCGCCCTCACTCGTTATTGCTTCCCGCTTCTCCAAATTGATACGGGTCACGCGCGTCTGAAAATGGAGTCGGGCCGGGAGTATTTTTTTCACCAGCGATCGCCACACCGCTCCCGTCCCCCCTTCTTTGGGAAAACGAAAGGTGTCGTTCGGTCCCCAACTGACGTCATCTCGATTCAATCGAATATTTTCACGAACGCGGTCCATGTTGGGGACGGAAACACGGTCCCCAAACCAATGAAAATCCATTTTTTGAAGTGGCATGGCCCAGACTTTCCGGTTGTAAGGCAAGAGAAAATGTTTGGCGATTCCATCACCGAATGTGGCGTAAATCCACTCCTCGAAGTTTTGTGGGTGTGCGGTCGCTTGTCCTTTCGCCGCCGCTTCGAGGCCTTGAATACATTCCTCTCGAACGTTCGGATGGAGATAGCGAATATTATTTTGAAAAGGATACGGAACGAACGTGTCGTTCATCCAGATATATGAGGCGCGCTCATGCTTCCACCACCCTTTTTTTCCTAGGGCGCGGTTCATGGCTTGGTCAAATTCATCGTAATGAGAAAACTGAACATGGCCTCCGACATCCCACGTGAATCCCTGATCATCCAGATAAGAGGAAGCCAGGCCCCCTGCATGGTCTGTGGCTTCGAGGATCAAATAGTCGGAATGCTTCAACTGCTCCATGCGAAGCGCCGCGCCGATCCCCGTCGGCCCGGCCCCCAGAATCAAAATGCTAGCCGCCATGGGCGAGTTTCTTGTCAAAAGCAAGGAGTTGAAAAAAGGATTTTATACAGGCCCGCGAAAGCCGCAGGGGATGAAGCACGGTTTTGCCCGTTCGTCTCGGGAGATGTTGTACGGGTACTTCTTTGAATGAAACGCCTTTTCGTTCTGCGCCTAGAGCCAAGAGAATCGACGGTGCAAAAGTATCGTCGGGAATTAGAGGAAGAAGTTTTTGAAGTAAATCGCGGCGGATCAATTTATAAGGAATGTTTGAATCGCGGACAGGAACACCCAAAAGAATATTCACGATAAATCGAAGGATGTTCGTAATCACCAAGCGGTGCCAGGGGTCGTTTCGATTCTTACGATATCCGATGACGTACGAAGTTCCCGCACGCAGCTTCCATAGGGACCAAAAGTCAGATGGCACAAATTGATTGTCGCTGTCGGTGTGAAACACCCAGTCACCCATCGCCTGACGATAACCGTGGAGGAGCGCGGGTCCATGGCCACGGTTTTCTTGATGCACCACATCGAGCTGCGAGTAGCGTGATTTAAGGGACTCGAGAATTTCACCCGTTCGATCTTTTGAGCCATCGTTGATAAGGATGAGGCGGAAATCAGGGATTTGTGACGAAATTTCCTTCACCCAAGAAATTACAACTTCTTCGATACAACCTTCTTCGTTGTAACAGGGAATGACAATCGATAGCTGCATTTTTCCATTTTACCGGGGTTGTTTCTCATTGCGAATTTGTCGGTCGAATTACTTAGAGGCCGCCTGCTTGGGCAGCGAACCGGGGGCCAAGAGATTTTCCTTCCACCAAAGAGAAATGGCCCGTGCGCCGTCGCCGTCTTCCAGAGTCATTGTAATTTCCGGCGACATTCTCCCTGATTTCCACTCTAGATACATAGCACGAGGAACACGGGAACTGATGCGCCGATAAAGAATCTCGAGCAATGTGGTAGCTACTTTTTCATACGGGCTTGTCGCGAGCTTTCTGGTTTCTTCTAGTGCCTCATCAAATAACACGGGTCGCCGATTTAAGCGCGTAGGATCCTGAAAGGCATCGAGCCGATCCGCCTGTTTTTGAAGCGCCAATCCCTTCAATTCCGCTTTTGAGAGAGAGAGACGAACCGCATCCTCGGGGAAAGTCGACTGATGATGGAGAGTTCCATCGCGATGTTTCTGGATTCCCGCACGTTCCGAGTCCGACATATCTTGCCAATTTTTATTCGTGGAAATCGCTTGAAGGATTTCCGCATTTCCTTTCCCCGCAGAGATGGTGGCCAAATCATAATGCCTCGACTCCTCACCGATTGCCCACATCGTTCGACTGACTCGCATTTCATGTTCACCTGTGGCTTCGAGCGTTCGACGAAGCTTCGTATTTCCTTCTGGATACGCATAAAAGTCACCGTTTATTTTTACGATTCCAAGTCGAGATTCGGGTGCAAAGGTTTCATGGTTGAGAGGAAATCGATTGTCCGGCTTTGCCATTTCTTTCCATTGACCATTTTCAAGGTAACGGTAACCATCTTCGATCAATGGCACCCTTTGGAGGCTCGCTTCATGAGTCTCCGGAGCTCCTTGAAGCGCCCTTCCCCTTCTTGAAACGCCGACAAAACAACCTGCGAGATCAACAGCCAACTGAAGTGCCGGAACACCATATATGACGCTCTTTTCGAATGTCGACGCGCCGTCCAGTTGATGTTCCGCCGCGTAGATCTGCTTTGCGTATTCGGCATATTCCTCCGTTGCCTCATGAATGAATCCACCGATGTCATTTTTAAAGACATGTTGTGCAACGGCATGGCGAAGTTCGACTACGGGCGATCCAGACCAGTCTCGTAAAGGTAACCCGAGATCCTGAATTTTGGACGTGACGACAAATTTTCGCAGTCGATCAGGCGTCGCATTCAGCACCTCCTGGAAATCATAATGAAGTCCATCGTAAAGCCAGAAGGAGGCTTGGTTTGATATAAGCTTCCCTAGAATTCGGCGGGGCCGTTTCCATCGCTCAATTTCCGATTGAGCCTCGTCGGCACTGAACCATTCTCGCGGAAATACTTGGATCAGCGATGCGAAAAGTTCGAGCTTTGTATTCTCAATAACCTCCGGATGCAGAGGCGTCCCGTCTGAAGCCATCGGCGCGACAAATACACTATCGATCGCTTCAAAGACTTCGGAGCCAATTTCCAATTGGCGCTGGGGTTGAAGTCGATGGAAGAGATTGCTGGCACCCCAAGCAAGGTATGTATCTTCGGAAAAAGTAGAGGCAATAGAAGAGGATATCCCCCCCCAAACGAAAGAAGACACAAATAGCCCAACGATTTGAGCGCCCCCCCTACGCACGCTCACCCCCCTACGATTGAACTACGAGGGGAAGCTTTCCAAAATAGGTCACGAAACGCAACGAAATTCTGTTAAATTAGAAAATTAGTTTTCTTATGGAAACCAAGAAAACATTTCCGGAAACAGTAGTTTACGATTGAGCAGATTTTCTCCATTTAAACTAAATAACTATCTAATATTACATATAAATAATAGCGTAATCTCGGGCATAATAATTGCGTACTTCATATACAAATGCCTCTGGAGCAACCACGCCTGCACGAAAGAAACAAGCGCAAAGCCGCACGGGTAGCCATTGACGATAGCCTCGTTTTTCACACGAAAAATCAGCACAACAGTGGAGGTTTTCTCTGCAATGTAAGTGAGGGAGGCCTTTTTTTCGTTTCCGATCAGGATATCGCGGCTAATTCCGAGGTGGTGTTCTACGTGCCGATCAAGATGGGGAGAAAGAAACGACTTTGCTTAGTGACAGGGAATGTCGTTCGCCGAAGTGCCATGAATGCGAGTCAATTTGGATACGGGGTCCAATTTCAAGACAAATTGGAGTCCAATGCCAGGGCGTTGATTCATGATTATGTCGTTTACAAGACAACGGGCTTCCTCCCCGACCGCACCACGCCTGGCAAGGCCATCGGGGCACAAGTTACCGACAAAATCCAAGTTCGGGCGTTTGCGGCCCCGAAAAAGAAACCCATAGTAAAAACTTCGCTTTGGCGTCGACTTCTGATGGCGATGGGCCTGGCCACGATTTTCGCTATTTCATTTTTTGCCATTCGCAGTATTTTCTTCAATACTTCAATTTCAAATTACGTTCCCATTGTCTCTTCCGAGGTCAATGGAGAAACACTGCACGCGAAAATTGACATGCATTGGCTCGCGACGACACCCCTGGCCGTTCGTCAAGAGAATTTGAGACGTCTCTATCATTTTCTGCGTACGCAGGGGATTCACAGCGCTCTGTTCACGAATTCAGATGGGACAAAAGTGGCCGCGCTACTGCAAGACATCAATGCACCCGAGTCCCCTCGCATTGATCTTCGTCAATAACGTGCAACTTTAAGTTTGTGTGCTAAAACTCCTGTATGTTCGTGGCGATGCTCAAAGGGAAGATTCACGGTGCGCGGGTGACTGCGGCCGATCTTGACTACGAGGGCAGTATTCTGATCGACGCTTCCTTGATGGAAGGGGCCGGCATTATCGCTCATGAAAAGGTCTCCGTTTGGAACCGAACCAACGCCCAGCGTTTTGAGACTTATGCGATTCCAGCTCCTCCTGACTCTAGAACAGTGATGGTCAATGGAGCCGCTGCCCACTTGGTCCGCCCGGGAGACGAACTGATCATCGCCGCCTTTTGTCATCTGGATGCGAAGGAGGCCACCGCATTTTCGCCCCGAGTCGTTCTCGTTGACGAGAAGAATCAGGGCCGGTTAAAAGAGTAAATGTCGTACGCTGGAACTTCGCCGCTCGCACCGCGGGCACTCTCCGCGCGGTTGCTTCCAGCTCCTCATTCGCTTCTACTCGCTTCTTTAGGAACCAAACCTAAAGAAGGAACGTCGTACGGGTTAGTGACCTGTGATCGGGATCCTCCCCTCCGTGTGGCCCTCGATGAAGCAACCAAAGCTTCTCCGGTTACGGTGTTAATGGTTCGCGCGTATTATGGGGGAGTTCCGGGCGCTCCGGACCCTCTTTCCGGAGAAGTCATGGGAATATTGGTTGGCTCCGATGACGAAATCGTCCGAGAAGGCCTAAAAAGTGCCATTCGAGCACTTTCCGACTCAGCTCATTTTTATCTCACCGATCGAGGAGCACGGCGTCTCCCGTTTTTTGCCCACGTGATTCCGAGTTTAGGAAATTATCTTTCAAAAGAGGCCGGACTTCGGCCGACCGAGACGATGGCTTATTTGATGTCCTCCCCCCTGGAGTCCATTTTTGCTCTCGATGCCGCTCTAAAGGCGGCCGACGTAAAATTGGTGAAGCATTTTTCGGAGCCCACCCCAACCAATTTAGGGGGAGCATTCCTCACTGGACCCTTGGAGGAATGTCAGGCGGCGGCAGAAGCATTCGCCTCCGCCATTGTCTCCATAGCTGAGCGCCCTCTCGATCGATTTGAAACCGGTTATGTCCGATCGAAATAAAATTCTTCGAGCACTTCGAAAACATTTTTCGGAGGCGCTGGTGGATCATCGAATGCTTGATCCCAACGATCACATTTTGGTCGGTCTCTCCGGAGGAAAGGATTCCTGGGCGTTGCTCCATCTCCTGGCGGAACTTCGGCCTCGCGCCCCCTTTTCCTATCGCATTTCCGCCGTAACCATTGATGGCGGCTTGGTTGGATTGGATGCTTCTTTATTGGAAAGGCGCTGCAAGGCCCTTGAGATTCCCTTCGAAGTGGTCCGACAAAATATATTCGAAACCGTGGCCGAGAAAAAAGATGAGGGTTCTACGTTTTGCAGTATGTGTGCAAAACTCCGCAGAGGCGCGCTTTACACGCATGCACGAAATATCGGCGCAACCAAAATCGCCCTGGGTCATCATTTGGATGACGCCGTTGAAACCCTTCTGCTCAACCTCTTTTACGGCGGTCGAACGGCGGCAATGCCTCCGGTTTTAATTTCAAACGCCGGTCATGTCCCCATTCTTCGTCCGCTCATCTATTGCGATGAGGCCAGCCTGGCGGCGTATGCAAAAGTAGAGGAGTTTCCTGTGGTCGGTTGCGCCTGTCCTGTCTGCCCCACTCATCCCGAACATGAATATAGCGATCTCAAGCGACACGAAATGAAAAAATGGCTCTCGAAACTTTCATTGGAAATTCCAGATTTGCGAAACAACGTTCGAGCTGCGCTTCGAAAGCTTGAACCCGATCGTTTTTTTGATGTTCGTTTCAGCGGCAAAGGGGAAAATTCTTTGAAACCTGATCTATTTCAGATAGATAAATCTACACCATGAATCCCTCTTCTTACTACGGGAATACTCTTCCCATCGACATCTCTACCCACGGAAAGCTGATCGACCAACTCTTCTGGCTGATGCACGGGTTTATGGCGGTGCTCTTTGTTTTTTGGTTTGGTTATTTCGTTTATACCGTCTATCGGTTCCGCCAGCGGCCGGGGCACAGAGCCAACTACGCGCCGAAATATACGAAGGCTTCCACTTGGCTGGAGGTCGGAATCGCTCTGTTCGAAGCGGCGGTGTTGGTCGTTCTCGCGATGCCGGCCTGGAAATTTGCGAAGGCCTCGATTCCCACCGGCAAAGATCGTTTTGAAGTTCATGTGGTCGCCGAACAATTTGCGTGGAACATTCATTATCCGGGGGAAGACGGGGTTTTTGGAAAAACCGATCCCAAATTGATCACAACCGACAACCCGATCGGCCTTGATCCGAGTGACCCCGCTTCGAAAGACGACATTACGACGATCAATCAGTTGCATGTGCCAGTGAATCGGCCCGTAGTCGCTCTTGTTCGATCGAAAGATGTCATCCACAACTTCTACCTGCCGGTCGTTCGAGTAAAGCAGGACGTAGTTCCCGGAATGACATTTCCGGTCTGGTTTCAAGCCACGCAGACGGGCGATTTTGAAATCGCCTGCGCCCAGCTTTGTGGATTAGGCCATTACCGAATGAAGGGCTATTTCGTCGTCCAAAAAGAGGATGAGTTGAAAGCCTGGCTAAAAGAACAAAAAGCTTCGAGCGGGGAGTAAATCCAATGAGCGATCACGGACACGATCACCACGAACTTTCTTTCATCCGAAAATATATTTTCTCCACTGACCACAAGACCATTGGCATTCAGTACGGTCTTACCGCCCTGATTTTTTTGCTAATCGGTTTTAGCTTCATGCTCCTCATGCGTTGGCAACTCGCCTATCCGAACACGCCGGTTCCCGGATTCGGATGGCTCTTCAAGGAGTCGATGGGCGTCATGCCTCCCGAATTTTATAATCAGCTTGGTGCCATGCATGGCACGATCATGGTGTTTCTCGGCGTGGTCCCTCTGGGGGTCGGCGCATTTGGAAATTATTTTATGCCGCTTCAAATCGGCGCGCCCGACATGGCCTTCCCCAAGCTCAATATGATGAGCTACTGGGTCTATTTCGTCGGCGGCGTTCTCATGCTTTCCAGTTTCTTTGCGCCTGGTGGAGCAGCCCAGTCCGGGTGGACTTCGTACACGCCGCTGGCGGATATCGCGACCACCGGCCAGACCGTTTGGCTTTTCGGAATGGTGTGTCTCATCACATCTTCCCTTCTTGGTTCGGTCAATTTCATCACCACGATTGTGCTGATGCGGGCGAAGGGTATGGGATTCATGCGTCTTCCTTTTTTTGTCTGGGCGCAGTTTGTGACGGCCTTTTTGCTTCTTCTCGCATTTCCCCCCCTCGAGGCGGCGGGCGTGCTTCAACTGATGGATCGTCTGGCGGGAACGAGTTTCTTTCTGCCCTCAGGTTTAGTCATTAGCGGTGAACCGCTTCAAGTCAGCGGCGGCGGAAATACCATTTTATGGCAGCATCTCTTTTGGTTCCTGGCCCATCCCGAAGTGTACGTTTTGCTTCTGCCGGCCTTTGGAATTGTGGCGGAAATTATTGCTGTCAATACCCGCAAACCTTTATATGGATATACCTCGCTCGTGTATGGCGTGATTACTCTAGGCTTTTTGTCGTTTGTCGTCTGGGCCCATCATATGTTTCTTACGGGCATGGGCACCGTAATGAGCAGCTTTTTTATGGTCACGACGATGATCATCTCGATTCCATCCGTCATCATATTGACCGTATTTCTCATCACCCTGTGGGGAGGATCCATTCGATTCAATACGCCCATGCTTTTTGCGCTCGCGTTCCTGCCGATGTTCGGCATCGGGGGTTTGACGGGTCTTCCGCTGGGGCTGAACGCTTCGGATATTCACCTGCACGACACTTATTATGTAATCGGGCACTTCCATTATGTGGTGGCCCCGGGCGTTCTCTTTGGCCTCTTCGCGGGCATTTATCACTGGTTCCCAAAAATTACGGGCAAGAAAATGAACGAGACTCTCGGAAAGATTCATTTCTGGCCCACGTTGATCTGCATGAACGGGATATTTATGCCGATGTTGATTTACGGCGCCGCCGGGGCCAGTCGCAGGCTCTATGATCCAACTGTTTACGCCCATACCGCGCACCTTCAATATTTGAACGTTCTCATGTCCCGATCGGCCTGGATCATGGGTCTTGCTCAGATTCCATTTATTGTGAATGTGATCATGACACTTGCTTCAAAAAAGGTGCCCGAAAATCCCTGGCAGGCTACGACACTTGAATGGGCGGCGCCGTCCCCTCCCCCTCATGGGAATTTCTCAACCCTCCCGGTGGTATACCGGGGTCCCTACGAATATTCGGTTCCGGGCGCTTCGGAGGATTTCTCTCCCCAGCATGAGGCCCAAGGAGGAAAGTCATGATCGCTCACGCCGCCACTTCGCGCCCGCTGGAAGAGCTCACGTATGGAAAGCTCGGCACATGGGTTTTTCTGGCGTCGGAAGTCATGCTGTTCGGAGCTCTGTTTTCTTCCTACATTCTCCTCCGATCCGAGGCGGCCCACTGGCCGCATGGCTATACGCTTCTCAATGTTCCTTTGGCGACACTGAACACGGCATTTCTCATCACTTCCAGCGTGACGATGGTACTGGCATACGCGAAAATTCAGGCGGGAGACATTCTTAAATTTCGTTTCTTTCTGCTTCTGACCATACTTCTCGGCTGTGCCTTTCTCGTTGTGAAATATTTCGAATACACACACAAATTTCATGACGGACATTTTCCGAAGACAGATCTTTTTTATGCCACGTATTTCGTGATGACGGGTCTTCACGTCCTGCATGTGATCGGCGGCTTGATTGTCAATCTCTATTTTCTCGGTCCAGGACTTAAACTCTACCGATCAGAGCCGAACCACTTTGTCAGCCGAATCGAATGCTCGGGGCTCTACTGGCATTTCGTCGACTTGGTTTGGATTTTTCTCTTCCCCACCCTTTACCTTCTTTAGGAGCAGAGCATGACAACGGGACACTCACATATCGCGAAATATCTCCTGGTCTTCGCCGCATTAATGACTCTCACGGGAATTACGGTGGGTATTTCTTATCTCCACCTCGGCATTGCGGGGGCGGTGCTAATCGCCATGTTGGTGGCTTCAACAAAAGGCTCTCTGGTCGCAGCCTATTTCATGCACCTCATCGGTGAAAACAAGATCATCTTTTTCGTCCTGGGTCTCACGCTGGCTTTCTTCATTGTGTTGCTTTCTATTCCCGTGCTCGTCGCAACAACCGATTACCGCGTGCATTAGAATGTCGCTTCAGTCGTTCCATATTTTTTTTATTTTTGTCTCCATCTTGTTCAGCGCTCTGGTGTCGGGCTGGGCGTTTAAGCAAACCTCGGCCGGAAATCCGATGGTCGGACTGGGCTGGGTGACAGGGATCGCGGCGGTGGCGATGGCTGGTTATCTCTTTTATTTTCTCAAAAAAATCCGCCGAAGACCCTTATGAATCTCCCGATTTTCGCCTGCCCCTCATGCAGCACACCATTGGAGCACGAAACGACCATTGCTGTGGGCAACGCGATTTGGTTCATGATCGGCATCACCGCAGTTGTGCTCACCGGCATCACGTGGATGATTGTCCACTCCATCCGTGCCGCCAACCGCGAAAAGAATTGATCATTTGTGCAAATTCTTTGGCGCCTTTTCACCGGCCTCGATCCGGATAGGGAGCCAATTTTCTTTGGGGGGTAGAGGACAGGTCGAATACGGCGTGAATGCGCACGGGGGGTTGTAGGCCCGATTGAAATTCAATGTGACCTTCCCGTCTTTTGGGAAATCAGAGTAGAAAAAGCGTGCGGCGCCGTAGGTTTCTTTTCCGCTGGTTCCATCGCGAATGATGTAAAAGAGTTCTTTGTCCCCAGGCACTTCGATCAAAGGCATGAGGGAAAGTGATTTACCCTGGAGAGTGAATGTCACCATTCCTATGGCTTCCATCGTTTCATGAGTCGAAATAACGGTATCGATCGGTATCATCTTCGACTTTTCAAAAGGCACAAACGTAGCTTCCACCACATAGGCCGGATCGGCTTTGAAATATTCCAAACCTGAAAAATGTTTTCGAAGATCACTTTCGCTATCTTTGAGCCGAACTCCGAAACGGTCGCCTCTTCGAAGAATAAAAAAACTCTTTGTTCCAAAATGAAAGATGGTCGGCGAACCAGGATCGTCGGGTTTGGCTTCCCTGGATCCAACCCTAACTTTCTGATTGTGAAGGATGAATTCTTCCGGAATCGCGTCGAAATGATTCGATCCCTCTTTAAGCCAATAGAGACCCACCAATGTCAGCCAACCCTCTTCGGATGTGAGACGTTCGAGGCGTTTTTTTCGCCAGGCTTCCTCTTCGGCTTGAAATGCGGGATTCACCATTCCAGAAGCTGTGACTCCGAGCGCCAAAACGATCGACAGCATCACGATGACTTCAGGGGCACCATTTCCCAGGCAGGAAAGCCCCCGGCAAGGTCAATGAGCTGGCGATACCCCGCCCCTTCCAAAAGGCTCGCTGCAATCGAAGACCGATAGCCGCTTCCGCAGAGAATTGCGATCGGGCGATCTCGAGGAATTTCATTGATTCGCTCGCTCAGATGGTTCAGCGGAATATGCTGACTCTCTTCCAAATGCTTCACTTTCCACTCACTTTCTCCCCTCACATCCAGCACCACCGGATGAGAAAGCGAACGAAGTCGATCCGCCTCATGGGAAGAAATGCGATCAATTTTCGCGATCCATTCAGGGTGTTTCTCCAACGCCTTGATACCCCCCTGAATAAATCCCTGAACCTGATCGAAACCAATGCGGCCAAGGCGCAAAATGGATTCTTCTTCTTTTCCCCCCGCGGCAAGGATTAAGATCGGCTTTGTCCGATCGAGCAGCATTCCCGCCCAGGAGGCATATCTTCCCCCCAGGCCGATGTTGATGGATCCCCTCCAGTGCAATTGAGCAAACTCATCGGGCTCACGCGTGTCTACCACCTGTGCTCCCTGGTCGATGAGGTATTTTCCTTCCGCCACAGTCAGTGGACGGAGAGCCTTTTTTATGGACTCCTGGAGTGTGGGTCTATTCCGACGGTTCAGATCAGCATCATATGCGAAATACGCCGGCGCATCGGGCTGCTCTGCGGTGATCAGTCGCACAAATTCGGGTTTCGACATCGGCGCCAGGGCATAGTTAAATTTTCGCTCTTTCCCGATGGTCGATACTTTCTCATTGCTCAAACTTTTTCCGCACATCGAACCCGCACCGTGGGCCGGATAGACAAGCGTTTCATCGGGAAGTTGAAGAATCTTATCGTGGAGCGAATCGTAGAGATTTTCCGCCAGATCCTTCGCGGTAACACCTACGGAGGCCATAAGATCTGGGCGCCCCACATCTCCGATAAAGAGAGTGTCGCCCGTAAAAACCATTTCCGGGTGGGTCTCGCTTTTGGTTCGATCGTAGACGACGATCGACACCCCCTCCGGTGTGTGACCGGGTGTCTCTAAAAAAGAAAATCGAACATCACCCATTTTAAGCGATTCCCCATTGACCATCGGCTCAAATTTGAATTCCGCTTTTGCCACGCGACCGATATGAATGGTGGCATCTGTCGCTTTTTCCAACTCCAAATGACCGGAGACAAAATCGGCATGGAAGTGAGTCAAAAGAACATGAGCGATTTTCCAATTCTTTTTGCGGGCATCCGCCAAATAGCCATCGATGTCCCGCTGTGGGTCGATCACCACGGCCAACTTGGTCCGATCGTCTCCCACCATGTAGGAAGCATGAGAGAGGCATCCAAGATAATAGGGTATTAGTTCCATTTTTCCGAAATCCAAAAACGGTTCCGGGCAATCACCTCATAAAACTTATCCCAGAACCATCGCAGACCTGGAATATAATAGATCATCATCGCTGGCAAAAAAAACCAGCGAAGCCCCATCACGCGAGCCACAGCCTCGGCTCCCGAGTAGCGACGGCCATTCTTGGATAAAAACTGAATGGAGCTCTCGGCTTCACTCAACGGAACTTCGGGGTGGCGAAGAGAAAATCCTTCATGACGAAACGAATCGAGATCAAAGCGATCTCCGACAAATGCACGAAGATTGCGGACCTGGCGAACGCATACCGAGCATTTCGCATCATAGATGAGGAGCGGTTGCATCGAACTCCTAGAACGTAACTAGGCCGAGAGCAAAATAAATGTGGAACTTGGCGTCTTCTAGGCCGTAGGCAAAGTCTACTCCAAAGACGGGCGCCAAGATATCGGAAAGGGAAACCCGAAGTCCGCCTCCCGTACCGTTATTCCAGGCATCACGGCTGATCCCCACGTTTTCCGAGTAAAGGAGACCCGAGTCAAAAAACACGGTGCCAAAAATGGAGAACCGCGGATGCCGATAAAGTGCGAACAAAAGATCTTGTTTGGCGGTCAATTCCGTGTCCCCTCGGAATTCTCGGTCGTCGTATCCACGAAGAGACGAACCTCCCAACGTCAATTCCCGGTGGAATGGCAGGTTGCTGCCGATCGTTCCTTCCACCGAGCCGACATAATTGAAATACTTTTGAAAACGTTGGGCGAATTTCCATTCCAATGACTGGATATTAAATGGGTAGTCGGTTCCCATTTGTTGGTAAGAGCCTTCATAACTCACGCGAAACCGAGTCCCGCTTAGGAATGCCTCACGGCGACGAAGAGAATCGTAGAGAAACTCAAACTCGACGGATATTTCGTTTCCTTCGGTGCCTCCCAGAGTAACCACGGATGAATCTCCGTAATGGACTCGCCGATAAAGGAACCGAAATGAGGTACGAATATCATTCGTCCATTGATACCCGGGGTTAATCGCGATGGCCGCATCCTTGATATTGATCTCGGATGTCTGGACGGAGTCAGTGAAAAGTGGAACATCGTCATCCCGAGCCAAGACCCAGGCTCGAAACGCATGGTTGGTATCAAACAGTCCCCTGGAGTCGACGGCGCCGAAAAATCGGCTGAGTTTATTGCCCCCGTCGATCAACATGAGCGTGCTTGTATTCGGCGCAAACAAATTGCTTTCCCCAAACACCAAACCGCCGTTGTACCGTCCGCTCCAAGCCTGAAAGGAAGGAAAGATAAACCAGAGTTGCTTTTCCACCACGACAACGCGTAGGTCGGAGGTTCCATCCCGATTGTCGACTTTTCGCACATTGACGGATTTAAAAAGGCCCGAATTCACCAGTCGATCGTCTACTTCATTGATCAACCGTTGGTTCACAAATTGCTGAGACTGAACTCCGATGAGACCCAAGATTGTACTTCGTTCAGTCTTTTCATTCCCGAAGATCACAATCGACCGAAGGGGGCCATCCCCTCGTGCGGAAGGCATGGCAAAGAAAAAGAGTAATGCGGCTAAAAGTGCGCGCTTCATGCTCCCGCAACGTTCCATGCGGGAACTTTACCTGAGAAAAACTCCTCTAGCTTCTCCACAGGAAAACGGAGGCCTGTATAGAAGGGACCAAATTTGGCGTAATGTGCACTGGCTTCGTCATACCTCATTTCATAGATCAGCTTTTTAAACACGACCGGATCTTTCGAGAAGAGGTAGACTCCCCATTCCCAGTCGTCGAAGCCGATGCTGCCAGTAATGATTTGAGTGATTCGACCCGAATATTTTCGACCGATTACCCCATGGTCACGCATCATCTGCTGCCGCTTTTCCATCGGTTGCGTGTACCAATTCACCTTTTCTCCCCGAATCTTGTCCATGGGATAAAAGCAAAAATATCGGTCTTTCGGAACTTCCGTGAACAATCGTCCGGCCATCCTCTCCTTTTGCTCCGCCATGCTCTTTTGCCATTTCTCTTTCCAGGCATCGCTTTCCGGATCAAGCCTTTCGGCTGATAAATCGGCGGCCAACTTGGCCGTCATTTCATAGAGGCCCAGCTCGACCACGGAAACATACGATGTCGTGGGTCGTAAAAACTTCCATATGGGTAATTGCCGAAGGGCAAGCTGCGCCTCATTGAGTTCATCAAACGTCTTTCGAAAATGAAGGATCAAAAGATCTCCCTTGTGACCCAGAATGGAAAAAAAAGCCGTCTCGCCTGCGGCTGGGCGAGTTACGGTTTGAAGCGAACGAAGTGAAGCAGCAACCCACTGAGATTTTTCGGCCTGAGGGACCAGATGCCAAGCCCCCCAATCCACTGCATAGGTCTCATGGAGAACCGACCATCCCTCCAATGTTTCGTTCACTTGAATCGTCATTATTCATGAATCGCATAAATTGCCGGGCGTGACAAAAAAAAGCGCCAGAGGGGATCCCTCCGGCGCTCTTCCTTCACGTAGACTTGGCTTACAAACCGTTATGGGGTGGGAGTTGGGGTGGGCGTGGGTTGATGTTCTCCTTGCGCCGCTTGTTGCTCGCAGCTCTGAAAATCGTCGTTATGATGATCCTCAAACTTCGCGCAAGACTCTTTAAATTGGGAATCCAATGAGGTGAGATTGATGTTCACAAAGGAATCACAGGACCCGTTCCATTCCACGTCGAAGGCCGCGGGAGACTGCGCTTTGGTGGGCAATCCACAATCGCTGACTTTAGCTACGAGATCGGCGTTCGGATCACCATCGATTAAACACTGCGCAGGATTTCCGGTGATATAGAAATTCTCTTCGTTGTCAAACGTCGTTTCGGGGCAGGGAACCGCGGGATCTAGAACCTGAGTCGAAGGACCATCGGGATTTGGGCAGTAATAATTGCCATCCCCCGAATACAGGTAAGGGAGAAATGTCGCCGTGCTGCTCACGTGCCCCGAGCCCTTGCCTTGCGACGCAAAAACGCATTCACCCGTTTCGTTGGTGAAGTCGTTAAACGTTCCACCAAAATAGCCAAGCATCGTGGCCAGCGCCGCATCGCGATCCGCTGTGACATGGTTAAAGCTTCGGCCAAAATCGTCCTGAAACTTCGCGAGAATGTCGGCTTTCGTGAGCGCATCGGTCGTTTCGCCGTACGCACTCACTTCAAACGATCCCTGGAATTCGTGCGACTTTCCATCAAAACCGGTCAGTGTTTCCTTATGCGCCGTGAAGGCTGAAACGCCTCCGTCGATTTCCGCAATTCGAAAATCCTCTGTTTGTTCAGAATCAATGACCATTTGGTATTTCAGCGTTCGCCGCCCATTTTCATCGGTGAAAATTCCGACACGAAAATGCGCTGTGGTGGTCTTATTGCTATCACCCTGTTGAAATCCCTCCAGCTTGAAACAACCATACGAATTTTCCGGGATGACAAAATCAGAATCGTTTTTCTCGACAATGCTCATGTAACAAAGAGGGGCCTGAATGTGCTTCATCTCGCGAAACGTGCGATCGAGATCCTGCTTGAAATGACAGCCTAGCAATGAAGGATCACCAGGTTGGGGACCTCCTGAAATAGAGCGGGCGGATAGCCTCGATGAAGAGCTGGCATTAACGGTGTTAAGCAGCCCTTCCAACGCACTGAACGTTCCTGCGGCGCTGCTTACGCTCGACGCATTGACTCCGTTCGGGTTGGAAGAACCGCTGCTACTGCATCCCTGACCCATTGCCACGATAGCAACAACCGCCAGGCTACGAAATGCAATTTTCTTTTTCATGATTAGGAGGCTCCTTGGAAATATTCTCAAAAATTCAACTCTGATTCTGAAGAAGCTTGTGACTCAAAACAATCTGGAGAGTTTGTTTCCACCTCCGGTAAAATCGAAGGTAAACCGAAGTTCCTGGCGCTATGTGCCATGATTGAAGCAAATTCATACCCAGAGCGGTAAACGTCGTATATCTTCTTCCCCATGGCGAACGACAAAAGACTGGAAAAATTCTTCTGGATTGACATGGAAATGACGGGCCTGGACGAAACAAAAGAGAAAATTCTTGAGGTTGCCGTGGTCATTACGAATACGAAATTGGAGAAACTCGATGAGTTTCATCATGTCGTTTATCAATCCAAGGAAGTGTTAGATGGGATGGATGAGTGGTGCAAAACTACGCACGGGAGAAGTGGACTCACAAAAGAAGTGGCCGCAGGAATGCCCCTCGACCGGGTCGAAGAAGAATTGGTGGCGTTTGGGAAGAAACATTTCGGAGAAGATAAGATTGTTCTTTGCGGAAATTCCGTGGGCCAGGACCGAAAATTCATCGATCGATATATGCCGAAACTCGCTTCTCTTTTGCATTACCGCCTTATCGACGTTTCTTCTTTCAAAGAAGTCTTCCGAAATTGCTATGGTATTGTGTTTAAAAAATCAGAAGATCGTCATCGCGCGAAAGATGACATTTATGAATCGATTGCCGAACTGGCCAATTGCCTCAAGTACGTAAAAATTGATTAGCGGCAGTATTGAAGCTGTGCAGCGACGGGAAAGTGATCGGAATACCCAGTCGCGCGATAAAAGTCGAAACGGATCGGAAAATTCGTTACCGGTTTGCGGATCTCTTCGGGAGCAAAGATTTCAAATCCGTCGGACTGAACTTGTATCGGATATTCCCCATTCATGAGATTCTTCGACGCAAGAATTCGATCAAAACGACTCCATTCTTTATGGGCAGCGTAGTATTCGGTCCCGGGGTAGGTGGCAGAACTAAAGAAAGGCTGGAGATCCACCAGTGGGAAAGAAGAAACTTCCGAAGATGCGATATTTCCGAGAATGGGGTTGGGTGTTTCGCTGTCTGGCACATTGAAATCCCCCATTACCAACACGGCTTCACCGCGCGCTAGAACTTCTGATACGATTTTAGAAACCACACTCGCGGCCTTCATGCGGGCTTCCGTGGGCTTATTTTGCGAAGGCCAATGATTGACAAGTACGGTCAACACATGGGCTCCGATTTGGAGTGGAACTTCCAAAACATCCCGCGAATCCCCTATTCCATCTCCATTTAAGTCAACCGCATGCGGGGTCGCAGAACGGGCGAGTGGAAATTTGCTGACAAGCCCCACATCCATGCCCCTTGGATCTGGGCTTTCAAAATGGACCACATTCCGATAACCAAATATGCGGAGGTGCTGCTCGAACAAGTCTTGAATCACCGTTCGATTTTCCAACTCCTCAAGAGCGAGGATATCTGGACCTTGGCCTCCATCATATTGGGTAACTACCGAGGCAATATTCTTTAACTTTTGGCCATATTTCCAATCGGTCCAATCGAGTGTCTTGCACATATGCTGGTAGTAAGGAATCTCGAGTCCATCGCACTTGGTAAGGTCTTTGACCGATAGGGGAAGAAATGTTTCGTCTTTTTGATCCATATCATTTACCGCGTCGAAAAGATTTTCCACATTATAAGCCATGACTGTTAGTGGCTGGGTAGGGCAGGATTTTTCTACCCCTCGTGCATAGGGAACAAGAGAGAAGAGACTAAGGATCAATATTTGGGTCTTCCTACGGTGCATAGTTCTCCCCCCAGTGAAAACGGTAGCAAGAGGCGGGAGATTGTAAACTGATTTTCGCTGCCGCGCACTTGCCGCAACGAGTACCGACCCGCGATGCGACAACCGTTACTCGTCGTCGGGTGGAAGTTTTGCCAGAAGCTCTTTCGCGGTAAGCCGGAGCCTGGGGTGTCGCCAATCGGGTACCAATTCCGCCAAGGGTGCCAAAACAAACCGTCGCTCGTGCATTCGAGGATGAGGAACTTCGATTCCTTCCTCGGAGATTGCCTCTTGCGCATAAGCCACAATATCGAGATCAATCTCGCGAGGGCCCCCCTTCGGGCCGGTGCGAGTCCTTCCCATTTCTTTTTCAATTCGAAGGAGCTCTTCCATCAATTCTTTCGGAGTAAAATCTGTATCGATTTCGACGACCGCATTGAGAAATTTGGGTTGATCCTTAATCCCCACGGGAAGGGTTTCGGCAAGGGTCGATATCTTTTTCACGCGCGAAAACGAGCGCATTTCGTGGACTGCGCGAAGCACCTGTCCTTCCCGATCCCCTACATTGCTTCCAAGACCCACGTAGACCAACGGCATGGCGGGCGTTGTAGCCGATGCATCTGTTCTTGTCGAATTCAACAATGAATCGTCTATACTTCTTCGTGTGATTTCTTCGCTTGAAGCGGCCATTCTCGGGGCGATTCAGGGGCTCACGGAGTTTCTTCCTATTTCCAGTTCGGGCCATCTGGTCCTCGCCCAGCATTTCTTTCACATGAGTGAATCCCCTCTTTTTTACGATGTGCTACTCCATCTCGCTACGTTACTGGCCACTGTCGTTATTCTTCGTGAACAAGTCGTCCAACTTCTCAGAGCTACGCTTCGCCTTCCTCGATTCACACGCCTCTGGTTCCAAAAAGGCCACCTTGCCATCGGGGACGATCCGGAAGCTTGGACTGTGATTTTAATTCTCATATCCACTGCCGTTACCGGCACGATTGGCGTGCTCTTTCATAAACAACTGGAAGAGGAATTTTCCTCGATTCGTTCCCTTGACTGGCAGTTTGCCATAACCGGGGGATTTCTTCTCTATGCGCAACGAAAAGCCGCCGGGCCGCAGGAGGGAAAACCAAACAAATGGAAGATGAACTCGAAAACCGCCGTGCGGGCTACGCCCAAGGACGCGTTTTTGATCGGTCTCGCGCAAGGTATCGCGATTATCCCCGCCATATCTCGCTCCGGAGCCACGATTGCCGCGGCACTTTTGCTCGGATTCGACCGGAAGTTTGCGGGAGAGTATTCCTTTTTGATCGCGCTTCCGGCCATCGCGGGGGCCGTCGTTTTAGAAAGCCGAAAAGGACTTGGAGCTCTTGGGGTTCCACCTACCGGCGCTATCATCGGATTTATTTTATCTTTTATCTTGGGCGTCGCCACGCTGAAGCTTCTTTTAGGCTGGATTCGCGGAGGAAAACTAAACGGCTTTGCGTATTACTGCCTGGCGATTGCTCTCTTCTGCTTTGTGCTTCGATTCATGTAATACCTTTTTTAAGAGAGACGTTGCGGGCCCATTCATTCGACGTTGAATTCGAATTCCCCAAATCAGATGTCCAAACGTAAAGAGCCAGGGAATCAGCTTATCTTTGCGAGGCCGGCCGAATCCATCTGAAATTCCTCCCAGCCCCGTCGGTAAATTTTCGTCCGCACGATCCAGAATGGAGCGCGCCACCATCCATGGAATTCCCTTTTCACGACAAACTCTTCCCCACACCGCACTTTCCATATCGACTGCGATCGCACCGGTGGCCGCGTGAAGCCCCGCCTTTTCGGCCGGAGAAGCTACCAGATGATCCACCGTGACGAGAGCCTCCGAAAAAATGGAGGCGATGGGGAATAAATCTTTCGTCGGCTTTTCAACGCTCGTTCCATATCGAACTTCGGATGGCAAGATGAGGTCACCGATATGGAGACGAGGGGAGAGTGCCCCCGCAACCCCAACTCCAATTACAGCGCTGAAATTGGATAAGTCAACGAGAGCCGATCGCAGCCCTTTTTCCGCAGCCTCAACACCCATCCCCGTAACCACAATATTTTCACGCACAAGATAATCTTGCTTCGCTGCCCAAGGCTTCGCGCTCTTTCCAAAAATAGCCTCCGCCTCAGGCAACGTAGCCGTAACAAAAAGGATCTCCCTCACGGGAGTATCCTCAGTCCCATTGCAACCGCCACTAATTTCATTGCAGCGGTGTGATCATTGATCGCTTCTGTCAGCGGCCCAATCTGAGGAGCTTCTTTTCTAATTTCCTCAATCAATTTTGCCTTCACATCATCCATATTTGACTGAACCAATCTCCTTACCTCATCGATCTTAAGTGGCTTAATCCATGTAGCCAAAGTGTTTAAGGATCGATCTACGTCCTCTAACGTTTTAAGTGCATTGGGAACAGTTTTTTCCGATAGCCAAGAAATCTTACGTTCTTTTTGGATCTTATCTGCTGTCGACTGTCGAGCGGCGTCATTTAAATATGCTGTAGTATCAATAATCGCTACAGCCGGCTCTGTAAGATTTATACGGTCTTCCGGGCTCACAAGCCCCATCAGATCAGCAACCTTACCCATGATCCGCAAGTTCGAAGAAATTTGAGACATTTGGCTGAGCAATGTCTGAAAGTTACCCTCTTTTTTGGCGAGTTGGTCGTTGAAATCAGCTACTTCGGTCGTTAAATTGTGCAGATCGGCGCCATAGGTCTGTATGGATTCCGGTGTAATCGTGGATAAAAGGGCCAGAGTTTTTTGCGAAACCGCCGTTCCCTGTTCCACAAATTTGCTGAATTCCGCATCCCTTTTTTCCAAAACCTCGACCATTTTGTCCATCGGCTGGCGCAAATCCCCCACCGTACGAGAGGCGGCTACAAAGTTTTTGTTAAGAACTTTTAATTGCTCCAGGTTCTCGGCCAGCGTGGCATTGGTTCGGTCGATTTTGCCGCCACCCACACAACCGACACTTGTGGCCACCCAAAGGAAAAAAATTCCGTATATGCACCCTTGTCTCATGACGGCTCTCATTCCGGGCCCATGTATATTCAGAATTTTCTGAATTTTCAAATCTTTGCTTCTTTGAAAAATCTGGTAGCGTGCCCGCCGATGCTAGAAGTCTCCCCGATTCCAAACCCTCCCCTTCCAGCTCCACAGCGCGAAGACTCTCCTTTTCTCGATATCATCGGAGATCTCGTCGAACAGTGGGGCTTTAATCGTCATACGGGTCGGATCTGGGCACTCCTGTATCTCCATGCGGAACCGCTTACACCGAAACAAATTCAGCAGGACCTCGCCCTAAGCGCGGGATCGGTGAATGCACTGCTCTCGGAACTTCAGACCTGGGGAGCGATCCGCCGCATTCGAATTCCCGGCGATCGTAACTTCTACTTCGAACCGCAAACAGCCGTTTGGAAATCGGTAGCCAATGTTCTTCAGAGCCGGGAATTGCGAATCCTCGCTGAGGCGCGAACAGGAATGGAAGCGCTGACGGAGAATCTAAAAAAATCTCCCAAGAGTGAGGAGCGCGACCTGCAGCTCAGTCGGCTGGAGCGTATCTCTTCTTTGCTTGGGGTTGCGGCCTCGATCGGTAATCTCTTAGTCAATGCGCCTGTGGAGCGATTAGAGAAGTTGAGTCAATTCATTCGAAAATTGAGGAACCTTTAATATGCCTCTGGATGGAAGCCCCAAAAAGTTTGCGCAAGATGTCGCCTCAGGGCTCGTGACGGTGAATCGAATGATGCTCAAGAGGTACACGCCGATGGATATTCAGAAAATGCTCCAGGGGTTGGATGGTTTTGCGAAAGAAGTCCGTACCCAAGCGGTAGACACGGGCGATCATGAAGCTTTGAAAGAAAAGGGAATGAAATCACAACGGTTAAACGGCGCGCTCTTGGTGATTCGTCAGTACATCAAAGAAAACAAATTGGGATTCGCAGGCTAGCTTAATTCTGTTCGGGAAGCAGCCACTGTTTACAGAAAGCGAGTTTTCGACATTCCTTGATTTGGTTACTCATCTGAGATCGAACCGGACTAAGTAACCGATCCAGATTCTTTGGGCCTAAACTAGTTTTCAAAGGTTCAAAATCAGGATGGTTTGCTACGATCGAGATATCTTTAAATCCGTTCTTTATCGCTTGTTTGAGCCAGTACTGCGCTTCGGAAATATTTCCGCGGATCGACTCCAAACGCGCAAGATCATATTGGGCATTCACATCCGTGGGTCCCCTGGCCCGTAACTTTTGCTCAATCATTTCCGTATCTTTTGGACGACCCTGTCGTTCGTTGAAGAGCAACGTATACGCCAAGGCATCTTCATCGTCGGGATTCTTGAGGGCGGCGGCTTCTAGCCCCTCGGCAAATTGCTGGGATTCCTCGGACGCAAAAGCGTTCGCAAGTAAAGCGGAGGTATAGGCAAAATAGGTTTCTTTCTTGCTGTGTAATTTCTTGCCTTCTTCACTCGCTGTTTGAGCGCTTTGAAAGTCACCTTGCGAGATATACGCATCTACCAAGCCGTAATATGCCGATTCCAAGCCAGGATCCTCTGGGAAGTGCTCAATTTGTTCTTGAAACACCTTGGTGGCTTTGTGCGAAAATCCGAGGCGCCACAGAGCAAGGCCGATTGGAAAACGCACTCTTGTATCTTCGGGATGTTGAGCCAGTCGTTCCGAGGCCGTCGCCACTAGTTGCGCGAGCTGCCCCAGCCAACCCTGGCAACGAGTGCGTTGATAGACAACCATATCCTCCCAATCTTCATACCCATCGCGAGTTCTCATGAGATCGAGTTGGGCTAGAGCCTGTTTGTATCGTTGCATGCCGTATAGCGCAGTGATTAGAGGCAAGTAGTTACGGGCCGGCGTGGGGTCGAAACGGAGAGCCTCTCTTCCAGCTTGTTCACCTTCTTCAAATTTTTTCAAACGGTTGTACGCGTTAGCTTCCATCCTATATAGGCGCCCGAAGGCCTTGCTCACACGAGGTTGAAGAGACCTATCCTGCGTCTTTTGAGCGGATGAAAGAATCGCCTTCGCTTCTTGAAGTATGTCGAGAGCTTGTTGCGCTAGATCGACATTCTTCTCCTGCGGCTTTTCCAATTGGACCACGAGCTGCGCAGCTTGTGACGTTTTAGCCTCAGCCCCGTAGACACTCTTTAAAGTCGGATTCGGCTTCTGTTCATAAATGCCCTGCAGCGCCGCGTAGAGTTGAAAAGATAGCTTGGGGGCCTCCATTCTTTCAGGAAGCGCGCGCAACGTGTCATTTGTAGATTCAAATTGCAACTCAAGATCTACCAAGGATTCTTCGGAGTTTGAATCGATGGTTTGCAATTGCTGACGGATTTCCTCAAATATCGGAGGTTCGGCTCTGGCCAACTGGATAGCAAAAATACAGACTAACAACACAAGGGTTCGTGTGGGGGCTACACTCATTTCGTCCTTCCTTGCTTGAAAAATGCTTGGCTATCATAGCCGGGAGAGTAAATCCAGCGACTTTACCAAATTAATTCTTTTGTAGATTTTCCACAGCCGCCACCAAGCCATAGGGAAGAATCACACGGATTTCACAGGGAGTCTGATTTTTCCCACCGCACGACTCTTTCGCGGTCTCGGCTTGGACTTTCAACATACGTTCCAGATTGCCTAAAAATTCCTTTGTGGGACGAATTTCCCCCGCTCGATTAAATGGGTGAATTTCTGTGGGTAGAGCCACGAACCATTGGTTAAGATCCGGCGTTTCGAAAGTCCTATAGATGATTCCAATGATGGCTCCTGCCACAAGGGCCTTCCAGCCGCCTTCAGCGGTCTCCTCCCAACGAGGGCCCCGCGTTTCTTTCAAGCATTTAGCATCTTTTGCGGGGTCGGATGGAAACACCCTGCGACCCCTTGTGATGATCCCTCGGGCCTCTCGATTCACCAATTGGGAAACCCGAAAAAGAGATTCGGAGTCATTCCAGTCATAAACCAGAATGAATGGATCTTCTCTTGCCTCCTCTATGACGAGGTCCTGAAATCGTTGGATCATTCTTTGGTCCAGCCCCAAATAGTCAGGCAAGGTTAGCTTCGGCGTTTCGGCAATACCATCGACGATTTTCGGAATCTGTCGGTCCAGGCGCTGAGTCATCGCATCTAAAAAGCTTTTATTTCCCCCGCCAATCGGGCTTTCTTGATCTTCCATGATTACGCTTCGAGCAGCCTCTGCAATCAATCGATCTCTTTCCTCTTGAACTGCGATCAGCGGAACACGAATGTCCCCTCTTCCGCGCACGTAAAGAATACCCTCTATCTTCTCGATGTTTCCGCTACGCAAGAGTGATTCCGAAAGAGCGCGGTTTCGTTTTGCATTCTCCACGATTCCAGCGGCACGTGCAGCTAGGGGGTTCGCGGGAATATCCGCTCCTTCCATCGCCCAATTTTGTAACCAAGAAGCATCTAGAGCTCGCTGTTTTCCGCGGTTCCAGGACACATACCCGTATCCTAGCGACATCGCGCCAGCACCCTGCGCCATTCTTTTCCATTTGAATTTTTCTCTCTGCCCGAAATTTCCTCGAACCATCGACGCCAGTTCTTCCCGATGTTCCAGGCTTCGGTATTGAAGGATCGTCTGTTCGAGCGTCCCCTCCTCAAAGACAATACGCGTATTTAGATTTTCTCCTTTGGCTCGAAGGTACACCACAAGGGCCTCATTGGTTTCCTCCGCAACCAATTGGAGAACGTCCGGCCTCATGGATGCAGCCATTAAAGGCCGCCCCATAAACAAGCCAAAGCTCAAAATAAGGAAGAGACTCTTTTTCACTCGCGAACTCTCACTTCGAGAGGTTTTTGATTTCCCTTGCCCCGCAAATTCTCTGCAATCGGAGTCAGCCCCTCGAGGATAGGAACAGGACAATCGCAAGGAAAAGGCTGCGTACAAGCGCGTGAATCATTTTTTTGTTTCTCTTTCACACATTCATCGACCACTTTCATCGCATGATCATGAAACATCCCTGAAATTGCCTCTCCATCCGTCGTCCAGGGCACGAGGTTCGAATCAACGACGTCGAGATATGTGGGATCTTTTGAAAAAACAACGTCGATTCCCAAAGTGAGAATTACGGTTGTCAATATACCCAAAAACGAAGTGTTTGCAGCCAAACTTATTCCAGGTTCATGCAGAGGATCAAATTCATATTTCCAGGATGGCGGACGATTCATCTTCTCTGCCGCCGTCGCGCCAAATTTTTCCATATACCAACGCGCGGCGCCGCGATAGCGAAGCGCCTGTTTCACGCTCTCCCAGTTTTGGACCCAGTTCAAAGGATAGAAGCGGCTCCTATCTAGGGCCGCCTCGCGATACCGATTTACAAATCTCGCGCTGAAATCCGACGGGAAAATGCCCACCGGCTTCCTGGAAAAAGCCAGCAAATCCGTCGGATCCGGAATGATGTGATCGACCTCTGTTGTGATGGTTTCTATATATGCTTTAAGCGCGGGGTTATCTTCCCAATCTTCGAGTCGCATCCCAAGAGCAAGGTGCGGAAAAGAGGGAGGTTGCTGAAAAATATCCAACAGGCTAAGGTCACTTTCTCCAACCGGGAAACGATACTTCAAAAGTGCGGTGAGTTGACCCGCGGCATATTTTGAAACTTCGGCTTTCAGTTCTCTTAATACGGCGATTCTTATGGTATCTGAACGAACGGTGCGATTTACAGCGATGGGAATGCTACCCCATGGTGTCGTAACTTGGAGGGCACCTTTTTCCCAAAAGGTCCCTTCCGAGTTTTTTCGAAGATATTCAAATGCCGCGAAATTCTCAGAGACGCGTCCGATGAAGTCTTCCGATAATAGCCTCATTTCCTGTTCTTCCGCGAGCGAGGGATATTCAAGTTTCGACAATTGATTGTGGCGTTTGAGAATATCGATGAAATTTCCGGCATTGCGAAGACGGACAAAATTTCTAACTCCATAGACTCCACTCACCGTCACACCGGCGCCGACACCTATTTTCGCCGCCTTGGCCAAATTTGTATCCCGCCGGTCCATCTTGAATCTTTCTAAGCGTTCATCCAAGAGCCTTCTTATTTCGTCGCGGCTCACTTGCTCCTTTTGGCTAATGGCCAAACTGCCCAGTTGCTCCATCGTCATTTCTTGAAAGTGAAGCGAAACAAATTCTGCCGGGTCTTGCATCCGGCGCTGGACAAGTTCTCGATTAAAAAACGCTTCGGTTTCCTTCAAAAGGGATTTGGGTGAATCCGCAGCAATTCCATTTCCAGTGCAAAAGACTGAAATCAATATTGCCAAACAGGCTTTCTTCATACTTCCATTCCTTTCACTCCAATTGAATTTTTGACTCGTTGGGGAACTCGCTTCGCACAGTTTCTGCCGCTTCCGGAAGTCGATCTAATATAGGTAACGGAATGATACAGGGAGTATCGCGCATGCAATCGTTGGAGTTCTTGGCTCTCCTGGATTGGATTTCATCCTTGAATTTCTCGACAGCCATCGAAATAAATTCTTTCGAGATGCGGCCCTCTTCCGTCCATGGATTAAAGCGCCTCGGCGCCTCGCTCAAAAGAGCCACATCTGGACCCTTCGGGAGCATGGATAAGAGCAGTCCGGTGGATACAAGGGCAAAAACACTCGTCCCCACTCCACCCGCCCGGAGTCGAATGTTCGGCTCTGTGGCTTTTGAAATCTCAAGAAAATGCGGATTTTTTAACCTCTCGGCGGCGTTTAGCCTCGGTAGATGGCGCATCGGGAAGCGTGCATCTTGAATGGTTTGAATCTCGGGCCAACCATCGCTCCAATCTCTGACAGCCGTAAACGGACGTTGTTTCTCCAATTGCTCCAGAGCGACCTCAGCTTTGCGGAGCAATTTTTCAACACTACCCGGAGTACTTTCTTTTTGAACCAGCCGGGCGGTCCACGTTGCGTCCATTCTATCAACAGGTGGGACTTTAAATGCGCTCGGTCCAGGAAGGGAAGCATCAAGGGCAATTTCCAGCGATTCAGAGTAGCCACGGAAGGAATTCACTTTTCTTTGTGCCCGCTCCAGCAAGATGATGAGCTCCTTCCGATTCTGGAATGTCCCCTCGAAATCGCTATCCGGAAACGTGATGCGATTCGAAGAAGCGACGATTAAATCCTTGAGCGATCTTGGCTCCTGGCCCAACAGGCGCACTGATTCCCAGGAAATATCGGATGGCGAAAAGATTTCGTCGGCAATTGCCTCCAGCACCGTGTATCGAACGAGAATCCACTTTTCTATAGACGTGGAAATAATGGGAAAGGTAGAGAGTGGACCCTCGATGGGGAGTTGGAGACGCCCCCGACTTACAAACACATGGGGAGCTCTTCTCCACACCTCATATTGTTCGCGGTTCTCGACGGCATCACTCCAAATACTCCCCTCTGGGGGCAAAGCACTTACGTCGATATTGTCCAGAACGCTCAACACCTGAGCAGCATCATTTCGCAGCCGATCATACTTTTTCCAGACGAGTGCGCCCGCTGTTCCGCCCGAAGTAACCCCTCCCAAAAGCGGAAGAGAAAGATGCTCACCCCAATCTTTCAACTTTCTTGTCGTTACTCGATGATCTAGGTCACTCAAACTCTCTTGAAGTTTTTGGTTTCGAATTTCCGACTCCACATATGAAATCAAGCTCTCCCGAGTCAGAGGAAAGAAACGAACTTGGGCGTCAATAGACGAGTCGCCGGCGATTACTTGCGATTCGACTACTTTGCTGATTTCTTGTTCTGTATCCTTAAAAAAGGACTCTGCCGCGCCCGCCGAAGACATAAAAAGGGCAACCAGAGCCAATCCGATATACTGCAAACCACTCATTGTATTCGTCTAAGATTTTAAGCCTCATATCATGATGACGCTGTGGGTCAACCCTATTTTTTCGACTTTTTTGCGGCTTCTTTCAGGGCCTTAACCGCCCCCGCACCCCACTGTTCCAGATAGGGCGTTAGCGCCTCGGCACCCACGAATGCAACAGTCAACGTAGTACCAATAATGAGGACTTTCTTTTGATAGTCCCAAAAGATTTTAACCCGAGACCGATTCCCTCGATGCGCCCATTTTCTCTGAAAATCCATGAACATGGTCGCTTCGGAAATCCCTAAGGAGGCGAGCCACAAACTCAAAGATCGTTTCACCAGTGGCTGAGAGAAGAAACGAACGGCGCCTGGAGCTAGGCGAGCTGCCATTCGGGACAGAAATGAATCCACCACCCTTTCGCCCACTCCATAGACACTGCCCCAAAATAGGAAAAGCAATGCAATTTCCGCAATTGTTTTGCCTTCTTCCACACGCTCGAACACATGCGTTTCCTTTGATTCATAGTCGTCATACGCCATTCTCATTTCTTGAATCAGAGGATTCCGATAGAAACGCCAAAAATCAGGCGCGGCCGGAGAAACGTGGGGTTCGACTTTATCTTTCATCAGCATGGAGGCAATGGCTCTATGAGCAATACCATTCGCTCCAGACTGGCCCAATTCTGCTAATGAACTTACGGCAAGTGTAGCCCCCGCAACCCGATTTCGAACGGTCTCATATTTGGAAAGCTCCATGACTTTAGGCCCTAACTCGACCCAAGCTTTGAGGCTATCGTTATACCGACTGTGCTCAAAAATGCCGTCAACCGGCTCCATAAATGCCGTCGCTTCATGAACCTTGGTGGACCAGAATGTCCCTGTTCGTGGAAGCCAACTCCCTAGAATCCATTCTCCGAATGTCGGGATATATTCATTTTTGGGCGGCGCGAGAGCCATGAATAACTTCGTGTCAATCGCCGCCTTTACATCAGGAGGAAGAAGAACATAGGTCTGAACCAGTTCCTTTAGAGGCAGAAGTTTCTCAATCGAAACTTTGCCAGCTGAATCAAAAATGACAGGCTTAATGATCGTGCCGAATAGATCGTACCGCCAGAGATCTTCGTCCTGCATCTCATCTGCTATTTCCTGTGATTGAGCGGATGCTAAAGACCGAAATGATTTCGGCATCCAAAGGGGTACACCCATATCATATGCTAATTCAAGAGTGTCTTTCCCCGGCTCCTGCAAGACGGCATCGATGATGTGGTCTTCGTCAAGCGCGAGACTTTCTTCATCCGTATCATCACGAAGGTCTAGATGAGGATCCCAGCTATTTGTGAAAATTTTTTTTATTTCACGAAATTTCACATCTTTAAAAGCCTGAGGAACATCTTTCAGACGTGTCGGCGCCACCGGAACAATGGGTGGAACCAGCGCCGAGCGAATGGAGTCAAACAATGTCGGATCAAAATTTTTTAGTGATCTTCCGAAACGGGCAAGATGTTCCTTCGCAGGTTGCCGCTCTTCAAATTGCTGGGAATAGATAACGCGAAAGAGCTCGACCCAAAGTTGTGTGCATTCAGGTCTTTCAATTAATCTTCCAGGATGATCGGGATCTTCCTCTATGGGCGGAAGGATATCGGCCAAAACCAATCCAGGCTCTGCTTCATAACCATAGTTTTCAGCTTCTTTCTCTCCCACCTCCTTCTTGAGCTCAGCGAACACTGCGTCAGCATCCACTAGATTACTGCAGCGATAGGGAATAGTTACTTGAACATCCTCCGGAATTTTCACTCCGGTATAAGCCGGTGATTTCGACCTTGGATCCTGAACTTGTGCTTGAAGTGGACCGAGCGGAAATGCGAGAGAAACCGCCAAGAGGGCAGAGATCCACCGTTTATGCCTACACGACATAGGAGCCGTTAGAGCAACGGCCATGCCACAAAAGATCTAGAAAATGCGACGTATTTAATTGAAATTACTAATATATTTATGGATTCTGGCTGTGCGAGCGCGACTTCGTTATCCGATTTGAGGCAGGAACCTCTCAGATCGATTTATGCAGCTTTTTTCGCCGGATATCGAAGTGAAGGGCGAATTTCTACAATCGCGTTTGCGGCGCCGGGAACGGCGCCTTGAACTAGAATGCAATTCTTATCCGCCATCACTTCGACCACTTTGAGGTTTTCAATCGTGACTCTCTCCACACCGTAATGTCCGGGCATACGCTTGTTCAAGTGAACGCGGCCCGGCCAAGTTCGGCAGCCGATCGATCCGCCGTGGCGGAAAAATTCATGCGTTCCGTGGGAGTTTCGGTTTCCCTTCATTCCGTGGCGTTTGAACACGCCGGCGAAGCCCCGGCCCTTGGTTCGGCCGATGACATCAACCGTGGTTCCCGGAGCAAAGAGGCCTTCGAGTGTGATTTCTTTCCCCTCTTCGTACTTTCCCAGCTCTTCAGTTCCAATGCGGATCTCACGAATGTGGCGCCGAGGAGTGGATTTAATCTTCTCAAACGAGCCTTTCATGGCCTTCGTTGTATGCTTTTCTTTCTTGGCACCGTAAGCGATTTTGATCGCCGAATAGCCGTCTTTTTCGACAGTCTTTTTCTGCATCACAAGACATGGCCCTACTTCGAGGAGAGTGACAGCGATCCGCTTTCCATCCTCGACGTTGACCTGTGCCATACCCACTTTTCGACCTAGTAAACCGAGTGACATAAGGGCGCGGGAATATACTCATTCTCAATGAAAGATCAAGGACTTAGTCAGCCCGTCAACAGAGCTCGTTTCTGAAGATTGGAAATTCGGTCGCGGAGTTCGGCGGCCTTCTCAAAATCGAGTTTTTCCGCGGCCTTAAACATCTCCTTCCGGAGCTGATCCACCATGGAAGACACCTTTTCGGGGGGTAAATATTCTTCTTTGGGTTCGGCCGCTCTTGCCAAATCCACATAATCGGCCTCATACATCGCCCCCATCGGCGAATGAATGGCCCGAACAATCGTTTCGGGAGTGATGTGGTTTTCCTCATTGTATCTCTTTTGAATTTCCCGCCGACGGTTCGTCTCATCGATCGCCTCTCTCATCGATTTCGTGACCTGATCTGCATAAAGGATGACTTGGCCATTCACGTTTCGCGCCGCCCTCCCAAACGTTTGAATGAGTGATCGAACCGATCGAAGAAATCCCTCTTTGTCGGCATCCAATATTGCCACAAGTGAAACTTCCGGGAGATCCAGACCTTCACGCAAAAGATTGATCCCCACCAAGACATCAAATTTCCCCAGACGAAGATCACGCAAAATCTCCACTCGCTCCAGAGTTTCAATGTCCGAATGGAGATATTTCACTCGCACATTTAGCTCACGGTAATACTCCGTCAGATCTTCCGCCATTCGCTTCGTCAGCGTCGTCACAAGAACTCGCTCTTTTTGCTCCACGCGCTTCCGAACTTCACCCAGAAGATCATCCACCTGCGAACCCGCCGGCCGGACCTCGATTTGCGGATCCATCAATCCCGTCGGCCGAATGATTTGTTCGATCACCTCACCGCCCGATTTTTTGAGTTCATACGGCCCAGGTGTGGCTGAAACGTAAAGCATGGGTTTTGGAAAAGCCTCAAACTCCTCAAACTTCATCGGCCGGTTGTCGAGAGCTGAGGGAAGGCGAAATCCATATTCCACGAGAACCTGTTTTCGATTTCGGTCGCCCAAATACATTCCGCCGATCTGTGGAATCGTCACATGGCTCTCATCCGCCACACAGAGAAAATCCGTTGGGAAATAGTCTAGAAGTGTGGGTGGCCGCTCTCCCGGCTGCGCCCCTGTCATGTGGCGCGTGTAGTTTTCAATCCCGGGGCAGAAACCCATTTCACTCATCATTTCAATGTCGAATAGCGTTCGCTGTTCCAAACGCTGAGCCTCGACCAGTTTATTGAGTGACTTCAGTTCAATCAGGCGCTGTTTGAGTTCCTGGCGAATGGCTTCAATCGCGCGCTTCATTTGATCTTTTTGTGTCACGTAATGGCTCGAGGGGTAAATCGCGATATCGTTGATCTCCCGAAACGTTTGGCCGGTTAAGGGATCAAATTCGACGATTTTTTCCACTTCATCGCCGAAAAATGAAATTCGCACGGCCTGCTTTTCTTCGTGTGCGGGAAAAACTTCCACGACATCCCCTCTCACACGAAAAGCCCCACGAGCGAAATCATAATCGTTTCGTTGGTATTGAATCTCGACGAGGCGGCTTAAAAAATAATCGCGGTCCAGTTCCTTTCCGACATGCACAGGAACCAGAAGCGCCGCATAGTCCTCGGGTTTACCAAGATTGTAAATGCAAGAGACCGATGCGACGACAATGGTATCGGGTCGAGTCAGAATCGCGCGCGTGGCCGAATGACGAAGTTTATCGATCTCCTCGTTGATCCGCGCGTCTTTCTCTATATACGTATCCGACGAGGGAACGTAGGCTTCAGGCTGATAGTAGTCGTAGTAACTCACAAAGTATTCGACGGCATTCTCAGGAAAGAATTCTTTAAACTCATTATAGAGCTGCGCCGCCAACGTTTTGTTGGGAGCCATTACCAGCGTCGGTTTTCCGTATCGCGCGATTACATTTGCAACGGTGAACGTTTTTCCTGAACCGGTCACACCCAAAAGAACCTGATGTTCTCTTTTTTCCTCAAGGCCTCGAACCAAGGCATCAATCGCCTCAGGTTGGTCACCTTTAGGAACAAATTCGGTCTTGAGTCGAAAAGGGCTTGGAAATTTCTTTATCCGAGCCGCCACGTCGTTCCCTCCGGATGATCTTCCACAACCACATTGAGGGATTTAAGTTCCTCTCGAATCTGATCGGCCCGCTTAAAATCTTTTTTTCGCCGCGACTCAAGGCGTTCAGCAATCAATTTTTCGATTTGAACACGATCCACACCTTTCATCCCGGGAAGCGATTGAAAATAGTGGGCAGGATCATCCGTGAGGAGCCCCAGAACTCCACCTAGACGAACAATCGTTTCACGTAGCTCGCTCGCTTGAGAAAGTGTATCCGGTTTCTGCTGAAGCCGATTGGCTTCCTTCACGGCATCAAAGATCACCGCCATCGCTTTGGCGGTATTAAAGTCGTCGTCCATGGCTTCTTCAAACTTCTTTTTCCAACTCTCTTGAACTGAGCTCCCCTTCCCTTTCGGAATAGAAAGGAGAACACGATAGATCCGATCCAGTCCCCGAGCCGCTTCTTCCACGCCCTCATCGGAAAATTCAATCGGCGAACGATAATGGCTGGAAAGAAGATAGAGCTTGAGCGCTTCAGGGTGGAATTTTTCAAAGAGTCCCTTGAGCGTCACAATGTTCCCGAGCGACTTCGACATTTTTTCTTTGTGAATGTTTAAGAACCCATTGTGAAGCCAATACCTCACAAAGGGCTTTCCATTCGCCGCCTCGGATTGGGCGATTTCATTTTCATGATGGGGAAAAATAAGATCATGCCCTCCCGCATGAATATCGATTGTTTCACCCAAAAACTTTTTCGCCATGGCCGAGCATTCGATGTGCCAACCGGGTCGTCCCGGTCCCCAGGGGGAAGGCCACGAAGGCTCCCCCGGTTTGGCTCCCTTCCAAAGCGCAAAATCGAGTGGATCCTTCTTCTTTTCTCCCGGTTCTACACGCGCTCCGGCTTTGAGTTGCTCCAGATCTCGCTTGGAAAGCTTTCCGTAATCAGGCGTGGAAGCGATAGAGAAATAGACATCGTGATCCGAAACATAGGCCTTCTTTTCCGAGATCATTTTTTCAATCATTTGAATCATCTCAGTCACGGTTTCAGAAGCCTTCGGCTGAACTTCCGGCACACCTAGTCCCAGGCGATTCATGTCTTCCATGTAGGAAGCCGTGTAGCGTTCGGACACTTCGTTAAATGGAATCTTTTCTTCGTTGGATTTCTTAATGATTTTGTCGTCAATGTCGGTCAGATTTCGGACATACGTCACCTTAAAGCCTTTGTAGCGAAGATAACGGGAGACGGCGTCAAAGAGAACATAGACCCTCCCATGGCCGATATGAGCATGGTCATACACCGTCGGGCCGCAGACATACATCCGGACTTTGTCCTTTTCGATCGGTTCGAGCGGCTCCTTTTTTCCCGACAATGTATTTGTGACCGAAAGCATCGCCCGCAGACTAACATCAGCGCGATTCGCCGTCGACGTTGAATCATTTCAATGATAAAAGAACCCGGTGCGTGCGTTAGCGGGTCTTAATTCTCAGCAAGAAAAGGCTGTTTCAGCTGTAGATACTCATCTTCTGGTGGTAGCGGGAGCGGGGTCGGGAAAAACTCGTGTCCTGACACATAAAATCGCCTACCTGATCGAGAATTGTGGATATTCGCCCACACAAATCGTGGCGATGACATTTTCCAACAAAGCCGCGGGCGAAATGCGAGAGCGGGTTCATCAACTTCTCCCCTCTTATGAACAACCGCAGTGGATTGGCACGTTCCACTCCATCTGCCTCAGGATCCTCAAGGAATTCGCTCATGAAGCGGGGCTTCCTTCCCACTTCACGATTTACGATGAATCCGACCAATTATCGGCGCTCAAACGAATTTTGACCGAATTCAATTTCGACCCCAAACAACTCCCACCTAAAGTGATCCGCTACCATATCGACCGGGCCAAAAATCAGACCGATCATGTGTTTGGATATCTATCGAATAGTGGCGCGCTCACCGACCGCGGTCTTCAGGTGGTCAAGCGTTACGAAGAAGTTCTTGTCCAAAACAATGCTCTCGACTTCGGTTCGCTTTTAACACGAACGGTTCGTCTCCTGCGAGAGAACCAGAAGGTTGCGGCCACGTTACGCGAAAGATGGCCCAGAATCTTGATCGACGAATATCAAGACACGAACCAAATTCAGAAGGAGCTGGTCCGGTCACTGGCAGGAGACATGGGAATCGTCTGCGCCGTGGGAGATGAAGACCAATCCATTTACGGCTGGCGCGGCGCGCGTGTTGAAAATATTCTTGAATTTGAAACTGATTTCCCCGGCGCCCAGCTTGTAAAACTGGAGCAGAATTACCGCTCAACACAGCGGATTCTTGCGGCGGCCAACGGCGTGATTTCTAAAAACATCGGACGAAGAGGGAAAGAACTTTGGACGGAAAATGGCGAAGGCAACCTACCGACATTTTTTCAGGCCTCCGATGACCATGGCGAAGCCGCTTGGGTTCTCGACAAGGTCGATGAATTGGTTCGAAAAGGAGTCGCCACCGCAAAAGAAATCTCGATTTTTTATCGAACTCATATGCAGTCACGACTTTTGGAAGATGAATGCCGGCGAAGAAACCGGCCCTATCGAATTTTCGGCGGCGTTCGATTTTATGACCGGGCTGAAATTAAAGATGTTCTCGCTTTTTTAAATCTGGCCCTCAATCCGAGTGACAACATTTCATTTACTCGAATCATTAATGCTCCCGCGCGCGGCATAGGCGCCAAAACGCTCGACCGTCTGGCAACAGAAGCCAATTCCAAAGGAATGTCGATGTTCGCTGCGATCCCTCAATTTGAGGGTTCGGGGAAGGGTGAAAAGGGCCTGCGCGCGTTTTATCAATGGTTCGCACCGATGATACCCATGATTCTTCCCCTTCCGCCGGCGAAAGCCGCAGAAACCATTTTAAAAAAGAGCGGCTACCTCGAAGCTCTGGAGAAAGAAAATACGATTGAGTCGGACTCTCGAATTGAAAATATTGAAGAGCTTCTCGTCTCAATGGAAGAATTCAGCGAAGAATTCGACGGCGGGCTCATTGAGTATCTCGACCGGATATCCCTCATTAGCGACATTGATAGCTTCGATCCAAACGCCGATACACTCACATTGATGACAATGCATAACTCAAAGGGACTTGAATTTAACGTCGTCTTTGTTGTGGGGATGGAAGAAGGGCTTTTTCCGCATCTTCGTTCACTGGAATCGGGGGATCGCGAAGAAATGGAAGAAGAGCGGCGCCTTTGTTACGTCGCCATGACACGGGCTCGAAAGGAATTGTTCTTAAGTGCTGCGTTTCGACGTCGGCTGTATCAATCCACGCAATTCAATCCCGTTTCGCGATTCATTGGTGAAATTCCACCGAGCTTTCTTCTTCAGTTTACTGAAGATGCCCCCGCGACCACTGTTTCGTCCCACTTTTCGCGACCCAGCGGGGCCTGGCGCTCCAAGCCCGTTCGAAAGCCGTACGATGAATATCGCCAAGAATCATATGATGACGTTTTCCCTGCTTCGTCCCAAGGTCCGAGCACCAGTGAAGAATTTCCTCCTGGAACACGAGTTAATCATCCGCAATTCGGCGAAGGAACCGTCCGGCGCTGCGAGGGAAATCCCGACAACTTAAAACTCACGGTTCAATTTCAGCGCGGGGGACTCAAAAAAATAATGTTGAACTATACAACGTTGGAGCGGATCTAGCGCTTCCGGACGACCTGAATTCCGTCTCTCACAGTAAGCAATACCCCTTCGACGCGTGTATCTTTTGCAATGGCTCGATTCAAACGATCGAGAATCCGAGCATCGTCATCCTTGGGAGAAACCACTTCTCCGCTCCAAAGCATGTTGTCGAGGGCGATGACGCCTCCGAAACGAAGTAGGCGCAGACTTTCTTCGTAGTAGGCTGGATAGGACACTTTGTCAGCGTCGATAAAGACAAAGTCGAAACCCGGCTCCAATCGCTTCAATGTTTCAACGGCCGGGCCTTCCATCACTTGAATTTTTTTTCCATGAGGAGAGCGGGAAAAATATTTCTTAGCGAAATCGATCGTCTTCGGGTTGATTTCGCACGTGGTGACACTCCCGCCTTCCGGCACGGCTTCCGCCATACTCAGTGTCGCATAGCCGGTAAACATTCCGATTTCCAAAACGCGCCGGGCATTTGTCATTTGAACCAAGAGCTTTAAAAAACGCCCTTCCACGGGGCCGGTTAGCATTTGGGGAAATTCCATCTTTTCTTGCGTTTGACTCGCAAGCTCTTGCAGCAGCTCTGGAGTACCGGATGAAACTTGTTCGCAATAGGTCTCAATTTCAGGTTTCGTGAGTGAAATCATTCGTCCTGACTAACCTTTCCGGCGACAACGGTCAAACCCCACGCTTTCCTTTCAATCGGTTTTCCGTATGATGCCGCGCCAAATGGGATTTCATTGTGGAATCGTCGGTCTGCCGAACGTTGGAAAATCCACTCTTTTCAACGCGTTAACCTCTGCGGGTGCACAGGCGGCAAACTATCCTTTTTGCACGATTGATCCAAACGTCGGCGTCGTCGCGGTTCCAGATTTCCGTCTCGATAAAATTTCGGAAATCGTGAAACCGAAGAAAATCACGCCGACCACAATCGAATTTGTCGATATTGCAGGCCTTGTACGAGGAGCCAGCAAGGGCGAAGGCTTGGGAAATCAATTTCTAGGGCACATTAAACAGGTGGATGCCGTGGCGCATGTGGTTCGCTGCTTTGAAAGCAGTGATATCGTTCATGTGGAGGGGAGTGTGAATCCCGCGCGTGACATCGATACGATCCATACAGAGCTATGTCTCGCCGATCTCGATACGGCGACACGTGTGGCCGATCGTGCACAAAAAGCCTCTCGATCGGGAGATAAAGCACTTATCGCTAAAGCGGAACTTTTCACACGCGTTCGAGATGCACTGGCTCAAGGGAAACCAGTTCGGTCGCTTTCTTTAAACGCTGAAGAAAAAATGTGGGTGAATGAACTTCAATCGCTCACATCAAAGCCGGTTCTTTACGTTTGCAATGTCGCGGAGGGTACATTGGGAAAACCCAATCCTCATGTCGATGCGGTTAAAAAGATTGCTTCTACAGAGGGAGCGCAGGTGGTGGAGGTTTGTGCGCAAATTGAAGCCGAGATTGCTGAACTCTCGAAAGAAGAACGGGCAACGTTTCTTAAAGATCTCGGTATGTCAGAATCGGGTCTTGATCGTGTGATTCGTGCCGGCTACGACTTATTGGGTTTGATTACCTATTTCACGGCGGGTGAACAGGAGTGCCGGGCTTGGACAATTCCGAAGGGCTTCAAGGCGCCGCAAGCGGCGGGCGTGATTCACACCGATTTCGAACGGGGATTCATCTGCGCCGAAATTTATCATTACAACGATCTCATTACGCATGGGAATGAAGCTGCCGTGAAAGCCAAAGGCCTTTTGCGCCTGGAAGGCAAGGATTACATCATGCGCGACGGCGACATCGCCCACTTTCGTTTCAATGTCTAATTCTGTCTTCGATTCCTTATTCCATTTGCACTTAATTTTCCTGGCATAGTTGTTGCTGCTAGTCCACACAGAGAGCTGTCGTGAAAACGATAAAGATTAAGCCATTGATATTGTTGGCCGGCATTATTTATCTTTTTGTGCCAAAAATGGGCGCTGGGGTGGAAGCGGGGACCGATTCCTGTCGTGAAGAAGCAAAGGCCTTTCTAGAGGAAACCAGAGCCACAAATGGAGGCAAATCAATTCTAGATTTGGGCCTTGCTGAACGGCTCTATTCCATGTGGAAAGGGATTCAAGACAAAAGAGGAATTTTGGGTAGCGCCTTGAAGCAAGACGATATTGCATTCGATGAGGTCGACTTTCTCGAAAAATACCCCCAACTGCGAGTACGAGCCTTTTCATTGGACGAAATAAGAACAAATTATGAATTCGTCAATGGAGTCATCGCTAGTTTAGAGAACGAATATTCAGAGAAAATTAAACCGCTGTTAAATCAACCAACGACCGTCTTTGAAAAGGGAAGTGAAGGGTTCCGGAATAAAATTCATAATCTGATGCGAGATCAAAAATTCGGGGAGGCCTTAGGATCATTACTCTTTTTTGAGGGTGGATTTGGCGAGTGCATGAAGTTTGAAGAATATCTAGGGGTCACTTGCAAGCGATTTTATTCGCGAGACGAATTTGTCCGATTATTGAGCGAAATTCAATCTGGCAAGCAAGGGGCCGAAATTGAGAAATCATCTCTGCTAAGAGACATGCTTAGACACATTCCATCGATGTTACTTCGGGCGAATCCGTTCGTACGGTCAGAACGCGAGGTATCGCCAGATGGTTCAAAGGGTTTGACTCTCACTCTCCCGGTCAAACCGGGGAAGGAAATGCGTTCAAACGAATGGAGGCTTTTTTACCAAAAGCTCAAACGGGCCAACGAAGAATTCTGGAAGGGTGAAATTTGGGGCCCGAGTCTGGGGACCATTAAAATTCGCCTAACGCTCGAACAACATGGACGTGAAGATCCACAAGCGGTGGCCGTTCATTTGCTTCAAGGAGATATTTCCCATTCTTCAATGGGAGGAGGATATGTTACGTTTGACCGCAAAGAATTTCGGGACCTGCTGGGTCTAACAAATATATCCCCCCAGGAAGGGCTAACACTCGCACATGAAGTAGGTCATGTACTCGGATTTGATGATCATTACTATTCTTATTTCGATATGGACAGCTGTGAATCGGGTTGGAATGATCTTCCGACAGACATCATGACGTGCCCCGACCAACCTCACATTTCAGAAAGAGATCTAATGCTCATTTATCGCGCCTATGGAAAAGTCCCCAGCGAAAATGATAATGTAATCTTAGACTCGATCCAATAACCGCGTTCATTCAATACGCAAACATCGATCGCGACATCGCCCACTTCCGATTTAATGTTTAAATTTTAGTACACTACTTATATAATTAATATATAACATGTAGTGTATTTGACTGATCTTGCGTGGTACACTATAATTATTAATTATGAATAAAAATGTAGTGTATAGACCTAAATTGCTTTTAGCGCATCTCATAAAAGAAGAAAAAAAGCGAAACTCCGCGCTTAAGCTCCGATATAAAAGAGCGTTAAAAGCGCTTCCAAGGGGCCAACCCTATATTCGCAAGAAGAGCGGGAAGGGAAAGGCATATGTCTATCTCAGCCGGCGTATGCCTGGCTTTAAGCACCCCGAATCTAAATATGTGGGCGTAGTGGGATCGGATCAGGTGAAAAAACTTCACCAGCAACTTAAAGATCGGGCTAGATTAGTAGCTGAATTGAATGTTCTTGGTTTGGAAAGGCGAATGATCGACAAGGCTCTTTATGAATATCGACGAGCATGTAGAAGCTACGCTTAATTTTTTTGATTCCGATGCTGGAATCCTCTCGGAAATTCTTTTTGTCGGGGCATGGGCTCGTTACTTCTATAGGGATCTCTTTAAAAATCTGAAGACTTACCAGGCTCGAATGTTAACCAAGGATCTCGATGTGCTCCTCCACATAAAGAAGAAAAGGGAAAAACAAAAGGTAGATGTGCATCAGAGACTAATTCAGGCCGGTTATCATGCTGAATTCTATCCATCGAATGTCATCAAGTATTTCCGAGACGACCTTGAGCTTGAGTTCTTGATCCCAACGCGGGGAGCGCCACATGACAAGGCGGTTCAGGTAGAGGCCTACAACGTAACGGCACAAGAGCTTTCTTATCTTGAAATGTTGTGGGATCGCCCACAGTCTGTCCGATACGGCAAGTATCACTTATATGTTCCTCATCCCCTCGACTTTGCAATTCACAAACTAATCATCTCGTTTCGGAGGAAAAAACCTGCTTCAGGAGAACAGGATCGCAGGGATGCGGAAGAAGTGCTCTATGCCTTAAGCCACGAACGTGATTTTGATGATATTTTTCAACAGACCCTTTTGGCCATCAGAAAAAACAGGAAGACATTTAAGGCCGTCGAAAATGGAATCGCCACCTTCATTCTTCCCAGTTTACGAGAACGATTGCAGAAAGTGCCCTGACAGACGAACTGTCAGTTTTTGCATACCTGACACCTTTTCGGCTCATTTTCCGGTGAAATCACGCCCATTTCCTTGGCACAAGTGTTGCTGAATCGAGAGACATGGTTTTGATTTCTTTTAATGGCTCTTCGCAGATTTGAGTGGGTAATTTGCGGAGGGTAAGGAGCTCTCAGGCTTGTGCAGTAAGGAAGAGCGAGGCATAGGGGAAGGCCGAAACCTGTCCAAGAGTGGAACGGGTAGTAAAGTGCCCGGATGCAGAATCCAAGATCGATTCGGGAGTTGGTTTCGGTTCCGGGATTTATCGCTACCTCGAAACTGTTCGGGGTGTTGGGAGATCGATGGGCCCGTGTCATTCGACTCCGACGCCGAAAAAAAGTGGCGTGTGTTCGTGCTGTGGATTCCGATGTCGAGGTCGCTACGACCGGCGCATCTGTCGGGCCCGGGATTTATCGGTGGGCGGCTGGCGGATCTATGTCGAATTCGAGCGGTGGCGTGTGTCCTGCCCAAGGTGCAACGCGGTGTTCATAGAGCGCCTGGACTGGCTGGCGAAAAATCCTCGATACACCCAACGGTTCGCGATGCACGTCGGCGCTCTTTGCCGACAGATGACCAATAAGGATGTGGCCGAGGCGGAGCGGATTCATGAACACACCGTCAAGGACCTGGACAAAATCTATATGCGCAAACAGATCGCCAAAGCCGGGACGCCGGCTCCCCGAGCGATCGGCGTGGATGAAATCGCGATCCGTAAAGGACATGACTACCGGATCATCGTCAGTGACCTCGATCGGGGGCGTCCCATTTGGGTGGGAGGTCAGGGACGCAGCGAGGAAGATCTGGATCTGTTCTTTGCCCAGCTCGGCCCCCGTAAAACGCAACGAATTCAGTTGGCCGCGATGGACATGTGGAAACCGTTTCGGAATTCGACGAAAAAGAACGCCCCTCAGGTCCGCATCGTCTACGACAAGTTTCACATTCTGCGGCACTTAAACGATGCGCTCGATCTCGTCCGACGGAGCGAGTATCACCGGCTGTCCGGCAAGAATCGCTCCTACATCAAGGGCCAGCGCTATACGCTTCTCTCCGGCTGGGAGCATCTCACCCTCGATGGCCGACGGTCTCTGAGGCAGCTCTTCAAGGCGAATAAGCGACTCAACGTAGCCTACCTCCTCAAGGAATCGTTCGGCGAGCTTTGGAGTTACCGTACGGAAGGTTGGGCCCGGCGATTCTTCGACCAATGGTGCGAGTCCCTTAAGTGGCAACGCCTAAAACCCTATGAGAAGTTTTCCAAAATGATCGAGCGTCACTGGGATGGGATCGTTTCGTACTGCCGTCCCGAAAACAAGGTCAGCCTTGGGATGGTTGAAGGGCTCAATACCAAAATCCGCGTCCTGCAACGACGAGCGTACGGTTACCGGGACGAGGACTATCTCAAACTCAAAATCATCGCCGCCTTTTTACCTCCTCTTAGCCAATCCCCCGCAAATGGCCCACTGTGATCTGCATTGAGCCCTTTTAATAAATACTTCTTACTTATGACATTGCTCAGTTTGGCCTCAGGTCTACCTGCATGCCTGCCAAGTGATGACGACTGTCCGCTTGATTCCTATAAGGGAGTTGATGCGGCTTCAAATGTAAAAGTTACGGCGTATTATCAAACCTATGGCGGCTCTGATTTTGGTCAATGTGCAATTCATAGTTTTGCCATACCGAAGAAGGTAATTATCACATCCTCAAACGGTACGGCTTACGAAGCCACACTCGCTGATGAATTTGTCTACACTAGCGAAGAAAGTAGTGCGATCGCTGATCTATTTCCGGACTTAGCCGGAATGCAGGCCAAATCAGGAAGTATCACTCTCACGCTCAATCGGGACGACCTAAAGAATGGTGTGGTTACCTTCGAATTTCGGGAAGGCGATGAAAAGGGATCAATACTAAATTCGAAAAGCATTGCACTCAAAAATCCGTAGCCCACTTCCGCTTTAACGTCTAGTTTTTCAAATTTTCTGTTGGTAGTCCCAACTCGCGCGCTGCTCGCAATTGTCCCTCGTCTAGACTTAAGAATTGCTCCAGGTGTGATGTAGTGTGATACCAAAGAGCCGTACGCAAATGGATCAAATCGAGGGTCCGAGGTGTGGATACCAACGGGAAAACCTTCGAGGAACAGAGATCAAAATCGATTCCGCGAAGTATGAATTTTTCCATATTCTCTTCCGCCTGTTGGGAAGCAAGGTCGAATTCTTTCGCAGAAATTTTTTTCTCCCTAGAGAGCCGGAGAATATTTCGCTGCGCCTCAAGAAGGAGGATCACGCTTGAACAAAGAACCCCTTTCTTCATTTTTCTCATGAATTTGACATAGCCAGGTTCGCGCAAAAGAACCGCCAAATAGGCGGATGTATCTACGTAAATCGTCGGATGTTTAACGGTTTTCACGATCCTCGAAAAGATACTTCAGCGCCAAACCACGCAGCCCCTTCTGAAGCGCGGGGCGTATATTGTGGGCGCCGACTTTGGAACCGATTCGTACAACCGGGCCCCATGCTGAAACCAAACGCAAAAAGGGCCGGTTATGCTTTGTGATTTCCACTACCTCACCCCCTGAAGCGATTTCTGCCCATCGTGCGAATTCCTCCCGTAGGGACTTTATTGAGACCTTTTTCATATCAAAAGTGTACATAATTATATACCTATTTTCAACCCATCCTCATTACTCCTTAAAACCCCGAAACCTGACATAAAAACTGTCAGTTTTTGCGTACCTGACACCGGTTTTGGCTCAATTCGTGGACTTTCGTGCTCCATCTTTCTGGCATGGGGGTTGCTCATCTAATCCACCATGAAAACTTTCATAGTCTTAGCAATTACACTTCTTTTTTGGTCGACTACCTATGCGGGAGAGCCGGACTTGAAACCAAAATCCGAAACGACTGCCTGGGTCCTCGCCCTGGACCCGATTCCAGCGGACTCGCTCTTTTACGCAGGTAGACCCGTTCAAGGCGCGTTCGGTACATTAACCAGCCTTATCGGCGCCGCCGCAATCTTTGGAGGTGTCCTCTTTAATCTGGAGGACTGTAGCGGATCCGAACCATGTATCCTAAATTCCCATGAAACGATCTACACTTTATTTGCCGTAGGAGGCGGATTGTATCTCGGGTCCTTAATTTGGGACGGAATCGGTGGAGTTCATTATGTGAAGAAGTACAACGCCGAATTCGTGCAAAAGAAAACTTCATTCATAAACGCTTTCCAACCTACATTCGCCGTAACTGACAAAAGCGCGATGGTCGGCGCGCAGTTCCGGTTCTAAGCCGCATGTTTATGGATATATTCTTCTAAAATTCGGTGCATCAGTGTTTGATAGCGATTTCCTTCTTCCTTGGCTCGCCGCTTAATTTCCTCAAGAAGAATTGGATCGATCTTTATAGAAATTAACTTTTTTGGCGCCAAACCGAGCGGCGGTCTGCCCGCACGTGCCCGCTTTGCTTTCTTCATCTGCCGTAATGTGAGTTCGGGTATGTCCGAATAATCAATCATAGAATCTTGGACATCACCCACTTCCGACTTATTCTTTAGAAAGAACCGAAGAAGTTGTTCGGCATCATATTCGACCAAAGTAGAGCGACCTTTCCTTTTTGCCCGCTTTTCGTGCGCTGATAATCCGTATGATTTCTTCATGATCGCCTCTCGTTCTCTCTGTATAAACCACTAATAATATTCTTGAATGGAGCGACATTCCGAGGCGAAGACTCCGAGATTCGTCTGACGAGTGCTTCTCGTCGGGAATCTCAAGGCCATGGACATCGAAGAAGATCGTCGCAGCTTCTTCAAACGCAATGCCATGTTTTTCCAAGTTCGTCTTCGCCTTCGCGGCGTCCCATTCGAACTTCATTAATATCGTATATACTTTATCGCTATTAAGTCAATACTAAATTATTAAATCCCGCCTGACGTAAAAACTGTCAGTTTTTGCATACCTGACACCTTTTTGGCTCATTCCAAGCTCATTTTAAGCCTGACTCCCTTGGCATAAGGGTTGCTAATTCTTACGTGCATGAAATGGTTACTCACAATCGCTCTTATACTCTCAGCCACTAGCGCCAACGCCGAAGGAGTGAATCTCCAACTAAAATCAGAAACAGTCGCAACGATACTCGCTCTTGATCCTATTCCCGGCGATGCCCTCTTCTATGCGGGAAAATATTCTCAAGGCATAACGAATTTCTTAATCGGAGGCGCGAGCGCATATTTGGTTTCACTTGGATTTAATGGCGGGTATTACGAAATATTCTGGATTGTCGGTGGAATACCCTACTTAGCATCGTTAGCTTGGGATGGGATCGGAGGAATTGCTGGTGTCAAAGAACACAATGCCAAAATCGCGCAAAAGAAGACTTCATTTATAAACACTTTCCAACCCACATTCGCCGTAACAGACAATGGCGCGATGGTCGGGGCGCAATTTCGATTTTAGAACTTTATGCGGCTATTCGAATGGCCGCATAGAGCGCATCTGTTCCGTAATCGTCGAAGGCATTACGAAGCGTTGCCTTAATGCGTTTTTTGGACTTATTTTTGACCAAACGCTCGCCCTCGAAATGGAATTCTAGCGCTTCTTCCATCCGTCGAAACGTTCGATCAATGGTACGATCCGTCACGGCACATCCATCAACTAGCGGACTAAAAGCGTTGTAGCCGCTTTTCGTCTTTAAGATTACAACCGGAACAGATAAAATTTTTTTCATCGCTCTTCCTTCTCACTCCATCCAGCCTGGCGAAATATGCTCTTCGCCGTTTTCGGATGAAGATCATCATTTGATGAGTGGAAACTTATTGTTACCACTCCTTTTTTCTCCGGGTGCGCAAACTGCTGATGGCTTCCACGCGAGCGGAGCAACACCCAACCATCATCGCGTAACATCCGGAGGAGATCTCTAACTTTGTATCGTCTCACAATTATTTTACCGCCGGATGATATCAGAGATCCACGTCGAAAAAAGTGTCAGTTTTTGCATACCTGACACCTTTTTGGCTCATTCCAAGCTCATTTTAAGCCTGACTCCCTTGGCATAGGGGTTGCTCTACCAAGCGTCTGTTATGGCAAGAACATCGAAACTAATCATCCTGGTGATAATGGCTTCGGCTATGTTCCTTGATTCAAATGCATTCGCAAGAGGAAGAGATTCAGATAATGGCGCGATGGTCGGGGCGCAAATCAAATTTTGAAGGGAGTTTTTCATGAAAACGTTCAATATGATTGCTCTGATTCTTGCGATGAGCGGGTGCGGGAGTTCGTCGACAAACCCTGAAACTGGTCCGGCGTTCTCATCGTTAAGCCCCACGCCTAGCGCGACCGATTTATGGTGGGCCATCTCGTTTGAGCCATACCTCGCATCGGGGGGCAACATTGATAGCGGAGATGTGAAATGCGAGCTGAGCGGTTCGATGCATGTCGAGCAACATGTGGGATCTACATCCAATTCGCGGATAGGGGCCTACACTTACTCCAAATGTAAATATACGGCCCAGTTTTTTACGCACCCACCGATAAGCAGTGTTCAGAATCTGAAACTTGCAGCCACCGGTGAAGTAAATGGTTCGACAGTCTTGGCAAGTAGCAACAGTAATAGTTGTCGCGTATCCATGAACCTCGACCAGCATATCTCCTACTCCGGCGATCTCGGATTTTCCCAGGATTGCAACTTTTCGGTGACATACGATTCCAATTGCCTTCCCTCCACTTATTCTGGCAGTTGCGCGTACACAGACTCATCCGGGCAGCAATTGACGATAACCGGAGAAGAAATGACGAAAGCCGTTCAGGCCGCAATTGCAATGGGTATTTGAGTTTAATATGGTCGGGGCGCAGATTAGATTCTAGGTCACAATATTTTTCAATTGGCTTTTGAAGAAATCGGCGGACCAAAGATGTAGCGAACGGAGTTCTGGGTTTCGCAGGAAATGTTGAATGTCACGCCTCGCCTCTGTCCAGTTGATCTCGTCGATTCGCTCTTCCATTACTTGAAGAAACCAGCGCAAATCCACTGACACCTTCTTTCCTTTCCAGGGGCCATTTTGAAGAAGTGCGCTCTTCAAAAAAATGAAATTGGGCTGAATTTTTTTCCTCGCGTACCAAAGAAAATCATACCAGTCCCTTCCCTTCACATATCGTCGGCAGAGAAGCGCATGGCACTTTCCGGCAAAGAGCGACGGAAGGTCTTGCACGAGCACCGTAAAGGGGAAAGGAAACGGCAACACTTTTTCTTCATTGCTGCTACCAACGGGAGGATTTGTATCGACTTCCACTTTGATTTGGAGTTTTTTTGGCGTCGAACCGCGAGCCGCGTAATACTGAAACGAAAGAAGCTTTCCCCACGAATCATCCTTCAAGAACGCTTTTTGAACCACTTCACTTGCCTCCGATCGATTCTCGACGTGAAACGAAAATCCGTATTCGTTGAGTTCTTCGATCGCTTGGCTTACATGTTTTCCCATCTCAAATCGAGCGTCTGATTTTTTGAGACGGATGGCCTTTCCGACAAGTATCAAAAAACCTCCGAACTCTTTCATTTGCGTACAACTCGGAGAGTTCGGAGATCATTTTTCCATCGTATTTAGGAAACTGTTCCACGCGGAGAGATTCTTCGAGGCCCTCTCGTGTCCAAATTTTACCCGAAGCGTAGACGTAGTCCGCTAATGCTCGCCAGGGTGCAGCCATCAAATAGGCCACGCTTCCTTCCGCGATTCTCTTCACGTGAGTCAAAAGCGGGTGAAGCGGAATTCGAACGTAATCGAATTTTCCAAAGCTCGTGCTGAAAGATTTCGAGCGCTTGGATGTTCCGGATGTCACCGTATACACCGCCTCCGGAATCAATTGCCAATACGATAGAGCGGATTCGAAACTGATATAGGAAGGCCCATAAATCCATTGAGCGAGTCCGAAAGGGTGAATCTTTTCCTTTCGATAGATTTCATCGAGCGCGTAGAGACCTCGGCGAATTCGGATGAGCTCACCCCTTGCAAGGGCCCTTTTGACGAGATTGTGCCGTCGCGCCGGAGTTCCGCCGATAAGATATTCGAGATCACTATCCCGAAAAATCTCGGGAAGATGGGCTTCACGGATGCGGCGGACAAGATTTCTTGAATCTAATTGCATTTACATGAAACTATCATATTTTGATAGTTTCATGCAACTCAAAACCCTCACCTTTGACACTTAGGCGCCGTGGCACTTTTTGTATTTTTTGCCGGAGCCACAGGGACAGGGATCGTTTCGTCCCACCTTCTCTCCCTGGCGGCGCATCGTGCCGGCTACGGCTACCTGCCGCTGGGATTGAGGCTCTCCCCCATCATTCGCGGCTGATTGTCCCATCGCAGGAGCTGCCCCATGCGACATCACCATGTTTTGTTGCGCCGGAGCGCGAAAAATTTGCTGGCGTTCTTCCACCTCTTCTTTCGCCAACTGAATGTGGAAATAGCGCTCGACCGTAAGCTCTTTCGTTGCGTAAATCATTTCTGAAAACATTTCGAATCCCTTTTTTTGATACACCACCAATGGATCCTTCTGGGCATAGCCCTCAAAACCAACGGCATCTTTTAGGTGATCCATATTTAGAAGATGATCTTTCCAAAGTGTATCGATCGTCCGAAGCTTGATTTCGCGTTCAATTCTTCTCGTTAATTCCGAACCAAATTCTCTTTCTTTTTCTTCATGTCGAGCGATGACTGCGGCTAAGAGCGCATCACGCAAACCTTCCTGCGTTCTGGGTGCAAGCGTTTTGGCAGACACAGGCAGAGCGATTTCGAAGCTGCGCTGGAAGTTTTCATCAATCGATTTCCAATCCCAATCCTCTACCGGTTTACCTTCGATCGTGAAGGCGAGAACCATTTCTTCGATAACATCCTCAGTGTCAGCGCGAAACAGATCTTTAATGTCACTGCGTCCCAAAACATCCTTTCGAAGCGCATAAATGATTTTCCGCTGCTTGTTCATCACGTCGTCGTATTTCAAAAGATGCTTCCGAATATCGAAGTTATGTCCCTCGACTCTTCGCTGCGCGGATTCAATCGCCTTGGATGTCCAGGGATGTTCGATGGCCTCCCCTTCCTCCATTCCGAGACGACTCATCATTCCCTGCCACTTGTCCGATCCGAAAATCCGCATGAGATCGTCTTCAAACGAGAGAAAAAAACGGGATTCACCGGGATCTCCCTGACGCCCCGAACGCCCCCGGAGCTGGTTGTCGATTCGACGGGCCTCATGTCGTTCCGTCGCCAGGACAAAAAGGCCCCCCTTATCGGGAACTCCGGAACCTAGAACAATGTCGGTGCCGCGTCCCGCCATATTGGTAGCAATTGTGACCGAGCCCGCTTGACCGGCGTCTTTAATGATTTCCGCCTCACGCTCATGGTTTTTGGCATTGAGAACATTATGGGGAATGCCGTTTCGCTTGAGATATTTTGAAACCAATTCCGATTTTTCAATCGAGACCGTCCCCACAAGTACGGGTTGCTCCTTCTTGTGCAGTTCTTTGATCAGTTCCGTCACCGCTTCAAATTTCTCCCGCTCCGTTTTGTAAATGAGATCGGGTTGATCGAGTCGGACCATGGGCTTGTCCGTGGGAATGACAACGACATCGAGGTTGTAGATCTTTCCGAATTCCTCCGCTTCGGTATCGGCGGTTCCTGTCATACCGGCCAGCTTGTCGAACATTCGAAAGTAATTCTGAAACGTGATCGAAGCGAGAGTCTGGTTTTCGTTTTGAATGTTGACTCCCTCTTTGGCTTCGATCGCCTGATGCAGACCATCCGACCAACGGCGTCCCGGCATTAATCGCCCTGTAAATTCATCGACGATCATCACTTCGCCTTCGCGCACCACATAATCCACATCACGATGATAGAGCGCATGCGCACGAAGAGCCTGCTGAACGTGATGAAGCGTTTCAATTTGATCCGGATCGTAGAGATTTGCGATTTTGAGGGCACCTTCCACTGTCGCAATTCCCTCTTCCGTCAGCATCGCCTGGCGTGACTTTTCGTCGATCGTGAAATCTTTTTCTTTCTGAAGCTGAGGAATGATCTTGTCGATTCGGTAATATTTGTCCGTGGTCTCGTCGGTCGGTCCTGAAATGATGAGAGGTGTTCTGGCTTCGTCAATCAAGATGGAATCCACTTCGTCGACAATCGCGTAATAAAGATCGCGCTGACAATAATCTTCGAGGCGAAATTTCATATTGTCACGGAGGTAATCGAAACCGAATTCGTTGTTTTGGCCGTAAGTGACATCGCTGTTATAGGCTTCCTGTCTTTCTTGATCGTTTTTCTCGTGGACAATCACGCCAACCTTCAGCCCAAGAAATCGATAAATTTCACCCATCCACTGCGCGTCACGCTTGGCGAGATAATCGTTGACCGTCACAACATGTACTCCGCGACCTAAGAGGGCATTGAGATAAACCGGGAGTGTCGCCACCAACGTCTTTCCTTCGCCGGTTCTCATTTCTGCGATTTTCCCCTGATGGAGAACGATTCCGCCGATTAACTGAACATCAAAATGGCGCATTCCGAGCGTCCGGCGACCCGCTTCTCGGCAAACCGCAAATGCCTCCGGCAAGAGCGCGTCGAGCATCAATTGCCTCTTTTTGGGATCCGGTTCCTTTTGAAGCCGGGCGCGAAACTCGTCCGTCTTTTGTCGGAGAGAAGCATCGGAAAGAACGCGCAGGGAGGGCTCGAGTGAATTTATTTCGTCAATAATCGGTTGTAACCGCTTGATATCGCGATCATGCTTCGTACCGAAAATTTTCTTGGCAATATGCTCGAGCATGGCGGGTGAGATGAGCTACGCGGAAACGGGAAGAATGGCAACTACCAAGAGGAATCGAGGATGAATTTCATCGGATTAACAGGCACGCCATTTTCACGAACTTCATAATGGAGGTGGGGTCCGGTGGATCTCCCCGTGTTGCCAATCATTGTGATGGCTTCACCCCGACGAACATGCTGGCCCACTTTCTTCAGCAATTCGGAATTGTGGGCAAATCGGGTGACCACTCCGTACCCGTGATTGATCACCAACACTTTTCCATATCCCTCTTCTGAGCCCGCGAATGTGACTGTCCCATCGGCAGGTGACGTTACCTTTGTGCCCACCGGGGCGGCGATATCGATTCCCTCATGCAACTGCCGAAGACCCGTGAAAGGAGATACTCGATAACCAAACGTCGAAGCGAGAAATCCTCGAGCAGGCCATGTGGAGGGACGAGCATCTAAGAATGATGTTCGGTCTTTGAGCAGTTCATAGGTTTCCTGCAGGCTCTGCTCTTTCAACGAGGCACGCGCGCCCAGATCGTTTACTGACAGCTCGAGCGAACGAACTTTATAACCATAATCTCCCGCCTTTGGATCCACCGAGGCGACCATGACACCGTCAAGAGAGTCTTTTCCACCCGTTTGCTGTTCCGTATAAATTTGTTCATCCTCGCGGCTGATCGGACCGATTCCCGCCGCGGTCGGTGTTTGATCGAGATTCGCCAAGACACGAAGCTTCTGCTCGAAATTCTGAATACGAACCAACGTAGCATTGGCGGCATTCACTTTCGTATTCAGCGTTTGCAGCTGCCCTTCGAGATACTGAATCTTTAATCGCGCATCCTGAAATTCCCCCCAGCGAGCGAGGTATTGAAGTGACATCACGAAAGTCGTCAGACCCACGATGACCAAAACAATTCCAATCGCTCCGGCCCATCGAAGGGCGGAGCGCGGGACAATCCACTTCCGGACATAGGAACTTCGTTCCGGAATGACCATGAATGTAAAGAAACGGTTAGACATCGTGGCACATCCTATGGTCGTGAAACGTCACGTCAACCCTTTTTATTTCCCATCACTCGAATCACAATGAGAGTGATATTGTCATCTCCCCCCCGCTCATTGGCGAGATCGACCAATTTTCGAGCCACTTGCTCGGCATCCTTTTCCGCGGCGATTTTCAAAATTTCATGATCCTGAACCATGTTGGAAAGACCGTCGGAGCACATGACGTATGTGTCATCTTCCTGAACTTTCCATACCATCGTATCGATTTCGACTTCCTCATGAACACCGACAGAACGGGTGATGATGTTTTTAAGTTGATGGGTTCTCGCCTCGGTTTGCGTGATGAGTCCGCTCTTGAGTTGCTCATGAACCAAGGAATGATCTTCCGTGATTTGCGTAATATTTCCCGCACGTATGCAATACGCTCGGCTGTCGCCGACATGCGCAACGTAGGCTTTGTCTTCCATGAAAAGCATGACAGTCGAAGTCGTTCCCATACCGCGCAGCTCCGGTTCTTCGGAAGCCTTTCGAATGATCATGCTTCCCGCGCGGGTCAGAGCCTCGCGAAGCTTTTCCTGTGAGGATCCGTCATTGGTGCCCGGCTCGGAATCGAGATAACTCTTATCGGGTACCTTCGATTTCTTCCGATCCTCCCCTTTAAGAATTTCTTCGACGGTCGAAACGGCAATTTTACTGGCAAACTCTCCCCCGGCATGCCCCCCCATGCCATCGGCCACGACGTATAACTTTAATTTGTCGTTAACAAGGTAACTGTCTTCGTTTCGTTGGCGTTTTCGGCCGATATCTGTGATCCCGCAGGAGACAAGTTTCATGGTTGCGTCGTGATTTTGACTAAGAATATCGGACCTCCCCCGGGGGGTCAAAGTTCGTTTTCAGAACTTCTATCATTATATTCCGAACCATATCTCTAAAGTCGTACTTTTCTTCGATGGAATAAACGGTTGGAATTATTGGTGGAAGTATCGTTACAGAAATCACGCTAGGACGAATTCGCATCGAACCTTTCGGGAGCACATGAACACTACCATCGATCACAACGGGAAGGACGGTCACTCCTGTCTCCATTGCTAAATGGAATGCTCCCATCTTAAATGGAAGCAGATTCCCATCGCGAGAGCGTGTCCCCTCCGGAAAAAAGGCGATCGATTTACCCTCCCGTAAACGATGGGCGGCCACGCCCATGCTCGCAATCGCCTGTTCTTTGTTCTGCCGGTCGACGCTGACGTAGCCGGCCCGCTTCATATGCCAGCCGAGAAACGGAATCCGAAAATTTTCCTTTTTTGAAACCCACACGAACTGGAAGGGGAGAATGGCGGAGAGAATCAGGATGTCGATTTGCCCCTGATGATTTGAAACCACGATGTACGCTTTTTTCTCACGCACAAGTTCCAGTCCTGAAATCTCCAACTTACTGCCGCTGATCCAGAGGCACCAGCGTGCCCACGTCCGCATGCAAAAATGTGCTGATCTTCCGGTAGAATCGAAAACGGAAAGCAGAAGGGAGAGCGTTCCCCAAAATGCAGTCGCGATTGCTGCGAGAAACCACCTAACGAGAGAGAGCACCGGGTCCAAGTTCCTGTCCGCGGCGGAGAAGCTCGGACGCATGCTCGAGTGTTTTTCGCGTGATTTCGATGCCGCCCATCATCCGTCCCAATTCTTCTCTTCTTCCCCGCTCATCCAGTCGAGTCACGCCCGCTTCGGTCCTTCCCCCTTTGACCCGCTTTTCGACACTTAGGTGAGCCACGGCGTAGCAAGCGATCTGAGCCAAGTGCGTGACACAAAGAACTTGTCGGCCGCGTGAGAGCTTTTGGAGTCGAATCCCGACTCGCTCCGCTGTCTCCCCGCCGATTCCCGAATCCACCTCATCAAATAGATAAACAGTGTCGGAGGAATCCTCTCCTGCCAGTGCAATCCCCTTGATCGCCAACAAGATCCGAGAGAGTTCGCCACCAGACGCAATCTTCGCCAAAGGTTTAAACCCCTCTCCCGGATTGGGAGCCATTTCAAGAGCGATTTCCTCGGCGCCATTCGGTCCATAGAGTTGGTCTCCAATCGAAATAGACCCCTCCTCTTCCACCACCTTCCAGCAAATCGTGAGCTCGGCTTTCGGCATTCCAAGATAAGAAAGTTCACGGCCTACCTCCGCGGAAAATTCTTTCGTACTTTTTTTCCGCGCTTTCGTGAGCTTGTCTGCCGACTGTTGAAGCTTTTTCGCGGCTTCATTCCATTCCTTTTCCAACTCCGCCGTACGAATTGTTGAATCTTCGTTCAATGCCACAAGTACTGCGATCCGGTCTCGTTCCTCTATAGCCTGAGCAATCGATCCATACTTACGCGATAGAGTTTGGAGCTGAGCCAGCCGTGCTTCAATTCGATCCACTTCCGCGGGATCAAATTCTAGCGATCGGCGATAGTGCGAAGCTTGGCGGCTTAAATCGAATAATTTGGATTGAATGGTCTCCGCTTCCGCCATCCAGGACTCAAGAGATGAATCGAGCTTGGTTCCTCCCCGAAGTTCATTCACTAATTTTCCGAAAAGCGTCGTGAGTCCGCCTTCCCCATCTAAAAGCTCTTCAAGGGTTGCGGCGCTTTTTGCTAGTTTTTCACCATTTGTGGCTCGTTGTTGGGCCGTGGAAAGTTCTTCCATCTCACCGGTTTTCAGCTCCGCACCCTTTAGCTCTTTCAACTGATAGTCGAGAAACTCTTTTTGTCTGGCCGCTTCGGCACGTTCTGATTCGAACTTCTTTTTTCGCGATTCAATTTCTCGAAGTCTTGCAAAGTGCTCGGCATAAGTGCGGAAGATTTCAAGGTGATCCCCATACTCGTCTAAGTAACGGACATGCTTTTCTTCCAAGAGGAGCTCCTGCTGACCATGTTGGCCACTGATATCAATCCATCGAGAGGCGAAATTTACCAGTCCCGCTACCGTCCATTGCCATCCATTCGCAAACGCTCGGCTTCGGCCGTCGGCGCCGATCGTTCTGCGCAAAATCAATTCATTCCCTTCGATCGGTATACCCTGCGCCTTTAATTCAGACCAAACGGCCGATTTCGGTGAAAATCGAAGAATGCCTTCCACCGTGGCTATTTCGGTTCCATGCCGCACGTCATCACTCGACGCACGCTTCCCCGCCAGAAGGCCAATGGCATCGACCAAAATGGACTTCCCCGCCCCCGTTTCGCCCGTCAGAACGTTAAGGCCCTCGCTAAATTTTACTTCGAGTTCAGGAAGAATGGCCAGATTTGAAATCCGTAATTCCGTCAGCATCAGCCGGCCGAACTAACATGAATCCCCTTACCTGTCGATTGAGGTTTCTCTTCCGAATGTATTATCCGAATAACTATGCTATTTTTGACTGAAGATGGCCTCGACCACCCTCACTGAATTCGAAAAAGCTGTGCAACGTTTGAAAGAAGCTTTGGATCGGCCCAAAGATGATTTTATTCGGGATTCTGTGATTCAGCGTTTTGAGTTCTGCATAGAACTGGCCTGGAAGTCCGCGCGAAAAGCTTTAGGGGTCAGCTCCACGGCACCTAAAGTAGTGCTTCGTGATCTGGCGCAGCAAGGCTTGATTGCTGACCCCGCGCGCTGGTTTGCGTATTTGGAGGCTCGAAATCAGACCTCTCATACTTACAAAGAGGAGTTAGCCGAAAAAGTCTATCAGGTCGCGAAAGAGGCACTACCGGAGCTTGAAAAACTACTGCATTCGCTTAAAGCCATATGAAATTTGGTCTGAGCCATGAGCAGTGGAATCTAATACACGAAAACCTGATTCTTCCACTCAAGCAAAAAGGGGCCCGACTCTGGGTCTTCGGTTCACGAGCCACAGGCACATTTCAAAAATTTTCGGATATTGATTTTCTTTATGAGCCTAGTCACGCTATTGCCGACTCCTTCATTTACGAAATCAAGTCAAATATTGAGGAAAGTAATCTCCCTATCAAAGTCGATTTGGTGTCGATCAACGACCTGGCTGAAACTTACAAATCGCAGGTTCTTAAAGACCGTGTGGAAATCTAACATTGAACAAGAGGTTTATTCGCCCAGGTAGGCTTTGCGGACGGCGGCGTTGGAAAGAAGAGCTTGGGCGCTGTCTTCCAAAACGATTTTGCCCGTCTCAATCACATAGGCCCGATGAGCGGTCTTGAGGGCCAAGTGTGCGTTTTGCTCGACCAGGAAAATCGTGCATCCTTCACGATTGATCTCTTCGATGATTTTAAAAATCTTTTGAACCAACAAAGGAGCCAATCCCAATGACGGTTCATCTAAAAGAAGTACGGATGGGCGAGACATCAACCCGCGACCGATAGCTAACATCTGTTGCTCACCCCCCGAGAGCGTCCCCGCTGCCTGGGATTTTCGCTCACGAAGAATCGGAAATAGGTCATAGACATGCGAGAGATCTTGAGCGATTTCATGTTTATCCGATCGAAGATACGCGCCGAGGTCGAGATTCTCTTCCACCGTCAGATTTCCAAAAATCCCTCTTCCCTCCGGAACATGTGAAATTCCCGCGGCGACCACGGCTCGCGGTTTCGCTTGAGGAAGCGGGGCACCCCGATAATCGATCCTCCCCTTCGTCGGTCGATTGAGTCCTGAAATGGTTTTTAAAAGAGTGCTCTTTCCAGCGCCGTTCGAACCGATGAGGGTAACGATCTCTCCCTTACGAACCGAAAGCGATACACCTTTAAGAGCATGGATCACACCGTAATGCACGTGGAGATCGCGAATCTCAAGAAGAAGTGGCTCAGTCATACGTGAGACGCTCCGAGATAGGCCTCAATCACCTTTGGATTTTTTCGGATTTCACTCGGGATTCCTTCGGCAATGACGATGCCATGATCCAGGACGGCGATTCGGTCGCTGATTTCCATCACGAGTCGCATGTCATGTTCGATCAAAAGAATCGCGAGAGAGAATTCGTCGCGCAGTCGACGAATGGTTTTCATCAGACTCGCTGTTTCCTGCGTATTCATTCCCGCTGCGGGTTCATCGAGAAGAAGCACCTTGGGACTCGTGGCAAGAGCACGGACGATTTCAAGCTCGCGCTGCTCCCCATAGGGAAGGTTTCGAGCTATCTCGTGAGCGCGCTCCCGAAGCCCGAAAACGTCCAAAAGCTTAAATGCGCGATCAAGTGTGTCGGCCTCTTCCGCCCAAAAACGCGGAGGTCGAAAAAGCGCCCCTCCAAAAGAATACGTATGATGAAGATGAAACGCCGCACGGACGTTATCGAGGACGGAAAGATCTTTAAATAGGCGAATGTTTTGAAATGTTCGAGCCAAGCCGAGGGCGGCGATTTTTGATGGCCGCTTCCCCGCCAAAGAAATCCCATTAAATTCAATTTTCCCCGCGTCGGCGGGATAAACTCCCGTGATCAAATTAAATACGGTTGTCTTACCGGCTCCATTCGGCCCGATGAGACTTACGATTTCGCCGGGTGAAAGCTCAAGTGAAACTTCGGTGACCGCTCGAAGACCTCCAAAGCTGAGACTACAGTCCTTTAAAGTCAATCGCGACGTAGCAGCCACTCAGCTTTTCCTCCGCGCGAATTCCCAAAGTTCTTTTTTTCCGAACAAGCCCATGGGCCGAGTCAGCATTAGAATCACGAGGAGAAGGGAGTAGATCACCATACGAAAATCAATTTTCGTCAGATCCTGTAAGGGGCGAAGGGCCTCGGGGAGAATCGTCAATCCGATCGCCGCTAAAATCGATCCCGAAAGACTTCCCATTCCCCCCAGAACCACCATCGTGATGACCTCAAAGGATTTAATGAACGTGAAAATGGATGGGTTGATGTACGACAGAAAATGGGCAAAAAGTGCTCCTGCCACGCCGGCGAAAAAAGCGCTCACGACAAAAGCCAAGACCTTGTAGTGTGTCGTTGAAATTCCTACGGCTTCGGCGGCCACTTCATCTTCGCGGACGGCGAGAAATGCCCGACCATGCGAGGAGTGCACCAGGCGATAAAGAATGACGACGGTTAGAATCACCATCCCATAAATCCAATGAAACGAAGAGTACGCCGGAATATCGGCAAATCCGCGCGCGCCTCCCACTGCATCGATGTTGAGAATGATCACGCGCGTGATCTCGCCGAAACCCAGGGTGACGATAGCCAAGTAGTCTCCTCGCAAACGGAGGGAAGGCATGCCGACGACAAATCCCAGGAGCGCCGCCGAAAGCCCGCCCACAATAATTGCAACAAAAAAGAAAAGCTGCGTCAGCACGCTAGCAAGAGTTCCTTCGCCCAATGTTTCCAGAAATGGTGAAACGTACGCGTGGCCGACAAAATAAGTAACACAAGCCGAGGTATACGCGCCGACAGCCATAAACCCGGCATGGCCGAGTGAAAATTGCCCCGTGATTCCGTTTACGAGATTGAGACTCGTCGCAAGAACGACGTTGATTCCCGCTAGCATCAGGATTCGATAAAAGTAATCGTCGAGGTGCCCCGCCAGCCAATTCGCCACGGGCATAAAGAGAAGCAGCCCAATTAAAACACGGTTCGTTTTGATCCAGGTCTTCATTACACTTTCTCCGGAACATATTTGCCAAAAAGCCCGGAAGGACGAATGAGAAGAATTAAAATCAGGAGACCGAACGCCAGAGCGTCTCGATATGTGGATGATAGATAGCCGACCACCATCTCCTCCGAAAGCCCCATGACAAAGCCCCCAACAACCGCTCCGGGAAAATTCCCGATTCCCCCCAACACTGCAGCCACAAAGGCTTTAAGGCCAGGCATAATCCCCATAAGGGGATCGATTCGTGGATACATGACCCCCACCATGATTCCCGCCGCCGCGGCCAGCGAAGCTCCTACCATAAACGTGTAGGAAATAATCCGATCGGTCGGAATCCCAATCAGGCTCGCCGTCGTAAAGTCAAACGAAAGTGCCCTCATGGCCCTTCCCACTTTCGTTTTTTGGACCATGAAACGGAGAACTCCCATCAGCGTAAGGGAGACTACAAAAATCATGATTTGAAAATTGCTGATCGTCACTTGGCCGAACTCGGCTACCACATTCCGCTCCACAATCGATGGAAAATATTTTGGATCAGCGCCGAAAAGAATTTGGCTCGTGTATTCCAAAAAGAGAGAAACTCCTATCGCAGTAATCAGCGCATTAATACGGGGCGCTTTACGCAGAGGCCGATAGGCGATTCGCTCGATTAAAAACCCGAGCGCCGCGCAAATGGCCATCGAGGCAAAAAGAACCACCAGCGCCGAACCAATCGTTGGATTTTGATCGAAACCAAATTTGCGGGTGACGTAATAGCCCATGAAGGCGCCGATCATATACACATCGCCGTGGGCGAAATTGATCAGCTTCAGAATTCCATAGACCATCGTGTAGCCGAGCGCGATGAGCGCGTAAATGCTTCCGAGTGCAAGGCCGTTCAGGCAATGCTGAACAAACTCTTCCATATCTATAGCGGAGCCCCCTCCCCGAAATCTTTATAACCGCTAACGATCACCCGTCAAGGTGCTACAGTTTGAACGTATTTTTGCTTCCCGTTTTCGATCTTAATAATGACTGCCGCCTTCACGGCATCGCGATTCTCATTGATCGAAATCTTACCGGTGACAGCCGGGAAGTTCTTGGTCGTGGCAAGGGCTTCCCGGATATCGGGACCCGACAGACTCTTGGCTCTGCGCATGGCGTCAAACAGAACCTGTCCGGCGTCATACCCCATGGCGGCCAGCCCATCAGGAATGGCGCCATACTTCTCCTTAAACTTCTTCACGAACTTTTGAAGGATCGGGTCCTGATTATCCGGGGAATAGTGGTTCGAAAAATAACTTCCGTCCACAGACTTGCCGCCGATTTCGAAAAGTTTCTCGGAGTCCCAACCATCCCCTCCCCCAAAGGGAACATTAATCCCCAATTCACGCGCCTGGCGCATGATGAGACCCACGTCGGTATAGTAACCGGGAAGGTAGACAAATTCTGGTTTCGCCGCCCGTATGGCGGTCAACTGCGCCTTGAAATCGAAGTCTCCGGCACTATAGGACTGCTCAGAAACGACCTGGCCTCCCGCTTTAACAAATATTTCCTTAAAAAACTGGGAAAGCCCCATGCTGTAGTCATTTTTAATGTCCTTAAAAATTGCGGCTTTCTTAATCTTTAGTGTGTCTATCACAAAACGAGCCATCACCGGGCCTTGGAACGGATCGATATAACAAACGCGAAATATGTAATTGCCGATTTGAGTCACCTTGGGGTTCGTCGAGGAGCCTGAAACCATCGGAACTTTGTTCGCTTGAGCGATGGGGGCCATCGCGATCGATCGCGAGCTCGCCACCTCGCCCACCACAGCAGTCACCTTATCTTTCGTAATCAGTCGGGTCATAGCGGTCGCCGCCTCTTCCGGCTTACCTTGATCGTCGTACGTAATGACTCGAACTTTCTTTCCCTTGATCCCCCCTGCGGCATTTACCGCTTCGACAGCCATTGCCAGACCATTCTTATTCGAAAGCCCAAACGTTGCCTCGGCTCCGGTCAGTGAGCCGACTTCACCGATTACAATCTCATTGGTGTCAGAAAAAGCAGGCGCACTTCCAAGAATGAGGCCCCCCGCCACCACTAGGCAACTGATCCGTTTCATGCTGTTCTCCTCGTTCGCAAGGTTAAACTCTTCCGATTATCGCAAATGGCGAGCGAAGACCAATTTTTTACGATTTCTTTACATTCCCTTGGGTAGCTTCGAAAGCTCGGCCTCGGTGTACCCCGACCAGGACATCTGCTGTCGCAGGAAATCCTTAGGATAACCCAGCTGCACATCCGCGGGCTTGCCGTCCTTTTCGACCAGCGTCATCGAAGGGAAAACAAAAGCATAATAACTCGGAATATGGAGGCGTTTTTTCCGCTCGCGCACCTCTTTCGCCAAATTGGCGTCGAATTGTGTAGCCCCATATTCGGCAGCCAACTTTTTAATTGCCTCCAGATCACCTTCCGACTTAATTCGTTGCAGCTCACGAAGAAGTTCCGCAACTCCTTCCCTCATTTTCGGAATATTTTCATCTCGGACGACCCAAAATGTCTTTTTTTGCCCCCCGACCTTGCGTTCCACCTCTTCGATGGCCTTCGACTTCTTCATCAGATAGTGCACGGCGAAGTTCCCGCCCACGGCATGGGGTTCTTCAATAGCCGTCGCCCCCTCCGGCAATTCCGCCAGATTGAGCATTTCCATGGTGGGGTAACGCTTGTATAACGCTTTAGCCGCTTCCTCATTCCAGTCCCTCCGAATTTTAAATGTTTCGGCGTCCCAGGCATGGTGAAGGGCAAGTAGATCCGCCCGTTCTTCTTCGAGCCAACTATAATAGCCGGGAAGATGATCGCGGGGCGCTCCCTTTAACTTGTCGCTTTGTTTTCCCGAGGCATGGCCCAGCGCCTCATGAAACCCGACCAGGACTTCGATTCCGCTTGAAGCATGCTTCGAAACAATCTCTTGGTCCTCCGGCCAGACAAATTCATGGATTAGTTTTTCACCTCCCACCTTTTCTTTGGCCTCACGTGCATTCCAAAGGAGAACGTCTTTGCTCCCGTACTTTTGCCGGATTCGCTGATCGTTGGGGAGATTTACGCCGCTCCAACTGATGGGGCCCGCATCACCCGTTTCGATGAGAACTTCCACCAAATTGGCGATCGGCTTTACACCGGTCCGTTTGTATTTCTCGTCAAAAGGCGTGTGTTTTTCATATTCGTCGGCTTTAGCCGCCACCTGTCGAAGCCATCCAGAGGTCTTCTCATTAATGAAGAAGACCATCCCCTCCCAGGCCCCCTTTTTTTCGCGGGGATCACGATATTCTTCGATAAAGCCATGAATGATGTCGATTGTCGGCTGGTCGTACTTCAGCCAGGCAATATTGTAATTATTGAATGTTTCGTTGTTGCCCGTCCGATAATAGTCGATCAAGAGCTGAAGTGATTTCGCATTCTCTTTGCTCGCGTGGGGAAGAGCTGCTTCCATATGCTGAATCATGGCTTCGATTTTTTCGGCATATAGCCCCGCCGGAATCTTTTGCTTGGGATCTCCTGCCCGCCAAACCGACTCACCTAACTTCCCATTTTCCTGAACGATTTTGGAATTGAGCGGATACTTGTCTTTAAAACCATCCACTTCTTTCCACGTAATTCCTCGGTCGTAGAAATTAATCGCGCTCCCCGTGATTAAATCATCGCCTGGTTTGGGTGACCGTGTCGTGTTGTACATCTCGAATGTCGGGTCAAAAATAATTTTTTCTAGATCTGAAACCGCCACCGGAACTTGGGCGCCATTTTTTTTCGCCTTTTCCGCTGCGTCACTTAATTTCTTAAACGTCAGAGCTTTGGGCGGAAGGAATTTGGCAAACGTGAGTTTTCCGTAAATACCCACGTTGATGTACTGCATCTTCAAATACGTGGCGATTTCCTTTAACACAGTGGGATCAACTCCCTTCGAATGGAGAAGAATTTGTTCGCAGAGAGCTCGAATGGCCAGGTTGTAGCGATGGTTTTGGTCGAAACTGATATCCCGGCCAATGATCGCCGACTGATATAAATGATAGGCCAGAAGTTTGTCATCAAGCGAGAGCGACTCGAAGCCCGAAACCGGAAGCGCAAGAATTGCATGTCCATCCACCATTTCCATCGGTTTCAACTCCTTTTCCTGTTTGGCGAATCCCGTCGATACGAACAACAAAACAGATACACCCAACGCCACGATACGTATCATCTGATGTTCCCCCTTTTAGAGAAGCTTTTCCAAACCCTGTGAAGTAATACCTAAAATCGTTCCGTCTGCGCCATTGTTTCCTACGACCAACGTGGCGTTGGTGGAACGCGCCAACACCGAAAAAAGATCAAATCCCGTTCCCGCGTTATTGGGAACATTCATCCATTTGACACCGTTGTAGATCACAGCTGTTCCTCTTCTTCCAACGGCCAAGACCGCGCTGGGGGAGGTTCCTCCAACGGCTAGAAGATCGTCCTCCACACCGCTCGTTTGTTCGGTCCAGACCAAGGAGGCCGACCGATGGAGAATTTTTCCCCCATCCCCCACCACAAAGGCCTCTCCATTGGATGCGACCCAAATCGCATTCAGTTGGGTAGTTTCCGGTAGAGCAAGGGGAAGATCCGTCGAACGGTTATCCCAAAGCGTGCCCGGGGGAATATATCGAAGGAGAGTTTTGTGCGCTCCCACCGCCAAAACTTCGCTGGATCGACCGCCTACGCCAAATAGAGCTTGGTCTACGGAGGTGGCTTGAGGTGTCCAAGTCGAACCATCCCAATGCGTCACCGCCCCGCCGGCACCAACGGCAAAAACATTTAGAGAGGAAGTCCCGAACATGGCATGAAGATCGGCCGTCACGTGGCTCGATTGAGAAACAATCTGCATCCCCTCGTAGTAGAGAATCGTTCCTCCAGAGCCGGCGAACCAAACATGGGTCTTATCCGTGACCGACTGATCGCAATAGGAGCCTTCCAGTTCATAGTTTCCCGGATCCGCCGACCGAAACGTAATTCCATCCGTCGAGGAAAGAACCTTTCCAGATCCACTTGTGATGTAAATTTCATTTTTCCCTGTCTGACAAATCGACGTGAGGGGGCTCCCTTTGAGGGAATCGGATGTGGCCACATTGGTATCGTTTCCACCGCTCGAAAGCTTTAGCGGACAGCCCGCCAGAAAAAGAAGAAAGGGAAGATACAACAGCTGGATTCGGTGGCGCATCACTTCTTCCCGAGTTTAATCAACGGCGAAATGAGAAGCAAAAGAACAGGAACTGCCGTAAAGCAAACGACAATGAACGCCCCCGCGGGAAAATCCCAGACGTAACTTAGAACCATGCCGATCAGGCTTAAGAAAAAGCCGAGTATCCAGCCAAAAATCAATCGCGCCCGAATCGACGAATAAAAAAGCGTGCTGACCACCGATGGAACGATGAGGTATGAAAACACCTGAAGAACTCCTGCCATGCTCACGGAAGATGTAATGACGACACCGAACAGAGCGTAGAAGAGAAAATCCCAACGGGCCGTGTTCTCATTTTTCTTCACCGCCTCGAAAGAGGCATGAATGAGCTGTTTCCGAAAGAGATAATGAACCGCGCCAACGGCCGCATATATAATAGATGTCTTGAGAACATCATGCCACGTGACCCACAGCACCTGCCCCACTAAAAGGTCTTTAATATGTTCCGCTCCATGCGCAACCCGGTCCACCACCAACACCACGGAGGCCGAAGCCAGCGCATAAACAATTCCGATGATCGCTTCCTGTGAGAACAAACGTTCATGTCTTCGCGCCATTGCGAAAAGAGCGGCTACTAAGAACGTGGTTCCCAATGAAACGAAATACGTGGGGAGAGAATGGTGGTCAAAACCGAAAAGAATTGCGAGCGTTGCGCCGAACGCCGCCACCTGAGCGAGACTCAAATCCACGAAGATCACACCACGCGCCAATACATGCAGACCGAGATAACAATGAATGCCCGCGAGAATAAGACACATGACGAAAGGCGCCGCCAAAAAACGAAGGGCTTCGAGCGTCGTTGCCGTCATGGCTTTTTTCCTTCAATCGCCGAGACCAGGCGTTCATAAAGATCGTCGATCGTCGAAACGCCGGATGCTCCATCCACGGCAACTGGCACTACTTCCACACGAACGGAAGGGACATCTTGGCGGATCCGGTTCGTAACGGTCGGATCAAAAAAGTTTTCAACGAGAATGAGAGGGATTTTTTGTTCGCGAATCGTTCCGATCACTTCTAGAATATGGGCGCTCGTGGGCGGAATGCCCGGTTTCGGCTCGAGTGTCGTCGGGTTTCCAATATGGAACCGGTCTAAAAAGTAGTTAAGCGTTTTGTGATACGTGACGACTTTATGGACCCCACTGGCATCGACTCTCTTCTGCCATTCTTTGGTTTTTTCAGCGAGTCGAGATTGAAGCGATTTCGCCCTTTCCATAAACCCCGCGCTATGTGAAGGATCAATTTGGCCAAGTCTCTCGGCAAGCACGATCGCCGCATCTCCCATACGAATGGGATCCAAAGAAAAATGAGGATTTCCGAACGGGTGGACATCTCCCTCGGCGCGGGTAATTTTCCCCGAAGGAACTTCAATCGGATTCACGGCGGGACCGAGTTCCAAAAATCCTTTACTCCCCTGATTCACTTTCGGGTTCCGCGCTCCCAAAAGTATGCTGGGAAGCCAACCCACTTCGAGATCCAGGCCCACCGACACCACGAGATCGGCATGATTTACTTTCGCCATAAAGGATGGCTTGGCCTCGATAAAGTGAGGATCTTGAGTTCCTTTCGCGATGGCGTCGACAGTTACATCTCCTCCCCCCACTTCCTGAACCAGCGCCCGCATATCGGTCGTCGTTGTCACCACATTTAATTTCGCTTCCGCATCGCGAACGATTCCGAGGAGAAGAGATGCAAAAATAATTGTGATGTATTTAATACGCATGAGCGGGATGCGCTCCGATACTAATATTGTATTGGACTGTGACACCATGTTGATGAGGCCCTCCTTCTGTTTTTATGTGGTCGTATTGCAGACGAAACCCGGAAAACTCTGAAGGGAAGAAGGCCAAAAGCCCGCTTTGCTTGTGTTTCGTCGGGAGCCCGGTGGAATGGGGTATACCTTCATACTCTTCCCTCCCCTGAAGCCACCATCGCTGGGCAAATTGCCACTGGAGCCAGGAGGCGATTCCTCCCAATTTCTCTCCAGCCGGATTGTCCGCCATGTCACCCATCTGATATTCCGTCTGCCAAATGAGCGCGTGATATTTTCCGCCTTCGACCGGTCGCCATTTCACGATTTCATCTCCACCAAATGCGTAGGATGTGCCGCCGTGTTGATTGTTTCCTCCCGTTCCATACAGGCCGACTTCCAAAGTGGTCGCATCTGTGAGATCGAATAAGTTTTTGAAATAGCCTACCGGGGCGAGATCGCGCGAATCCGGACTATTGTAGAGAACCTCGTTATTCGTTCCTACGGCCTGAAATGTAATTTCACTGAACCATGGGATAGGCAGGAGCACTGCTGCGGAAACGCCCATGTCGTTGAGGCCCTCTCTACCCAAAAGATCGACATTAATGAGCGGGGCATCAATGAAGGGATACGCGTGCGTATGCAGTTGATTGTGTTTTCCAAACGCGGCTTTGAATTTCCCCCCCCGCAATGTCACCCAGGGGAGAGAAAGCGTTTCAAAATAAACTTCTTCCGGATCAATTCCGAAATCCGTGGTTCCGTCTTTTTGAGTGAGGGAAAAAAGAGCGCTGGCACGGAAATAGGGATCGACATCGGCGATAAATTGAAACTCCGATTCTTCGAACGAAAGCCCATTGTGCAACTCGTCAGTTCGATTGTTCGAGTCATGCGTGAGGTATCGATACCGGCCCAGGAGATTCACGCTGACGTCCGGATTAAATGCCTTCGCTCCCCCTGCCCCCTGTGCCAAGACCGATGCCACGTTCCCCAGCAAGATCAAATAAGCAAAAATGACCGCTTTCCCCATGAACTTCATGATAATATGGCCAGATGAGATATGGAAGAGGCGCAGGGTAAAGAAGACAAAGCAGAGTTGAAGGAGCGACTCGCCCCTCTCGAAGACCTATTTCTCCACATTGAAAAAACCCTTCGCGCTTACCGTACCTATGACGCGGGCCACATCACAATCTCTGAATTTGAGAAGAAGCTCTTTTCCAAATTCACAGATCTTCTTTCGCAGCGAAAAGAATTTTCTGTCGTCGTAAAACCCTATGAGTTTCATAGTGATGGAAAACCGATTTATTCCAACACCGATAAACGAGAGAATTTCTCCTTCAAATTTCATCAGGATGGAATTCGTCAATTTCATTTCGAAGAAGGGCTTACTTTCGACGAGCTTCATCGCTTTCTTCAGGTCTTGCGGACTGATTTTCAATCGTACGAATATTCCGATGACGATACCGTCACGCTCCTTTGGAAATCGGAATTGGAACACATTGCCTATGTTGCCGTAGAGACCTTTGTTCGTCAGGGAGAAGAAACTGTGGATATCGAGGTGCTCATTCGGAACGCCGCTCAGCCTTTTTTTAAGGATACAGCTCCCGACGAAATCGCCGCTCTTCTTGCTTCTTCCGCTGCCAAAGCGCGAAAAATAAAATCCGTTGATCTTCGCGAAATCGAGCAACTTCCTAATGTTCGAATCGAGTATGGAGAGTCTTTGGACAAAGATACCGAGCGAATTCGTGAAGAAGCGGATTCGGAAGTCAACATGGTTCTGCGGAAGATGGTGATGGTCCTGATGCGCATTTTGATCAGCGCTCAGCAAGATCAACAATTTTTATCCACGGCCAACGTACTTGAACGGATTCTCGAGTCTCTTTTGCGGTCAAAACAGTATGGGATGGCTTCGCGCGTATTGAGCAAGCTCATCGAGTTGAGCGATCCCGTTCGAAATCCCGACGCCATAAATTCCTCACTCATCAAAAATTTCATTTCGGGGTTGATGCGCCCCGAGAAATTCGAAATTTTGAGGAAAGATGCCGGGCAACTCACAAAGGAAGAAGCCAACGGCCTGGGCTCTCTGGTTCAAATTCTACCCGGTTCATTTACGCCGATGATATTTGAAATTTATCGTTCGACCCCTAACGAAGCCCTTCGAAAGGTGCTCACTCCCAATCTCGCCATTATGGGCGGCGATCATTTTATGGAATTCAGCCGGGCCATTCCACAGGCCGACGAAGCACTCCAGCTGGCGCTGATCGATCTTTTTGTCGCGATTCAGAATCCCCAGGCTCATCTTCAACTTCGTCGCCTCTTTCATTCCGGAACCGATGCCGTTCGCACAAAAATTGCTGAAATTGTTTTTACGAGCCTTCCTGACCTCGCCCTTGCTATGGCGGAGAGCGCCCTTCGCGAGGGAACACCAATGATTCGACGAAAGACCCTCGAGCATTTGCGGGCCCATCCCAACAAGAAGGTCGGAAAAATGCTTTTCGATTTCGCACAGACCAGTGATTTCGATGACTGGGAGCGAAGTGAAAAGATCGTTGCATTTCAGATCCTGGCCAAGTGGGGAGGAAAAGCCCTCCAGCCTTTTTTCCTCGACGAACTGAACCGAAGTGTTTTGGAGAGATCCGAAAATACCTTACAACGACAAATTGCCAGCGCGTGGGCGCTCAAAGAGTTGGGAACGCCCGAGGCCCGAAAAGCCATCGAGGAAAATGCCCACCGTCTTCTGGGCACCACCGAACTACGGGAAGTATGTGAGAAAGTTCTCGCGACAATGGGAAAATCTTCCTCGTGACCGATCAGGGAAAATCACAATCCGATCTCTTGCGCGATCTTCACAAGGCGGAAAAAGCGGAAGATCTGGAAACCAAAGTTCAGGAAGAGGGCCGGAATCTCGTCAATCGGCTTTTCATGTTCTATCGGACGGGAGAAGTTCATGACCTCGACAATGAGGCGAACCTGCGGGCCATTGAAGCCCTCCAAAAAGTCATTGAGGCCCTTCGAGACTTGGTTCAGCGCGTGGGGATCTCCGCCGTGAGTGACAGTTTCTACATCAACAAGATCCTTTTAAAGCCGGATTTCACTACATTTGAAAATTTTCGATTTCTGACCCAGCTTTTTACGAAGCTGAATATATCCGGGTTCCTATTTACGGATATTCCCACGGTGGATGAATTTAAATCCTTTAGCGACCTCCTTCGAAAAAGCAGTGGAGATTCCGATCAACCTTCGTGGATCGGCAACGCGACCTTTCAATCGATACAGGTTTTAAGGGCGAGGGACGCCGAAGAGCTTGCCGGCCGGGTCGTGACACGCGACGAGCTGGCCGACCCCGGTTACCTTCTTCGCATTTATTTCAAAACCGCCCTCGCCTTTGATGAATTTGTGCAGTCGGTTCAAAAGGGAGAAGGAGAGAGTTTACGCGTGCTGCAACGGCTCGCGCATGATTTTATCGATTCCGTCGGAGAAACGACGTTAACGCTTCTGAAATTGACCCACATCCACTCCCGTGAAAAGGAGCTCGCCTTTCATTCTACAAACGTCATGCTTCTTGCGATTTTGATGGGTCGCGAGCTGGGACTTACACGCCGGCAAATTGCGGACCTGGGCACATCCGCATTATTGCATGACATCGGTCGAATCCAAGTTCCAAAGGAAATTTTGGAAAAAGCGGCGCAGCTTCGTCCCGGCGAATGGAAACAGATCGAACAGGCGAATACCTATTCCGTCGTTCAGCTTTTGAAGTTAAGAAGCTTCAATGAGTCAGCTCTTCGAAGACTTCTGGTCGCATATGAACATGCCTTTTCTGCGACGCAAACAAGTAAGGACCGCGAACCTACGCTCTTTGCCCGGATCGTCGCCATTGCCCGTTGCTACGATGCAATGGTTTCTCCCAAACCTTACCGTGATCCCCTTCTCCCACATGAGGCATTTAAATTGATGAATAAGCAGGCAAAGGAGAAATTCGATCCCGCGCTCCTGCAGATTTTTTTTCACCTCTTAACAGAGTATCCCCCGGGCACGCTTGTGCGGTTGAAGTCCGGAGAGATAGGCATTGTCAATGATAGTGGGAAGACACGCACCGATCCTTCGAAGCCCCAAGTGTTAGTGATTTATGACCGGACCGGGCGAAAAACTGCGCCGCGAGAGATCAAGTTAAGCGAGCAACCTTCGAACGGAATTGCCGACTACCTCGATCCCTCCCGCCTTGGAATCAATGTCATTCCCTATATTTTGCCGCAGCAATTTGCCAGTTCATCGCCAGATCAGGCGGCACCCACTTAAACTTACTTCTTTGCGCTTTCGGTTCCCATGTCGGCAACCATTTTTTCCGTATCATCGGCATGTTTGAGCATGAGCGCGGCCATTTCTCGTTCGAGTTTAGCCTGTTTCAACATCATTTCATTACTCTTGGGATCGGCCTTCGACATGTCGTGAGGCGCGGGAGCCATGGTCGAGGCGGTTTCCATGTCTTTGATGATTTTCTTCATTTGATGCGCAACCGCCATATGATCTTGGGCGAGAGTCGTTAACATCTTCGCTTCGGTCTTTGCATTTTTGTCGGTGCTCTTTTTCATCCATGCCGCATGATTCGACATGCCTTCCGACACTGCGGTCATGAGTTCTTCGAATTTCGTCGGGAGTGGGATTAATCCCTTCATCATTTCACCGCAATTTTCGGTCTTTATAGTGCCGGTCGTCGTTGTGGTAGTGGTGGTATCCACTGCATTCGCAATGCCAAACGCCGTTAAGAATAAACATGCACTGATTACAATTCTCTTCATTTTTCCTCCAAAGTGAATAGTGGGGTTTTTAAAAAAGCGGTTGATTGTTAGACAAGTCGCACGACATGTCCAATTTTATCGTTCGACTATCTTGCGGCCGGATAGTCTGTTTCTCGATCAGAGTCTTTCATGGCGATGGCAACCGGCTCGTCGTGAAGAATGGTTCGAATCACATCGTAATCGCTATCCCGAGCCGATTTAAAACCCGTGAGCCTGGTGTACGCGACATTTTCTGCCGATGGGTCCCCCTTTCCGATTTGCAGGCTGAGCAATGTTTCGAGAACTTGATTTATCACTTTTCGATCTAAGGAATTTCGGGCCACGATCGCTTTGGAAGGAATGGGGGGCGTAGCGACTAAAATCCGAAAACTCGATGGAATAATTCCTTTTTCACGACCGCTATGCAGGGCCTCTGCATAGACAGCGGCCGCATCGCAGCTACGATCTTGAAGATATCGGAGCGAGGAAAGATGGTCGCCCGAATAGACCACAGAAGAAAAGAGAGTTTCGGGATCCAAACCATTATGTCGGAGGAGCCATCGCGGCATAAGATACCCCGTGGTCGACGTCTTCGAAACCCAACAAATGACTTTTCCCTTTAGATCACCAAGTTCCACGATCTTCGACTTCATGCGAACGGCGATAATTCCCTGGTAGGCATCAGTCCCCTCATAAGAGACCTTCGCCAACAGGCGCACGGAAGGCCACGATTCTACGAGTTTGACGTACGCAAACGGTGAAATCATGGCGAAATCGAGACTCCCGGCCTTCAACTTCTCTTCGGCTTCGGCCACATTTCCTAACCGAATGGATTCTACTCGATCGCTCCATTTCTGTTGCAAAGCATCGACGATCGACTTGATTTCCGTATTTTGAAAACTTTCGGACGCATGACTTAAAAACCCAAAATGGAGTGCGGACACCGTCGAATTCGTGGGCAACACTTTGGCTCGATGTGGTTGGAGCAGAATGAAAGCCAGGGCCGCAGCCACCGGCGCCGAAACAATGGCTGCCCAGCGGATACGTTTTCGCCTACGTGCCTTCCGGAATCTTCTCCTCGGAATGGCCGAATCATTGAGAGGTTCTTCGGCGGGCCGAAGGGCATAGAGTCGAAGAGGATGTTCCACATTCTTCAACGTAGGAACGCCGAGCGATTCCGCACGGGCCAAAACCTTTTGCTGACAGATGAGGAGGGTCGGTTCCGTCACGCAGATCGTTCCGGGCGGAGCCGTTTCTTCCAAGCGCGCAGCCAGGTTTACGGTCGCTCCAAAAAGATCTCCGTCTTTGTCGACCACGTCCCCGGCCTGCACACCAATGCGTAAATCAAATCGATTCGCACCCTGAATGGATTCTTGCTCCTTAAGATATGTGAGAATTTCGAGCCCACATTCCACCGCGGAAAAGGCCGACATAAATTCCGCCATAAATCCATCGCCGATTGTCTTGACCAGGCGTCCGCTATTCCGCCCAATGGTGTCAGCAACTATCTTGTGCAAACTTTCAAGTTTTTCAAGCGTTCCAAATTCGTCCTTCCCCATTTGGCGGGTATAGCCACAGATATCGGCAAAGAGCACGGCTACCAGACGGGAGGGGGTGCTGGTCATTCGCCTTCCATTACCTCAATCCGATCCAACTGCCTAGCCCCCTATCGGTTGTGTTAATGTGCAACCCATGAAGCTGATGTCTTGGAATGTCAATGGATTGCGCGCCGTCTTGAGGCGCAATCAATTCGTTCCATTCATTGCTCAAACTCAGCCGGATATCCTCTGTTTGCAGGAAACAAAGGCTGAGCCGCACGATTGCGATATCGCCATGGATGGGTATGAACTCATTTGGAACTCATCGACAACTCGCAAGGGTTACAGTGGCACGGCGATCTTCACGCGCCAACGCCCACTTCACATCGAGCTGGGCTTTCCCAAAAAGCTTTTGAAGAAATATCGCTTTCAGGACAACTACGGTGATACAAGCGCGGAGGGCCGCCTCTTAACCGTTGAGTTCACGCATTGGTTTCTCGTGAATGCGTACACGCCGAATGCAAAACGGGATTTGAGCCGACTCGAACTCCGCCACAAAATATGGGACCCCGCGTTTTTAGAACACGTAAAAACCTTGGAGGAAACTAAGCCGGTCATTTTTTGTGGCGACTTGAACGTGGCCCATACCCCCGATGATTTAGCGAATCCAAAAGAAAATGAGGGAGAGCATGGATTCACGTCGGAGGAGAGAGAAGGCATCGAGCGTGTGATTCAAGCCGGATTCGTCGATACGTTTCGTTTATTTACGCAGGGAAACGGTCACTACACCTGGTGGGCCCCGTTTGCCAATTCCCGTAGTCGCAATATTGGCTGGAGGATTGATTATTTCTTTGTTTCAAATTCTCTCAAATCACATGTCACGCAGGCAGGCATACTTGCTGAAGTGAAAGGTTCCGACCACTGCCCCATCATCTTAGAGATCAAAACTCCCACTAACATCTGAAACGTTCCGTAATCAGCCATTCATGGTAGGTTTCCCCGCGGTGAACAAACGAAAGCTATATAATGATATCAGGACCAGTTTGGGGGGAATTCTTTCCGACCCGATTCCATGGGAGTCAGGGCTCGTTTCTTTGATCGCCCTTTGCAAGGAAAAACTCTCCTATGTCTCCTGGATAGGAGCATATCGAGCCCAAGGCGACAGCCTTTGGATCGGTCCTTACCAGGGGCCATTGGCCTGTCTTAAAATTCCCGCCGGAAAAGGAGTATGCGGTGAGTCGTTTGCGAAAAGGAAAACCATCGTAGTAAATGATGTGCATCAATTTCCAGGACATATTGTTTGCGATCCCAAAAGCCGCTCTGAAATTGTTCTACCTCTTTTTCATCGTGGACAATTGGACGGAGTATTGGATCTCGACAGCCATCAAATCTCCGCCTTTGATGAAATCGATGAACAGGAGCTTGGATCTCTTTTAGAAATGTTGGAGGACCTCAAATGAAAGAATTTAAAAAACCAAACGATAGTGAGCTAAAGCAAAAGCTCACTCCTGAGCAATTTCAAGTGACACAGATGTGCGGAACAGAACCCCCTTTTCGAAATGCATATTGGAATAATAAAAAAGAGGGAATTTATGTCGACATTGTCTCCGGTGAACCCCTCTTTAGCTCGATCGACAAGTTTGATTCAGGAACGGGGTGGCCCAGTTTCACCCAACCGCTCGAAGATTCGAACGTTATCGATAAATCTGACACGAGTCATGGAATGGTCCGCACGGAAGTACGTTCGAAACATGGAGATTCGCATTTAGGACATGTATTTGAAGATGGCCCTGGAGTAAATGGATTGCGTTATTGCATCAATTCTTCTTCTCTTCGATTCATTCCCTCGGAGGAAATGGAAAAAGAAGGCTACGGAGCCTACCTTTCACTTTTCCAAAAGCAGAGATGATGTATTGCGCTATAGCAAAATGAATTCGTCTATCATCAAACTCCGGGAAATATTTCTCATAGCGGCGCTCATCTCCATTTCCTACGCTAATATTTTCCACAATCAATACGTATGGGATGACCATCATGTCCTTGAAAAAAACCCATACCTCACGCACCTGGAAACACTTCCTACGCTTTTTTGGAAAGACAACACCAAGATGTTTTTCCCGGAAGCGGGTCAGGCCGGGTATTGGCGACCCCTCTTCTTCTCCAGTTATTATATCGATCAATGGCTACCGGTCGGCCTTCCGCTGGCACACCACCTGGTCGATATCCTCATTTATCTCGGTTGCTGTTTGGCCGTCCTTTGCTTGGCCAGGGAATTCATCCGAGACGAATTTTCTTCTCTGATAGCAACGGTTTTTTTTGTCCTCTGGCCGTTGCACACCGAAGGAGTCACTTTCATGGGAGGGAGATGTTACTCTCTCTGTGGAATCGGATGGATCGGCTCGCTTATATTCTTCCGGAAATATTTGCGGGATGCCAAAACGAAATGGATCGGCTACGCCGCGATATTTTTTGCAGCATCGCTTCTCGTTCATGAGCTTTCGATCGTAGTGCCTCTCTTGCTTGCTGCGTTGATTTACATGGAATGGAAAGAGATGAAAGGCACCTTACGAAATCGGCGTGCTGCTCTCTCTATGCTCCTTTTCGGCGTGATCGTATTTGCGTACCTTGTGATTCGCCGGCGCATCGCGCCGATCCACAGCTATGGCCCCGAGGGTCTATCCTGGGCGGCGGTTTTGCAATCGGGCGCCACCGCATTTCGCGTGGCGCAAGGAATCGTGTGGCCTTATTCCTTTACGCTAGTGACCGATCCGCCTCCTATTATTTCGAAATTATCTGACGCCATATTCGGGAGCTCAATTCTTCTCGTAGGCCTGGTAACAACTTGGTTTGGCCTTCGCCGAAAGGCCTCATGGTGCTGGATCTTCCTCTGGATTCTGGTTCCCGTGCTTCTGGTTGTCTCGCCATGGCCGCGCGGTGCGGTTTACCAAGATCGATACACCTTTCTTCCCTCCATCGGCACGGCGCTGGCCGCGGGATTCGTGAGCTGGAAAGTACGCAGAGACGGATCGAAAAGAACGGAACGCCTTGCATGTCTGCTTGCAGGTTGCTGGATTCTGTCGTTCATCCCGACAACTCTTGCGCGCAATTTGGATTGGAGAAATGACGAGGCGCTCTGGTGTACCGAAGCCTCCAAATATCCGAACTCATTCGAGGCAAACAAGAATTGTGGGTGGGCATTACAACAAGCTCATCAGTTCGAGCGAGCCTTAACTTTATATTACCGCGCTCTCTCCATTCGGATGGACTCGTTTACAGCCAATAACTACGCGATGACCCTCGCCATCCTCGGAAATTGTGAGAAGGCCGCAGGCATCTTTAAAACACTACGCACACGGGAACCCCAATTCAAGGAGGCCTGGATCAATGAAATCTCCTGTCTCGAAACGCTTGGTCGTTCATCAGAAGCACAAAAGGTTAAGGAAGCCGAAGGGTACTCTTTGGCCAAGTAATCTAGAGTGCCGCTCCGCAGTTGCGCAAGAATAAGGCGTTGCCCTAATCATCGAATCCAATCATTTCGGACAGTTTCACTGGCATGGCCTATGCCGATCAGCTGAAGGATGAGGAGCTCTATAATAAAAACCAAATTCTGGTTTGTTCATTCATTTTTGTTGATCGGGAGTTTCTGTTTTGTAGTTCTTCCGGCCAGCGCCCAAACCAAACCCATACAAAGCAAAAATAAAGTTTTGATAGCGGTCACCTGCGACGGAAGTAAAGTCAGTATTTTCTTCGGCTGGGAGCATGTAGCTGACCTTTGCTATGAAGACGTGGTAGGTAGTGGCCCCAATCGGTCCTTAAAGCTCTCATATCGAACCGAAAGTGAGGCAAGGGAAGTTAGCCTGCCGCTTCCAGAATATGACTCAGACTATTGGCAGCCCTTTTGGAAAAAGGATGCCCAAAAGCTAAATAAGGAGTCCAGCTTGCCTCCGACAAAGGTTTCATATTTCTTTCGCACCGAAATGTTGGACAGAAATGGGAGCCAGGACGAGCTCATATATTCCACCTGCATGGAACAGGTTAACGCCTACCAATTAATCGCTTGTGCAATTGTCCCCAGAGAATTTCGGTCCGACCATTATTCGGCTGATCGACTTGAAATAGAGAGCTTTATCGAGGACCTGGCGGGAAATAATGATGACACAAAAGCTTCGTTGAGGGCCGCTATTCGAGTAACCGCGATAGACTCACAATTAAAATCTGAGGCGTATGATCAAGCATTTGATGAGGCTGTGGTGCTCTCAGAACATCGAGCCCCAAAATCGCCGCAAGCCGCGGCCAAATAATTCAACACTCATTCCACCCATACCACCAAGGCCGGCGGGCATGCCTTTATCTTTCTTCTCCGGCTTCTTAGCCACGAGGGTTTCCGTTAACTACGCCCCACGTCGCTCGGAACGCTTCCAATTAGCCGTAGGCTTTAAACCCAGCGTCGCATAGTCCCTAAGAACATAATTAATAAGCGACTGATACGGAACTCCCGAATCTTTGGAAAGGTGCTTGAAGTACGAAAGAACTTGAGGATGTAACCGAATGGTTACCGGTTCTTTCAGACGCTTCATATACCTTGGTTCCGCCTTTTTCAGTTTCGAAAAATCATATTCTTTCTTCATACTCAATTTCCTCCAAAAGCTGTTGAACGCTCCCTCTTTGTGGCTTTCCGTGCGGAAATGATTCGTATTGTGGTTCCAGATTCATTCTCGCAGTGAACAACAAGGAGAACACGTCCCTTGTCGGAAAACCCGACGGCGATGTAACGATCTTCCTTCGCCGAGTGTTCCGGATCGTGAAAAATCTCGATCGGAAAGTTCTCAAAGATCGTTGCCGCCTCTTCAAACGCGACTCCATGCTTCCTCTGGTTTTCCTTGTTCTTCTCCTCATCCCAGAGAAAACTCAATTTCATATGTACATTGTACATTATTATTTAGAAACGTCAAACTCAGAAAGAAACGGCGTGGGATTTCTCCCACGCCGTTTGAACTTCAAGAAACCGAACTACTTTTTTAGTAGTCCATATCTCGTCGATGGTTACAAGGAGCTTGGCCCGACGAACCTTATCATCGGCACGATTTGGGATGGCGGCGGGTTTTCCATTCTGTCGCGATAAGGCGCATGGCGCATTCCTGGGCCAAGTAGTTGTCCATCCCATACTGGTTGGGGCCCCCGGTCTTGACTATATTTAAATATTCGACGAATATTTAAATAATATATGAAATTTTCTAGATTGTTGTATCCCGAAATGATCCGGGCCCTACAAAGGGGAAAGAGCATTCTGCTCCTGGGGCCGAGGCAAACGGGAAAGACGACGCTCCTGGAGGAGCTTACACCTACGCGAGCCGTTTCTCTCGTCTCTCCTCGAGTGAGGGTTCGATACGAGAAGGACCCTTCGCTCTTGGCGGATGAGATTCGGGCGCTGCCCCGGGCGAAGAAGAAACCGCCTCTTGTGATCGTCGATGAAATTCAGAAGGTGCCTTCGCTCATGGATGTGGCTCAAGAACTGATCGACAAGAACGAAGCTCAGTTTGTTTTGACCGGCTCTTCGGCTCGCAAGTTAAAGAGAGGAAAAGAGGTCAACCTTCTTCCGGGGCGAGTGGTCAACCTTCGTCTCGATCCCTTATCCCTGGAAGAAAATATGCCGAACGCTTTGGAAGAACATCTCTTCTCCGGAGCCCTGCCTGGAATTCGAAAGCTTCCGACATTTTCCGATAAGGAAAACGATCTCCGTTCGTATGTGGAGACCTATTTGGAAGAAGAAGTACGGGAGGAAGCACTGGTAAGAAATGTGGGAATGTTCGCCCGGTTTCTGGAATTGGCGGGACTGGAATCGGGGAAAGTGGCCAACTTCTCCAAAATTTCGGAAGACGTCGGTGTATCGTCCGTGACCATTCAATCGTATTACGAAATCTTGGAAGATTGCCTGGTGGCGGAGCGCGTGGATCCGATTACAAAGAGCGCGACACGGAAGAAGCTCACCAAAGCGAGTCGATTTATTCTCTTCGATATGGGAGTCCGGCGACTGGCGGCCAACGAGGGAACTCATCTTCATCCCGAGAGGTTGGGAGAACTATTTGAGCAGTTTATCGCTCTGGAAATCATTCGTTGGCTTCGAATTCACCGCCCTACGGCGCAGCTTCGGTTTTGGCGCGATCCCGACGGGCCGGAAGTGGACTGGGTGGTGGAATATGAGGGGAATTATTTTCCCATTGAAGCGAAATGGACGGAGCGACCGACCGAGGGCGATTTTCGGCAAATCAAAGTGTTTCAGAAGGAATACAAGACTGCGCGAGGCGGATATGTGGTATGCCGGACTCCGGAGCCCTTAAAGTTTCAGTCGAATCTGCGTGCGATTCCCTGGCGAGAACTACCCACGACGCTTGCACTTCTTTTTGTAAAGTAAGTAACACTCCCCGGGGCAAGCCCGACAAGCCTGGTCATGGCACGATTTGGGTCCGAACCGAACGTCCACATCTCTTACGACGAATCACAACGGATGCTTCAGGTTTACAAGATGAAGTGCACCATCGCGACCCGTTTCCGCAAATGTAATCCATCTCCGATCGTCGGAAATATCGAATAATTTCCATCCGTGGTATTTGTTCCCACCGATTGGAATGAGCTCCAATTTTGGGCTTCGTTCGTCATTGCGACTAATTTCGGAAACAAGGATGCGCAGGGGGCCGTCGCCTGCCGCCACAACCAGACTACGACCATCTCCAATCGATAGAGAATCTGCGACGCCAAAAATTCCGGGTTGCGGTCCTTTCACTCGTCTTAATGATTGCACGTCAAAATAATTCGGGGTTGTAAAATAGAGCATCTGATCCGTTCTCGTGTAACTCACCCAATTTCCTGGAATTCGTCCAAAAACTGTGTCTAGAAGGAGGGTGCTTATACCATCGGGAGTTGGAACAAGGCGTATTCGTGCGTCCCGGCCATACCCCCCGTAATCGTGACAAGAAAGTTTCGAGTCATTTTCCTCGAACTTTAGAAATTTACAGCCGATGTCCAATTCACGCCGATTCAGGATTTTGTGTTGATCTATCGACCATAAAACCAAGTAACTCGCCCGCGTCTGATCGTCATATCGATAACTGACAGTGCCATCTAGGTTCTTGTGTGGGCCCTCGGGAAACAGGATAGGGAACACAGTTGCAATGAGCTTGTGATTTTTTGAAATGGCTGCGGAAATTTCGTTGTAGATTGATGCAAGATACGAATTCTGATCCCCCTTCTGTACACCGATCAATTCTCGAAGTTGCTCCGTCTGAAAAGAGAGAAGTCGCTCCTGTGGACCCACCTCGGGAAATACCCGCGTATGGTAGAGCCCATCAATACAGACGATATCGATCCCCGTCGCGGTTTGATCCCAAAACAAAAGGGCAAGATCTTTCTGCGTGTTACATGCCGCAGAGATGTGCTGAATCAAAGGTTCCGGTCGGCCGATTTCGCCTAAATTAAGAACAAAAAAATTACGAAGAGTTTCAGGTCCAGAGGCAGCACTACCGTCGGTAATATTCCAGACTGAAAAAAGCAGTTTCCCCACACGAATCTCGGCGTTTCCGATCCAAGACCAATGCCCTGTCATCGGTACGACAACATGGGAGAGGATCTCGTTCGAGCGAATGGGTACATCCGCGATATAAAAAGGGTCCTTTCTGAAATCAAAGTTAAGGGCTTCTTGATTGGGAAAACGTTGATCTACTTTCACGACCATTCGGTGATATTGGAGCCGTCCACGAAACGTCTTTGAAATCCACTTGTTCTTTTGCTGGATCTTAGCATCCGACGTTTGAGGCAAAATGGGGTGACCGTTCCAAAAGCGAATTTCGGCGACATATCTTCGGCCACCTTCAGTCGCACATAGTGTTAGGCCTATCAGTGTGAACACACCTAGAATTCCAATAAGCCCACGACGTAAGTGTTGGCGAATCCGTGTCATTCCTTATTTGTTTCTTCAGTTAGGAAAAGTTTTCTTTTTATAATTATTGAGTTTGGATCTCGATGATCAACCTGTCAATCTCCGATAGGGGACAAACGGTTCTTGGGGCGGCGCGGGCGAGGTCGGGGACCCACGCTCCAAAAGCTGATGGCACAACGGACAAAACAGACGCGTCTTGCATGAAAAAGCGACGACTTGGCGGAACCGGTCTGTTCAGGAAAAATTTCGCCGTGCCCGTCCGGATTTACATCCTTTACGAAACTTTAACTTGTGCGGCCGCCGCGTCAGGACTATGTAGGGGCTTATGACGCGCCAAGCATATTTCTACCTGCTCCTCTTCTCTGTAAGCTTGATCCCCATGCGGGGGAATTCACTCGAATTTGAATGGAAGACGCCGAGTCAATTGGAAGCCAATATTGTTCACACGGGCGACTATATGACGTACACCGATAATACTTCGCTACCGACAAACTCCCTTTCGGATTTTCTCCGTACCGATGAGGGCCACAAATTATTTCCGTCCTATTCGGTTTTGTTTCAAGCGATTCCTTCCCCCTTCTTGAAATTTTCACTCAAGAATGAAGAAGATGACGATCCCCCTCATTGTAATGTTCGGATCAATTTGGAAGGAGGCCTTCTTCGAATTCGCGCAAAAAATGATTTCGGAATGGAACGCACGAAGGAATTACCACTGGTCTTAAGTGGATACGAGGGTTCTTCCGGATTTTGTTCGCCGAATCCAAATGAATTTAATGGAATCGTCTATCTCGATATGGTCAATTATCACGAGACAGACTACTGGAAACGTGGCGAATCAGGGCTGAAATGGGCTCTCCCCAATGGATATACCGATGACGGGCTCATCTTTCAATTTGCGTTCGGTCTGCCGGTCGCAGAGGTGCGGGTGAGTCATGGCAAGTTGATGGAGATAAAGTATCTCGACGAATCAAGTTTCGAATCAGCGACTTCGTACGGATTAAGCAACGCGACGATCGACTATCGTTTGGAGCCTAAGCTCCATTCACATCTCGAGCCGTTCTTTCCCGGTTTGCCTGCCGGGAAGAATTTGGAATTGAAAGCCGCCCCGATCTTCTTTCAATTAAGGAACTTTCTCCTCCGATAGGGGACAAACGGTTCTTGGGGCGGCGCGGGCGAGGTCGGGGACCCATCGCCCATACCCCCCATACCCCCAGGGCCAGCGGGCAGGCCTTTTTCCTGCATCGAAGGCTTCTCAGCCACGAGGGCTTCTAAAGTGATAAAAGAACTAGGCCGCGACATACTCCCTTACATCGACCTGTACGCCCTTCGAGACAGCATCTTTAGCAATCTCAAGTAAGGCGTGCGTCGTTTTTTCGCCGGTGTAAGCTTCGCCGCAATTTTCACAAACTTGCGCTGGTACCCCCTTAATCACAAGTGTCAATTGATCGCGCTCCATCGTCACCGTGGTCTGTCCGGGAACCGTTTCCCCTTGTTTGCAGATTACGCACTTCATTTCTTCCTCCTTGTCCGAAAATCCGAATTCCAAATTCTCGTATCGGGCTGATAAACGGTAATCACGACTTCTTCGTCCGCGTCCGTATTCGAAGCCAATACAATATGAACAAATCGCGACCCGACTTTTCCAAGAATTAACCGGCTTGGACAGGGTCGGTCATCGGGGTAAGCCTCGATGATTTCTCCACCTTCAAGCACCGCTCGAACTTCGTCCACCGCAATCCCACGTTCAAACATGCGGCGAACCGCGTGAACACTGAAGATGAGCCGCTTTTTCATTGATTATATCATAGCTTACAAATCGAATCGGGAACAATTCGGGGGAATGTCGAAGGGGAAACCCTATGTCTCGCCCATTCCACCCATCCCGCCAAGGCCGGCGGGCATGCCTTTTTTCTGCATCGAAGGCTTCTCGGCCACAAGTGCTTCCGTGGTGATGAGAAGTGAGGCGACGGAAAATTGAATCCGTCACTTAAAACGCAAGATGCTTCTTATTCGATTGGCAAGAACCTGCATTTCTAGATGGCTCCCCAAGGCGATCTTTTCCTCTACTTTCCGATCGCCTTGAGAAAATAGGACGCTCACGCACCATTGAATTGACCCATTGGTACCTCCACCGCCATAGAAATAAACACATAAGTTATGAACGTTCGAACTATCAACTTCAATTCGATGATCTCGGCCAAAGATCGGAGAAAGGGAAAGCAGAGTTCCGTTCTCTTTTACTTTGATGTCATAAATTCCGGATCTTATCCTGCTCTGAAGCCAAGCCTGGTAGGAAGCGATGAAAATGAGATACAACATTAGAAGTAACCACCCCAGAGCTGCACGGATAGCGACAGGACTGAAGCCACACACAAAGGCGGATACCACCGCCCAGGCAATCCCCCATCCGACAACCACTACAATCCAAGGAACGGGAACATATTGAATCCGGGCGACACCTGCAGAATCCGATACAATCGGAAAAATCGGAAGCGACATCGGATCCAGATTTTGCCTTTTCCATTTACGATAAATTCCGATCGCCATCCAAAAGAGGAGACTAGCGATCGGAATAGAAAAAAGGAGCAAGAGCGGAAAAGCGTAATCTGTCATATAGCCTAAGGACATGACACAACTCAAATAAGTTAACACAGAAATCTGAATTCTCCCCTACGAAAACAAAAAACGGCGTGAGATTTCTCCCAAGCCGTTTTTGACTTCTTAAGAAGAGAACGGACTGTTTAGTAGTCCATGTTTCGCGGACTCATCACACTTCCCTGACGACAAACCCCTTGAAAATCGCCCGCATTCTGTGGTATTAATAAAGTATGATAAATAATACCAAATCCAGCATCACCCTCCCGCCTGAGGAGCTACGTGTTGTTAAACATCTTATGAAGAAGCTTGGCGCAAAGACAAAAGTCGAAGTCATTCGCCAGGGACTCCGGCTTCTGAAAGAGCGAACGGATCGAAACTCCCTTCGAGAAGCCTTTAAGACAGCTTCTCGGATGACGCGCAAATCCCTGTCGCAGGAACTCCCGGATCTCGATCATTTGGCCGGTGAGGGCGTTGACTGAAGTGGAAATTCGGCACGGCTACCTTTACCTGGCTGACCTGAATCCGAGAATGGGAAGTGAAGCTGGCAAGGTCCGTCCTGTAGTGGTCATTCAAACCGACCTCCTAAATGAAGCAGGGCACCCTTCTACCTGGATTCTACCCTGCACAACGAAAACGGTGGGTGAGAATGTTCTTCGCGTTTCTCTTCCCAAAGGAATGTCTGGGAATACCAAAGACTGCGAAGTTATGATCGACCAAAGCCGATCCATTGATAATCACCGATTTCGTACGCGACTCAAGGCTTTGCCCGTATCCATCCTCAAAGAGGTGAAGGAAAAACTCCGCCTCTTAGCTGATTTGTAAACCCTTAGAGGGGTAACTTTTGGGAGAGGGAAAGTTCGAAATGTGGAATTAAGAAAACGGCGTGAGATTTCTCCCACGCCGTTTGAACTTCAGAGTAGAGAATTGTAAATTTCTCATCTCATACCATACAAACAAAGAAGAGCGGCCCAGCCTGATGGCAGTACTGACGGCGGCTCATCCAACTCAAGGCCATATTTTACTGCCATTTCTAAAAAATATTTGGCGTGGAAGAATGCCTCAACGATCGGTCTGGTGTGATGCGTCCAATTTCTATTATGATCCAATTCAAACTCGTTACCTGCAGCACCAGCTTCAAGGAGCTCCTCAAATTCGGAGCATAAGGTACATCCCTCTGGAGCCAGCAATTTCAATGCCTCCGCAATTTTCCGAGTTTGATCTTGAAGACCATAAACTTTAAATGAATGATAGTAGAAACGGTAGATCGGGTCTTCGTAACCCCAATGAGATGTGGCCACTTCCAGCCTTTTTTGCAATTCCGGAAGGTTTTGCTTCAAATTAAAAAGTAATGATTTGTCCTTCTCGTTCATAATGGCCGATCGTGTTGCTTGTACCTGGGTTGACAATAATATTACGCAACTTTCGATCGATATTCTTCAGAGTGTTCTAATTGATTGTTGTATAGATCGGAGATGGGGAAAATGAGATCAAAATCTCCCCACATCAAATCGCCACGATCCAGCTTAAAGCGCTTAAAATTGTCCTCTTTGAGATATTTGCGAATTTCTGGATGATTCGAATGCCGTAAGAAATTCCTAAAATCAACCACCTGTTCCTTGCCATCTGAGAATAAAAGCCTAAGGCTGTATTTACCGACTCGCTTGACCCTCGCTACACGAAGTATTGGTAATCTGGATTTCATAATTTCCCTCTTTCATATTCGCCATAGCGGGCATGAACATGAACGGGCTCGTGTTCATTGGAATAGAAAAAAACGATGATACCCAGATATTCGTACAATTTAGGTATGCGCGCATATAAATAGCTTTGTGTGATGAATTATTCAAATTGAAAAACGGCGTGGGATTTCTCCCACGCCGTTGGAACTTCAAGAAACCGAACTACTTTTTTAGTAGTCCATGTCTCCGCCCATGCCGCCCATTCCACCCATACCCCCAGGGCCGGCGGGCATGCCTTTTTCCTTTTTCTCCGGCTTCTCGGCCACAAGTGCTTCCGTGGTGATGAGAAGCGAGGCGACGGAAGCGGCGTTTTGAAGCGCCGTTCGGCTCACCTTGGTCGGATCGATGATTCCCGCCTTGAGGAGATCTTCGTACTCTTCGGTCTGAGCGTTGAAACCAAAACCGCCCTTCCCTTCGCGTACTTTCTCAAGAACGATCGAACCATCCACGCCTGCATTGCCAGCGATCTGGCGAAGAGGCTCTTCTAACGCCTTATGGACGATGTTTCGGCCATACTCTTCATCGCCCTTGAGCTTTAAGTTCGCAAGAGCATCGAAGCAACGAATGTAAGCCACGCCGCCACCCGGGACGATTCCCTCTTCGACAGCCGCTTTCGTCGCATGCATGGCATCTTCCACGCGCGCCTTCTTCTCTTTCATTTCAGTCTCAGTCGCGGCACCGACATTGATCACCGCAACTCCGCCGACCAACTTCGCCAAACGCTCTTGGAGCTTTTCTCGGTCGTAGTCCGAGGTGGTTTCCTCGACCTGCGCCTTGATCTGCTTCACGCGTCCGTCGATATCGGCCCGCTTGCCCGCACCGTCCACGATCGTCGTGTTTTCCTTATCGATCGTGATTCGCTTCGCCTTGCCGAGGTCTTGGATCGTGATTGACTCGAGCTTTACGCCCAGATCTTCACTGATGCATCGTCCACCGGTGAGGGTGGCGATATCCTCGAGCATCGCCTTCCGACGATCGCCGAAGCCAGGGGCTTTGACCGCCGCGCACTTGAGGGTGCCACGGAGTTTGTTGACGACCAGAGTCGCCAGCGCTTCACCTTCGACTTCTTCCGCAATGATGAGAAAGGGCCGGCCCGACTGCGCGATTTTCTCGAGCACCGGGAGAAGATCTTTCATCGAGCTGATCTTCTTTTCGTGAATGAGGATGTACGGATCTTCCAACACCACTTCCATCCGCTCCGCATCCGTCACGAAATAAGGGGAGAGATAGCCGCGATCGAACTGCATTCCCTCGACCACATCGAGGGAAGTTTCCATCGATTTGGCCTCTTCAACCGTGATCACGCCTTCCTTACCTACTTTGTCCATCGCTTCAGCGATCATCTCGCCGATTTGCGTATCGCCGTTGGCCGAAACGGTTCCGACCTGTGCGATTTCTTTTCGACCTGCGACGGGCTTGGTGATCTTCTTAAGTTCCGAAACCACAGCTTCCACCGCCTTGTCGATTCCCCGTTTCAGATCCATCGGGTTCGAGCCGGCTGCAACCATCTTGCTTCCATCGCGGAAGATCGCTTGCGCGAGAACGGTCGCCGTCGTGGTGCCGTCACCGGCATTGTCGGAAGTCTTGGATGCCACTTCCTTCACCATTTGAGCGCCCATGTTCTCGAACTTATCTTCGAGCTCGATTTCCTTCGCCACCGTCACACCATCTTTGGTGATCGTGGGAGAGCCGAAAGTCTTGTCGATCACGACGTTCCGGCCGCGGGGCCCGAGCGTCACTTTCACTGCATTGGCGAGCACGTTGACGCCATGAAGAATTTTGCGTCGTGCATCTTCGCCGAACGTTACCATTTTTGCTGACATGTTCGTATCCTCCGTTATTCAATAACGCCGAGAATCTCATCCTCACCGAGGATCAGATGCTCTTCGCCGTCAATTTTCACTTCCGTGCCCGCATACTTCGCGAACAGGATGCGATCGCCCTTTTTCACTCCCGGGGTTCGCAATTTGCCGTCTTCCAGGATTTTGCCCTGGCCGACGGCCACTACTTTTCCTTCCATCGGCTTTTCTTTCGCCGTGTCGGGGATAATGATTCCACCCTTGGTCTTCTCTTCTTCGCTGATTCGTTTGATCAGCACTCGATCATGTAGGGGTCTGATTTTCATCTCAGGCTCCTTTCGTTTTGGTTGTTGATGTTGACTCACTCTTCTTCTCGGATTTTGCGCTTTCGGCTTTTGCCGGAGCACTCTCCGAGGGTTTCTCTGATCCCTTGGAGCCACCTTCTGCTTTCGCGGAGCCGTAGCCGTCTTTGTACCAACCGGCCCCCTTGAGCTGAAACGATGTCGCCGAGATCAATTTCTTCACCTTGCCGCCGCAAACGCGGCACTTTCTGAGGGGGCGGTCACTGATTTTTTGCATTTCTTCGAAACGATGCCCCTTCGGGATACATTCGTATTCGTAAATCGGCACGCCTTTAACCTCATAAAATATAATAATTTCAAATATTTATATTACATTTCTGGCAGACGATCCACTCGCTTGCCAGCAACTGCGCGCCAATCTAAGCGCCCCAAATAAACTGTCAAGAGGCGGGCCTAAAACTGACCGACGGCGAAGTGGATTTCGCCGAAGGATTCGCCCTCTCGCCGGTCGAGCTTAATACCGTAATCGAGGCGAAGCGGACCAAAGAAAGTGTTGTACCGAATTCCCGCTCCTGCGGTAGTTCGAATATCGACGGGATTGAAATCGGCATTCGTAAGGTAGGCATTCCCACCGTCTGTAAAAAGCGCCAAATCGAACCCGCTGATGAGCTTGATAGGGAAAAGAAAATCCAACATATAGTTAAAGACGGAGTTTCCTCCGGGTGCTTGGTTCGAAGCGATGTCACCGCAATTTTCCGCAGCTCCGGGTTGGGAACCTCCGACGCAATTGTGATTGAATCCGCGTAGACTGGAATTGCCGCCCAAGCGAAAGCGCTTCTCGATCGGAATTTGTTCGGTCTTATTTCCCGTCGGTCCATAGGTTCCCGAAAATCCGACTCGAAGAGCCAACACGGTTCGAACCTGCTTATAGAGGGGTTGATAAAATGTATTTCTCAGAAAGACTTGATAAAAATCCTCCTCGGAATAAAGGGCTTCGTCGTACACCGTGAATTGAAGACGATGAAAACTTCCATGGAGCGGGTTGAGAAGATCATCTCGGCGATCGACGTCAAAGAGTGTCGCAATAGAGCCGAACCGCGCTTTTGATTGGTCAATGGGGCTCAACACAGCTCCCGGATCGACATCGAAAGGATTACGATATTCCAACTCCCATTGAAGTGAGGTTCGAATGATTTTTGTTAAATCTCGGTCCACGCCCAAAACAACCGAGCGGCGCTCGATATTAAAAGTTGTTTCATCCAGACGTTCATCAATGTAGTTAATCCGACCGTTCACGATATTGAAAAGCCAGGGCTCTTGGTACGTGAGAACGATTTGATGTTCGATCAGGGCATCCGTCTTCAATTTATAACTGACCCGCGCCGTGGCCGTTATGTTTCGGCCGGTCCCTCCAATATTAAGGTAACCAAACCGAAACGTTCCTCGAACGCCTTCGTCTGTGGAGTAGCCGGGGCCGAAGGCGAGTAATCGCTTCTTGCGTTCGACCACCGTGATTCGAATGTCTTCCGTGCCAGTTTCCGGATTGAAATTACGCTCCTCCAAATTCACACGATCAAAAAATCCGAGCTGCAGAATTCGGCGGCGAGACTCCCTGATTTTCTCAGGATCATAGAGATCTCCACCTTCGAACCGAATCTCGCGGCGAATCACCTTATCGTTGGTGTGTTCATTTCCGAGGATGGCGATCTCCCCGATTCGAATTTGAGGTCCCTCTTCCAAGGATATGGGATAGGTCACTTCGCCCGCGGGAATTTGATCGAGAGAGGGAATTTCCACTTTCACAAATTTGTACCCCCGCGCTCGATACGCGTCCTGCAGTTTTTCCGCCGCGCGAGAATAAAAAAGCGGATCAATGGGCTCGCCCACCTTTCGATCCAGAATTTCCTCGATTTCATGTTGGCTCATCGCCTTATTTCCCGTGATTTCATATTTCGAAAGGATGGAACGCTGTCCCTCTTCCACACGAAATTTCAGATTCACTTTCTGATCTTCTAATCGGTTTTGGAGGGTCGCTTCCGAGATCTTGGCCCGAAGAAAGCCTTGAGACTGATAAAAGGCCAAAAAATTATCCGTCTCTTCCTCGAGCTCACGTGCCACATAAATTCCATCTGCCGTTTTGGAAGGAGCCAACCGCCAGAACTCACGTAGAAGTTCTTTTTGAGAGATTTGCGCAGCCCCCTCAAATTCAACTTTTCCTATTCGAACTCTCGGACCTCGATCGATCAAAAACTCAATCACACGGATATGTCTTTCATCCACCCGATCACTCGTGGTGATCTTGGCCAATGGATATCCGTTGTCTTGGTAAAATGTAATCAATCCCTCCTTCGCTCCCGCTTCAATCCACGAAGAAGAAAACTGCCGTTCATCGTCAAAAGCGATCGCTTTCTTCAATACGGAGTTTCTTTCAAAGAGAAAGGTATTGCCCTGAAAGCGAATATCGATCTTTGACCCGGGTTCGATCGTCATTTGAAGCCGCGCCTCCGAACGTGAATCGTTGTAGGCGAAAACAGGATCATTGATTTTTGCGGCCAGGTAATCCCGCTTTCGATATTCCTCCTCTAACTTCTTCGTGCCTTTAAAAATGTGTTCCGCGTCACAGCGATGGCCCTTTGAAACACGCAACACGTCGGCAATTTCCTCCTCTGACAGAGCGGTCGGATCCGTGTGAATTTCGATTTCGGTTATTGTGCAGGGGGAACTCTCTTCCACCACAATCAGTAAGCGCGCTTCCTGGGCAGTCTCTTCACTACGAAGAAGAGTAACCTCTACCTTTGCGGCTGGAAACCCACGAAGGAGATAGGTTTGTCGAACTTCATCGCGAACCGTGTCGACCTGGTTTTGGATCGCCCTTTCTCCCACCTGCAAACTGATTTTCGACGTGATTTCATCGTCTTTAAGACTCTCATTTCCCCGCACTTCTATGTCATGAATGACGGGCCGAATTCCGATGACAACGGTGAGCGCGAGTGAGGACTGCGTCCATTCTCCCTGAACATCTATCGTGTAAACGGGATAACGAAAATAAAACGATTTAATGGCTCGAGTAATTTTTGACGCCGAATATTCCGAGCCGAATGCTTCTTTAAAAAACCGACTGCCTGCATCTTTCACCGTCAAATCTTCGCACTGGACATCGACCGAGCCGATGGGGGTTCCCTCTTTCCAGGGCTCTGCTATAACCGCGTGCCCCCAGAAAAGGGCGGCCAGGCAAACCAACCAGATCGATCTAAAATTCCGTTTTGAACTCAAGGTCGAGCCCCACTCCAAATTCTTGGGTTGTATCGGTTTGTTTATCTCGCATGCTTCCCTGGACGGAAATATGGTCGTTTAGGCGCTGCTCAAGTCTTAAAACATTTTCAGAGCCCTGGCTGATTAAGTCGGTGGAATAAAACACTCGCACCTTCGGAAAAAGCTGTTTCCCGATAATCATTTTGAGCCCTGTGCTTTTGGTGTCGTCGGAATAGAAAGGCACAAATTGAAGCGTGTCGACAATGCTCGCCTTTCTCAGCCCCGATTCCAGTTTTGATTGAACGGGGCTGGAGAGCACCGATGGTAAGAGCGAATTGGAAAAGGCCTGCGATCCCCCATTTCCCGAATTGACGAGTTCGTCCATATCCACTCCAAGTGTGAGAAGCGAAAGGATATTCGTTTCATCTTTGGGGGGCTGGCTGGAAAGAAAAGCCATGACTTCGTCCTTCTCGTTACGAATATCCAAAAGAATGTCGGTGGTTTGAACGCGGGTTCGCGCGCTCAAATCGAAAAGCGTACGAACCGAGGTGGGGCTTTCAAAGGTGATGACCCCTGACGACACCTCGAATTCGTTGTCGAGAAATTCAACCTTTCCGCGAATCACATCGATTCGGCCTAGAACCCCCACCGCGCGATCGGTTCCGGTCAGGCGGATTTCTCCCCGCATCGTGGCGGTCGCAATATTGTTATGCAGAAAAAGGGTGTCCCCTTCCGAGCGAATCAATAAGTCGAAGGCGACATGCTCTTCTTCAGAACGAAACATTCGATCCAGGCGGCCTCCGCTTCGGAATGTGAGAACCCGACTTTTCCAATCCCAATCTTCCCGATACGTCGCTTCGTGGGCGACAAGATCCCCACGCAACGTAGGGCGGTTTAATGCACCTACGAGGGACAAAGTTCCCGATACATTAGACGGGATCCAGGCGGGAAATCGAAGTTGGGCGTGATCGACTCTCGCTTCCAGAGCGAATGAGCCCTCCCTATCTGCAAAGGGAAGATTTACTTCCCCACCTCCAGTTACGGCTCCGCCTGCCAAGGAAGCTTTTAGCTGATCGACAAATATTCGCTGTTGATCGAGCGTAGCGTGAAGCTCAATTCGCTCGATCGGATGGGGAAATCCCCGAAATTGGATGAGCCCGTTGGTAACAACCACATCCCCCGCAACCTCGGGGGAGCTGAGAGGTCCACTTACGGTAGCCTCGATTTTTGCATCTCCTTCGGTTCGATTGACCCCACTATCGACGAACGTCAAAACATCAAGGGCAACCGCGCCGCTCAGATGGACATCCATTCGGTTTTTGGGCATAGAGAGGTTACCTCCAATTTCAATCGACGTATCCGAGCCGATCCACTTCGCGCGCTGGAGCGAAATCACCCCACGTTCCATCCCGAGATGGATAGGATTTTCCAGCGCCGCTTTCCAATCGCCGCGCGATACGTTGAATTGCTCGAGATCGATTCCCCCTTCCCAACTTTCATTTCGCTTTGGATTCCCCGAAATGGCGAATGTTCCCGTAAGAAGGGAGGTCGCCCGAGGAAGAAGCGGCGCCAACGAAAATTGGGATGCTTTCCCCGAAGCCTCAAAGTGATCTCCAGTCTGGCCGTTGACCTTCCCCTCAGCCTGAAGAGTTCCATTTAAGAGATTTAACTTCCATAGAAGATTCGACCAGTTTCCGCTGGCATCGCCCGTTCCAATGATTCCCATCGGACTTCCCTCTTCCTTCCTCTGAAACTGAATGGCCGACTGGATCGTAGGATCCTCCAGCTTGCCCTCCAAGCGGGCGCTCCCGGAAGCATGCGAAGCGAACCGATAGATCCATGGGGGAAGATTAAGCATGGAAAGAGGAATTTGGCTTCCTTCGATTTGGAAGTCGTGAAATGAAGTGGCGCCAATATCTCCTTTGACGGAAAGAGTGGCGGATTCACTTTTTAGTTCTCCTTTCCGAAATGAAATGGCTCCTCCGACAAAGTCGGCTTCGATGTCGGCATGGTCAAAGGCCTGGTTGCGCCAACTCAACGATTCACCCCTCACTTCCAGTACTCCATTGGGCTGGTCCTGGGAGCCGCTCATCACCAGGCGGCCGCTCACCACTCCATCCATCTTTCCGATTTGAGGAAATCGTTTAGCGGCCAGATCCGATAGCCATCCCAGATCAAAGTCTTTGGCATCTACCCGAACGGAGAAACCATCCTTCGTTTCAGCCGAATCGCGAGGAATCGTCGATTCAACCATCATCGTACTGTGTCCTTGCTTCATCCGAAATTGGCGAAGCTCCATTCTCTCCCGATCGACCAAAATATCTCCACTCAATGAAGCAGGTAACCGGTCACCCACTTGAAAATTCTGAGCGGCCAATTTCAGTAAAACATTGTAGGGATATTTGTTGTAATTCGCCCCTCCTCCCAAAGTCGCTGAACCGCGAAAATGCGCATTGGGTGAAAAGACTTGCGAGAGATCTCGAATATTCGCCGTCCACTTCATCGAAACCGTCGGGCCTTTTTGAACGGACAGAGAATACGTTCCCTCTAACCCATTCGCCTTGGCGCTGCATTCGTCGATGAGAAATTCAAGCGAGGGTGTGACATGGTATTTCGCATTCACTTCCACTTCATGAAATTCGAAAGGAAGATATGGGCGCACAGCTTCAGCCAGGTCGAGATGAATCAGGGGGGCTGTTACCTTCGCTTCCCCCACCAAAAAAAGTGGTGAAAATCCGATGCGGCCGCTTACATTGATATTGACGTTCCCACTGAGACTAGAGGTGAGTGTGGGATCAATCGTCCGCTGGATCGCGGCATAGGAAACATCATTGGCTTGAATCGAAAATACCCCTGGATAGCCTGGTGCGATTTCTCCTACGGTGAACCGGCCCGGAGTGCCATCGACATTAATCTCGCCCGATGCAGCTTCCAGTTTTTCGCGGCGAAGTCGGAATGAAAAAGAGAGTGCGATAATTTTGCGATGTAGAAGCTCTAAATCAATTCCTCGGAATTCCCCGGACCACTTTACATCGGGCCAGTTGCCTTTTACACGGCCTTCGGCACGCACCTTTCCTTTCGCGCCCATGGGTTTGGAAAAAACACCAAGGCTTCGAAGGGCAGCTTCCACCGGTTCCAATTCTCCCCGGACCTGCATGAATAGATCCGCTTGGGGATAAGCATCTCCTTCGATATGTACGGACGTGCCTAAACCCTCCGCATCAAACTTTTTAAGTCGAATCCTGGAGCCTTCTCTTTCCGCTAGGATCGAGACTTGATCCAATCGAAGTGTATTGGACCCGCGCCGGATTTCTCCCGAAGCATTCCATGACCACAGCTCACCCCCCACGCCGCCTTTAAATCCGGCCTGTCCGGTATCGACCAAAACTCGAATATCTTGTCCCGGCAATTTGAGCGAAAGCTTCGCGGAATGAACAGTGACGTTCTCGATATCCACACGAAGGAGGTCTTTAAGTGTCGGCAAATGAAATTTTCCCTCGTTGGACGGAGCCGGCATGGTGGCATCGGTCAAATCGAAACGAAGCTGCGGTCGTTCAATTTCCACCTGGCGAATTACAATTTTTCCCAAAAAGATCGGGCCCGCTCCCGGAACGATGGTCGCGCGCCCCACTCCGATGTAGCGGAGTGGCCCCGAGGATCGTTTGATTTCAATTCCTTCCGCTTCCATCCGCGGTGGGAGAATGGAAAGACTAAATGTGCCGATGGAAACCGTTGCCTGAAGACGCTGGGATAGTTGATTGATCAAAAGATCGCGCAGAACCACATCCAGAAAAGGACGACCCCAAAGGATTCCTCCTCCGATCAAAAGAGCGAACAAAAACAAGACTATAGCCGTACGTTTCTTCGTCAAGGCGTGCCTATATCCTCGCATGCTCTCCCGCAAGTGGCAACCGAAGAGACGCGGCAAACTGCTTGAATTGTTTGGAATTTATTGTTGGCGTCGGCATTTCGCCGACGCCAACAGTGTGAATAAACTTTAGATCTTACGGACGTTCGACGCTTGTAGACCTTTAGGGCCTTCGGTTACATCAAACTCCACCCGATCGCCTTCGTTTAACGAGCGAAATCCATCGGCCGTGATCGCAGTGTGATGGACGAAAATATCTTTCCCATTCTCCTGCTTAATAAAGCCGTAGCCTTTGCTATTGTTAAACCACTTCACTGTTCCTTGTTCCATATTCACTTCAACCTCTTTATTTCATTTCAGCGAAGCTGTAAGCCGCTTCCATTCGCTCCTCGAACCACACTGGCCGAGATTAAAAAAAAGCCGTAAGCACCTTGCGCTCACGGCTCTCAGACTTCACGGGTACTGAATTTCCGTAAGACTTCGGGGTGTTAGTAACCTTCTTCGCGGTTTCCTGTCAAGGGAGGACGTCGATCGTTCCAAACATTCCGCGGGCCAAATGCCCCGGCATATCGCAGATCATCGCCACTCGCCCGGGACCCCGCGGGTGGAGGAGAATGGCGGTGGAGCCTCCCGCTGGAACCACTGCCTCAATTCCTTTCCCCATTCCGATAATCTCAATTTCATGATCGACATCGGCCTTATTTTGGACCACCACTTTCGTAACCGAGGAGGACGAGATTGAAAAATGGTTCGGAACAAAAGAGTAGCCTTCCATCGAGAGTGAAACCGTGTGCGCAAGATCGACTTTTTCGAAGTCTTTCATCATCGCGCTTTCAATCGCTAGTTCGGATGCAAAAGCGATAAAAAAACCCGTCACCAATCCCGTGGTCGCCCAAAGATGCTCCCCTTTCATTCGCCCCAAATGCATCAGCTCTCCGATCACGTACAGAATGGAACCCGCCGCTAGAGCTTGAAAGAGAATTTCCAAGTCAGGGGAATGGACACTCACACCTAGGAGCGTCCCCAGAAATGTGGGGCCTCCACCGATCAATCCCATGAGGCCAAGATACCGAACGGATGGTTCCTGCCCCGTCAAAGGACCGGCGATCCCAAAACCCTCCGTGGCATTGTGCAGGGCAAAACCAATTACCAACAAATAACCCAGCGAGAGGGCTCCGGACACAAACGACTGTCCGATCACCAATCCTTCACTGAAATTGTGAAGACCGATCCCGATGGCAATCATCAACGCCACGCGTCTTGGGTTGCTCCCACCGGCTGCTTTTTCTTTCCTGCGAAGAAATCGAAGTTCGAAAAGAACCAACGAAAAAATTGAGACAGAAAAAGCTCCTACGAAAAGGAATATGTTCCAAAGTGTATCCTGACTTGACCCCAAATGAAGCGCAGAGAGCTTGAGGGATTCCTCCACGCTCTCCATTAATTGATAGGCGATTTCCACGAAGAGAAAGAGAAGGACACCGATGGACACGGCATTCAGTAAGGCACGAATCCGAGCGGGCGGCTGAAGACGCGCGATGGGAAGTCCGATGTAGATCGTAAACCCGGCAATTGCGCCTAAGAATAAAACGTAGCCATAGAACTGGGTCATTCGGGCGCGGATGATGCTGAGGGAATTCTCTTTGGTCAAGTGAATGGTATGCAAAGGTTTTGCGCCTTTTTCAATCCTGCTTTAGGCTCATAAGGTGTCGGTTTCGTTACAAAAACTTAGCGTAATTGTTCCAGTATTTAACGAACGAAAAACGATCGATGAACTCGTTCGACGAGTGCGCGAATCCCCCTATCCAAAAGAGCTTCTCATTGTGGATGATGGATCCACCGACGGAACCCGCGAACGTCTTCAGGAGCTAGCCAAGAAGTTTCCGGAGGTTCGATATATCGAGCACGTAAAAAACCAGGGGAAAGGCGCAGCGATTCGTACCGCTCTTGAAAAGATCGCGGGCAATGTCGTCATCATCCAGGACGCCGATCTGGAATACGATCCTGCCGACTATCCACTTCTTCTTCGACCTATTCTCGAGGGGAAAGCCGATGTCGTTTACGGGTCTCGATTCTTGGGAGGGTCGCACCGCGTTCTTTTCTTTTGGCATTATGTGGCCAACAAATTTTTGACCACCGTTTCCAACGCTCTAACAAACCTCAACTTAAGCGATATTGAAACCTGTTACAAAGCGTTTACGAGCGATGTGGCTCGAAAAATTAAGCTCACGTCTGACCGATTTGGTTTCGACCCTGAGATCACAGTCCGATTTGCAAAGTTGAAATGCCGAATCTACGAAGTCCCCGTTTCCTACGCTGGAAGAACCTATGCGGAAGGAAAGAAGATCCGCTGGACGGATGGGTTTACTGTTCTCTGGGCCATCCTCCGAACTCAATTTTTTTCATGAAGAATCGAATCTTTTCTCTTTCCGTATTTTTTGCGGCCCTTCTGGTCCTCTCTCCCACCATTCATTCCACCTACCAATACGACGATGTGGGGTTGGTGGGAAAAAATCTGTGGATCGGTACTCTTCAGGGAATTCCACGATTTTTTACCGGCGATTTTTTCCGGGACGTTTGGGGTGACAAAATCTACCGCCCCTTCCTCATGCTCAGCATCTCGGCCGATCAATGGATCTTGGGACATCAGGCTTGGACATATCACTTGGTAAACCTCATTTTACACGGTTTGGTATCTTTGCTTTTTTACAAAGTTCTGTGCCGCTATTGGGGAGATTCGTTTTTATCCCTGTTCCCTCCCCTCCTTTTCGCCGTACATCCCGTACATGTCGACGCCGTCGCTTTTATCGTTAATCGATCCGATCTACTTGCTGGCATTTTTCTTCTCTCTGGGTGGCTCGTCTCCTTATCGTGGGGCAGCGCCCTTCTTTTTCTCTGCGCATTTCTCTCAAAAGAATCAGCCGCTTTTATCGTCGTTTTATTTCCCCTCTTTCTTTGGTTCTCAAAGAAACTGGGATGGAAGGAAGAAGCGTTCCTTTTCAGAAAAACCATCGCCAGTTTGGCGGCGTTCGCGGTCTATGTGTTTATGCGATGGTATGCGATTGGCAGTTTCGGCTCATCGGTATCTGAATCGTTCTTTACCGACCGATCCGCGCATATTTTAACCCCCACCATTGCTCGCATTTTTAAGGATTATCTTTGGCTTTTGGTTTTCCCCACCCATCTCCGTGTTGATTACTCCGATTATTCCATCCGAGGCGATCCATTCGAACTGGAAGCCATGGTTTCCTACGGGATTCACATTCTGCTCTTTATATATGCATATAGTTGCCGGCGAAGATGGCCCGCCATGATGATTGCCATTATCGGGTTTTATGTTTCCCTTTTACCCGTCGCGCACATCATTCCCTTTCGGGATATCTTCGCGGAACGATTTCTCTACCTTCCCAGCGCTTTTTTCTTTGTTGCGGTCGCCCTGGTCCTCCATCGCGCCCTTCAAAAGGAAGCATTACAACTAGCCGGAAGTTTCATCCTCCTACTCTTGGGATTTGTGGCCTTTTCATATGCGACGTTTTTTCGATCCCCGATCACTCTCTGGACGGCGATGGCAGAAGAGCAACCGACTAATCCCAAATTTCAGTACAATGCGGGAGTGACTCTTTTCGATCATCGTGACTGTACCGCAGCTACCCAGCATTTAATGGAGGCTCTTCGCTTACGCCCTACTTACGGACGTGCTCTTCGACCGATCGCCAAATGCATGTTGATAAGCGGCGATAAAGAAGGAGCGCGCAGGTTATTTGAGCGCGCGGTAGAGATCGAACCAGGGGATGTCGAATCAAGAGAGGACCTCGCACTTTCCTACTATTTTTCAAACGAAATGGCTCGCGCGAAACAAGAGATCGACGCGGCTTTACACCTATCGCCCCATCGCAAAAGAACGCATGAAATTGCGGGCTGGATTGAAGCCAAATCCACACATTAACGGAGCAAAACCGCTTCGATCCCATCCGCCGAGAATCTTTGGGACACGATTCTCTTCGCGCGAGCTTCAACGAGTAAATGCATATTTCTTGCGTCCTCCACAAATTGCGGGTCGGTATGCCAGATCCAAAGAGTACTCTTGGCGTCCCTCGTTTTCGAAACACAATCCTCCTGACAATAGAGTTTTTGGAATGTACGAATGTAGTAGCGAACGGGAAGTTCCATATCCGTCGAAAAAGAGACAATGAGCGGCCGCTCGGACGGATTAGGGAATGCACTTTCAATTTGATGAGCGATTCCACGATAATCCGGACGAGGAAAAAAACGATACGCCGACGGAAATGCGAACGCCTCGACAGCGATCATGCAAAGAGCAAATGCTATTTTTAGCGACCTGTGCGATATTTTTTCAGCAAGACCTACCAAAAGTAGCAAGACAAATGGAACGATTGGAATCATGGAGTGAAGTGAATAGATGGGTCGAAGAAGTAGGCCCACGATTTCAATCACTCCGATGTAAAATAATACGAAGAGTATTGATAAAACGTAAATCGATTGCACTTGAATCTTATTTCTCCACGAGGAGAAGCTATTTACGTTAGATAGAAACACAATAACGGCAAAGAGAATGGAGTAAAGAATGAATGCCTTTAATGTCAGGGTCTCCCAACTGATTGGCCCTTTCAAGCCTCCCTCCCTCCAGTTATGCAAAGGGAAATAACTCAGAAGTAGCAAGCTTACCCCAATGAAATAAAGAATGAGTTGTTGAATCCTAAAAAAGTGTCGTGTTTTCACAACAGCAATACCCAGCGGAATACCGAAGAGAAGTTTCTGAACTAACGGCCACCACTCGATATTTCCTTGAAGATGCCCTTGAGGCAGATAAAAAAGGTGCCAGATCGCCGACGGGAACCAGATGGCGTAGCATACGAGAAGGATTAATTGACCTTTCCACCATTTAGTGTCTCGGTTTCCATTTCCTCCATTCACAAAAAAGAAATAAATGAGATTTTCAAAGACGATGATAATCGCACCATAGTAATGCGTATAAAGTAGCGCAGCTGATACAAGTAAAAACGCTGGAAGTGGATATCCTCCATCATTCTCCCTTACCCAAGAGGCAAACAAAAGGAGGCTTACTGTCGAGAAAAGTAGAAGAAGGGCGTAAACCCCCGCCTCCTGCGAATAATAAATCGCAAAGGGATGAAGAGCGAAAAGCAACGCAAAAAGAATAGTGGAAAACTTGGTTCCATACTTTGACGTCTCTATATATGCAACAACCACGGCGAGAGTTCCAAGAAGAACGGCAAGCATTCGAACTTGAACTTCCGAATCGCCAAATACCTCCATCCAAATCTTCATAAGCGAGGTAAATAGCGGGGGATTCGAATTTCTCCACATCATGACCGGGAAAAGGTACGACCACGGATATTTCCCATTTTCCATGAACACCAACTCGTCGAACCATAAAGAAGGCTTTCCTAACCTGTATAGGCGCGCAAAAAGAGCGATTAAGAAGAGAATCGTAGCTATAATTGTCCTGCCGTGAGTTCGAAAGAGGCGAACCATCATATTCAGCGCATTATAACCATATTCGTCATCGCGCTTTTTAGCCGTCTTCTTTTCCGACTGGAAATGGCACCACATTCCTATCTTCTAACTCCCGTCCTAGATGCCAAAAGTTACCTGGATTGGGCGATTCGGATAGCCACCACCGGAAGCCTGGGAGAAAGCGTGTTTCACCAGGCACCCGGCTATCCGATACTTGTGGCCGGGTTTTTTTCCGTCGTCGGCATTTATCCCATCGCATGGATTTTCGTTCAAAACGTGATCGGAGCATTGGCCTCGGTTTTGACATATTTCATTGCGCTTCGGATTTTTACTCTCCGAACGGCTTGGATCGCAGCATTTGGAATGGCGATTTACCCGGTGTTGATTCCCTTCGATCAGGTGTTTGAAAAAACGACCCTTTCAGTCTTCCTGGGAACATCTCTTCTTGCCGCTACACTTTATCTCGATTCAAAAAAACCGAGGACATTGGAGTATTTCGGTGTGGGAGTCCTGTTTGGATTAGCGATTCTTGTTCGTGAAACCTATCTTCTCTTTCTTCTCTTCACTCTTTTTTGGCTGGCCAAAAAAACGAAATGGTTTTTACTGCCTTTGCTCTTGGGTGCGGCGACGGCCATTGCTCCAATCACCGCGCATAATTATCTCAGTGCTCACGATTGGGTTCTCATTACAAATCAGAGCGGGGCCAATTTTTACGTGGGGAATAATCCATCGGCGGATGGTACCGATCGTCGACCCAAAGAAATGGGGCTTCGGCGATCTCCGGAATTCGAGGCCTTAGATTTTCAGCGTAGGTCGGAGGAAATCTCCGGCAAAAGACTTTTGCCATCCGAGTCTTCTCATTTCTGGTGGGAGGAAGGGATGAAATATTTCCGAAGTCAGCCCGTGAATGCATTGCATGGTTGGCTACGCAAAGGACTCCTGACGGTAAGTAACACCGAAATCCCGGATAACTACGATCACGCGACGTTTCGAGAGGAGAGTCGATTTTTGCGATGGAATCCTCTCTCTTTTGCCTTCATTTTTGCATTTGCCGTCATTTCATTTGCGTTTATGCCATGGAATAGGAATGTAATTCTCGTCATTGGATTCCTTTTGATTCAATTTGTAAGTCTTATCGTTTTTCATACCAACTCTCGATATCGAATGGATCTCGTTCCTCCGTTAACCATTTTGGCGGCGTATGGCGGCTTGCGACTCTACGAACTGAGACAGGATCGTCGTCGCCTCATCCTGGGAACATTGTTCGGTGGATTCGGTCTCACTATTTCGCTTTTACCACTTTACGAAGTCGACCGGTCCGAGCGCGAATATCGAACAGCTCTGTTTCTGATTTCCGATCAAAAGCTGGAAGAGGCAAAGGCTCATCTTGAGAAATGCCTCGGTATAACACCCGATCATTCTTATTGCTCAGGAGCGCTTGGATACATTTGGCTGGAGCGAGGAAACCCCAAAGAGGCGTTACCTCACCTTCAGCGTGCGGTCGATTTAGATCCGAACGATGTCCAGGCTTGGAACAACCTCGGTTCCGCTTTCGGCCGTTTAGAAAAATTCGACGAGGCCAAAACGGCCTTTCGGCGAGCTCTTCAGATCGATCCTGAAAACAAACTAGCCCGGGAAGGTTCTAGCCTCGCGGCTCAATCAGTGATAGGAAAACAATCTCAAGCGGGAGTAATTCAGCGGTAGAATGCCAGCTTCCCAAGCTGGACGTCGCGGGTTCGATCCCCGTCTCCCGCTCCATTAGCTTCTGGGTATATACCGGACACTTTATACCGGAGACAGGGTGAGAGAACCCGCTCAAGTGGGGCTCGGCTCTCGAAAGGATCAGGTCATAATTAATTTTTATCTTTTTTGCCAGGCCGCTCGATCGCAGATTGGGTGAGCGACGATTCAGGATTGAGGGTAAGCGCTTTCTGATACCATGCAAACGCTTTATTGGGTTTTCCTTGGACTTCAAAAAGATATGCGATGTTGTAGGCAGTGGCGGCATGGGTCTTATCTACGATCCAGGCGCGAACCAGAAGATCTCTCGCCTGAGCGAGTTGGCCTACTTCAATTTGCCTCACGGCCAACCCGTTGAGCGCCTGAAGATGATCGGGTTTGATGGCCAAAGTCTCTCGAAGGTATCGGATCTCGCAAGATAAGTTTCGGTCTCTCCGGCAGGCCTTTGCGAGCCAAAGGGTAGCGTTGTCGTTGGCCGGATTGAGAGTAAGGGATGCATTGGCTAACGCGTAGTCATCCCTCCACGTGAAAGTTCGATTCAAGGAGAGAAATGCCAGGAAAGACAGATAGGCGACAAGCGTGGAGAGAAAGAGGGTGCGATGGCCACGAAGAATGTCGGCTTGTCGAAACCCTTCCGGCATCTCCTTGAGCGTCGAGCCACATAAGAGACAAAACCCGACCAAAGGGACGTAAAAGTATCGGTCCGGGAGGACTTCCAAACTTTGCCAACCTAAAGAGACGGGGATCAGCGGCGTCAGGAATAGGCTCAAGCCGAGTAGGAAAGGGAGTGTCCTCTGACGGCAAAAAATGTAGATCACCCCTGTGACGACGATGATCGACACGCCGATCAGAACCAAAATGTGGCCGGCAGAGTTTTTTTGCACCGCCCAAAAATCGGTCAGCGTGGGAACGAAAAAGAGTTCGAAAAAATGCGAAGCTAATTTAGACAGATTTGGAAAGACGAACAGACCGACCATGCCACCGAGTCTTCCTAAAACTATCCGACGGACTGCGAGAAAGCCAGCTGCAAGCACAGATGTCGCGAAAAATAGCGTGAGAGCCCGTAGACGGTAACATGATTCTTTCATATAAACGATCAACCCGGTGCCACATGTTGCGATAAGAACCGGAAGAACACTTTCCTTTGAAAAGAGACCTAGAATCGCGGTAAGAACGAAGAAAATCAGATTGAATTTCGACACCGTTGATTCCAGGGTTCGGATAAGAAAATAGGCGTTTGCGATCGAAAAAAGGCCGGCCAAAAGGTCGGCCCGCGCACCTATGTAAGCGACCGGTTCTACGACCATCGGATGAATTGAAAATAAAATGGTCAACGAGAGGGCAAAACCGAATCCAAGAATTCGATCGAACATAAGAAAAACGAAGATCGCCGTCAGCAGGTGCAGAACATTATTCATAAGATGAAATCCAACCGCATCTCCGCCGAAAAGGGCATGATCCAAGACATAGGACGTCAGCGTGAGAGGTCGGTATGTACCCGAAGTGTATGGCGCATGTCCCAAAGATTGTTGAAAATCGGTGCGAAAGAATCTCGGAATATTCGTAACCGATCTGATGTAGGGATTGTCTCTTACTTGATCGAAATCATCTGCCGCCCACTGCGAAAACAGGTTCGACGCAAACAGAATGGACGGAATTCCGATGATTAACGCAAAACCGAGAAATCGTTTTGAAATGTGTGGAACCGACAAGCGATCCAACATTAACCTAGCCTCGAAGATACTTTCTACTTTTTTGACGCATCGATGGGAGTGAATACGTGCTGGATGCTTCGCTTTTTTATCTGTTACCCACTACCAAGGGTAAAGGACTATACTTACTTAGTTGGATGTCGTGCTTTCCACTCAAGAAGAGGGGGATAAAAAGGGTCAATTTTGTAGGCGCGTGCTAACACCTCTTTTGCTTCCGAAGTTTTCCCCAAGGCAAAGAGAGTTACGCCATAGTTAAATAGATAGCGCACATTTTGAGGCTCGCGCTGAGCGAGGCTGGATGATAAGATCTGAGCTTCCTCGAGTTTCCTCTGGTTTAGCAAGGAGACCGCTAAATTGTTAACTGCGGAAAGGTTGTTTTTGTTGATTTCCACCGATTTTCGAAACTCTTGCTCCGCCTCCGACCAATATCCTTTGAGAGCATACGCGCGGCCCAAATTATAGTGTGGCATTTGGAGTTCAGGATGTGCGGAAGATATCGCCGAATAATAGGCAACATTGTCTCGATACGTCGGCATGGAGAATAATCCACCGATACCAAAAGTAATCACGCAAGTCGCAGTAACCCACCACCAGAGTCGTGGCCCTAAACTATCCTTGAGGGACTCTATACCCAATGCAGCCGCGAATGATCCCGCAATAAATGGAGTATAAAAATATCTTGGACCGTGAAGCTCGGTAACCGTGATCGCGATTAAGGGAGGAAGCAACGCCGCAGCGGACCACAGAAGGAAACTCGATGCTCTAGAATGTTTACGAATGGTCAGGAGGAAAAGGAATACTGCACCCAGAACACTTAGACCTGAACAGACCATTCCGTTCGCTGTAATCGGTGAATGAAAAATGGGAAAAGAATCCGAGGGGGAACTTGGAATCGGGAGAAGGACTGAACGGACAAAATAAATAAAATATCCAAAATGGTTCGCCATTACTTCCATGGCATGGTTCGCGTCAAGAAACACTTTTGAACTATTCAGGAACATTCCTCGAAGGCAAAAAAATAGGACGGTGGGAACAAAATACGTCAGGCTGCATTTCCAAAAAAATCCTTTCCGGTCTTCGTTCATGGTGTAACAAATAAAGGGAACAGATGCTCCGAACATGAGAGCGACTTCCTTCGACAAGAGGGCACAAAAATAGAAGAGGCTTGCACTTGCCAAAGCCCATGCAGTAGGGTTTTTCCGCCGCACTAGACCATAAAAGGAAAACAACACCATCAACGCTGCTAACGAATCAGTTCGAGCAGATACATATTGCGCAGGCTCGACCGTCTGAGGATGTATGGCAAATAGAATCGACACAAAAAACGCCACGGAGGATGAAACGAAATGAGAAAGCGTGAGAAACAAAATGCCCACACAGAGGGAATGAATCCAGAGATTAGTGAAATGAAATCCTTTAGACTCATCTCCCCATAACAAGCGATCGATAACAAAAGTGACATTGGGTATCGGACGATACGTATCAAGAGGCGCATGCTTCGATAGTTCCCCGGAGTCGACGGCATACCACATGCTATGTCGAAAAATATCGGAAAGTGCCTGCCAAGAATGAGGGATCTTTCCTTCTACAATCAGCTGCCGATCGTCCACAATAAATTCATTTTTCAACGCGGAAATATGGAAACAAAAAGCCGACAAGACCAGCAAACTAAAGAGGAGCAAATGAAGGCGCCGCGGAGTCTGAATGGAATTCATTATCTCGATTCAATTTCCCGTAACTTATCCTTCGCCGGCTGATACGTGGCATCAAGCGCAATGGCGAGATGAAGCTGCTCTACGGCTTTCTTTTTTTGGCCTGTCGCTAGAAGCACGAGCGCCCAATTATATTCATACCGCGCCTCTTTGGGTGGAAGCGTATTTAATAAGGCAAGCATCCGCTCGGCCTCTACGGCGTTTCCTACCTGTAGCCATCGAAGACCGAGGTTGTTCAGTGCCGAACGGTGATGAGGTTCATGTAAAAGAATTTCTTGATACCGATCGATGGCTTCAGCGTATCTTTCTTCGCGCGCAAGGACATTGGCGAGATTGTATTCCGCTTCCACGTGGTGAGGCTGATCTCGCAGAATCTCACGATAAAATATCTCTTCCGATCGATATCGCGGAGCGGTCTGAGCCGTCCGAAGTGTGAGAATCCCCACAAGAACCGCGAGAGCAATTCCTCCAATCTGTCTGCCACATCGGGCAATGGCAAGAACCACAAGAACACTCGCGCCCATCAGAGGGGCATACAAATACCGTGGATTTAATACCTCCGTTAGACTTGTCGCAAAGAATGGTGGCACCAGAGTCAAAACGATCCAAAGAATAGGAATCAATATTTTCCATCGCCTTTTCGAAAAGAGATAGATCAGCCCAAAAAAAGAACTAATAAAAAGAATGGCGCAAATCCAATCTAGCGCAGTTCCCGGAGCCCGTGTGCGCGCAAATTCCTGCATGGGCATATTGTTCGTTGTAGAAAATATGGAGAAAAAAAACTGCCCCACCCACCGCGAAAAACCGAGAAATTGTTCGATGAGTTGCGTTTTATCATAAACCACCTTGGGAGATCGAAGTGCATTGAGCCGAAGAGTTGCGTAGAGAAGGAGACTTCCGCCTATCGTCATCAGTGACCGAATCCAGGTCCTCTTCGAAGGAGAACGAAAAGCAGAAGAAGCAGCCCAAACAACAGGGAAAATCAATGCCGTTTCCTTCACAAATACGCCAAATAAAAATGAGAGCCCCATTCCTACAGCGCTCTTCCAAGTGACTTCGGATTTATGAAGACCCAGCCACAGCGCAAGCAAGACAAAGAAGATCGCCAGAGAATCCGAGCGGGCGGAAATGTACTGAATGCATTCCGTCGTCATGGGATGAAGAGCAAAGAGCGCCGCTGAGCCAAATGCAACACCCTCAGGTATATATAATGAGAGAAGTGCAAACAACAGCACCGTGTTCGCTATGTGAATCAAAAGATTCGTCATGTGGTAGCCCAAAGGCGCTTCACCCCAGATTTTTCGATCAATGAGAAAAGAGGCAGTGAGCATCGGGCGATACGTGTCGACCCTAACCGAAGGGGCACGCTTTCCGAGGTCAACGTTGTACCAAAGTTCATGTGTAAACAAATCAGGGAGATCGCTCCAATTTTGAACGCGCTTTCCCTCGACGATCAATGGCCGATCATCCCAATAAAAACCATTGTGAAACGCATTCCGATGGATAATAAGAACCAAGAGAAGGAGAAAAAAAAGCACCCACCGGCTCTTCACAGAGCTAGCCCTCGCTTGCGAAACTCAAGGATTTTCCGGCTAAACATCCAAATGGTGCGAAAAAAGGGAACTTTGCTCCGTCTGCGGCTCTCCAATTCTACGGTGAATTCTTCCACGCAAAATCCTTTTTTTTGGGCTAGAAGCAGAACTTCGGTGTCCCAGGCCCATCCTTCTTCACGAACATCTTTTAAAATCGTTTGAATCGCGGCGCGTTGGAAACCCTTTAGGCCACATTGGTGATCACTCACGGGCGAATGAAGAAGCTGATGAATCAGGAAATTAAATACGATGCTCGCCAATTGCCTGTGGCGTGCACGGTTGAGCGGTTGTGGCGCGCGCAGCTTCGTTCCCGTCACAATCTGGATCTTTGGATTATCCAAATGCTTTAATAGTGTAGGAAGGTGGCGAAGACTGATTTCAAGATCCGCATCGATGTACGCGACGATCGGCATCTTAACCAAGCTAAATGCTTTCGTAAGAATCGATCCTCGGCCCCGGTTTCGATCATTTCGAAGTAAAACAGTCGTCTCGGGATGCTTGGATGCAAACGCTGTTGCGATGGTCGAGCTACGATCTTTCGATCCATCGTCCCCCAAAATCAATTCATACGGCCGGCCTAATGTGGGTAAGAATTGATGGATTTTCTCCAGCGTTGACTCAAGAACCTCTTCCTCATTATAAAAGGGGACAACCAGGGAGAAACCATTCACGGGGTAGCCTGTGCGGTAGGAATTGGAGTCGCGGAAGGATAAAGCCATTTTTCCAGATCCAGAGAGACCATCGAGAAGGGATCCACGCGTTTGCCGTAAAGCTTCATGGCCCAGTGGAGATGCGGCCCCGTCACGCGACCTGTGGCTCCTACCTTTCCAATCACAGACTCGCGCAATAGCCGATCTCCCACCTTCACTGAGATTTCGGAGAGATGCATGTAGGCGGTAAAAAGACCATGGCCGTGATCCACAATGACGGTCTTTCCGGGGAAAAAGAAATCCCCAATCAAAACGACTTTTCCTTCCGCCGCCGTCCGAACAATGACGCCGGCATCCGCTTTCAAGTCGGCGCCCGAATGCGGGCTTTTGGCTTCATCATTAAAGAAGCTGCGTTCGCCAAAACGGGAGGCTGTGGTTCCGGAAATCGGAGACTGAAAATTTTTCTGAAAAAGCCGCTCATTGCTTCGCTCGTGAAACACGGCGAGAATTTCCTTGGTCTCCTTTTCCGCTCGTTCCAACTCCTTTTTCGTGGGAGCCGTGAATTTTTTATCTACCTTAAGATGCCGCTCGGCAAATTCCTTCTTGGCTACATCAACATCTTCTTTCCAAACGAGTTTGGATTTTGCTTCGGAGACTTCTACTGGGTATTTCCCAGGTTTTACTTCCAGGTCAATCGCAGCCAGTGAAAGCCAGACACCCGATGAGCCCGGGAAGAAATCGAGAGTTTCTTCTAGAAATTTTCCCTCCGGTTTGCCCTGTGCTCCCTCGACAACCAAAAGGAAGACTTCACCGGGTTGACAACTGCGGCTAAAGAGGGTGACCTTTGGAGAAATTTCAGCGCTCGGCGCCATCAAAAAAAAGGCAATTAGAAAAAACCAGAATGGCTTCACCCCGCTATCCTATCATGGGCGAGTTTCACCGATAGATTATCGGGATTCAGTTTGAGGGCGATGACGAATGATTTCGCCTTCCACCATATAGACAACATCTTGGGCGATGTTCGTCGCCATATCGGCGATTCTCTCGAGCCGCCGGGTGGTGGAAAAAACGTCAAGAGCTTGGTCGATCATGTCGGGAGTTTCATGCATCATCCGTCGAAGTTCCTTGATGATGGTGCGATTATGGCCATCCACCTGATCGTCCCGGGCGCAAATGCCTCTCGCGAGTTGAACATCTCCTTTTACGAACGCATCCAAGGCATCCCGGACCATTCGTCGGGCCAGTTCCGCCATTTCCGATAAGCCGTTGGGAATACGAATCGGAGTATCTTTGACGAGGTGGCTCGTTCGTTCGGCGATCGCGACCGCATAGTCGGCAATTCTCTCCAGATCATTGTTGATCTTCATGACCGCTGCAATAAACCGGAGATCCTGGGCCACCGGTTGATGAAGGGCCAAGACCTTCAAGCAGTTTTCCTCGATCTCCACCTCACGTTGATCGATGATCTCATCGTCTTCAACCACTTTACGAGCAAGATCGTCACGACGTTCATTGAATGCCACGATGGATTTCTGCACAGCCTCCTCCACCAGGCCTCCCAGAGCGAGGATCTCTCTTTTTAACTCTTCGAGTTCTCGTTGAAGGTGTTTCGCCATAACTAAATATTAGCCAAATTTTCCTGTCACGTAATCTTCCGTTTGCTTGAGTGTAGGCCGCGTAAACATCGTACCCGTCTCACCAAATTCCACCAAACCGCCCTGGTACATAAAGGCCGTCGCATCCGACACCCGAGCGGCCTGCTGCATATTATGCGTCACGATCACGATCGTGTAGCGCTTTTTTAGTTCCAACAAAAGATCTTCGATTCTCGCGGTGGATATAGGATCGAGCGCGGAGCACGGTTCGTCCATTAAAATGACTTCCGGCTCCATGGCGATGGCCCGGGCGATACACAACCGCTGTTGCTGCCCTCCGGAAAGCGAGAGTCCGTCTTGATGAAGCTTGTCCTTCACCTCGTCCCAAAGAGCGGCCCTCTTGATCGCTTTTTCCACGCGTTCTTCCATATCTCCCCCATATCCATTGATGCGGGGACCCCAAGCGACATTATTAAAGATGGATTTCGGAAAGGGATTCGGCTTTTGAAACACCATTCCAATTCGGCGTCGCAGCTCCACGATATCCACTTCCTTGGAATATAAATTCCTCCCATGAAATAAAATCTCACCTTCAGTCTTCACACCCGGAATAAACTCGTTCATTCGATTAAAGGCCCGAAGAAGAGTGCTCTTTCCGCAACCGCTTGGGCCGATGATCGCCGTAATTTTTTGGGCCGCGATTTCCAAGGAAACAGATCGGACCGCGGGATGGGATCCGTACGAAACGGTCAATTCACGGGTAGCCAAAATGGTTGAACTGGATACCGCCAGTTCGGCTACCATTTCATCTTCCTTTGATAACGATGCCGCATCCAAATCGCCAGAGAGTTCATGGCAAGCAAGACCGCCAAGAGAACCAGAATACCCGCTGCGGCGATATCTTGAAACGCATGCTGGGGCCGAGACGTCCAATTGAAAATTTGTATGGGTAGCGCGGTGAAAGGATCCATCGGATTCTTGGGCGTAAAGGCCACATACGTCAGGGCGCCGATCATTATGAGCGGTGCGGTTTCGCCGATGGCCCGCGACATCGATAGAATTACACCTGTTAACACCCCCGGAAGTGACGAGGGCAGAATGTGATCTCGCACGGTTTGCCATCGTGTCGCTCCCAGCGCAAAGGCCGCCAGGCGAATGGAATTAGGAACCGCGCGCAACGCCTCTTGAGCAGCGATGATGATCGTGGGAAGGATGAGAAGAGACATCGTGAGTGCGCCCGAAAGCACACTTCTTCCAACCGATAATCCCCGGACAAAAACCACTAGGCCGAGCATTCCGTAGACGATGGACGGCACACCAGCCAAATTCGAAATGTTGAGCTGAATGAATCGATTCAATCGATTCCTATGGGCGAATTCCTCCAAGTAAACGGCGGCCCCAATCCCCACCGGCAGGGAAATAAGCGCCGTCAAGAAAAGCAGCCAAATGGTTCCGATGAGCGCGGCCCATATTCCCGCTTTTTCCGGGAATCGCGAGGGAAAGCTGGTCAAAAAGGAATAGGTGACATGGCTTAGGCCATCTTTCACGATATCGAAGAGGAGAATTCCCAAAAGCAATACGCCCAAAAATGCAGCGCCCGCCAATATGTACCCGGCAAGTGCTCCCACCCTTCGGCGCCGACGAAGTGTATTTTGGAAGTGTTCCACGTTGTCTTTCATTCGTACTGTTCCCTGAATCGGCGAAGGAGGCGTTGTGCGAAAATATTCATCGCGAAAGTGATGGCAAAAAGGGTGAGCCCCACGGCGAAAATGGTTTGGTATTGAATCGACCCGGCGGGAGTATCTCCTAAACTAACTTCAACAATGTACGCCGTTAACGTTTGAATGCTCTCGAAGAAATTAACCGTCAGTTTCGGTGTTGATCCCGCGGCGATGGCGACGGCCATGGTTTCGCCAATCGCCCGTGACACCGAAAGAACAAATGAGGCGATAATCCCGGACAACGCAGAAGGGACCACGATTCTCGTCGACACCTCGAATTTCGTTCCTCCGACCGCATAGGCGGCGTATCGAAGCCCTTTCGGAACCGAACGCATGGCATCGTCCGACATGGAAGCAATCATCGGAAGGATCATAATTCCTACGACGATCGAAGCGGAAGCCGCATTGAACACCTCCGTCGAAGAATAAAGGTAGCGCAACATCGGCGTCACGAAGGTCAATGCAAAATACCCGTAGACGACAGTCGGAATTCCGGCGAGGACTTCCAATAGTGGCTTGAGTATCGCCCGAGTCCCATCCGACGCGTATTCACTCAAATAAATCGCGCTCGCTAGACCCAGAGGAATGGCGACCATTCCGGCCCCCACGGCGACCAGAGAGGTACCGCAGACCAGTGGAAGCACACCAAAGGAACGGGGCGCAAAAAGAGGCGCCCATGTAGTCCCCGTCACAAAATCCAGAAAGGGTATCTCGCGAAAAAACGTGATGCTTTCTGACGCCAGAACGGAAATGATCCCGAACGTCGTCAATACGGAGACCGAAGCGCAAAAAAAGAGAGAGGCCTTGATGAAAGCCTCTCCCCATCTTTTGGGCCTCCTCATCCGTTACTTCTTGGCCTCCATTTTGAGGAGGTCTTCCATTCCTGTCGAAAGCTGGTGGGTGCCAAAGATGGTGCCAATTTTTCGAGCCTTGAAACGCTCCTGAGCGGCCGTGTAAACCGCTTTCGTTAGAGGTACATACTTTACTTGAGGCACCATGGTCTCGGCCTGATGCAAGTAGAAATCCACGAACGCACTAACCTCCGTTTTCGAAAGAGAACCTTTGTTTACATAGATAAACAAGGGTCGTGAAAGAGGAGCGTACGTCCCCGTGCGAATGGTCTCTTCAGAAGGAAATACGGCGCCCTTTCCACCATCCACGCCCACATTTTTCAACCGATCTTTGTTTTCGACGTAGTAAGAATATCCGAAATACCCCATCGCATTCTTATCGCCCGAGACTCCTTGAACCAGCGTGTTGTCATCCTCGCTCGCTGTAAAGTCAGGACGAATGGCTTTTGCCTTTCCGACAATCGCTTCGGTGAAATAATCGAATGTTCCCGAGTCAGCTCCCGGACCGTAGAGGTTAATTTTTTCCTTCGGCCAAGCGGGGCGAACGTCGCTCCACATTTTCACTTTGGATCCCGGTTCCCAAATCATCTTTAGTTCTGCCACCGTCATCGTGGTGACAAAGGTATTTTTCGGATTGACGACGATCGACAGACCGTCATAGGCGATGGGCAATTCGATGTACTCAATCTTATTCTTGGCGGCCGCTTCGCGTTCGGACTCAGTGATCGGACGTGACGCATCTGAAATATCGGTCTCGCCAACTACAAATTTTTTAAAACCACCACCGGTACCAGAGATTCCGACGGTCACTCGAACATCCTTGTTCGCCTTTTGGAATTCTTCCGCCATGGCTTCGGAAATGGGGAACACCGTACTCGAACCGTCAATTTTAACGGATCCAGATAGTTTTTGAGTTCCCGCAAAAACGGGACTCGTTCCCACCATCCACATCGCGAACACCGATAAAATCGTTTTCATTCATCCTCCTTAAAATTAGATATTGAGTCGGCGGAGAATACGTGGCCGTTGTAAAGAAAGTTTAAAGGGATCTAAGCCTTTGGAAGTGTAACGATAAATCGGCTACCCACACCGGGTTCGCTCTCCACACGGATGCTTCCATTCATTTGCTCCGTCAAATGCTTCACGATGGAGAGCCCAAGGCCCGTGCCTCCGACGGATCGAGAATGCGCTTTATCCACGCGATAAAACCTTTCAAAAATCCGTTCCTGTTCCGATTTTACGATCCCGATTCCCTGGTCGGAGATCATTAAATGAATTTCCTTTCCATCCCCTTTCGCCGAAAGCCGGATTTCCCCTTTGTTCGAATACTTGATGGCGTTGTCCACAAGATTGTCGAGGATTTCGGACACGGCCCGAGGATTCCCCTGAAAGAAAAGATCCTCAGACAAGGGCATGCAATTTATCGTAAGTCCTTTCCGCTCAGCGAGAGAACGATATTGTTCGGCGCTTTCCGTCAACACTTTTTGTGCCGAAAGAGCCTCTGTAAAAGGAGTCTCCACGCTCGCCGCGATTCGCGAAATACTTAAGAGATCGTCGGTAAGAGCGGTTAGGCGATTCACATTTTCCAGAAGTTTTTGCAAAAATCGGAGCCGAGTCTCTTCCTCTTTCACCCCGCCATCCAGCAGTGTTTCGACGTAGCCCTTCATGGCGGCGAGAGGTGTCCGCATTTCATGGGAAGCGTTTGCCAGGAAGTCCTTTCGTGTCGCTTCGAGCCGGCTCAACTCAGTGATGTCGTGAAGGAGAAGCATAATTCCTTCTTGTTTTTTTCGCACAAAGGGAATCGACTGAACCTCCAAAACGACTTCTCCGCGTGCGTGATAAAGCCTTACATCCTTCTTTTCCTTCTGACCGGTCTGGCGTGTGTGGGAAAGTAAATCAAGAATGCCCGGAATCCGAACCGCTTCAAACAATGGCCGCCCCACCACGGATGCCGCGAGCGTGGGAAAGTATTCTTTCACTTTTTCATTGACGAAGAGGATGCGTTCCGACGCATCGACGACCAATACCCCTTCGGACATTCCAGCCACGATTGCTCGGGACAGCTCCCCTTCCTCCAGGACCGATCCCAAGGTCAATCCCGGATTCGATAGCCGACGCCACGCACCGTCATAATGTCGTCTCCGAGATTCTTAAGTTTTTTCCGAAGCGAAGACACATGTACGTCGATATTCCGATCTACAATCGCGACTTCCGGGCCGCCAATTTTCTCGATTAACTGATCTCTCGTAAAAACGCGGCCACGAGCGGACACCAGCGCCTTCAAAAGTCGAAATTCCGCCGGCGTGAGTCGAAGAATTTCACTTCCTAAAGTCACCTCATGGCGCGAAAGGTCTATCGTCAACTCTTTGAATCGGATCACTTCACTCGGGGAAGCGGATGGGGCGGTCGCCCGACGAAGGGCGGCCTTCACGCGCGCGACCAATTCCTTGGGGCTGAAAGGTTTGGTCACATAGTCGTCGGCTCCGACTTCAAGCCCGCGGACAATGTCACTTTCTTCCCCCTTTGCCGTCAACATGATGATGGGGATGGCCTTTGTATCGCTTCGGGCGCGAAGTTGCCGGCAGACCTCTATGCCATCCCTTTTAGGCAACATGAGATCGAGAAGAATGAGATCGGGGTGAACTTGAAATGCTTGTTTGAGCCCCTCGTCACCGTCCATCGCTTTGACAACTGAAAAGCCTTCTCTTGAAAGATTGAATTGAAGGATTTCCAGAATATCGGGATTGTCTTCGATCGCGAGAACCGTACTAGCCATCACCTAGGGCTCCGTTAAGGCCTGTTTAATTTCAGGAACATTAATCGTGCCCGAATATTTTCGGCCGTTGATAAAGATCGCCGGAGTTCCCTGAATACCCAGAGACATCCCTTCGGCGATGTCTTCCGCTACGGCCTTTTCTGACGCATGATCGTTCATGCAAGATCCGAACGCCTTCGTATCAAGCCCGATCTCCGATGCAAAATTCTGAAGTTTCCAGCCCGGAAGATCTTCCTGGCTGGTAAACAACAGATCATGATAGGGCCAAAACTTATATTGAAGACTGGCACAAAATGCGGCTCTAGCGGCCGCACATGAAAATGGATGCCGGCCACCCGATGGATTGCAAGATGCATCCAAGGGAAAAAATTTGTAAACCACTCGGACTTGATTTCCCAAATCATGTTCCAAATCGCGCATCGCCATCGCCGCGACCTTGCAATAAGGGCATTGAAAATCGCTAAAAGTCGTAAACACCCACTTCGCTGTGGCTGGTCCCGACGATCGCAGCTCCTCGGCGTGCATGGGAACCGTGATGCTTGAAAGAAGGGGTCTTTCTGCAAAAAACCCTTGCAGGGAATGGAGAATGGCTACGACTGCTGCAACAGCTACCCAGGCCAAGGGCCTTCGAATTAGCCACTGAAAATCGGCCAAAAGGAGGGTCATTCCTCGTTCCTTAAGACGGGTCCATCGTCTGCGCGCGACGATAAAAAATCCGATACTGATTAGGTAAAGAATGAAACAAAACGGGCAGAATTTGTGAAGAACAATATACGAAAGGGTGGCCATAACTATCGTTGAAAGTAGCGCCAACCCAGAGATGACGTAGAGCCCGGAGACTTCCCTACGGAGCTCCTTATCCGGATAACGATAACAATAAAGAGAGATGGCTAGGACCGTGATGTAGAGGAGCCCACTGAAAACCGGGATCGGAATATCCAGCCAGGTCGCATATTCAGAAGAGAGGACCGCACAAGAAAAAAAAGTGCCGGCCGTACACGTTCCTGACGTGAGATGAAGATAGAGTAGCCATCCAGAATCCAGTAGGCCGACTACAGCGATCACCACAAGCCACAGAAAGTCTTTTTTTCGGTCGTCGTTCAAGGGAGCGGCGTTCCTTTTAAGAGTTGTACCCGAAAGACTTCCGGGTCGGAAGTAGGAAGATCACAGGTCTGGTTTTCACAAACAAACGCGGTGGGCCCTCCCCCTCCCCGCTTCTTATCCTTTAACCAGGGCACTTTTTTCTCGAGCCGCTCCAGGGTGGGTTCCGCACCAATGACTGCCACTCGGTTGGGGATATGGGAAGTACGAAGGACGTTCATCATATCTTGATCGGCCTCAGGAATTCCGCTCAGAATAAGCGCCACTTCCTTGGGGCGATCCAGGCGATAATCGAGCGCGGTTAATAAAAATGGGACCGCTTCCGGCTGACGCAATAGGACAGGAGAGAAAGTTTTCAAAGCTCGATCGGCAAACACCCCATAACGAAGAATGCCGGTCCAGGAAGCCAGGCGCAGAAGGTTCCAGACGGCGACAGAGTTCCCCGACGGCTCGGCACCATCATAATAGGGTTTTTCCCGGAATAGGAGCGCCTCATGGTTACCGGATGTCATAAAAAATCCACCATCCTTTTCATCCCAAAATTCTTCTAACAAAACATCCATCCATGCCTGGGCTTGAGTCAACCATTGATCATCTCCCGTGGTTTCAAAAAGTTCGAGGAGACCCAGAGAGAAAAAAGCATAATCATCAAGATACGCGGGAATCTGGGCCACTCCCTCGCGGTAACTTCGCAAAAGGCGAGAACCTTTGCGCATCGCTCCCAGAACAAAGTGTGCCGCCCGCACAGCCCGAGCCGTGTACCGAGGTTCGTCTAACTGAAACCCGGCACGGGCAAAGGCGGCTATAGCGAGACCATTCCAGGCGGCAAGAACTTTGTCATCGGTATGAGGAGGGGTTCTTTTCTTTCGTATGTCGTACAGTTTCTTCCGCCAAGAGAGGATCTCCTCGGCCGACTCTTTCATGGCCTCCGGCCGAAGAAGACGAAGAATATTTTTTCCCTTGAAATTCCCGCCCGAAGTGACATCAAAAATTTCACAGAAGCGTTTCCCTTCTTCTTCACCGAATGCGGAAATGATGTCCGCCTGACGCCAGACAAAGAATTTCCCTTCCTCGCCCTCGCTGTCTGCGTCTGTAGCCGACCAAAATCCGCCTGCGGAATCGCTCATCTCCCGGTCGAGATAATCCAACGTTTCGCGAGCGACCCGATGAAATTCGTCGTCCTTTGTGATCTGGAAGGCCTCAAGATAAACCAGCGCGAGCTGGGCATTATCGTAAAGCATTTTTTCGAAGTGAGGCACGAGCCACTCTCGATCCACCGAGTAGCGATGAAACCCACCCCCAAGTTGATCGTACATCCCCCCGCGCGCCATATGGTGAAGGGTTTGAAGAACCATCTCCGTCGCCTCTTTCTTTCCCGATCGTTTTCCATAATGGAGAAGAAACTCGAGCGATACGGGGCGTGGAAATTTCGGAGCGAATCCGAATCCACCATGCTCGGCATCATAGTGATCGCGAAGCGTTTCAAACGCGGCGTGAAGAGGTGCCGAACCGGAGACTCCATCTCCTTGGGGAAGCCGTTGGTTTTGCGCCATTTCACTTGAGATCATGGCCGCCTGTTCCTCGACCTTGTCGGGTTGTTCGACATAGGCGCGGTGAACTTGTTGCAGGAGAGTGAAAAATCCTACTCGAGCGCCTCGTACGCCTTCACGAGGTGGAAAGTAGGTTCCGCCGAAAATCGGCCGACGGTCAGGGGTTAAAAAAACCGTCATCGGCCAGCCTCCTTCTCCTGTCAGTGTTTGAACCACGGCCATATAAACGGCGTCTACATCTGGGCGCTCTTCGCGGTCGACCTTAATCGATACAAAGTACTGATTCATGACTGAGGCAATTTCTTCGTCCTCAAATGACTCTCGTTCCATCACGTGGCACCAGTGACAGGTGGAATATCCGATGCTTAAAAGGATGGGTTTGTTTTCCCGCTTCGCCTTCTCAAACGCCTCCTCTCCCCAGGGGTACCAATCGACAGGATTGTGGGCGTGTTGAAGAAGATACGGGCTTTTCTCTTTGGCTAACCGATTCGTAAATGACCCTTTCTAAAGAGAAGGACCGCGACGGGGTAAACGGATGATTCGAAAAAGTGAATATACTCCAAACGCCACAAAGAGGACGGAAAAATATTGCGCTGGAGTGAGACCAAAATACCGCGCGTCGGATTTGGGAACGTCGGTAGCCCGCAAAAAGTCGAGAAAAAATCGGGCGACACCATATAGAATGAGCATCCACGCAAAGGCGAGGCCGTCTCGAAGATCCTTGACTCGGTCAAAATAGAGATAAAGTAGAAGCGTCAACCCAAGTGCAAGGATGGTTTCATAAAGGCCCAGATCGTGCCGTGCTCCCCCTGGAAATGCGACCGCTAAAGGGAATGTGGTTAACCGTCCGGGATGATCATGGGCCGTGGCACAGCCGATACGACCGACAAAAAAAGCGGGAATAACACCAAAGGCCGCGACATCGGCCATCTTGTCATAGGGGATCTTTTTTCGATACCGGTAGATGGCTACGGCGATTCCCCCCCCCAGAAAACCTCCGAAGGAAGAGAGCCCCGCGCCGATGTCGAAGATGGACCAGATACTTTTTCGAAGTGCTTCGGGTTCATAGGCGAGGACATGCAGAAGATGCGCACCGAAAAAACCAAAGATGACGGTGAGAATGGCGCCATCATAAATATACGTCGGCGAAATGCCGACTTTTACAGCCCTGCGGGCGGAAAGCTGAGCGCCCACCAGAAATGCCAGCGCCAAAAGAACTTCGAAAGCAAAAATGGTCGTTCCAAAAATCGCTAACGGAGGAATCTGAATATAGGGGATCACACGCGCTTACAGTTTCTCATCCAGCCCCGCGAGGATGGAGTCGATATCCGCGGTTTCATCACTGGAGGACCGCTCAAACGGATGTTCCGCGGTCGGTTCATCCACCGCCTCAGTCAACGAAACCGACGGCGCCGATGTGATTTCCTGTGCGGTTACGGAGCGGATCAACATCGGAGTTTCTCCTTCTACCACGTGAAGCTCCCTTTTCTTTGCGACGGAAAGACCGAGGTCGACCGCAATGTTCTCGATGATTTCACGACCCACTTTTTCAACTTTCAAAATGGAGCCTTCAAAAAGCGCGTTATCGGCCAGCGTATTAATGAGCCTCGGGATACCATGCGAATAGTGATAAATCGCTTCAAGGGCAGCGGGTTCGAAAATCGCACGCTTCGCTCCCGCCAATTTCAGACGATGTTCGATGTACTGAGAAGAAGAGATCAGATCCAGCGCGTCGAGATGGCATTTGATGGCGACACGTTGGGCAAGAGGAGGATCCAGACTTAAATTGGCTTCAATTTCGGGGAGACCAAAAAAGACGAAAGTGATCAATTTCTTCTCCGGAATTTCCAAGTTCAACAGCCCTCGAAACTCCTCCATGATTTCACGAGTCTGAAGCATCTGGGCTTCATCAATCAACACGACCGCCTTCTTTCCCCCTTCGGCGATTTGAAGAAGGCGGCGATAGAGCTGACTTAAGACTTGCAATTTCTCCTGTGCAGGGCTTGCCACCCCCAGTTGTTGGGCGATTCGCCGGAGTAACCATTCCGCCGTAATACCGGAATGAATGATTACCAGTAACGCGGCTTCGTATTCCTCTTCTGGAAGAGAATCGAGAAGCTTTCGGGCGAGCGTTGTTTTCCCCGCTCCGATGCCGCCGATGAGAACAGCCAATCCCTTCATTTGATCGACAATTCGGCGAAGACGAATCAACGCCTGAGCGTGCTGATTCGAATCAAAATAAAATCGATTGACCGGCGCATTGGAAAAGGGCTCCTGATCCAACCCGTAAAAACCGAGATAATTCATTAGATATATGTGATTTTAGTCTTCTTCTTCGAAATATCCACAACAGCTTCTTTCACTCTCTTTTCGGGGGCGGAAGGTGGCGGTGCCGAACTTCCCAAATCGGCCTCCAACTCTTTAGCCCTCCGACGAACGTCACGAAATGTCGGATCGGCGTCCCGAATGCGCGCAAACAACTTGTAGGCATCACTTAGATTTCCATACCCAATGTAGGCTTCCGCTAGCTCATAACTCAAACCCAGAGCTTCCGCTGATTGTGGCGATACTCGCGCGAGGGCTCGGCGATACACATCGATGGCGGTATCGTACTCTCGTTTACCCACCAGGCAGTGTCCCACCATTGACGCGCAATCAATCGCAATTTTTTTGTCTTGTGCCGCGATATCAAATTCGTGAATCGCCTCATCCAGAAGACCCATTTCCTTATACGCAATTCCGAGATTGTAGTGTGTCTGATAATCGTCCTTTGCGACCGTACGAGCCACTCCCTTTTTAAATTCAGAAATGACCTCTTCAGGGCTCAAATATTCTTCTTCCTCCGGGCTTTTCTCAGAAGTCAGACCCTGTTCCAGCTCACTAATTTCTTCCTGCAGTTCGGTGGAGAGATCGAAAAACCCCTCCCCTTCCGGCTGAGAAGCGGCAGCCGCTTCTCTCAATACGCGTTCAGTCGATTTTGTTCGTTTGGGCGGGGAGACAGTGGCCAATTTTGCCGGCTTCTTCGCACTCTTGGCCGCCGGCTTAGCCACTCCTGTGAGTTCCTCCAATTTAGATCGAGCGGGTTCGTAACTCGACTGTTGCCGCAAAATATTTTCATAGACTTCACGCGCCTCATCCAGAAGACCTTGTTGAACGAAATATTCAGCCTCCTCCATATCGGAGGAGAAAAGGTCCAATTCGTCAGTTTCTGATCGGCGAAACGCTCGGCTCTCTTCTAAAACCTCTGGCGCGATTTCAGATGCGGGCATTTCCACAGGAGCAGGTTCCGGTGCCAAAAGAGAAATATCAATCGTCGGCGCGGAGGGCTCCTCTTCCATCATGTCCGCCACGGGTTCAGGCGCGGCTTTCTCAACTATCGCGGCGGAGAGTTCTTCCTCTTTTGCGGGAGGCTCTTCGATGATTTCTGAAACATCAAAATTTAGGCTTGGAGCCATCTCTTCTGAATCTGAACGCTCAAATTCCAACCCAAAATCAATGACCGCTTCAGATTCGACGATTGGCTCGGCGGTCATCGCAGGTGCTGGCGCTGCCACTTCCTCTTGCGCCACGGGGGGCGATACCATGTCGTCTACAATTTCAAGACTGATCTCATCCGAAACCGAGACATCCATCGAAACGTCGCTTACGGAAGAATCGACTTCCGGTTCAAGAACTACCGTCTCACTTGCCGCCGGTGGACTTCCACCACTGACTTGGGCGATTTCGATGCGAATGGCATCAATAGTGGCACGGTCTCCCTGCACCTCCACTATAGCCACCGCCTTGGTCAGAATGTCCACAAGGCCGATGGGGTCTCCCTTCGATTGAAAAGTTTCAATTAATTTGGCGCGCGATGGAGAATGAGAAGGATTCGAAAGAACAATACGGGAAAGCAGGTCACACGCCTTCTCCAAAAGACCGTATTGAAGAAGAACCTGAGCTTCGCCCAATTGTTTTGCGATCCCTTCGCTTGAAACCGGACGTGCGGAAGGAGCCACTTTCGGGGCCGGGGTCGAAGGGCTCGGCATTCCCGTAAGAGGTGCCGCCGCACTTTCTGAAGCACCCAAAGCACGAAGGCGGGCCGAAATTTTTTCTTTCTCTCCCGAGTTTCCGGAAGCCTCATGAATTCCGATCAGCTCCTTGTATACCGATCGTGCTTTTTCCGGCTGCTGTAATTCCGCAAAAGTTCGAGCCAAGAGCTCCAACACTTGCGGGTTCTTCGGGTCATTCTTGAAAAGTTCTTGGAGGCGTTCCAGGGCTCTCTTGGGCTCGGAGGTCTTTAAATAAAGTTCAATCAGGTCGAGTGCCAGCGGACCCTCCGCCAGCTTGAGAGCCTCGACTTTCTCATAAACTCGCGAGAGATCTTGTAAATTATTCTTATTTTTTAAATCGGTGATGACCGCCTGAAATTGATCTTTCGCCTCTTTTTGATGCCCTTCCCTCGCATACAATTCGGCCAGTTTCACTCGACTGGCGATATTGTCGGGCTCCAGTTCTGCCATCTTTTTTAAGATGTCGAGAGATTCCTTTTTCAGGCCCTGATTTTCATAATGGCGAACGACGGTTTGGTACTGTTTCATCGCTTCGCTATTCAGACCGAGCTGTTGATAGAGTTCGGCGAGTCGGATGTAAACGGAGATCAACCCCGGGTCGAGTTTCAAAATTTGTTTAAAAACTGCAACCGCTTTGAGAAAAAATCCGTCTTTCGCGTAGTGCTCTGCCACACGACGATAGGTGTCATTGGCTTCGCCGACATTTCCGATTTTTGCTTGGAGATCACCTACTTTAAGAAGAGTCCGGACATCCGAGGGGTCATTATCAACGACCTCTTGGTACAGCTTAATTGCTTCAGCCGTTTTTCCTTTTTGCAGCGCTTTTTGCGCGTTTGCTAACGACTTATTTCGGTTAAAAGCCATAGAGGGTCGGTTTTCAGGTAGACGTCACCGTGGCGAATACCCGAATTCCGCTTAACAGTCTATTATATGCTGGAAGAAAAGGTAACAAAAGTACCTTATTTTTACGTAAATTAACTATTTTATTTTAATATGTTATCTATAAATCTAATATGTGTATTCCCATTTAGGAACTCTTGATTCGATAAAATCTTACGGTGAAGGGGGATGTTCGTATGAATTCCTTCCACTAGGAATTCATCGAGTGCGGCTTCAGCTCGAACAATGGCCTCTGCTCGGGAAGCTCCTTTTACAATCAATTTCGCCAACAACGAATCGTAATAGGGGCTCACGGTGAACCCGTCGTAGACCCCCGATTCAATCCGAACTCCTTTCCCACCGGGCGTGTGATAGGCCGATATTTGACCCGCCGATGGATAAAATTTTTCGGGATCCTCGGCATTAATTCTCATCTCAATGGCATGGCCCGAAAATGTGATTTCGTCCTGGGTCATGGGCAATTTTTCTCCGCTCGCGATCAAGAGCTGAAGTTTAACGAGATCCGTATTCGTGATTTCTTCGGTGATCGGGTGCTCCACCTGAACGCGCGTATTCATTTCTAGAAAATAAAAACTTTTGTCGGCATCCATCAAAAATTCAAGCGTCCCCACGTTTCGATAGCCAACTTCTCGTATGGCCTTGACCACTAAACTTCCCATCTTCTTCCGAATTTCAGTCGTCACCGCGGGCGACGGAGCTTCCTCCAAGACTTTTTGGTAGCGACGCTGAATGGAACAGTCTCTCTCGCCGAAATGAACCACGTTTCCAAAAGAATCTCCGGCGACTTGAAATTCAATGTGCCGCGCCTTTTCCAAATATTTTTCCACATATACTTTTGCGTTTCCAAAGGCTGCCAGCGCTTCCGATTGCGCCGTTCGCAATGTATTCCAGGCTTCATCCATGGAGCGGATGATCTTAATTCCCTTACCTCCTCCTCCCGCCGTCGCTTTCACGATGAGTGGAAACCCGATGCTTTCGAGTGACTCCCGAAGAACGCTTTGATTCTCCAGATCGATTTCAATTCCACGCAAAAGTGGCAAACCAATCCGCTCGGCGGTTTCGCGCGCGCGAAGTTTGTCTCCCATCATTTCAATTTGCTCCGGAGTGGGTCCGATGAATGTCAAACCGCACTTCTCGCAAACCCGCGCGAATTCTGCGTTTTCAGCCAGAAACCCATACCCGGGGTGAACCGCATCGGCTCCCGTAATTTCAGCCGCGCTCAACAGTCTGGGAATCGCGAGATAGCTCTCGCGACTCGACGGTGGACCAATGCAAACCGATTCATCCGCCATCTTGACATGGAGAGATTCCCGATCAGCTTCCGAATGAACCGCGACTGATTTGATGCCGAGTTCCTTTAACGCACGAATAACTCGAAGAGCGATTTCGCCCCGATTGGCAATGAGAACCTTTTTAAACATTCAGGTAATTAAACCACTTCTATGCGAAAAAGTTTTTCTCCGAACTCGACGGCCTTTCCATTTTCGACATAAATTTCGGCAATGCGACCATCGTAATCCGATTCAATTTCATTCATCAGTTTCATCGCCTCGACGATACAAAGCGCCTGTCCTTTTTTCACCGTTTGCCCCACTTCCACATAGGTGGGACTGTCGGGTGACGGAGAACGATAAAAGGTTCCCACAAAAGGCGATGTAACAAATTTCCCCGTATCGGGAGATTTGGCGATGGTCGGTTTGGGTTCAGGCGTCGGAGCCGCTGTCGATGGTGAAGTTGCCGCCACATGAGAAATCGGCGACACGGGAAGATGAACCACCGGCGGAGTGGGCGACGCCGGTCCCCGCTCAATCCGAACTCGTAACTCACCCTGAGAAATTTCTACTTCGCGAAAATCCGACTTCTCCACGAGACGGAAAACTTCTTTTAACTCTTTCAAATTCATGGGGATCTCTTTCTATCGACAGTGAAAGGATTTGTCCAACCCTGTCAGATACTTAGCTCCCTCTTTTGTAACCTCAAGTGCATCCTCGATTCGGACTCCACCGACCCCCGGAAGATAGACCCCCGGTTCCACCGTAACGATCATTCCTTCTTCCATAATGGCTTCGGACCTGGAAGAGAGAAAGGGATATTCATGAACTTCAATTCCCACTCCATGACCCAGAGCGTGAGTATAGTAATCTCCATACCCCTGAGAAGAAATATGGTCGCGCGCGATTCGATCGAGCTCGCGGGCGGCTATGCCAGGCCGGATGGATTTAGCTGCGAGGTCGTGTGCCTCTTTCACGATGTGATAGATGTCCTTTAATTTGGATGGCGGAGATCCGATACCCAAGGTAATGGTTTGATCCGTTTGATACCCCGACAACGTACAGCCAAAATCGATCGTAACAAGGTCTCCTTCCTTTAAACGTCGTTCCGTCGGCTTCGCGTGCGGAAGAGCGCCCCTCTCCCCGGAGGCCACAATCATATCGAAGGACGTCTTTTCAGCTCCGTTTCGCTTCATTCGATACTCGAGCTCATCGGCGATTTCCTTCTCACTCTGTCCCGCGGCGAGTGAAGCGAGCACTTGCTTACACCCATCATCCGCGATCCGATTGGCTTTACGAAGGATCGTCATTTCGTCCTCTTCCTTGCGAGAACGGAGGGCGTTCAACCAATCTCCCCCCGCACAAAGTTCAGCTTGAAACCATTCCTTCAGTAAAGCCTCGCGGAATTGAACGGTCATCTTGTGCGCCTCGATGGCAACGCGCTTAGCGCCGCACTTCTTCAGCGTCTCAGAAACACTGCGAGATTTGGAAGTCCAAATCACCACTTCACAGGGGGATTCCTCTTTGGCCTGCGTTCCATATCTTCCATCGACGAAAAGAATGGCTTCCGAAGAAGTCAGTACAAATGCTCCCTCACTTCCCCTAAAACCTGACAAATAAAAAATATTCGGAAGGCCCGTGACCAAAAAAGAATCAAATCCAGTTTCTTCCATTTTACGCCGAGCGCGAGCCCAGCGTTCGGAAAGGCGATGGGCCAAGTCCTTCACGATCAAAGATCGATCTGAAGATCAGGCAACGAACGGCGTAACAGATATCGCCCCCGTCCTAGGTTCCCTTCGGAAGAGAGAAGCAGCAATATAAAATAATTCGGATTCACGAATCGAAAGAGGAGGCGATATTTATCCAGCGCGATGACAAGCTCTGTAAGGCCACCCAAATTATTCCCTTGCGCCACTTTAATAATTTCTGAAAGGATTCGACTGTACTCGACCGCTATCTCTTGAAGAGAAAGCAAACATCCCTCTCCTTTGACTTCCGCCACGGAAATCCCATCCATTCCCATGAGAAGCGCCGCTTGCGCACCATCCGTAGTGGTAAGGATTTGGCGGAGTTGCTCGTCAAAATTCATGCGGCTCTCCTTCGAGACTGAATCCGATGAAGCAAGTCTTGAAGCCTCTTTTCAAGCGGGCTCCGCTCTTCAACTTCGATTTCCTTAATTTTATCTGTTCTCCCCACATCCGCATAGACGGCCTTTGCCTCCTTCATATGCCCCTGCTCGCGGTATAACTCAGCCAAGGTTTCAGTTTTTGTGGGAGCCGGTGCTTGGACCACAGGAGTGGGAGTCAATCGATCCAATTCCGCCATCAGTCGACTCGCCATTAAATTGTCCGGCGCAATACTCAGCACCCATGACAAATGTTCACGCGCGGAATCCACGTCGCCATTTTCAAATAACGCTCGGGCCAGGGCCATCTTGCCCGCGACATATGTCGGATGCTTTTCCACCCCATCTTGGGCGATAGAAATGGCCTCCTCATAGCGACCAAGTCTTCGATAGGCATCGGATAGGGGAACAAACGCGCGAGATTTAGGGTCGGCCGCGAGCTGCTCGGTATATTTCTTAATATCCGCTTCAGGTGAATCCACGCCGCAACGTTAGCACGCCTTGATATCAGCGGAAATAGAAATAGGAATTACGAAGGTTCTGCCACGCTGAATGTGGTAGTTCCGCTTGCGACGCCAATGTCTACGAACACCTGGCACGTATATTTTGTAAGACCGAATGTCGAAGGAGGATCGATCCGAACCACAATTTGATATTTGCCATCGGTATCCGTCGTTACAAAATACGACGCGGAATCCACCTCTTGAAGACGAGCCAAATCCGGAATAATCACCGCTTCATTTGCCGCCTTGTCGTAGAGACGGCAACCATTGTTCGCAAAGAATCGTATTTGAATATTGTTTCCGGGCGATCCATCTTTACGAACGACAAAGGCCGAGTATAGAAATAGAACTCCGCCTGATGTGGTGATCGTCGTGTCCGCGGGTACTTTTACGGTTGAGCCGGCTTCAGCATTGAAGCCATCCGCGGCGTCATTGCAGGAAAGACCTGCAAAAGCCAGATAGCCTATGATCCCAAGAAACGAAATTTGATTGAGCCACTTACGCATTACTTTCCTCCTATCCACGAATATCCCGAACTGCTTCTCGTTCGTCTCCGACAATCCGTGGGGTCACGAAGATCAAAAGTTCGCTCCGACGGAGTTCCTTCGCATAGTTCTTAAAGAGCCAGCCGATGATCGGAATTTTTGAAATGTAAGGCAGGCTGTCTTCCGTTCCGCCCGTTCGAATGGAATACACACCCCCCAGAACTGTCGTATTACCACTTTTTACAAGGACTTCCGTATCGGCCGTTCTCTGGTCCACCAATGGATTTCCTTGAACCAACTGGGCGAAGTTCGGCTCGTTTCTTGTGGTAGAGATTTTAAGCGATACGGCCCCATCATTCGTAACATGGGGGGTGACCGCTATAGATGTCGTAGCGCTTTCAAAGCGCACGTTCGACCCCGCATTTGCCGTCTGAGTTAAAAACGGAATTTTCGATCCCGCTTGAATCGTCGCCGACTTGTTGTCCAAAACAGTGATCTTTGGGCTGGATATAATTTTGGCGTAACCTTTGGTTTCCAAAAGTCCAAGCGCGAGATCAAGATCCAATACACCGTTAATGCTTCCTAGTTTAATCCCCACACCCGCATTGGTGCCTAAAGGAGAAGGGTAGTTCAAAGCCACCGGCAGTCCACTAAATGACGTCGTTCCTTGGCCGGCACCCAATCCCTGTAATCCGATAGAGTTGGGGAAGAAAACGCCTGTCGGATTTCCCGTTTGCGGCGTAAAATTTGCCTGGCCTCCCCAAATGACGCCGAAGGATCGAGTATAGTTGGTATTTGCCTCAACGATTCGGGCTTCAATCGAGACCTGAGGAGTTTGAGTATCGAGAATTTCAACCATCTTTTTTGCTTTTTCGAGGTTTTCCCGAATGTCTTTGATGATGAGCGTGTTGGTCCGGCTGTCGATATCCACAGATCCACGGTCGGAGAGAACACTTTGAACTTGCTTTGTCATGTCCGAAGCGGTTGCATAGCTGACCGGTTTAAACAAGACATCGAGCGGCTTCGCCGCTTGTGAGGCCTTTTCTGCCGCGGCGGCGAGCTCACGTTCGGCACGAAGTTTTTCCGCCGGCGCAATGCGAACAATATTTCCATATTTCTCAAACCAAAGACCTCGCGTTTGAAGAATAATCGCAAAGGCTTGGTCCCAAGGAACATTCTCCAATCGCACGGTGACTTTTCCCGTCACTTCATCAGAAACAATCATGTTGAGTTTCGAAATATCGGCGATCAATCGGAAGATGCTGCGAACTTCAGCATCCTTAAAATCGAGAGAAATCTTTCGGCCCGTGAACTTACGACCTTTGTATTGTCCCGCCAAAATAGCGCCCATTTCAGAAAGGGGCTCACCCGATGCGGAGGAATCACTCATGAACCCTTCTCGCACATATCGATAGTCTTTATCTCCAGGCTTCGGCCCGGCGGGCTTGGCTTCATCACCGGAAAGGGATTTCTCCTCTGTGGCCATGAAAGACTCGGTTGGGCTGGCTTCGGGTGCAGGAGTGGCGGTCGTCGCGGCTTCTTCAGCTGGCGGCGGAGGAAGGGGCGCTGAGGAAGCTACAGGAGTTTCTGTTTGCTTCCGCGCCACCGTAGCCGGAACATCGACATCGACATAAAGACGTGTCCCCTCTTGAGTCACGGCAAACGGCATCTTTTCATCCAGATCGATTTCGATCATGGCTACTTTTCGGCCACGATCGGCCTGCGGAGTGATTTTTGTAACCGCAGTTTGAAACTCGGATGTGTTGATCGTCCGTTTCGCCAATTTCTTATCCAGTTTGGCGTTGCTAATTTCCAAGACAATTTTTCCCGGAGAGGGCTCGAGCGTTTGGTAATCGGATGTCGCTTCGTTTAACCCAACGACCACACGCGATTTATTTTCGGCTTTGAGTTGGCGAAATCCGAGCGCATTTACTACCACGGGGTGAGATGATTTCACCACGGGCGCGGCAGCGACCTCAGGTGTGGCTTCAGGTGCAGCAGGCACAGCCTCGGGTGCGGCAGTGGGCGGCGTTACTGCCGGTGGAGTGACTTCGGGCGATCCCGCGGGGGCTTCTGCGGCCGCGACCGGAGCCTCTGGCGCAGCCGCAGGTGCTGCGGCAACCGTCAGAACGAGCGCGTTTCCGTCATGATCAATGGTGTAGGCGGGCTTGTCATCCGTAGCCATATCCATCACCACTCGAACTTTCCCAGTATTCTTGCCGAGCCGAAGCGCCTTCACCTGAGGAGTCGCCAACGCAATGTTCTTGTTTCCCGGATAACCGTTCTTGAGCCCCATAAGATCAACTACCAGTCGACGTGGACTGGCCAACACATGGTCTTCCACGTTTTTGATCGGACCATTCCCGATCAATCGAATCGTCGTGCCGCTTTCTCCCGCGGAATATTGAACGTCGGTCAGCTCCGTTGCATCTGCCTCGGGTGCGAGAGCCCCCACAGCCGCTCCCGTCGCTGCAGCCGCGCCTGCATCCGCACCGGAAGCAGGTGAGGCTCCATTATCTGCAACTGGTGGTGCGGCTTCAGCCGGGGCGGTTTCAGGCGAGGGTGTGGGTGATTCCGTAATCGAGGGTGCCGTAGCGAGATCCGGCGCACTTACCGCAGGCGACTCTGGGAGGCCGGTGTCGGACGCCGACGGAGCTGCCAAACCTTTATTTATCTTTATCATCAGTTTCGTTCCATCGGACTCCACCTGATAGTCGAGAGGTTCGTTGAGTGAAATAACGACCCGACTGAGCGAACTGGCTGCATCGTCAAATTGACTGACCGTGATTTCATTGATTCCGCCATTTTTTACGTCGATCGGACCCTGCACCGAACCCAATTTGGTATCGGTGAGATCCACGATGATTCGATGAGGATCGGTCAGCTTAAAGATATTGGGCGACATGGGTTTGGAACCCGTAACCACAATGTTTGTGGTGCCTCCCTGATCTGCCACCTGAATGGAAGAGAGTTCGTTCATTGCGGAAGGGGCTCCGGGAGCCACTGCTGTGGTATTCGCAGGAGGGGTTGGAGCGGGTCCCGGTTTGCCGGCACAGGAGAGCATTCCCCCTACTGCCAGTATCAAACCGCAAGCTAAGAAGCGCGGTTGCCTAATCATCATAAAGCTCTCCCTTTTTTTCATCATTCATCCTTCATCTTCAGTTTGGCCTCTTCTTCTTCTTTCGGCCGAATATCGAGCATCGATTCTCGAACTACCAGTTTACCCGTAGGATCTCGAAATTCCTCTTTCACAAAAAGTTCTCGCCGGGTAATTCGGGAAACTCTTCCCCGATTTTTCCCCATCCTCATATCCTTTCGAACAATGTAACTCTGACCATCGGGCGCATAAACAAGGGCGCGAGGGTTGGAAATCCCCCATACAATGGCCGTCAACCGAAGATTCTCAAGCTCCCATTGTTCCAACGGGGACCTGGGCAAGGAAACGTCCTGAACCAAATCGGCCTTGTATGGCTTAAAGGGATCCCTTTTCCCCACCGGATTGTACGAGTATTCATCCGTCGTTTTTGCGAAAATCGAAGGCACCTCCAGTTTTTCTGTGGACGTTGTGCCCACTGGAGAAGCTGGGGCTGCCGGGGCTGCACTCGGTCGCACCGGAGGTGCTTCTTCGCTACAACCAAATCCAAGCGCTGACAGCGCCAGAAATGCAGAAATCACTTTCCAAAGCTGCTGCTTCATTGCCCACCTCGAAACATGAAAGTGGTCGCTTTACAGTCGACACCGAGCATAACGTTAGCCGCAGATTCCGCCGCCACTTTCTGAGGTGTAAATGTGATGTCCGAAATGTTGATGATTCGACTTAGCTTGCCCACTTGGTCGATGAATTGGGCGATGTCGTGGTAACCCCCCTCCAATTTCAAAGTCATCGAAATTTCACTATAGAAATCCCGCGCCGACTGACCCCCCGGTTTAAACTCCAGGATATCGATATTGGCCTTCTTCGCCGTGATTGAAAGCTGTCTTAAGATGGAATGAATGTCGGCCTCGTTGGGAAGCAAAGCCACAGCCTGTTTGAGCTGCTCATTTAAGATATTCACTTCTTCCTGAAATTTGGGAAGGTTTGCCGCGATGGCCTGGTTTTCCACCAATTTCACGTTTTGATCTGCCGATTGTTTCCGAAGTGTCGCCAGTTGTTCCTTCTTTGGAACGAGGACCACCTGGTATTCCACACCAATGATGATAACCACCAGAACCGCTAAAACGATGAGTTTGACGGAGAGGGGTTGTTTCGCAAACTGATTAATGAGTTCGTTCATTACACCTTCCCCGATGGGACGTAATTCACCCGACAATTAATGCTGAACTTCTGTTTTTTCTGATTCTCCTCGAGTACCTGTTGCACCTGAATCAGCTGCACGTCATAGAAATACTTGGAACCCCGCAGATTATCGATAAAATCAGCCACTGTCGGTCCATCAGCGGCAACTCCCTCGAGTGACAGTTGTTTGTCCGCCTCACGATACGTCGTGATGTAAATCTTGCGAGGGACCACGTACGTAAACTCTTCCATCAACTTGACGGGACCGGAACGCTTCGCGTTGAGATCTTTGATCGTATCGATTTTTCGATTGAGATCCGCCTTTTTCTTCTTGAAGTCGTCCACCTTAGCAATAACGGCCTGGAGTTGGCTGATCTTTAATTCCAAATCTTTGATTGTGGCCTGTTCCGCTTCAATTTTTTGATCCTCGATATGGTTCTTAAACATGCATCCCACCACCGCGAGAGCGATCACGATCACCCCTACAATGAGCTGCAGGACAACGGTTTCTTTTTTGCGCGCGACTTTTGTCGGAAGCAGGTTAATGCGGACCATCAGTCGCCCACCTTTCGTAACGCAAGACCCACCGCAACGGCCGCCACCGGAGCCACTTCATTGATGTGAGCGAGATTAAAATCCTTCTCGTTCATCTTGATCGACCGAAACGGATTCGCAATTTCCACCGGTACCCCGATTTTGCTCTCCAGCACACTCGGTAGTCCCGGAATCTTGGCGCTCCCGCCTGTCAAATACACTTTCGCAATCTTGTCATCTGTCGATGTCGCGGAAAAAAAGTCGAGAGAACGCTGAATCTCCGTCGCCATCGTTTCGCAGATGGACCGGATGATGCTCCCTACTTCTTGAGGTATGACCGCTTCAGTAGTCTCCGAAGGGCCACCTGCCTCGCCACCCAATTTGAGAGATTCCGCTTCTTCGCGACTCACGTTGAGCTGTTTTTGAATCTCTTCCGTGAGCTGGTTTCCCCCCATGGAAACATCTCGCGTAAATGTTGAGATTCCATTTCGTAAGATATTGATATTAATAATGCTTGCCCCGACATCGGCGAGCACGATCGTTTCCCCCTGGGAAGCTCCGTAATTGGCCTCAAACATATTCTCCACGGCAAATGCATCGACATCCATCACCATGGGAACTAGACCCGCCTCGGTAACAACCGACGTGTAGTCATTGATCATGTCCTTCTTTGCTGCCACCAGCAGGACTTCCATTTGGCCGACATCTTGGGCATCGCTACCCAAGATTTGCCAGCCGAGATTCACATCGGTGATATCAAACGGAATGTACTGTTCGGCCTCCCATTGAATGGATTCCTCCAACTCTTCCTGAGTCTGCTCGGGGACTTTGATTTTTTTCACGATCACCGAGTGGCCGCAAATGGACGTCGCGACATTCTTGGTCTTGAACTTTCCCTGAGAAAGCAATTCAGTAATGGCTTCCACGACAGCCGGCGCATTCATGATCGCGCCATCCACGATGGCTTCCGCCGGCAACGGGACCATTCGGAACTGGACCAGCTGAAGCCCTTGTTTCGTCTCCTTGAGCTCCACCGCTTTGATTGAAGAGGAGCCAATATCCAGGCCCATGAGGTTTTTGACTCGGCCGAACATCATGATACCCCAAACACTCTCTGCCGATCGCGGAGACCCAGGCCCAGCGCTTTGATAATTTTCCGCTTCGTAGCCATTCGGCAAGCCATGCCTTCTTCCACTCGATTGACCGTCAGGACAGAAAGCCCCGCCGCTCGAGCCAATTCGGCCCTGCTCATCAGCTGCTGCTCACGAATTTTCCGAACGTTGTTCGATCCCTTTTTCATCGTATCCTTTTCCCACGAAACGCCCTCGCCACTCTTTTCATGACTCGAAAGATTTGGTTTGGGAAAGTACTGTAGAAAACAGTGAAGAATGTCCTTTAAAAGTAATCGAAGCTGTACTTCAAAGTCAAGAAGGTTACCTAAAATTATGCCTCAATTAATATAAAGTTATACGTAATTATAGTTACTCTTTAATAAAATACTTGAAGTCGCAAAAATGCGTTGCGTTACGAAAATCCAGCTCAATCTTGAGTACCTAGGACCGCTCCCTCGGACTACTCAAAAAGAAGTTTCTTGACCGGAACATGCCGCTTGTCCCATCATGAATTACTCACATGGGTACGGCCACAGGCGAACCGGAAAACCCAGAAAATTGGGGAATTTTGGAGAGGATTAAGAGGCGACGGCTTCGGAATTACCTCTTCCTCGACAAGAAGCTTCAATTCAATATCGCGATTCTTTTGGCCGTCATCGGCGGGGTTAACGCTTTTTACTTTAGCCTCCTTTTCTACTTCTATTCGCAGGAGTCCCTATTTCGAGTTGCGCAGTGGATTCCGGATTACGTGTTGGAACAAGTGCTCAATGAGCAGTTTTCGCTATGGAGCCGCACGATTGTTTTTGTCATCTTCTTTGAAATCACGGCTGTGATTCTTCTCGGGCTCTTCTTCAGCCATCGTATCGCCGGACCTCTTTATGCGATGTCACAAAAATTGAAGGATGTGGCCAAAGGCCGGCTTCCTCCGGCCATTCGACTTCGTAAGAACGACCTTCTCACGGATTTCGCCGAAACAATGAACGAGGCTTTTTCCAAGATGGCCGAACAACGATCGGAATTGGAAGCCGCTTTGTCCGATGCCAATTCTGGAAATTTGGAAGGTGTGAAAAGCCGACTTCGAAAACTTACGACCGAAACAACGGAATCCGAAGCCCCGTCCAACGCTGCGTAGTCACGAGTCTACTTTGAGCTATAGCAATCGAATCCCCTGGGATCGACGGAGCATCTCATTCTAAACGCTCAAGAATTTTGCAAGGTTCAGAAGTTCCCGCAATCTGATAAATGGCCGGCTGCTGATTGGACCAATCATAAGAAAGGGACTTGAAATCTGTCGAGGGGCTCCAGGAGTAGGTTGTCAAATAGCCGCCCTTTGCCTTTTCCATTCTCTCCTTAATCGCGGCAAGTTTTTGAAGGCCTTTCCGATCATTGCTGGAAATAAAGCAAAAAGAATAAATAGATCTCTCTCTATCGATGGCCCTCACTTCCACATACCCGTCGCCCGAAAGGTTAAAATCCAGAAAAACTGGTTTCCGATACGTTTCAACGGAACCGCGGGGGTTATCTACAAAATGTGGAACCTTAAATCCTTCCGACTTAGCTTCGTTCACCGTTCGAACATAATAATTTTCTGGAGAAATGTTCCTGAATTCTGCGACAGCAGCACGATAGCCAAGAGCTACTATCCCCAAAACCGTCAGCGCGAAAAGGCCATGTTTCTGTTTCATGTCATCTCCTATTTTTCTGACGCGCGGCATATAGCCACCAGAAATCAGCCCTGTCAAGGGAGTCGAAAAATAGAGTCCCCCTCCACATACGTGATATTTTGTATTCAAATAATTATTAAGCTACGGCAGCAGTGCGAGGATTTGTGATTTCTTCGCCAAATATCCTGCGGCCGCAAGCATGAGTTTTTGCGTGGATTCCACGGCTGGAGACTGACTTAACTCCAAGACCACGGGCAGCATTCGCTCCTGGGGAATCATTTGCCAAAGCGTAAATTGAATACCGAAATGAAGGGCCATTCTCATTTGCGGATCGGCGGCGGCCCATGAAATCACCGATCCATCTGAAGTTCGAAACCCGGTGACTTGGTCGCCTTTGCTCTCAATACCCATCATTCGTTTACCGGTCATGGTCGCTAAATTTGCTGAGATTGCCGATGAAGCCTGACGAAGAATTTCTCCCGTCGGCCGGTCGAGAAGTTCCGAGGCATGAATAAATAGACGTTGAATTTCATCATCGTCTGATGTGAGCTCGCTCACTTGCACATGATGTTCTACCGAACCATGGGCCACCGTTGCCTCTAGATCTCGGATTTCGCGATCGAGGGAAACTGGATCCACCGAGGCATTGGGTATGCCTCGCAATTCTTCTTCCACTTTCTTTTGCTTTTCACGAATCTCTTGGTGCTCTTTCCGTAACTCTTCCGCCGGAATCCGTTTTTCAACAGTAGCAAACTCTTCTTCGGCTTTTTTTAATTCTCCCTTCAATTCTTCCCAGCGCGAAAGCATCTCTTCAATTTCTTTTGTGTCCTGGACATTCACCGAGTCACAGAATTTCTTCACCATCCCCGACTCGATGTCGAATCGCTTTTCAACTCCCGCTTTTTCGGCATCGATGCCTCGCAAATTCTTGCGCAACATACCGGCGCGCTCTTCTCGCTTCAGCCCCTGAAAGATTCCCCAGATAAAAACCCCAAGCCCTACGCCCGCTCCCCCTAAAAGCAGTGCGAGAAGCTTGCGATAGAAGGAAGCCAATATGAAGCTAACCAGAGCCACTCCGATTCCGATGAATGCCGGGACTTCCTGCCAAAAAGGGCGCATGGGCATTAAAGTCAATTCGGCATCCCAGTCCTTTGCCTTTTCTTCCAACGCTTGCAGATCAGCCGCCTTTTTGTCCGCCAGGCCGGGGTAATTTTTTAAACGCTTGAGAATTTGAGGAGTCACAAGCCCGTGCGTATCGAATACGCGAAGGGGTTCATATTCCGCCTTAACTTGCTCCAAACGGTTTCGAGGTTCATCCAGCTGGCGAAGTTGATCTTCAATTTCGAATTGCCGGTTTTGAAGCGCATCATTTTCGCTCTCCAGTTTTCGAACGGTTTCGATTGAAGCGCGCTCTCGCTTCAAAATTTCAAGCCGCGCGCCGGGATCAAATTCATTCATTGAAATGGGAGCGGCTTCGACAATGCTTCCCTTTTCCTGCTGGACCTTTCCCGGCCGAGCAATGAGAAATGAGCTATACACTCGACGCGAGGGAAGTTTCGCAGCACGGGTCAGGGTGGTCGTAATGAATCGTGAATCCGTCGAAAGATCACGAAATTGATTCTTAGACCCCGGTTGCAGCTGGGAAAAGCGGATGGTTTTTCCTGAATAGTCGCGGATCAGGCGGTACACCACTCCTCCCGCATTAAAGGTCATCCCCGCCATTTTCGCGCGACCGGGACCCAATGGAGAACCCGAATCAGAATTTGGATAAAGGAGACTTTCAATAAGGGCGGAAATCGTCTCGAGGCGAACTGTTCCCTTTTGCTTCCAAGCGTTGAGGCCCGCTTCAAAAGGATATTTCAAAACGCCATTCGTTCCGGGAATGCCTTCTACAACCACTTCGACAAGATGCACGCTCTAATCCAGCATGATTAAGAGGCGGTGGCTCCCGCCGCCTGCATTTTCGGCGTTTTTGTAGAACTCGAAGTCGCGCCCTTGGTGTCCGACCCGCCCTCGCCAGGCGTGGATTCATTTTCCGTCATTTCTTCCAAGGAGGCATCTCGGCCCTGTTTCTTTCTAAGATAATAAAGTCTCGCCCGGCGAACCTTTCCTCGCTGAACAAATTCAATTCGCTCAATCGCATCACTTTGAAATGGAAACACGCGCTCCACGCCAACACCATAGGATAATTTGCGAACGGTAAAGCTGGCTCCCTCTCCCCCTCGCCGGCGTTTGATCACAGTCCCCTCGAACACTTGGATTCGTTCTTTTTCTCCTTCACGGATTTTCACATGCACACGAACCGTATCCCCTACTCGGAAATCTCCCCTTTCTTTTTTTGAACGAAGACTCCGTAATACTTCTGACGCTTTCATAACATTCTCCTTAAACGTTCTCTCTCTTATTCCTATTCTCATCGTCGATCAAATCGGGGCGTCTTGCACGAGTCCGAGCGAGGGACGCCTGGCGGCGCCAACGATCGATCTCCCGATGATTTCCCGAAAGCAACACCTCGGGAACCTCTTTTCCACGAAACGCCTGAGGGCGCGTGTATTGTGGAAATTTTAATTTTCCGTCCTGAAATGAATCCGTGGCCACGGAGTCCCAGTCTCCCACCACTCCTGGAAGAAGTCGGGTCACTGTATCCAGAAGGACCAAAGCCGGAAGCTCTCCTCCCGAGAGAACATAGTCCCCGATGGAAAACGATTCGTCCACCCAGCCCTCGACGAATCGCTCATCCACCCCCTCATATCGGCCGCAGACCACAACCAACTGGGGAATTTTCGCAAGCTCTTCGGCATATTTCTGGTCGAGTTTTCGTCCCTGGGGCGAAGTATAAAGGACCTTCCGTCCCGTCACAGGTGGTATCGATTCTACGGCCTTCACCAACGGTTCCACCTTAAGAACCATTCCCGGCCCTCCGCCGTACGGCACATCGTCCACGGTTCGATGCGCATCGTTCGTATAGTCACGAAGGTCATGAACATGAAGTTCAATTTTTTTGGCTTCCTCCGCCCGCTTCCAAATTTGGCTGGTCCGAAGCATATCAAACATAGTCGGGAAAAGGGTGATCACGTCATACCGCATCCATCACCTCCAGTGGCCGGACCACGATTCGGCTTTTCTCCAGATCGATACGCAGGACGACATTGGAAATGGCGGGAAGAAGAATCTCCTCCCGGCCCTTGACCACATACACATCGTTTGCCCCGGTGGAAATAATCTCCTTCACTTCTCCCAAAGCCCTACCGGATTCATCTTCCACCGACAGACCGATGAGGTCCGAGCAATAAAACTCGCCGGGTAAGATTTGAGGAAAATCGGATCGTCGCGCAAAAAGAACATGATTCGTCCATTTTGAAGCCTCATCCCTGCTTGAGATCCCTTCGAGCTGAAGAAATGTATAACCCTTCCGTGAATTCGCGTGATCTATGTGAAATCGCTTCCGCTTTCCGTTCGGCATATCGATCTCGACCTCTTGTATGGACATCAGTGTTTGAGAATCTGGAGAATATGGATGCACGCGCACACCACCAGTCAAGCCTTGAGGCTTTCCCACGCGCGCGATCGCGATCCACTCTTCCGATTCTCGTTTCACCTATTCTCCAATTTCGAGCATCACTCGTTTATTGAGTTTCGCCGCTGCCGCATTGAGGACGCTTCGAAGAGCTCGAGCGGTTCGACCCTGCTTTCCAATCACTTTGCCTAAATCTTCTTTGTGTACGCGAAGTTCAAAAACAGATGTCTTTTCTCCGGCCACTTCCTTCACCGTCACATCTTCTGGATGATCCACGAGCCGCGTGGCCACGTATCGAATGAGTTCTTCCATCGCTTTCTCCCGAGTTATGCGGACACAGGGGTGAGGTTCTTCTTCGCACGCTTCAGAAGTCGGGCCACCGTAGTCGTGGGCTGGGCCCCCTTTGCCACCCAGTATTCCACACGATCCCGTTTGAAAACGAATCCGCCGGCGTTTTCCGCCTTTTTCGGATTGTACGTTCCGACCGTTTCAATCACCCGTCCGTCTCGCTTTCGGAGCTCCTGCGCCACCACCAATCGGTAACCTGGAATGTTCTTTCGTCCCAACCTCGTCAATCGAATTTTCACCGCCATACTTTTCTCCCTTTCTCTAACCCAACATGTTGAAACCACCGCGCCGCATCCCTTTGACGCCGACCCGGCTCAAGCGCGACATCATATTCCGCGCCTGAAGAAATTGTTTTAAAAACCGATTCACATCGGTCACCGTTGTCCCACTTCCGTTCGCGATTCGCTTTCGCCTACTTCCATCAATGATCTGATGGTTCACTCGTTCTCGTTTTGTCATCGACTTAATGATGGCATCGATTCGGGTCAGCTCTTTTTCAGGAAGCCCGCCCGCAAAGGCCTGCTTGAGCTGCGCGCCCCCGGGAAGATAGTCCGCAATCTGCTCCAGAGAACCCATTTTCCGGACCGCGAGCATCTGCTCGGCAAAGTCTTCGATCGTGAATTGATTCTTTCGCAATTTTTGCTCGAGGCGTTGGGCTTCTTTGGCGTCCATCACCTCTTGCGCCTTTTCGACCAAAGACACCACGTCTCCCATTCCAAGAATGCGTGACGCCAATCGATCGGGATGGAGTCGCTCGAGTGCGTCGACTTTTTCACCCGTACCGACGAAATAAATCGGCGTTCCCGTGGCGAGACGAACGGAGAGAACGGCACCCCCACGGGCATCTCCGTCGGTCTTCGTTACAATTACTCCATTAAATCCAATTTTTTCATTAAACGTTTCAGCGCTTCGAACCGCATCCTGACCCGCCATAGAATCTAGGACATAGAGAACCAGATTCGGCTTCACCAGCTCACGAATGATTGCCAGCTCACTCATCAACTCATCATCAATATGCAAACGGCCCGCTGTATCAAATACAATAGCGTTCGCCGCCACTTCTCTCTGTGAAACGGCCCGCATCGCATCTTTGCAAACTTGGGCTGCCGAAGACTCGCGAGAGGAAAAAACGCCAAGCCCATTTTCTTTTCCGAGCTGCTCCAGTTGCTCGCGTGCCGCCGGGCGAGCGGTATCCGCCGGAACGAGAAGAGGACGAAGTCCCTGATCGTCTCGAAGAAAACGGGCCAGTTTCGCTGCCGTCGTCGTCTTTCCCGAACCCTGAAGACCCACCACCAAAATATGAAGGGCTCGGTCCTTGGGACGAGGAAGTTCGGCAGAACTTCCTCCGAGAATCCGAACTAGTTCATCGAAAATAATTTTGACGAACTGTTGCCCGGGTTCAACCTGGTCTACGACCTGGGTCCCAATGGCTTTTTCACGAACAGAGTCGATAAAGGATTGAACTACGCGGTACGAGACATCGGCTTCAAGAAGGCTCGCGCGAACCTCGTCAAGCGCATCAGTGATATTTCCCTCACGAATTTTTCCGAGGCCCCGAAGGTTTCGAAATGTCCGCGAAAGACGATCTTGTAACGAATCAAACATGCCAAATACCTGGAATTAAAAAACAATCGCCCTTTCATTTCCGAAGATAAACGGGGGTTTATAGTCCAAGGTTCTCCATTCTGTCAACCTCGAAAACCCCAAATTCTTCTAATCATTTCGAAGAGGTAGCGAGCGGAGGCTACGGATGGAATTCGGAAAAAATAATCCAGGAAAATAGCGAAATCGTGATGAGAATGGCGAAAACAGATCCGGCAATAATCACAACCACTTTCTTCTCATGTTTTCCTGTCAGGACATGAAATGTGAGGGCAACCGCAAGAGCCAAAAGCGCAATCGAAACTCCACCCAAGATTTTATAAAACATTTTAAAGGACGTTCGAGGCGAGTTCCGCCAAAGGCGAACGTTCTCCTTTCGATAACGTAATATGCCCCCCCATCGCTTCTTCTTTGAATCGGTCCACAATGTACGTCAAACCGTTATTGGAAGCGTCGACATAGGGATTGTCGATCTGATCGGGATCCCCCGTGATTACGACCTTCGTATTTTCGCCCGCGCGCGTAACGATCGTCTTCAGCTCGTGGGGAGTCAGATTCTGCGCTTCATCCACGATGAGGTATTGATTGGGGATGGAGCGCCCTCGAATATACGTCAGCGGTTCAATGGCTAGCATTCCCATTTGTATGAGCTCCTGATGGCCATAACCCGCCCCCCGCCTCCGATCTCGCGCGGCCGATCCCATCAAGAGCTCGATGTTATCGTAAATTGGTTGCATCCAAGGATTTAATTTCTCCTCCAGAGTGCCGGGAAGAAACCCAAGATCTCTTCCCATGGGGAAGACTGGACGAGAGACCAGCAACCGATGGTAAACACTTTCATCGGCGACTTTGTGAAGCCCCGCCGCGATCGCAAGAAGGGTTTTGCCCGTTCCCGCTTTACCCACCAACGTGACAAGCTTCACACTGTCGTCCAGAAGAAGATCGACGGCGAAATTCTGCTCGAGATTTCGGGGACGAATCCCCCAGATTCCTTTCGATGCAATTCCCTGAAGGACTTTGATCTTTCGGGGCAGCGGATGTGTGCGAGCCAATATCGATTGGTTTCCGCCATCGTTTGACTTGATCAGAAGCATTTCATTTGGAAAAGTTTTCAAATCCTCTACTTCCAACTCCCCTTGGCGCATGAGGAGATCGACCTGGTCGCCGGGCAGCCCATACTCACGCCAACCGCGATAGAGTTCTTCGGGAGAGATAACATTGGGTTCGTAATCTTGGGCTGTCAACCCCAGCGCGTCCGCTCGAATGCGAAGGTTGGTATCCTTCGTCAAAAAAATTACGGGGCTTCCATTCGCCCGCTCTTTCACATCCAAGGCAATCGAGAGAATGCTGATATCGGCCTGCCGCTTGGTGAAAATATTTTTTAACTTGGGTTTGGCCGTTCCACTTCCGAGATCGACTCTGAGGATCCCCCCGTTTTCAAGCGAGATCCCTTTGGCGAGATTCCCATCTCCGCGAAGGCTGTCGAGATAACGGGAAAGTGCCCGGGCATTTCGTCCGGTCACGTTTTCATCTTTTTTAAAGTGATCAATTTCCTCGATCACGGCGATCGGGATGATCACTTCGTTATCGGCGAATTTGAAAAGCGCTCGCGGGTCGTACAACAGGACGTTTGTATCGAGAATGTATTTTTTCTTCATGGACGCGGGGCGAAACGTTTAGCTCATTTCCGCCCCCCCCTCAAGGATCTTTCGTGGAAGCAGGGTTTATCGATCAAGTAGCTTACCGGCTTCACGCGAAAATTGCTTGATGGTGCCGAGATAATCCCTGTCATCAATGCCGATATAATCATGAACGGATAGATTTCGATCATTGATAAAGCGAAGCCAGAGCTCCACGTCTTCGATGAGTCCTAACCGCCCCGCCATCTTGATCGAATCTTTCGGTCCGTAGACGTCCAAACCCTGTTTAAGGACCTCCTTTCGTAAATATTTCCAAGCGTATTCCAGAGCGACTTCAAATGATTTGGATATTCCGGAAAAATAAAATCGCTCCTTTTTCGCTCTGGATTGAAATTTCAGAGCCTGCTCCAGATCTTTCATACTACTCTCAAAATCTTCCTTCTCAGTCGGCATAGCAACTCACCTTCTTTTGGAGTTCCACCCAACCTGTCTGACGTCCTGAAAGAAACGACCAGTGCGCTGCGAGCCTGCGGAGAAAATCCGGACTCGCGCGAGTCAAGTTGACTAGATCAATCATGAAAGGAAGGTCTTCCTCGAGGTCATCTTTCGCCAACAAGATTTTCGAAAAGAGCCTATGCGAAAGCCCCTGACTGGAGTACGCACCCAAATCATAGTCGGAATATTTCTTCGCCGTCCCCTTCGCACGAGAACCAAACAGCACGAATGTCACATCGGGGAAACGTTGATGAAGGTTATCCACAACCTCCGCTATTTCCTCTTGTGGAACAGAAATGCTCTTTTTGCGCTTACGTAAGACGTCAGCCGGTTCCAACTGCAAATGCTGAAATAACTTCTCCAATGCGTTCGGGAAAACGGTGTGACCTGAAAGATAGTTTTGGATTGTATTCCTGTGCAATCCGAGTTGAGCCGCCATCGCCAGAACGGATGAGCACCCGCGCTTTTTCATGGCTTCCAAAACCTTATCCTTATCGAGATAATACACGGTTACAGGATAGATGAACTACTTTAAATAGGCAATGCCTATTTATACTGTGCTATTTATCGCCTGATGGCGTACAGAAGGTTCCCGCCCTCGTTGATCCAAGGCTTAAAACGGTCCGGATAATCCTTTAGAAGAGGCGTGAGATACGTTTCCGACCCTCCTTCCAGAGGGGTCCAGAGTAGGAAATCGGCCTGAGCCGAGTCGATGAATTGCATAATTTTCGCCGTGCGATGCGATCGAGGGAATTCAAATGACCGGCGTTGCGAAAAAAGATATGTCCAGGAAGAAAGGTCGCCCACAAAAATTGCATCTTTCCGCGTCTTCGATTGAATTTCATCCAAGAGTTTTAGATAACTTTGTACTTCCGGCGGATAGTAGGGGTCGTTTCGTTCGCTCTTAATGATCTCGTAATTCTTGCCGGTATTCGCGGCCATCACACCCACGCAGAGAATGAATAGAACCATTTTCTTTTTAGATTCCGGAAACCAATCGGCGAACCCATCCATTACTGGAAAAAACAAGACCGGTAAAATGGGAACGAGAAATCGTTCATCCTGACGCCAGGACCAAGCCAAAAGCACCAAAAAATAGATGAGAAAATAGACATCTGCGGATCGAATCCGCTTTCGGAGAATGCGAACTTGTGACACGGCGAAAAAAAGAAGAGGAAAAAACCACACCCACAGAGCACGAAAGGTCACGACTCGTCCCGAGAAGAGATTCGCAAGGAGATATCCATAATAACGAATGTTCGAACCCACGCGGCTGATCCACTCCGCAGCGGTTTGAATTTGTTCATCCGAGCCGGGAGTTTTTCGTAGAAGGGTGTCGAAATGGGTCCGATCGGCATCTATTAGAGATGGAGGAAGGTCGGCCATCGCCAGACGCGTCCGAACAAACCATCCACCGATTCCCAAAAGGATAAAAAGTGCGGGCCATTGAAATTTTTTCCATGTCGTTACATTTCTCCGAAATAGAAAAAGATAGAGACCTAAAGCGGCAATGAGCACTAGGCCCGTCGGACGCAAAAGAGCAGACCCGATCGCTGCGAGAGTGAACGTCCAACTCCACCGGTAGGATCGGGGTCCCTCCAATAGATTCTCAAAAGCCAGAAGCGCAAGCATCGATGAAAAAAAATAGGGGAGATCGCTTAGAATTCGTGTCGTTTCAAATAAAAAGGCGAAACTCATTCCCGTACATGCAATTACAGACAAACCGAAGGCGTGCGAACGCTCGCGTCGAATGAATAGATAGGTCACCGCCAGAGCCGCGAGAGCAAAAATGATTTCCAGCCCTCGCATCACGAGAAAACAATTTCCGAAAAGGCCAACCAGCGGTGATAAAATCAGAGGAAGCCCGGGATAGGAGTATGTCGCAGGGTATCCCTGATAGGTATACCGCCCCGTGGTCCAGAATTCACGTGCGATAGAAATATAACTGGCGGCATCCGTGGAAGTTTGGAGATGGTTATTGATGGCAGTGAAGTAAATGACACCGAGACCAGCCAGTAAAAAGTAGAGTTCTCGATGTTCGGTTCGGGTCATAATTCTTCTTTCACACCCAGAAGTTCCGGTACGGTCACCCATGCGTAGCCTTTGGCGCGAATTCCTTCGATGATCGCGGGTAGAGCGTCCAATGTGCAATTTCCCGCGGGATCATGGAGGAGAATGATGGCACCACCGCGAGTTTGTCGGACCACATCATTGACGATTTGATCGCGATGTTCACTGGAACAAGGAGTTTCTCCTGTAAATCGCCAATCGGCCGGATCTACTGTCCAAAGTATGACTTTGAATCCCTTGCTCCCAAAAAGCATGATCTCCTCATCGGTGATGGATCCAAAAGGAGGACGCATTAACCGTGGACGGAATGAAAGGATGGAAGCGAAAAGTTCTTCTGCGGGCTCGATTTGTTCAGACCATGCGGTGCCCGCCGAAAGCAACGAAAGATCCACATGCGTGAGAGTGTGATTCCCAATGGCATGGCCCGAAAGACGAACTTTTTCCGCGATGTCGGGAAACTTCTGTGCTCTTTTGCCCACAAGAAAAAAGGTCGCCTTCACACCATATAATTCCAGCATGGTAAGAACCGAGCTTGTTTCGGGATCCGACGGCCCATCGTCAAACGTCAAGGCCACATGGGAGGTCTCGCGTGAGGCATGCGAATAAAAAATTCCCGGGAACTCCTCCTGAGGGTCACTTGAACAACCCAATATCAGAAACGACAGACTCATTCCCAAATTAATCCTCTTGAACCATGGCATCGACCGGATTCTGCATTACTTTCGAAAGAGTCGCCATTTGCGTAAGCTACCCGTGTGCCCGATCCGATTCCCGAAAAATTGCTCGAGGCCCTTCCCGGCCTTCTTCCTTCTTTTGATCGAAATCGCCCCGATGTGTCCAAACTCGCTGGAGACGCCTCAAATCGCCAATATTTCCGAGTGGCGGTAAAAGACACGTCTTATGTGGCTATGAAATTGGCCGATATCGGTCCAAATTCTTTAGCAGAAGAGATTACGAAAACCTCACGAAAGATTACCGAACTTCCTTTCCTGGACGTTGCACGATATCTGAAGAAACGTGGCGTTCAGGTTCCTTCGATCATGGGTTATGACGAACCGCGGGGAGTGATCCTTTTAGAAGATTTTGGTGACCGCCTCCTCGTTGATGCTGCAGCTCAGGCCAACGAAAACGACCAAGAGGTGCTTTACAAGCGAGCCCTTACGGAACTCGAAAAAATCGCTTGGATTGATCCCCATGCACCCCGTGATTCGATTGCATTTGCTCGGTCGTTCGACCGCGAATTGTACCACTGGGAATTTGTTCACTTCGTGGAATATGGTGTCGACAAACGACTCAAGAAACCGCCGATGGGAGGGGAGCGAGATCAATTGATCGCCGCCTTAGATCGTTTGATTGACGAATACCTCTCCTGGGATCAGGTGTTTTGCCATCGCGATTATCACAGCCGTAATTTGATCGTCCTCGAAAATTCAGACCGATTCGGTGTCATTGATTTCCAGGACGCGCTTTTAGCTCCACTATTTTATGATCTCGCTTCTCTCTTACGAGATTCGTACATCACTCTGGGTAGTGCACTTTGCGACCGACTTGTCGAGGCCTATCGGCAGCAAATGAAGGGATATCATTTTCGTCTGACGGATTCCAAGGAAGCATTTCTCCGAGCTTTTGACATTATGGCTCTCCATCGAAATCTGAAAGCTGCGGGTCGATTTTGCTATATCGATGAAGTGAAAAGGAACCCCCGATACCTAGCCGATGTTCCGCGCACGCTTACATATGTCGAGGAAACTCTCAAACGTCATTCCGACCTTCGCGATTTACGCGAACGACTTCTTCCTCATCTGGCCGAAATCTCAGAGGCATGCCGCCAATAACACAAGCCATGCTTTTGGCGGCAGGCCTTTCGACGAGGATGAGGCCGCTGACCGATGACATTCCCAAGCCCCTCCTTCCCTTCTGGAATCATCGAATACTAGATTTGACTCTCACTTATCTTTCCTATTACGGCGTCAAATCGATCGCCGTGAATGTTCATCATGGACGTGATCAATTTCTTCCAGCACTTAAAGATATTCAAAACCTTCCCATCCGCCCATTTGATGAGAAAGTGATTCTTGGTACGGGCGGCGGAATTAAAAACATGCGCTCCTTTGTAAAAGGCGAGCATTTTCTTGTGACGAACTGCGATTTCTTAACTGACGTCGACCTTAAAAGCGCGATGAAATTTCATGAGGAGAAAAAGGCGGTAGCAACAATGGTCTTAATCGATCATCCCGATACAAAGAAATATGGTGCGATCGGAATTAACAAGGACGGAAAAATCGTGGAATTTCCTTACGGAGAGAAATTGGAGAACGCCGCCGAGCGAGGAATTTTTTCAGGGATTCATTTTTTTCATCGATCGATATTCACCTTCATGCCCAGTGCAAAGATTTTCGATATCAACAAAGATGTTTATACGAAACTCATCTCTGGCGGAGAGAAAGTTTACGGCTACCTTGCGAAAAATGACTGGTATGATTTAGGCGAAATCGCCCTCTACGAAAAAGCTCAACTAGAACTTCGTCAAACCCCCTTTGAGTGGATGAAATCGCTTCGTTAGACTTAGGTCAACAGCTTTGCGTCGGCAGGAGAGGAAATGTGTTGGCGCCGCTTCATCCGCAAAAAATTCTCCAAGGCGATCCTAGACGACATCCAGTGTCGCTTCCATTCGAATCGCGCGGAGTGGGGATCATCTTGCGCTTGGGCCGCACCAATGGGGAAATCCAGAATTTGAATTAAGCTCAAGAATGCAAGAGAAGATATTCCCCGCTTCCAGATGGTAGCTGCCATAGGCCTTTCAACTACCAGAATTAGATGCGGCGTGTCAACGGCGCCTTAGCGGCCGAGAGCTTGGTCGACAAGCTTTTTGAGTTCGCCGTTGACGAAGAGTTCGCGCGTAATATCGGCACCACCAATGAATTTCCCATCGATAAATACTTGAGGGGTCGTGGGCCAATTTGAATATTGCGTGAGCACGGGGCGAATGGCCGGATCGGCCAAAATATCCATGGTTTCAAAAGGAACATTGAGGGCCTTGAAACACTCAATCGTCGCCGCCGAAAAACCGCAGCGCGGAGCTTCTTTGGTGCCTTTGGTAAACAGCATGATTTTGTTCGATTTCACTTTATCGTCGATTGTTTTTCGAATCATTTCAGTATCCATAAATCACCTCGCGTCTGACTTTAATAGAAGAACATACGTAGAGGAAGAAATTTTCGGGATAAACTCCGCGCACTTCGGTTTAAGTTCCTTCTCCCACTTTTCCTGGGTCGTCAAAATCGCATCATAAGGTTCGAAAGCCTCCAGAGCACGCTTGCAACCCACTTTTACCACTCCTTGCATCTGGCCCATTTTCGCAGAAAACCAAGGTGTATTTGCATAGTGAGAAATGGCCGTGCAGTGATGTGTACGCGATGGGATCAAGATATTTAGTCCAAACTCAATGTCTTCGGTTTCGAGAACAGGAACAATGCGGAGTGGCTTCTCCATTTGATTGAGCCGCGTCAAAAAATCCGCGGAGGCCGCATCAAGGTAAATTGGTTGCGGCGAGGGCAGTCGCGGGGGAAGCAAACGACCGGCATTTCGATAAAATAGGAATGTGTCTGGCGTCTGAAGAAGCAACAGTGCCACGGAGCCGGTGATAAAAAGTTGCCGCCTTTTTGCATCCGCCAAACGATGAAAAATCTCCTCTCCGGCCAAAACGGTCACAATGACCGCGCACATATGAAAATAACCTCGAGAAAAGTGTAGAGGCTGAAGAGCGTGGTTTAAGAACCGATCATGAACTAGGAAAATGAGAATGACAAAAAAGGACGCTCCAAAAAAAATGACCGTTCGATTTCGCGCAAAAAACGAACGCGCCCTGGGATGAAGGAGCAGAAAAATAGGCACGAAAAAAACGAATCCCGTCATCGACAAAATACTGCTCAATTGAATCGAAAAGGGATGGGAGAAAAATTGTTCAACCACGGAAGCATGCTCGGCACTCAATTTTGACAACCCAACATTGTATGCCAACCCTACTGCGGAGGTGGCCACCACTCCTGCGAGAAACCGAGTAGCATCCCGTTCTGAATCAAACTTGAAATACAGATTGAGAATGGCGACCGAAAAGAAAATGGTCGACCAGAGAAGCGCCGTGAATGGATGGGTCCACCACAGCATGAACAAAATGAACACGGCCCAGGTGTAGCGACGGCGCAGATACGCGACAACCGCAGCGAAGGAAAGGAGATGATAAAAACTTTCTGTCGAAAGAAGAGGAAGGCGAGCAAGATGTGGAATCCAATAAAAGTAGCTTTGCTCCACGTAGAAGAACGCCGCGGAAAATTTTCCGAGCACATTTTCATAAATTTCCGGGAAACGATGCGGGCTAAGAAAGTCGTAATACATCGAATAGATCCAGCTCACCCCCCCGGAAACGGCGAGCCCCCATGCTAAGAAAAAACGCGATATGACAGATGCCGTGATCGTTGCAATCAAGAGTCCGAGCAACAGCATGCTGGCAGACGCATAAAAGTACCGCTGTATATTATCGACTTCTTCTATCGGAAGCCCGGTAACGCGACTCAGCGCCGCGAACAAATCCGTATAAAGATGCGTATAGATGGCTCGAGGCGGAGTCGCCCAGGCAAAAGCGTTCGAATTAACCAACCAATGACCTTCCTCGACCATTTTTCGGGCGTTGCCCTGATAAATTACATCGTCATAGGTGATGATTCCGCTCGGAATATAATTTGGCGGCGTACGTTGAATCCGGTCCATATCAAGGTACAAAAGGCCCAAGAGCGGCAGACAAAGCGGCAACCACCAAGATTTTTGAACAACGGAACGGATCTTCATTGAAGAAGATTGCCCTGATTGATGAGAAACAGAATCGTACGATTCCCCGAGGAACGAGAATCGTAAAGTACGATGTCGCTTCTCTTATCCCCATTGAGGTCTCCCACCGCCATGGAACGGGGCACAGTGAGCGGGATGGTCGTTGTAGGATATTCGCCAAAGAAGTCGTGGTTTCCCTTTTTTTGTAAAAGAATCGAGACACCCCTGCGATCCGAGGAATAGGCCACATCGGGGAGGCCGTCTCCATTAAAATCTCCGTCCAAAGTGGGAAGGATTCCATCCAGTTCGGCATCCGAAAGATTGAACCGATATGAGATTTCACGTCGCAGGACGGGCTCATCCAAGTTCATTCCTTTTTCATTTCCTAGATAAAATGAAAACTGAATTTCAGCTGTCTTTCGAAGAAGTGCCCGAACAATCGCCCATGCATTGAAATGCGATGAGGCCACCACTAAATCGGTGAATCCATCCCGGTTGAAATCACTCACGATCGCGCCCCCGGCACGATTCCCTTCTGGTTTGAGTGGAATCCCTTTCTCCGGAATTTCTCCAGTCGACGTAGTGAGATAGAGCATGGTCTCCGCCGTCAATGAAGTGGTGGCCCCGGTAAATTTATTGACGACAAAATCAGTCCTTCCATCATGATTCAAATCGGCGGGAACCGTTGCCGCGTATCCCTGGGCATCGTCCCGTTCTTCTTCCGTGAAACGTCGGAAATAATGAGTATGACCTGACGGAAAAATCGTCACTTCGTCCATCCACGGAAAGAAAAGAAGCGGCGGCCCTTTGGGATCGAGGCTCCCCACGATAGCCTCGGGAAGCCACATCGTCCCGCGCACCCAAAACGGCAACTCAAGCGGGCGCTTGTGATCGCCGGAGTGATAATACGTGTGCGGAGAAATGAGAAGGTCATCCTTTTTTTGAAGTTTGTCTGCCGTAACATTCCACCGTGTGATTCCGCGGAAGGAAGGAACCAGTAGTTCGAGCTCTTTTTTTCCACTCTCCCCCGCGATGACAGGAGAAAAGAAAGTGACATCCCCAGCTTCCGGAGTAACAAAAGAAAAATCCATTTTCGAATGCCGTTTGGGATCCAAAGCCCAGCCTTCCTTGCCGCGAGTCCAGATTTCCAACTGGGAGGCTCTCACTAAAATGAGAAGGGGCTCGCCTTCCCGCTGTGCGAAGCCGTAAAAAATGGCATCCAAAGGGAGTGGGATTTCTGCATCCCGATAGGGCTCACTTTTGACTCTCCATATGGATAGGTGGCTGCTCCAATTCGGGTAGGTGCCTACTCTTTCGAGGGCTACCACAGCATCCCCTTCAGCGAAAACCGAAACGAGCTCAAGATGACGTAGGCGCCCGTTAAGTTTAACTTCGAAAGTCTTAAAAGGTTCCGAAGATTCCCCCCGAGAAGCGAGCAGAAGGAGGAACAAGAAGAGATTCTTGAAAGGGCGATTGGTCACGTGATAAAGCCGGGAGACTAAGAGTGAGCGGGGATAATGTCCAACGATCCAGACCTGATTGAAACGATTACGGCGCGGGTAAAAGCGGCGCTGGCCCAAAAGTCGGCGCCGGAGCTCCCTCGAGGATACGTGGAAGGACAGGCCTGCAACGCGACAGCGGCGGAGTGTTCGGGCGACGGACTTTGCGCTTCACGCAAAGATCAAACGATCCGAAAAATGATCGGTTTGGGAGCCGTCCGATTCGGCGCAGGGGGTGGGATTGAACGCCCCTCGCGGGATATCGCCCGACGGATCGATCATACCCTCTTAAAACCTGACGCTACACGCGAGGAGCTGGATAAGATTTGTGATGAGGCTCTTAAATACAACTTCGCTACGGTTTGTGTGAACTCCGTTAACCTCGCCTATGTCGCTAAGCGCCTGCGAGGAAGCGATGTAAAACCCATTGCGGTCGTCGGTTTTCCCCTTGGCGCGATGACGACAAGCGCGAAGGTCTATGAAACGGTGGAAGCCGTTCGAAACGGCGCGAAGGAGATTGACATGGTGATGAATGTCGGCGCGCTGAAATCGAAGGATTACCTGTGTGTATTGCAGGACATTCAAAAAGTGGTGGAAGCGACAAAGCCCCATAAAGTGAAAGTGATTCTTGAAACCTCGCTTCTCGACGAAGATCAGAAGATCGCCGCATGTGTCATCGCCAAAGCGGCCGGGGCTGCGTTTGTAAAAACTTCCACTGGTTTTGGACCGGGCGGCGCGACCGTCGATGACATCATGTTAATGCGGCGGGTAGTTGGTGAAGACATGGAAGTTAAAGCCAGCGGAGGAATTCGGGATCGAAAAACCGCGCTGGCCATGATTGACGCCGGAGCTGATCGAATCGGGGCTTCAGCCAGTGTAGCAATCATCCAGGGGAAACGTGGAGAGGGGACCTATTGACGACCCTCTCCGCTAACTCCGTTTCAGGAAAAGGGACTCGCCAATATCATATTGGCGCTACACCTGGAGATTTGGCTGAGCGGATTATCCTTGTGGGAGATCCGGAACGAGCGATGAAAGTCGCGAAGCGATTCGATTCAACCCGCACGGAAAAGCGGCATCGTGAGTTTGTTCTCTTCACAGGCACTCATAAGAAACTTGAGCTTTCCGTTTTGGCCACAGGCATCGGCGAGGACAACACGGAAATCGCCGTGATCGAGGCTGTTCAAATCACCAAAAACCCGACCTTTATCCGCTGCGGAAGCTGCAGTTCGTTGCAGCCTGGGCCAAAATTGGGGGATCTGATTCTCTCCCGTGGTTCAGTCCGACTTGGAAACACATCATTATATTATGTATCGGAAGGCTACCCTGCGATTGCCGACAGCGATGTGCTTCTTGCCCTGGGTACGGCCTGCCAAACGCTTCACCTTCCCTTTCACGTGGGAATTACAGCCTGTGCTCCTGGATTTTACGGCGCGCAAGGACGGGAGCTCCCCGGATTTCCGCTTCGTGACCCCGAACTGCCGGAACGCTTGGCCAAAATGAATGTGCTTAATTTTGAAATGGAAACAGCGACTCTTTTTTCTCTGGCTTCGTTACGAGGTCTTCGGGCAGGGGCGATCTGCGCCGTATATGGAAATCGTCCCCGAGATGAATTCGCCGATGAACCGATGCGGGCAAAGGCGGAGGAGCACTGTATTGAAGCGACTCTCGAGGCATTTCACCAACTGGCTCAAATGGACGAGGAGCAAAAGAGCGCTGGAACACCGCTATGGTTGCCGACAAATCGGAAGTGATCGAGTCACTAAAGCAAAAGTTCGGAGATTCTCCGCCCGATTTGGCCATGATTCTAGGTTCGGGATTGGGCGATTTCGCGAAGAATCTCGAGAATGCAAAGTCTCTTCCCTACAGTGATTTGAAAGGATTTCCCCGAACTACCGTTCCCGGTCATGAAGGAATAATCCATGTCGGGAAAATCGGGAAACGCCGGGTGCTCACCTTTCAGGGAAGGTTTCACTACTTTGAAGGGCACCCCCTTTCAGTCGTGACTCTCCCCGTCCGCATGGCGGGAAAATGGGGAATACCGGCCCTTGTTGTGACCAACGCGGCGGGGACCACTAGAACTGATTGGAAACCTGGCTCTCTAGCCCTGATTTCCGACCATATCAATGGAATGGGAGAAAATCCCCTTCGAGGGCCGAATCTAGATTCCCTCGGCCCACGGTTTTTCGATCTTGCCAACGCCTATGATCCCGCCTTCCGCATGCAGTTTAAGAAAATCGCCAGAAAATCGAAAATTCGGATCCATGAGGGAGTGTATATCGCCCTCTCTGGCCCAAGTTATGAGACACCGGCCGAGATTAAGATGTTTCGTCGCTGGGGAGCCGACTTGGTGGGAATGTCAACCGTACCGGAAGTGATTGTAGCTCGTCATCAAGGAATGCGTGTTTTAGGAATTTCATGTATTACAAATTGGGCGGCTGGCGTGAAAGGGAAGAATGCCCCTCGGATTACGCATGAAGAAGTGATGGAAATAACCCAGCGAGTGCGAAACGATTTCGCGCGATTTTTGAAACAATGGATCGAAGAATATGAATGAAACCGACATCAAAAAACTGATCGATCAGGCGATCGCTGTTCGAAAAAATGGATACTCTCCTTATTTTAAGATTTTTGTGGGCGCCGCGCTTCTGGACTCCAAGGGGAAAATCCATGTCGGGTGCAACATGGAAAATGCTTCGGGTTCCGCCATGGTTTGCGCAGAATCCAATGCACTCGGAGCATTGCTCGCGGCAGGAGAAAAATCGATCAAGGCCCTCGCCGTTGTGGGGCTCGAAGATCGTCTTCTTTATCCCTGCGGCGTTTGCCGGCAAAAATTAGCGGAATTCAACCCCAATCTCGATATCTACGTCGCAAACACCAAAGGAAAATACGAACACCACAACCTCTCCGTCCTCCTCCCCCATATCGTAAAGATCTAAGGGTCAGCGTGGAGCGAGAACGAGTTGTGCGCCGCTTTCGGTGAGGTGTCTGGCGACGTCCGCGGCGATGCCCTCAAGAACAAGCACGGTCACGTCACATACCGGTGAGCGATTTTCGGCGCATACAAGGGATGCCTTCGCAGCGATATAATCCACAAAATCGCGACGAACAAATTCTCCATCCGCCGACCAGGCATGCAATTGTGCCGGCACTTCACTGATTTCACCCCCATCATCAAAAAATCCTCGGTCAACGACGTACGCCAGGGCAAAGGCCAGCGCAGTCCCGGCCATGGCTCCACCAGCGCCAGAACTTACCGCGCGCTTTGCCCGCCAAACGGTCGTTTCGGGAACGAACTCATCGTAAATGACATCCGAGAGATGCGGATTTCGACCTTCCAAGAATTCACGCTGAGTCTGCGAAAGAAGTTTTGCATTTTTAAGATAATCTACAGGGTTATCCCAGATGCGTACGAGGCGGAATGGCTCTTTTCGCGCCAAAACCATGAGATCGCTCTCCAATTGTTTTAGAATCACGTCAATAAAGGGCGGCCGGTTTTCCTGAACATCGACTCCCGGACTTCCCCCGGGCAAAAACGAATACACTTCGTTTCTCAAGGCGTTTACATAGTTTCGAAAGACAGGATCTCTCTGCGCCATGCTCTCCAGCCATTTCGCCAAAGAAGAAGGAGACTTGGAATTACCGAAAAAATTCATGACGAATTCCTCACGCGATCGCCTGAACACAATCACCGGATTGACTTGAGGCTCGTCACCAAACTTACATTCTATGAAATCTTGAAGTGAACTAGGCTGGGGAAATGGGAGGGGCACTCCATGCGTCATGCCCAATAAGTCATAAGGGCTATATAGGAAATGGCCCGGTACGAGATGGGCAATCGACGTCGCTAGCACCTCGAATATGGCCTTTGTCACCATCTCGTAACTTGTGTTTGACCCGACAATGATCGGCATTAAAGGCAATTTATTTCCCATATTCACCAGGAGCCTTCCATCCTGTTCAACCGTGTTGGAGAGGGTCTTCGTTCGATCAAAGATGACTTTGTTTAAGATAATCGTGTCGAGTTCGGAACTGGATTCCCCACTGTCAATCTCAGCCTGCAACCCGGACGCGGATCGCACATCCAATCGATCTTTCACATAGCGGTGCACACCTCCGACGGAAGCTCCCGAACCTGCGAGGATCAAAGTTGAATTCCAATGATGTAAGACGCGATGTAAAACTCCCGATTCTTTTTCCTTCTCCGCTACCTGAACAATTCTACGATTATGCTCGAGGCTTTTTCGTTCGAATTCGACGCTTTTTGCATCCCCTTCGCGAATCATTACGTGGATGACCTGCCCCCTATTTTCACCTCGACCGGACGCTTGAATCGTTTTCTCCGCCAACTTAGCTGTCTGACCTAACACGTCGTTTGCCGTGAGAGCTAAGCCAAGCGATTGGGTTAAACATAGGACACAAAAAAATGAAAAAATGAATTTCATTTGAATTATCTTTCGCCCTGCAGACTTCTCGCATCCGCCGCAAGTCCTTTAGGGACAAGATAATGCACAATGCATGGGTTGCTTTCTGTTTCTCCACACGTACCGTTCGAATTCCGTTTAACACGTAAAGCTTCTCGTTTTAGATTTTGGAGAAATTCGATGTTCGGCTGCACGTTTCCATCGTTGTTCCAAGGATGGAGACAAGGAGGGGTGACCGATATCGATGAAGGCCCGTCCATAAATTCATTGAACAATATGACTACAACCAGAGCGGCCGCTGCCGCGGCGATCCCCGCCGAACCCGCAGCCACATGGCTGTTCTCTCTCAACCATCGAGCCCTCAATTCTTCGGGAGTGGTTGAAAAATGGTCCGTAAGACGACTCCTCACCGCCGGATTCAACGGCACCATAGAAGGTGTAGGATGAATGAGTTGAAACCCCCACCTGCCGGGAAGAACTCGATCCAGCTTGGCTTCCAATTCGATCACATATACGCGAAATTTCCTCTCGAATATTTTAGGATTGACAACACCACGAGCAAAATCCTCCAAATAAAGAAGCCCTTCGGGAGTTTCGACAGGATGCCGAGCCAGTGGGGATTCGTAGCTGGGGTCGCTCTTCATCAAATTGATTTCTGAAGCCACATAATCGTGTACCGTCCGTTCAATAAGCAATCGACGTTTTTGTAAGGCGATCTGAGGTGATTTAAATTTCACATATGAAAAACCTCCCGTCGCCAGCCCCACAGAAAGTGGCACGTATTTCAGAAGTTGGCGTTTCCCGAGTACAAAATCCACTCTTTCAGCGTTTACACGGTCGCTAATACTAAGTTCTCCCAATTGTTGGGCCTGCTCGGCTGATTCAAGTTGGGTGACCACGTCTTTCATCTCTCCTTCTTTCAATACAACTTTAGTAGCAAAAGAATCCTCCTCTTCCTTCAACCATCGATTAAAAAATTGGGTTGTTTTTTGAGATGCTCTCTCCAATTCATTCGATGCTTCATCCGCCACAGCGTGCGTGAACGAAGAAAAATAGAGAAAGAAAGGAATGAAAAACCACCTGCGCCACATCATAATATTGTTGTTAGAGCAGGGTCCTACCCGTCCTAACGCCGAGTGTCAATTTCGATGTTTGGTTTGTTCTTTGCGAACTTCTTTTAGATTTCGATTGAGGAGGGCGAACCAGAGGCTGTTTCCCAGGATCCAAATTCCCGGACCCACCCATGGAATGAGCTCGGCAAAAGTCGTTCGGTGGCTGCCGGTGAGGAATGATTTTACATTCTCCCATCCGTTTAATGGGGGAAAAAGGCGTCGCAAAACGGGAATCACCATGAAAAGCACAAAGAGATTGTAGGCAAGAGTACCTAAGAGAAGGGAGAACGATTTCTTCAACCAAATTCGGTATACCCGCTTCATTTTTAGAAGCCAATCATAGCCGAAATTAAAAACCTTAGTATGATGCGCCCGATGGTAGACAGGCAGTATCAGGGGCTCCCTTTCCAGCTCAACGAGCGTCCACATAAGTACGGGCACCAAGTGCATTTGATATCAGATCCCTTTCTTTTGTCCCGATTGGCTCGACTCTGCAGTCCAAGCTGTGTTCAACCTGAAATTAATCGTCTGGTCGCCGGCATTTATACTTCCTTGGCCCAGCATGTGGCCAATCGCGAGTTGCCTCGCAAGTCGGTCGAAATTCCGACACGAATGTCGACCGAGCACAAAGAAGGTGTCTATGTCGGCGAAGTTCTGGATCCTGAAACCCCCGTCGTCCTGGTAGATCTTGCCCGAGCGGGCATGCTCCCTGCCATCGCCCTCTTTGAAATGTTTTCTTCCGCTCTTCAACCCTCATGCGCACGAATTGACCACATTTTCATCAATCGTTCCCTCGATGAAAATAAACAAGTTATTGGAGCGGCCATTCACGGATCAAAAGTGGGGGGCTCCATCGAAGGAGCCACCGTGATCGTACCCGACCCCATGGGAGCGACCGGTGGATCCATGTCAAACATGATTCAATTTTATCAATCCACGGTAGCCGGCAAAGCCAGAAAATGGATTTCGCTCAATTTGATCATCACTCCGGAATACATCCGAAAATTGACGAGAGAACACCCCGATCTATTGATCTATGCGCTGCGCCTCGATCGGGGATTCAGCAGCAAAAGGGCTCTCGATAGCTTGCCAGGGGAATATCCTGATGAGGAGGGGGGGCTGAATGAACATCAATACATTGTTCCGGGCGGGGGTGGCTTCGGAGAACTTTCGAGTAACGCATTCGTATGAATTCTCTTCCCCCTTTCATTTCGGAAAAGGATATCACCAAGCGAGTCCGTGAATTGGGAGAGGCGATTACGAAGGACTTGGGCTCCTCGGTGAGCGAGCAACATCCCCTGGTGTGCGTGGGCATATTGAAAGGTTCCTTTATCTTCTTTGCCGATCTCGTCCGCCAGATCCACCTACCGGTCTCGATCGATTTCCTGGGGGCCTCGAGTTACGGTCAGAACACCAATTCCAGCGGAATGGTAAAAATTACGCTGGACCTTTCAGCGCCGATTCAGGGCAGACATGTTCTTCTCGTCGAAGATATCATTGATACCGGTCTGACAATGAATTACTTACTCGATACCCTTCGGCTCCGCCAACCCGCTTCGTTGCGCCTTTGTTCGCTCTTATTGAAGCCTTCTCAATTGAAGAAAAATGTGTCCATCGACTATCTTGGATTTACGGCCGACAACCGATTTATTGTAGGGTACGGACTCGACGCCGGAGATCGATACCGAAATCTTCCCCATCTGTGTTTGCTTCCAGAGAATAAGGAGACGTCATGATGAATAAAAGAGTTCAAACTAACCAAGCCCCCGCCGCTATCGGCCCCTATTCGCAGGGCATGATTTCAGGAGAATTTGTTTTTACCGCCGGACAAATTCCCCTCCATCCGACTACCGGAGAAATGGTGACCGGCGATATGAAGGCGCAAACGAAACAAGTGTTTGAAAATCTAAAAGCAGTGCTGCGCGAAGCTGGAACCGATTTTTCAAATGCGGTGAAGACCACCGTCTACTTAACGACGATGGACGATTTTCCCGCCCTAAATGAAATCTACGGCGAATATCTCGGTGAAACCAAGCCGGCACGCTCCACCGTGGCAGTGGCCGCACTTCCCAAGGGCGCAAGAGTCGAGGTGGAAGTGATCGCCAGGATTCCGTGAACGAATTTCATCGCAAATATCAGGAAATTATTCTCCGCGACGTTCGCTCTCCTGACTATCTAAAACAGAAAAAATGGGTGTGGTTTTTGTTCGCGTTTTTTACTTTATTTTTCTCCGTTCTTTTTGTTCTCTATTTCCTACCCAATCTCGGTACACACATTGGGTTCATCGGCCATATGTACCGTTATTCCCTGACGACAGAAAACGAAACTTTCAAAACGGTTATCTATATGTATCAACATCTACTCCTCTTTTTCGCATTTTGCGCCGTCATTTTGCTCTTTTTGCTCTTTGCGATATTTGCCTATGACATGCAGGCCCGAAATGAGGTCATTCGCGAACTCCTACGAGCGAAAGATGATGCGGATGCGTCAGAAAAAAAGGGATCTTGACACGGCCGCAGCATAGGGCATGATCGGCCCGAATCGATGGGATGGCTCCCGTTGACTTTCCGAGGGAGGAAGTGGGCGGACCATTAACTGGCTGTAATTAAAGGCTTATTGGAGGACACATGTCAGCTGAACTGAATCCGCAGGGCGCGCGCGTAATTAAGAAGTACCAAAACCGAAAACTTTACGACACGAAGGACAGTTGTTACGTCACGCTCGACGAAATCGCAAAATTGATCCGCAAGGGGGAGGATGTGTGCGTGATCGACAATCGAACGAAGGCGGATGTGACTTCTCTCATCCTGACCCAGATCCTGGTGGACCAGGAGAAGAATGCGAAATCGATTCTTCCCCTTACGATGTTGCGCGACATTATTCAGCGTGGACATGGTTCGCTCTTCGATTTCATTCAGAGGTATGTCCTTCTCGGAATCGACAGCGAGCAGGAGAGACGCAACGAGGCGGAACGTTATGTGGATCGCCTCGTCACCCGAGGAGAACTGACCAAAGCGGAGGCGAAAACGCTTCTCAAGGAAGTGCTCGAATCTCCGACAACCGGACAAACCGAGCTCGACACTTATTTGGGTCAAAAGGTGACGTCAGCCCTTTCCGAAACCAACAAGCTTTCGGAAATCGAACGCGGTCTGACAGCTCTGACCACGAAGATCGAGTCCCTCGAGCGAAAGCTCGTTGAGACCGAGAATCGCTAACGCAAGTTCCAATCCATTTTTTTGTTGGTAAAGGAGGGGTGGGTAAAACCACCCTTTCTATTTCCGCGGCTGCTCACTGGGCGAACTCTGGGAAAAATGTTCTTCTCATCGAAATGGGAGATCGGGGAAGCATCGGAAGTTTACTGGACACCTCATCCCTTACGTACGAGCCGCGTGAGTTGGCTCCTCGCCTCTGGGGAATGAAAATCACCGGCCGCGAATCCCTTCGCGAATACCTGATTTCTCAAATTCGCATTGAAAAAATCTATCGATGGCTCTTTGAAAACCGGCCGGTCCACTATTTTTTTGAAGTGGCTCCGGCTCTTTCGGATCTCATGATTCTTGGAAAAATTGTTCACGAACTGGAACGTAAGACTCGGCCTGGGCCGTTTGATCAAATCGTTGTGGACGCTCCCGCCACGGGGCACGCCCTCTTTTTGTTCGGCGCGCCCAAGGTCGTACGCGATCTCACTCGATTCGGTCCTATTTTTGACCGAGCGGGGAAAATTCTTTCGACTCTCTCTTCCAAGAAACAAACGGTTTTTCACATCGTATCATTGCCGCGCTCGATCGTTGTCGGCGAAACCGTTGAATTAATTCGTGAGCTCCGTTCTCAGGACGCTACGCTGGGTCGACTTTTCGTAAACCGCCTTCTTCTTCCAGATCAGGACTCCACTTTTCAGCTCCCCAAGGCGGCGTTGAAGGATCGGGCGCTCTCTCTTCTAACTCATCGAGCCCGACAAGAAGATCGCGAGCTCCGAAGGCTCACCAAACTTTCGCCTGTGCCTATCTGCCGTATGCCGGAAATGAACAATCTATCTTTGGAATTTTTGGCAGATGAATTTGGAAAGCGGTGGGATCATGCCGCAGACTAAAACAAGGCTGATGGTCCTCGGAGGAACGGGAGGCGTAGGTAAAACGACTCTTTCAGCGGCGGTCGGCCTTCATTTCGCTCTAGAGGGCCAGCGCGTCGCTCTTTTAACGATTGATCCGGCGCGTCGGCTGGGCGCTACACTTGGATTTCGGAAATGGGGTAGCGGAGTTCGAAGAATTTCAGATGCAAAGCTCAACTCCCTTCGAAAAAAGCCGGGTGGGTCGCTTTCAGCCGCCATGCTCGACGTGAAAACAACGTTCGACGATATGGTGGGGCGTTACGCCCCCTCGAAAATGATTCGAGATCAAATTCTAAAGAATCGCTTTTACGGCGAGCTCTCTCACGCGCTTTCCGGAACGCACGACTACATGGCCATCGAGAAAATCTATCAAATCGTCGCCACGGGGGAATACGATCTCGTGATTTTGGATACCCCCCCTTCGTCGGCTATGTCCGATTTCCTCGATGCTCCAAAGCGCCTTCGATCTTTTCTTGATCGAGAAGTCGTCCGGTGGTTCTTCCCCCGCCAAAATTCAGGCTGGAAAGGCTTGGCTCGAGCAGCAATGGCGAAGGGAATGGAGCAAACATTCGCGGCGCTCGACAAACTTGCAGGGAGTCACGTCTTCGAGGACATCGCGCAACTCTTGAACGAATTTCAATCGCTCTTTGACGGCCTCCGAGATCGAACGGCGGAAGTGGAGCGCCTTCTTCACGCGAAAGAGACGACTTTTTTTCTCGTCGTTACGAGCGACCGCGGAGCAATGGATACATTGGACAAGATGGCCGCTGAACTCAGGAGGCGAAAATTACAGATCGGAGGAATTTTCCTCAACCGCGTTTTGCCTGAATTAACAATTCCGGCGAAGAAACCAGGAGAGGAAAATCCCCTTCGAAAAGCGGCTGAAACCATGTTGGCTCGTCAGGACGAAGCGAGAAAGAAACTGGACAAAAAATTTAGCGGCCTTCCGCGCGTTGAAGTCCCACTTCAGGAGTATGACCCTTCCAGCCTTTCCCAACTTGCGGATCTCTTGGCCACTTGGGAATAATCGGACATACTTTTTATTCCTTGATTCGTTTTCTTCGATGCATCGCGGTGGGGGCCATTTGTTGCAATTTCTTCGTCTCGGCCTGGGCTCAGGAACCCGTACCCGAAGCCTCGCTTACACTCCCGAAGACCTCCGGTGGTCTCCGTTTCGGCGTGTCGTATGCCTACAGCACTGATTTTTATGATGGGAACGGAAATCGAAAAGACTCGTCCGACCCGTCCTTCCCTGACGGATCACCCGAGCATTACCATGATCTTGTCCTCTCTCTTGGATTTGAATATGGACTTTTGGATTCTCTCGGCTTTTGGATCGACGCACCCCTGGTATACCGAACGGAGACAGCATCACTCAATGCCTCAGACTTCGGTATTGGCGATGTGGGAGTCGGAACCCGTTTTAGATTCTGGCGAACAGACAATGAGGCCGCCGAATTTGCCACGGAACTCTCGAGCCGGTTTCCCACGGGAAATACAGATATCGCCTTTAACGATCCCTCCACCGGGCGCTCGGCACGCCTGACCACAGGGAGAGGCAGTCGAAACATCGCGCTTTCACTTCTTGCCAAAGAGCATCTTCTCCAACGGCGATTCAGTTTGGAAGAAACATTTGCTTATCGGTTCCTCTTAAAATCGACCGTTGAGTATTTGCGAACGACAAGCATTCTTCAGACAGCACCTGATGGCTCCATCGTTTCACTCCCTGTGGGCAATCTCAAAATTGATTGGGGAGATGAAATCACAGCTGGGGGCACGGCTCGATGGCGCTTTTTCGAACACTATGTCATCTCGCTCGGTGGGGAATATTTTTATCGCTTCAGCACAAACATCGATGCGTTTACGTTTAGTTCGACGGGCAGCACGTTAAAAATTACTCCGGTGACACAAACGGCCAGTTCGGCATACGTCCTCTCCATTCTTCCTTCATTTAGTTGGGAACCCGCCGAAGATCTTCGAATTCGGGCGACCGTGTCGATTCCGTTGGCGGGCGCGAGTTATCCCACCCTCCCCTTCGTCGAGTCCTTGGTTGGGAATCGTTATCAACTGGAGATTCGCTATGCGTTTTAAGGCGATTTTCCATTTGATTCTTACAAGTCTCGCCGCTGCTGGAACGGTCGGCTTCAATTATTCCAACATCGACTGGAAAACCGTCGAAACTCCACACTTTGTCATCCACTATTATGAAGATGTGAGTTGGACAGCGCGAAAAGTAGCGGCCATCGCGGAAGAAATTTATCCAAAAGTAACGGAGATTTACAAACACGAGCCCTCCCGCAAAACAAACATCGTGGTTCGTGATGATGAAGACACTTCTAACGGCTTTGCGGTTTACAGCCTCGGATACCTCACCATTTGGGCCTCGCCCTCTACCTTGTCGCTACGAGGTAGACATGACTGGGTCCGAGAAGTGTTAACGCATGAGTTCTCCCATATTGTTTCGCTTCAAACTTCGAGCCCTGCGGGTTGGTTGGTGGAAGGAGTTCGTTTTGGAGGAGTTTGGAATGCCGACACCAACGCCAATACCGACTTGGGTGTGACCCTGTTTATTCCGACGCATCCATACTCTCGATGGTGGGCGGAAGGAACCGCGCAATTCGATACCTACAATTTAGGCCACGATTTTTGGGACAGCAACCGAGATATGCTCCTCCGTTCGGCGACGCTCGAAAACAATCTCCTTACTTTCGATCAAATGCGAAACATTACGGTCCGCGAACATTTCGGTGGGGAAATGGTTTACAACCAAGGTTTCGCTTTTCTCCGGTGGTTGAAAGAAACCAAGGGAGATGACGCCAATTTTAAGATCGCCGAGGAGTCTGCGTCATTTTGGAATCTCGATTTTGACCGGAACATAGAAAAGGCTTTGGGAGTATCAGCGAGATTCCTCGATGCGCAGTGGAGAACTTATCTTCAGCAGTACTACGAGAGCGAAGTAAGCGAGGTTAGAAAATTACCCAAACAAGGTGAAGCGATTCCCCTACTTTCGCAGAAAGAAATCGATCGGGAAGACCCGTCCGATCGGCCTTATAGCGACGGATTGTACAATGCATATCCCCGATTTTCTCCCGATGGTCGATGGTTCAGTTGGGTGGAAGGGAGCAACATTAAGTTCCGATATCTGGATTCCCCCTATGTTCTTCCGAAGCTTGAGGAAGATGACAAAGATAAGTCAAAGCCCGTTCCTCTGACATTGAGCGCAGGAGGAAGATTCTATTCTTGGGCCCCTGATTCCAGAAGAATCATCGTAGCCAAACGGCAATCCAACCATTGGAATGGTTATCCCTACTACGACCTCTATAGCATCGACATGAGCCGCGTCTCGGATCTTCGCGCGATTTATCTTGTTCAATTTCGACGGGCGGCATCCGATTCTGAAAGGAAAGCGGCCACCAACGCCTACCAATCCAACGGCGAAGCCATGAGAATTAAACCAAAGCGTCTGACACACGGACTTCGCGCTACACATGTCACCTGGTCGCCCGATGGAAAAACGATTGCCTTTGTTCAAACCAAAGATGGCCACCGTGATTTGAAATTATCGGATCCGGATGGCACGAATGTCCGTGACTTGGTGGCCATCGGAGGTGATGCGGAGGCTTTGGATCCGGCGTGGTCTCCCGATGGAACTCAGATTGTCTTTACTCTCTACAACCATGAGCAGGGGGACATTTGGTTGGCCAATATCAGCGGCGGACGCCCGATTCCACTCACGCTCGACCTCGCTGACGATCGTGATCCCGCCTGGTCGCCTGACGGCAAATCCATTTTATTTGCATCCGATCGGTCAGGAATTTTTCAAATTTATCGACTTCCTTCGGGCGCAAACCCGGAAGTAAAACCGGAGCTGATCACAGAAGTGGAAACGGGGGCATTTATGCCCTTTGTTCCCAAAGAAGCCGATCAAATGTTTTATGTTCGCTTCAGCTCATTTGGATTTAAGCCTTATCAAATGGCGTTGGCCCCTTTTAAGACTGCGGAGCAGCCTCCGGTTGATTCCACGTCATGGGGAGAAAAAGCAATTCATCAATTGACGCCAGAAGAGTCCTATCCGGAAATCAACGGAGAATCGTATTTCCCGAAACCTCGACCCATTCGTCTCTTCCCTTCTGTCATTTGGGAAAATGACAAAATGAAAGCGGGAATTGCCGGAGAGGTTTCAGACTATCTCGAAAAACATACGCTTTCCGGAGTGGCTCTTTTTGGGTCGGAACAGGACTATCAAATTTCCTATTCCAATCAGATGTTTTACCCGCGCTTTACGGCGAGCTACACAGAATATATTCGTTATGACTCCCTCTTTTTCGTGAACAACGGAAATGGAATTGTTGACGAGCCCGAGGGACTGGTACGGGATGACATTCAATTTATTGATGCAGGATTCAGCCAAGATTTTCGAACGGAAGGTTGGCTGGAAGGGTCGCATTTATTAACTTTGTTTTACAATCGTAGATACGTCGATCGGCGAATCGGATTTCCTATCATCATCAACAACCAAATTGAAAATGCTTTCCGATACATTACAAACGACGGACTTTCTTTAGAGTGGAATTTCCGGCACGTTCCAAGCCTTCTGCCCAAAGATTTTGATATCAATCCGCAAGACGCGACTTATTTTTCACTCGGCTACGGATTGGTTCATACTTCGCTTTTTACGGCCGACCCGACGATCCCGGGACCCAACAAGAATTATTGGTACAACGAGGGAACGCTCACATTCGAGCATTATCATGCCATGAAATGGAATCAGCCCGGCTGGAAGCACCATACCCTCTGGTTCAAATTTAACGGCGGAATGAAGTCTCGGGATGTGTCGAACCTGGATGAATTCTTTCTCGGCGGACGAATCAACTTCCGGGCGTTCGGACAAATCGCGAGCAACACTTTCTTTTACGGATATGAAGATTTCAGTATTTCAGGCGAAACAATGCTTCTTTTTTCCACGGGCTATACATTTCCTCTTCTCCGATCGATCGATAAAAAGTGGGGAGTCCTTCTTCTGGATTCTCTCTACGGTGGATTTTTTGGCGAGGCCGGAAATGCCTGGTCTTTCGGCGAAACTAAAAACCTCAACCAAAACCCCACACACAATCCCAAGTTGGATGAGGGAGAAGTTCTGCTCGGCGATATCGGCGCCGAACTCAAATTCAAAGCCTTCGCGTTTAACGATTTTAATTCATGGAACAGTTTGATTCGCATCGCCTACGGCTTCCAAGACCAAGCCAAGTATGGTTTTTCAGACGACGATTCTCCTATTCGCATTTACATCGGCGTCGGCACCGATTTTTGAAACATTGAACAATCATCGCGGCTCCGGACCCGATGGAGCGATCTGTACTTCTTCAGCTTCTTTAACTAGAGAAAATTGACGGATTTGTTCCTTAATCCGCATAATATCCTGATAATTCAGAGGCCGAAATCGCAGTTTCTTAATTCCATCACTGATATGAACTAAATTCTCCAATGTCCGAGCCACGCCATTCTGTGCAGGATATCGAGCGTAAAGCTCTTCGTACGGTGCCATAAGTTCTTGCCCATGATTCTCCATAAGAATTTGGTTGTATCCCTCGTTTTGAGGAAGGATTTGTCTTATGACTTTACGTTGATTTTCGATTTCACTCGTAACCTCCTCCAACGCCTCAAACCTGCGCGGGAGTGCATTCCCGGGTTTACCAAGAAGACCAGGTCGATAGGTCGTTGCCGTTGGCGAACGTCTCGTCGAGCAACTTCATCAGCTGATCCACTTTCGAATTACCTACGACGAAGTGGGCCTCGCAGTGAAAGTTTAGCCGATGCGGCCGCGGCCCCTCTTTCTCCCGCTTCACGCGGAGATTTTCCTTCGAGTCGTTGAGCAACGTAGAGAGCCCAAAATGTGTCACCGCAACCTGTGGCATCGACAATTTTGCTGACGGGCACAGGAGAAATCGGAATTTTTATCCCGTTTATGTAAATCACCGCGCCTCGACTTCCTTGGGTGATCACGACCTCACTGATTTCCCAAGAAAGAAATTCGCTCGCCGCCTGATCAATAGATGACGCGCCGGTGAGAAGTCGCGCTTCATCTTCATCAACTTTTATCCAATCAATATGAGATCGCAGCAATGTTCGAAAATCGAGACGAGGCCCCCGTACCAAACCTTGAGCGTCCATAGCGATCAGACCTTTGAAATACTTTCGAAGATCTGTGTAAAAATCCGGAGCAAATTCATTTTGAGAAATAGGTGTAAGGGAAATAATGGAAAGCTCGCGCGCGGCGAAACCCTCTCGCCACCCAATCCCTTCCGCTTTGGATAAAATTTTTACGATTCTCTTATCCAAAGACTCTTCAGGATAAATGCAACGATTCATGGTTGTGGCCGCTGACCAAACGGGCTCGACTGAATTCTTTGGAAAATCTGCTCCGTCGAGCATCGAGCGATCTTTTTCCGCAAGAATAGGAAAAAGAGTCGGCCGATATCCCGATGCGATGAGGGCATGTCCGGCGTAATACACTCCGCCGCCGACTTGGCGAAAGATCTCGTTGCGCCATACAAATTCAATTTCGTCTTGAACCAGAGAACCGATAACGCCGATGGATTTCATTCGACGGTGACGGACTTTGCCAAATTGCGGGGTTGATCGACATCGGTTCCTCGTCGATCCGCGATGTGATACGCAAGAAGTTGCAACGGAACCACTTCCACGATGGGCCGGGTGAAGTCGTCCAACTCCGGCAATTCAATAACCTCTGTGGCCAGTTTTTCTATCGCTGTGTCCCCTTTCTGAACGAGAGCGATCACTTGCCCTCCACGGGCCCGAACCTCTTCGATGTTACTCATCATTTTTGGATACGTCCGCCCACCTGTGGCTAAGGCCACAACGGGCATCTCCTCGTCGATGAGCGCGATGGGTCCATGCTTAATTTCTCCCCCCGCATATCCTTCGGCATGAATGTAGGAAATCTCTTTCAATTTCAGCGCCCCTTCCAGGGCGATGGGAAAACTGGAGCCACGCCCCAAAAAAAGGAAATCTCGGGACTGAAAATATCGATTCGCAATGTCCTGGGTCTTTGAATCGGTGGCAAGCGCCTCTTCGACTTTCTTCGGCAACTGAATCAAAGCGTGAAGAGATTTCCGAAGCTGCTCTTTTGAAATTTGGCCCTTTTCCTGGCCAACATGCAGAGCAATCATAGCCAGCGCGGCCAACTGAGTTGTGAAGGCCTTCGTGGACGCTACGCCGATTTCGGGACCGGCATGGGTGTAAAGGACGTCGTTGGATTTCCGGGCGATTGAACTATCGATGACATTACAAATGGAGAGAACCCGCGCCTCTCCCCTTTTCGCCTCATCGATCGCCGCAAGCGTGTCGGCCGTCTCTCCAGATTGTGAAATCGCAATCATCAAAACAGATGAATCAATCACCGGTTGGCGATAGCGAAACTCCGAAGCCAGATCGACTTCGCAGGGAATTTTTGCCAATCCCTCCAGCCAAAATTTTCCCACCAGAGCCGCATGCCACGAAGTGCCACAGGCGACAAAGATCGCGCGCGAAATCTTCGACAACTCTTTGGACGTCAGGGCGATATCATCCAAAACGACCTCTTCGGACGTCTCCAAGACACGCCCCCGAAGTGTATCGGTCAAAACACGTGGCTGCTCAAAGATTTCCTTGAGCATGAAATGTTTGTAGCCTTCTTTTTCCGCCATCACACGCGACCAAGTAATCTGCCGGGGAGATTTCTTTTTAGGATTTCCTGAGAAGTCGGTCACGCGCCAACTCTCTTTCGTAAGGACGACCAGTTCCCCATCTTCGAGCGGAAGAACCTCGCGAGTATGGCGTAAAAGCGCGGGAATATCGGAAGCGAGAAAATTTTCGCCTTTTCCAATGCCAATGATCAAAGGACTCGAATTCTTTGCGGCGATAATTTTATCCGGCTCGGTCAAACTCATAATGACCAGCGCGAACGCCCCTTTGAGTTCGGCGAGTGATTTTCGAATGGCTTCTTCAAAGGAAATCTTGCTTCGAAGATGATGCTCGATCAGGACCGGAACAATTTCCGTGTCGGTTTCCGATTGAAACGTGAATCCCAGTTCTTTGAGTTTCGAACGAAGCTCGAGGTGATTTTCGATGATTCCATTGTGAACCACGACCACCTGTTTCGATCGATGAGGATGGGCATTTTCATCCGACGGCTTTCCATGAGTTGCCCAGCGTGTGTGGCCAATTCCAACGGTTCCATTCCAGCTCTTCCCCTTAAGACGTGATTCGAGAACCGAAAGTTTTCCTTTCGCGCGCTCGACTTGGAGTTCTTGATTTTGATAAACAGCGATGCCCGCGGAATCGTAACCCCGATACTCCAGACACCGAAGCCCTTCGATAAGAACCTCGGCGGCTGGTGCCTCTCCCAAATATCCCATGATCCCGCACATCGTTTATTCCTCCATCGACCCAAAACTTGCAGCGACAGTCCTGAGTCCTTTTAGGTCATTGATCCCGAGCGTTTCCACTGGATTAGGTACGCGGAGACGGCCCACTCTTTGGTTCGCCTCTTTTGCCATCTGCACCAAATCGGTCAAATAAAATTCTTTTTGGGAATTCTTGGGTTGAAGCCTGCGCACCGTCTGAAATAGAAACGAAGCCTCATATACCCCAATTCCCGTATTGATTTCCTGGATCTGTTTTTCAGATGGCGAAGTATCCCGCTCTTCCACAATTTTCAAAACCGAACCATCCGCGCCAGTGACAATCCTCCCATAGCCACTTGGATCTTCCAGCTGTGCAGTCAAGAGCGTAATCGAATTTTTATGACCATCATGCTCCGCCATCAGATTACGAAGCGTATCGGGCTGAACTCCCGGAATATCCCCATAAAGAATGAGCACGTCACCCTGAAAACGAGAAAACGCGTCTGACGTCACACGTACAGCATCCCCTGTACCCCGCTGGTCTTTTTGCCACACCCATTCGATCTCACTCCGATTCGAAAAGGCTTTCTTTACTTGATCACCTCCATGGCCGATCACGACCACAATCTTTTGAGGCTTGAGGTCAAAGGCGGCATTCAAAACATAGGTGAGCATCGGTTTACCCGCAACCGGATGTAGAACTTTAGGCAAATCCGATTCCATTCGAGTTCCTTTCCCCGCCGCCAGAACAATAATTCCGAGAGATGGACGCTTTTCCACGCCGCGACTTTAGCTGTGAACGGTCGGAAAGGCGAAATCGATCCGATGGTAGCGGTTGAAAAAGTTCGGACCTCTCCGTATCATTGGAGTGGCAGCTGGGTCCTTTGACGCATAGCATAAAACCACGTATTACCCTCTGATGCAGCCCTACCGCTTCCCCCTCAAATTCGGAAAGTACCTGCTGACACGCCGTTTGGCTGTCGGTGGGATGGCGGAAGTCTTTAAAGCCAAAATCGTCGGGATTAAAGGTTTTGAAAAGACGGTTGCGGTAAAAAAAATCCTACCCGAATTCAACGAAGACGAAGATTTCGTTCAAATGTTTGTGGATGAAGCTCGAATCTCTTCTTATCTCAACCATAACAACATCGTTCATGTATTCGATTTTGGTGTAGCGGAGGGCTCTTACTACATTGCGATGGAGTATGTGGATGGACCCAATTTGAAAAATTTCATCCAGCGACTGCTGAAGCAAAAAGGATCCATTCCACGCAATCTGGCGCTTTATATCGTGTCGCAAATCGCTCGTGGCCTTGAATACGCGCACACGGTGCGAATTGAAGGCCAAGATGTCCTCAACCTTGTTCATCGCGACATCAGTCCCCAAAACATTCTGGTTTCCCGGACGGGAGAGGTAAAAATTACTGATTTCGGAATCGCCAAAGCGGCGATCAAACTTTCCCGAACTCAGCCCGGGAAAATTCAGGGCAAATTCAGTTATATGTCGCCTGAACAGGCGGCGGGAAAGTCTCTCGATCGACGTTCTGACATCTTTTCGCTGGGTATCATCACGTACGAGCTTTTGACAGGTACAAAGCTCTATGCATCGGAAGATACGCACAAACGATATGCCGAAGTTCGAGAAGCTCGATTCCCTCGCATCGGACAAGTACTCCCCGATTTGCCGGCGCAAATAGAGTCACTCGTTACGCGGATGCTGGAGAGAGAACCGAACGACCGGCCGCAAAGCGCGGCGGAAATTTTGTCCGAGCTGGGCGAATTTTTGAGCAATATTTCGATTCAGGAGATCACCAATCAACTTGGGAGTCTTGTCGACGACATTTTCCCGCGGGAAGCCAGTGATTCCGATGCGCATCACCGAATTGAAGGAATCGATGGGAATTTTCCACCCTCTTCAAAGAAGGAGGAGGTGGATGCCGAGCCCCGCGAAATTACAAAATCGATTGATGAAGAACCGACGGTCAGAGGGGGGCCTCCTGTCAGTTTGCCCTTGGCCATCATGGCCCTTCTCGTCTCGCTTTCCGCCGTTGCCGCTCTGATTTTCTACCTCACCCGTACACCGCCGGCTCCACATGTCGTCGTGTCGGCAACTCCCACCCCGGAATCCCCTGCCGGAGAGGAAAGCACATCGGATAGTACGCCGCGAGCCGGACCGATCGATAGCGACCTACGCGCGGCGGCACAGGCGCGTGAGGCGGAGGTCAAAGCGAAAATGCGTAATCTTGAAGAGCAGCTGGCTGAAACGGAGCAGAAGGCCGAGGAAGCGGCAATAAAATTGAAGAGCGCGGAAGAAAAACTCAAGACGGTAAAAGTGGAAGCCCACCATGGCCCCTGCCCCGACGACATGATACTCATTCGTCAGGGAAATTTTCTTTTTGGATCGGAGCGGTCTGATTCAGACCGGAATGACCTTGTGGAGCCGGAAGCTCATTCGATTTTCCTCCATAAATTTTGCGTTGATCAGTTCGAGTTTCCGAACATTCGAGGGAAAACACCGAAGGTGGCTCTAAATTGGAACGAAAGCCAAGCGGCCTGCGCGAAAGATGGAAAGCGGCTTTGCTCGCAGGAGGAATGGGAGCGAGCCTGCAAGGGGGCTCCCCAGGCAAAAGTAAATTTACGATATCCCTATGGCACGAGATACGACCGGAAAGCCTGCAATACTGAGAACGGAAACAACGAGAAGGAAGCTCTCAAACTCGTTCCTGCCGGAAGCATGGAACGATGCCATTCAGATGAGGGGGTATTCGATGCCAGCGGCAATGTCGACGAGTGGACCTCGGGCCTAGGTCAGTTTAGCGAACAGAGCCATGTGACACGCGGGGGCTCAAAGCTGCGCCCTGGCTGGGCGAGCCGATGCACATCCATCCGAGAACTTGCCGATGACTCCAAAGAATCGGACGTCGGCTTCCGTTGCTGCAAAGATGCGTTATGATGTCCCGATGATGTCGAAAGGTTTTTGGGCGTTTCTTTTTTTTCTTCTTCTTCAATCGTCTTCCTTTGGGGCCACTGTCGTGGTGATTCAGGGAAATAATACGACCTTCGGGAGGCGGTATTTTTGCGGATTTACGTCTGCAGCGACGGAACGAATTTCGGCGTTTCAATACGAAGCGAAGAAAGAAGATGCGTTGATCTCACGCGTGAAGAAACTTGCTCCGGATTTGATTTTCACCCTGGGCGAAGCACCCGTGGAAAAATTGGTGGCTCTTTTGCCTTCTACACCGTTCTTAGTAGGGGGATTTCATTCGACCGGCCTGGCGAGCAAGCCGAATTTCGTGACCCTCGAGAAAGATCTTCCGATCGGCGCGGGTCTTACTCTCGCTCAGGCTCTCTTCCCGAACCGGAAGACCGTGGGAACCATTTACAATCCTGCCCAGTCGGCCGATACGTTTCAAACTCTAGTCACATTGACGGGAAAAATGGGGCTAAAGATCGCGTCGCTGAAAGTGGATTCGCCCAGCGATGTAAAAGCATTCATCAGCGCCTTTGCGGGAAAAGTTGATTTACTCTACTGGATTCGTGACTCGACAACTGCGACAGACACCGCTCTCGATGAAACATACAAATTCGCGCAGGCCAATAACATCCCCGTGATCTCGACCGATCCTTCGCACTTGGAAAAAGGGGCTCTTCTGTCCATCGGTGTAGATCCATTCGCGATGGGAGAGGAAGCTTGGAAGACGGCCCAAGTGATTTTGAAAGAGGGAAAAATTCCCAAAAAACCTGTCTCCGTTGGCCCGGGGCAAATGATGGTTTCCCTTTCGCTAGGGACGGCGAATCATTTCGGCGTAGATACCGACACGCTCCAAAAATTCCTTCAAACTTCCATCAAAGAAAATTACAGCGTCAAAGTCTTACCGTAAGAATCACGACGTTTTCGGCAGGGGCCCCTTCTCGCTCAACCCGCTTCTTTCGGTCTCCGCGGGAATTGAGCATTGACAGTCCAGATCAGACCAAACTATATTTAATAAATGAAAATTATGAATATATCGGAGGCAAAGGCCCAGCTCTCCGCCCTGATCCGAAAGGTACTTGCGGGGCATGAGGTGGTTATAGGTCGCGCGGGAGAACCCCTCGCCAAGCTGGTAAAGTACGAATATGTGCGAGCAAATCGCCAGGCGGGAGCGCTTAAAGGAAAGATTCGAATCGCCGAAGATTTTGATGATCTGCCCAGAGACATAGCAACGGCGTTTGGAATGGAAGACGAGTGAATCTTCTCCATCGAAGAGCAATCTTTCGAAAAACTCTCTTTAACACATGAACATGCCCACAAGGTGAGAGAGCTTCCCCCGATACACCGCGATCCGTTTGACCGAATGCTCGTGGCTCAGGCGCTATGCGAGAATCTTGTTCTCGCAACCCATGATCCAAACATTCAGAAATACAAAGTTCCCCTCCTTCGTCATTGAATAGGTCCCGTCGCCGCTGGGGGAGTTCTCGTAAGCCAATTTCCGTCAGCCCGGCAAATGCCGTAGAACATCTACTTCCAAAGATCCTGCCACCAGGGGGGTGGGGGCTCCTTCTTTCCCATCTTTTTACGGATGTCGTTCACCTCCCAACCGGTGAGACTGGCCAGCGTCTGAGCTTCCTTTTCTTCTCTCTTTTTCAGATCTCGAAAGTAATCTTTTGCAGCTGCGCAGCTGGCCTCGCCCTGCCAAGGATGGCGAAGAACATATCTTCCCTGAAAGTTCTCCTGATCTTTCGTTTCTTGAAACATGAGATCTTCAGGAAAGGTGTCTTTTGTATACCGGACATGGAGCCGGGTAATCATGACTTGCGCCGGATTCCCTCCCCAGATCGGCGGACCCGGCCGGCGAAAAGGCATCGGGCGAGGACCCCCTGGCCGGTTCGTATCTTCCACCCAATAGACCCCGAGTTTCCGAAGCTCCTCATTGGATAGAGGATCTGCGGCGCAGGGATCACACCAGTTCATGTTCCAAAAATATTCCGTGAACACCACACGTTGATTTTCCTTTTTCACCTGTTCTGAAAACAGGGCCTTATAAAAGGTGGAGAAATCCTTTTTTACGAAAATCGGAATATCCATTCCGGTGGGAAGTTTGATCGCCCGGTAGTTCGTGGTTTCGACGCGCCCTCCCCTTGTCAAAACGTAGATCAAAAGATCTTGGCTCCCTTTTGAATTGATCATTCCAAGACGAATCGGAAGCATGAATTTAGGCGATTCAAATGCAAACTGGATGGGCTGAAGGTAACTCACGCCAGTTTTGGCCTGCTCCGACAAATTTACTTTCGCGACAAAAAACTTCATGTCTTGCTTAATATAGGGTTGAAGGGCTCTACTCGCCCCTTTGGGAATTTTGTATCCACTCTGAATCAACCAGGTCTCCAGCCCATCGGATTCCTTCGCCGAAAGAATCACGATGTCGTATTCGCCAACGGTGTACGACGCTTCGACTTGGACACCTAAACTCTTCGAGGAGGCCGGCGCCACCGCCGATTTCATCATCATCATGCCTCCGCTCCGGCGAGCCTCGTCGTAAACTCGAGGCGCACAGGGGTCCTCATCAAAATATTCGACTAATCGGGGAGCGCTGTAAGCATCGATATGTTCAAAGAGAGCCTTGTCACCGATATGGATTTGATCTTTTTTCAAAACGGTCGGAACGGGAATGACCATGGCGAACTCTTTGAGCTCGCCCTTGTAATCATTCATCATACTTAAGACCGTCCGGTCCTCATCGTGAACCAGGACTACCTGCGAGGCTTCGTTGTATAGACTCGCATCAGCCTTCGCGACGTAAAAACCGCAAAATGCGTAGGTATGTTCCCAAAAAAACGCGGCTAACGCGAAAACGAGAATCGGTCGGATCTTCATGTTTTTCTCCATTGAAACTTTTGAGCGGGCCAGACGATATCCCAAAGTGGCACGAACGGCGACGTAAGAAACAGAGCCCACAACAGGCCGTTGATTTTAAAAAAAACAAATTGCCAGACAAACGCTACTCCTGCGGTCACCATGGCATGAAGAATTCGCCCCACTCGGTGATTGGGAATCGTCATCGGATCAGAGATCATAAAAAATGCAAAGAGGAGGAGCCCCCCATCTTGAAATCGATGGAACCAAACCGGCCAGGGCTGACCGAGCCAGACCACGCGTAAGGCGACCAGCCCGAGATAGACCCCTAAAAACGCCCATGAAATGTCCGATCGATGGGCCCGAAAAACCACCACGCTACCTAATATGATCAGCCATCCGCTCAAGGCAATCTCCTGGCCCCACTGACCGGGGGAAATCCAGGCACCGGGGAAAAAAAGAATGGCCAGCATGGCGCCTAAGTTGGCCGGGTTAAAAATGTGTTTACCGTGAATCCGCAAAATAAACTTGGAAGCCATCGCCAGCGCCGCGACCAGGGGATGGACCCAAAAATTATCGGCACGAACGAGAAGCGAGACACCCAGACATGTAATGACCGCACTCTTAAACCCAGTCGTCCATCGGCCCATTCGGCGAAGAAAATAGGCCTGTGTGGCAAGTCCCCCCCCAATGGCCAGAGCGACTTGCATCGGCCGAAGGGAAAAATCACGCAGCAGTACACCCGCGGTCAAAAGAGCGATTTGAAATACAATCTGATAAAACCGGGCGTCGGAAGCGTTTAGAATCTTTGACGCAACGCTGGGGGCATGTTTCCCTGAAGATAGGGTGGTTGGAAGGGTCAAAACGGGTCGTAGCGATAGTCGCATCATGAGGAGAAATACGTGAGCAAGGCACCGGATGTCATGGAAAAGTTGGTTTCACTTTGCAAACGACGGGGATTTATTTTTCCGTCCAGTGAAATCTACGGTGGAATCAATAGTTGCTATGACTATGGCCCCCTCGGAGTCGAACTGAAAAGGAAAGTAAAAGAGTACTGGTGGCGGACCATGACGCAACTCCATGAGGATATCGAAGGTCTGGACGCATCTATATTAATGCACCCCAAAGTATGGGAAGCCTCGGGCCATGTCGCCGGATTCACCGATCCACTGGTGGATTGTAAAAAATGCAAGAGCCGCTTTCGAGCGGACCAAGTCACGTCCAAGGCCTGCCCAAAATGCGGCGGAGAACTGACCGAGGCACGACAGTTTAATCTCATGTTTAAAACTTTTATGGGTCCGGTCGAGAGTGAAGCGAACGTGGTCTACCTTCGCCCCGAAACCGCACAGGGAATTTACGTTAATTACCAAAATGTTCTCACGGCCTCTCGACAAAAAGTTCCTTTCGGCATCGCTCAAATCGGCAAGGCGTTTCGAAATGAAATTACACCGGGAAACTTCACGTTCCGGATGCGCGAGTTCGAGCAAATGGAGATGCAATATTTTGTAAAACCGGGAACCGACAGCCAAACGTTTGAGCGCTGGAAAGAAGAACGGATCGGGTGGTATCTCAAAATGGGGATTAAGAAGGAAAATCTCCGTTTCCACGAACACGACAAGAATGAACTCGCCCATTACGCAAAGGCTGCGTTCGATATTCAATATCAATTTCCATTCGGCTGGAATGAACTGGAGGGGATTCATAATCGGAGCGACTTCGATCTCACACAACATCAAAAATTTTCGGGAAAAAATCTCCAGTATTTCGATGAAACATCCAAAGAACGTTACCTTCCCTACATTATAGAAACATCGGCGGGATGCGATCGAACGATTCTTTGTGTGCTTTGTGACGCGTTCGAGGAAGAGGGAGAGCGAACCGTTTTACACTTTGCCCCCTTCTTGGCACCGATCCAGGTCGCGATTATGCCTTTGGTAAGCAAGGATGGCCTTCCTGAAATCGCACGAAAACTGCAAGCGGAGTTGCAGCCGCACTTTTCCGTCTTTTTCGATGAATCGGGATCGATCGGCCGACGATACCGTCGGCAAGACGAGGCGGGAACTCCTTTTTGTGTAACGATCGACGGAGAGACTCGGGAAAATGAAACGGTCACCCTGCGAGATCGCGATTCCATGAAACAGGACCGACTCAAAATGGGAGAACTCAAGAGTCTGCTTCAACAGAAACTAGCCATTCCCGGGTGAAATGGCACAGCCGAAATCCCTTCGTGAAAGTGGCCCCTACCTCCTGATTTCCAAATTAGGAGAAGGGGGAATGGCCGAAGTCTTCAAGGCCGTGAAACAGGGGCCCGATGGCTTTGAAAAGCCGGTGGCGCTCAAACGAATCCTTCCTCATCTGGCGGACAATGAATCTTTCATTCATATGCTTTCTGCGGAGGCCCGATTAGCTGCGAAGCTTGACCATCCCAATTTGGTTCATGTTTCGGACTTTTTCGCCCATGAAAATACGTATCTCATCGCTCTCGAATATATCGCCGGGCACAATCTTCGAAGAGTGATGAATGATTACTCACGCACACAAAAAGGAACTCTGCCCTGGCAAGCCGCCATCCATTTGGTCACGGAAACGCTCAAAGGGCTCGACTTCGCTCACAAGCGAAAAGGCACGGATGGAAAACCTCTCGGCATCATCCATCGGGATGTCAGCCCTCAAAATGTTCTCATTTCTTACGATGGATTGGTAAAACTTTCCGATTTCGGGATCGCGCTGGCCAATATTGAACGGGACAAGACAGAATCGGGAGTCCTCAAAGGAAAACAACGCTATCTTTCACCGGAGCAACTTGAATCCAGAACGATCGATCACCGTTCCGACCTTTTTTCTGCTGCCGTCGTGCTCTATGAAATGATTTGTGGAGTTCATCCCTTTGAAGCTCCCAACGATTTCGAAACGATGAAAAAAATCGTCCGCGGTGAATTCCGTCCTTCCATTGAAATTCGCCCCGAGCTATCGGGATCCATTCATCAGGCCATTTCACGAACTCTTCTAACTGACCCGAATCAACGTCCGGCTGATGCGGCGGAGTTTCGCTCGCTTCTCTTGAAGGAACAAGATCCTCATTGGCTTCAAACGGGAACCGAGGAAGTTTCTAAAATCATGTCGACCCTCTATCCCAAGGGCGCGGAACAAGACGAGGCTCCCATCGAGCGAACACCCATTCTTTCCCGTACGGGGACTCCCCTCCCTTTTCGGATTGAGCCGTCACAATCGCTGATTTCCGGTGTAGCAGAAGTTTCTCTTGGAAAAGTGCAACGAAAAGAAAATCCAAAAAAAGTTCGAGCCCCTTTTTGGATCGCGGGTGGAATAGCGCTCCTCGCAGGATTCGCCTCGGTTTCGTTCCTCCTCTTCCGCCCAAAAGAGGAGCCGCTTCCTCCCCCCCGCCATGCGGTGGTTACACCTCCGCCCATCCCCGTAGAGCAGGCGGTTGTGAGTCCACCCAATGCAGTAGAAGCCATCGAACCTCTGTCTCCCCTCGAAGAAGAAGCTCCCAAACGGGTGAAACCATCTCATGTTCCGCCCGCTCCTCCGGCCTTGGGCGAGCTCATCATCGAAGGACCGAAAGGTGCATCCATTTTTATCAATGGTCGCCCCGTCGGAAAACTCCCATTTCCCACGCGCAATCTTAAACCGGGAATTTACAATGTTCTTGTGGCCATGCCGAATCAGCGAACCCCGCCCAAAATGACACGGGCCCAAATTCGTCCCGGATCAAAAACCGTCGTCCGCTGGAAACAGAATTAGATGCGCGCCGTTCCCCGCCGCTATCCCCTTTGCGGTGCGATCGAAGCTTTGCTCCTTACTCTGTTTTCGCTTTTCCTGGTTCGTTCCAATTGGAGTGGCGCGCTTGCCTATGAGTTCTCGTTTTTTCTCGCCATCGGCGTAGCTCTCCTCTCCACCGCCGCTACATCCATTCGATTGTCCAAGATTCAGTCGATGCGTCCCATCGACCGATCGGATTTGGGTTGCGCGATTGCAGCCAACCAAATCCAGCTTCTCTCCCCTCTCTCTGTAGTTCTAGCGGCATCTATAGCCATTCCTACGTGCCGATATGACGTGGGCGCCGTTTGGTTTCTTCTTCATCCCATGATCTCCGCCTTTTTTGGTACCGCTTGCGCCATTTGGGCATATCGAGTTTCTCGCTCTCCACTAAAAGCCTTCGGATGGGCTTTTCTACCCATGATTCTTTTTTCCATCCTCACTCTTTTTGATTTCGCCACTTCACCCATGCTCACATTCCTTCATCCGGCTTTCGGTTTCTTTTCCGGTCCTATTTATGACGAATGGATTCCCATTCGCTCTGCCATTGTCACGTATCGTGTGTGGGTTCTTCTGCTTTCACTCGCCCTGATTCTGGAACCGAATTGGAAGGGGTTCCGAAGAGTCATGGTTTCGATTCTCCTCGCGCTGTTCCTCATGCTTCGTATTCCTCTCGGCTGGCATCAATCGCGCGGAAGTTTGGAAAATCATCTTTACCATCATTCGCGCTACGACCATTTCACTCTCTTTTCCGATTCCACATTTTCTTCTTCCCAATTGAATGACTGGTATCAACTTCTCTCTTTTCGGTGGATCGAAATTACCCGCGAGCTGGAGATTCCCAATCCGCGGCCATTATCGGTTTACCTTTATAGTTCTGAAGATCAGAAAGAGATGCTTACGGGTGTTCGAAATACCGCGATCGGGAATCCGATGCAGCACGCGCTCCATCTTCCTTCCGGAATTGACCCGCGTTCCACGATTGTGAAGCACGAACTGACCCACGTTCTCGCGGCTCCCTATGGAATTCCGGGACTCGGAATCTCCCTACGTGTGGGTTTGATGGAGGGACTGGCCACGGCCATGGAGCGATATCGTGGAGAACTCTCTGTTCACGAATGGGCGGCCTCGATGAAACGGCTCGGACTCCTTCCCGATCTTCGTTACGTTCTCGATCCCGTGGGCTTTTGGCGAGAACCCCCCTCTCGCGCCTATTTGGCCGCAGGATCTTTCTCGCGCTGGTGGATGGATCGTTATGGAGTCACCTCCCTTCTTTCTCTTTACAGAGGAAACCTACATGCGAAGACGGCTCTTGAGTCTCAAATTCAAAACTGGGAAGCGTGGCTCGATCACATTCCTTTGTCCTCCGAGGCTCTCGATATTGCCGAGCCCTCGCTTCGCGCGGAAGCCATTTTTGATCGGCGCTGCCCCCATGACGTGGCCGACGCGTTAGAAAATGCCCAGCGATGCCAGGCGGAACGAAATTGGAAAGAAGCTCAACATTTTTTTTCCTCCGCGAAAGATTATGCGGGTGCCGCTCCGAATGTAACTCTTTCGCTGGCTCGAAACTTGGTTCACCTTTCCGATTGGAAGGCTCTTGAGTTGGAGTCGAAAGTCTTACGAGAGGAAGCGAAGACCTCTTCATTCTATCAAGCGTGGGCATCCATGTTGGAGGGCGATGCTCATTTTTTTCAAAGTGATCCCGAAGGCGCTGATCGTATTTACAGGTCGGTCGATTTGCATCGTCTCCCATTTCAGCTTCGGTTTGCGATCGCGGCGCGAAAGTTTCTCATCCAAGAACGGAAACAGTTGGAGTTTAATAATATGATTCGGAAGGGGGTCCTTCCTCCTTTGTTGCGCATAGAGATCCTTCGATCTCTCGGGTGGGTCCCCGAACGATTGGAGGCCGAGGCACGCTTCGCGGAAGAAAAAGGTGATTTTCAGCAAGCGTTGGAAAAATTTTCGATCTTGCGCGATGAAGCTGGAACCGAAGGAAAACGATTCTTCGCCGAAGATCAGATACACAGGCTCGTCATGTTTCATCCGGACTCTGAAAAGGAGTAAGAACCCTGGCCCGGTTGTTGCTCAAAGCTACCTGCTGCTATGTTCCGAGAATTTCAACATATTGAAAGAATTGGATTTCTTCTTCTATTTGGGTCACTAACGGGACTCATTTTCCCCGGCTGCCACAAAGAAGATCAGTGGAGTGTCGTCCAGTACCCTTCGGCCGCTCAGCGGGCGGAAAGGAGGCCTATTGATCACAACTCGTCTCCACAGTCGACAATACCATCGCGCGTACCCCATTCCCCTCCCTCATCTACGCAAGTGGAATCGGCGCCTTCGACTCCTAACACACAGGCGGAAGCACCCCCTCCGAGCCCCGCCTCCCAACCCCCAGCGGCACCAGCCCCATCCACCCCGCCCACCGGCGGAACAAATTTGATTCAAGAAAAACCTTCACACCCCTGGTTTCCTCCCTATGTTCCAGGAGATTTTAAGGCGAAGAAGGACACATTTAATTGCCTGGAAAATAGAACTTGGCGTGGAGGTAAGGGAGAACCCGCCATCTTTTTGTCGCCAAATAATGGTGAGCAGATTCTAGGTTGTGACAATCTCGGAGCGGCCACATACAAAGTAGGAACTGATTTTTATCTTTTGCGCTGGCGCCCGGAAGATTTCCCCATTCATTTTCATATTTCTTTAGCATCGCCTTCGAATATCGACACACGAACGGCTGTCGAATTGGCAGCTGAGCAAATTAATCAAGGGGCTTTGAAAAGTGGAGTTTTGGATTATTTAAATCTGAATGAAATCATTGTGATTGAACCTGGGTATACATCCAAGACCGCCGATATATCTAAAAGCGACGGAGAATCTGTCATTCAATTCGTTGAAGATCAGACCCCTGGAAAGAAATTGAAGTCAGTGACGTATCCATGGATCACAAACAAACAGCCGTATTCACTGATTGAGACAGATATTCGAATTCCCGCAACCTTGGCAAATTCAGCGTATGTGGCAATTCATGAAATGCTTCATGCCCTTGGCTTTACGCACAACTTTGTGGGAGCCCAATACGGAAGCCCCATGGATTATCCTCACGAGGGCGTAATTCCAAAGGCCGAGTTGGGCCCTTACGACCTGGAAGTCCTTCAATATCTCTACACGCCTCAAACCGAAGGCTTTCATCGCTGGAATCTCAAGCGAAGCGATCCCGGCCGCGAGAAATAACTCTACTTCTCATTAAGAGTATCTCGGCAAATCCCACTACGCGCTTTCCGGAAAAATAATTTACGTAGGCGTTTCGAACGGTGATGCAGAAGCAGAGTTTATAGTTCAGGGCTGGATTGAGGAACCAAGCGAATACAAATAGGATCAAACTTAAGATGGAAAGGGGGCGTTCTTTTTAATCAGCGAGCAGTTTGAAATGTGTTTCAATTTGAAATTGAAACTCTTCGCTCGCAATATTTCTCGGTTTCCGGATACACAAAACATCCGGATATTCCGTCTGGATGATCCCGATCATAAGGTTATCTAGAAGACCGGACAGAATAACAACTGGGATGCGCGGATGTTCACGTTTAATCCAATGTAGAAACGCATAGCCTCGTTCCGGTAGCGGATCTAAAAGTTTTCGCTTTTCTTTTGAGAGCGGATAAAAGACAAGGCCCATAATAATTAAGTCAATATCATTTAGATTAATTTCCCCCGAATACACATCGTCGGGGTCCGTCGCAGTAACTACGTTCCACTGATCCCCCATAATAAAGTGCATATCGTTTAATTGATCGATTTCGTCCTCGACATACAAAACACGTAGCTTTTTTGAAGTCGTGGTGTTCTGAATCCTCACACTTTCACTCCATGAATCTTTGCCCCTTTATCTTCACGCCTTGGAACGACCTTTGGAACAATAACGGTAAACGTTGCGCCCTTCCCTACTCCGTCCGACTCAATCAGTAACTTTCCCCCATTCATCATCTCAACGTTCCTCTTGGCAATATAGAGCCCCCACCCCGTGCCTCCTTCATTAACACTCTTTGTTGTATAAAATATTTCACCAAGACGATCCAAGTCTTGTTTAGATATTCCGTAGCCATTGTCCTGAACCGACAAAAGTACTTGCTCGTTCCCTTCTTTCCCTCGAATCAGAACCTTACCCTTACCAGCCTTTGAAACGGCATCGATGGCATTAGAAATGAGATTCAAAACCGCGTTGTCATAGGAACTGTATCCCTTAAACGCGAGTCCTTTGACTCCTTCGACCTCAACGGAAATGGCTCCTTCTGTAATTTGATCCTTCTTTAAGAAAAGCATGTCCTGGACAGTCTTTTCAACATTCACATCGCCGTAGGTTTCGTCACCACGTGAAAGGCCGTTTAATATATTCATAAACTGCTTCGTGTCGTTAAACCCTGCCTCCAATGCATCTACAATCCGGCCTACCTTTCCTTTCAGTTTGTCGGCGACCTCAGGCTGATACTGATGGAGTGCTTCTGTAGCGGTATCTGCAAGCTGTTTAAGTGTCGTGTAGTTTTGGAGTTTGTTGATGCGATTCTTCATCTGATGATTACTCTCTGCAGCGATTTGACCAAGCTCTTGTAAGCGTCGCGCGTTCCCCTCTTGCGTAACCATTCGATAGAAGCGCACATAATTACGGACTCGCCCCAAAAGAAGCTCTCGATTCCAGGGTTTTGTAAAATAGTCATTCGCACCCAACGAAATTAAACGAAGCATGGTTTCCTGGTCCGCGTGGGAGCTAAGAACGAAAATCGGTAATGCCTTTAGCTTTTCCTGTTTCCGAACCTCTTGGATGAGTTCATCCCCTTTCATCTCAGGCATGATGAAGTCGGTGAGAACACAATCGATTCGCTGTTCATTGAGAATCCGCAGCGCGTGGCGACCGTTGGACGCAAAAAAGACATTAAATTCCTCTTTCAACATCGAGACGACGATCTGGGCTACGTCCGGGTTATCCTCTGTCACTAATATGTTGGGCCATAATTTATTGATTTGAGCCGGAACCTCCGTAGGATAGGGAACATCCAACGATCCTTTGGCGGGCCCGCGTAGCTGCTCTTCATCGATTTCAAACTCACCGGTGATCTCAACGTCTTGCGAGAGAGGTAATGCGATACTGAATTTTGAACCCCCAAACTCTGAATCTTCAACCCAAAGCTGCCCTCGATGTAGCTCCACCATTTCCTTAGCAAACGAGAGACCGATCCCCGACCCGCCATGCTCCTTCAGTGATGTGCGGGAAGACTGGTAGTAACGATCAAAAATCTTCGCTCGCTCATCCATCGGCACACCAATACCGGAGTCAGAGATCTCAAAGTAGACGCGGGATTCATCACTTCTAATTTTTACCTCAATCACACTAGGACTTTGATTTTTGCGGTCACTGGCTGAACGACGGTCGGTAAACTTCACCGCATTTGAGAGCAGATTGTCGAGGGCGCGCTCTAATTTTTTGGAATCCATTGGTACCGTCAATTTCTCATACCCCTGAGTAACGATTCGCAATTCAATCCCCCGACTTTCACAAAGAGTTCGGTGGGGCGATGCAACTTGCTCCGCAAATGCGACGACAGGAACAGTCTCCCATTCCATTTTCAGAGTGCCCGACTCCGCCTTAATGGTATCGAGCATAGTTCCGATGAGATTCATAAGCTTATTGAGACTTCGCTGCGCCGGTTCGAGAGCAGCATTGCCGGCTTGCTCAATTACCCCGAGAGCCACAGCAATGGGCGTCTTAAAGTCGTGAGACACATTTGCAAAAAACCGAGCCTTCATCTGTTCAAGCGAACGAAGGCGCTCATTGGCATCGCGAAGATCTCGTGTTCGCTTTTCCACCGTCTCCTCGACATTGACGTAAGCAAACGCGAAATCTCTACCCAGAACAAGAACCGCACCACATAGAACGAGCATAAAAGTGGGCGTCGCAATCTGCTCACTCTGAATCACATGATTGGTAGCTAACACGTCATACACAAGTGCAGCGATGAACGTAAACATCGAAGCCACGGGGTACCACTGGCGGCGATCGCATCGCCACCAATAATAGACGCCAAAACCGAGAAAAATAATGAGCCCAGTAACCAAGATGCTGTGCCAAAATAGAAATATATGAAGGGGGCCATCGAAACCTGAGGCGAATAACGCTGCGATTGAACCCACAACCGCGCTTCCAAAGATCGCATTATGTATGAAGCGGACCGAAGCATTAAACGGCGGCACAAAATAGCGACCAAGAAAATAGAGCCCCCAAAACGAAGAGACCGCGTGAACGCGCATCACGATATTTTGAAATTCATCCAGTTCGTATGGCCAAAAGCTGTAGCAAATTGAATACGTACCGAAACAGGCGAGAAACAATCCAAAATGAAAGTAACTCCGCCGAGGTCGAAGATGAAAATGCAAAAATAGGTGATAGATTCCGAAACTAAATATTAAGAATCCAAGCAAGAGGGGCATCATGGTTCGGATGAGCCTTTGAATGGTCGATTCGTGAGAAAACGTTAGATAACTGCCAAATCGTGGAGAAAGATTTTCCGGACCGATGCCAACAATGTCGGCCGCAATTTTCTTCACATGAACCAGTAAGATATTTTCGCCGGTCTTAACCTGTGGAATTCGATAGACCCGATCTAGGTGGGGTACAAAACGACCCGTGGGCGACTCAAAACCGGTTGATCCGATGAGCTGCCCGTTCCAATAAGCTTCGTCGGCATCTGAAATCCGTCCGAGATCTATTGCAAGGTTAGCTTCTGAAGGAATCTGCGACGATAGATACGTCCTCTCCAGCCATAGATCTCCGCGATAGGATGGCACCGCCAAACCACGGTTAAAAGGAAGAAAATGACCCTTTGCTGGATTAGTCGCCTCTTCAACCGATAAAGGCCCCATATGAATTTTCCAGAAGGATTGCTCTTCTAGTTCCGCACCTTGAACTGCTTTCGGCACAGAATAAAGGAGCCCCACTGTGAAAACCAACACCCCAATGGTTGTGATTTTCCTCGTCATGAAATGAAGCCTAATCCATGAAAGCGAAGAATATCACAATGATTTCTGGGGAGTGAGTCTGGTTTTGCCCTTCTTGGCGAGGAGTCTATACTTGCTGCCTTGGAATCGGAAACATCGAAAGATTCGTCTTCCGTCATCCGGAATGTCACCATTTGCGGTGCTGGGACTATGGGGTCCTGGATTGCCAACAAGTTTATTAACGCAGGGTATCAAATTTGTTTATACGATAATCAGGAAGCGGTTCTCACCCGAGCCGCAAAACCACTAAGTGCATTTAAGACTTTTCGTACTGCCCCCAATTTATCGGAGGCCATTGAAAAAGCCGATCTCATCATCGAGACCATTGTAGAAGATGTAGGAATTAAGAGCGCATTTTTTAAAGAGATTGATTCACTCATTTCTCCCGAATGCATTATTACTTCCAATACCTCCATCCTCTCTCCTCAGGATTTCTTGGAAACCTTCCGACACAAATCTCAATTTTGTTGTTTTCATTTTTATACGCCGAATTCAGCTGTAGATATCGCTCCGATCGATGAAACTCTTCCAAAAATTCCCGATATTCTAAAGGAAGTGGCAAGTGCGATCGGAGAAACTCCCATTGTGCTCAAGCACCATACGCCTGGCTACCTTTTTTCAGCTATGGCTGGTGCTCTTACAGACGTTGCGCTGTCATTGAAAGCCGATGGAATTGCAGATGTTGATACCATTGATTCCTGCTGGCGAAGCATCACCAAAATGGCAATGGGACCATTGGCGATGTTGGATCTTGTCGGCCTCGATACTTCCTTAGCTATCCGCCGACACCGTTTGTCTCAAGCTCCTGACAACATTCACCTAAAAAAGTCCATCCAAGTATTGGAGGATTACGTCAAGGCAGGGAAACTCGGGCGCAAGACAGGCGAAGGCTTTTTTCGTTACTCGCCGAGTTAGCGCGTGCAAAAGAATCTCGTCTCGGCGCTGATTTTTCCGTCTCTCGTTACATGGATTCCCTGCCTATGGAAGGTGGATCTTCTCCTGCGACCGGAGATATTCATCGCTTGGTTCGGTCTCGCAGTGATGATCTTTTATCAACCGAAGGCCTGCTTTGCGCCACAAAAAGATGCGATGAAGTCAAAGAATGATCCCTATAGCGGAATCATTGTTACGCTTGCTTCATATGCCTGTACGATTGCAAGCGTTATTTTGTATATTCGAAATCCGGTCCCGCTTTACTCGCCATCACATCTTTTAGCATTTGGCCTTGGACTGATTTCGGTCATTTTAGGAATTTGGCTTCGCGTATCGGCAGTCAACACCCTTCAAAGAATGTTCACAACCAAAGTTGAAATCGTTAATGACCACAAACTCGTAAGGACCGGACCTTACCACTGGCTTCGACATCCATCGTACACAGGAGCCATCTTGATTATTGCTGCTCCAACAGTCTTATATGCACAATGGATACTGCTACCGTTGGTATTGCTGATTCTCGTCTTCGCTTATTTATATCGAATTACCATTGAAGAGCGAATGCTACGATTTCATTTTGGCGATACATATCTTGAATACATGAAGCGTACTCGCCGCCTTATTCCATTTGTATTTTAGCTCGCATCGCCTGTGCGATTTTTTCTTGCACCACGAACGGCTTGTACCCTGCCATGCAGGCGATCGAGGTGTCGTAAAAAGGGGCGCATCCGGCTATGGTCCGCGATCCAAAAATAGACTTCGTAGAAAATCTTCCCGCTGGGTACTAATTCAAGAAGCGTCTGGTCCTTTGTCCAAGAAATCGCCACCCGCACGTGGTTTTCATTGAAGATCTCAAATGTCTTGCGTAATAGAGCCCGTTTGACCATCTGAGCATCTTCCGCGGTCTCATCCATCAAAAAAAGACGAAAATTGTCGAAGAGGCTGAAAACGTTTTGATCTTCACTCCCCCACTCCACCACGGCAAAACCAAGCATCTTTGAATTCTTTTCCGCAACCACAATGCGTCGCTCCCTCTGCAATGCCACACGTGAGTAAAGAGCCGCCGCATCGGACAATTGCAAATCGTATTCGCGTAAGTCCATCGCATCCAAAAACATCTCCGGATAGCGTCGTCGAAGCTCTTTCATGACCCCGGCCTGATGCCTCGTTTCTAGCGGAACAACAGAAACGGAATCCTTTGCTGGCGCCGAGAGATCGCGACTGGCTTTCTCAACGTCAAATTCCAAAATGTTCGTTTCTTCGAGATAGTGAAAATGCGATTCCGGATCGTTGCGAATAAACTCGATGTAGTACTTCTGAAACACATGCAATTCTTTTGGAAAGGTCCCAAAGACGTACTTCACTTCATCCGTTTGGCGGAGATAGTCGACCACGCGACCGTATAATTGGTGCGATAGTACTTGTCCCTTGGTTCCATCCACTCCCAATTGATGAATGAGCCATGTCTTATGATAATAGCGACTCGTTGCAATGGTGCCGACACGCTCGATCGTGGAGCCATCTTCTGATGGCTTTTGAAGAACATAAATTCGATTAATGGGTCGTGAGCTCCAGGAGGCTTTCTTCCACGTGACAACCGAGGTTTCTCTTCGCGATTCGTCCGGTGCTGCGTCAATCGTCTGAAACGAAAGATTGAGAAGTCGCCACACTTCCCGATAATCCTCATCACTCATCGCACGAACCACATTTGGATATTTTCGCTCAAGAAGAAAATCTTCCAGAGAATGTTCATCTCCCAACGCGAGAGGAATGGTACACGCGATTCCGAGGCGAAGGGTCTGTTCATTTCGATCCCAATGAACAATCTTCGCCGGTACTGCGTTCACATTTTTAAGCATAGGGATGGTCGGTTCAACTATTACATTTTTATCGAGTTCAAGGGCTCGTAGAATACTATCGTTCCCTCGAGGGCGAACGATGAGACCTAAGCCGCGAGAAGAAAGATCAAAAACTTCTCCAGTGAGACTTCGGCGTCCGGTAACTTCCCGCAATCGAACGGCAATCCGCTCTTCAGGATTCAACGGCGATCGATCCAGAATACGATGATGAATGCGATAAACATTGTTGGGATTAGCAATCGTTAGAATATTTTTAGCCGCCTGGACTACAGAGGTCCTTGCCAGATGAAATTCGTGAAATAACTCGAAGGAAATTGATACTTCGTCACCTTCCTTAAAGGTGAATGAATGATCTGTGATTTGAATTTCTGTCTGTTCGGGCGAAATGGCCTTTGAAGACTCAATGTTTCCCTGGACACGTTGACCCTTCGGACCTTCCAATCGAACTTTTATCTTAAGGAGCGAGCACATTCGTAGAAGGTCGTGTGCATTTTCGGCTGTCGGCGAGAAGCGGGTGATATCATTAACACCCTCACTCAAGGACGAAAGGTGGGAAGGGGCGATATTGCGGATGGGGTCGACGGAAACCATAACTCTTTGAAAGTTATACCAAATTCCATACCAATCGTCACCTGTATAACCTATTGAAATGATTGATCTGGTCATTATCCTTTCTGAGTTTCTTGACAAAAATGGGACGACAGCTCCCCAGCTGGTATTATTTTTCAGGTGACTTTCTGGGAGAAATTAAACGGATGGTATCAAGAAGAGATGCAGAAATTTCAGACTCTGCCCTTCGTTCAAAGTGCCTTGTCCGGAAGTTTGACGAAGCCGGGCTATACCCGCTTCATGAAAGACTACTACCACTTCGTACGAACGGCCGGCCCGATTTACAGCGCGTGCGCATCGCACATCGGTTACGATTTTCCGCGTGTGCGGGAGTGGTTCTTAAAAGCGGCTTATAAGGAAACGGACCACGACCATTTTGTCGTAAACGATCTCGAAACTCTTGGAGTTCCCGCCGCCGAAACTCGAGCCTCCCAACCCGGCCCTGAAATGGATGCGCTATGTGCGTATAATTTTGCATTTGTGGAACGTCATCACCCGGTAGGAATGTTGGGCACGCCATTTTTGATGGGAAACCTATCCACCGTTTATTCACTTCATGCGGCTCAAAAAATTAAAGACGCGTTAGGGCTTAAGGAAAATGGAGCGAGTTTTTTTGAAGCTCATGGACACTTGGATAAGGCGCAGCCAGAAGATGTCGGTCTGGTTTTGCAATCCATCACGGATCCTAAAATCCAAAACGATATTTTTCTCAACGCAAAAACGATCTTTATGCTTTATCAGAATTTTTTTCGAACCCTGACGCCTTAAATTTAATTTACTGATTAAAATGAAGACGCAGAGAATGGGAATCCTGGTGGAAATAATCCGGATCCTCCTTCACACGATCCACAGCGCGGAGAACATGCAGGCCCAGATGGGTCGGGACTAAAGCGCGAGTAGAGAATATCGGACAAGTGGCCAGTAAGCTGCTTACAGCTGGAATCTCAAGCGAAGCGATCCAGATCGTGAGCGTGAAACGATACCCATTAAGGAGTGATGTTTATCCAAACGAAATTTTACTTGCCGATTCCACAGGCGAGCTCGATTTCTTCATCGGGCGCGAGCGTTGAACAACTTTTCTGGGCGGCACCCACAAACCGGGTTTCATCCGTTGAAACGGTATGAACATTCAGCGTGCAACCGGGCCCCGTTGTTACAGACACAAAGGAAACGAAAAAGTCACCGTTTTCCAGTTGCTCATTTAGTAAATAAACGGCGGGCCTGCAATCCTTCAGCGCCTGCCGAATGCATTCTCTTCCCGCATCCACAATGAGAGGTGAAGAGATTTCCGTATACGCGCCACAGTCGACTCCATTTTTATCCAAATGAACGAGAGCTTTTTCATACTCTTGCACCGGCAGGGGTTGGACTCCAAGTTCCGGATTAGCCGGATTTCCGACCCCCGAACCACATCCAGGAAAAAATGCGAGAAGAATCGGCAAAAAAGCTGCGGCACTTTGTTTAAACATCTTCATCCAATCGAAAGAGTTGAAAGTTGAGTTGATAAACCGAGTCGTAGGGCTTTCTTTCCGAAAAATAGCGATCCATTTCATTTCGAAAGGCGTGCAGCCGCTTAAACGCATCGGGTAGGTCTTTTCGCCGAACGGCCACGGTAAGTCCGGAGAGACATCTTTCTTTGGCACTTTGTTGATCGATCGCTCCTTTGGCTAAATCGATCATGCTTTTGTGATACATGGCCACAGCATGGGATTGAGCGACATCGGGGGTCTGCATATTTTGGTGTGTCACCCGAACCTCCCCCGTGGCCGAATCGACTCGAATCAAGCCGAGTCGATCGAGAAGGTCGATGGCTTCTTTTGCCTGTTGAGGTGAAAAACGATAATCAAATTTTGCCGCGATTTCTTTCGGGCTGGCCTTTCGATCTCCACAGAGAAAAAGTTCCTTAATCGCTAACGGGTACCATAACGCCACGGCCACATATTGATCGCGAGTTAAGAGGGCTCGGGCATCTTCTTTTCGCAAAAGTTGAAGATTTCTTTCGTAAAAAGTTCGTTCGTCCTCATCTGAAGCTTGATTGTAGAAAACAAGATTTTCAAAGTATGATGCATCGCGATCACTGAGACCCAAGCCTTTTGAAAATTTCCGAATATTTCGGTGGGTGAGGTTTCGCTTCCCATCCATCACAAGTTTGTAATAGTTGGGAGAATTGAGCCCTGCTTTCCGGGCAAAAAATCGAAAGGAATAGGACTTGGCCTCTCCTTTTCTCTTTTCGTAGTAATCGCGAAGGTAGTGCCGATAATTTTCATACTCAAATAGCGGTTTCAAGAGGAACTTCCTTCCACTCTTAAGGATAATCAATTGTGGGCGTGCGCCGCTATAAGAAAATTAACAAATTAAAGGACTTTGTTAACAAATGTGCTCAAGGAAGCGCCTGAGATCATTGGTCTTTTCGCGAGGAATGACCATTGTCGCGGTTGGGGTATCCACGACCACTAAATTGTCCGCTCCGAAGAGCACGACCGTCTTCTCGATGGCGTACACCAAATTCCCTTTTCCACCGATGACTTTCCCTTTCCCCACACATCCATTTTTTGTTTTTGAATCCTGAATCGCGTCAAAAATCGCGCCCCAAGTGCCCACATCGGACCACGTAAAGGAGGAAGGAACGACACCCACCGATCGGCTCTTTTCCATCAACGCATAGTCGATCGAAATATTCTTCAGTTTTCCGTAGACGTCTGAAAGGTCGGCACTTGGCGATCTCCAATGTATGCCGCTCAGGATCGATGCCATGGCAGGAGCGGCTTTTCGAAGTTCCGAGTGGAAAAAATCACTTCGCCACGCAAACATTCCGCTGTTCCAAAAATATTTCCCCGATTTCATGTAGGCCTTTGCTTTAGAAAAACTGGGCTTTTCCACAAAGCGCACGACAGGTTTAACTCCACCCACGCTCTTCCCTTTGCCACTTTCGATATACCCAAAGTCGGGATTCGGAGTTCGGACTTTGATTCCGAATGTAATGAGACGATTTCCCTTCTCTGCTTCTCTCACTCCTATATTTACCGTTTGCAAAAATTTGTCTGTGTCGGGAATGTAGTGATCGGCCGTGCAAACGAAGATGGTCGTCGATTTTCCTCGCTCCGCTTCGATCCGAAAGGTTCCCACGGCAGATGCAGGACCGGAATTTCTTCCCATCGGTTCCACGATGATTCGATCTGAGCGAAAATTTGGAAGGATCCTTCGCGTCTCCGCCAGTTGAGATTCCACCGTAACAATCCAGACACGATCGGGATGGGAAAGGCGATAGGCTCGCTCAACGGCTTGCTCAATCAAGGTTTTGCCGTAAGGCAGAGGCAAAAATTGTTTTGGGCGATTTCCTCGACTTAGCGGCCAAAGCCGAGTGCCCTCGCCTCCCGCTAGAATAAGAACATCAAATTCCGACATGTGCTACGAACCCTTCGTATGGGCGGCTTCGCTCTTCTTTTTCATCAAATCGATAGCAAAGAGAATCGCGCCCACCGTGATACACGAATCGGCGATATTAAACGCCGGCCAGTAGTGCCGGCCAATGTGAAAATAGAAGAAATCCACGACATACCCAAGTCGCACGCGATCAACCAGATTGCCGATCGCGCCCGCGAGAATCAGCGTCAGCGCAATCCGCGAGAGAACCTCTTCCTCGGCCAACTTCGAAAAGAGATAAATCACTACGCCAATCGCCGCTGCAGACGTCACCAGAAAGAAATTCATGCCCCAAGTCCTTCCCAAACCGAAGGCGGCGCCCGTGTTATGTATCAACATCAAATCAAAAAAGCCGGGAATGATCGTCCTTGATTCGCCTCTTGCAAATGTACCGGCCATCCACTGTTTCGTGCTGAGATCGAGCCCGACGAGGGCCGCTGCCAAGAGTCCCGCCAACATCCAACGCTGCTTCATTTTTTCTCCCACATAAGAATGACCTCCCCACAGCGCTTGCAAAGCGCAGGGTGTTCTTTCACCGCTCCAATATCGTTTGCATAGGTCCAACACCGTTCGCAGCGTTTTCCGCCAATCGGCTCGGCACCCACTTTTAGCCCTGGAATGATCTCCGACGACATTTCTTCCAAACCCGAAGAGAGGCGATCCACGATTGAAACGCGGGAAACGATAAAGAGCAGTAGGAGCTCAGTCCCCAAGTTCGAAAGAAGGCTTTTGATCTCCGGAGGTGCGACGATTTCCACCCGAGCCTCGAGCGATTGACCGATTTTCTTCTCCTTACGTAGGCGCTCAAGCACCTTGGAAACTTCGCTCCGAACCGAAAGAAGCATCGTCCATCGCTCGTCGAGACCCTGATCTTCCTTGTACATTGCTTCGGGAAGATCTGCGAGATGCACTGACAATGATTTATTTTTAAAAGCGGGAAGATGGTCCCAGATATCTTCGGCCGTAAACGGCAAGATGGGCGCCAGCATCTTGGCCAGCGCTGCGGCGGTGTCGAAGAGAATCGTTTGAGCGGATCGGCGGCGAACCCCGCTCGCCTGATCGCAATAAAGAACATCTTTGGAAACATCGAGATACAGCGAACTCATTTCGATGACACAGAATTCATTGATCGCCTGAATGACCACGTGAAATTCCAGCTTCTCATAGGCGTCACGCACTCGTTCAATGAGACGGGAAAGGCGCTCGGCGGCGAAACGATCAATGTCGCGCGGCCATTTCTCGCTCGGCACTCGGTCGCGGTCGGGAGAAAAATCAAAGCAATTCCCGAGGCAATATCGCGCGGTGTTTCGAATTCGCCGATAACTTTCCACGACCCGATCAAATATTTCTTTCGAATAACGAACATCATTTCGATAATCTTCGGTCGCCACCCAGAGCCGAAGCATTTCGGCGCCATGTTGCGAAATCAATTCTTGGGCTGAAACGTAGTTTCCAAGCGACTTCGACATCTTTTTCCCTTGGCCGTCGACGACAAAGCCGTGCGTGATGACCGAGTCGTAAGGGGATCGCCCTCGCGTAGCTACACCTTCTAAAAGGGTCGAATGAAACCATCCGCGATGTTGATCGCTTCCTTCCAAATACGCATCCGCGGGCCAAGCCAATTCTTTCCGTGCGGCAAGCACCGCGGCATGACTCGCACCTGAATCAAACCAGACGTCCAGAATATCTTTACCCTTTTCAAATGCCTTCCCTTTGCACTTCGAACATTTTGTTCCCGAAGGAAGAAGTTCCACCGCTTCTTTCTCAAACCAAACGTCTGCCCCTTCTTTTTCAAACAAATTTGCCACGTGCTGAATGACATCGGAGGAGAGCAAGAGTTCGTGGCAATTCGTACATTCAAAAACAATGATCGGAACTCCCCAGAGTCGCTGTCTCGAAAGGCACCAGTCGGGTCGATTGGAGATCATTCCATAGATTCGCTCCTTCCCCCATTGGGGAACCCAGCGCACTCGATCAATTTCCTTAAGCGATTTTGTCCGAAGCTCATGATGCGACATGGAAAGAAACCATTGTTCCGTCGCGCGAAAAATGACCGGGTTTTTACAGCGCCAACAGTGGGGATATGAGTGAGTCACGGATCCCGCCGGCGCAAAGAGGCGCCCCGACCCCAAGAGATGGTCGATGATTTTCGGATTCGCATCGAAGATCTTCATTCCCCCAAACTTTTCAACGCTCGGTTCAAAACGGCCATCTGCCATGACGGGGGAATAGACTTCGATCCCATTCGTGATACCGAGATCATAGTCTTCTTCACCGTGCCCGGGCGCCGTATGGACGAGACCCGTACCGGTTTCCATCGTGACATGCGTCCCCGCCAAAAACGGGATTTCACGTTTCAAAAAAGGATGGTTCGCTTTGAGCTTCGCGAGGGACTTTCCTTTTTCAATTTTTGCTACGACCTGAAGTGCGCCACCTTTTCCTAGACTTGCCCCCACGGCAGGGAGAAGGGCTTCGGCAAGAATATATCGCCCTTTTTCCCTCTTCTTCTCGACGACGACATAAGAAACATTCTCGTTGTACGCAATCGCCATGGAAGCCGGAAGCGTCCAAGGAGTGGTTGTCCAGATCACGGCAAACCTCTCCCCTTCCGGCGTCTTCGGTAATCCCGCTTCGTCCCAACCGGAAGCAATCGGATAGGACACGTAGATGCTGGGCGAAGTGTGATCCTCGTATTCGATCTCCGCTTCGGCCAGCGCGGTCCGACAAGTGAAACACCAGTGGACCGGCTTTCGTTGGCGAAACACGTATCCCTTCTCCACAACCTTTCCAAACTCCCTCGCGATATTCGCCTGATACGCGTAATCCATCGTGCGATATGGATTCTCCCAATCGCCGAAAACCCCCAGGCGTTTGAATTCATTCCGCTGAATATCAATGAAGCTTTCGGCATATTTGCGGCATTCCCGACGCAAATCTGCCGGAGAAAGTTCGCGCGCCTTGGCTCCCAGCTTTTTTACGACTTGATGTTCGATGGGAAGCCCATGACAGTCCCAGCCCGGAACGTAAGGAGAGAGAAACCCAAGCATGGTACGCGACTTGATGACAATATCTTTGAGCGTCTTGTTCATCACGTGACCCAGATGGATATTTCCGTTTGCATAAGGGGGACCGTCATGAAGAAGAAATTTTTTTCCCTTCTTCCCCTTTTCGAGAATCAACCGGTACAGATTCTTTCCCTCCCAGCGCTTGAGAAATTTTGGTTCGCGCTGCGTCAATCCCGCCTTCATGGCAAATTCAGTTTGCGGGAGATGAATTGTTTCTTTGTAAACCATCGGTATAAATCGGGAGCCGAATGTCTAGTCGTCCATTCATCGAAGTGTCAAGGAAATTGGGGAATTTCAAGTACTTCGGTCGATTCCTTTCTGCGGGTGTGGATCTGGTTTTCCCTCCCCTCTGTGTCGCGTGTGAAGAAACGCAGGGCCCTTGGGTTTTATCCACACTCTGCAGGAAATGTTTTGTAGCGGTCCTTGAGCCGACTCGGCTAAGTCTTCCCGGCCTGGAGGGTGTCTTCGCACTTGCTGCCGCTAAATATAAAGGGGTACTCAAGAAATGGATTCCGCAAGCCAAATTCCATTCGGATCCCGCCGCACTCCGAGCTATCGAAGAGGTAGTTGCTCAAGCCGCCATGACATCGCTTCCGGAAATTCCTGAACTGGTCACATACATCCCGGGTCACCCCGATCACCTGCGAGAGCGCGGTGTATCGGTACCTCGATGGTTGGCCAGGCGCGTGTCAAAGGCCTTGCATATTTCCCTGGCGCACGGTCTGCTTCGTCGAAACCGAATTCCGCTGGCTCAGACCGCACTCTCACGACGTGAACGGTTGGAAAATATGGAAGGCCTATTCCAGGTAAAAGAAAAAAGTCTGCCGGAGTCCGTTCTTCTGATAGATGACGTGGTTACCACAGGCGCGACGCTAGCCTCTGCGGTGAACGCGTTTCGCGAAGCCGGAGTCGACAGGTTATTTGTGTTAGTGGCGGCACATACACCACTCACCGTGAATAAAGGAGACCCAACCACAGTATGAACAAGATGATGATTTTGGGGGGCACTCTCATTGAACCGGGAGATGTACGGGAGGTGCACCTTCCTGTGACAGAGGCGGCAAACTCGCGCCCGGTTCTTCTTCCCATCACGATCATTCGGGGTCCCAAAGAAGGCCCCACCCTATTCTTGACGGCGGCCGTCCACGGCGACGAGCTCAACGGTACCGCCATTCTTCGTGAACTTTTAGAGCGTATTAAACCGGCGAAGTTGAGCGGAACACTCATCATCATTCCGATCGTCAACATCATGAGTTTCGTCACGCAGTCGCGTTACCTTCCCGATCGGCGAGATCTAAATCGCGTTTTTCCGGGTAGAGCACGGGGGAATATGGCCCAACGATTCGCGTTTCGACTTTTCGAAGAGGTGATTCGTCTAAGTGACTTTGGGATCGACCTTCACACGGCCGCGGAGGGAAGAGAAAATTTTCCTCACATCCGCGGTGATCTTTCCAACGCCAAAGTCCGTGAATTGGCGCGCGCATTTTCACCTTATGTCATTCTGGACGACATCGGGCGTCCGGGAACGCTTCGGAGAGCGGCCACGGAGCGGGGAATTCCCAGTATTGTGTTTGAAGGAGGCACAGCCAATAAATTCGAACGATCGATCGTTCAAGGGGGCGTGGCAGGCATTGAGCGGCTGCTGGTGAAAATGGGGATGCTTCGGAAAAAATTGAAAAAGAAAAAGAGGGGTTTCCAAGTGATCGTTCGTAAAGCGCAATGGATCCGTGCCGAACGAGGAGGAATTCTAGAACTCAAGACAGCCCCCGGCGGGCTTGTCTATCGAGGCGAACCCATCGCTGAAATTTCCAACCCTTTCGGCCGCGACGTTCACGTAGTCCCGTCTCCCATCACGGGGATTGTGATCGGCGTCACGACCAGTCCCGTGGCCACGCCCGGTACACCGATTATCCACGTGGTCGAACTTCAAAAAACGCTCGCCACCGTAGAGCGCGCGATTGCATCCGGTGCATTTAAAGCTCCCAAGTTATGACCGTGCGACTCGGATCGAAGACCTATGAGCGCCCGCTGTTTATGGCGCCGATGGAGGGAATCACGGATGTTCCCTTTCGAAGGGTGGTTCGAAAATTCGGTTGTCATGTTGTCTGCACGCAGATGATTCACGCAGAAGCCTTGCTTCGCCACGATATTGCGAGCCAGCGCCTTCGCGATGTCGCGACCCTCGTCGAAGAGGAAAGACCGGTCGGCCTTCAACTCTGCGGCCCTTCGCCACCTATTGTTGCGGAAGCGGCCAAGAAGGCGGTCGACATGGGTGCGGCCTTTATCGACATCAACATGGGTTGCCCGGCGAAGAATGTCGTGAAAATCGGCGCGGGCGCGGCACTTTTAAAAGAGCCTGAGCGCGCTGCGGCAATTGTTTCGGCGGTTTCGTCGGCTGTGACGGTTCCCGTCACGGTGAAAATCCGCGCCGGTTGGGATGAGCATTATCGGAACGGTCCCGATTTTGCCAAAGGGCTGGAAAGCGCCGGTGCGAAATTGATTTCAGTTCACGCGCGAACGAAGGCGCAAAAGCACAACGGCAAGGCGGACTGGAATTTGATCTCTCTTGTGAAAGAGCGAGTGCGCGTACCTGTCGTTGGAAACGGTGGAGTGGACCAACCGGAGGACATTGACCGAATGTTTACGGAGTCGGGCGCCGATGGGGTGATGGCCGCTCGTGGGGCCCTGGGAAACCCATGGCTTTTTGAGCGCCGTAGGCCGACCATTCGCGAAGTAAGAGAAACAATGCTCGCTCACTTTGATCATCACTTATCGTTCTATGATCATATGTCGAATGCTCTAATTACTTTCCGAAAACATCTGGTTTGGTATACGCAGGGGCTCGCCAATGCGGCGGAGTTTCGAAAAAACTTATTTAAGGAGAAGTCGTTGGACGTCATGCTGGAAATGATTGATCGATTTTTTGACGCGCTCGATCCCGATGAAGTGAGGAGCATCGAATATGTCGACTGACCGAAATACCGCGAAACTTCGCGTCGTACCTTCCGAACGATCCATTGAAGACGTGGTCGAGCATCGCTTATCGGATCTTTTCGGAAAATTTGGATCAGAGCATCTGGACAATCTCTATGCGCTGGTCATTGAGCGCGTGGAAAAGGCGCTATTTACAACGGTTCTTCGACATACCAAGAACAACCAAGTCCGCGCCGCCCAAATCCTGGGCATCAGCCGCAACACCCTCCGCCGCAAGCTCAAAGCCTATAAGATGAACTAAAAAAGCGTTGTTAAAGTATACTTTAAAGTGTATACTTCGAGAATGACGCGAACGATTACATTAAAGGAGTTGCGGCCATTGCTCCCGCGTATTGCGGGATATGTTGAAAAGCGAATGGATCGGTACATTGTGACTCGGAGGGGGAAGCCGGTCATGACGATTCTCAGTCCGGAGGATTTTGACGGGCTCTTGGAAACCATCGAGATTCTTTCGGATAAGTCAGCTCTGAAGCGGATACGCAAGTCGTTGGCTGAGAGCCAACGGAGGAAAACCCGCTCTTTAGAGGAAATTCGGAAAAGCTTAGAGCGTGTATCGGATTGATTTCTCCCGCCAGGCCGAAAAAGCCCTTCGTTCTGTCTATCAAGCCGACCGAAAACTCTACAACCACCTTCTAGAAGCCTTCGAGGAAATTCGAAAGGAACCCGAAGTTGGGAAACCACTGCGATTTGAATTAAAAGGCTTACGTTCCTATCGGATTGGAAGCTATCGAATCATTTATCGTGTCGACCGAGGGCGCCTTTTAATCACCATCATCGATCTCGGCCACCGGCGAGAAATCTATACGTAAGTTGACTACTCCCGGGCGGAGTCGTCGTATTCGAACAAGACAGCATAACAGGACACCGTCCTGCTTTATCAAAGCGACGCCACTCTCCGCTCAATGGCATTCGTGAGATCATGGAATGCCACTACATATTTTGATTTAATTTTCGCAACGAGTTCTTCCGCCATCTTTCTGCTATAGGTATGGGAAGTCTTATTTCGGTCTTCCAGGATATCAATCCATACCTTTTCTTCAGAAAGAAGGGTCGCGCCGTAGGCCGTTTTGAACACGTCTCGCGGAGTATTCGTTTGATGCCCCAATGTCTCCAGTAAACGCTTTAACGTTTTCCACGCGAGTTCGTAAACAAACTCGAAGCTTTGGATGATTCCGGCAAGATCCCGATCATTCTTGATCGGAAGCGCAACCGCTTCCTCCAAACTCTTTTGAGCCAGGAAAAGTTTCTCGAAACTGTCTTTTAGTTTTGTATGATTATTTTTTTTGGTCATAAATGATGACGCCTTCGTTAAAAATCCTCTTCTTAAAATCCTCATCTATCTCATCCAGACGAACTAATAACTGACGCATAAATAGTCTAGCTTATGGATCAAAAAAAGAGTCCGGCATGATCGAAGAAGGATCGGATGAGTTTGGGGCGTGCACGCAGGCGCACGGTGGTTTTTCGAAGCTCGGCTTTGAGGTCACAGACATGGTCCGGGCAATAATTGGCGAGGAAGACGCCTTTGAGATGGCGCCACACCCCTTCATCGGGATTGAGTTCCGGCGCATAAGCGGGCAAGAGGGTGACGTGTAAGCGGGGATGATCGAGCATAAATCGACGAACGCTGGCGGCCCGATGAATGGTGGCTCGATCCCACACCAGAAGAATGTTCCCTCGGACATGGCAAAGGAGGTGCTCAAGGAACTTCACGACTTCCCTGGAACGAATGGCCCCGGGGCGGAGTTGGAAATAAAGATCGGATTTTTGACTGACAGCCGAGATCGCCGAGAGCTTGGGCCAGCTCATTCGGTGGGTCAGCACCGGTGTCTGACCGCGAGGAGCCCACGTGCGAACTCGGTTCGGGATGAGCGAGAACCCGCTCTCGTCCGCAAACAGCAAGGTCGCCCTTAATTCGCGGACTTTTTTTTAATGCGCGGCCACGTCACCTTTTTCCAATACGCGATGGCCTTCTCGTCTCGCTCCATGGCCTGGCGTCGGGGCCGCTGGCAGCTCCAGCCTAACGCGGATAAGAGCTTGGGAATGTGATTCCGGTGATAACAGATTCCAAAGGTTTCTCGAATCAGTTTCGCCACCCGGGAACTCGTCCATAATTCCGTCACGTAGCCTTGGGCTGGGGTTCCCCCAAGCAAGAGTCGCTCCAGCTTTCGACATTGGGAGGCTTCCAAACGCTTCGGACGGCCCGGTCGCGGCTTTCGTTTCAGGGCCTCTTCTTTTCCCTTCCGAAACGCTTTCGCCCAAATCGCTACCGATGACGTGGCCACCTTCAATCGACGGGCAATCTCCGCTTGCCGAACCCCTTCTCGAAACATCTTGGCCGCCAACATCCGTCGCTGTTCGTACAACACCGCATCTCGTCGTTCCATCATGACACGATCATACACAATGGAACGAAGAATACTAGACTATTTATGCGTCAGTTATTAAATCCAGCTTCTTCAACGTCGGAGTTTTTTCTTCCGCCTCAGACGAAAAGAATGACCAATTGGATTTGTTGTCCGCAAGATCAAAGGCAATATCGTAATCAGATGTTTCCGAAGCGTCTCCTCTTGCTCTGGATCCGAACAAAATGATCCGGCGCGGATTGAGAAGCCTCCTCGCTTGCTCAACAACAAATTCCACTACTGGGTCTTTTGCAGCTTTTTTTTCCATTTGCGCCTTTGATTATTCCCGGGTGGAGTCGTCGTATTCGAAAGCCCAGGTTTCAAAACGGGTGTACTCCGCGAAGAAACGAAGTTTGGTCGTTCCAATAGGGCCATTGCGGTGTTTGGCGATAATCAACTCGGCAATTCCTTTTTCCGTGGAATCTTTGTTATAGACTTCGTCCCGATAGATAAATCCGATGAGGTCCGCGTCCTGTTCGATCGCACCTGATTCTCGGAGATCGGCCATCTGCGGCCGTTTGTCGTTTCTAGACTCCACGCCTCGGTTTAACTGTGACAATGCCACCACCGGAACATGGAGTTCCTTTGCCATCGCTTTGAGCGATCGTGAAATTTCAGAAATTTCCCTCTCGCGGCTCTCGACTTTTCCCTTCCCCGACATCAATTGAAGATAATCCACCACCACCAGACCGAGTCCTTTGGAGGCTTTAAGTCTTCTCGCTTTTGATCGCATTTCCAAAACCGACATTTGGGGCGTGTCGTCGATGTAGATCGGCGCTTCCGAGAGTTCTCCAGCCGCTTGAGTCAAACGCATCCATTCGTCCTCGCCGATGGCGCCTGTTCGGACACGCGTCGAATCAATGCGTGCCCAGGAACATAGAAGACGTTGGGCCAGCTGTTCCCTCGCCATTTCGAGGGAAAAAATGGCCGCGGGAACTTTTGAATGAATGGCGGCATTTTCCGCAATGTTCATCACCAGCGAAGTTTTCCCCATCGAAGGCCGCCCCGCAATAATAATGAGATCGGATGGTTGAAATCCCATCGTCAACTTGTCGACGTCCCTAAGGCCGGTCGGGAGACCTGTGATGAGTTCCTTTCGTTCGTAATTTCTTTCGATTTGCGTAAAGGCGTCTTTAATGACATGCGAAAGAGGAGTGAGCGAGTCTTTTGTCCGACGGTCCGAGACTTGAAATATGACCTTTTCGGCTTCATCGAGAAATTCCTCGACGTCGGCCCCCCCTTCATAGCCACTCGCCGCGATTTGCGTGGCGGCTGAGATGACATCCCGAAGGGTGGCCCGATCTTTGACAATGCGAGCGTAGTGCATGACATTCGCCGCCGTCGGAACCGCCTCGACCAGCGCCGAAAGATAGCTCGCGCCTCCCACGCCTTCGAGGTTGCCTCCCTTTTTAATTTCGTGAGTTAACGTAACTAGGTCGGCGGGCTCATTGCGGTCGAGAAGGCCGAGCATGGCATCAAAAATCTTTCTGTGAGCTTCCTTATAGAAATCTCCCGGACGAAGGATTTCAATCACTTCATGCGCCGCTTCGTTGTCGAGCAAAATCGCGCCTAGAACTGACTGCTCCGCCTCGATATTTTGAGGAGGTATGCGCTTCCCATTGCCTTCGGGCATGCGGTGGCTTTACGCCTCTTCGGCCGCGACTTCCAGATTCACGTGCGCTTCCAATCCCCCGTCAAGGGTGACGGAAACTTTATATTTTCCCGTCTTCTTAATCGGTTCCTCGAGTTTGAGGAATTTTCGGTTCACCACTACGCCGTTGACGCGCAGGGCGTCGGCAATATCGTTTGTTGTCACCGAACCAAAGAGCTTGCCGCTCTCGCCGGCCTTACGTCGAATCGAAACGCCCTTGGATTCCAGTGTCTTCTTTACTTCTTCGGCCGCTTTACGAGCCCGCTTCACTTTATGTTCGAGAACCAATTTTTGATGAGCGGCAATTTTCAGGTTCCGGTCGTTGGCCGCCGTAGCTTTCTTATTGGGAAGCAAGAAGTTTCGCGCATAGCCAGGTCGGACCTTTACAACATCTCCGATCGCCCCCAAATTGTCAACCGATTCTAGAAGGATTACCTTCATGGCGTCGCCTCCACTTCATGAGATGAGGTGTAAAAGCCTTCCGTATAAGAGAGAAGTGCCACTTGTCGGGCTCGCTTGATCGCTTTCGCTAAAGCGCGTTGCTGAAAAGCATTCATTCCCGAGTTTCTCATTGGCACGATCTTTCCTCGCTCGGTAATAAATTGCGCCAGTGTATTTACATCCTTATAGTCCACCGTGGCCCCACTATCCGTGAAGAAGTGGAGACCTCTGCGACGGCTCTGGCCTTTCTTTCGATCGTCGCCATCAATGTCCACCGCTTCCGGCATCACTTCCGCCTTTTTGCCCGGTTTCACTGCGGGAGAGGGTTTTCGCTCTTCCGCGACAACGGTCATGAAGCGAAGAATGTTTTCATCAAACCGAACATTCCGGTCCAAATTTCGAATGGCGTCGGGGGTTTGTTGGTAGGCCCAAAAGAGATATCGCCCCTTCTTTTGTTTGGTGATTTCGTAGGCGAGCTTCTTGGTGCCCCAATCGTCTTTCTTAAAAATTTCCCCCGGCTTGGCCGAAAGAACTTTTTCAATTTTTTTCTGGAACGCCGTTACCTGCGCATCGGGCAGGTCGGCCTTTAAAATGACAATCGTCTCGTAACGTCTCATTAGGGTCCTCCTGGGTTTGCCCCGAAACCAGCCCGGAGCGAGGTGATGTAAGTGCGCGCTTTTACCCGAACGTCCCTAGAAAGGCAATGTTAAAAAGAGTGTCAGGATTGATCCTTCTGAGACGAACGAAACAGTCGTCGCTCAGCGGGTCTCTAATGCTGAATTTTTAAGAATTAATTTTGAACAAGTAATCTGTCAATCGTGAAATGGGAACTCTCGTTGTATCTCGATTCAATTCTATTTCCTCTCCACCGGAAGTGACGATCAGCTTATGAAAAGGGGGATCAAAAACTTTACGCGCTTCGCGATCAAGTTCGAATGGTTGGGCTCCATGAATCCCAAGCTTCGCTTCGATGAATAGGGTTTTTCGCTCGGTTCGAAGAATAAAATCGATTTCGTTCTGCTCTTTGGTTCGCCACGTATGCAACTGCCAATCCTTGAGAAAATTGTCGCGCGTTTTGACCAACTCAGAGAAAACGAGCGTCTCAAAAAGACTTCCCGAATGGGGAGAGTTCCAAAGAAGCGTCTCATTGGCGTGCCCCTGAAGGCGGCTACAAATGCCCGTGTCATAGAAGTAGAGTTTTTTCATCTTTGTAATTCTTTTGGTAAGATTAGAGTGAAACGGGGCCAGCGTTTCGATGATAGCATTTCTCTCCAAAATTTGAATCCAGTTTTGGACGGTCTTTTGATCGACGCCAGCGGCACCCGAAAGTTCCGTCACGTTGAGAAACTGTCCAGTGCGGGCGGCCAGTAATCGGAGAACGGTCTGAAATTCACCCATTTTCTCCACCCCTGCGCTTTGCGCCACATCTTTTTCAATGAAACTCAAAATGTAATCATTAAGAAACTTTTGAAGGACAAGCTCCGGCCGAGTGTACGTCTCGGGCAATCCTCCCCTGAGCAATATTTCTGAAATGGAGAGTCTTGGAAAAGCGGTAAGGAGTTCTCGAATCGAAAGTCCGTGAAGAAAATAGAGATGACTTCGTCCCGCCAACGATTCCTTTACGTTCTTATCAAGCAGCGTTCGATTTGATCCGGTTAGGTAATAAAGAGTCTTTGAAGTGGGAGAACCTTTCTTTAAATGATTCCGACGCAGAAGATCAACTCGAAGTTTGATTTCAGGAAATAACTCTGGAGCATATTGAATCTCGTCGATGAGACAGGGAAGAGAGGCGTTTTCCAGAACGAAAGTGGGATCATCTCTTGCGCGCGAGCGTGTGGTGGCGTCATCCATAAAAAGTCGGGATTTGAGGTCGAGCTGATCGAGGAGGGTGGTTTTTCCCACTTGCCGGGGCCCCCAAAGCATAACAACTTCAAGCACCGACGATCGAAGAAGAGTCTCTAAAAAGTCTCTTTTTATAATCACTTGGCTAATATGGACTTGTACTCATAAATAGTCAAGACGCTAACTTGTTCGACGAATCCGCTCCGCGATACGGGATACGGTTGCTCGGATCAAGAGGTCGAGACCTGGAAGATGCGCATCCGGTATCACCCCCTGCAGTTCATCCGAAACCCGCTTGAACGTCATCCGGACCGCCCTGGATTCCAGGAGCTCAGCGGCCGCAGCCAACGTCAATTTGCGTGGTTTCGCCCGGCCTATCTCCAGCCGAGAGATTCGATCTTCGAGCGTGGCGCGATCCAATTCGGTGATAGGTTCGAGTTGCGTCAAGTCGAACATGTCTCTGGCAAGATCCCGTTCGAGACAGGCGGCAATCTTGTGAGCAAGTGCTTCCGACGGATCCATTGCGGCAATGACCCGAGCACGTAATCCGAATTTTCCCGTGAGTGGCGCGGTGCTGATCGGTTTCGGCGGCCTGTGAAATCCGCTCACGATGGTCACTTCGATTTTCGCGATCACCTCCGCCTGCTGGATCGTTAGGAAAACCCCACGGGAATTCGCTTGAACATCTCGAATGCGGACATCCGGCAATTCCTCCAGAACGGCTGACAGTTCGCGGGCGAGGAGCGCACGCTTTTCTGTTCGCACCCAACAGTAATCAAGGTCCTGAGTGGATCGTGGACTGTTGAGAAGCCTCAGCAAAATCCCGCCCTTAAGAACGAGTTTGTTCTTGAAACGCTCCGAAATCGCGCCGAGAATCTTTGCGAGCAATTTCTCCGTTCGATCTTCACGCCCGGGCACGGAATTTCTCCTCGAGTATACGGGTCACGAATGTCCGAAATTTCGGGTTTTTGTATTGCCGGAGATACTTCGAAATCTTTCTGCGATCCAATTTCCATACATCCACATCCCGCATGGGATCGACCACGAATCGCGCTCCCTTGACGTAGTAATAGAGTAGGTCCAGATACGCCTTTTCTGTGTCGGCCACCGCAACGCCTGATATGGGCGTCTGGAATCCAAACAGAAGATCCGACTTGATCTTGAAAAACCGGATGCGCCCGAGGGGGGTAGTCACGGTCTTGGAATTTCCCGTCGATACCGCCGAAACCGAGCGGGCAGGTACGGTACCGATGACACCCGCGCGGGCCAACGCCGAGTCTAACGAAATACAACAGCATTCCCGAAGACGGCCCGCTAGGACCCAGGGGTCCGCATCAGCCGTCACATAGAGGCCACGTCGAACCTTCATCAGAATGCCTTCCCGGACAAGGCTCGTGGCGATCTTTGCGACCCGATCGGACGAGCCTAGACCAGTTAGGGCCCAGAGATCTGAGAACGAGAACACCCCGCTTAAATCCGCCGAAAACAAGCGAACGCGCTCCCCGATGGAGGTTATTTTCATGATTATAATTTAGTTCATAATATATGCACTAGTCAATACTTATGAAATACTGCCGTAGAGGGTGAAAGCTGGGTAAGTTCGGAACGACCGATCTTATTGGCGGCTATTGATTTCGTTCATGGCGCAGTCGGGACCGAGGGAGAGAATCTTTTCGAGGGCATCGGCGGCTTTCGCCGCAATGGGGTCGAGGATTTTGGCGGAGATGGGTGCAAGAACATAATCGGCGAGTTCCATGTCGGGATTTTTTCCCACACCGATTCGTAAGCGATAAAAATCACTCTCTCCCCATTCCGATAAAATGGATTCGAGGCCATTGTGCCCTCCCGTGCCTCCACCTTTCTTGAGTTGGAGCCGCCCTTCTTCGAGATCGGCTTCGTCATGAAGAATAAGGACTTCGTTTGGCTCTGCAGGACAGTGCTTCGCGAGGCGCGCGACAGACCGACCGCTTAAATTCATAAACGTTTGAGGTTTTGCGAAAAGAATCGATTCGCCATTGATTTCGCACGTGGCGGTCAACGCCTCATCTACTTTTTTCTTCGCCTTTTCACGATGATGTTCGAGAAAAAGATCAAGTGCACGAAACCCAATATTGTGTCGTGTCCGATCGTAGTCGGGCCCGGGATTCCCTAAGCCGACGATCAATTTCATTTCTTGGCTTCGCCGCCCTTTGCTTTGTCAGCCGCCGGAGCTGCAGGAGCTTTTCCACCCGCCGCTGGGGCCGCACCCGGGGCCGCCTTCGCACCCGCTGCCGGGGCCGCACCCGGAGCTGCCGGCGCACCCGCAGCTGGGGCTGCTCCCGGAG
>CAYNHQ010000004.1:0-107946 GCA_964397255.1 uncultured bacterium
ATGACCGTACCGAAAAGTATGCCTCAAAAATAGATGCGGTTGATGTGCCGCTTACGATCAATTGATTGAAGCCCAAAAGAAACAGCGCCCAAGCGAATTCAACCCGTCGATTGGGCTGGTCGGAGAAACGATATTTTCCGGCCGCAGTAAAGGTTCCGATGAAACGGGAAGTGATCGACCCGGAGGCTTTGACGTAAACCAACGATCGATTGAACTAGATGTGGCTGCAGCAGTCGACCCTTTTGCCAAGGGTTACGCGGTGATTAATGGCTCAGCCGACAGTGCCACCGGAGAAGCAAGCTTGGGCGTGGAAGAAGCCGCTATTCAAACGACGTCACTCCCTTGGAATTTGGAATTGAAAGGGGGGCGATTTTTCGGCGAGTTCGGGCGACTCTCATACATCCACGATCACGAACTCCCTTTTGTGAACCGGCCCTTGGTGCTCGCTCAGTACGTTGGAGGAGAATCGAGAACCGACGGTTTGCAAGTGAACTGGCTGGTACCGATTCCTCACTACTTAAGCCTGACGGCTGGATTAGGGGATCAATTCGGAGGTGATGCGGGTCCGAATAATCCCGGCACCACTCGAAATTTCAAGGAAATTAACTTTTTCGGACGACTTTCCTCTTATTTTGATTTGACGCCTGATTGGAATTTGGAGACGGGGGTGTCGGGACTTTACAATCCAAGCACGGAAGACCGGGGAGGTGCGATTGTGCAACCCGATGGGATCAGTACATTCACCGAAAAAAAACGCCTTCTGGCAGGTTTTGACATGAAGGTGAGCTGGGTTCCGCTCCAGAACAATCAGTTCCAAAGCTTCACTTGGGGTTCAGAGGTGCTCTTTAGCGACAATCGCTACCTTAGCGATCTGGACGGAGCGCCAAACAACGGTGATGAATTTTCTCAGGCCGTTCATTCCTTGGGTTTGTATTCGTATTTTACCTATAAATGGCACCGGCAATGGAGTGGCGGGTTTCTCTTTGATTGGTTGGAAAGCGCGTTTAACAACAAAGACAAAACATATGCGTTATCGCCGTATATCACTTGGGCGATCACGCATTGGAACGCTCTGCGCCTTCAATACACGCATACACACCATGAGGTCGTTTCCGGGTTGAAATCAGATGACGCCGTTTATTTGCAGTGGGCATGGATCATCGGCGCCCACTCGCATGGCTGGCAACAACGTTAATTTGAGAAAGGAGAATGTATCCATGAGGTTTAAAATATTTCATATCATTTCATTAGCTCTGGTGAGCGGGGTTTTGTTTAACACGGGGGTCGCTCGCGCGGACAAACTTCGTGTTGTGACGACGCTGACCGATCTCGCAGATTTCACACGCGAAGTCGGCGGAGACCATGTGGATGTGTTCAGCATTGCGACCGGCATCGAAGACACGCACGGCGTGCCGATGAAACCAAGTTACGTTCCGAAGTTAAACCGAGCGGATCTGGTGATTTTGGTGGGTCTAGGTTGCGAACACTCCTTTCTTCCGGCATTGCTGGAGGCGAGTAAGAATCCGGCCATTCAATACGGCAAGCCCGGCTACATCGACGTTTCGGCGGGGATCTCGCCGCTCGAAATTCCGAAATCCACCGATCACTCGGAAGGAGACGTGCATCCCTATGGCAATCCTCATTACATGCTCGATCCCGTATTGGCCAAAACGGCGCTTGAGAACATTTACAACGGATTGGTCAATGCTGCTCCACAATATAAGGCTGACTTTACTCGCAATCGGGACCAATACCTGTCGAAGTTGAACGCCAAAATTTCAGAGTGGCAGACCGAGGCGAAATCGCTCAAGGGGATGGAGTTTGTTTCGTATCACAATCACTGGCCCTATTTTGCGGAGCGTTTTGGTATGAAATACGTCGGGACCATTGAACTGAAGGCGGGCGTTGATCCGACACCGCGCCATATCGAAGATCTCGTCAACGAGATGAAATCCGAACATGTACCGGTCGTTGTTCGGGAGCCCCAGTTTCCAGAGAAGGTACCGAGTTTGATTGCAAAGGAAACGGGCGCCAAATTGGTCAAATTACCGATCATGCCGGGAGGTGTACCGAATTCGGGTACGTACATCGAAATGATGGACTACATTGTGCGAACGCTTGTAACCGCTGGTTTGAAAACCGGCTAACCTTTACCACAGGCCCGCCCGCTTCCGTCCTCCAAAGCAGGCGGGCCATTTGAGGACTGAGACATTGATTCTGAAGTTAGAAAATCTAGCGATCGGATACGGGAAGTTTCCAGTTTTGTCGGGAGTCTCCCTTACGATTGCGCGCGGCAGTTTCACTGCGATTCTGGGACCCAACGGTTCGGGAAAATCGACACTTCTTAAAACGATTCTTGGCCTCTTACCTCCTCTTTCAGGTCGCGTTGAATTTCCCGAGGTTTCCGATGGCGTTCCCACGTTCGGTTACGTACCGCAGTCGACTCAATTCGATTCCCTCTATTTACTCACGGCATTTGATGTTGCTCTGATGGGTATTTATCGGCGAATCGGCCCGGGCCGATTCGTTCCGAAAGAGGAACGATCATTTGTGACCAAGTGCATGGAGATCACTGCCGCAACGGAATTTGCTGACCAACGTTTTTCAGAGCTGTCTGGAGGACAAAAACAAAGAGTGCTGATTGCTCGGGCGCTAGCCGTCAAACCGGAATTGCTTATTCTCGATGAACCTACCGCCGGCGTGGACACCGCCACGACAAAAGCCCTCTTGGAATTCATTTCGCGCATTCATGAAGAGCAGAAATTGACGATTCTCCTGGTCACACATGATCTTCCGTTGGTTCGAAGACATGCTCAGCAGGTGGTCTGGTTGCATGACGGGCAAATTCTCAATGGAACAGTCGACGAGATTCTTTCGCGAGAAAAAATGGCGGAACTTCTGGAAGTCGAGATCGCTTAATATGGAGTCCCTACATCAAATCCTTTCACCTGCCTTTTTGTTACGCAACTCTGTTTATACCAGTGTACTGATCGGCTTTGCCTGTCCGCTGGTCGGCGTATTTCTTGTTCTCCGAAGACTCGTATTCATGGGAGTAGCACTTCCTCAAATTTCTTCGACCGGGGTGGCGATTGCGCTGTCAATTCCGGTTTGGCTGCATATTCTCCCTCCCGAGCACGCCACTCATACGGAACATCTCTGGGCGTTTGGCGGGTCTATTACGTTCTCCCTTGCTGCAATTCTGATCCTTGCAATTTTGGAACAGCGCAGACGAGGTCTCCCGGAAGGGAGGCTTGGAACAGCCTATGTGGTTTTCGCAGCTTTGAGCATTCTTCTGCTTTCCAAAAATCGTTACTCCGAAGTGGGTTGGCTCGATTTGATGAAGGGAGAAATCATCACCATCGACAACGCCGATCTGATTATGACAGCGATCACGCTGGTCCTTGTGCTGTTGGTCCTCGGATTATTCTACAAGGAGCTACTCCTTGTTTCATTTGATCGCGCGATGGCGCTGACACTGCGAAAGAACGTCATATTTTGGGACGCAATCTTGTATCTGCTCATTGGCCTTACGGTTTCCATGGCGGTCTTGAGCGTTGGACCTCTCATTGCTTTTGGTTTCTTGCTCATTCCTCCGCTTACGGCGCATCTGTTTTCCGCAAATATGCGTCAATTTACGATCTTCGCCTCCCTGATCGGCGGGGCTGCTTCTTTCTTCGGTTTTTGGCTCGCTTATCAATGGGATCTGCCGGTCGGACCGACCGATGTCGTTTTGTTAGGGCTGATCTATGCTCTCGCTTTTATCGTTCACAAAGGCGTGACGTGGATAAAGCTCAAACCCGCGGATCGTCGATGAAATTACATTCGCTAGGCGATAATCTCTCCTTTTAACTTTTGTGAGACAATATATTTAATATAATCATATAGTTATAAATGTTTATTAATATAACCATTATGCTATAATTAACAAATGATTAAAGGACAAGATCATCTTCGAAGGCTTTTCGGGCTCTTGGACGCCGCGATGAAGGAGCCGTTGGAGATTTATCTCATTGGCGCTGCGAATCTCATTGCGCAAAATGTGCTGACGCGAGAAACGCACGATATTGACGTCATTGTTCCTCCGGAATTTCCGTCAGACGTCCGAGAAGCTGTCGCCAAAATTTCTCAGGCCGAAAAGATTCCTCCGAAGTGGATTAACACCATGCCTGCATCCGATGCGCGCTTTCTTGCGGCGGGTTGGAAGGAACGAGTCTCGCTTTTTTATGAAGGAAGGCGATTACGAGTAAATCTCTTAGGTCGAAAAGATATGGTGGGTCTCAAGATCGCGGCGGCCTTTGACCGACAGCGCTTCGACGCAGACGATCTTCTTGCAATGAATCCATCCGAAGAGGAGTGGGCTTTTGGCCAAGCGTGGGCTCGAAACTATGACGCGAATCCGGAATGGCCACGGCTGATCGATGAACTCGTATCCAAATTGAAGGAACGCCAGCGTGGAAAACATTAATGTAGATCATCTTTTTTCACGGTGGGCTTCGGTAGGCGTTTACGTTCCGGGCGAGATTCATCCATTCGAAGATCCCGAGGTGCTAGTGATCGATACACTTATTCATATCGAAAAGGAGGGACGATTACTTGGCATTCTTACTTCATGGCTATCCAAATATGGTCATCTGCTTCTTACGAAAAAACTTCGATTTCCGAGCAACCGGGAGCGGCGACTCTTTTCCGCCATTATCGAAGAAAGCCAAACGGGAGAGCCAAAACTTCTCCGGATGGTGCAAAGATCGTCTGTGCGGAAGACCGAGCATGTATATCGGAACGAAATGGATGTACTCAAACGCGTTGCTGAAAAAGATCCAAACCCGCGCTTTCTTCGACACGGATTTATCCTTAAGAATTTTACGCTCTTGCGTCCCGACAAGATCGTTCTATCTCCGAGCGGAGTGTACGAACGATCTACCATTCTTCGATATCGTGCCCTCCATGGCGCAACTTTGCGAAGTGACTTATTGAGCGTCTTACCGGGAAGCTCTGGGCAGTCCGTTCGTCAAGTCGCATTGCGCCTTCACGTCGCGCCGCCGACGCTCGAAAGGATCATTGACGATTACGTGCGTTCCGGTCTGGTAGAGCGTATTCGGAAGGGACGATCCTCCTTTATCCGCTGGTGCGATCCCGCTATTTCTCAAGCAGCCTAAAACATTCGTCGTAAGAACTTCGGGCGAAAACTCGAAGGCCATTTGACACAACGTGAGGGTCCACCGAGGGTCCACAAGAGACCGAAATGAACCGATGTGTTCCGAAGTCCACCGAACTCAAAAAACTTTTCGGATTGTCTCGGTTTTTGGTTTGTTACTACTTCCTTTAGTGATTCCAACGTCTTGCAAGTGTCTGATTTATATTTGGATTGTGGATAACTCTTCCGGGTTGCTTTAGAAAAAACCATTTTTCGGGACGGATCCGCTCATAACCCGAAGGTTCTAGGTTCAAATCCTAGCCCCGCTACCAAAAGGGCATAACCGTAACTGGTTGTGCCTTTTTGATTTTTTAGTGTTTTGTACTTTTTGATCGTCGAACTTTCCATATGCGAATTGACTCGAATTGCCGCAATGCGCTATAAAGCCATTCCGAATAACTTATGAACCGAATATGTTCGTTTTTTGTGGTCGTAGCGCTACCGACAATTCTTCACGCGGGTGACGCAGTGTACCTCGTCGATTCAAATCGTTCGAGGCCCGACTATTCCGGTTCCATTTGCGCAGGTGATTTGCATCCGCCATCAACCGAGCAAATCATCGGATTTGCGAAGGATGTTTTACCGAAATATCTGTCGAGAAAGGGAATGACATTGATTCCCAACACCATTTCGCAAAGCGACGGAGTCATTGTAGACCCGGTCGATTTTACGTTCAGCAATAGTATGGATCGATGCATAAAGATTCATTTTGCTGCAAGCGTCGGAGAGGAAGGAACCATTTGGGGTTTTGTATGTTATTTTTCATGTCGCTCGGACTCACGAAGTTGTCCAGACTCTTACACTGCAGTCGCAAAATAAAGTTATTGAACCTTGCAAGGGTGAAAACTGGATTGTATCGCTGGGAGTGCAATCCGATCCTCCGAATGCCAAGATGACGAATCTTGACAAGTGGTCTCGATTTTTCCGGAAAAAATAATAGCGACCTATTGTATCGCTGTCGCTTGATACCATCTGTTGGCGGGTCGTGTATTTATACTGCTCGTTCATATGCAAGCTAACCTAAAATGTCTTATGTTGCGTAACGAGATCATAGCGCTGCCGCGGGATTGTGCATCTCGGGGGACAATGTCAGATCGTTGTGGTATGTTGCCGACCAAGGTGATTCGAACCCGGGAACAACATGATTATTTGTGCGGCAGGAGACATCCATGGAGCCATGGATCGATTTTACGAGGACGTTCTGACATTCGAGAATCACCTCGCAGTTCGCTTTGCGTGGATTCTCCACGTAGGCGACTTCGGCGTATGGCCCGATCCGAATCGCCTCGATAAAGCTACGTGGAACCACGGAGGCGCCGGGGACTTCCCTCGCTGGCATTCCGAAAGACGGCGCGCGCCACGTCAAACGGTATTCATTAAAGGAAATCACGAAGATTTTGCCTGGCTGGAGGAGCGCCGGGGCCAAGGTCAGTTTGAGGTTGTTCCCGGTATCCGGTACTTGCCGAACGGCGAAGTTTTTGAGATCGAGTCGGATTCGGAACGGTTGCGGATCGGAGGTATCGGCGGCTGCCACGGACCGTCCAACTACGAAAAGCATTCGAAGAATCTGCAAGGGCGTGAGAGGCGGCATTTCACGCACGATGAAATCATGCGGCTCTGTGGACGAAAGCAGATCGACATTCTACTCTTGCATAACGCTCCCGCCGGCGTGGAGTTTATCTGGCGGCGTCCTGACGGTTCTGTCCGCCGTCGATACGCGAGCGAGGCGGAAGGATTGGCAGAGGCGATTTCGCGTACGCGCCCAATCGTCTGCTTTTTCGGGCATCATCACACGAGACTCGATGCCGAAGTCGCCGGAGTCCGATGCATAGGTCTCAATAAGGTTCGCTGTCCGGGGAACCTTGTTGCGATCGATATTGCAGCGAGAGGAAGAGCGTACGAGATTCTGGGGGAGTGGCCGCCGCGTACGCGTGCATGAGCGACAAACGTCTCTGGGAGGAGCGCTTCAGAATACCGCAGAAAATCGAAAATATAGCGATTTCGATAATACATATTTACCAAGTAATTATAATATGTTACGAATATTATTACATGAAATATTACTAATTTAATTGACAATCGACCCTCTCCTAAGCGACTCTACAGATATGACGACTTTGGACGAGCTAAAGGCCGCGTTGCGACCGGGACAGGTGTTCCGGCGGGGAGACCTGGTTCGTCTCTCTTCTAACGTCGATCGCCATCTCGCCGCGCTGGTTAAGGAAGGCAGGGTCAAAAAGGTTGGCCAGGGTCTCTACGTTTGTCCTCAAGAAACCCCTTTTGGAGCTGCGCCTCCGGATGAAGAGGCCCTTTTGCGTTCGTTCTTGAGGGATGATCGATTTGTCGTCTACAGTCCGAACCTCTTTAACGGTCTCGGGTTGGGTTCTACCCAGCTTTACAACCGCCGGTGGGTCTTTAATCGAAAACGATTCGGAGAGCATCGCGTGGGAGGAAGGACCTATTTTTTCCATCGTTGGCGAGAAGCGCCGAAAAAACTTTCGCCGGAGTTTCTTGTGGTTGAGTTCTTAAATCGTCTTGACGATTTAGCAGAAGATCGGGAACAGATGCTCACGCGTCTTGAGGAAAAATTGACTCAGTTCAACGAAAAAAAATTGAAGTATGCGGCCGATCATTATGGCACATATTCCACACAACTGAAGCTCCAGCGCTTGACGGAAAGGGGTCTCAATGTCTGATCCGTTTCTGCACGACCTTCCTGATTTCAAGAACCTCTTGGAAATCACGGCACGAGCCAACGATATCGACGAGCCCTCCCTAATCGAGAAGGATTATTGGATCATGCATTCCCTGTACGGCCTTCAAAAGTTGGGATTTACCTTTGAGCTCAAAGGCGGGACTTCCTTATCCAAAGGTTACGGGATCATTCATCGCTTTTCCGAGGACCTCGACATCCGAATCGAACCAGAGGAGCGCTTCGTTGGATTTAAGGTCTATGTCGGGAAAAACCATGATGATCCGAAACACCGAAAGTCGAGAAAGGACTATTTCGACTGGCTCGCAAAGTTTTTTGAAGAGAAGATATCGGGCATCTCCCAAGTGGTTCGCGATGAAACATTCGATGATGCTGAGAAGAACCGAAATGGAGGGATCCGTCTCCTCTATAAGAATGAATACGGCCTACCCGCGGGAATCAAAGAAGGAATTCTCTTGGAAGTCGGCTTTGACCGCACATCTCCGTTCCAACGGAGAGACATCACCTCCTGGGCTTACGAAAATGCGAGAGCCTCTTCTACGATTTCGTTTGCCGACAATCGGGCGATCGGAGTTCCATGTTATGAACCCAAATACACGTTTGTCGAAAAACTCCAGGCCGTGGTTCGGAAATACCGGCTCTTTCAGCAGGGGAAGGGGAGCCGAACGTTGCCAGCGAATTTTGTGCGCCATTACTACGATCTTTTTAAGCTGATTGATCTGCCGGAGGTTCAGGTCTTTATCGGTACCGCGGAGTATGAAGCCTATAAGAAGGAACGCTTTAAGGGAGACGATACAATCGTTGCCAACAGCGACGTCTTACGGCTTGCAGATGCGGATGAACGGGCACTGTTCGAAAAGGAATATGAGCGGACGGCTTCGATGTATTTTCGAGATCGGCCGACGTTTGAAGAAATCTTACAGCGCATGCAAAAAGATCTCCCTCGATTATGAATCGAGTTTATACCTGGTAAGTGAGCACATATTCATTCACGATTTCTCGTGCTGAAAGCTATCCTTTGAGCATGAACGAGTGGTCCACGGATGGTCCACGAGAGACCAAAATGAACCGAACTGTTCCGACGACCGCGGAACTCGAAAAAATTCCCGGATCGTCTCGTCGGTTGATTTGTTGCTGTTTACTTGAGTGATTCCATCGCCTTGTAAGCCGCCGATTTCGCTGTGGATTGTCGATAACTTTTCGGTGTCCCGTCGCTCGCAACCTCGAATTTGAAGCGCATTCCTCATAACCCGAAGGTCCTAGGTTCAAATCCTAGCCCCGCTACCAATTTTCAAGGGGTTAGCTCGATGAGGGCTAGCCCCTTTGAATTTTTCCTAACGGTCGATTCCTCTTTGCAAGTAATCGGGCGCTAGATGGGCATAACGTTGAACCAGAAGTATTCCAGTTTCTTTGACAGCCTTACGTATTGATTCCGCAGTGAAATCGCGTCTGCACGTCACCTCATCGATCTCTACTGGAACTTTGTTGCCAATGAGGAGGTGAAAAATGTAGAAGCCGCCTGACGGAAAAAGTCTCGGCCGAGAGACCGACTGTCAACGCAAATACTGACTACCGCAATTCAATACACTCAGGCGTTTTGAATTATTGTCGCGGTGACCTACTCTCACAAACGAGATCTACGGCGCTCCATCGCTATCAGATCCGCTAGGTCCAGGTAACGTCGATCGCTCAAAAGGAACCTCGACACAAGTATCCCCATACAGTTTCCCTCTTTGGTCGTCAAAACAATGGCTCATGAACTCACGATAAAGATACATTTCATCCGTACCTAAGGCGATCATTACATCGAACTGTCCATATCGGACTTTGTTGTAACCGATCCCTGCGGCTGCTGCCCGCCCGCTTTGGTATGCGGTTAGCCATTGATCGCCAGGAAGAAAGCCACGGCCTTCCCTTTCGTCCTCATTCTCAACCATAGAAAGATCGTAACCGTCAGGCCATTTTTTGTGGATTCCAAGATTGAGATCTTTCGAAATTCCGAGGCCGCCAACAAAAGCCAAAGCTCCTATGACCACTGATGATGTTCTAAAAGGATTCTTTGTGTAAAATTCTTCATTCGTCGAATACGCCTTTCCCACGGTGAGGGTGGCTCCTATGCCTTTTCCGATTCCTGGACCTGAAGATATCTGGATCCAAAGGTGACCATCCGAAGCCCGACAGATTCCGGCCCCACTTTCACCGCCCATCGCTACAGCAGCGAGGCCCATCTGTATTGCGCTCGTTACCGTTTTACAAATGGCACCGCATTTCAATCTGAGCGAGATCGCTTCCCGGTATCTCTATTGCCTTGCGCAATTCGTTGAGAACCTCATTTGCCTCGTCGACAGCTTCAAGGCCACCCAAGTTGTTTTGAACTATGGTTCGGGCGCACTCCAGGGTTGAAACTACCTTTTGCTGTTCATCTGTGAGCGATGTGCTGGCCGCAAGGGTAGGGGGAGGCAACAACGCGATGAGACAGGAGAATATAAAATAACGCATAAAGCGAAGCTTTATAGCACGCTGTGTCATGATGTACAACCCCCATGCGGATTCAAGCCACTTGGAAATGAGATGGAAGAAAGAGCTGATGTGATATTTCAGATATAATCAGATATATTTAGATATAGTTATGGGAAGCCGATTAAGTCTACGACTGCAGAATATCGCCGGAAAAGAACTGACTACCATCTTATCCAAAATTGGAAAGATCGATGAATTTAAGGGGTGGTGGAAGGGGACGTCTACGCTGAACCCTCAGACGCTAGGACGCCTCAAGCGGAGCATTATCGTCACGTCAACCGGTGCGTCGACGCGCATTGAAGGGAGCCACCTTTCCGATCAGGATATCGAAAGACTTCTGAGAGGCTTCAAAGCAAGCAAGTTAACCGATCGGGATTCACAAGAGGTCGCGGGTTACGCAGAGGTCCTTCAAACCGTATTTGATTCGTATAAGGACATTCCGTTCACAGAAGGGATCATTCTTCAATTCCACAAGGAGACATTGAAATATTCCGAAAAGGACAGGCTGCAGAGAGGCAAATACAAATCCTCACCGAATAAAGTTGTTGCCTACGATAGCGATGGCAAAGAAACGGTCCTATTCAGCCCAACTGAGCCGCACTTAACAGCTCTTGAGATGCGCGAACTCATCGGATGGACTCGCGAGCATTTTAAGAAAAATGAGTTCCATCCAATACTCGTCGTGGCCAACTTCATCGTCGAATTTTTGGCCATTCATCCGTTTCACGATGGGAATGGGCGATTGAGCCGAATTTTGACAAACCTATTGCTAGCTCAGCAGGGTTATACGTACATGCCCTATGCATCTCTCGAGAAAATCATCGAGGACAATAAGAGCGAGTACTATGTGGCTTTGAGAACCGCACAAAAGAGCGGCAAATCACCAAATGCCGAAATAGGGCGATGGGTTCATTTTTTTGTAGATGTGATGGCAAGACAAATCGAAGTTTTGCAGGGGTTTTTGCGGAACACTCCGATTAATCTTTTGCTTTCTTCAAATCACCAACAGACGCTAAAGCTGTTTGACGAGATGGAAGAGATTTCGACAAAATTTGTGTCAGAGCGCTTAAAGGTTCCAGCTGTTACGGCAAAACAAATTTTGAATCGTCTTCTTAAACTCAAATTGATCCAGCGTTTGGGGGCTGGCAGAACAACCAGATATCGAAAAACTAATCCAACATCGGCACCGTCCTAAGGGACTTGGGCACGTCTACAAATAGTCTACCAATTTCCGAAATGATCCGAGGTTCAAATCCTAGCCCCGCTACCAAATTTTAATGAAACAAAGAATGGAAATTGATCCATTCCGAAGGTCCTAGGCTCAGACCCTCTCAACCCGGATCATTTGGGAGTATTATTTCCTTGGATGGCCAATTATTTTAAAACTGCACTGTTTGTCCTCGTTGCCCCCGGTACTGCGGTGGCGCTTATTCCCTATTTTCTGATTAGTTGGTGGGGGAGAACATTTCAGGCAAGGAATGTGGGAGGTCTTATCTTGCTACTTTTGGGATTGGCTGGGGAACTTTGGTGCGCATTTAACTTTGCCCATTACGGAAAAGGAACCCCGTCTCCAGCTGATCCGCCGAAAAAGTTTGTAGCCAGGGGGCTGTACAAATTCACACGCAATCCCATGTATGTCAGTCTGTGTACGATCGTTCTCGGGGAAGCTCTCTATTTCGGCCGCGTGGTGCTCCTCATTTATCCAGTTTTTCTTTGGCTTGCGTTTCATCTCTTTGTTGTTCTTTACGAAGAGCCCACACTGCGAAAAAAATTTTCGATCGAATACGAAAATTATTGTCGCCATGTTCCTCGCTGGTTTCCAAGTTTCTTCCGATGTGATTGAATTCCCGAGTTATGGTTCGCATTTGGGTGTTCATTCTGCTGTCGGGGGGAATGAGCCTTCCTCTTTTAGCTCAGGAAGTGGTGCCGAGGCCCACGCCCACACCGCCTCCCACAAAAGAAGTTTTCATTCGGGAGGCCGAGCACTGGCTTTATACGACCGAAGTTCCCGACCATCTGGATCGAATTGAAGCCACACTTAAGGAGCTTGAGAAGTTCGATCCCAAGGAACCCTATATTTATTGGGCTCGGGCCCGAGTGGCATTCTGGCGAAAAGAAGCCTTTTATTTAAGGGAAAACAAAGACACGCGGGAAGGATTTAGGGCAGACAAGCTTGCTCTGGGCGATGTGTGTCACAAAAATGCCGACGAGTGTCTCAAATTGGCCCCGAAAAATCCTGAGTGCCATTTGATGAAGGGGGTGTGTTATGCGATGCAGGCTTCCACGTGGGGGAATAGTTTAAGCAGTCTTCGTGTTCTAACGCCCATGGATCAGGCCTGGATCAACGCTATCGAACTTCCCTCCACATTTACCCACAAAGACGGTATCTCTACGAAACAACTGGCGATGGTTTTGCGCGGAATCCTTTATCGCCTCATGCCTGAATCCTGGTGGTTTCGATTAATCGCCGGAATTCGAGGTGACAAGGAAGCCGCGTACAACTGGATGATCGAGGCCATGGCTCTTCCACTTCGTAAAGAGCCGGTCACCGCCATTGAATTAGCGGCTACGACGATTTGCTACGGACAGTCACGGAAAATTCCAGAAAAGATTTCCGAAGGACTTGCTGTATTGAAAGACTCCATGAATTTGCCCGTCCGTTATCCTCTGGATGAACTCGACAAAAAGAATATGGCATACCTGATAGCGAACCCGAAGCGGGCATGCAGTTATCGGAGGGAGCGGTTTGAAGATATTACCGATTCCTCTGTTCAAGCGGAATTAAGGAAAAAGGAGTGACTTCCCACCGCCCGGGTGTCGTGATTGTGGGTGGCGGATTCGGAGGACTTCGAGCCGCGAAGAAACTGGCGGATGCGCCGGTCGATGTGACTTTGATTGATCGGAACAATCATTTCGTTTTCTCTCCGCTTCTTTATCAAGTGGCAACTGCCGGGCTCTCACCTGCGGACATCGCGGTCCCCATCCGCTCGATCCTTCGAAATGCGAAAAACATTGAAGTTCGAATGGACGAAGTGATGGGTGTAGATCGCACAGAGAAAAAAGTTCGGATTCGAAGCGGTCGAGTTCCATACGATTGGCTGATTCTCGCTCCCGGTTCACATTACAATTATTTTGGTCACGCCGACTGGGAGAAAAACATACCCAGCCTCAAAACGGTAAACGATGCCACGGAGATCCGGGCGAAAATTCTTCTCGCGTTTGAAAAAGCTGAAATGGAAAGCGACCCTGTCGAACAAAGGACCTACTTGACTTTCATTATTATTGGCGGTGGACCCACAGGCGTGGAGTTAGCGGGAGCGATCGCCGAATTGGCCAAACGAGCGCTGGCGGCCGATTTTCGCCGAATCAATCCCGCCTCGGCCTGGATTCTCTTGATAGAGGGTGGGCCAAGGATTCTTCCGTCATTTCCTTCTGAACTTTCGAAGAAGGCGCGTGAATCCTTAGTTTCGCTTGGCGCGGAAGTCAGAGAAGGAACCACGGTTCAAGAAATCGGCGAAAACGGAGTAAGGATTGGAAATGAATGGATTCCCTCCCGAACGGTTCTTTGGGCAGCGGGAGTCAAAGCTATGCCGGTAGGAGAATGGCTTGGCCTTCAAACCGACCCTTCTGAAAGAATTCCCGTGAATCCTGATCTTTCCGTTCCGGGAGATCCAGACATTTTTGTCATTGGGGATGCTGCGCTCGTTCTCGGACAAAATGGAAAGCCACTTCCAGGTGTCGCTCCGGTGGCGATGCAACAGGGGGAATTTGTCGGGCGTCTCTTGGTAGCTCGGACGCGGGGAGAAAAGACCGAGAGCACATTTCACTATTTCGACAAAGGAAATCTAGCGACAATTGGTCGATCGTCGGCCGTCGCGGATTTTGGGAAAATTCGAGCGAGCGGATTTCTGGCTTGGGTCCTTTGGTTGGCCGTCCATATTTTCTATCTCATCGATTTCCGAAACCGCGTTTTGGTCCTCATCCAATGGGCCTGGGCGTATGTCACTTGGCAGAGGGGGGCGCGCCTGATTAGCCCTCCCCGAACCTGGCGAGGGGGAAACAAGGGTGGTATAGAACAGACCCAATGACGAGTCGTGGACCAGTCCATTATTCCAAGTACTTAGAGCTTGAACGACTGCTCAGTTCTCAGAATCGGGAAAGCGAAAAAAAGGGGAAGCCCGCCCATGACGAAATGCTCTTTATTGTGGTGCATCAGGTCTATGAACTTTGGTTTAAGCAAATTCTTTTTGAAATTGATTCGATTCTCGAGATGTTCGGCAAACATCGAATCGATGAACAGGAAATTGGAGTCGCGGTAGCCCGTTTGGAGCGGGTGATTGAAATCGAAAAGATATTGATCGAACAACTTCGAGTTCTCGAAACGATGACTCCGCTAGACTTTCTCGAATTTCGGGACCTGTTGGTTCCAGTTTCCGGGTTTCAAAGCCAGCAATTCCGCGAATTGGAATCGAAATTGGGGGTGGACATGAAGCAACTCCCATCGCGCGCCCCGCAGCCGACGTCACGCGATTCTCTTTTCTCTTTAATTGAGCGATGGCTGGAGAGAACTCCTTTCCTCGATTTGGAAGGATTTCAATTTTGGAACCATTACCGGGAAGCCGTCGAAAAGATGCTTTCGAGAGATGAAGAAATCATTCGGACGAACGAAATGCTCCCTGAAATCGACCGTAGGGCGCAGTTGGAAGAATTGGCTCATACCCGGGAATCATTTGACGCTCTTTTTGATCAAGAGCGGCATGAAGCGCTTCGGGAAAAAGGGGAGCGGCGGCTTTCTTTCCGGGCTACCCATGCGGCTCTTCTTATTCATCTCTATCGAGATCAGCCGATTCTTCATCTTCCTTTCCGCCTCCTTACGGCTCTGGTGGACATTGATGAGCTTTTTTCTACATGGCGCTATCGGCACGCGCTCATGGCTTTTCGAATGATCGGTACCAAAATTGGTACCGGTGGCTCATCAGGAGCTCAATATCTGCGAGCCACCGTGGAATCGCGAAAGGTGTTTTCCGATATTACCAACCTTTCCACGTTCCTGATTCCCCGGGCATCTCTTCCGAAGCTTCCCGACGTAATCGTAAAGCGTCTCGGCTTTACATTTACTGACGGAGGTACCCGATGAATCTAAGTTTGAAGAACCGTAGTGCGCTCGTTGGAGGCGGTTCGAGAGGAATGGGACGAGCGATCGCTCGAGAACTGGCCCAAGTGGGAGCCAACGTAACGCTGATGGCCCGAAGCGAAACCCTCTTATCCGAAGCGGTGAAGGAACTCGATACCTCACAGCACCAAAAACATCATTTTATTGTGGCCGACTTCGAGCATCCCGAAGAGTTGGAAAAGAAGGTCGTTGCCCATCTCAAAACCCACGGTCCCATCCAGATTTTGGTGAATAATACCGGAGGGCCGCCTCCCGGAACTGTGATGGAAGCCGAGCTCGTCGATTTCGAGCGGGCATTTAAGATGCACCTCTATTGCAATCATCTTCTCACCAAAGCGGTCGCCCCCGGAATGAAAGAGGGAGGATACGGGCGCATCATTAATATTATTTCGACTTCCGTGAAACAGCCAATTCCCGGATTAGGTGTTTCCAACACCGTACGCGCGGCCGTCGCTCAATGGGCAAAGACATTATCCGCGGAATTGGGACCCTATGGAATCACAGTAAACAACATTCTTCCAGGGGCGACGAAAACCGACCGGCTCTTTTCGCTCGTAGAGAAAAAGGCGAAACGAATCGGCATTTCGGCCGATGAAGTGTTGACGGAAATGATGACCGAAATTCCCGCGGGACGCTTTGCCGAGCCGAATGAAATTGGGGGAGTGGTCACTTTTCTCGCATCGCCGGCGGCGGCCTACATCAGCGGGATCAATCTTCCGGTGGATGGAGGGCGTACGGTTACGCTTTGAGAAAAGATGGAACGAATTCAAAATTTTATCGGTGGGGAATGGGTGGGCCCGATTTCAAAAAAATATCTTCCCAATTACGAGCCCGCCACGGGAAAGGTCTATTCCGAGCTTCCAGATTCTGACGAGCAGGATGTAGATCGAGCCGTTCAAGCGGCTGAACGGGCCTACCCCGATTGGTCGCGAACGAACACCGAAGATCGCTCGAAAGTCCTATCGGTGCTTTCGCGTCTGATTGAACGGGAATCAGAATCGTTGGCTAAGGCCGAAGTGATCGACAATGGGAAACCGATTTCTGAAGCCCGCTCCAATGATCTTCCTCGGGCGGCCCGAAACTTCGCTTTTTTCTCTTCGGCCATTCTACATTGGGCGAGCGAAAGTTATGCGTCCGATCGCCAGGCACTTCATTACGTTCTGCGCCAACCGATTGGTGTGGCGGGATGCATTTCTCCCTGGAACCTTCCTCTCTATCTTTTTACGTGGAAGATCGCTCCGGCTCTGGCGACGGGAAATTGTGTTGTTGCGAAGCCGTCGGAAATCACGCCGATGACGGCGCATCTTCTGTCGAAGCTGGCCATGGAAGCCGGGCTTCCCCCAGGGGTTCTCAATATCGTCCATGGCCTGGGAGCGAAGGTCGGAAATGCGATTTCTCTTCACCCTCGAATCCCCATGCTTTCGTTTACCGGAGGTACGGAAACAGGAATCGCGATTTCGCGCGCGGCCGCGACACACCTGAAGAGAGTTTCACTCGAATTGGGGGGAAAAAACCCGAATATTGTATTTGCTGATTGTGATTTCAATGTGATGCTGGAGACTACGCTTCGCTCTTCGTTCGGAAATCAGGGGCAGATTTGCTTGGCCGGTTCGCGAATCCTTATTGAACGCTCCATTTATGAAAAATTCCGTGAAGAATTTGTCGCTCGGGCAAAAAAACGAAGGCTCGGTGATCCATTGGAGTCGACAACAGAGCAGGGGGCGGTGATTTCAGAGCCACATCTGACGAAAATTCTCTCCTATGTCTTGCTTGCAAAAAGCGAGGGAGGAAAAATCCTATGCGGAGGAGATCGAACGAAGGTGAACGGACGTTGCGCGGAGGGATGGTTCGTATCCCCGACGGTGATTGAAGGGTGCGCCCCCGATTGTCGAACGAACCAGGAAGAAATTTTCGGCCCCGTAGTGACGCTCATTCCTTTTGAGCGGGAAGAGGAAGCGCTCACGATCGCCAACGGCACGCGTTTTGGTCTCGGCTCGACAGTGTGGACTCAGAACGTAAAGCGGGCTCATCGCTTCGCCTCGGAACTTCAAGCGGGGATCGTATGGGTAAATTGTTGGATGGTGCGCGATCTTCGGGCTCCATTCGGCGGCGCGAAGCAATCGGGTATCGGACGCGAAGGTGGAGTCGAAGCGCTGCGTTTTTTTACGGAGGCGAAAAACGTATGCGTGAAGATGTAATTCAGTCCTCTCACGCCCCAGAGCCGGTCGGTCTCTATCCCCATGCCCGGCGTGTAGGAAACTTCCTTTTTCTTTCGGGCGTAGGCCCGCGTAAAAAAGGATCCAAAGAAATTCCAGGGGTCAAGTTGGATCCGAATGGGAAGATTGTATCGTACGATATCGAAACGCAATGCCGATCGATGTTCGAAAATGTTCGGGTGATTTTGGAAGATGCAGGATCGAGTTGGGACAAACTGGTGGATGTCACGATTTTCTTAACGGACATGAAGAAAGATTTTGAAACCTACAATCGCGTTTATACTGAACTTTTCAAGACAAACCAGCCCTGTCGCACCACCATTGAAGTCACCCGCCTTCCCACACCAATTGCGATTGAGGTGAAGTGTATTGCAACGGTCTGATATGGCAACTTCCCCCATCAATTTCAAACGATGGATCGATGAGCATCGGCATCTATTGAAACCGCCTATCGGGAATCAACAAGTGTACCCCAATGCGGAATTCATCGTCATGGTCGTGGGAGGGCCGAACGCTCGTAAAGATTTTCATTACGACGAGGGGGAGGAATTTTTTTATCAGTTGGAGGGAGATGTTACGCTTGACATTCTCGAGGAGGGAAAGATCCGGAAGATTCCGATTCGTGAAGGTGAAATCTTCCTCCTGCCACCTCGCATTCCTCACTCTCCCAAGCGGCCGAAAAATACAGTGGGCCTTGTGATCGAACGGAAGCGGAGGCCGGGGGAAAAGGATGGGCTTTTGTGGTTTTGTGAAAACTGCGGAAACAAACTCTACGAGGAATATTTCGTTCTGGAAAATATCGTGACGCAAATGCAGCCGATTTTCGATAAATTTTATTCCTCGAAAGACCTTCGAACCTGCAAAAAGTGCAAGCATGTGATGGAGCCAGCCGATTGATGCTTACCGTGGATATCCATACACATATTCTTCCGAAGAACCTGACCGATTGGGGGGCCAAATTCGGGAACTCCCGTTATGTTCGTTTGGAACATGGAATCGGCTGCGCCAAGATGATTGCCGATGGAAAGACGTTTCGGGAAATTACCGAACAGTCGTGGGATATTATCGTGCGAAGAAAAGACGCCGAACGTGCGGGGGTGGATGTTCAAGTTCTCTCCACGGTGCCCGTTTTATTTTATTATTGGGCGCCTCCTGATCAGGCGCTCGCGGCGGCGCGTGAACTCAATGACCATATTGCCGGTGTGATTCGCGAAGATCCAAGGCATTTCGCGGGCCTGGGAACGGTTCCTCTTCAGTCGCCCGATCTCGCAACTCAAGAGATGGAACGCTGTATGAAAGATTTGAACCTGGCTGGTATCGAGATCGGAAGTCATGTCGGCAACTGGAATCTGGATGCGCCGGAGCTTTTCCCTTTCTTTCAGGAAGCGGAGCGTTTAGGGATGGCCATCTTTGTTCATCCGTGGGATATGCTCGGAGGTGAACGGATGCAAAAGTATTGGCTACCGTGGTTGGTCGGCATGCCGACGGAAACAGCCCTTGCTCTGTGCTCGATGATTTTTGGTGGAGTCTTGGAACGACTGCCGAAATTACGTGTGGCCTTCGCCCATGGGGGAGGAGCCTTTCCCGGAATTCTGGGCCGTATCGAGCAAGGGTTTCGAGCCCGACCTGATCTCTGCCACGTAAACTCCACTTCTTCTCCAAAAGAACATCTAGGTCGGTTTTACGTAGACTCGCTCGTCTTTGATCCGAAGACATTGCAGCATTTGGTGGACGTGATTGGAGCCAATCATATTGCGCTGGGGAGTGACTATCCTTTTCCATTAGGAGAAGAGGAGCCTGGGAAATTGATTCGTTCGATGCATGCCTGGCCGATGTCGATGAAAGAGCGACTGTTGAGCGGTTCGGCGCTGGAGTGGCTCAAGAAATTTCCGGAGGATTTCCGATGAAACTTTCTTTTGCGCTATCCGATCTTCGCTACGAAGTGGATTGGCAAAACGCTCACGATCTTTCGATTCCTCTCGCATTCCACGGGAATCAACCCAATGCCTTTGGTGTGCCCCAAGCTAGAGCAGAGGCCTTTCGAGGCGGAAGATTCGTCGGCGATACGCGCCAAGGAGGGAGTTGTAATTTTGAAGTCATTCACTTTATCCCCCATTGCAATGGGACACATACCGAATGCGTGGGGCATATTTCCGAAGCCCGAATTCCCCTTGTCGAGGTTCTCCCTTTAGAGTTGATTCCCGCGACGCTGATTACGGTCACGCCCGAGCGGGCGACCGAAACCGACGACGATTACATTCCGAAAAAAGATCCAGCCGATTTGCTGGTGACTCGTCGGGCACTGAGCGATGCACTCGACGGAGTTCCTGAGGATCGTCTCGTCGCTCTGGTCATTCGCACGCTGCCCAATGGCCCCGAAAAGCTCTCGCGGATTTATCAGGGGAACGAAGCTCCTTATTTTTCTACAGATGCCATGAATTATGTGTGCGACCGCCAAATCGAACATCTTTTAGTGGACCTTCCATCGGTAGATCGCGCGGATGACGAAGGAAAACTTGCAGCTCATCATGTATTTTGGAGCGTCATGCAGGGCACGTATGAGGTGAATCGTGGGCGTCATTCCACTAAAACAATCACCGAATTGATTTTCGTGCCGGAGAACGCTGAGGACGGCACGTATCTTCTGAATCTTCAGGTGGCCAGCTTTGTATCGGACGCCGCCCCAAGCCGACCTCTTTTGTATCCTCTTCGAGAGATCTAGATGGTTCACCATCCCGGTTTGGAGTACGCCCAAGAATTGGACCGCCGTGATCCGCTTCGCTCCTTTCGCTCTCGGTTTCATCTTCCGAAGATGAAAGAGGGGACGCCTGTACTCTACTTGTGTGGAAATTCCCTCGGCCTCATGCCGGTGTCGGCGCGGGATTTTTTGGAAGAAGAACTCTTATCCTGGGAAAAGCTGGGAGTTTTGGGGCATCATCAGGCGAAATACCCTTGGCTTCCCTACCACGAGTATGTGGCGGGAAGTCTTGCTCGATTGGTCGGCGCGAAACCCATCGAAGTCGTGGCCATGAATTCCGTGACCGTGAATCTTCATCTTTTAATGACGTCGTTTTATCGTCCCACGGCCGAACGACATCGGGTTTTGATTGAGGCGGGTGCCTTCTCTTCCGACCGATACGCCGTGGTTTCTCAAATTCGAAATCACGGGTTAGATCCAGAAGAGGCGCTAATTGAACTCGTGCCTCGCCCCGGGGAAACCACGCTTCGGGGAGATGACATTCTTCAAGTGATATCCGAGAACGGCTCGGAGATCGCGCTCATTCTTTTTGGTGTCGTAAATTTTTATACCGGCCAGGCCTACGACATGGCGAGGATCACCGAGGCCGGACATCGCTCGGGATGCAAGGTCGGGTTTGATCTCTCCCATGGTGTGGGAAACATTCTTTTGAAACTTCATGACTGGAATGTCGATTGTGCGGCCTGGTGTTCATATAAATATTTAAATGCAGGGCCGGGCGCGATTGGGGGAGCCTTTATTCACGAACGATTTGCTCACGAGCGGGCGCTTCCTAGATTGGCCGGCTGGTGGGGGCACGATAAAAAAAGTCGTTTTTCCTGGGCGCACGATTTTGATCCTATTCCCGGAGCGGAAGGCTGGCAGTTAAGCAATCCACCCATTTTCCAACTGGCGGCTCTTCGGGCAGCGCTCGAAATTTTCGATGAGGCGGGGATGAAGCATCTTCGAGACAAGAGCGAAATGCTCACGGGATACTTGGAATTTCTTCTCGGTGATCGGTTTGAGATATTGACACCGCGTAATCCATTGGAACGCGGAGCTCAGCTTTCCATCCGCACAAAAAAGTCAGGAAAAGAAATATTTGATCGGATCACCCACGCTGGCGTAGTTTGCGATTGGCGTGAGCCTGACGTCATTCGAGTGGCTCCCGTACCACTCTACAATCAATTCGAAGAAGTCTACCGTTTCTCTGAATTACTGATTCGGGCTACGGAATGAAACACTCGGTCAGTTTGATCGGAGCCGGCCTGGCGGGTTCACTGTTAGCCACGTACTTTGCAAAGCGTGGAATACAAGTGGACCTCTACGAACGCCGCCTCGACATGCGAAAAGTCAAAATTTCCGCAGGGCGCTCGATCAATTTGGCTCTCTCCACACGGGGAATTCATGCCCTAAAGGAAGTGGGCGCCTACGAAGCAATCGCAAAGCATGCGATCCCCATGCGAGGACGAATGCTCCATGCTCCCGACTGCACTCTGTCATTCCAACCCTATGGAAAAGACGAGAATGAATTTATTAACTCCATTTCGCGAGCCGATCTCAATATAGAGCTAATGAACCTCGCCGAAGCCACGGGAAACGTTAAAATCCATTTTGAAGAGCGTTGCGTGGGAGGAAATCCCACAACAGGCGAGATCTATTTCGAAAATGAAGTCACAAAATCAAGGAAAAACCTTTCGTCATTCCCTGTGATCGGAACCGACGGCTCTGCTTCAGCTCTTCGAACGGCAATGTTCGATGCGGGGCTTGCCGATTGTCGACAAGATCTGCTCGCTCATGGCTATAAGGAGTTGACGATTCCTCCCGCTGAAAATGGGGAGCATCAGATGGAAACGCACGCTCTCCATATTTGGCCGAGAAAGACATTCATGTTGATCGCTCTTCCAAATCCGGACGGTAGTTTTACCTGCACGTTGTTTTTGGCTCTAACGGGAAGCGAGAGCTTTCAATCACTTCAATCACCTGACGACGTTGTTCTCTTTTTCAAAAAGTATTTTTCCGACGCGTATTTGATGATGCCTACACTGACGGACGATTTCTTCGAGAATCCCACCGGCACAATGGTAACGGTGAGAACAGCTCCCTGGAGTATTGAAGGCAGATGGGCCCTTTTGGGGGATGCGGCACATGCAATTGTCCCATTTTTCGGTCAGGGAATGAATTGTGCTTTTGAAGACTGCACCGTTCTTAATGAATGTCTTGAGTTACTCCCGAGAGAGGGTTGGAGGGGAGTATTCGAGCGTTATTTTGAGTTACGAAAGAGGAATGCCGAGGCCATCGCCGATTTGGCATTGGAAAATTTTATCGAAATGCGAGACAGAGTCGCCGATCCAAAATTTCTGCTTCGAAAGAAAGTGGAACATAAACTGGAGGAATGCTTCTCCGATCGATTCATTCCCAAATACTCCATGGTCACCTTTCATCGCGTTCCCTATTCCCTGGCGCAGCGTCGCGGCGTTATTCAAGACGAAATTCTAGATCAACTGTGTGAATCTCTGACGAATCTCGAAGACTTGGATTTGGCCGAAGCCAGGCGGCTCATTGAAAATCGAGTGGTTCCCATGTCTCAAGAAATTTAGTGCATCCGGCGGCGACGGGGAGACGGTTTGGGCTCCTCTTGGGGGATCTTTTCAATGGTGGCTTCCACTGCAATTACCTTTTTATCGCGGAGAATTTGAAGTTTCATTTTTTGTCCGATCGAAGTTTCAGAAAGAAGATTTCGAAAGTGAGCCGTATCACGGATCGATTTGTCGTCCATCGACAGGATGACATCTCCCGCCTGAAGTCCGGCCTTCGCGGCGGGACTTCTCGGCATAACCTTCGAGATAATCGTTCCTTTCGGAGAGGAGAGACCAAACGCCTTAGCAAGATCGTTTGTCATTTCTTGAAAATTCACGCCAAGCCATCCTCGTTCGACTTTCCCGTGCAAAATCAGTTGATCCATCACAAATTTCGCCATGTTGATCGGAATGGCAAATCCAATTCCCTGATATCCTCCACTTTGTGAAAAAATCGCAGTATTGATTCCGACCAATTCACCCTTTAGGTTGATCAGGGCTCCGCCTGAATTTCCAGGGTTAATCGCTGCATCGGTTTGAATGAAATCTTCATAGTCCGCAATTCCCACATTGGCGCGTCCAAGTGCGCTGACAATTCCGATTGTCACGGTTTGCTGAAGACCAAACGGGCTTCCAATAGCGAGAACTTGCTCAGCAAGGCGAAGAGCGTCCGAGTTTCCTAAAGGAATGGGTGCCATTCCTTTTGTTTCATCGAGCTTCACGAGTGCCACGTCCGTTTTTGGATCGGTCCCAACGATCTTTCCTTTTCGTTCCGCACCGCCGGGTAGCGTGACGGAAATCTCCGTGGCGTCGGAAACCACATGATTATTGGTTAATATGTAGCCCTCCTTACTGACGATTACGCCAGATCCGAGGCTTCTCTCCCGCCGTTCACGCGGGATATCGAATCCTCCAAAATCTTCACCGAAAAATTGGCGGAAAAAGGGGTCACTGAAAAACGGTGAGAGCGGCTCATTCGAGTAGCGAATCACTTTCACAGAAGAAATATTCACGACGCTTTTGACCGCCTTTTCAGCGACATCGGAGAAACGCGTTCCTTCATTTGATTTTGCCGACGACGGAGTTTCACCCCATCCTGGCACCGCCATTAAGGCGATCAGGAGAAAAAAGGTTCGTTTCATGAGGGCAAAGTGTGCCGACGAATAAAATTTTCTTCAAGTCTGAGCGTTTTAGGTTTGCCGCGCTCCAGAATTTTGCCTTCGATAAGGAAGGCTACATCATCACAGAGAGTTTCAACTTCCATCCGATCGTGAGAAACAAGAATCATGGGAATATCGAATTCATAACGAGTCCGCTGAAGAAAAGGAAGGATTTTGCCCCGTAGAGAGGGATCAAGCGCCGACATCGGCTCGTCAAGAAGAAGTAGTTTCGGGGCGGAGCAGAGCGCCCGGGCGAGTGCCACTCGTTGCCGCTCGCCTCCCGAGAGAGCGTGAATATTTCGATCCAGGAAATTCTCCAACTCCATCAACTCCACCACATGCGAGAAAATGTTTTCGACAGATTGTCCCGATCTTTTGGCACGAGCCGCACCTGCCAGAATGTTTTGTTTGACATTTCGATTGGGAAACAAAAGACCGTGTTGAGGAACATATCCGATGTGTCGGCGCTCCGGGGGCACATATAGATTCCGCTTCGAATCGTTCCAAACCGTCTCGTTAATTTGAAGATGTGCGCTCGCCGGGCGGCGAAGGCCCGCGATCACTTCTAAAAAAGAACTTTTTCCGGAACCTGACGGGCCCAAGAGTCCGAAAACATGGGCAGTGGTTTCAATTCGAACTTTGAGTGAGAAACGGTCCAGGGGTAATTCAAAATCGATGTGCAATCTTTGGGGATTCATTCAAACTTCTTTCGCCACACGAGAGCGTTGAACAAGAAGCTCGGAAGAAAAGACCGCACAAAAGCCTAAGACGAGAGCCACAATGATCAAAAAAGTAGCTTCCTGACTTTCGCCTGTTTGTTGGGCGGAAAAAATTCCGCTCGCCAGCGTCTGTGTTCGAAAGGGAATGTTCCCCGCGATGGTAATGGTTGCTCCGAACTCGCTGACGGATCGAATGAAGCTGAGAATCGCCGCCGCGACCAGTCCACGGGCTGCGAGGGGAATGGATGTCCGGAAGAAGACACGCGCTTTTCCATGTCCAAGCGTTCGGGCCATGGATTCGAAGCGAGAATCGACCCCCTCAAAAGCGACTTTTGCGGTTCGAACGACGAGAGGAGTTGCTTCCACAATCGCCGCTAGGAGCGCAGCTTTCCAAGTGAGGAGGATCTGAATGGGGATGCCTAGTAGAGTTCCCCCGAGCGGTCCGTCAAAAGCGATGAGCCGCAGAAGAAGATAACCGACCGCAGTGGGTGGCAAAACCATCGGAAGGATCACAACGGACGAAAGAAAAAGACTCCATTTTGTTTGCCGCCGGGCGAAGTAGTAGCCCAGGAGAATTCCAGGAACGAATATGAAGGCAGTTGCAAGTGTGGCCACCCTCAGCGTTAAAAGAATGGCGCTGATGTTCGCGTCACTCACTTGATCGGAAAGAAGCCGCGATCAACAAAAATCTTTTTAGCTTCTTTCGAGGCCAAAAAATCGAGGAAAGCGTCGGAATAGGGATTTTTCTTCTCCGTTTTCACCTTGGTCAGAAAGTACTCGATCGGCTTGGATTGATCAGCCGGAATCTCATAAATGATCTTCACTTTGCTCGAAGTCTTAGCATCGGTTCGATAAACAATTCCCACGACCGTGGGGTCCGCCTCGACAACGCTCAAAGCCACACGCACATCGGCACCCGGAGCCACTCGCTCGGATACACGGTCCCAGAGCGTACTTCCGTCCACCTTCACTTTCTCCAGAAAAGCCTTGGCATATTTCCCTGCGGGAACCGCTTTTGGATCGCCGATGGAGAGAAATCGAAATGGAATCTTGGCAAGATCTTCAGGTTTCACAACGGTCCAATTCGCCGTTTTGTTGGCAATGATCGCCAATTGGTTCGAGAACAGAACTCGACGATCGACCTTATTCGCTCGGTCGGATTTCTCAATCGCCTCTACCCATTCTTCATTGGCCGAAATAAAAAGATCGGCCTGCGCATTTGCATTGATTTGCTGAGCGAGGACATTCGACCCCGCAAAATTGAAACTCACCTCACCTGGATTCTTCCTCTTGAACTCCGTCGCAGCGTCATTCATCACTTCTTTTAAACTCGCCGCCGCGAAAACAAGTGTTTCACCCTGATTCGTGGCGGCTTTAAGGGGCGATAGAACCGAAAGAACCAGCCATAAGAGCGTTAGAATTTTCATGCCCCCTTATTGCCATCGGATACCGGCTTTCGCAATTAAATCATGCGATGCAATTCACCCGGGTGAGTCACAGGGTTGAATGGTTTCCGTCACCTGATTGGTTCTGATCCCAAATTCGTCGCAAACATCGCAAATGTTATCACTTGGCCCCTCCGGATCATTGCAATGTTGTTTGACAGTATGAGTACAGTAATATGATTGAATCGCCGCATTCAGGGTAATTCCGCCTTGAGGCGTTGACCGGAACGACGGAACCAGTGATTTTTGTCCATATTCGTAAGTAGGCCAGAAATCGCGAATCTTAGCATGAAAGGATTCCATATCCCTTATCAAAGCCTGTCCTGACCCCATCAGGCAAAATCCTTTCGCAATATAGTGTGCAAAATAATTGTCCCTGTAATCGAAATCTCCACTATCCATAAGGAGCAATGGCAAAGTAGTGGCTAGACTTTGAGCTACATAATCATGCTCCTCCTTTATTTTATGTGTGGGAAGAAGGAGGTAATCGGCCTGACCGGGTGTGCATCGAATCGAAACTTTCATCCTCCGGTGGACATCAAGCCGTGATCGAACCAAGAGGTTTGTGCTAAGCGAATCTTCAGTATCTGGCGCAATGATTACTGCGTTTGGAATTTCATCCTGTTCACGGTCATGGGAAATGCTCACGAGTTTGACCTTCAACTTGTCTTGACTACCCTGTCCTGATCGCCTTAAAAATTCCAATTGAATTCGCAAATAGGTCCTTGCTTCCAAGACAACTTGGCCCACCGAATTCAAAATATCTTCGTTGAGCGCAATAGCGGCTGTGCGCGGAGTAGTAAATGGGAACAGAAGGTCATCTACGAACAGGTCACTTGTACGGATGGGATCATTTTCGAACAAATTACTCAGAACATTGTCACCGCTGACCTGGCAAGAAAGCACTTCAATATTTTCATGCGCTTTCACGGGCGTAATCCCCGCAATGGCAGTAACAGTCAACAAAATCGACAGCGGAAGCTGTTTCAACATCATGAGGGCTCCTTTGGCGGGAACCTAACGGCGCTAACGCCGCGTGTCAACTTAAATTCCAAGCTGGAGGCGGGCGGCTTCGGACATCATTTCTTTGCCCCAGGGGGGGTCCCAGACGATTTCGACTTTGGCATCTTTCACGCCAGGGACTGAACGGACTTTTCGATCGACCTCGGCCGGAAGACTTTCCGCTGCCGGACAGTTGGGTGCGGTGAGCGTCATTTTAATCTGAGCCGTACCTGAGGGGTCGAGATCTACGCCGTACACGAGGCCGAGTTCATAAATATTCACTGGAATTTCAGGATCAAAAATGGTTCGGAGCTGCTCAATAATTTTGTGACGGATGTCTTCCGGCGAAACTTCTGTTGCGAGTGAAGCCCCCACCATTCCCTTCTTCGCCGAAAAATTCTTCAGACGGTCATAGGTATAAATTCCCGTTCCATGGCCATCGGACCAGTTGATTCTCACGCCATACCGGCCAATACTTTGAAACGAAAGCGCCGAAATATTCATTGGAATTTGTTCCTCCCGAAGGCGTTTGGCTCCCGTCCATTCGTCGACACATTCGGCGCAGGGACAGGCCGCACGAAGATCATGAAATGGGATCTTCGTTTCGCTTCCATCCGCCCATCGAACAATCACATTTTTCTCATCCTTCGTGATCTCTTTCGGTGCGACGGTAACAGAAGCATTGAGACGTTGAACGACGCTCACTTGCGCCGCAAGCCCCTTTGCAATCTCATCAAAAGCTTTGGCCGAAATAGGGCGATCCTTCCCTTCAAGGGTGACAACCGGTTTCCCTTCGTCACCGGAAAGCGCAAGGCGAGGATCAATCGGCACACTACCCAAGTATTTCAAATTGAGTTGTTTTGCTGCCTTTTCTCCGCCACCTTTTCGGAAAATATCAGTTGTTTCATCGCAATGAGGACAAACAAAACTACTCATGTTTTCAATCAGACCCAAAATCGGAACCTGAACTTGATCGAACATCTTAATCCCGCGCATCGTCACATTCACAGCGACTTCTTGGGGTGTGGTGACAACTACCGCGCCAGTTAGGGGAGCTGACTGTGTGAGTGTCAGCTGAACGTCGCCGGTTCCCGGAGGAAGATCGATCAAGAGATAATCGAGATCTCCCCAAAGAACCTGACCCAAAAATTGCTGAATCAGTTTCGTCGCCATCGGTCCTCGCCAAATGACCGGCGTATCAGCATCCGTGAGAAGCCCCATCGACATGAACTTGATTCCGTATTTTTCAAACGGGAGAATCTTTCCGTCTTTGCCATCGGGTTGTCCTACGCCAGCAAGCATTTTTGGAACCGAAGGACCATAGACATCGGCGTCCATGAGACCCACAGATGCTCCCGTTCGAGCGAGGGCGAGAGCGAGGTTGACAGAAACAGTTGATTTTCCCACACCCCCCTTGCCACTGGAAATCGCGATGATGTTTTTTACTCCTTTGAGGCCATCTAGAGCATTCGTCGGGACAGATGTCCGGACATTGGATGTCATCGTCACATTCACCTGTTTGACACCGGGCAGAGCTTTCACAGCTGCGATGGCTTCAGCTTCTAATTTTTCTTTCACAGGACAGGCCGGAGTCGTCAGTTCAATGTTGAACGCAACAACTCCTTCACAGGCTCGAATATTTTTGACAAACCCGAGCTGGACAATGCTTTCCTTAAGATCAGGGTCTTTGACGGAACGGAGAGCGGCAAGGATCATCTCTTCTGTGATTTCGTTTTGTTCTTTCTTTCGTCCAAACATCATTTACTCCGTCGTCACCGAATCTTTTTTCTCTTCGATCGCCGCGTGAAGCGTATGCCAGGCGAGGGTGGCGCATTTCACTCGCATGGGAAATTCACGAACGCCTGAAAAGACCTGAAGCTTCCCGAGTGAATCTGCATCTTTTGGATGATCTTCCGTTACCAGTTGGTGGAAGTCATGAAAGAGTCTTTCCACTTCATCCATCGATTTTCCCTTCACGCTTTCCGTCATCATGGAGACGGAAGCTGTGGAGATAGCGCAGCCGGAACCTTCAAATCCAACGTCCATAATTTTTCCATCTTTTAACTGAAGATAGACGGTGACTTTGTCGCCGCAGAGAGGGTTGTGTCCATGGGCTTCCCGATTCGAGCCGGCAGGTTTCCGCCGGTTCCGGGGTTGCTTGTTGTGATCCAAAATCACTTCTTGATATAGATCGCGAAGTTCCGACATCAGCCGAACACCTTTCGAACGTGCGTTAGGCCATCGATCAAAGCATCGATTTCCTCTCGTGTGTTGTAAATGGCGAATGATGCTCGCGTCGTGGCGGGAATGTGGAAATGATCCATCACCGGTTGAGCGCAATGATGTCCCGCACGAACGGCGATGCCTTGCTGGTCAAGAATCGTTCCGACATCATGCGGATGGATATTTCCGAGGACAAATGAAATTACCGCCGCCTTTTCCTTTGATGTTCCAATGATTCGAAGATCGGGAACCGTGGAGAGTCGCTCCGTTGCATAGTGAAGAAGTTCTTTTTCATGTTTGGCAATTTGATCGATGCCAATTTTCTCAATGAATTCGATGGCGGCCTTAAGGCCATACACGCCGGCGATATTCGGTGTTCCCGCCTCAAATCGTTGAGGCGGCTTTTGGTATTCGGTTTTTTTAAATGTAACCGATGTGATCATGTCTCCCCCACCTTGGTAGGGAGTCATTTTCTCCAGAAGTTCGTATTTTCCATAGAGCGCGCTTATTCCTGTCGGGCCGTAAATTTTATGTCCCGAAAAAACATAAAAATCGCAATCAAGCTCTTTCACATTTACACGCATGTGGGGAACACCCTGGGCGCCATCGATGAGAACCTTCGCCCCTCGTTCATGTGCGAGGGAAATAATTTCGCGTATCGGATTGATCGTTCCCAATGCATTCGAGACATGTGAGATCGCAATGAAGCGAGTTTTCTCCGTGAGACTCTTCTTTACGTCGTTGATTTGAAGGGTTCCCTCGTCCGTCATTGGAATTACGCGAAGTGTGGCGCCTGTCTGTTCGGTAACAAGCTGCCAGGGAACGATGTTGGAATGATGTTCCATTTCAGAAATGAGAATTTCATCTCCCGGCTTCAGAATGGATCGGACATAAGTGTGAGCGACGAGATTGATTCCGTCCGTTGTCCCCCGTGTATAAACGATTTCTTCGACACGAGAAGCTCCAATCCATTTCCGAACGGTTTCTCGCGTGTCTTCGTAGACTTTTGTGGCCCGCTGGCTGAGCGCATGAACGCCGCGGTGAATATTCGCACAATCTTCCTCATAAAATCGCGTGATCGCCGAAATGACCGACTTTGGTTTCTGTGTCGTGGCGGCGTTATCAAGATAGACGAGTTTCTTTCCGTTGATTTTTTGGGAAAGAATGGGGAATTCATCTCGAATCATGAGACGAACCTTCCGGAAAGAAGATGTTCCAGGTGAAAACGTATCGGGGCAACGGATGTCGCTTCGATCATTTCGCTCACGAACGAATGAATGAGTAGGTTCTGTGCCTCTTTCTCTCCGATTCCCCGCGAACGAAGATAAAAAAGGGCATTCTCGTCGAGCTTTCCGATCGTCGCGCCATGCGAGCATTTGACGTCGTCGGCGTTGATTTCAAGCTGCGGTGTAGAGTCAGCGAGCGCTTTTTCGGAAAGAATCAAATTGTTGTTGGTTTGGCGCGCGTCACTTTTTTGGGCATCGGGTCGGACGGTGATTTTCCCCAAGAAAACTCCCCGCGCCTCGCCGGCGAGGACTCCTTTATAAAGCTCGCGGCTGGAACAATGGGGGCGGCTATGGTCGATGAATGTCCGGTGGTCAATATGCTGATGATCGACCGGCACGTAAAGACCATTGAGCGTGCATTCACTCCCTTCCGCATTGAGAAGCGTGTTGATTTCATTTCGAACCAACTTTCCGCCGATCGAAAACGAGTGCGAACGATAATGGCTGGACCGGTCCTGCTCGATATCAGTTGTTGAAATATGAAAAGCGTTGGATCCCTCCAACTCCAAACGAATATGCTCCAATTGCGCGTGCGGCTCAGTAACAACTTCGGTCAGTGCATTGGTGAAATAGGGTTCATCTGTTCCCGCATAAACTTCAATGATCGTCGCCTGTGATTCTCGGCCGGCGACAATGAGAGTTCGGGGCGCAGAGAAGTGAGCCTCCTTCCCAGGCGATGAAAAATAAACGACATAAATTGGAGCCTCGAGAACCGCCTTTGGCGCAATTGAAATAAGTGCTCCATCTTTTGCGAAGGCAGTGTTGAGTGAAGCGAAGGGACGTTTTCCCAGGGCCACCTGTCCAAGATGCCTTTCCAATTTGTCACGCAATTCTTCTGAAGCGGATCGGAAAGTGGAAATATCAAGCCCTTTGGGAAGCGTGGCCTTTCCGGCAGGCGTGAAGTTTCCATTGATAAAGACGATGGAGGGAGAGTTCTCCCATCCCGCGGGAAGAAAGGAGCGGTCATCCAAGTTTTTCGGCGAGCCATTCTCGAACGAAATTCTTGTTTTCGTGAGAGCCGAAAGGTCGGTATTTCTCCACTCTTCCCAGCGCGGGGTGGGAAGACCCAGGGCCGCGAATTCATCGATCGCCTTTTTCCGCATTTCGCCCCAGCGGGCCGTTTCGGCCGGGCCGAATGTCGGCTTTGTTCGGGCAAATTCTTGAAGAAAAAGTTCTTTCATCTTCAGGCTCCCGCGTGGGCCTCCTTTTCAATCCAACCATACCCTCGTTCTTCCAGTTCAAGGGCCAGGCTCTTTTCGCCCGACTTCACAATTTTCCCCTGATAGAGAACATGAACGACGTCGGGAACGATGTAGTCGAGGAGTCGCTGATAATGTGTGACGACGATCATCGAACGCTGGGGGTTTCGAAGCGCGTTCACTCCTGATGCGACCACTCGAAGGGCGTCGATGTCCAGACCTGAATCCGTTTCATCTAGAATTGCCAGCGCCGGGTCAAGAACTGCCATTTGGAGAATTTCATTCCGCTTCTTTTCGCCCCCAGAGAAGCCTTCGTTGAGCGCGCGGTTAAGGAGGTCTTTGTCCAGAGCGACGAGCTTGGCTTTTTCTTTGAGAAGTGTCAGAAAATCCATCGCGTCAAGCTCGGGTTGGCCCCGATGTTTTCGAACGGCGTTGACAGCGGCCTTTAAGAAATTGGTGTTGCTGACGCCGGGAATTTCGACCGGATATTGAAAAGCGAGAAAAATTCCTTCGCGGGCCCGTTCTTCGGGAGGAAGGGAAAGCAGATTTTTTCCCTTATATGTCACCGACCCCTGGGTGATTTCATACGAGTTTCTCCCCGCGAGAACTTGCGCAAGCGTGCTCTTTCCCGATCCGTTAGGACCCATGATGGCATGGACTTCTCCCGCTTTGACCTCGAGGTTGATCCCTTTGAGAATCTCTTTTCCTTCGACGCGCGCATGCAAATTTTTGATCGTTAACATCCGAATCCCTTCCTAATTAACCGACACTGCCCTCGAGGCTCACTTGCAACAGCTTTTGTGCCTCAACCGCAAACTCCATCGGAAGCTCGCGAAAGACTTCTTTGCAAAATCCATTGACGATCATGTTGACGGCATCCTCTTGTGAGAGCCCCCGCTGCTGGCAGTAAAAAAGCTGGTCTTCGCCGATTTTGGATGTCGTCGCTTCATGTTCAATTTGCGCTGAAGAATTTTTTACGTCGATGTAGGGAAATGTATGAGCGCCGCACTTGTTCCCCATCAGGAGCGAATCGCACTGCGAATAATTTCGCGCACCCTGTGCGCCTCCCAAAATTTTTACCAAACCTCGATACGTATTTTGCCCGTGACCGGCGGAAATTCCTTTGGAAACAATCGTGCTTTTCGTGTTCTTGCCGATGTGAATCATTTTGGTGCCTGTGTCGGCTTGCTGATAGTTGTTCGTCACGGCGACGGAATAAAATTCGCCGACAGAATTTTCTCCCTGGAGTATGCAGCTCGGATATTTCCATGTGATCGCCGATCCGGTTTCGACTTGCGTCCAAGAAATATGGGAATTCACTCCCGCACATTTCCCGCGTTTCGTGACGAAATTATAAATTCCGCCCTTGCCGTCTTTGTCACCGGGATACCAATTTTGAACCGTCGAATATTTAATGCGAGCGTTGTCGAGGGCAACCAATTCCACGACCGCCGCATGAAGTTGGTTTTCGTCCCGCTTGGGCGCCGTGCAGCCTTCGAGGTAGCTCACATACGAACCCTCTTCGGCTATGATGAGGGTCCGTTCAAATTGTCCCGTGTCGCTGGCGTTAATTCGGAAATAAGTCGATAGCTCCATCGGGCAGCGAACCCCTTTGGGTATGTAGACGAACGACCCATCAGAAAAGACCGCCGAATTGAGCGTGGCGAAAAAATTATCGGTGTAGGGAACGACCGAACCGAGATATTTTTTGACCAACTCGGGATGGTTTTTCACGGCTTCCGAAAAGGAACAGAAAATAATCCCGAGTTCGGCGAGTTTTTCTTTAAATGTCGTCGCAACAGAGACCGAGTCGAAGACCGCGTCGACGGCAACGCCGGCAAGCGCCTCGCGCTCTTTGAGAGGAATTCCGAGCTTTTCAAATGTTTTTAGAAGTTCAGGATCGACTTCATCCAGGCTCTTCGGCGCATCTTTTTTCGATTTCGGCGCGGCATAATAGATGATGTCTTGATAATCGATCGCCGGGTAATGAACGTTCTGCCATGTGGGCTCCTTCATCGTCTGCCAATGGCGAAAGGCTTTGAGCCTCCAATCGAGCATAAAGGAGGGTTCTCCTTTTTTTTCCGAAATCATCCGAACGATATCTTCGTTCAACCCACGGGGAATCGTATCGGCGTCGATATCGGTGACAAACCCATACTTGTATTTCTTCTGGGTGAGTTCGTTCAGTGTGTCGGTCTCTGTAGCCATCGCTCTCCGTTTAGGCGACCACCTTCGCTTCTTCGAACCTTCGGCCAAGAAACTTTTCGCGTTTAATCTTTTCCTGAAGCATGAGAAGCGCTTCGGTCAGAGCTTCCGGACGGGGAGGGCAGCCAGGAACGTAAAAATCAACGGGCACAATTTTATCGACGCCTTTCATTACAGAATAGGCGAGGGAAAAGAGTCCGCCGCAGGTCGCACAGCTTCCCATCGAAATGACGTATTTGGGCTCGGGCATTTGTTCGTAAAGACGCTTGAGTCGGAGACCCATTTTGTACGTGAGCGTTCCGGCAACGATCATGAGATCCGACTGACGGGGAGTGGCGCGGGGAACCGAACCAAACCGATCAATGTCGGCGCGAGGTCCGCCAGTTTGCATCAATTCAATCGCACAACAGGCGAGGCCAAAGAGGAGATACCACTGTGAATTGGCTCTCGCCCAATTGAGAAGTTTATCGACGTTCGTCGTAAAGAATGTTCCGTCGACGTCTGAATGCGTATGCGTATGACCTGAACTCATCTCTTCTCCTTGAAAAAGGTTTTAAAATCGCGCGCTTTTATCACATTTGCCTCCCGAAGTTGACGATGGGTTGAGGCACCGGGCCGATCATTTGTGAAAGGGTTAATTCTTCAAGCGCTCGCTTCACCGTATAGCTGATGGCCTGCCAATGAAAGCGGACTGGGCAGTGGCTCTCCATATTGCATTCCCCCTCTTCCTCATGGCTCGAACATTCCGTCATTCCGATCGGGCCTTCCAAAGCGGAAATCACTTCGGCCACTGTAATTTGGTCGGCCCTCCGAGATAGGCTGTAGCCCCCCTTGACCCCTCGATGAGAAATCAAAATTCCCTTTCGGGACAATAACTTAAGTATTTTGCTGACCATGGGTAAGGGAATCCCCGCTTCCGCCGAAATATCTCGGGCGGTTAATGTCAAGTTGCTAGATTTATTGGCAAAGTGGGTTAAAACCACGATTCCGTAATCTGTCTGTTTTGTCATTCGAATCATAATAGTTAAATAGTACCAAGTTGGTACGATTTGCTCAAGTAGCACTAATGAATCAGGAAAGCAACGCGGTAAGAGGGGACCCTCACGGATGCATTTCGCGAACTTTTTTCAGCTGATCCTCGAATCGAGCCGCCTGCAGTGAATCACCGCGCGCATGGGCCAGACCGGCAAGTGACTGCAGACTTTCCAGGTGTACTCTCCGTGTTCTTCCCGTGGGCGATGATAATTTTAAGGCTCGTTCGAAGGATTCATTGGCACTCACCCAATCGCCTTTCTCAAATTGCACGGCACCGAGATTGCGGTAGGCCGCCGAAGAATTCGGATTTGCCTCTGCCGCGAAAGTCCATAGATGAAGCTCGTCTTTCCATTGGGTTCCGGCCAAAAAAGAAAAGCTCCCCAAGATAACGAGAAAACAGAATGAGAAATTCCGAACGATCGGGCGATCGAAGACTGTCGGGAATGTGCATGCGACCAACCCGAACCAACCGAGGAGGCTGGCGTAAACATATCGGTCGCAGATAGTGCCACTTATTAAGCTCAATGAAGCTGCTAAAGCGATGGACGGTATCGCGATTAGAAGGAAGAACAGCGCCTGTCTTCTGTAGGGAGGACGGCTGAGAGATAGACCAATGAGTGCGGCGACGAATCCTACGGCGATTATTCCAGTCCATGTAATCGGCTCCCCCAAGTATTCCCGAAATCCTACGGGACTAAAAGGTAGAAAACTGAGTTCGAGATATCGAAGAAGTAATTTCCACCAGTCGGAATAAAGCGGAGTACGTAAGAAATTTCCAACCGGAACGGAGTTTGCTATTTGAGCGCGAAGAACAAAGTAGAGAATACAAACGGCAAGTATCCCAATCACTGCAAGCAAATTGCGTTTACGTAACGAGGACTCGGAAAACGAAAAACAACCAAAAAACAGTGCGGGGATTAATATGATGGCATCTTCTTTAGAAAAAAGCGCGGCAAGAAAAGAAACGGTAAAAAGAAAAGGAGCTATTTTCCATTGACCCCACCCGATCAATAGGGCCAATAAAACGAAGGCGATCATCATGGGCTCTATCCCAGATGAAATGAAATATACCACTTCCGACGTTGTTGGATGAACTGAAAAGAGTAGCGCTGTAAAAAGAGCGGTTCGACGTGAAAATGAAAGGGCCTGCATCAACATATAAAAAAGAAATGTAACGAGCACATGCCAGACAATGCTTACAGCGTGAAATCCGAAAGGCTGGAAAGAAAAGAGATGCCCTTGGATAAAATAGGACAGAAGTTGAAGCGGGTGGAAGACGTTGGCCGATGGGTTGTGGGCGGCGCTGAGTTCCCAAAGTGGCTTCCGGAAAAATTCGATGATGTATATTGAGTCACGAATATAGGGATTGTTCTGAATAAAATCGTGGTCGTCATACACAAAGTCGAAGCTGACAGAGCGGCCAAAAACACACACTGATACAAACGCAAAAACCCCCAGTACCCACAATGAATCTTTTGCCTTCTTCACGGCGGAAGCGTTATATCCCGAATCATGCGAAAGTCATTTCTCGGGGCGAAATGAAGTATTTTTTCGAGCATGAAATTGTTATTGAAAGGCTCAAGCGAACAGGACCGGGAGGACAACATCGGAATAAACGGGAGACTGGCGTGCGAATCACTCATCTGCCCACAGGGATTAAGGTGGAGGCGAGTGAGCGGCGTTCCCAGCATCAGAACTTGGAAGCGGCACTGGAGCGCCTCAATCAGCGCCTTCGAAAACGGTTGGAACGAAAGAAACCCAGAAAAAAAACGAATCCAACGAACGCGTCGCGTGAACGACGATTGACCGAAAAAAAACTTCACGCCCGAAAGAAAGAAGATCGACGGCCACGATTCGACGATTAAGCGTCGGCAAGGCCGAGAGGATACGAAGCGGTGTCTTCCTCAAGGGCTGTTTTCGGGTCGAAACATTTCCGGCAGCGGGCTTCATACGCATCGGCACCGCCGATCAACACACGTCCCGAGTTTTTTGTAATTCGCTGATTTCGGTTGGCGGGATTTCCGCACACGACACAGATCGCCAAATTTTTTGTGATGTACTCGGCGATCGCAAGAAGTTGAGGGATCGGCTCGAAGGGCACGCCTCGGTAGTCTTGGTCAAGGCCTGAAACAATGACTCGTTTCCCATTGTCGGCCAATTGCTCGCAAACTTGGACGACTTCGGGGCCGAAAAATTGAGCCTCATCAATTCCGACGACTTCCGCTCCATGCGCGCGCGAAAGAATCTCGGTAGCATTTCGAACAGGAATTGCCTCCAACTTTCGTTGGTCATGGCTGACGATGTGTTCGCCTCCCCCATATCGGTCGTCGATTTGAGGTTTAAACAGGGCTACCTTTTGGCGGGCAATTTGCGCACGACGAATCCGGCGGATCAATTCCTCGGTTTTCCCCGAAAACATCGGCCCGCAAATGACCTCAATCCAACCTGTATCCCTCGGTGTGTGATGAATCATTCCATCCTCCTCCCCCCGAGAAAGATCCATACTACTGCTTACACCGAATGTCGATGACGATGGGGTCGTGGTCGGAGAGCCCTAATTTTAGATTGATAATATGCGCATTATATCGTACACTATAAAAAGTGAAAAAATTTGAGGTCCTCAAAACGAGTGAATTTGAGGGTTGGTTAGAGAATCAGCCACCCAAGACACGCTCTATCGTGCTGGCCCTTTATGGAGGTAATAAAAATGCGCAAAGCCGAGACATTAACAAAGCGAAAAAAATCAGGGACGAAATTCTTGAAGGCTCACGTTCCATTCGCAAGTAAGGAGCTTAAAAATCCACGTCTGGTGGTGGATGCGCTCTTGGATTGCATCAAAAGCGGGGATATCGAAGCGTTTCGTGAAGTACTCTCTTCTCATTTAATGACCGTCAATAAGGTTCAAATCGCAAAAAAAGCAGGCATAGGACGAAGAACTCTCTACGATCTCATCGACCATAAGAAAGAATTTAACCCTGCACTCAGTACGATTTCCGCTGTGATTCGTTCCCTGGCGGCGTAGAGCTCATTCGCGGAGCCGAATGTCGATGACGATGGGGTCGTGGTCGGAGAGGCGCTGGGAGGCACGGGGGAGGTTGGACACGACAACGGGGTTTTGAGGAATCAAGTCGCGGCCGGCGAACCAGTCGATTTTGAACGAACATCTTCCTTCAAAGGGTTCAAGAGCCCAATGAATAAATTTGAAACACCAATTCGGAACCCAATCGGCGAGATTTAAATTTGGATCGGCTTCATTAAAGTCGTAATGGACCGTGCATTTCCCCGGAACGTTGAATCCGTCGATTTCAAATCTCTCTTTCTTCAAATTTTGAAAAAGTCTCTTTTCAAAATAGCGCTCGGGGTATGGATAATGCGTTCGCATGACGTAGCGAACTCCCATCGCCACGCGCCGCCAAAATCCAAGAATCGCCCAGACCGCTCGGTTCGCATTATATGTCGTCGTATTCCAATCGCCTCCAATCAGCGCGGGCCCGGGGCGTTTGTTGAGCGCCTTAAGAACCTGGTGCATTTGATGTCGCCGATGTCGGACCGCGCTATGCGCAGCCAGATGAACACAAACGAAATGAATGAGGCCGAAAGGAGTTTTGATCGTTGCGAGAATCGCCTGCTCACGGCCGATTTGGCGCTCTTTTCCCGCCATATGATCTTTTGTGGAAGGAAGAGGGATCAGTTCGACATTCTCAAATGGGTATCGGCTCAAAATCGCGTTGCCCTGAAGTGCGACGGTGTTCTCGCCCTGCACATGGAGTTCCTGGCCATTTCCTTTCACCAGATTGAGAAAACAAGGCCCAAAAAGGGAATAGAGACCCAGGCTTTTTCCCAACTCGTGAGCCACATGGCGATTGCCCGACCGGGCCATGCCGTAATCCGTTTCAGTCACTAATATAATGTCGCTATTCGCGAGAGCGGGATGTCTGGCAAGTGTTTCCTGAATTTGATCGAACTTGGAACCTCGTTCCACATTCCAAGCTGTCACGCGAAGGAAATCGCGCGGAATCTCTTTAGGAAGAGGGCTTGGGCTGTACAACGACGTGCGACCTAGAAACTCTTCTAATGAGTCCTTGTGGGCAAGGTACTGTGGATGCCGGATGAGCTCTTGGTGAGAGCGAACCGAATCAAGATCGATCACCAACTGCCGATGATTTTCGGTCAGTTTTTTTGCCGCCAATTTCATTTAGAACGCAATCGATAGGCGGTCCGAAACATAATCTGAAGCAGCCTTCCAGGTTCGAAGTGAAAACCGAACTTGAGCCGCCGAACGCTTGTAGCCATGCGTTTCCATTTCATTACACCATCCGAACCCTTTTTCCCGTAATATAGTTCCGGGTCCGCCGAGCATTACTTTTGCGAAAAGAAAAAATACCAGGGCCGAACCCAAGAGAACAAATTTCGGTTCGGAGTAAACCCCCTGCGACGAATCTCCCAACCATTCGATATCGCGCAAAATTGAAATCGCCCGAATCCAGTACCCCAACAAGAATCCAACGCATCCCATCAGCGTTAAAATAAGAAACCCGGCGAACACCATCTCTTTCGAAGGGTTGATTTCTTCCGCACGCGCACTTATCCAAAGAGATCGCAGCGCGAGAAAGCTCAAAACACCGAGAATGAGCGAAAAGGCATCGAAGTGTCCCTTCCAAAATCGTCCGCGAACATATTGGCCAATGGCCGGAAAGGGATACACCAGGATTTGAAACCATACTTTTGGAGATGTCCGAAAGGGTCTTGCCAAGGATCGGAGAGCAAGAAAAGTCGCTCCAAGAATGGATGTCCACCAAAGAAACCCAATCGCCCCGCCCAGGACAATCAAACTTAATTCTCTGGAAAAGCTCCAATGGATATCTCGGAGGAGAGGGTCAGAAAGCCAGGAGGGAAGGATTCCAGCGAAGGAAAGAAAGAGCGTGTTGAGGGAGAGAAAAACCAAAAGACTAAACGTTGCCAGGAGAGTCCGATCCAAATAGAGAAAACCGCTTCCCCAAAGGTAGAGGGAAAGAATCGCAGCCCAAGAAGGGTGAAACATCCGACCCGAATGTGTGGCGGGGTTGAGTTGCGTTCGGTCGTCGATGGCGAAAGCGTCAGGATCCGCCTCGCGGTAACGCTTCAGGAAATCGTCGGCGAGAGAGCCGATGCTCTCGGTGATCGTTGCGTCGGGATCCGGTCCTTTTCGCTTTCGAGGCACTCTCTATAGAATACGCCCAGAAGCCATCGCTTCCAATCGGGCAATACGATCTTCCGTAGAAGGATGGGTGCGGAAGAGATTGACAAATCCGGAACCAGTCAAAGGACTGACAATGAACATATGAGCGGTGGCCGGCTGGGCCTCCATAGGAATCATTTTTGAACCCTGCTCCAATTTTCGAAGGGCATTGGCAAGATAACGAGGATTTCCGCAAAGCTTGGCGCCTCCTTCGTCCGCTCCATACTCACGAGAACGGGACACCGCCAACTGAATTAACATCGCCGCCATTGGCGCGAGAATAACCATGGCCAGGAGAGCGAGAGGATTGCCTCCCCTGTCATTATCGTCACGACGCCCCCCGCCGAACATGAGTCCCCACTGTGCCATGTGAGCCAGCATCCCAATCGCTCCTGCAAACGTCGCAACGATGGTTCCAATCAAAATATCGCGGTGCCTGACATGGCTCAGTTCATGCCCAAGAACACCGGAGAGTTCATTGGTGTCTAGAATGCGAAGAATTCCCTCCGTCACCGCCACTGCCGCGTGATTCGGGTTTCGGCCGGTGGCAAATGCATTCGGTGCGTCCGAGGGAATAATATAGACCTTCGGCATCGGCATTCCCGATTTTAAAGCAAGAGTTCGAACGATCGAATAAATCTGTGGAGCCTCCGCTTCGGTGACCGGTTTGGCGCCGTACAGGGTCAGAACAATCTTGTCGCTGAACCAATAGCTGAAAAAGTTCGTGAGAATGGCAAAGGCAAAAGCGATCCCCATGCCTTGATCTCCCCCCACCATTTTCCCGACATAAACAAAGAGAAGAGTAAGTAACGACATCAAAAATGCTGTTTTTATGTAGTTCATGAGAGCCGAAGTATAGGAACAACGAAGCCGCTGTCCAGCCTCAAGTCCTTGTAAAAATGCGGAGAAAGATCTCCCGATCGCGTCATATTTAAGGACTACTTGGTTACTACTAGAAACAAAAGTTGCATAAAAAAATCCAGTGACTTGAAATGGTTAGACATAAAAGTGTAATATAATGTTACCACGTTCCATTGTTAACCTTCCGCCGGAGTTTGTATGGACGAACTGAATGTATCGACTCGTCGCTTTAAGAACGTAAAGCTTCTCTACGTAGACGATGAGGTCAACAACCTCGACGGCTTTGAAATCAACTTCGAAGACGAATTTGAAGTTCTGACTTCCAGCGATCCGGAAGCCGCTCTCGATCTCATTCAAAAAGAAGAGACTCTCGCGGTTCTTTTGGTCGACCAAGTGATGCCGAAGATGACCGGCCTTCAACTCGCGATTGAAGCCAAAAAAATTCGACCGACCCTCACCTGCATTATGATCACGGGAAATGCCACAAAGGGGTTGGCGATTGAGTCAGTTAAATCCCATACCTTTTGGGAATTTCTCGAAAAACCCATCAATTTCGCGGCAAAGGATGTCAAACAATTGATGGTCAGTGCGGTGCAGGAACATCTTTTAGAAACCGTGAAGCTAGAATATCGCGAAGGAACGATCGATCTACTGGCGCAACTTATCGATGACAAAGATGGCCATACTCTTCGTCATTCACAGCGGGTCACGGAGTGGACGATGAAGATCGCGAAGAAATTCGATTTAAGCGAGAGGGAAATGGTGGTTCTGCATGAGGGAGCGCTTCTCCACGACATAGGAAAGATCTCCATTCCTGACGATATCTTAAAAAAACCGGGGCGCCTGACCGATTTGGAAAGAAAAATAATTATGACCCATCCCGGACGTGGGGGAGATTTGCTGGAACGCGTTCCGCAACTTAAAGCGATATCTCCTATGGCTCGCTACCACCACGAACGCCCGGACGGAAAAGGATACCCAGAGGGACTCAAAGGAGATGAAATTCCGATAACCGCCTCAATTGTAGCTATGGCCGACTTTTTCGAAGCGCTGAGCTCGAAGAGACCCTATAAGGAGCCCTGGCACATTGCCGATATCGTCAAAGAAGTCGCAAAAGTCCGCGGCACACAGTTTTCCATTGAAGTCGTCGATGCTCTCTTTGCTGTGATCGAAGAAGAGGGGCTGATTGAGCGAAAGAAAATCGACGAAATCGTCCAAGCTCTTGCCGCCTGAGGCGGTTAGGACTTCAGTCGTTTCTGAATAGCTTCGTAGAGATCTTTATTCCAGATCAGAGTCAGGCGACCGTGTTCGCGCTCGATTTGCGCCATGATTCGTTTCGCTTCATCCATCTGCTTCATTTCAACGTGAACGAGGGCCAGAGAAAGCCAGGCGCGCATTTCAAGAACTCGATGTTTGAGAGCCCGGAGTTCCTGAAGCGAGAGATCGATGTCTCTTCGTGCGGCATCAAAATTCGAAAGCTTGGAGTAAGCCGCCGCACGATGAAGAAGTGCCTCCACAGAGCGATCGCGCATGCCTGATGTGGAAGCAAGCCGATAAGCTCGGCTCCATAGGGCAACCAAACCGTCGAGGTCTTTTTTCTTCTCATACAATGGCGCAACGAGCGTATAGAAGTTCAATATGTCGGAAGGACCAATGCGATTGATGTCGAGAGCGTCTGCTTGCTTTAGAAAATCAGCCGCCGGTTCCAATTCATTTTCGAGTGTGGCTTGGTGACAGAGTCGGGCCCAAATTCCAAGCCGGACCGAAGGGGAGCGCTCGCCCAACTCTTTCAAATAAGTGAAACTTTCGTGGACCAACTCCCGGCCCTTGCCGAGCCAAGCAAGAGCTTGAAGTCGTCGTTCCAGCGCCCATCCATGTTCTTTCGAGCGCTGCGGAATTCCTTTCAGCGCTTCAATCGCTCGATCGGCGGCGGCGAGGCAGAATTCCCATTCGGCCGAAGCGGCATGAAGCTGCGCCCAGGAAAGAAAGTAAATTCCGCGCGCGGAGGCATCCCGAATCGCGCCATGCTTCTTCCACTCCGTTAGGGCAACGCTCGCCTCTTCCTGATTTCCACAGACAAGAAGCGTATGGATCCATGATTCGAAGAGATGGTGCGGGGGAGGGCGGTCGGAAGAGGGAAGAGATTTCCAGGCTTCCGCAGCGCGACGGAAAAAATATTCCGCCATCGGATAATTGAAACGCGAAAGGCTCCACTCGCCGGCGCGCGTGGCCCATTCAATGGCTAAAAGAGGTTGATCCGAAACAAGGGCATGCTCGGCCACTCGCTCCGCGCCCATTTCTGGATTCTGCTCGAGCCGTTCGATGAGAAATTTCGCCAGCCGCGCCTCTCGTTTTGCGCGCTCAGCATCTGGAAGGCTTTCCATCACGACATCGAAGACTAAATCGTGCGTAAAACGAATCATCTTGTGAGGGAATACCGTCTCTTCCACCAAAAATCCGCGTTCAACAAGATCATCTGAAGGCGGTTCGATATCCATTTCCTCTCTCACTACTTCGTAAAGCTCATCGCAATCGAACTTGTTTCCGAGCAGCGCCGCCCACCTTAGAACATCTCGCTCATTGGGAATCAGCCGATCAAAACGGGAGGCGACCAACGAATGAATCGTCTCGGGAATTTCTTGGAGCTCAATACCCGTGGTTCGAAGCACACGTTTACCGTCATCTTCCAGCTCCACTTGAAGCGAGCCCTGATCGAGAAGTTTTCGAAGAATTTCTTCCGCAAAAAGTGGATTTCCGACGGTAAGATCGACCAAATCATTTTTCACACGGGCGGCGATTCGATCGGCGCCCGTTACGCCTCCGATCATTTTTTCGAGAGCATCGGGCGAGAGAGGGCTCAATCGCAGCTCATTGTAATTGAGTCGCTGCTTCCAGGGGAGCGTAAGGTATGGACGATGAGCGAGAACAATCAAGAGTCTTTTCGATTCCATCCCATCCATCAAAACTTCCAAAAGCTCCATGGAAGAAGAATCAGCCCAGTGAAGGTCTTCTAAAAATAAAACAAGTGGAGAGTCAGCAAGACTATGAATCCAGCTTCTAAACGCCAGGTGCAGAGCTGTTCGAATCTGTTCATCCGTCAGGTCCGCAAAGGCTTCGATACGGGTACCCGGCTGCAAAAGCAGTTGTAAAAAGGTTCGGTCGACTTCTTCAAGCGCAGAGAGGGATTTCGCACCCACACCTTTAGCTAAGGCCTGAGCTAAAGATTCAAACGCACTCCAAGGGCGGTGTCGGTCACCGACGGTAAATCGCCCCTCTACCCACGGTACATTTGCTTCCTTTAGATGTTGCTGGAAGGCGACCACGGCCCGCGTTTTTCCAATTCCCGCCTCGCCGACAATTCCGGCGATTTGACCCTGGTCGACACGGATTTGTTCCAGAAGATCTCGAAGGCGCGCCATTTCACGATCCCGACCCACCATGGGTGAATAAGTGGGCCGCAGTCCGCGCAAACGATTGGGGCGATTCCGCGCGCCACGAAGAAAGAAATATTCTTTTCCGTCTTCTTCCGTTCGTTCGAATAGGAAGAGTCGTTCGTAAAGTCGCGCTAAATTGGGTGAAACAATGGCTTCTCCATCTTGAAGGAGTTTGGTCTCTTCCGGAAAGACTTCTTTCCATGCCACATCCGGTTCTTTCGATGATCCGACGACCACCGCTGCTTCCTGAACAGACAGGCGAAAATTGTCGTTGAGGTGCTGGCCTGCCGTTCGAAGCGCCCGTTCCGCGTCGTCCTCCGATCGGCGAGGAAGGCCAAAAAGAATTGCTCCCCTGCCAGGTTTTTCCTCCACCCACTGAACATCTTCGCCCAAAATGAGCCGGTCGGTTGGCCCCTCGACCCCCACCGCAATGATTCGCTTTCGTTCCATCAGAACCCGTTCGCCTCCGGAGAGTACTCTCGATGGGCTAAAAAAGAAGACTGATATTCACGGGGTATATTCTGGGCGGCCGCCTTGCGCCACTCAATGTACATTGCAATTGTTTTCTTAGCTCTCGCTTCGTCATTATGTTGTAGGAAGTGAATCAACGAGATATACGCCCGCTGCTTAAGAAAAAAGAGATTAATTTTGGCAGGGTTATATTCATCAGGATCTGGATGATCAATCGGCACGCCAAAAGCTACGAGCGTCAAACCTGTATTCCAAAGACTGATTTTTGAGATCGGTAAGGTATCTGTGTTCATTACCTCGAAGAGTGCCCAATATCTATCAGCCAAGACATTCACTGGACAAAGCTGGTGCGATGCTTCTACTGAGAGTGCTAGTGCTGTTCTGCGTGCCGCCATGCTTTTGTTGCCCGCTGATTGATAAACTTCACTCACTTCCCGCAGGCATTTCACAGCCGCCACGAATTCGCCCCGTTGAGTGGCAATAGACGCTTGAGCCGTCATGATTTGCGTACGCATCCATACCGTGGCTAGGCCAGCGTAAATTTCCGCGATAGAAGCAAATATCTTCTCAGCCTCATCGATAGCTCCTAAGTCACTAAGCATGTGTCCTCTGTCGATTTCCAGCTGGCACTGAAGTTGTTGGTCCTTCAATTGAATAGCCTCTTTGAGGACTTCTCGTGACTCGCGCAATGCGGCGTCAAATTGGCCCATAGAAGCTTGGGCAGATGCCTTGTCAAGGCCAGCCCAAGCAGCTTTGCCTCTCATTCCAGAACTTCGCGCGATTTGAATAGCCTCGTTCATATGCCGAATCACACCTTCGTAATCCATAGCCTGCTCTTTTACCGCAGTGCTACGCAAATGAAGGTCAATTCGATCGGAAGGAAGAATAGAAGGATCTCGAATTTCCTCGGCCTTCTTCAGAAATTCGATCCCCTGCTCAAGCTCACCTCGAAAAAGAACGAGAGACGATATTCGTCCCCAGATTCGGAATCGGATGTCAGGGTGTGAATTTCCAAGGCCACGCAGAGTTCTTAGTCCTTCATGAATCACATCGTTACTCTTTCCGAGATAAGTAAGGGCGTTTAGGCGGAGCTGTACCGCATTGAGGCGATTTTTTTCATCTTTGGGATTCGAGCCAAATGCGTCAATGGCGAGTTCTGCCATTCGCAAGGAATCAACGTAAGACGAGCGTGTGCGATATACCTCCGCAGCCATGAGATAAAAAAGACCACGCATTTGCACACTTTGCGTGGCGCCGATTGCATCCCACTCTCGAAGAGCATCAAGCGCTTTTTCGTTTGCGCCCAGAAAAAGAAGCGTCCGAATCCAAGGTTGATATAACTCAACCGAGTTCGAAGACTCGATAGCCTTTCGATAAAATCGTTCGGCCATTGGGTAATTGAAAAGGGACGTATTTCGTTCTGCGGCTTGTAACGCCCATTTGGTGGCTGACTCGCGATCCTTTCCACCCAAAGCATGTTCGGCTATTCGATCGACATAAAAATCGATCTGGTCCTCATAGCGCTTGGCGAGAACGTCAACAATCACGTTGTGGCGAATCTTTGACTCTTTCTCTGAAAGGCTTTCACGAACGACATCTAATATGAGGTCGTGTTGAAAGCGGTAGATCTTGCGTGGGAATACGCTTTGCTCGCCTAAATATCCACGATCAAACAGTTCAGACATTCCTTTTTTGTCAAAAGATGGAATTTGCTTGGTCACAATGTCTTCTAATTCAGGCGCTTCGAAGGACCCTCCCAACAGTGAAGCCCATCGAAGAACGTTGCGAAGATTCGGATCGAGTCGATCAAACCGGGCGGCTATGAGTGAGTGAAGTGTAGGGGGAACACTCTCAAGCTTTGTTTCCTTTGCGCGGAGAATTTTTTTTCCGTCTTCTCCCTTTTCGATTTCCAATGCGCCGCTGTCCAAGAATTGACGAAGGATCTCCTCTGCGAAAAGAGGGTTACCGACAGAAAGTTTGTAGAGATCGTTTCGAACGCGCGCGGCAACCCGGTCTGCTCCTGTGGACGAAGCTAAGAAATTTTCCACTTCATCCGATGAAAGTGGCTTAAGCGCGATTTCATTATAGTTCAGACGTTTTTTCCATCGAATAAAGAGATCCGGTCGATGAGCTAGAACAATTAGAAGTCTTGTACCCTCCATGCCCTCTATCACTCTTTCTAGAAGATCGATGGAGCCTTCATCAGCCCAATGCAGATCTTCGAGAATGATCACGAGAGGCTTTCGCGCGGCTGAATGAATTAATCGACGAACGGCATGAAAGAGTCCTTCGCGAATATCTTTTTCGCTCAAGCCCGCCAAGCGTTCGATCTTGGTTCCAGGCTCCAAAAAAAGACGAAGAAAGTCTGTTTCAACATCAGTCATTTCCCAGCGTGAGAGTGTTTCAATTTTCCCTCCAACCAGATTGGATACGATTTCTGCAAAGCCGAGGTAAGGGCGATGGCTTTCACGCGCCTGATAATTTCCTTCGGCAAAGGGTATAGATTTGTTTCGAAGAAATTCTTTCAACGCCACGAGCAGACGTGTTTTCCCAATTCCAGCTTCGCCGACAATTCCGACGATTTGTCCCTGGTCGACAGCGATTTGCTCAAGAAGCTCCTCAAGCCGTTTCATCTCTTTGGCGCGGCCAACCAGAGTCGCATGTGTGGGTCGGAGGCCTCGAATTCGAGAAGGTCGCCCTCTTTCACCTCGAAGAAAAAATAGCTCTTTTTCATCTTCCTCGACTTTCTCAAAAAGAAACATCCGGTCATAAATTTTCGCTAACGAAGGGGAGACAATCGCCTCGCCATTGTGCAATTTTCGAAGTTCAGTTCCAAAGGTTTCCGGCCAGGAAAAATCAATCGTCGTTCCATCAATGTGAATAGTTATTTCTTTGATCGATTGTCGCAGGCCATTAGAAAGATTTGCGGTCGCGGTTCGTAGAGCGCGAAGGGCATCATCCTCGGAGCGTTCGGAGAGACCAAAAAGGATGGAACCTCGATTCCCCTCTCCCTGAACCCAGAGGGCGCCTTCACCTGAGGGGAGAACCGGGGAAGTTCCGCCCTCCACGCCGATAGCGACAATTTTCTTACGTTCCATGAATTTGTGGATTTTAGCCCTACGGAACTGAAGTTTCTAATTGAGCAGGAACTTGCGTAGTCGCTTAGCTAGTTCCAAAGAGAGAGCGCGAAAAATATCTATAAATTACAGATGCTTACGAAAATGACACTCTGGCATACCCCTCGCAATTCAGGGTGGCATGATGCAGATTGCAAAAGGACTGATTCTCAGCGGCCTCACAATTCTCTTCGCCTGTGCTCAAACAGAGAGCCAAGCGCCGCTTGCGTCAATCGATTCCAACAACGTCACGATTCATGTTTCACAAGTCACAGCCGCCGACTGCACCATTGCTAATCAAGCGCGGGGGTACGGTGATGGGGGAGGTGTAGGGGGACGAAGCGTTACAGGATCTAGGTTGAGTCCCACTATTAGTCTTACAAATTCCTGCACTGGGTACAAAGTTGATCTCTCCGGCTCGGCAGAAGGTGCTGAATCCGTGATCATCAATATCAACGACAAAGAATACTCAATTTCAGTCGCTTCGGATGGTTCGTTCTCATTTCAAATTATCACCGCTTCGGTTGATAACCTGAGTGTAATTCTTACACCGATGGATGCAGAAGGTGTGTTGGGTTCGGCGATTACGATTGATACGATTTCCAAAATCGCGGTGGACGTCGCCGCGAATTAAACAAGTTTAATAAGTTCGTTCCCCTGGTAGAATCGCGGTTGCTCTCATGAGCAACCGCGATCGCTATTTACTCTTCTTGGAATACTTCAATAAGGCGAAGTTCACTTCTGCGCAGATGACGCTGGATGAAGTGTGGCTGGATGAAACCGGTGCGGATAAGAATTTTTTTGGTGGGTTGATTCAAGTGGCCGTAGCCCTCTACCACCTGACGAATGAAAATGTGAAGGGGGCGGGAAAGATTTACGAGAAGGCACGCGAAATGCTCTCGCCTTATCCTGAAATTCATCACGGCCTCTCGCTCAAGAAGTTAATCGATGACTGCGATGATCTTTTTAAGAACCGTGTGAAGCCTGACGACCCTACGATCGATTACACGAAACTGTTACCAAAGATAACGTTCACGCCATAAACTTAGGCGATTGTAGCTTACCGAGATCCACGATCGATTCGAAACCCAAAGCCGGAATTTTCGCGTTTGTCGCTAGGGAACCAAGCTGACTCTCAAATGGCGCGAGGAATCGAGAAATCTCATCGGGGGATGAAATCTGAATCAATTGAATGAATCCGGGAGTGGCAAACCACTCCGCATTTGGTGTTTTTACGGTTGCAATCGTTAATTGTTCGCCCGCGAAGAATGTTTCGTCACTTGTGAGTTCTTGCCAGCGAATCCGGCCGAGAAAGCGACGGGAAGGGCTGCGATTCCAATTCGTTCCTCGTCGGTCGGCGATCCAAAGAAGAGATTCAATGAACGGATCGATCTGATCTCCGATGAGAAAAAGAATCTGAGGCGAGAGACAGCCCTGCTGCTCCCAAATGAAAACGTCTTGAACCAGGCCGTCAATTTCATTGGGTGTGGGTCGAAGACGAAGATCGATGAGTGCAGCGCTCAATTTCGGACCCTGTGCCACAAATTCGGCATTCGCTGGTGCGAGTGTCATCAAGTGGGCAAGCGTTTCATCATCTCCCTGCGCGACAATCTTCGTCGCTCCACGAAAGAGTTCCTTCGTGTCGATATCATTATAAGAGGGAGTCTCCACAATCGCCATCCGAGCCGCTACAACCGGGTCGATGGCTTCAAGCTTTGGGTGGAGTTGTTTAAGCAGATCCCCGCCATTCGATGAAGGCCGGTGAATCGAAGGAGTCCCTGAAAGTAAGGATTCATAGAATCCGAAGACTCCGGTAACAGGCAGATTCCCGGCATGAATATAAATGTGCAATCCAGGTTGGCTGGGTCGCTCCAGAGGACAGTTGAGTTGGGCCAATTCCGCAAAAGTCCGGTGAAGGCCGGCGGAGACGGCGTCGTTTACAGCGACGGGAAGAAAATGGACGGATAACGACTCGAGGGCGCGAGCGGTTTGCTCGGGAGAGGGAATTGTCGCCGAGGCCACTCGCTCTTTGATCACCGAGAGGTGGATTTTGGGTGGCGATTCAATGGGAGGAGGGGGAGGGGCAGCCATTAAAGAACAGCCTCGCATCTCTGACTCGATGACGCGGCCCAAAATTTCAAAACCATTTTTGTGGCGCTTCCCCCAGTCTCCCGTGAGAAGGGCTGAAACCGAACCCCGATTTGCGAGGTCGAGGACTTTCACCAGGCCCTCTTCGCCTATGGAAACCTCCTGCAGCGTTTGGGAGTTGACGATCGTAACCGGCGCCCAGGCGGGAGACTGATAAACCCAGTGACCATCTTCCAGTTTTCCCCATGAAGGTGAACTCATCTCCGTCATTCCATATTCACCGAGATAGTTTTCTGGCGTGATGTGTAGAAGTTCTTCCGCGCGCTTTGAAAGCTCGGCCGAAGTAGGAACAAATCGCCTGCCTTTTCTTCCCCCCGTTTCAAAGATTCGGCTTCCATCCGGCAAGGAGATCGGCTTATCCAGCGAATCAAGATAATCCGAAAGAGCGACGGTGGTTGCTGCCATAAAGACTGGCCGATGATCATGAAATATCTCGTCATATTTTGCTCTACCCTTCGAAAGGTGATCGACCATGTACGCGAGAGAAGAGTGGGGCGCTTCCATTCGCGATGGGATTAACGAAATCCAGCGGTATTCAATTTTGCTTTTCGAGAGATCGCAAAACGAAATTTCAGAAGCGAAATCGTAGAGAGAAAGAGTGTCGAAAATATGTTCGCCTCTTTCCGCTGTGGTTGTTCCAGAAGTCCAAAACGTTGCAATTCGTTTGGAATCGGGAAAGGAAGCGAGACGATGTTTTTTGAAATAATACGTTGGCAGCGGAGGAATTTCTTTGGAATTTTTAATACTTTCTGGAGTTATGCCGAAACGCCTTGAATATTTTTGATAAAATGGAATCAATTCGTATTGGTAGCGAAAAAGCTCGAGAGCTAGGCGCTCATGATCATCGGTCCAAATGGATCGTGCGCCTCTTTGAATGAGCGTAAGAATAGCGGCGTCGAGTTTTTCGCTCACGAAAGTTCGGTCAGGGCTTCACGCAGAATTCCAAGCGCCCACTCCATTTGTCGCCCGCCGATCGTCAGAGGAGGTGTGAGCGACACGACCGTACTCGAAGGGCCGGAGGGAAGAACAATGACTCCTTTTTTGAGTACGCGCCGCGCGACTTCAAAAGCAATTCCACTTTTTTCGGAAGCGAGGGCAATTCCGAGCATCAGTCCCCGTCCTCGAACCTCTTCAATGATGGAAAGCGATTTCGACCAGGTACGGAGTTCGGCGAGGATTTCTCTTCCCCATTTATCTGCGCGAGAGGCGAGATCTCGTTTTTCTAGCTCCTCGATGGAGGCAAGAGCAACCGCGCAACCGATCGGATGGCCGAGAAAAGTGCTCGTATGCAGGGCTTCTCCGCCAAGAGAGGGCCAGGACGCCATGACTTTGGCCCGACCCACGCATGCCGAAATCGGCATCATTCCGGAAAGCCCCTTGCCCAGGCACAGAAGATCGGGAATCACTTCCTCACGATCGCAGGCAAACCGAGTTCCGGTACGTCCAAAACCCGTCATGATCTCGTCCGCAATCAGAAGAATTCCATTCTTTTCGCTCCAGCCTTGAAGTTGTTTGAGCCATCCCTGTGGAGGAACGATGATTCCGGCTCTTCCTTGAATCGGTTCCAATAATATGGCTCCGATAGAGTGCGGCGATTTTGCGGCCGACAATACTATTTCATCTAACTCGGCCATAGAGCGATCCAATTCACTGTTTGAGTCATCTCCCGAAGCTCGCGGAAAATGAGCTCGGTGAACAAAACGACCCAGTTGCGATTCAAAGGGCTCACGAAATTTCGTCTGCCCACCGACGGCGAGAGTTCCGTAAGTTAGCCCGTGGTAGCCTCCCTCAAAAGCAATCACACCCGATTTGCCGGAAGCGAGAGCGGCTGTTTTTAAGGCAACTTCGATAGCTTCGGCTCCCCCATTGCAAAGGAGGGTTTGAGCATTCGGCTCAGGGAAAAGTGAGCTGAGTCTTTCTAGAAGTTCGACTTTGATGGCCGGGGGATGAACATCTCCCATTCCATGCGCTAACATCTCCGCTTGACGCGAAGCCGCCGAAACAAGGCTTGGATTTCCATGGCCAAGATTGGCTACGCCGAAGGCGGCGGTGAGATCGACAAAGAGATTTCCATCGACATCTTCCACATTTGAACCAAACGCTTCCTTCCAAAAGATCGGAAAGTCTTCGGCCAGATAAGTCACATAGGGCGATTCCACGGTGGCCAATCTTCGGGACAACTCGCGTGAATGAGGACCCGGGATCTCGGTGGAAACCGAGCCTATTTTTTCCCCATACGGGAGCCGCTCGGTCATTCGATGTTGTCGATGATGGTCCGCCAGGCGGCGGCATCCATTCGTTTTTGGCGCAAATATTCGCTGTTGTCATCCACGTGAGCGCTTTTGCTCATGCCGACGAGAGCGGTGTAAATGCCGGGAGCCGCAGCCGCAAAAGCGATCGCGCATTGTGCATCGTTCTTCGCTTCACGGAAATGGCTTTTGAGTGGGGCGGGAAATTTTCCAAGGAGTCTTCCTTGAAAAAGCGGACTGCTTGCCATTACCAAAAGATTCGCCTCCTCCGCCGCCCGGAGAAAACTGACCTGTTCTTCGCCAAAAAGTTGATTCGCGGAGACAGCCGCCTCCCGGTATGCGAGGTTGAACGGGAGCTGAACCGCGCGGAAGTGATGGTTATTGCCGGCCACAGTTTGCGCGATATCCAGGACGCGAGATAAGGGGAAATACCCCTGCTCCGTCTCGGGCACGCGAAACATATTCCAAGTTGCCAATCCATAGAACCCGATTTTTCCTTCTTTCACAGCTCCTTCCAAGAAGGCAAAAATCGTTTCCAAACGCTTTTCAAATTCCGGTCGCGACACCTCTTCGAATTGAGTTTCAACGTTGTGCAAATAATAAAGATCGATCGTTTCGAGACCCAGATTCGAGCGGCTCACGTCCAGTTCATGCCGAATATAGTCGGGATGCATGCAGTGACATCCCGCTACGACATCTTTCGGAGTGATAATTCCACGGTCAAAGAAAACCTTTTTGTAATACTCCATCGGATCACGGGTCGGAAAGCCGTCGAAGGAAACAAACCCGCCCTTGGTGGACACGAAAATTTCGTCGCGGGCCACTTTTTTTGAACCAATCAATTTCTCAAGGGCCGCACCGATGGAACGCTCGCTGCGCTGGAATCGATAATTGATAGAGGAATCGATGACATTGATTCCCCGCTCGAGCGCGCGAGTGATCGCACCGATATAGGATTGATCGGTCGTTTCGTCTGGCATTCCCAAATAGGTGCCGATTCCGAGATCCGAAAGGAGGAGGTTTTGAAAATTTCGGTAATGGTCCTTGGGCACATCGGCATGGCGATCACGATACCGAGCCGTGCCCTCGGGGGTGGCCTGGCCCTTAATCCGGGATGATGAGGTTGGCATTGGAAGGGAGGAAAATCATTGATCTTCTCCCCTGTCAATGCCTTGCCGTTTCGCATGGTTTGGAGGCAAACTTCCCGTGTGGAGAGGATCAGGCAAGTTCGGCGAACCAATCAGGGAGGAGTGGGACTTTTTATTCTGGCAGTGGTCGTCGCCTTGGCCGTATTTGCCGGTTTCCGGATCGCAAAACTGAAGTTTGACGCAAAAACAATCGAATCCGACGTGTCGGAAATGGGGGATGCCGCCCTAGTGGCCTTGAGTCCCGATGTAAAGGAACAAGTGGTTCGAGCCCTTGCATTTTATGATGTCACGATGAATCCGGACGACGTGAAGGTCGAAATTACCGGAGACCGTGCGCATATCCGGATCCAATTCAAATACACCCGTTATGCCGATCTCCTGGTGACAAGAATTCCCTTAGCGTTTCAAGTAAATGTGGAGCGCGAGGCGAAAAAGGCAGTAGGGGCCAGCCAACCTACCGAGCGCCGCTACGACGGCGCCACGGGGCAGTAGCAGCGATCTTTCTTTTCACACGCCAATCTGATACCCCTTTTGGCCGCGATGGGTCTGAATCTTGCGGAACTACTGAAAAAACGGCAGGGGGAAAATTACACTCTTCAGTCGAAATACATCAATCCAACTTTCTCCAAAGTCCTCAAAATCATTGGTTTTGATCGGGTGTACACGAAGGGTCAAGGGCAATATCTCTGGGACGCCCAGGGGAACCGCTATCTCGATTTCATATGCGGATATGGCGTTTTCAATTTGGGAAGAAACCACCCGACGGTCTGTCAAATCCTGAAAGACTATCTCGATTTGGATTATCCGAATCTCGTGAAAATGGATGCTCCTCTGATCTCGGGTCTGCTCGCGGAGGAACTTGTGAAATGGATGCCCGAGGGTCTCGACACGGTGTTTTTTGCGAACTCCGGCACCGAAGGAGTGGAAACCACGCTCAAATTCGCGCGTGCAGCGAGTGGTAAGAATCGGATTATCTATAATAAAGGAGCGTTTCACGGCCTCACTCTCGGTTCGCTTTCCGTCAATGGGAGCACGCATTTTCGCGAGCAATTCGGTTCCCTTCTTCCGGAATGCGACGCGGTTCCCTTCAACGATATTGAAGCTCTTGAACGAGCGCTTTCGACGCGTGATGCCGCCGCGTTTATTGTGGAACCCATTCAGGGAAAAGGAATCCACATTCCTTCCGACGATTACCTTTCCGAGGCCGAACGCCTTTGTAAAAAATATGGCGCTTACTTTATCGTGGATGAAGTTCAAGTCGGGATGGGGCGCACCGGAAAATTTTTGGCGCTCGAGCATTGGAATGTTCACCCCGATCTCGTCATTGTTTCAAAGTCTCTTTCAGCGGGGCAGGTCCCCATTTCCGCGGCGGTGGGACGGCGGGAAATTTTTCTCAAAGTGTTTGATCGATTGGATCGCTGTGTGGTTCACTCCACAACTTTTAGCCAAAACGCAATGGCCGCAGCCGCGGGACTGGCTGCGCTCCATATTTTGCGCGAGGAGCATCTTATCGAAAATGCCGCGAAGATGGGATCGCTACTCATCTCGGAACTCGAAAAACGAAAGCCGCAATTTGAAATGCTTAAAGATGTCCGTGGAAAAGGATTAATAGTTGGTGTGGAATTCGGTGAACCGAAGTCACTCAAACTCAAAATGGCCTGGAAGCTTATTCATAAGGCTGACCAAGGTCTGTTTAGTCAAGCGATCATCATGCCGCTAATCGACAAACACCACATTCTGACCCAAGTGGGGGGACACAATGTCGACATCATTAAGCTTTCACCCGCGCTTTGTATAAACGAGCAGGATATTCGTGATTTTCTTGTCGCGTTTGATCAGGTGGTGGCCGATTGCCATAAATTCCCAGGACCCATTTGGGAAGTGGGAAGCCTTCTCGCTAAACATGCGTTATCACAACGAAATCATTCCGCCGATGCATCCTTCACTGCCGACTCCCACCCTTAGCGGGCGGGGAACTCTTTCTGTATATTAATGATGGGCTGCAAACATGGCTAAAAAGGAAATCGAGTCGCCGACCCTACTTTCACCGGATTTGTTTCGACATGACCCCGCCCCCATCCGTCCCCTCTCTCCAAAGCTAAAACAAATCGTTACCGAAGCTCGGAGTCGATATGTCAGCCGAATTGGACTTTTGATGGAAGTGGAACCGTTGTTAGCGAAGCCCTACCTCATTTCCTCTGGAGATATTGTGGAATTCACCGTGCGACTTCCCGGGCAGGACCCGCCTCTTCCACTGAAGGGCGAAGTGACAAAGGTCATGCCTCATGTGACGGATTCAGGAGGAGCAGAGTTTTCCCTTCTTGGGATTCGCTTTCTCAATATCGATTTGGATGCGGGAAGGCGCCTGGAAGCGCATGCCATTACATTTCTTTCGAGCGGCTTGGACAAACGCTCCGCCCGAATCCCCGTGAAGTTCGAAGTCATTCCGGAAGGAATCGATTTATTGAGTCACTTGATCGCTGTCGATCTTTCCATGAGCGGCATGTACGTGGGTTCTTTGGCAAAATTTCAAATCGGGAAAAGGATGCGTCTGAACTTTTGCCTTCCTTTTCAGAAGCGCTGGGTCTCAGTGGGAGGCGAGGTGGTTTGGATAGGTGAAAAAAATATTCCCGGAAATGAGAGGAGAATTACCGGATTTGGTTTTCGATTTACCGACATTCCCATACCCGCCAAATCAGCATTGGCTGCTTATTACTCCCGCCGAACCGTTACGAATTGGGCGTAGGTGCTTTGGGTTCGCGAGCCTTACGCATGCGAACGATCACGAGGGTTGCCAAAATCACTACGGTGCCGATCACGAGGAAGAGCGTAAGTCCGGTTTTTCGAATCATTTTTAAGGCCTGATCAATCTCGTCACCAAACGTATAGGCAATCCAAATTAGAATCGGAACAGAGATGGCAGCGGCCATTCCATCTAAAATGATAAATCGGCGAAAAGGCATTCGAAGGGTTCCTGCCGCCAAGAAAACCGTGGCGCGAACTCCCGCCATGAAACGTCCCACAAAGACGACTCGGCTTCCATAACGTCTAAATCGATCATTGACGCGCTTCATTCGTTCCGGGGTAAGAAGTTTCTGGAAGGGGGGGAGCTCAAAAATACGATTTCCAAGCCGATACCCAATGGCAAATAGCATGCAGTCGCCGGCTACAATAGCGGCGAAGCATCCAATAATGCTGGTTCGAAGACTTACCACCCCCTGTTGGGCGAGGTAACCTGCTGCAAATAGAGGGAATTCTTCGGGGAGGGGAAAGCCGAGACCGCAAAGGAGGAGAACAACGATAACTCCTCCAAAAGCAAACTCACCTGGAATGGTGTCGAGGTACTCTAGTATCTGTTCAAACATGTGAACGGGGTGGGAGGGTAACGGTCGAGTTCCTATCCGTCAACGACGTAACTTTTATTGCTCCTGGAAAAGAATTGTGTTGAAGTGTGCATTAGCGCACAAGCGAGCATGAATTCTCCGATGGAAGAAACAGTAAAAAAGGCGATGGAACCAGAAGAGCCGGAAGAAATCTCCGGATCGGCAGAAACGGAACCCATCGACTGGGAACGAATCTCGCAACTCCGCGTCACGCGAACCGTTCTTGAAGCGTTCTCGAATTTGGAAATCACGGCGGTGTATCTCCTACGGGGGAATCGAAGAAAGGACGCCCGAAAGAAATTTCTCGGTCACGGTTCTCGCCGAATGATGGCGGAGGCTGAAAGTCCCTTTGTTCTCGATAAGCCAAATCCACTGGTTCAGTTAATTCGAAATCATCCCGAAGGACTCAATCGTTACCGAGAAGACGCATTGGTGGTCATTGAGGAGTCCATCGCGAAAAATGAGCTGGTGAGCCGTGAAACTCATTCTGGGCTCATTCAGATGACGGTCCCGGTTCGGTTTAAAGGCCAAATCGTTGGAGTCTTGCGCGTAGGAGATTTCTTTCCTGGCAAGGCGGACGATCTGACGGTGGCCAAGTTGGTGGAGAAGCTGAATTATATGGGAACATCGGAGGGAAAGCTTTCCGACACGGTTAAAAAGGCCCCCTTTTTCTCGAGTGAAAAAATTGCTGTCATTGGGAATCTCCTGGAAATGCTTTCTCAGGAAATTTCGAGTTACATCGAAGAAACTACGCGGGAAGAAAAGGCCACAGGCGACATCGAACAGTTCAATTATCAGGGGTTGATCACCAAGAATCCGATCATTCTCGACATCATTCGCCAGATCAAACTGATCGGCGCGTCCGACAGTTCGGTCATCATTTATGGAGAGTCCGGAACGGGGAAAGAACTCATTTCGAAACTCATTCACGATCATTCCAATCGAAAAGAGAAGCCATTGGTGACGATCAATTGCGCCGCGCTCACCGAGACGATTCTTGAAGCAGAACTTTTTGGATACAAAAAAGGAGCCTTTACCGGCGCCGTCGCAGATAAAAAGGGACTTTTTGAAGTGGCGGATACGGGAACGATCTTCCTCGATGAGGTGGGGGAAATGTCACTTTCCCTTCAAGTAAAAATTCTTCGTCTCATTCAGGAAGGAACTTTCTTGATTTTGGATGGTCACGAGCGCAATCATGTCGAGGTTCGTCTTGTTTCAGGCACTCAACGAAGTCTTAGCAAAATGATTTAACTCGGAAAGTTCCGGGAAGATTGTTATTATCGCCTTGCGGTGGTGGAGCTCACGCTGCCGCCTCTTCGCGACCGTCCCGATGACATTCAGGTTCTCGTTACCCACTTTCTGGATGAATTTCAGGAAAAAACCGGGAAAACGGGGATCACACTTTCCGGAGAGGTCATGCAGACGTTTCAGGAATATTATTGGCCCGGAAATGTGCGCGAACTTCGAAATGAAATCGAACGAATTGTAGCCCTGCGGGGTTCCAATTCGCTCATTAAGCCGACAGATCTCTCTCAGAAGTTTTTCTATGAAACCTATCCCGAGGGAATTAAAGCAGGGGACGAGGAAGAGGAAGGGTTTATTAAGCGAACCGTCGACGAGTTTGAAAAAAGCATGCTTTCCAAATACCTCCGCAAGCACAAATGGAACAAAACAAAAGTGGCTCGCCTCTGCGGAATCACTCGGCAGGGACTCAATAAAAAGATCTCGAAGTACAAGCTCGATCGCCGACGAATCTGACACGGGTCTCCCGTGATTGAACTCACCAACGAAGACGGTTCCAAAGTCACTTTGTCATCGCCCACGCAACGGGTCGTTTCCCTCATTCCCAGTAACACTGAAACCCTTTTCTATTTGGGAGTAGCTCCCGTGGGGCGGACGAGCTTTTGTATTGAGCCTCGTGATCGAGTTCGATCGATCCCCGTGGTTGGGGGAACGAAGAATCCGAAAATCGAAAAGATTCTCGCACTTACTCCCGATCTGGTGATTGCGAATAAGGAGGAGAATCGTAAAGAAGATGTGGAGGCACTTCGATCAAAAGATTTGCGGGTGTGGGTGAATTACCCGACAAAAGTCAGCGAAGTAATACCTTATATGGTCCAACTGGCTCACGCCGTAGGAAAGACTCCTGAGGTGGAGCCATTTGTGCGAGAGATCGAGACCACTCTTGATGAATTGGAAGGAAGAGATTTCAAAAGAAAAAAGACGATTACATTGATTTGGAAAGATCCATGGATCGCCGTGGGTTCGATGACCTATATGGATGACGTCATTCGTGTCGCCGGAGGCGATAATGTAGCGACTACGTATGCGGGCCGATATCCTGAAATCAGCGAAGAGGAAATCATCGCATTTGAGCCGGATATTTTATTTTTGCCGAGCGAACCTTATTCTTTTGGCGTGAAACATCAGCGTTATTGGAGGGAAAAACTTCCGAACAAAGAAGTGGTGTTAATCAGCGGTGAAGATCTCAGTTGGTTTGGCGTTCGTACGTCGCGAGGGCTTCAGACTATTCGTCGAATTATTTCCCGCGAAGCTTCTGAATGATTTTTTGAATCGCCGGCTCGAGATCAGGGGAATTTTTTAGTTTATCAAATTTCTCCATGATGCCGTCGTCTCCGAGAGCATCCGCCGCAAGCTCCAGTTGCGAATCTCCAGAACGTGCGAACTCTTCCCGAATTCGATCGGGGCCAATCTCCTTGGCGACGCCACTCGAAACGAATCCACCTACTACCAAGAGCGCTAACGCGCTTATTTTTGTTCGTGTCATAGCGGATCCTCTTTGTGCATTCGATGTGCCAGGGTGTACCACCGCAACCCATTAAAATTCAAGTGAAATATTGGTGTCCTGGGGCCATTTGCGGGGGTTTCGGGTGCGCCATGACGCGGCGCAAATGTCACGCCTCGATTCTTGTGACCGCCCCGCATCTATGAAAAAATTTGAGTGTGGCGCTCAAAGCCAACTGGTCAGATGTTCTCAAGGCGGATCTAGGTAAACTTAGCGAACTTGCCGCTGCACATGGGAAAAGCAATCAGGTCACGCTCAAGGAAGGAGAGCGCCGTACCGTCACCGTATTATTCCTGGATATTCAAGGATTTACGGCCATGAGCGAAAAGCTGGATCCCGAAGATGTGCAGCTGATTGTAGACAATTGCTTCAAAATTTTGACCCACGAAATCGAAAAATATCAGGGCTACATCGACAAGTACGAGGGAGACCGGATGATGGCGCTCTTTGGAAGCCGCCAGGCATCGGAACAGGATTGCGAGCGGGCGCTTTTGGCCGCGTTGGAGATGAGGGCCAAGTTCGTCGATATCAATAAGATTTTGGCCGAACGAAACATCCAAATTGGAATTCGAATCGGCGTGAACACGGGGTTGGTAGTGACCGGCCGAATCGGAAAGGGGCGTGATCAAGATTTTACGGTGATGGGCGATGCCGTGAACCTCGCTTCGCGTCTCGAGACAAATGCCCCTCCGGGGGAGATCCTCGTCAGCGAAGAAGTTTGTCGGTCGGCGGGCAATTCTTTCATTTACGAAAGTCTGGGAAAAATCGAAGTCAAAGGAAAGAGTGAACCGGTCGCCGCATTCATGGTGAAAGGAAGGAATCTCAATCGGACCGAGCGCTGGGAACGATCTCCTTTTACCAAACGAAGCGGATATGTGGGGCGCGAAGCGGAGCACCAACGTTTGATGGCGACGTCGCGAGAGCTCCTGGCGGCCAAACAAGGAGTAAGAACCATGGTGATTGCTGCTCCCGCAGGAGTCGGAAAATCTCGTCTCGTTCACGAATTCATGAAAAGTTTCGGGTCCGCCGATCGCGGTCCGATGTTTGTTCGCGCAGCCGCCCCGGCGGATCATTCCGAGCCCCTGGGACTCTTTTCAGATCTTTTTCGCAGGCTCATGATCGATAAAACACTTTTTCAGAAAGTGGATTCAAATCTTCATCTGATGATCCATTTCATGGCGGGCGTGGCCGAAGCCGATGGTCGAATTCTTGCTCTCGAACCCCAGGCGCTTCGCCTGGAAATGCAATTGACGATCAGCCGCGTCCTCGAAAGCCTTTCAAAAAGCGCAGCAGAAAGCGGACGATCGTTTCTGGTGGTGCATTTTGACGATCTTCAATGGTCCGACCATGCCTCCATGGAGGCGCTTGGTTTTGTCGGAGAGAATCTGCAGTCGGCGAAACCTATCCTTTTCCTTTGGACCGTGCGCCCCGAGTTTCCTGCGCCCGACGCCTTGCGGAAGGCCTTCCACATCGAAACGATCGAGCTTTCTCCTCTTTCAGAAAACGCTTGCCGATCCATTCTTTTAAACACGCTCGAGGGGGTCGAGTTATCGGCGGGGGATCAGGAGAAATTGGTTCGCAGAAGCGGAGGAAATCCTTTTTTTATGGAGGAGCTCATTCAGTCACTCGTCGATGACGGAACGCTTCTCCGCAAGGGAGAGCATTGGTCTCTTCACCGTCCGATTGAGGAAGCCAGCCTTCCCGAATCGGTGAATCGAATATTACTCAGCCGTATCGATCGCCTGGAAAGTGCGCTCAAAGAATCACTCATGGCGGCTGCGGTGGCCGGGGAAACTGTTCCCCTTCGGCTTCTGGAAATCGTCGGACAGCGAATGGGACTGGATCTTGGCGCCGTGGAGGGGCGATATCGGACGCTTGCCGACCATGGGTTCGTTTACTGGGCTTCGCAAGAAGGTCCTTTAGGGCAAGAAGTGGTGTTTCGTCACGCGCTCACGCGCGATGTGGTCTATTCCACGCTTCTGAATCACAACAAAAAGATTCTGCATGAAATCGTCGGCCGTGGGTTTGAACAACTCTATTCCGGTCATGTCGCGGAACATGCTGCACTTCTTTTCCACCATTACGTGAATGCAGGTCTGGGAACCGAAGCCGTAAAATACGGTCTCTTGGCGATGGATCAAATGACACGGACTTACTCCGCTAAAGAAGGAAGAGGGGTGATTGAAAAATTACGAACTCTGTTGATAGAGGGCACCGAGGTATCGGATCGGTTTCAAATTGAAGTCGAGCTTTTGGAGGCGGAGAACCGATTTGTGGATTTTCTCGGAGAGAGAACCGCTCAAAAAAATATTGTCGAAGCTCTGGTAACCAGAGCCAGAGAGCAACCTTCACCGCTTCTCGATGCGCGCGTAGCCTTAGCTCAAGCGATGTACTTTCATGGGGTTGGAGACTTTCGAAAGACACGTGAATATGCATTGGCGGGACTCACGTCGCTATCGGATCAAAAAGGTACGGAAAAACTTCGGATGGATCTTCTGCGTAACCTCGGAATCGCTTGCTACAATATTGGGGAGTTCTCGGCGGCTCTGGAACATTACGTTCAGGGGTTGACGCTTGCACAAACCATGGGAGATCGCAATGCCGAGGCTTCTTTTCTCAACGTCATTGGTCTTGTTCATTTTCGAATGGGGCATTCCGAGGAAGCGGTAAAAAAATACTCGGCCGCGCTGGAGATCATCATGGTGATCGGAGATCGCCGAGGAGAGGCCAATGCGACAGGAAATCGGGGTCTCGTATATTGGACGCTGGGCGAATATAGTTTGGCCCTCGATCAATTAAAGCGGAGTCACGAAGTTTTTCGTGAGATTGGTTTTCGAAAAGGTGAAGCGGTGACTCTTGGGAACATAGGTGTGATTCACCACAAGTTGGGACAATATGAGGAGGCCCTGCGTTGTTATGAAGCGGCGCTCGCGATTCGGCGCGAGATTCGCGACCAGGCCGGGGAAGGCTTTGATCTTGTGAACGTCGGAGCGGCTCATTTGCAGCTCGGAAATCTTTCTCAGGCCCTGATGAATTTGGAGGCCGGCCTTTGGGTGGCAAGGGAAGCGGGAGTTCAATACCTTATGGCCGAGGCGCTTAATTCGCTGAGCACGACCTATCGAAAAATGGGGGAAAGAGATCCTTTGTTTATGGAGAAATCCCGAATGTCTGCCGAGGAAGCGCTTCGAATCGGACTGGAACATAATCTGGTTCCGGCCCGAATTAAGGCCCTTTCAAATCTCGGACGAACACTGATGGAGCAGGGAAAGCTGGATCGTGGGCTGGAAATGAGTTGCTCTTCCATGAAATTGGTGGCGACGCATCCGACAGGCGTGGAGGGCGCTGAAGAGGAGGCGCATATCAATCACTACGAAATTCTCAAAAAGTCGGGGAAGGAAAAGGACGCAAGTGAGGTCCTTCAGGCATTGGTAACTCTTATCGAGAAACGCTCCGTCGCAATTCGAGAAGAGAAGTTTCGAAAGAGTTTTCTCGAATCGGTTCCCCAGAATCGATTTGCCATGGAAGAATGGAAACATGGATCCCGCGGCTAACGTTTCGCCTTCCCAGCCGATTCGATTCGGGAAATTTTGGCTGATCGAAAAGGTTGCCTCCGGTGGCATGGCGGAAATTTATAAGGCCGTCGCAACGACTGCCGATGGAAAGCGCCAGATTCTAGCGATCAAACGAATCCTTCCACAATATTCGAACGACGAAGAGTTTGTTTCGATGCTGGTCGATGAAGCGAAGCTGATGGTGCTTTTGAATCATCCGAACATCGTTCCCATGATGGAATTCGGAAAAGTCGAAGACTCTTGTTACATTGCGATGGAATTTGTTGAAGGCATCACGCTCAAGAGTCTGGTCAAGCGAATCAAAGACTCCGGCCAGCGCTGCTCGATCGATATGGCGGTTCACATCGCCCGTGAAATTGGAACGGGATTGGCGTATGCCCATCGAAAAGTCGACGAGAATGGAACCGCTCTCGGGATTGTTCACCGAGATATTAGTCCGACCAATATTCTGATTTCCTTCGATGGCGATGTGAAGATCGCCGATTTCGGCATTTCCAAAGCTTCCAATCAATCGCATCGGACACAGATCGGCGTCATTCGCGGAAAGACCGGCTATATGTCGCCTGAGCAGACCAAATCAGGAGCCGTGATTGATCAGAGAAGCGACCTCTATTCCCTCGGGATCATATTCTTCGAGCTTCTGACCGGACAGCGCCTGTATCAGGCGGAATCCATTCCGGAGGCGCTCCGGATCATTCGAAAGGGAGAAATCCCGTCGATTCGCCAGATCCGGCCGGAGGTTCCAGAATCGCTGGAAATCATCGCGCTCAAAGCTCTAACCGCGGATGTGGATCAGCGCTATCAGCGCGCCGATGCGTTTGTGGACTCCCTAAACGAGTTTCTGATTCGATGGAATCCCACTGGAAGACCGGTGCGTGTGACGCATAGTGATCTCGTCGGTTTTCTCCATCGGTATTACAGCGTCGAGATGAGTCAACGCTTCGAGGACGCGACAGGAGCGATATTTGAAGAAGCGGCTACCTATGTGGACTCGCCGGATGCCAAGACCGTCGCGGATACGCTCTCACAGAAAACACTTTCTCGACCTCATACCATCGTGGCCAATCCTCTTTATGAATTAAGCGAGCAGGAATTTGATCTCCCCCCCACATTGAGTGGCGCTTCTCGCTCTAAGACCATTCTCACATCCCCTTCAGGTCTGAGTCAGACACAGTCGTTGCAAGATGCGATGTCCGCCTCTCTTCGAATTGTGGGCCGATTTTCACCCTTCGTGATTTCTGGACTTATTGCAGGAGCTTTGGTCTTTGGGAGTCTGGTCTTCTTTCTTCGGAGGTCTCGCTCTACTCCACCCGTCGCTGCAGTCCCCACCACACCAGTTCCCGTACCTACGCCACCGACAAAGAAAGTGAGTTACGCGAAGGTTAAAATCAGCACTGATCCAAGAGGGGCAAGAGTTTATCTCGATCAAGTTCTTGTGGATGGCAGCACACCGCTTGAACTTCCGTCTCTTCAAGTGGGTAACACCTACGCGATCAAAATTGTGCTATCCGGGTACGAGACGATTGAGCGAGAATTTACGATCTCGCAAGCAATGAACATGACCAAGAAATATTTCCTTCACCCCTCCATAACACCGACACCGCGACCTCAGCCGCCACAGAAAGTAGAGCTGCCAAAGCTGGGCCCTCCTCCGGCGCCGAAAAAGGGAAAATTGAGCGTTTCATCCGATCCCCCGGGGGCCAGTATTTATGTGGACGGGAAATTAATGGCGTCCGAAGAGTCACTCATTGAGTTGGCTCTCTTCTCGGGGAATCATCGTATCAAAATTGTGAGCGCTGGTGGGCGCGCATCTTGGGAATTCCAAGTGCTCATCAAGCCGAACCAAACACTTCGCTGTGCCAAGGTGGACATCGAGCAACACAAAAACAATTGCAGATACTAAGGGAGATTGTTTGCCGCTTCTAATTCCAATCGGGCTTCAACCAATTCGATGGCGTGTTCGGGGAAAAAGAAAATGGCGGGGGCGGAGCGCATGGTCACTCCCGGAGAATACTTTTCAAGAAGTGCAACTTCAAGAACCCCAATGGAATATGGAATGAAGGCGGAGTTCATTTTTCGCGGGAAGGAAAGGCGCGGTTGAATAAGGGAGCGAAATAGCGGATTCGTAATGCTGTCTCTGCCCCAACGATCGAGCGAAGCAAGTTCTTGAAGAAGATTGTAAAATCCGTGCTCGGGCTTTTTTCTGGAATAGAAAGAGCGAATCTGTTCGTAATGGGAAAAATGTACATCTAACTCGGCATTGGACATTCTTTCTTTCATTTCCTTGGGTGATTCGGCACTCGCCAAGAAGAGAAGCCGCGCGGCGAAATAATCGGCACTACCCTCGTTCCACTCGTACTGACCAAAGGCCCGTTGCGCGGCATAGGCCTGTTCCTCGGAACCGGTCATTGACAAAAAGAGGTGATATCGATTCTTTCTCGCCCGTATGAAAGCTTCCGCATGTTGATCTCTTTGGGCTTCGGTTCGAGCGTCCAGCGCTTCCAGTAATTCATCCCGTTCATTCGAGGCGTTATCGAGTAGGTTGTCTTCGTTAGTCGAAATTCCACGCTTGCCCCTCTTACTCCAGATTTGCTCATGATCTAGAAGGGATGCGTATGTTTCCGGGCTTGAAAAATCAACTAAGGGATTCATGTGATCTTTCATAAATAGATGATGCGTTTCGTGGGCAAAAATAAAAAGCCAATACTCCGTACTATTGCGCGCCAGAATATGGTCAAATTGTTCCATCCGGCCGCTTGCCCACATTTGTTCCAATGACTGAATGACAAATAGTCTCCGACCCCCGATTTGTTCCGGGATCACCTGTGCGAGAGCTTTTTCAGGCTGAATGGAAAAGCGTGAAATAAAAAGGTCCCGATTCGCGGCGTAAAGTCGGTAGCCCGTTCGACTCTCAGGGATTGTTATGGGTTCCAATGGAATGGGGGGGTGACTCAAAAGGCGTTCGACCCACGAGAGAGCCACCGAGTTTTCAGGAACGAGGAGGAGCGCTTTGTTATCCGTCAGAAGAAAAAAGGGAAGAGAGTTACAATCGAGCCAGGTCTTAAAATTGTTCCACGCGCTTTCTCCGTAATGATTCAGTAGGTAAAAGGCTTCATTAATGCGATCCATTTGAAGAGCCGAAATAGACGACGACTGCCCCTTTGCGCTTCCATGAAACGAAAGGCCAATCAAGCTCAGAAATACGAGTCCTCGACCCCCTCGGGCGAGTTTGTTTCTTTGTTTCATTTTTCCCCCCCACACGAAACAAGAATAGAGCCAGAACTACCAAAATATTGCGAATCGCGTCAAGCTGAAAAAACAAAACGCCCGAAAAAAAATGCGAAGGGATTTTAGACTAGTGAGTTGTAAAGGTTGGTAATTCTTGCCGTTTTTGCGAGGGATCTCGGGTAACGGCTGTGGTCCGGGTCTGCCGAGGCAAGGTTACGGTGAAGGTAGTGTACTTTCCGGGCTGACTTTCCACGGAAATATTCCCCCCATGAGCAGCTGTGATTTCCTTGGAGATATAGAGGCCAAGCCCCAATCCGCCATATGATTTTGACGAAACGGCTCGCTCGAATCGATTAAAGATTCGCTCTTTATTTTCATCGTTGATTCCGATGCCCTGGTCATGAACGGAAATCGAAACCTGGGAGTCTTGCGAGGCCAACCTCAGTTCAATCGGTCGGCCATTTCCATATTTCATTGCGTTGGAAAGGAGATTGGTAACCACTTGATCAATTCGAAGGCGGTCCCAGGCCCCCCTAAAATCACCCATACCGATGAGGCTAATCGTAATTTTCTTGGAATGTGCCTCGTTCGAAAATCGTGCAACCACCTCCTCCATCAATTTGTAAAGGTCGAATTCCTCGACGGAAAGTTCCAATTTCCCGGACGCGATCCGCGACACATCGAGAAGAGTTCCAATGAGCTGAGTCATTCGCTTCACTTGAGAAATAGATAGATCCAACGAATTTGAAAGGAAATCGATATTGAAACCGGACTTTCGAAGAATACGATCAGCGGTTTGAATCTGCAATTGAAGAGCCGTAAGGGGAGTTCGTAACTCATGAGATGCGATGGAGATGAATTCATCGCGGAGGCGAACCGCCTCTTGGGCCTGTGCAAGTTTAATCCGTGATTCCTCAGCCTTCACTTTTTCCGAAACATCTCGAATGGCCGTAATGATCAAAAGCCCTTCTTCAGTGTACAGCGGGCTTAAACTGATTTCCGCGGGAAATTCAGTTCCATCTTTGCGAAGTCCCCAAAGAGAAGTTTGTCCCATACCCATGGGTCGAATATTGGGGCTTTCCGTATAGTGTTGCCGATGCATTTCATGGCGCTGCCGCAAACGTTCCGGCATGAGAATTTCCACATTCTCGCCCAGCAATTCTTCACGAATGTAACCGAACAGGCTCCGAACTTGGTCATTCACCAGAACGATTTCCCCGTCGCGATTCGCGATAACCATGGCGTCTGGTGCGGCATCCAAAAGACGGCGAAATTTTTCTTCCGCCTGCTTTTGGGCCGTGACATCTCGTCCTTCCGCGACAACGTGGTCGACTTTGGTGCCGCCGGCCATGACCGGCGAAAACGAAAGATCGATCCAAATTAACCGATTTCCCGGGAGCATAATTTTTTCGTGATAGCTGATGTTTTCGCCTTGAAGAGCCCTGTTAAACGCTCTCTGAACCCGATCATGGACGTTTCGGTCGAAAGTGAACCAGGGTCCTTCAATAAAATGAGTTTTATAAAGATGCTCCCAATCAAATCCGGAGGCCGCGATGGCCGCCTGATTAGCGAGCATGACCCTGCCATCCACGCTTATCTTGGCGTTGAATGTGGACATGTGATCGATATAGCTGCTCAGTTCCGCCTTTCGGGCGGACGCGATGGTTTCCAAAACCCGGAGCTCGTCATTGGCCTGCGCTAGTTCTTTCGTTCTTTGGACCACACGATTCTCCAACTCGTCCATCGTATTTCGCATGGCTAGAATGGCCGAGTCTCTCTCGGAGATCGCAGACATGAGAAGAATTCCAGTGGTGGAAAAAAACCCCATAAATCCCTGGAGCCGAATGAGTCGATCAAAAAAAGTAGAAGCAACTTCCATATTCCCCGTCGACAGGACAATGGGGATGGCGACGGCAGCGGTAGACATGAGGACCGTAACTGTTCCGCGACTTCCATAGCGGGCCGATCCCCAAATGAGCGGCAAAAACGCGAGATAAAGCCGGGGTGTCCAAATCTCGCTCGCCGTTCGGGAGGTGCCGAACATCCAATAGGAGAGAAGCGCGCTGATAAAGACCAATAAGATAAGTCCAAGCCCGTGAGAACGTCGAAACGTATATAGGCTCGGCCGAATGGACCAGGCGAGAACCGCCGGAGTAATGAGCAACATTCCAATGGCGTCGCCCAACCACCACGTCGACCACGCAAGCCCCATAATATGCGACTCAATGGTTCCCGAAATCCAAAGTGCACCGACTCCAATCGTAGCACTCACCACCGTGCCGAGTACGGGACCGCAAAGTAGAAAAGAAAAAGCGTCACGTAATCGTGAAAAGTCATTTCGAAATCCAAATCGATGCAGCAGAAGATACGCAGTCAGGCCAGAAAGCGTGTTTCCCGATGCAATCAATGCGGCCGTTCCCACGCTTGCACCGTGCAAATAATTCACCCCATAGGCGCCTATCAAGATCGCTGGGGAAATCTCAATGTCCCAGAGCAGAAGGGCGGCGAGCGCAATACCAGACGGGGGCCAAAGAAGAGATGCGAATCCCCCTACCGGTGCCAGCTGGAGCGCAATGTATCCGGAGAAAAGATACGAGAAGAAAACGATGAAAAATCGAAATAAGTACCCAAAGGTTTGTCGTATTCGAATCACGCTAACTCCACTACACCGCGTAGATGAATTGATCGACCAAAATCATTCGAAGTGTATGGAGTCTAATTTGGCCCCCCCCAATTTGGGGGGAGCTTTGCAATGTTTAACCAAAATTCTTTGATATTCTTGGCGATTCCAATGAATTCATCGAGATCGATCGGTTTATTTATGAAGCAGTTTGCATTCAGCTCATAACTCATCAGTATGTCCTCATCCGCCTGCGACATGCTGAGCACGATGACCGGGATGCGACGAAGAGAAGCATCCTGCTTGATCTCGGCCAACACGGCGCGACCATCCTTTTTGGGTAGGTTTAGATCCAAAATAATAATGTCGGGAGGTTCTGCGTTGGAAAATTTTCCTTTCTTCCTCAGGTAGTTAATGCACTCCACTCCGTCTTTCGCGACCTTTAAATGGTATTCAAAGCCGCTCTCCTTAAATGCTTCGACCATCAAATCCACATCCGCTGGATTATCCTCGACCAAGAGTATGACCGCTCTTTTCACAGGCCTTTTGGCTTTTTGTTGATAGGTGGGAGCGATCTCTTTTTCCGGAAACGGCTTCATTGTTCCTCCTCTCACTCTCACAATCTCGTAGCATTGGCGAGTCTTGGATAAGAAGGTGGGGGCTCTTCCCTTGGTTTAACGACCGAAGCACCGGGAATATTGAATCGGAAGGTTGTTCCTTTCCCCGGTTCGGACTCGACCCAAATTTTTCCACCATGGCGGCCGACGATTTTTTTGCATACGGCCAGACCAATTCCCGCCCCCGGATATTTGTCGCGTCCATGCAAACGATGAAAGATCTCAAAAATTCTTTCCTGGTATTCAGGCTCAATTCCGATTCCGTTATCCGTGACAGAAAATAGCCAGCCGTCGGAACTTCGTTGGGCATCCACTTGAATCACGGGTGCTTGATCCGTGCGGAATTTGATTCCGTTTGCAATCAAATTTTGAAACACCTGCGACAGCTGAACTTTGTCGGCAAGAATGACGGGCATCTCGCCATAATTGACTTGTGCCAAATTTTGTTCAATGGAGCTGGAGAGATTGGAAATTACTGCGTGCAGCACTTCTTTTGTGTCTGTGGGCTCCAAAGGGATGTCATCTCGTCCGACTCGAGAATAATAGAGAAGCGACCGGATTAATTCCTGCATGCGTTTCGCCCCTTCTACCGCATAGGTGATGAACGTGTCTGCATCTTTGTCCAGCTTCCCGTGATAGCGTCGAGCAAGCAACTGCGAGTAACTTGCAACCATACGCAAAGGTTCTTGCAGATCGTGTGAAGCCACATATGCGAATTGCTTTAATTCTTGGTTACTTCTCTCCAGGGCCAAAGCGCGCTGTTTCATCTCTCGTTCCGCTTCTTTTTGCGCCGTAATGTCGGTGAACACCGCAACTGCCCCGGTGATCTTTCCTACTCGATCTCGGATGGGAGAAGCGCTGAAACTGATCGTGGTTCGTGATTTTCCGGAACGCGCATAGTAAGCTTCTTCCGCACGTACAATTTCACCTTTTAAGGCACGCGCCAGCGGAAATTCACCGCCTTGATATCGAGTTCCGTCGAGACGGTAGAGTGGGAGTGCTTCGTATCGTTCATGAAGAAGCGTACCGACGAGGGATCGCCCGAGAATCGCCTCCGCTTGCTGATTTTCAAGTACAATTCTTTCTTCGGGCGCCAGCGCAAGAAGAACTCCGGAGGGCATTTGCTGAAGGACCGTTTCAAAACGTGCGCGACCCTCTTCAAGCAATTCAATTAACTTTTTCCCTTGGTCAATGTCCCTTCTTCCTCGGGTATTGTCCTGAATATAGGCCACATAAGACAGATTCGTATCGTCGGAAATGCGCACCAAATGAAGTTCGATGGGGAAGGTTGTTCCATCTGATTTTCTGGCTTCCAATTGCAAGGATTTTCGCACGGGAATTTCCAAAATGCTTTCCCATTGAGGATCCTTCGGACCCAATCCGCCGATCGTTTTCGTCAGATTTTGCCCAAGCCACTCTTTTTGCAAATAACCGAACATTTGTTCGGCGGTGCGATTCGCCTCCAAAATGTCACCCTTTCGATCCAGCAAAATGATTGCGTTGGGCGAGTGCTCAAGGATCTTCCATTCCAAGGGTCAATCTCCCGCGGGTGGCTCAAAAAGATGATCGTCAATTAATTGCTGTTCTTTAATGATATGGATGCGGACCCCTCCCAGTATTTTCCGGATCTTCTTCCGGATGGGGTCTAGCGAGTTCATCAAATCACTCGACATGGATTCTACTTCTCCTGTTAATCGCTCCGTCGTCTTTTCTAATTCTAGCAATTGATGTTTCATTTGATGGGTTCGCGAGGCCAACCACGGAGAATCAAACTCTATGTCCGTGTAGATCCCATGGTTCGTTCGAACCTTATTTCGATGTTCCCGAATGGCGTCAAGTGCCGCCTTGATATTGAGAGCCATGACCAGCAGCATCGCCCAATCTTTTTGAGGATCGGTCACCCTCCCGACATTAGCTGCCTTCTTTAAGTGGTCGGTGGCGCTGGAAAGAGCGATAGTTTCGTCCCCAGGGTCACTCGTTAAATTGTCCAGCCAGATCGGAGGAAGCGTCACTTCGCGTTTTACAAATTTTCCAAGAAAGTTTGCAAGGGAAAGAAACTGATCCCATGTCTGAGGCTTGATCACAAAACCATCGGCGTCCAAATCTGCGCAATTTAATATATCCTGTTCATTGCGCGAACCGGTCAACACCACAAATGGAATTTCCTTTAAATCCACATCATTTTTGCGTTCGTAAAGCACAGCCTGTCCGCTCTTTCGCGGAAGGTTTAGATCAAGGAGAACGATATCGGGACGAAAAGCATTTCGGAATTTTCCCACCTGGTGAATAAAGGCGATGCAATCGTCACCATCATCGACGACGTCTAATATAAATTCGTGATCCGTTTCGTTGAGTGCCTGCTCCAACAACTGAACATCGCCGGGATTGTCCTCCACCATGAGAATTCGTGTAGGGCCATGATTTCGATCTTTTCGGGCCATGCGATCCTCCTTAATGCCGAGCCAACTTTGAATGGTTATTTTTGGATACTCCTCTCTAGTGTAGGAGTCACGCAAGTCCGAGTCGATGAAGTATTTAGGAAAAGAATTGATCTAGGGGGTTGAAATCAAACGGCCTTTTTGTTCGAGGGCGAAAGGCGTAGCAAAATCATGGCGATCTATGGAAAAAATCCAGAGATGGAACAAGAACAAATGAAAAGTCAAGCGTTTAAACGCTGATCATCGATGGAGGAGTGTACTCACGAGCTAGATCGAATAAAGCTTCGGGATTTACGGGTTTTATCAGCGTGTCGTTGACTTTGAGCTCTTCCAATTCTTCCCTGGTCAATTCAGAACACGTCAAAACGACCACCGGTATGGTCGCGATCGAAGGATCCGAAAGTTGGGCTTTGCGAAAATTCCAGCCATCCACCACCGGCATAAAAAGATCGAGGAGAATCAGATGTGGTTTTTCTCCCCCACTTAAAATCTCAAGAGCGTCCTGACCGTGGATGGCGGTCTCCACCCGGTACCCTTCCAACCGGAACAGCTGCGCAAGGCCCGTTCGAATTAGGTCATTGTCCTCGACGATCAATATATCGACCGACATGCCTCAACCTCCATGATTTTCGCCATGTTCTTGTACCATAGCACCGCTCGTTTCCAATTCGCAACTGGGGAATGAGTCCCTTCATGAATAGGCGCCCTAACGGTGTGCGTCAGTAACTTTTCTTTGCATAAATCCTATTCCGCCCCTCTTTGATTCTTAGAAAAAGGTTCCATCTTTTTTTATGGGGGCGAAGTTTTTTATACTCGACCTCTCACCAATTGAAAGGATCCTGCCATGAAACGAATTGTTTTCTTATCTCTCTCACTGACACTTGCCTTTGGGCTTATCGCTTGTAGCTCTTCTGATTCAAGCAGCTCTCAGGCGCCCGATCTTGTTTTCGAGAAGGCGTCAAACGCGGTCTCGAGTTCTATGAAGGTCGCAGGCTCAAACATTTCACGCCTGGGCGCTCGAGGATTTTCGACTCCAAGTGACCCGAAGTGTGGTGTAAGCGGCGCACCGCTCGACAGTAATGGAGACCAAATATCTGAAAGCGATGCCTCATACGCGGGCAGTTTTTTTTATTGTCTCATCAAACAATATTCCAAAGGGCCGGATTCCCTCTTGGGTGCGATGTCGCTTGCAAAGGGAATCACTTGCATGGTGAAAGATTCCATTCAATTCACGGGAGAAGCCGTGGATCTCAGCGGTTTGACAGTAGATGGTACCTGTTTCCCCGATGATTTTGTTGCCGAGGCGAAGAGCGACCACACGTCGGAGCTCTCTACTGCCGGAACCATTAAAACGTCTCAAATGGGTTCTCCGCTCTTTGGCAACAAGAGCGCGTGGGATTACAGCATTGAAATTTCAGTTCCCAATGACGATCCGACTCGGGTCATCGATATCAAGATGCTTTTTAAAGTGAGCGATACGCTCGCCGCTGTGTCGGCACTCACCAAGGTTAACGGCCATTCCAATGATGCTTTCGCAGTGTATGTAAATACGGACAAAGGCATTCTTCGCTACGAATCGAAAAATCAACGTTACTTGGAAGCCGCAACGGTGGACAACAGCACGGGCTGGAACCGGCATAATCGTGTGCTCGTCAAAGGCAATCTGGACGCCAACGGAAATTTTACCGATGTGTCCGATGTGCAAGCCCTTCATTCGGATCTCTATAAACATGATCCAAGCCCAGACACGGACTCCGGAATTATATTGTCGCTCCTCGGAAATCCGACCGACGGATTTTTTACTCACAATTTACATTTGCAAGGCGATGTCGCGCTGTTTAGCGACTTTGCATCTGACGTCTCGGGATGTGTCAGCGGCACATGCGATGGAAATAGCGGAATTGCCATCTCCTCCACGGACGATCTTGATTTTGTCATGAGTCCCACAGGGCCCAATTTCGTCTCCGGTGCGGATTGGTTCAAAGATACCGGCCCGCTCAGCTTTACTTCCGTGACGACCGCGGACTCGCAGTAAATTTCATCACGTCACCGTCCGGATGCGGTTACGGACAGTGCAAGACTTTTGCGTTCTCCGCTTTACCGACGGTCATTGTTGGCAGTTACTTTTTCACCCAATCCAAGGCTCGCTCGAAACTGACCAGTTTTCGAATCAAGGCGTTGTATTTGGAATGGGCGGAATCCGAATCTATTTCATTCAGCATGTCATACAAACGATGTTCCGGATTCGCGATGGACGAACTCGGGATGTTTTTTAGCGTTTGTTTCAGTCGGGGGTGGCCGATGGCTATCAGAAGCGATTCAATGGTGACCTTATTTTGAGCAAGGTCCCGGAGCCCTTTTTCGATGAGATCCTCTCCCGGCAATCCTTTAAAATGCATTCCCCATTATAACCCTCAAATCGACGTGTCGTCATCGTTATAGAAGAATCCTAAGTCCGGTATAGTATTGCCGCAGAGATGGATGACACTTTCGACGGCTTGCCGGACATAACTCCGCCAAATTTCGCTCATTGATGACATTTCGGAGACCAAATCTTGTTTTAAAGTCGATAGCTTTTTCTTTATTGGCGTTGTGGTCGCTGGCAATCGTGACACGGCTCGGGCTCTTAATCCCCATTCAAAGGGACATTGTGTATCCCGAAGGGGCATTGGTCGCAAACGCAGGTCAGATTTTGCAAGGTATTGGCCCCTACGGGGATTGGACCCAGTGGCCCCACTATATGTTTTGTTATGGTCCATTAACTTATTACATTCCAGTTTGGCTTTTAAAATTTTTTAGCCACACCAGCCAAACGTTTGATCTCTATTATTCTGGAAGAATATTCTCATTTGTATGCATCATCGGTCTGGGCATATGTGCGATTATCTTGTCTCGCGCCCTGCATCTTGCCTGGCAGTCCTACGCCTTAGTTTTCACTCTCCTGTTTGCGTGGCATCGGCCGCTGTTTGAAGGGGCAGTCAGTTTTCGGCCCGACGCGCCTCAAGTATTCTTTTCTTTGCTTTCGTTGGTTGCTGCCATGGTCGGGGGGGGGGGGACGGCCCTCTGTCCTAAAGGTGACCATCGCGTTTGTGTCTGTTTCGATCGCCATGTGGTTCAAACCGACTTCGTGGGGGATGATCGCGACCCTCTTGGTTTGGGTGGGAATTCTAAAACCTTTGAGATTCTTTTTTTTCACACTTCTTCTTTTTGTAACGATCAACTTAGGATGTCTGTGGGCTCTCGAAGTGCATTGGAATCATTTGTTTTTGTCAAATTTGAAAGCGTCGTTCATTGGGACCAATCTTTGGGCACCCCTCATGTTAACGGATTCCGACTTCACGCCATGGATTCCGAGAATCGTATTAGGGGCTGGATTTTTGTCAGCTCTGATCCGAATCCGCATTTATAAAGGCACCGAGTGGGTGTTTCGCAGAAGGCTCTTGGAATTCGCGACTCTAGCTACAATCGTGACGTCCCTTTTTTGTGCTTCGATTCATTGGGGATCTCATGTGAACTATTTCTTTGAAGCCTATGTTCTATGTTCCATTCTCGCGACTAAACAGGCTGTTTTGTCGTGGCGTTTCTTCCGAAGGAGGGCGAATTTTTCGAGAATACAGTTCATCCGTATCGTGGTTTGCCTGGGGATTGCGGCCTTTGTTGGTGTGAGACTGCCTACTGTTGTGAGGGAGTGCGAAGATGAAGTAGCGGATTGGAAGGTACAGAGCCTAGATCAACAGGTCTCCACTTTGTCGGGTGAAATTTTTACCACATTTCCAATGTTGGCTCTTCGGCGTCCCTCGCCTCCGACGCTTATGGATTGGATGCTCTTCGGACAGCACGTGCGTTTAGGTGATTTGAGTGGAGATACTCTTATGGATAGAATTACGTCGCGAAAATTTGACGCGATTATTATTGACCCCATATTTGTCGATTTCGATAACCTTCTCTTACCCAAAGGTTTTAGAAAAAGACTATTTGAAAACTACATGACGTTTGCCAGGTGGAAAGACGTGGTGATTTTACGGCCGAGATAAGTCCTCTCCATCCATGTGCTATGCCAGGCGGAGTTTACTGCACAGTCCAAATGTGATTGCGGACGGCGGTGATTTGTTTTTCGGGGTCGGCGCTGTCGCCGACGGCAATTCCCATCGGTGTGCCGTCATCGTTATAAAAGAGCCCCGGCATTCGGGTTCCCGGCATTAATTTCTGAGGATTTCGAAGCCATTCGGCGATCCAGTCGTATCGAAGGCGGTTTTTCGCCATCTGAAAATTCGGCGCAAGAGTAGAGGTGTCCCGATTGGGGTCCGGTTTCCCGACCACATGACAGCTCAGACAAGAGAGTTTCGAAAAGACAAGATTTCCGTAATCTTTCTCCTCTTTGGTTTGCGAAACCACAGGCTGATTTTCGATTTGAGGAAGGAGATGGTCCAGCGCACGGAAGTAACGAATGATGGTGTTCTTCTCATCATCCGTAAAGCCAAACGTCGGCATACGGACGTTGAGCCAGGGACGAATCGGCGTGGGACCCTGGAGAAAATGATACAGCCAATCTTGCTGGACTTTCTTTCCTTCGCTGTTGAGGTTCGGGGGGCCGAGGCTGGGATCTTCATAGTAATCCAAAATTTCTCCACCCCGGCCTTCGATCGTATGGCAGCCACGACAATTAAGGCGCTTGATTAATTGCCTTCCCTCGCCGATCGCGACGTTCTCGGCCGTTGGAAGAGGCTTCCGATGTGCAGCAATGTCATACTTCCGAAGACCCGTCAGGAATGTGAAGATCGATTTTGCTTCCTCGGGCGTAAACTGGAACCAGGGCATTTTTAGTTTTTCCAGAGGTCCTTTTTCTTTCCCTTCGTCATAGATCCGAGGCTGCAGGAGTTTGTTATAGATGTACGACTCGACCGTGTGATCGACCTTTGCGAATCCAAAATCAATTTGGCCAATCGGTTTATTGGCGATCACAGAAAGAATAGCACCGGTCGGTTTAGCTTCCTCAAATCCTGGGATGTTGTGGCAACCGAAGCAACCGTAAAAACTGATGGTTCGTTCACCGACATACAATTCGACCTCGACATCCGACATCGAACGAACCTTCTTCTGGGCTTCTAGTATAGGCATACGGCTTTTCATATGATCCAAAGCCAGGGTTCGCATCATATAAATGTCTTCGGAAGGAACTGGCTGCGCGTCGAACTCAGGATCTTTTTTGGAAGAAAGATATTCCACGAGATCCGCTATTTCATTGTTGGTAAGGCGCAAATTCGGCATACGAGTTTCAGGCCAGTAGTCTTTTGGGTTCTTTAGCCAAGCCGCTAGCCACTCGCGCGTGACTTTCGAGCCGACTCTGCTCAGTTCCGGTCCGGCCTTAAAGTCTCGTTTCGACGGAAAATCGTCCATGATGTGGCATCCGAGGCAGCCCACCTTTCCAAAAAGGTCTTTGCCGCGCGCCACATCTCCGGGGGGTAGCGTCGTGACTGCCGACACCGTATAGGGCTCCGATTTTTGAAGAAGGTAGGCGATTGCCGCTTGAATTTCCGCGGTACTCCGGTTCTTGGCATCCAGGGTGTTGGTGTTCGGTAGGTCAAACATTTGGGGCATGTTGGTCCTGGGGCGGAACCCCTTTGGATTTCGAACCCACTTATACATGAAGTCGCGATTGAGCTTGGAATTCACACGTCGGAGTGAAGGTCCTGTCTTTTGAATATTTTTCCAGCCCTCAATTTCATGGCAGCCAAAGCATCCGTAATGCTCCACCATCTCGAGCGCACGGCTGATCTTTTCGCCTTTGGGAACTTCGCGTCCTTGGTTGTGGCAGCCGTAACAAGTGCCTTCGGTAAAGGGCAGGGCGATCATGGGGTTCGCCCATTGCTCCATTCGATGCCAGCCATACTTCTTTTTCCAGTCGGCGGCCTGTTCCTCGCTTTGAGGCGTGTGCGCGGCGGTGGTAAAGGTAAGTCCCGCACCTAGGCCCGAGTGACACGACGTGCAGCCGAAGTCGTCGATCGTATGTTTGGATTTAGCCGATAGAAAAAGATCCAAATTGGGATGAGTTTTAAGCGGATTGGGTTGGTCTTCGTACCCAGCTCGATCAATCGCCACGTGGCAGGACATGCAATTGTCGGTGCGTTCCACTTTTGCGAAGTTGTAATCTTCGCGGATATCCCTGACGACAATTTGCTTCACCTTCGTGCTGGGCTGAATGAAATCAAGCAGAGGAATATCCAAGAGAAGCTGAACAATCGATGGGGCAAGCTTGTTTGCTTTCTTCTCTAGACCCCGCATTTTTTCGCTCAAGGCGTCGATATCTGCCTGCGCCTTTTGCTTGGCAGCGCTATATTCCTCCAGCGCTTTTTCAGTCTTGGATATTTCATCCGTTATTTGTTCGAGCGAAATCTTCGCACCCGCTACTTCGTTTCCGAGTCGCCTATATTGTTGCTGAACGCGCAAGTGGTTTTTGGTGTTGTGTTCGCGCGCTTCTTCGAGCGTATATCGAAGGGCGTCGTAATCCGCCTTCTTGCTTTTGTAGAGATTGTCTTGAGCGTACTTTCGATCCTTCAGTAATTTCACCGCTTGCTGAACGTTGAAAGCCGAAATCTCATTTTTTCTGTACTCGGCGTTGGCGGCCGATAAAGCTGACGTGGCCGCTTGATACTCAGGATTCTGTTCCAGGGCCTTTTTCATCTCGGCGATCTGCGCCTCCGAACGCTGGTACTCCAATTTTCGGAATTTACGCTGCCAAGATTTCCACTCGCGGTCGTAATCCTTTTGCACCATGAGGCCCACCGCAAGAAAGAGGGCGATGCTCGAAATGGCGAACCATTTATTCAATCGAAAAATATCGAAGAGATAATCGGGATCGAGAGGGCGCTTGCTCATATGTTAAAAAAGAACTCCGGTATGGCGATGATGTATTTCAAATTGATCGTCCAACGAAGGATCATTTTGATCGGCAGAGAAACCAGCGCCAGGAAGAGAAAGGAAAGCAGTGCGTACTGAATCGTGTTCAGATTCTCCTTGAATTTCTTCAATATGGTCTTTCCGAGGAGCGCGGGGAGGCCGCCCAAATAAGCGGCGACGGCTAGAAATCCCGGGGCCTCTCGTATCAGAATATTTTGTGGTAGCCCGGTGTGAAGAAATCTCACCCAGATCAATTCGGAAAGATTGATGTTGGTGAGCGAAACCACTTTGTGTGGATCCCAATCTTCGTACGGACCAAAGAAGTTCCATCCCGGCCCTCTCATGAAAGTTCCGAGCATGATGAGAAGCACCCACTGGATCAAGAAACCATACAAGTAATAACCGATAATGAATTGGCGGGGCCGAAAGGTGAATGCTCCATTTCCCTTCGGGTTTTTGTCAAGATAGGGAATCGCCATGAGGCCCACGATAATGAGACCTGGGAATACAACGCCCGCGAGCCAGGGATCGAAGTAAACGAGCATTTCCTGCAAACCCAAAAAGTACCAAGGGGCCTTTGAGGGGTTCGGCGTAATGTTCGGATTGGCCGGATCCTCGAGCGGCGCTTGAAACACGACCGACCAAATGATCAGAAAAATCGTAATTCCAATGAGGGCAATGAATTCGATAAAAACAAGGTTGGGCCACGTCATCATTTTTCGTGACTGTTCTTTTTCCAGCAGGGGTTCGCCCCCTTTTTCCCGCCGATCATTTTCGACCCCTTTGTAGAGTGCATACCAGGTGAGATAGCCCACCGAGGACAGCATGAGTGTGATCGGTATGTTGTCGGGAAGGAGAACAATTTCACGAAAGTGAGGATCGAAAAGCGAGGCCGCGAAAAAGAGAACGACCAATCCTCCCAAACTTCCCGCCACTTTGGGTTGAACAAAAAATTCCATCTTCCACATCGCAAGGAAAAATAGGGTGACCGCGCCGAGATAAATGGTGGTCGGAGAAGCGACGGTGTTAACGATCGTAACGAGAGTGTGCATTTGGGCTACATGGCTCCTGAAATTCCGCCATCTTTACGGACGCGCCAAAAGTGAATCGCCATCAAGATGGTTGCGACGAAGGGAATGAAGATGCAGTGGAGAACATAAAATCGAAGCAACGTACCTTCACCGATTAGGCGGCCGCCCAGAAGGCCGAAGCGGGCATCGTCACCCGAATGAATCAAATTGATGTCGCCGATTTTAAGAAGTGAAGAGCCGGGACCTTCCGTTCCAAGGAAAGGAGTCGCGCGCGCCATGTTGGAGCCGACGGAAATAGCCCAGATCGCCAATTGATCCCAAGGAAGAAGATATCCGGTGAAGCTTAATAGTAATGTTAAAACCAGAAGGATCACGCCGATTCCCCAATTGAATTCCCGCGGTGGTTTGTATGAGCCCGTCATAAACACGCGAAACATGTGAAGCCACACGCTGATTACCATGGCATGCGCCCCCCAGCGGTGAAGCTCACGCATGATCCCGAGCGGGACATGCTCGCGAAGGGCGACCACATCCGAATAGGCATATTCGGCCGTCGGTCGATAATAAAACATGAGTAAGATCCCGGTGATTGTTTCCACCAAGAAGAGAAAGAATGTAATTCCACCCATGCACCAGGTGTATCCGACCCGAATGCCGGATTCCCGCGTTTTGACGGGATGGAGATGGAGAAAGACGTTTGAGAGAACAACCATCGCCCGATCGCGAGAAGTGTCGGGATAGCCATGTCGAAAAATCGATTTCCAAATTTGAGATTCGGTGATGGTTTTTTGAAGCTGTCGAAGTTTTTCTTCCATGTGTAGGCTCATCCGGATTTTAGGAATGCTTCGTTGTCGGACCACTGTCCGAGTTCGTATTGAAATTTTCGAGTCTTATCGACCAAGATTTGTCCGTCATCGGCTAAAACGACTCGAAAGCGCTCTAAGGGTCGGGGAGTAGGCCCTTCGAAATTGATTCCACTTTGATAGTAGCCGCTTCCGTGGCATGGGCATTTGAACTTCTGTTCTCCCGCGAGCCAGGTCGGCGTGCATCCCAGATGCGTGCAGATCGTTGAAAGAACATAGATCCCGTTTTTTCCGACAATCGGATCGAACCCCCGGACAACCCAAATTCCGTACCGGTCTTTGAAGCGTTCATCGACGATGCCTTCTTGAAAATCTTGGAGCATTCCAATTTTGAATACTTGTGGCGGTTCCCGAAGAACGTTGGGGAAAAGGAAACGCTGAAAAGCGGCGCCGGCCGTCGCCGTTGCCGCGCCAAAGGCGGCCCAACCCAGACCCAACCATGAAATAAATTTCCTGCGCGAGATCACCTGATACGGATCTTCAACGACTCTCCCCTCTTCGGGGATTTCCATTTCTTTGTTCTGCGCCATGTCTGAGTTGTTTCCCAGGTTGATTCCGAAACCGGCGTAATTATTCAAATTTCTTACGAATTGTCAAAACTTAGAGGAGCAAAAAACCCTATGACGTACCGCGTATTCGCAAGACAACTCTGCGGGCCGTTTCGCGCACCATGGGATCGGTTGAATTTGAGGCGAGGTCCTCAATTAGAGGGAGAGATTCCATCAATCGGATCTGACCCGCCCCGTTGATTGCACTGATGACGATTTGATTCCGTTCCGCCGATCGCAGTTGAGGGGTGGCCTTTTCCAGTTGTTTGGAATCGAGGAGAAGAAGAATTTCATTCTTTCCGCTGGAGTCTCCGAGTTTGGCAAGCGAAAGAGCTGTGTTCCAGCGCACATCCGAAGTGGAGTCGTCTAGAAGAGGAAGCAAAAGAGGCACATCTTCTTTCGAGCCCATCGCCCCAAGGGCAAAGGCGGCCGTTTTGCGGAGCCCCGCATCATTCGATTTTAGTTTTTCAATTGCGAGACCTTTGCCTTCGGGCAAACCGATTCGGCCCAGGGCCCACAGAGCCCAAATTTGAATGTCCCCGTTTGAATCATTTCGGGCCAAGTCCATAATGGCGGGGAGACTGGCCTTTCCACCGACTTGACCCAGGGCCACCAGCAAATATTGCCGTAAAGTCGACTCTTCCGGCTTGGCTTCCCTTAATATAGATAGAAGTTCCTTTTCGATCTCCGGTCGCTTGTCACCCAGATTTTCCCGGGCCAGTGATCCTGAAAGCTCGTAGGCCGCCTGCCATCGTTCGTGCGACGAGCCCGAGCGAAGTGCGGCGAGATGATTACTAATTCCAGATCGATTTTCCGCCAATTTGCCGAAAAGGAGGAAAATGCCGACAAAGACCGAAACAATGAGAATTGGAAGAAGCGCGAAAGGAATGATCATTTTCCAACTTCCGCCGAAACGGAGTTCGGCAGGTGTCGGAGAAAGTGGTTCGTTCATGGTTTCGCTCTATCGAGGATTTCCAGTATCAAGCGCTTCTTCCATTTTCCCGCGGCCGCTTCAAGAAGAGTTCGAATCGCTCCTGCCGTTTTTCCCCCTCGGCCGATGACCTTTCCGACATCCGCCGGACCGACTTCGAGCTCAAATATAAAGGCCCGCTCCGAATGGAGATCCGTAATTCGAATGGCAGTCGCATCATCCACAATGGATGATGTAATGGATTGAAGGAGGCCTCGAATTTCTTCCTCGCCGGTCATGCACCCTCGCGGCCCCTCTACCACAATCCCACCCGGCCCGCCAACGAAGGGGTGACGTTTTTTCACAGGCATGATTTCATTTGAGTGTGCGAGAACGAGCGAAACGCTTCTTAGAGAGGATTCAGAACGAAGTTCTGTTGGGCGACGGGGCCGTGGGAACGCTCCTGCAAGAGAGGGGTGTGTCGGGAGATATCAGTTACGAACAGCTCAATATGACCCGGCCTGAAATCGTTTCTTCCATCAGCGGAGAATATGTTTCGGTGGGAGCGGAGCTGATTGAAACCAATTCGTTTTGTGCGAATCACCTCAAGCAAAAACGATTTGGGCTTGAGAAAGAAGTTCGAAACATGGCTCAACGAAGCGCTGAACTGGCTCGGAAAGTGGCCGGCGAAGATTGTTTCGTGGCCGGTTCGATCGGTCCGCTTGCTCGCCGAAAATCAGAACTGGACGAATTTTCAGAAGATGAACTTCGACAATTTTTTCGTGAACCGATGGAAGCCCTGGTGGAAGGTGGAGTGGATGTATTGATTTTGGAGACGTTCACTCGATTGGGCGAGCTGGAGTTAGCGGTAGAGGCGGCCAAAGGATTCGACGTGCCGATCATTGCGCAGATGGCTTTTGGTGAAGAAGGAACGACGGAGGTCGGCGTACGAGCCGAGCGGGCCGCGCAGCGACTGGCCTTGCACGGCGTTCATGTCATCGGCGCCAATTGCCGTTCGGGTCCTCAGGTTGTTTTGTCCGTATTGGAACGACAAGCCACAGTTGTCGATCAGCCTCTCAGCGCCTTTGCCAACGCCGGTTATGCGGAACAACGAGACGGTCGCTATGTGTATGGTGCTTCCCCCGAATATTTTGCCGAAACGTCTCGCGATTTAGTCAAAGCCGGAGCGCGGATTATCGGGGGTTGTTGCGGAACGACTCCGGCTCATATTCGAGCCATTGGTGAAGCCATCCAGGGACTCAGTCCTCCGCATCGACAAAAAGTAGGAAAGAAAGTGGTTGTTGTGGCTGACGAAGAGGGAGTGGATCGAGAAGGCGGAGCCAAATTTCTTTCACTCTTAAAGAAAGATCGAACGTTCGTAACGGTCGAAATCGAGCCTCCTCGAGGCGTCATTTTGAAAGAAGTTCTGGAGGGAGCGCGAAAAGTCGTCACATCGGGGGTGGACGCGATCAATGTTCCTGACAATGCGTTGGCGGCCGTTCGAATGGACAATCTTATTTTCGCACAGCACTTGCGCGAGCGCTTGGAAATTCCGATGATTCTTCACCTCACATGCCGGGATAAAAATACGATCGCTCTTCAATCGGATATTTTGGGAGCTCAGGCGGCGGGAGTGGAGGCGATTTTGGCGGTCACCGGGGATCCCGCGTCCATTGGCGATCAGCCAGGAGCCTCCTCGGTGTACGACATCAACTCGATTGGTCTTGTGGAAATCATCCGGTCGTTTAATCGAGGGGTGACTCCTTGGGGTACGACGCTCGAGAGACCGACTGACTTAGCCATCGGCGTGGCACTTAATCCCAACATGAGCGGGGCCAAGGCGCTGGAAGGAGCATTCACGAAATTGAAAAAGAAAGTCGAGGGGGGGGCCCAGTTTGCCGAAACCCAGCCGATGTACGACCCCGAGCTCCTCAAGCGACTTCTTTCCGTGGCGGGCACCGCGGAGATTCCCATTTGTCTGGGTCTGATGCCGATCGTCAGTCGTCGAAATGCCGACTTTCTCCACAACGAAGTTCCCGGCCTTCGAATTCCCGAAGAGGTTCGTCGCCGCTTTGATGATCTTCACCGAAAAGAAGGTGAGGAAGAGGGGCTCAAGCTTTCACGCGAGCTGATCGATCTCGCTTGGGCGGGAGGAGTGCGACATTTTTATGTGGTACCTCCTCTTCGTCGATACGACATGGCCGTCGAAATCGTCCGCTATATTCGATCAAAAACGTCCTAAGTAGCGCAAACCAAGAGTGTTGGGCTCCATCCAAGGAGTCAAGTGACTGACCAACTGCTCTTCTTGATGATTGAAAAAAACGGAGGTCGCGAGAAAGAATCCGATTCCGGCTCCCGCCATTACGTCGGAGGCATAATGAACGTTGAGGTCTAGGCGAGCGAGTCCAACCGCGGAAGCCGCTCCAAAGCTGAGCACCCCCACATACCAAGGAAAGTTGTACGCAATGATTCCTGCCGCCGCGAATGCGGTCGAAGTGTGATAAGAGGGAAATGAATACTTCTCTCCGTTGGGCCTCGTGCGATCAACGGCGAGCTTTAAAATGCCGGTGGTTGCGAAATTGAAGAAAAGAGATTCAGCTAATTCCTCGGTGACCAAAAAAGCTTTCGAGCGCTCCCTGCTTCCGTCTTCAAAAAGCCAGGCACTCCCGAAGAATCCGACCGGCAGGGCATACGGAATAATTTGGCCCATACGTGAAATCCATTTGCTGGCTTCATCCCCAAACACATCCGTCCCCGGTTCAAATGGGACATCATTATAGTGATAGAGCAACAGAGAACTTGCGGTGGTGCCCAGAACAATGGCCGGCCCTTCCCATCGGAACTGATCTTTTGAAAAATCATACGTCGAAGCAAAGGGATCTTTCGTGAGGTGAACCAGCCAACCTGAAAATGTCCGATCGAACGTGGTCTCTTGCTCTCGACTCGTCAGTGGAAATAGCAGGCATTGCAGAATTACCAGTTTTAAGATAATGCGTCGCGCAATGCGGGAAAGTTTCAAAAAAGTTGTCGTACAACTTATTGTAATCGTTTCATTATTTTCTGTCGATTTTGCTCGGGCTGAAGATCCGGAGGTCCGCGACCTTCCGGAACCGGCATGGCATATGGCTCTCACCAATTCTCTTGCAGGTCGTACGGCGGCGGAAATTGTCAAACCCATTGATGAAACTGTGGATGGGCTCAAGCATGAAGTGGCGACATTGCCACAGGATCTCTTCCGAATTCTTCAAGTTTGGAAACCTCCCATCGATCCAGCGGAACTTCAGAGCTCCCTGATGCAAACTCTATGGACGATCGGCATCGCTCTCTATAACGATGATCTTGATCGCGTAGCTGCGGCCGCGAATCAAAGTCTCGCTCAATATTCCAATCAAACAGCGGGAGCAGTGTGGCGGGGAGCCAAAGAAAAAGATCTTCCGATGATTGCCGGTGGAATCAGTCAATGGGTCTGGGGAGCGGTTCAGATGGCGATGGGCGATTACTTGGCCGGCACGAAATATCCACGTCCTGAGCTAACTCGTTTAGCTATAGCGGGAGTTTCTCGCAACATGGCGGGTACGGCTGTGGCGGAGAGTTGGAATCCGAATCTATTGATGCCCGTCTATTTCGCTTCGAGGAAAAATCAAACGTTCGAAGAACGCGAGACCGCCGAAAGGATGAGAGAAGCGAGAGAAGCGGCAAGAAGGGAAAAAGTTCTTTTGGGTATGCGAGCCGAAATCAGTCGGAGATTTCGAGCGGTTCAGGAGTCAGGCGTTCTTTCACTTCAAGTCCGAATTCGGGAACTTCGAAATCTGGTTTCGGAGATCAGTTTGAAAGGAGGAAATCGTCCCGGTTCCGTGACGTATGCGCTTTTTGTCGATATCAGTCGTTGCCGAACGGAGCTGGTCGTGGAAAAGATTTTTCAGGACGCGGCCGATTTTGAAAGAATCACTCCTCCCGCGGCATCTCGACTTGAATCGCTTTCGAAACAAATCAGTATGGCCCGGTATACCGTCCGTCGTTATTTTCCCGCCGGCGAATTTTCCGCTAAGCATCAAGAGTTGGTCGGCAAGCTTAACGAAGCTCTTACCCGTGTCCGCGAAATCCGCAAAGATCTTGCCGATTAACATGTCAACGATAAATTTATGACGGCGTTACGTAAAGAACTGGGGTTTTGGCAGGGGCTCGCGCTCTATCTGGCCGCCGTTCTCGGCACCGGAATTTTGGTGATTCCCTCGCTGGCCTGGCAGGAGGCGGGATCATCTTCACTGATCGCCTGGGGTTTATTGAGTATCCTTGGATTCGGCCTTGCCTGGTCGTTTGCTTCTGTCGGCGCCAGAAATCCAGATGCCGGCGGAGTTCAAACCATGATCGCAAAAAGTTTCGGGCGAACTTGGGGAGATGTTTGCGGCTGGCTTGTTCTATTTTCGATTCCGGCCGGAGGCGTCGCCGCATCTCATATTTTTGCGACACATTTAATGGCGGCCATAGGAATTTCGCAGCAATGGACTCCCCTAATCGCGTGGAGCGGTTTGATGCTGACGGGAACGGCGAATTATTATGGATTGAGACTTAGCGCCAATGCGCAGCTACTCCTGAGCGGTATTCTGGTTGCGATTTTGTCCATTATCATTTTTTCTTCGCTCCCTCATCTCGATTCTTCTCATTTTTCTCCCTTCGCGACGAATGGATGGATCGGCATCGGAAGAGCATCGGTTCTCATCTTTTGGGCCTTCCTCGGGTGGGAGGCCATCGCCCACTTGGCGGAGGAATTTAGAGATCCACGTGACATTTTTCGTTCCGCCTGGATGGCGGCGCTCCTCGTCGCTCTCCTTTATATTGTTGTCACCATCGTCCTGATCGGAACGGGATCAATATCGAGTCAAGCGGGTGGCGATGCGCCGATGGCAATGCTCGCCGTTCATCTCTTCGGCTCGGTTGCAGGATCGTTAGCGGGAGGACTCGCGGCACTGATTTGTCTCGGAACGATGAACGCCTATATGGCGGGCCTTTCGCGTCTCACTTATGCGATGGCGCGGGATGGAGCGATTCCATCTCCGCTAGCGCATCTTCATTCCTCTGGCGTTCCTCGTCGAGCCATTCTTTTCCTTTTAGCCATGTATACGATTGCGCTGTCGATTCAGGCATATTTTCATCTACCGATGCGCGCCTTTTTCTTGATTCCGAATGTAGCATTTTTGGTTCTCTATACTCTTGGTTGTTATTCCGCCGCGCGCCAGCTGAAAGGGGACCGCTTTGCTGTGGGATTGGCGACATTTTCATCCATCGCCTGCGCACTGATGATTCCTTTCGCTTCCGATATTCTTCTCTATCCAACCGTAGTGGTGGTGGCTGCGCTTTTCTATTTGAAGAAAATCAGACGAAAAAATTTAGAAATCAATTTGAGAAATCGGATCTCCGGGTAGAAATTGGGGTCCATATTTTTCGGCCAGGCGAGACAGGGTCGCGATGATTTCACTTTTTCCTCGCGAGGAGGCGTACGCCATCAGTCCCCCGCGAAATGGGGCAAATCCGGTTCCTAAAACCATTCCGATATCCACATCACGTTTTGAACTTACAACACCTTCCGCCAAACAGCGGCAGGCTTCATTGACCATCACTAAGATCAGACGATCCGTAATAGTATTGGGATCGAGCGGTGTCGCCGACGAAAGAGGGCCAAGATCGCCGACGGGTTTGGGTTTTCCTTTCCCATGAATATAAAAACCTTTGCCACCCTTTTTCCCGATTCGGCCGTCCTTTCTTACTTTTGAGAGTAACCCCGAGCGCTTTGGATAGCCTGGAAGCGCTTCACTAAGATAAATTCCAACCTTCTCCGCAATATCCAGACCGACTTCATCCATCAATTCAAATGGCCCCATCGGCATACCAAAATTTTTGAGGATCCGATCGATCTCGGGAAATGGAATACCTTCTTCCGCCATCAGGGAAGCTTCGTTGAGATAGAAACCAAGAATTCGATTCACCAAAAAGCCGGGCCGATCCGCGACGACAATCGGCGTTTTACCGAGGGCGATGGCTAGATCAAAAGCGGTAGCGATCGTTTCATTCGATGTGTTTGTTCCTTTTACGATTTCGATCAGCGGCATTCGATGGACTGGATTAAAGAAGTGAAGACCGATCACTCGCTCCGGATGGGAAACCGCCGAAGCGATTTCAGTAATCGAAAGCGCAGATGTGTTCGTTGCGAGAATCGTTTCCGGTCTCACTCTTTTTGAGAGTTCGGCAAACACGTCTTTTTTTACTTGGATCTCTTCCAGAGCCGCTTCGATGACGAAGTCCACACGCCCCAGCCCTGTCCATTCTGTAGTCGTGGACAACCGACTCATGCGAGCATCATGTTCCTGAACGGAAATTCGCTTCCGCCGGAGATCTTTTTGATTGAGTTCGCGAATCGTCCGGATCCCTTTGGCTAAAAAGTCGTTTGAAAGATCGCGAAGGCGAACCCCTTTTCCGCGGGTCGTTAAAAGTTGCGCAATGCCGGCTCCCATGACACCCGCTCCAATCACCGCCGTTTGTTGAACAGGGCGGGGCGGGGCATTCCACTTCATTCGGCGAATTTCTTCCGTCGCGAGGAAAATGGAAATCAAAGCCTTGGAAACAGGAGAGGCGATCAAATCACCCACGTGCTTTGCCTCCACTTCATATCCATCGACCGAACGAGCATGAAACGTTTCGTTGAGCACATCGATCGCGGCTAATGGAGCGGGATAGAATCCGGAAGTGGCTTCTACGGCCTTCTTTCGAGCCAGTCGCAACATAAACTGCCAAGCGATCGGGAAACATTCGATCCACTTTTGCCAATGGGGAAGGCGTGTCGGTTTCCGAGGACGAAAGCCTTTGCCTATCCACTTTCGCGCCACTTCCTCGAGAATTGCCGAAGACGTGTAATCATCCACCAGTCCGATCCTGTAGGCCCGTTTTGCGTCGAGCATTTTCCCTGTCGTAATTAAATCGATGGCCGCATAGAGGCCCACGATTCGCGGAAGTCGTTGCGTTCCACCAAAACCGGGAATGATTCCGAGCTTTACTTCTGGAAGCGCCAGACGAACATGACTGTCTTCTCCCGCCACCCGATAGGTACAGGCGAGGGCGAACTCAAGACCGCCCCCAAGGCAGGGACCATCAATCACGGACACACTGGGAAAGGGAAGAGTTTCGATCGCATTCATCAGCGCCTGCCCGTTGCGGGCTTTTTCGGCCGCGATCGCCGGATTGGTGAGCGCTCGGATTTCCTCGATATTGGCTCCCGCGATGAATTGCTTTGGTTTCCCGCTTCGAACCAAAAGCCCTTTGACTTGCCGGGTCCCCATGGCGCCGAGCCACCGGATCGAATCGGTCAATTCTCCGACAGATTCGGTGGAAAGAACGTTCGCATTCTTCCCCTGCATATCCAGCGTGAGAACGGCAATGCGGTCTCCGCCAATTTCGATTCGATGATGCTTGGGCTCGTTCATCCCCGCTCCAAAATCATGGCGCCCCCCTGGCCTCCGCCGACACAGAGTGTGGCCAGACCGTGGGTGAGATTTCTCCGTTTCATTTCACGTGCGAGAGTCAAAGTGATCCTTGTGCCGGAGGTTCCCACCGGATGGCCAAAGGCAATGGCCCCGCCGTTCACATTCAAAATCTCCGGATTGATCGCGCCCAATCTTCCCGACTCCACACCCACGCCTGCGCCCAGTGAGGGGTTCTCAAAAATTTTCAGGTTCGCAAGAACCTGAGCCGCGAAAGCTTCGTTGATTTCAACCAACTCCATGTCCGACATCGAAAGCCCCGTGCTTCGTAATGCGAGGGCCGTGGAGACGGCGGGCCCAAGCCCCATTCGCTTCGGATCCAATCCGGCAAACGCATAGCCACGAATCCATCCGAGTGGTTCGCGATTTTCCCGGCGAAGTCTTTCTTCGCTCATGAGAAGCATCATGGCGGCTCCGTCCGTAATGCCACAGCTATTTCCCGCAGTGACCGTGCCATGCCGTCGGTCGAAATAGGGAGGAAGTTTCGCTAGAGCTTCCATCGTTTGATTTGCACGTGGCCCAATATCTTCGGCGACCGCGTTTCCGCTTTCGGCGGGAAAATAGGAAACGATTTCCTCTCGAAGTCGTCCTTCTTTGGTGGCGGCCACCGCCTTTTGGTGACTCGCAAGCGCAAACCGATCCTGCTCCTCGCGTGTGACATGAAATTCTTTGGCAAGGACCTCGGCAGTCTGTCCCATGTTCAACCCGCAAAAGGGGTCCGTAAGGCCCTCGAGGAGAGCCACAATCGGTTTCATGTACCGTGGGCGAAAACGCGTGAGCGCTCGGATTTTTGCCACAGGTGTTTTGGCCTGCATGAGGCTCGAGAGAAAATCTCCCATCACTCGAGGGAAAACGAGCGGTATGTTCGACATGGATTCCGTTCCACCGACGATGATCGCTTCGGCTCGGCCCGCTCGAATCAATTCGAATCCCTCGGCAATCGATTGGAGTCCCGAAGCGCAGTTTCGGGCGACGGTATGAGCCGATGAGGAAAGGGGAAGTCCGGCCGTCAGAGAGATGACTCGCGAGATATTGGTGGCGTCCATGGGCTGTGCCACGTTTCCGATGATGGTTTCGTTAATGCTTTGGGGCTCCGCTTCGGTTCGTTCGAGCAACTCGCGGAGGGCCACCCGGCCTAATTCCTGCGCAGATACGTGGGCAAAAGCTCCTCCGGCCTTTACGAAAGGAGTTCGCACACCATCTACAATCGCTACCCGACTCATTTTTTTCCGTAAACTAAGGTTCCAGATTGATTCGCAAAACGGTGTCGTCGTACCATAGAAGGAGTGAATAGTGCCATGAAAGGAATCATCTTTTTTAGTTTGGCACTGATCGCGATTTTCTGGCCCGACGCGGCATTCGCGTGGGGTCCCGCAACCCACCTTCATTACGGCATTTCCCTGCTCGACCAATTGAGTCAACTCACCGACGCGGTGCGCGCGCTTCTTGCTTCACAATCGTTTTCTTTTCTTTATGGCAGTGTGAGCGCTGACATTGTCCTAGCAAAAAAGCTCGGGCGCGCCGCGACCCACTGCCATAATTGGGAAAATGGAATGAAGCTTGTGGATTCTGCGGAAAGCGATCGCACAAGAGCATTCGCTCTCGGATATGTCTCGCATTTGGCGGCCGATACCATTAGCCACAATTGTTATGTCCCTTCCAAGACGATTTCCTCCTATGAAACGGGCATTCTCAACCATATGTATTGGGAACTTCTGTTCGACCAGCAGGTCACCAGCCCCAAAACGATCGAGCTTTTTCGCCAAATTGCGAGGGGAGATTTCACCGATTGCGACGAACACATGGAGCGCCAAATCCCGACTCGCATCTTCGATTTTTCAACCAATAAGAAAATTTTCAATCAACTCTTAATTCTTCAGAGCGCGGAAAAATGGCAAAGCCTTTGGACCAAATTTTCCAAAAGCTCAAAGCGCCCCCTGAAAGAAGAAGAGGTTGCTGATTTCTCAGCGCGGTCGATTCAAGCCGTGATTAGTTTCCTCAACAAAGGGGCTTCGTCGAAATATGTCACGGCGGATCCGACGGGTGCCGATCGGCTTCGTTTGGCGCACCAACTTCGTCGCTACTACAAATCAAATCTCTCCAAGAAAGGCGATGTGGCGGAAAAGGTGGAGTCAAAGGCGAAAGAATTCTCCCTCGAACCTTTTACCCACTTCGAGAATGTAGGGGAATAGTCGAAACGCACTATTTTCAGGGTCTCCGCAAAAAATGCGGTGTAATTTCAAATATTTGAGGTGGGGCCATTGAAATCATGAATGAATTCAGTTACTTTTAGAGACATTCCCGGCACATTCATTGCTACCCTTTAGCGGTATGGGAGGATTACCAATGAAACGTTATCTTATTCTTGCAATCCCGCTCGTGTTTGGAGTTTTTTCTTGCGCCGGACACTACGATTTAACGCTTGGAAGTTTTCAGGAAGCCCTTGGCCAGGCGCCGGGGGGTAGTGGTACGGTCGTGGATGCCAATGGAGATGGTGTGCCGGATGGAATCGACACCAATGGCGATGGAATACCCGATATTCCTTTCACCCCTCCGGATGTATCGAATCCTGGTGCGGTTGAAGATCCCGCCAATCCTATTTTAAGAGATGCTACCAATCACTGCATCCCTTCGGTTGGAAGCTTTATTGAAATCAACGGCAACGACGACAGCCACATCACGGCAGCTGATGTGGGTACGGTAGACACACTGATCGTGCAGATCTCAAGCAAGAGTTCCAACGTTACCGTGGATCTCTCCAATAACTCGATCAAGAGGATCATCGTGTATCAGTCGGGAAACAGCAATAAGATCACGGTGTCGAATACGAAAATGACCCAAGGGTTTTGCAATCAAATGAGCGGTGGTTCGAACGCAGAATTGCTTGAATCTACCTCTTCGGCGGTCATCGTGGATCTGATGTCCGGTACGGGGGGAGGAAATTCACTCGATCTTCGTTTTAAACCTAGCACTGGGCTTCGCTATCAATTGAGCGGAAACAACCAGTGTATTTCAGCGCCGTTGGGAACGACGATTCTTTCGCATTCGTCTAACAACAACGGCCACCAAGAACTCTTCGACGGAACAACCTGTTTATAAACTAACTTCGTTTGCTCACATGCCTCGGCGATGATATCGCTGAGGGTGTGAACGACGAACGCGAAGAGCTTTCTCAACTCATCTCCGCCTCGCGTGTTTGGGTGGAGGATCTCAAACGATCGGGGCATCGATTTGATCTTCCACTTTTGTTGCCGCTCGACGCTCCCGTCGAACCAACCCATCGGACATTAGAGGAAATTCGCGCTGAAATAGGGGAGTGCACGCGATGCAAACTTCACCGCGGACGAACTCATCTCGTTTTTGGGGTGGGGAATCCGAAAGCCGATCTTCTTTTCGTCGGCGAAGCTCCAGGTCGGGATGAAGATCTTCAGGGAGAGCCGTTCGTAGGTCGGGCGGGAAAACTCTTAACCGACATTATTGAAGCCATTGGCCTGAAGCGTTCTGAAGTGTACATATGCAATGTCGTCAAATGCCGGCCGCCCGAAAACCGCAACCCGGAGCCGGATGAAATTGCAAGCTGTCAGCCCTTTCTGAGGGCGCAGGTAACTAGCATTCAGCCGAAACTGATTTGCGTCCTGGGGAAATTCGCGGCGCAGACTCTGCTTGCCACCGAAACGCCCATCTCAAAACTGCGCGGAAAGTTTTGGGATTATCAGGGAATTCCCGTTCTTCCCACGTTTCATCCGGCGTATCTTCTTCGGAATCCCCCGGCCAAAAAAGAAGTCTGGGACGACATGAAACTTCTCCACGCGGAGCTCTGCCAGCGAACGGGACGTATGATTCCACGAAAGGGAAAATAGCGTGCGCGCATTGGGAGTCATGCTCTTGCTCTTTTCCGGTTTCTTTTATGCCGTGGTGAATTTTTCCGAAATGCGAAGACTTCATCAATTCCCTGTGGATTCGCTGGAAACGGAGCTTCGTCAACTGGACGCCAACCTCACCATGTACGAGCAAAATCAAACGTTGCCGCCGGGCGGGTCCGAGGAGCTTTCGGACCTGCGAAAGCAGCGCCAATGGATATCTCTTGAATCCCTTCGGCGTACGCGCCACGTGGATCGTTTGGCCTCTTACGCGGCAGTGTTCGGTGCGCTCTTTTTCCTTCTGCCGTGGCTCTGGGGTTTGCTGGGCAAGCTAAAGGATTTTCTCTCCCCGGGAATGCCGATCCCAAAACTCGACATCCACGAAGCTCCTCCGCGCGAAGAATATGTGGATGAATTTGATTTTGATCGGAGAAGGGAGGGGGGATTTCTCACGCGAGAGGCCGCCATCGAGTGGATGCTCAAGGATCCACTGCGTAAGTGCGACTATTGCGGAGGTGAACTTCATGCCACCGTTCCGAGTGCGGGAGACGCACTTCAGCTCATCACATTTTATAAGAAGGTACCGGAAGGAGCGCGTGACTTAAGGGTGATATTAGGAAGCCTTTGGTATGGGAAACCGGCCTCGGAAATTAAGTGTCAATCGTGTCAACGGGTGATTCAGCGTTAGTTCATTCTCGTTCCGAGCGTTTTGCAGTCTCCAGCCAGCTTTTTTTACGTGGCCTGGGCCTCGTTTATTTGATTGCTTTCGCTTCTCTTTATTTTCAAATCGAAGGACTTATCGGTAGCCAGGGCATCTCCTCGGCGGAGGAATATCTTTTTTACGTCAAATCTCAGTTGGGTGGCGTGCGTCCTTTTGCGATCCCCACTATTTTTTGGCTCGGCGCCGGCGACTTCGCTTTGCGGGCTGCCTGTGCCATCGGCGTGATTGCCGGAGCATTTGTCTTCATCGGGCTTTGGCAGCTGATAAGTCTCTTAGTGGCGTGGGTCCTCTACCTGTCTCTCCTTCATGTTTCGCAGGAATTTCTTTCGTTTCAATGGGACATTCTTCTCGTAGAGGCGGGGTTCATCGCCATCTTTCTCGCACCTTTTTCACGCACCTGGTCTCTCCCTGTGGAGCCTTCGCCATGGGTGTGGTTCCTGCTTCGCTGGCTTCTCTTCCGTCTCATGTTCCAATCGGGGCTCGCAAAACTCTTCAGTGGCGATCCCACCTGGAGAAATCTTACAGCTCTTCAGTTTCACTATGAAACGCAACCTCTTCCCACGCCGCTGGCCTGGTATGCACATCATCTTTCGGGAAACTTTCATGCCCTCTCCGTTTTGGTGATGTTTGGGATTGAACTGGGTGCGCCGCTTCTCATTTTTTGTGGAAAGCGTCTGAGGCGAACGGCTTTTTTTCTCCTCCTGTTCCTTCAACTCCTGATTGCTCTTACGGGGAACTATGCCTTCTTCAATTTTCTGACGATCATCATTTGTTTTTCTCTCCTCGACGATGAAATGCTTCCGGAAAAGTGGCAGGGACATTCTCACGCCCGTTGCCCATGGCCACGCGGAATAGTGGTTCCAGTCACGATCATTTTATTCATCGCGAGTTGTGTCCCTTTCTCTCAGGCAATCCGAGTTCCCATCCAGGGGCCCCCTTTATTGATCAGCCTGGTCGGTAAACTTTCACGTTTTGGCCTGGCCACTCGGTACGGTCTTTTTGCCGTGATGACTACTACCCGACCGGAGATATTGGTCGAAGGGAGCGAGGATGGTGTGGAATGGAAGGAATACGAGTTTCGCTATAAGCCGGGAAACCTTTCGATGGGCCCTACGTTTGTGGCTCCCTATCAACCCCGTTTAGACTGGCAGCTCTGGTTTGCGGCGTTGGGCGATTGTTCTTCCACACCCTGGTTTCGGCGATTTGCCCAACGCCTCTTGGAAGGCTCTTCGCCCGTCCTGGATCTACTAAAGTTCAATCCTTTTCCCAATCGTCCCCCCAAGTACATTCGGTCCACCGTTTGGGATTATCGCTTTACTGAAGTGGAAAAAGAGGACTGGTGGGAGCGCGCAAAGCTCGGCCCTTTTTGTCCTGTGCTTTCGCTACAACGTCAAAACTAATTTACGGGGACGCTATCTGAACCGGACTCAGGCGGTCCGGGAGTTCGTACAATCGTCTTTTCATAGAGCTTCACACCGGGATTTTCTCCATCCGGGCAAGTAAAGATTTCAATCTTTAAGACATCGCCGGGTGACCCACGCAGTGAATAGCTGACGTCGAAAGAATTATCACCTATGGCGAGCGTAGTCCGACGGGTTTCCGTGAAATTATTGTTATGTCGGAAGTCATCTTCACTGAAGATATCCACACCGTTAATTCGGACATACGCGGATGTAACTCCGATCGCCGTCACACGCACATCGATGCAAATTTCACCGGAAGGGGTCGGTTCGACTGTGGGCGACGGACTAACCGTAGGCGTCTCAGTCGGTGTTACCGTCGGGGTTCCCGTAGGCGTTTCAGTAGGTGTGGGCGAAGGACACCAATAGTAGTTACATGGCGTGGGTGTCGGTGTGGGCGAACAGTGTAGGCCCTTACAGGGCGTGGGCATCACTGTAGGTGTGGTGGTCGGCGTTACTGTCGGGGTGGGTGTCCCGCCATTGGGGGGGGTATGTGTAGGAGTAGGTGTTGGCTTCGGGTTCCCTTCATCCCCAGGGATGTCCACAACGCTGATTCCTCCGTTATCATTTTCCGACACGTGGAGTGTGGAAATATTCCGGCCGTTTAAGGAAAATTGATAGGCATCGTTACAGCTCATCGCCACAAAGGCGGCGACTCCGAGGAGCGTTAAAAGAGATCGAATTTGGTTCGTCATAGGGGACTTCTTATCTTCCGGGGAGGCTTATAAACCGAATGTTTCAGCGTGTCAATAGCAACGCGACGCATTAATATGAGCTAAGTTATTAAAATAAAAGGGGCGGCGAGCATATCGCCGCCCCCGGTTCTCTCTGGGAGGAGTGAACGCTAACTTAGAAATTCACAGAATCTGTATTCGGAGATCCTGTCGTACGCTGAATTACCCAAGTGTGTAGAAGTTCTGAAGGATCCTTCGAACAGTCATACACCTGTACTGTAAGACGGCTACCCGGCTTACCGGCGACAAAGAAATCGAGTTTGTTTTCCTTTTCGAAATTGACTCGCTTCGTAATGATTGCATTTGCCTTGGATCCGCCTCGCGCAAAGTCGCTGGGCCCGCAGATGGTGATATCGTCGTTGAGAACAACCCGCGCCGATGAGAGCCCGTCGGACTTACAGACGATGTCAATACAACCATCTATATGATCATCTCCATTGGGGATGCCATCGCCATCGCTATCACCGTTGGGATTGTCGCTTGGGCTGCCATCTCCCGAAACACCTCCCGGAGGGGGATTTATTCCCGCCACGGGATTATCGTCACTCACGGAACCAGCTGGAGGTGGGGGTAGATTGAAGACCGGGTTCGAAGGGCTACCCGATTCGCCCACCACAACCCCATCGCTTGCGCTTGTTCCAGAGGTGTCAGCCATGGATAGGCCCCCGCTCGAGGAAGTGGATAACTGAAATCCTGACGTAGCGTCAGGTGTCGTAAACTGATTATGCCCCGCACAGGAGAAAATCCCTATGAAGGTCAGACCGAGTAAGATTTTTTTTGTCATCTGTACGGCTCCTCTCGACCCCAGATTGGAAGCAAGGGGCAAGCCAGATTGCGCCCAGTTAATTTATTAATATTAATGGATTAATTTTTTTACGGCTGGCCAGATCCTGTGAAATTGTGCATCTTTTATCGGCCTTCCTCGCAAAAAGTATCTTTTAGGGGGGAGGGCCCCAGGCAGCGAAATGGTCCGATGCGATGGTCCCTGCCGAGGTGAAGTCTCCTCCTATAAAAAGCGTGGAATCAAAGATCCCCAGGCCAGTACCATTATCGTTTAACCCGCCACCGGATGGAGACGTGCCAAGAGCGGACCATTTGGATCCGTCCCACGCGGCGATATGGTTTGCGGGTTTGCCTCCTGCGGTAGTGAAAGCGCCCGTGGCAATGAGTTGGTCATTATAGACGGCGAGGGCATTCACATTCCCATTTAGCCCCGTTCCTAGATTTGCCCAAGTCGTACCCGTCCAGCGAACGATTCGATAGATCGGCGATGCCCCCGTCGCTGTCATACTTCCTCCAACGATAAGATCTCCATGATAGACAGCTAGAGCAGCCGGGTAATTGACGAAACCATTCCCGAGTGAACTCCAATTGCTCCCATCCCAGAGTGCTATTCGTAGGGCAGAATTTCCACCCGCCTCAGAAAATCCCCCTCCAACCACCAGATGATTTTCAAAAGTTGTCGCCACGTAACCGGCGCCATTGAGACCGACACTCCCGACATTCTGCCATGCAGTCCCATTCCATTGGGCCACATAGTCCAGATGGGTTGCTCCCGCATGGGGAAAATTTCCGACAATATAGAGTTTGGTGCCGACGACCGTGATGCCACGTACGCTATCATCCACACCGTTGTCCATCGCAGTCCACGAATTGCCGTTCCAACGAGCGACACGTTTTCGTATGTTGCCGTTACTCGTATTGAAATCTCCCCCCGCGATGAGATCATTGCTAAAAACGTTCAGAGCGCGGACGGGTTGATCAAATCCATCTCCCACAGGAGACCAACTTGACCCATCCCAAGCCGCAACTTTGTTCGCCGCCATTCCACCCGCGAGAGTAAAGTCCCCACCCACGATTAACTTTCCTTCAAATTCCACCATCGCATAGGCCGGACCATTGAGCCCGTTTGCGCCAGAGCCAAAGCCAGTCAACCATTCGGGGGGAGGGGTCGGAGTAGGGGTCGGTGTGGGTGTGGGGTTCACCTCGTCCTCTCCGACAAGCGTTCCCCATTCAATGCAGCCCGAAAGGAACAAAACGAATGGAACTACGAATAAGGTCATTCTTCTCGGCATAGCAGACATTGGGCATCAATTACCTGGTCGGCGAAATTTCGCCTACATAAAATAAAGATCTACCTGAAATGATTGACCTATTATTGGCACGTCTTCTGCGATTTGTGGTTGTGTGCGTCAAGCCTTTTGCCTCATTTTAGTTTCTCTGGTTCTTGCCTGTGGACGTTTTGGTAAGGATGGCGGGGCTGTAGTGGTGGGTCCGACACCTACTCCCACTCCTGATCCCACAGCGAACGCATTGATTTTTTATGTCACGGATCGTTCCATTCCTCCATCCCCGGACGGATATAAAATTGTGAAAAGGGCGCTTGCAACCAATATGGAGTCCGTCGTTTTTAGTAGTGGCGCCGATCGAGTTCTTTCTATTGTTGTCCGTCCCGATGGAACCAAAATTTATTTCACGAGACTTGGCTCTACCAGCGACATGACGTCTCCTTTATATCCCGGCAATATTTCGGAACTTGACCTGACTTCCTCTCAATCAAGAATCGTGCATTTCGGGCAGTGGCGAAGCGAAGAGCTCAACATCTCTCCCGACGGCACCGCGCTCGTTTATGAGACGATCGTTTCTTATTTCCTCCAGCGAGTACTTCTTGCGGATGACACTGTAGACACCTTGTACAATGGAGCGGCTACAGTTCCTCGCTATTCGGCGTCGGGAGACACCATTTCGTTCATCGATTCCAATAACCAGTTTACCCAAATCGATGCGGTCACGAAGGCCACTCTTTCCAGTGTACCGGCGACAGCAATCAATTCTGCGCTCCCTTTTAACGGTCGGCTTTACTATATAAAGGGAGGGAACATCGGGGAAGAAATGAACATCCATTCGATGCTCCCCGATGGATCAGACGACCAAGCAGTCACCTCCGATCCGGTAGGGGTGAGTAACTACTCTCCCACATTCGCAAATACATCAATTGTGCTCGCAAATTAACGACCTTTCTCATGCATAAGTTTCATTTCGCGGGGCTGCAGATTCGTTGAAGATTCTTCCATTCAAAAGTAGTGAGAACGGGCGTCGAATGAAGTCCTGTGTACTTTTCTGCCAGGAGCGCGCGGTCCGCGCTGGAGGGATGATCAGACAAAATGGCTGGAATGCCGCCAGACTTCTCAAGTCTCAAAAAGAAATCGTGGATTCCCCTCGGGTCGACATGCGCGACCTCCAGACGTTCTAGGCCTCCAGTGTCGGCTTCATTTTCTTCGGATCGAGAAAATTTCAAATTTAAAAACCAATGGAGAGTTTCCGGTCCGTATCCGCCCCCGGAGAAAATGAAGTGCAACAATCCAATAGTAATTATTCGTGTGAAGACACTTTGGATAATATGACGTTCTTTCACGTGCTCGATTTCGTGGGCAAGTACCCCCACAAATTCTTCCGCCGATTCACTTTTCTTTAAAAGCCCATCGAATACGTAAATCTTTCCCCCTAATGTAGCAAACGCGTTCACTGTATCTCCACGGATAATTTCTACTTGGACGGGGAGGGCTTCGTCTCCTGGTAGGAGGGGGTAAATTCGTCCGACTGATTTGGTCAAAGATTCTTCGGATTCCTTCGAGCCTTTACACGCACCTAGATCCGAAAAACCACCCAACGTTCGGGCCAATGCTTTTTCTACCGACCAGGGCAGCCACCGCGCCAAGCGCGGAAGCCCGACGCCAAAGAAAAGCGCCATGAATAGGGTAAACAAAATCCATGCGAGCCCCTTCATTTGCGCATGATGCTCATCCATGTGAAAAGAAAAAGCGGATGAAATAAAAGAGAAGCAGAAACACGATAAAGACGATGGAAACGGGACCCCTTTGCGCGAGGCGAGCCGATGCCATTTTTTTGGCCCGAATATCCGTAACGCTGCCTTGCACGCTATCCACAAAAGTCTCTCGATCTTGAATGATGGCTTGGGGGGGCAAGGAAGGTGATTTGGTTGTGACTCCGGGCATCTTTTTCACGGCTGTTCCCATGGCCATGAATTCCACCAGGCCGCCACCAATGTCGTAAACACGAATTTTGACTCCGACAACTTCGTCGGCTCCGCATTTTTCGGCGTCTCTCTCAATTCGTTCGAGGGCCTTCTCCCTCGCTTCATAAAGCATTTCAGTTAGGCCAGTGACCTCGCCCCCTCCAAGAGTTTGCAGTGCGGACGCGATCCCGCCTCGAAATCCAAGGGAATACACGGAGACTCCCATGACCAGTTGGATGGGGAGAAATCCCAAATTGACCATGTTCCACATTTCTTCATTCGTCATGTCGCTAGTGGCCGGTCGACCTTTAAAAGCTTCCAGGGCGGAATGATGGGATGCGGTTCCGACCATCATCATTTCTTGCGCTCCCAAAAGAGGTGAAATGGTGGTTTCAATGCCAATGACGGCGTTGGCCCCATGATTCCTTGCCTCTTTCTGGATTCGCGAAAGAGTGAGGTGACGAGTCTTGTCGAAAATTTCAGTGAATTCTGCCACCTCCCCACGGCTAAACCGTTTCATGGTTCCGAAAATATTTCCCCCCAATCCGATCGAGTACGCCACATTTCCAAATACGAAGTGTAGTGGCTGGAATCCGGAATCCATTTGGCAATACAGTTGTTGAACATCTGCAGACGTCGAAAATTGGATGGATTGATCTCCCTCTAACCGATGTGCGGTCGAACCAAACGTGAGAAATTCAATGTTCGCGCCATGGTTGACGACATCGAAAGAGACTCCCGTTAACCCCACGCCGCCATATTTGCGGGCTTCTTCCATCATGCGATTGAATGCCCTCATACGCCCGTCGTGCACCAATTCGGTGATTTGAGAAACCTCTCCGCCCCCCAGGGTAGAGAGACCTGCGCCAATTCCACCCGCCAAGCCTATGGCCACCACGCTATTCCCCACACAAAGCTGCCCGGCGCGAAAACCCAGTTTGTCGAGGCAATATATTTCATTTCCATTTAGGCCGGTTACGCGTTGATGATCTTTCATCCGAAATTTCCCCCGAAGATAGGTTTGCGAATCAAGAGGGTTAGCTTACATAGTATAGTCGCTGATGTCGCGAAGCTCATTCACCCTATTGTCAGTGGACACCCAAACGGGGGCGAGGCGAGGGGTTCTGGGCACATCCCATGGTGAAGTTCAGACGCCGGTGTTCATGCCGGTGGGAACGAACGCGACGGTAAAAACGCTCGATTCGTTTGAAGTCGAAGCCCTGGGTGCCGAAATCATTCTTTCCAATGCCTATCACAATGCGCTTCGGCCGGGAGACGATCGCATCGGACGTTTCGGTGGGCTCCATTCTTTTATGAAATGGTCGCGGGCGATTTTGACTGACAGTGGGGGATTTCAAGTATTCAGTCTCGAGGGCTTTCGAAAAGTAACCGAGGAAGGGGTTCGATTTCGTTCGCATTTGGATGGAACTGAAATTTTTTGGTCGCCGGAACGAGTCGTGGAAATTCAGGCCAACTTGGGTTCGGACATCACGATGCCACTTGATGAATGCCCGGCACTTCCCGCGCCGGAGACAAATGTCCGCGAGGCGACGGAGCGGACGCTTCGTTGGCTCAAACGAGCGCGCGCCACGCCCCGTGGGAAAAATCAGCAACTTTTTGGAATTGTGCAAGGGGGAATCGACCCGAATCTTCGACGATTCAGCGCTCGGGAAACCGTTTCGCTCGAGTGCGATGGATATGCCATCGGAGGATTAAGTGTCGGCGAGGAGAAGAATGCCATGCTGGATACCGTGTCAATTGTGGCGGAAGCTTTGCCCAAAGGTCAGCCTCGCTATTTGATGGGAGTGGGAACTCCTCTCGATCTGATTGAAGGCGTTGCACGCGGAGTCGACATGTTTGATTGTGTTATGCCCACACGGAACGCCAGAAATGGAACTCTTTTTACATCTGAAGGAACGCTTTCCATCAAACGAGCGGAATATCGCGATGATCCCCGTCCTCTCGATCCAACCTGCGAGTGCCTTACTTGCAAACGATACAGCCGCGCCTATCTCCACCACTTGCAGCGCTGCGAAGAAATCCTCGGCCTTCGGCTTAATACGATCCACAATCTTTGTTTTTACTTCTCATGGATGAAGAAGATCCAAACTGCCATTGAGGAGAAGACTTTCTCTTCCCTTCTCCTCCAAGCTCGCAACACTTTTCGTGGAGCTGGTTTCGTTGACCCGTAATGGGGGCTCCGGTAGAAGAGGGATCCCATGATTTCAGAAGTTTACGCGATGGCGCCGAATCCTTCCGCTGCACCGCAGGGACCCAACGCCATGTTTCAATCGCTTCTTTTCCCTGTGATCGTTGTCGTGGGCATCGCTTATCTCATGATCTTTCGTCCGCAGAAAAAACAAGAGCTCGCGCACAAGAAAATGATCGATAGCCTTGCGAAGGGAGATGAAGTCATGACCCAATCCGGGATTTACGGCAAGGTGGCTGGAGTGACCGAAAAAGTCATCACACTTGAAATTGCGGACAAAGTTAAAATTCGTGTCGCCAAAACGGCTATCGCTGGGAAAACGTCTGGGACCGAGGCAGTGGCAGCATAAATGGATTCCGCCTGGCGCTGGAAAACGACGCTCGCGACGGTGGCTACGCTTCTCGCGTTCTACTTTGTCCTTCCGAATTTTTTTGAAGCTCCGGAAAAGAATGAGGGAAAGGAAATTGAACTCTCCTGGGTTCAAAAATTACTGCCGCGCTCGCGGGTTCAGCTGGGACTGGATCTTCAAGGTGGAATTCATATGGTTCTCGGTATTGACCTCAACCGAGCCATGCTTAATGAAGCCGATCGCTACATTCGCGACCTGAAAGAGTATTTGCCGAAAAAAGACGTGGAACTGGCTTCCGTAGAGCGGGCCTTTGATTCAACGACGATTACCGTCAAATTGAAGGATCCGTCGAAGTCGAAAGCCTTTGAAGATTTTGTTCAAAATGAATTCAATGTTTTGTCCGTGGAGAGCCGAGATACTTCCGCGGGAACATTTACACTCAACATCACTGATCAGCGAAGGGCGGAGGCCGAGAAGATGGTTATCGATCAGGCGCTGGGCACGCTGCGCGATCGTCTGGATGAATTCGGCGTCGCTGAACCGTCGATTCAAGCAAAAGGAAAAGATCGAATTGTCGTCCAGCTCCCGGGTCTGGCTGATCCGGAGCGAGCTAAAGCGGTTTTGGGACGTACTGCGCAGTTGGAATTTAAGATTGTCGATGATGTGAGCATGGATGCTGTTGCCTTGGAAAATCTAGTCACTGAAGCCAAAAAGACGCTGCCTCCCAAATTCAAACCGGAAGCGCTCAATCGCACTCTAAGCGACAAGCTCCCGGCCGGCACGCAGGTGTTGCTAAGTGAAGATAAGGATTCGACCTCAGGTCAAGTCGTGCAGAAGGCTTATTTGTTAAAAAGCGAGGCACTTCTGACAGGCGACATGCTCGACGACGCCCACATCGGTGTTGACCAGTACAACATGCCGACGGTCAACCTGCAGTTCAATCCTCGTGGAGCGCAGGTCTTCGAAAAAGTAACCGGCGACAATGTGGGAAAGCAGCTCGCAATTATTCTAGATGATCAGGTTCAATCGGCCCCCCAGATTAAGGCCCGGATTGCGGGGGGACGAGCCGAGATTACGTTTTCGGGCGCGCTCAAGCCTCGGAATGAAACGTTGCAGGAAGCCAAAGATCTCGCCTTGGTTCTTCGCGCGGGAGCTCTTCCAGCCCCCGTTGAAATCCTAGAAAATCGCGCCGTGGGTCCATCGCTCGGTCGGGATTCGATTGAAAGTGGAGCCAAGGCGGTATTGATCGGCGTCTTGCTCGTGGTGGCGTTCATGGCTTTTTATTATCGGGTTTCGGGAGTCCTGGCGGATCTTGCCGTCTTGTTCAACGTCCTGTTTACCATCGCCGCATTGTGTGCGCTCAATGCTACGCTAACCCTCCCTGGAATCGCCGGAATTTTAATCTCCATTGGTATGGCGGTGGATGCCAATGTCATTATTTATGAACGAATACGAGAGGAACTTTCCGCCGGTAAATCGGTGAAGGCGGCCATTGAGGCGGGATACGACCGCGCCCATTTGACGATCATCGACTCCAATATCACGACGATTATTACGGGGGTGGTTCTCCTGCAATATGGAACCGGACCCATCAAGGGTTTCGCCATTACCCTTATTTTCGGTTTGATAGCGAACTATTTCACCGCGCTATGGTTTACACGTCTTGCCTTTGACTGGGCGGTCGTGAAATTTCAGCCACAAAAGTTGTCGATCTAATGGCCAAACTTTTCTTCGCAGTTATTCCTTCCGGCACGAAATTCGATTTTATGAAGCGCGCGCCGATTTTTTTCACGATGTCCGTGGGAATCATGATCCTTTCGCTGGTTTCACTTTTTACCAAAGGACTCAATTATGGCGTGGACTTCACCGGGGGAACGGAACTTCATGTTCGATTCACCGACAAGCCATCCGCCGCCCATATCCGTGAGGTGCTTGAAAAGGCGGGTGTAGGCGAACCGATGGTCCAGGGTTATGGTGAACAGGGCGCCGGCGAATACTTGATTCGTATCGGAAGCCATGAGACGGACGCTAAGCCTTTTCAAGCGCAGCTTCAATCGGCATTGAACAAAGTTGCCCCCTCCGGTTCAACGGCGAGACTCGTTTTCTCGGAGGACCGGATGTATGTGACATTCACTTCCCCTGTGGATCCTGCGAAAATTCGCGACGGGGTCAATGGCGCGAATTTGAAAGATATCTCGGCAGCCTCGGTTGAACGGTTCGGAAAAGAAAGTGCCAACGAATATCTCGTTCAGTTCGCGAGTGTGGGCACCCGAATGGTCGATATTCTCAAAACCACTTTCGGAAAAGACAAACTGGAAGTTCTTCAAATCGAACAGGTGGGGCCCAAAGTGGGGAAAGAACTCCGATACCAGGCCATCGGTGCGACTCTTCTCTCGATGCTCTTTATTTTGATATACGTGTGGTTTCGTTTTGATTTTGATTTCGGTGTGGGGGCCATTATCGCCCTGTTTCACGATCCCATTTTGGTTCTCGGTGTATTTTCAGTTTTTGGATTGCAATTTGATTTGACGACCGTGGCCGCCGTTCTGACGCTGGTGGGATACTCCATTAACGATACGATCGTGGTCTATGATCGGATTCGGGAGAATTTAAAGAAGATGAGCGATCCTTACTTGCCACATGTGATTAACCAGAGCGTGAACGAAACATTGAGTCGAACAATACTGACGTCACTCACCACTTTTGTAGCGGCGATTTCACTTCTCATTTGGGGAGGTCCGGTCACGTTTAATTTTGCTCTCGCGTTTGCGGTAGGCGTAGTTACGGGAACCTACTCATCTATTTTTGTGGCTGCGCCGGTCACCATTTACCTTCGTAATTTCATCGACAAGAAAAAGCGCCTCGCGGCGTAAGTCGTAAGATGACCGGGAAGTGGATCATTGCCGATGCGGATCGAGCAGCGGTAGAACGGATTGCCTCCTCACTCGAGTTGGCTCCTCCCGTGGCTCGTGTGTTGGTGGTTCGAGGAATAACGGAGCCTTCCGACGCGGAAAAATTTCTTCGGAAATCCATTCAGGATTTAGTGGGTCCTGAATCTCTTCACGGAGGACAAGAAGCTGCCAAACGACTCGCGAGAGCTGTTCGTAACAAAGAACCCATTCTTGTCCATGGGGATTTCGATGCCGATGGCATCACTTCGGCGGCACTTCTCACCCTCTTTTTCCGATCTCTTGGCCTTCGCGTGATTCCGTTCGTGCCCAATCGATTAATCGAAGGCCATGGAATTTCACCGCGCGCCATCGAAATCGCAAAGTCGGAAGGAATTCGGCTCGTAATCACCTGCGACTGCGGAATTTCGAGCGCCAAAGAAATTGCGCAGATGTCTTCTCTGGGGATCGAGACGATCGTTACCGATCACCATTCGGTACCGGAGAAACTTCCGGTACACGCCATTCTTGTGAATCCGAAATTGTCCAAAGAGAGCGACAGCCATGAGGACCTTTCCGGAGTGGGAGTGGCATTCATGCTTGCGGCGGCTCTGAGGGCCGAACTGCGGGAGAGTGGTTTTTTTGCGTCAAGATCTGAGCCAAATTTAAAAGAACTTCTCGATATCGTGGCGCTTGGAACATTGGCCGATATGGCACCATTGCGAGGTCAAAACCGAATTCTGGTGTCGCACGGCCTGGAGCAAATTGCCAGGTCGCGTCGTCCGGGAATTCTCGCCATGCGTTCGCGTTCGGGGTTGAAAGAGGTTTCGGTGATTCAAGATGAAGATGTCGGTTTTCGTCTAGCTCCGAGAATTAATGCGGCCGCACGCTTGGGCCATGCGGATGAGGCGCTCGAAATTTTTCTTTCGGAAGATGTTTCTCACGCAGAAAAGAAAGCGGATCGAATGGAGGAATGGAACAACGAGCGAAAATTGATTCAAAATAGAATGATTCGGCAAACGGAAGAGGAAGTTCGACGACAAGTCACGGCGGGAGTGCCTGCTATTATTTTAGCCTCGGGCGAATTTCATCCCGGAGTCATCGGACTTGTCCCACAACGTTTTGCGCAGGGGATCGGTCAGCCGATTTTGTTGTTTTCCATTGTATGGTTGATGGGGCGGGGGTCTGTGAGG